>JAFWZW010000024.1 GCA_017517325.1 Clostridia bacterium | reverse complement strand
GCGCGTCGGCGGCTTCAGCGCTTACTTCGTCACCCTGAGCCGCGCGCTGCAGGAGAATATCATCGCCCGCACAAGCCTGTAAATTGTATCAAAAGAACGGCACAAACGGCCTGGCGTCACAAACAAGCCGCACTCCCGGTAAGATGATCTGCCGGGAGTGTTCTTGTATCGATTACAATTATGTGACAGGATGAACGGAGTAATAGGAACCGTTCGGAAAATAAGAATTTGTAAGTTATGGTTGCATCACCTTGATGAAACGAAACATTTCATCAGGCCCTTCGTCAGCATCGTGTATTTCATCTTCAAACATTTCGTGTTCGGGTCTGAAATTCGCGCACCAAAACTGATCAATCTGAAAACCGCACTTGTTTACATAGAAATGGATATTACGCTTCTCGAAATAAGGTGTGCAAGTTTCCCAAACCACTGTCTCGGGATGCAAAACCTCAACCGCTTGCCACGCGTCGTAGCCGATACCTTTGCTATGTGCTTCGGGTAGGACAAAGAGAATATCTAAGTGGTTATGATGTGTCTCCTTGTCAATCGTGAGTATCAATCCACCGACCTTCTTACCATCAAGCATAATGCGGTAGGTTTCGCTTTGGGGATTGTCGATGGATTTTTCAATGGTTGCGCGTGAGATGATCTCACCATCATCGTCAATATGGTCGTCACGTTCACCGAACTCCATCATCGCGCCATACTTGAACGCCCATTGATTGTCAAGGATAAACTGCTCACGGTCGTCTAACGCAAGCGGTACAAGAGTAACTTTCGTGTTTTTCATAATTACCTCCAAAATAAAAATAGAGCTTCGGCTATTGATATACAATAACCCAAGCTCACTTGGACACCTAATCCGGCATTACGGTACTACGGTACACAGCCTCCGGTGACTAATATTTATACAAACATTATACTATAAATATGAGCATTTGTCAAATAAGCGATTGGCGTATTCATGAACGTATGGTATAATAAACCAATTGACAAATTCTTACTGCGAAAGAGCGACTAAAAGTAGCGTAAGCAGGGGAAAGAACGACCAAAAGTATGCTTTAACGCACAAAATCAGCGTATGAAGAAATAATAATTTCGCAATTTTTTCTTAAAAGCAAGGGTTCAATTTCCGAAACATCTTCCCGAACACATCCAAAATATATTTCCTTTTTATCAGGCATTTGTATAAAATGATTAACCGCGGAAGAAATCGCATTTAAGCATTCATTCTTGTTAAATTGGATTTTTCCCCAAAAACCGCAGTATTCTGTTGTATTATCAGGATTTGTAAAACGCTCACTGATCTTGTCAGAGTTCTTGGCAAATTCAAGTTCATTTTCAAAGACGATCATAAATACTTTTTTCAATTTACATTCTCCTTTGCGGTTTTGCAAGATGCAATCAAAAGCCTGCGGATATTGCCACAAAGCTTTTCTGTATGTTGATGCTTTTCAATGATATATCGCCGTTGGCGATATGATATACGGCGTTGCCGTATGATATATTTGCGTTGCAAATATGATATAATATCCGTTCCTTCATATGCCGCAGGCATAGATCATCGCACGAAGGGCGATATCATAGGGAAGATATATCACCCGTTCCGTAAGGAACGGATATCATTGAAAAAAGTCACCTTTGTCTACCGACAAAGGTGACTTTTTTCGTGCGAAAGAGTAACCAAACGGAGCAGAATTGAGGTAAAAGTAAGCAAAAGTAGTGTGCCTGCCGCCCTATGTGGATATCCAGCGGAAGAACAGGAATGCCAGAAGCCCCAATCCCAGCAGCGTGTCTATTGCATCCCAGCTTGCACCGTCTGCGATGAAGGATATCAGCAGGATAACGACGATCACGATGACGATCCAGCCGCAGCCGAAGCCTTTGCCGCCACCACCGCCGCTGCTACCGCCCGAACCACCGCTGGTGCTTTTGAACGCATGATAATCATTCATGTCGGGCATTGTGTTTTCCTCCTGCCTTAAAGAGTGAAGCTGCCGTTGTCTTTGCCGTCGATGGCGAATGCGAACAGCGTACCCTTGTTCACTGCTGCGAAGTAGCCGGTGCGCTCATATTCGTCGCCGTAGTTCTTCTCGATCAGCTCCAGCGTTTCGCGCAGCTGCAGCATGGCTGCAAATTCGTGCTTGCAATTGTAGCTGCAGAAGCAGGAGCAAATCAGCTGGCTGATCTCACCGTTGCGGTACTCAAACTCCACTTCGTATGCTTCACTACCTTCGACAATGGCGTAGCCCTTGGTGCCGTCGATACTGATGTATCTGACCTTGTTTTCCATGTAGTATTCATGGCCGCGCTCTGCGATCGCTGCGGTGACATTCATACCCTTGAGGTCATCCAGACGGAATGTGGTATCGTCGCTGCCGCTGACGAACTCATCGTCTTCCTTTGCCGGTGCCTTAAACCATGTTACCGCCTTGCTGCTCGGCAGTGCCCCACGATCGAATGTCACGAAGTGGCTGCCTGCCATGAAGAACTGGCCATGCACAGTGGTGTCCACCACGGCGATGACGCGCTTGTAGTCCGACACCTTAATCTTGAAGTTATAATTGACCTCGGTGACGCGACCGAGCATGCCTTCCAGCTTGCCGTCCACATAGACCATGTCACCACGATGCAGGTCAAACTGATCGTTGTAGTATGCCAGCGTCATGTGTCTGTCCGCGAAGTAAATCTGCACTACAGACTTGCGCGGTGCTGCCGCCTGCTGCGGCACAGTGTATGTAGCAGCGACGGGCTTCTTTTCGCCGGTATCTGCTGCAAATCCAATCTTGAATGCCATATCTATTCCTCCTTGAGAACAGTTCCTTCATCTTTCTGATCTCATTCTACTCGAACATGTGTCCCATAAAACGGACTTTACGCTTATATTATAGAAAATCATTCGGATTTTTTCAATATCTCGACACCATTTCGTTCCACTCACAAAGAAAGAGTAATGATTTTGTGCGCCTTAAACGCAAAAAACGCCCCCGACAACCATTCTGGCTGCCGTGGGCGTTTGTGTTACATGTATTCGTGGCTTGCGACGATGCCGCATTTGAAGTGTACTTCGATGCCGTCATCGTTTACGATGATTTGTTCCACCAGCTGCTTCACTTGATTTCCCGATTTTTCGCGCGTGACCCCACTTGATTTCCCGATTTTTCGCGCGTGACCCCACGCCCGTTTTGGCGCAAAAAGCCGTGAAGATCAGCATCCCCCTACCCGTGGCATGATTTTTCCGCCAAATTTTCGTGTTTCCGAAAGTTTGGTTGGAAAAATTTTTCAATGTGGGAAACCTATATTATCTGACTTTTCGGTCAGTTGTTTTCAAGATTATTCGGAAGTGTTTTTCCGGCCACGGCGGTTCGCCGTGTGTTTGCTATTGCAGCCGTATCTGTTGGCTGCTGCTCATGATCTTCTGTGTCAGGGTTTCCATCAGGTGCTTATCATCTGCCACCTGGGGCCACTCTGACAGTTCTCTGTTTGTTATGTAGATTATGCTTCGTTCCTCTTTAAGGAAGTTGACCGCTCTGTAAAATAGCGGCAAGTCTTGTTCGGATAAAGCTACGTACATCAGCTCATCAATGATGATCAGATCACAGCTTATCATGTACCGGAACTTCCGGTGGTATTTATCGACGGTGTCTTTGTTTCGTAAGATCTGCAGGAACACGTCGATGTTACAGTAGTAAACGCGATAGCCGCCTTTCAGTGCCAGCTCGCCTAAGTGGACTGCCAGGGATGTTTTGCCTGTGTCACAGCGGCCGATAATGGCGATGTCCTCTGATGCTTCTATCCAGTCCAGTTGCCCCAACTGCTCAATCTGCCACTTGACGCCTTTGTTGAGCTTGCCGGTGGTGAACACACGATGCGGAAGATTGCTGGCTTTGCGTCTACGGTCCAGTGCTTCGTTTTCTCTGGCTTGTACCTCTGCTTCGAATATCTGCTTGAGGTAGTCGGTATTCGAGAGAGTCTCATTGCCTAAATCCACCTTGCCGCTGGTGATGTGGGTAAGGCCAAGCTGCTGCGCCAGTTGTTGTAATTCAGCGATACCTGCCATCTTGCTCCCTCCTTATTTCTTCAGCCCGCTCACGATTGCGATAATAGGCGTTTTTCGAGATGTTTTTTGTAATATAGTCCTTACCGTGGCGGTAGATGAGAAACGCTGTTACTTCGGCTGCCGAGCAAATGCCGATATTCACGCAGTAGTCCATGGCTTCTACCATTTGTTCCATGGTGAACACGTTGGACAGTGTCAGCATGCGGCCAAGCTGTAGATTTTTGTATCGCGGTTCTGTTTCCTCCACCTGACTGGCAAAAGCCTCCGCTACGTCATATGCCTCGAAACGCAATCGAAAGGAGTTGCTTGCTACTGAGTCTCCCTTGCGGCTATTGCCCTCGTAGGAGGTTGTACCTCCAGGAGATTCGCGTCGTGGGCATTTATGAATCAGTTCGTTTTCTGCCGCTTTGTAAAAGAGCAGCATACCGTCCTGTTCCTCCACTCGGACTTGTTCAAAAGGTTTGACTGCTGCACGTGGCAGCTCGTAAACGCTCCAATCGATTTTCACCGTGTATTTATCTGACACGCTTCGGATTTCCGAGAAGCCTTCGTCAGAGAACTGCACTCTGGTTAAGTGCTGCGCTTCCTCGCGGAACATAACCCGTGGCGGTTTGCGGGTGCGCAGGTTGGTTGTACCGTTTCCTTCGGCATCCAGCCAACGCAAGGCGTCGCTGTTCAAAGAGTCGATTCCTTTGTAGATTCTGCCTGCTAAAAAGCTCTCTTTGATGTAGCGCACAAAGGTCTCCACCTTGCCTTTGGATTGCGGATCGTGGGGACGACAAAGACGGACGCTGAAGCCCACCTTTTTGACGTATTCCTCAAACCTTGGTACCAGCACGATATTGCCGAAATTCTCATCCACCACAAACACCCGATCCTGATCATACACAATCATCTGTGTTCTGCCTCCGAAAAACTGAAAGGCATATTCGTGGGCTTGGATGGCGGTCTTGGTGGTAAAGGGATCTCGGCTGAAATACACATAGTGCATGCGGCTATATGCCAGCACCATGCAGAAGAAGTACACCCGCACCGGTTTGCCGTACATATCCTTCATGCGGTACTGACCGAAATCCACCTGTGCTTCGTATCCCGGCGGTGATTCCTCCCGCAGCGAAGTGACACGTCCGGTGAATTGAACAAATCCGGTCTGCTCCCGCAGCTTTCTCATGTACTTGTAAAAGGTAGTCTTTCGGCACTCGAAGTCTGGAAATTCCTCCCTCAGTCGGTACAGAATGTTGGTCTCTCTGGTTTGCGGACACACCCGCAGGATGCTGAGGATGAATTCGTGATAGTTGTCTAAGTATGGGGTATCGTCCTTTTTCAGCTCATCGAAGCCTGCTTCGCTCATGTTGGCCCATTTGCGTGTGGTTGGCTCCGATATGCCAATTCTTCTTGCAATGGCGGCGATCGGCACACCTTCTTGCTTGAGTCGTTTGATCGTTAAAAACTGTTCTTTGGAAATCATCTTTGTTTTACCTCCTTCTATTTTGTTTGATTCCAAAGCGTGCCTCGCACTATCATACACACCACCTCCTTTATGGGGATTATATCATATTTTTTTGTTTCCCCTATACACCCCTTCATAAAAAGCCATAGGCGCGGAAACTATAATTTACTGAACAACTGAATATTTCTGATTCCTTTTATGGTAAAAGTCGCGTAAGAAAGAATATAGGAAAAGTTACCCCAAATTCGTTTCAGACTACCTCAGTTGTTCGGTGTTATAAAACCGTCGCCTGAAGGGCATAAATGCCCTTCTACTGGGGTACTGTTCTTTACTGGTTCTTTTTCTAAGAAAGTCGCGTATGAAAAGATATAAGAAAAAGTTCCGCAAAATGGGCCCAGTTTAACACAGAACCCCAGTATACAAAAATGGCACCGCAACATTTCTGCTGCGATGCCGCCTTGTCATTTTTGAAGAGCTTTAACAGTTTTCGGAACAATGCAGACGTTATCGGAATAATACAAAGCCGAATAGCGGAACAATGCGCCTAATGGAACGCTCTGCTGTTAGGTCATTTTGGGCTCTGTGATGTCATCCACACTGATCATTGCCTCCACTGCCAACCGCATTCCCAGCTTGAAGCCGAGCACGAATGACATCATTTCGTTTTTGTCGCCCAACTCCGACGCGCAGTCTTTGAACTTTTCAAACGTCTCCTGCTGCGCCTGCGTTAGCGTCTGCATCAGCTCATCCTCGTTCCTGGTTACCAGATTTAGTATGTGCGAATATGTACCGCCTCTGATGATGTCCCGATCCGTCGGACTGATATTGCCGTAATACAGTTCTTCTATGATACTTCGCATGTCGCCACCTCCTTTTGGCAGGGACACACAATACCAGAACGCACCGGCAATATCCAGATGAAAATCGGTTTGTTAGCAGTTAAGTAGCGAATCAATTTGTACTGTTATTCCTGCTCCACGGAGATAGGTTCATATACAGTTCTTCAATAGATTTTTCGTCAATATCCGCACGTTTAATGGCATCAACCAAATCCTCCTGATTCGGTTGACCGAGTGTCAATCGGTAAACCGACAACACATCAATTAGGCGTTGATATTTGTTAACATCAGAACTATACGGATACATGGGAACTATACGCTCAATTCGGTATCGGCAATCATAGTCCTTTGGCAAGCACCAAAATGGAACCATATCCGAATTATCACCCTTTAATTCTGACGCTCGCTCCATTATCTCTTTCCAAACATCTTTATTGAACGGCGGTTCTCCATATTGGCTTGCCGCTAAGTTTTGACGGATCGCGTGACACATAAATCGATTGATTCTGCCTTCCCGCTGTTCCAAATCTATGGGATTCGAAGGAAGATTCCAATGCATGATTTTTCGTGCATACACATGAAAATCCAAGCCTTCTTGTCCAATAGACGTAGTGGCTAAAACAAACGGTCTAAACGGTGAATTGAATGCATTTCTTATATTCTCGGTTCTTTGAATTGCTTCATTATCGGTTTTTGCGTTATAATAACCAACCGCGAAATGTGTTCGTAAACGCGATCTGGGTCTTCCTTTTAAGAAGGATTCTTTTGTTTCTACAGCAGCGCTTGCTGTGTCGCAAAACCCGTTCAACATCTGACTGATATCGCCATCCAGGGTATAGAGATATTCCTCTAAAACGGACATCAGGTTGCCATCCGCGCAATAACGAACTACCTTTTCATAATAAGGATCATCCGCTTTATACGTGGCATCCAAGGCGTATACCGACTCTTGTTTGTTAAACAAAGCCACAAATTTTTTTGCCAACTTATCAATCAGCTCCGGAGATGCGTGCAAGCGAAGAGCGCATACTGCCGGTGCTGCGATGGCAATATCAGTTAATAACGCGATAGACTTTTCCGGGATACCTTCTAAATTCGATGCATCGTTTCCGTCAAGCACTTTCAATAGCTCAAGAATCTGCTCTGCGCTTTTTCGGCAGGGCTTCAATTCATATCTGGCCTGTATGTCAGAAACCAGTTCTGATATCCGCTTTGACAATTCTGCTCGAATATCACTTAGTTTTCGTCCTATATTTTTTACCGGGTCATACAAATCCGCCAGCGTTTTGCATGGATAAAGCAGCAAATCGGCCATTTCATCGCGGAGACGAACGTTTACCGTACGTTTCTTTTTCTTCTGATCATCAAAATCTTCGTTTGCAAAATAGCGTATATCGTCTCTGCCGAGCTTTTCTACTACCGACCGCTCTGCTTCATACGAAATCATACAGGCAATCATGCGCGGCACCATTTCCCAACAAGAAAACACCAGGGTTTTAGAATATCCTGCATTTTTTGAAAAGACGTTATTGGTTTTATAATAAGGGCGGGACGGCGGTAACCATAGCATCAATTCCGTTCCATTTCCGTTTTTACCAAAAACCTCCGTCAACAACCGATTTAACCGTCCGTTGTTCGGCGGGATCTTATAGTATCGGTTGATTCGGTTTCTACGAAGCAACATAGTTTCGGACTGTTCAACCCTTGTGTAATTTCCGCTCTCCTGCAGTGCTCGCTCTATCTTCGTTTTGATTTTATAATCCATGAATGACAAGAGGTATGGAGAAGATTTTACGTATTCTACCGGAAAACTTCCAACCGCCAGCTCTGTTGTCAACTTTTGCAACTCGGTATATGAAGTGATGTCAGCGATGCTCAATTCTTTCATGGAAAGTTCACATGCTTTTTTACTATCAAAAACATCGCCGCGCAAACGTTCCGTTCTGCAGATGCACTGGTACATCCGGCTTTCCGCTGCGTTCTTCGTTGTTTGCAGTAATGTTAAGTTTTCTCCGGATATTTCTGCGAGAGCGTGATAGTATTTATCCCACACAATCTTAAAATCGTGTGAACCGTGTTCCCCAAGCAAGAACGATACGACTTCCATAAATTCTTTGTTGGAGTCGCCATCATCATACTGAATATCCTCTAATGTAGCATACGGCTTATACGGAGTTGCAGATAATAACAAAACCTTTATGTCCGGCTGCTCCAAAAACTTTTCTTTCAGCATGTTTTGCTCACCGCCAGCAGAAATAAGCTCCTTAAAACGCTGGAACTCATCCATAATAACCAAGTCTGGCTCCAATCGGTCCAAACTGATCTGGGCAAACATTCTTCTTAACTGCTCTACCAAATTACGACAGCCAAAACGATCACCAGCGTCGCACAATGCATTTAGCAGCTCATTATATAGTTCTTGATTGTTGCTGAAATAAACACCAATATCGCTGAGGAGCCCGCTCAGATAGCCGGGACAATTTTCATCCGCCTGTTTGATCCGCTGAATATATGTATCTTTATACCAATCCCACCATTTGAGTTGGCGCTCCACCATAAGTAGCTCTGATAGCTCTTTCTCATAATTTTTGAGACAATCATATTCTCTTAACACCGCAAAGATCAGTGCGCGCTCTTCTTTCGTTCCGCTGCCTCTGGCGGCAACCGATGTTGCTGGAGTCATGGGAATCAGCTGCATATAGCTATGATCTTTTCCTGATGTTTCTGCCAATCGCAAATGCTGCATAGAAAGTCTGCCTTCCGAAAAATTAAGGCAGTCTTCTGCGGGTATTCCTAATTTGCGGCAGTTCTGATTGGCGATATTGATATTAGAGCATATGTATATCACCTTAAAATGCTCATCAAAACCACGATGCCATTCAGCGACTTTTTGCACAACGGCACTAGCTACAATTGTTTTTCCAAGTCCGACTTCATCCGCAAGAAGCACCCTATTCTGTTTTCCGCTTTTGTATATTTCAACTATCCTCTGTGCTGTGGCTTCTTGAAAATCCTTTGGGATCACAGGGTTACCTCCTTTTTCGGACTGATGATTTTATTAATTCAATTAATTCCTTGAGTGAACTGTCAATCATATCAGGATCTACCTTATTTATGACATCTGAAATATTGGTGATGGTATCAGTAGATTCCGATGCTGCACGCAGGAGCTGTTCGTATAGTGAAGGCGCCATTGAGCGTAATATTTTGCTATTCTTTCCGTTTGATAACAAGCGACGAAAGTCCTCTTGCTGAAAAGCCGCTTCGGAGCGCCCTCCGGACAATAAGAACAACAAATATGCAAAAAAACCGCCATTTTCCATTTTAAGGATCTGGTTGAATAAAACGTCGTTCCGATCTTCGGGAATACCCTTAGTATGAATTTTCACAATTCGTTTTTGGTCGTCACGTTTCACGATATAGAAGCAGGACAGCTCTTGAAGTTGAATTCCATCAAATGCGGTTTCTTCTTCCAATCTTTTGACGGCCGCAGGACGCATGAGCGGAGCAATTTCTACTGAGTTTGTTAAACGCTTGCTTCTAATGGTAATTTGATAGGCGTCACCATCTGCAACAACTTTCGCTGATTCTATTGCTCTAACAACATCAGAAAAATCCGATAACATATCGTCTGTTTCTGTGATTGCTTCCAAATTAGGCGCATCCAATTTGCGAAACACATTATTATCATTGGGTAATAAATCATCGTGCACTGTCCAGTATCCCCCGTGGTAAGGCTTGTACTTCAGCTCCAGCATAAACTCAATATTCTTGTAAAAAGCGTTTGCTGTCGTATTCAGCGATCCCAAATACAAATAATTTCCTGCTGACGTTGTGCGATACACGATCTTGGCATGAAGATCACGGAACGCTCCATCCTCATTGCCTTCCTCAAGGATCTCATTATTCAGGATTTCCTCTTTGGGGATCCACACCTCATCAAATGCTTCGAAAGCCTTTTTCGATGCGGATGAAATGCGGGTGATCAACTTTTTGCTCTTGGCATTTTCTGCCATTTTCAAAACAACACTATCTGTCAAGAATGGAGAAACCACGATGGTATCATACGCCCACGAAAAGAAAACATCCGATTCTTTTCTATGTCCATCAATTCCAAACGGCACGAATCGATAGGATTCAAAATCACTTCCGCAATCAAAATCACCGGCATGCATGATGCTATCTGCAAGGCCAATGATTTTATCACGTTTCTTTTTGGGGGTTGTTTTTTTAGCAACAAAAGCGATCATATCAGCCAATCCCTGATGCGCTTCGTTATAAATATCTGTTGCTTCAGCTTCTAAGGTTACTGCAATATCCATGCTCTGGTCAAAGGTAAGGTTTCGGCTCAAAACAATAACTCTTAGTTTATCGGGGCATTCCGCTTTTTTATATCGAATTACCCAGAGCTTTGGATGAAAATACGATTTTTCTGGCATGGATATAGGATGAACACAGTTTTCGATCATGGCGAAAAACGCTGCATTCCGAGGATTTACATACTTAATTCCATCGCCATTGCAAAAGAGCGCAATCTTTTCGCTGTTTTTCCTTATAGATTCTAACATCAGATACGGATTGTTGCTTATTTCATCAGTTTGCTCGGCGCAGCTCAGAAAAACCGGCACCGATAAAAATGCCTCCAGGTCAAGCGAATATGTCAATCCTACTGCAAAGTCTAACTCATACCCCTGAGGAGGTGTTAATGCTTCGCCATAGTTTACGCGATTATTCTGTTGATCAAAATGGCGACTCATTTATTATGCCTCCTTCAGCGCTTTTAATATATCCTCTGCAATCACTTTAGCTGTATTGAATCGATAATTAAGTTTATACCAATGGATAGGAGCCTCATATGAAAAATAGTCGGGCCGTCTTAATTTTTGACGACCTGGCTTTACCAATCTTTCGCGAGCAATAATAATGTTCTTTGCTCCTTCTATGTCTTTTGCACGAATAGCACCATCGAAATCGCGAAAGAATTTCGCAGTAACAATGGGACATTTTGTCACTGCCACTATTTCATCTAACGGCGGAGAAGAATATTCTTCCAACCACTTTTCGAAATCTTTATTGATAGAAGCTGTTGTTTCGTCTTCAATGCCGCACCCTTCAGCAAGTATTATATTGTACAACAGATGCGCTCCGTAAATAAACTCCGCAAAATTTCGCGCTAAAATAAACCTGCTTCTAAGCGGTTCCTCCAGACATTTTTCCGGAATGTCTAACAGTGTCGGGAACACGTTGGCGCTTCTCAGCATATGTGCCATCAACGAATCCTTCGTTTCTGCCGAAGTAATAAACTGTCGATATAAATACTCCGCTTCGTCCTTTGTCAATTCTATGGTTGCATCGCGCATAACATCGTATGTAGGTGAAATTGGAGTGAAAATGGTCCCTCCTAAGCGCAAAGCCTCTACGTCGTCTTGCGCAACATCCTTGTCGCTGGTTTTTAACTGAATTTCCGCACGCTGAGATGTCTTTGACGCAATCTGCCTGCACACACTGTCTATTGAAGCTTCTTTATATCGCAAAATTCCCGTTGTCCGCATTCCGTTCCAATAGATATTGCTCGGTTTCATTTTTACGGTTTTTCCGCTTTTATAGTTTCTGCTTCCAATAATACCGTCTGCTCCCGGAGAATTATTAACCAGGATCGCAACAAGCTTTTCTTCATTTCGTCTGACAAAAGACAAAACATCAGCCGCATTATTCAGGGATGCGTTTTCTGCCATTTGGAAAAGATATGGCGTTAAAACAAAGTATTTTGCTCTTGTTTGCAGCGTCGAAATTCCAGGAAACAGCATGTCCGAAAATGCATCGCGCACTACGCCAATGCCCAGTTCGTCCAACGCCTCCTGGTCTCCGAGCAGCCTTATAATATTTATTATTTTATTTCTTTCTTCGCGGGAATAATCAACCCATCCAATCTGAAACATACGCAGCCTCTTTCTATGCGGCAAAACCTTATTGCAATACTGCTGATACTTTTTCTATCAACGAAATGTCAGCCGGAAGCCATTGTACACTTGCAAGCTCATTCTTATTCAGCCACCGAGCATCCTGCGCCTCCAACAGTTTTATAGTGCCGCTTGTTACCACACACCAAAAGCAATCCATACTCAAATGGAATGCCGGATAGTCATATTCTATCGTATCAATTAACGGTCCAACAGCAATATCCGCAGCAAGTTCCTCTTTTATTTCTCTGATCAGCGCGGTCTGCGATGATTCGCCAGCCTCGATTTTTCCGCCCGGGAACTCCCATTGACCTTTGAAATCACCATAACCTCTTGCAGTAGCAAATATCTTCGTTGGACGCTCCAACGAATCACAAATCACTGCCGCAACGACGCGTACAACCTTCATTGCGCAGACACCTTCCTTAGACGGAACTTGTACTCCTTGCGGATATTTCCGTCTTCGTCCTTCTCATCCTCGTATGTATAATCAACGAGCTCAAAGATGCCCTGATAGTAATACTCTTGAGGAGAAAACTTGACGAACAGGTGGATTTTCTTTCCATTGCGTGCTGCATCCCTGATCGCAAGGTTACCCTTGGTCATGGTCTGATCACCGGTTTTACCTTCGCCGGAATACAGGTAATCGCCTTCGGCGGTCCACTTATCATGATACACAAAGTTGCCGCTGTCTTTGCCGATCGAGGAAATTAGAACAACGGTATCGTCTGTCGGGTTGATACCTCTGCCGAATCCGGAAATGCGAATACCGAACTGATCCTCCACCTGTTGATAGGTAAGGATGGGCTGTCTGGCCAGCTTTTCCGCATGATAGTCCGGTGCAAACATTTCATCAAGCGTCTTTGCTTTCTTTGCCTTCGGTGCTGCAACCGCAACAGCGGCGCGACGCTGTTCTTCTGCTGCCTTACGTGCAGCTTCTTCAGCTTGACGTTTCTGCTCTGCCGCTGCTTTTGAATTGTTGGCCTCATCCAAGATCGCTTGCTGCACCACTGGATCCTCGGCCTTGATGAATTTTTCAAAAGCGTCTGGATATACAAACTTTGTTGTTTTTGCGGCGAATTCCACGGTGATGTAGTTGCCGTCCTTTTCGGTAATCGTGCCAGCACCGAACACGGCATGTTTCACTTTCAATCCGATCAGTTCCATATTTCTATCTCCTTGCTCTAAGTGTAACATTTGTCCCACTTAGGATTTATACTTCCGTCGCATCGGTTATTTCTTGACGACAAGCTTTTATCTTAAGCTTTGTGCCGCAATTGACAAAATAGAGTTCATTGCATTCTTTGAAATACTTGTTTGTGATAGGTACAAAAGATGGCTTTCAGGATAACGGGGATCTGCTTTCACTATGTATGCTCCTTGCCAGTCGATTCCGATATGCTCCCTCACTGTATATCGTGCGGATATGAATCTCGGCCACTCCTTTTGAAGCAGCAAATTAAACATATAGACATTAATCTCATCGACAATTTCAAATGCGCGTTTGATTATTCTCACCACGTCGTAATAATCGTTTTTATTTTCTGAAATATATTTTTTTGACGATGCATTAGGATTACCAAGCTTTAATAAGTCTTCTTTTGTCACAATGAATTGTCTGCGCAAATTATCATCGTATACTATCTCCGAATAGGGTTTGCTGTGATGTGCGATCATGTTTCGCAGCACCTTTGATACCACATATTCAATATTCTTGTCGTAGTATTCGGAGTCTTTTATGCCAAAACATGATTTTTTTGTTTCATCCGGAAAAACTACACTGTCGCCTTGATAACTGCGCTTAAGATAAGCTTCCCACAAATTTCTGTTCGTTGCCATTGCTTCTAACGCGTTGAGGAACATCGTAAACATATCGATTTCTCTCACATCAAACTGTGTAAAATCATATGCAAGAAAGTCCTCCTTCGCTTTTACATAGCTGTTGCATAAAAATGCGAGCGTATTAAATGTCTCAAGGGCACTAGCAGCTATTTTTAATTCTGAATAAGTCTTGTCGTCCAACTCTCGGCTAGTTTTGTAGTCGTTGTTTGATTTAATTATTAGATATTTTTTATCCATGAATATTCCTTCTGCCTTTACACTAAATAGCCGTACTCGTAAAGAAACCCTTAGATTGGCGCAGTAACTCACTAACATTTAGCAATTGTCTCAATCGATTCGATGTTGTTTGTGCTCCTTCAGCAACAATCGTACGACTACATTTGCTCTTGCTTGGCGCAATAGTGAATGAAAATTCCATTAACTACACATGTGTACAAATAGAACAACGTATATGGAAGCGAGCGCGGGATCTCGTGGATTTTTATATCTGACAGATGGGCCAACCGGTTACGGTAATTCAAACCTACATAACCGTATTTGGACAAGTAGAATCCCACGCCCTTCATCAGATCCACGGACAAGATTTCTTCTATGGATTCATTGCTCAACAACGGCCCTAACTGTATCAGCTCGTCCGAAAGAATTACATTTTTCTCCGTTTTGTATGTAAGGCGCAGCAGCTTTTCGATACAAGCAATAATCAACATGCTTGCACCATATACAAGCGACCAGCAGTTCTCGGCACCTTCTTTTTTCCTTGCTGCAGACACAAATTGCAATGACTGCTCCATCCCGAGCAAATCGTTAATAAGCACTTCATCGTCATAGTTACAGTGTTTTGAAATAGCTTCCAAAACTGCTGCCAATGACGAAAAGTATTCTTCATAATACTGCTGGTTGTTAACCAGTTGCATCAGCATTGCCGTGCCTACAGACCCCGAGATTTGTATTTTTTGTTGCCTGCTGTAGGTGAAATAATCATCCGTGTCAATATTATGCGACACCATGTCCATCAACGAGGGTTCGTCGGTTTCAGCATAAGTGAAATTGCTGACAACTTCACCATTTTTAAAAGAATGTGTCATATGGAGCAGCTTAGAAATCCACTCTGCTTCAGACCCCCAGATGGTGTCCGCTATATCAGAAGGAATTTCATGCGAAAACACACTTCCATGATTATCCAGATAATCGGTCAACTTAGCGTCAAACGCCTTGTATGCTTCTTCATATTTGCTCAGCTCCTGCTGATCATAATTGATTTCCGAAAAATAACGACGCACACGACGCATGCTGTCACTATAAGCTAGGAGATCACGATCAACAGCCGTTTGCATAATATCAATTGATAGCACTATAATACGAACTCTTAACAATGCCAAGCATTCCGCCCCAGCCTGGGTAGATTCCGGAATGTTTTTTGCAATCTCTAATAGTGTTTTACATTTAGAACGTATAAGATTTTTAATGTTTTCCTCAGAAAAGACCAGTTCATACAGCACTGAAGATGAAAGAAGTTTTTTCTTCAAATCATCATAATAATTCACAAACACGAACCAGTGCTCTGTAGCAAGGAATGTAAACACCTCATCTGAAATACCCGATTGATATTGGATGCAAAACTCCACCAAAGGGAAAAACAGTTCTCGCATTCCTTCATTGGTATTCTTGCGGATAATGATGCTTTCATACTCTCGATTAATTAGTTTGATGATTTCTCCGATAGAAAAAGCCTTCATAGTCATTGATGCGGCATCAACTAACTCTTTGAGCGTTTCCTGCTGCTCTGCCTCTTTAACCGATTCGACTACAGCCGAAAATGAGGATATTCTTTTGGCAGCAAAATAATCAAAAAGGTTTGCCGTCGTTTTCACTTCAGCAATAGTATTTTTGAGGCCATCTAATATGATTTGCGCATGTGATAGTGCTTCGTTCGCGTCGAAGTACATATAGGTGTCTGCCTTCTGGCCATGCTGCAAAGTAATGCTAATATCATTATCCCGAATCGTTTTATAAATTCCCATCAAACGGCCTCCTTTCTAATTACAATCACTAATAATTTAATCTTCCAGCTGCCCTATGGCCACACCTTCAGCGGTTTTCCAAGTAATCTTACCATTTCGAGAGGAGCCGCTAACAAAAGAGGCGGCGGCCGAAGGGCTCGGCAGCAATACATCCTCCGTCAACACATCATCTATAATGCGCGACGAAAATTTCTGCCGAAACTCCACAACGTTACTCGGGCAGCTTTTGCTGATTGTCGGGTCCAGTCGACTGCCTTTTATAACAACAAATCCATCAGCAACGACACAGCCAGTCGCCTGCACGCGCTTTGTTTCAAAATACAGCACAGGTGTTTGCTTTACTGTCTCGGGTTCTTCTTCCACCACAACAGGTTTTACCAGCGGTTCAAAAACCTTGTGCCCCAGTACACCCATAATTAGGCGGGCGAAATCTACAAATTCTTCAAGTTCGCTTTCTTTTTCTTCTGTTATGTTTCCATGTGTAGGATCATTTCCATTTTTGACGGTATACCGCTTTGCGCTCTGCGCCATTCCGCAGAAACGATTTTCAAGATAGCTTATCTCTGTTGGGCCGAAGGAATTGTTGGAAGTGGTAAACACCACAGCCTCTGTCCAGTAATCCTTATCAGGATTGCGCTTGTGTTCAGCAAGGCGGTTCAAAATACCTTCTCCGTTTTTCCTAGCACCAGCTTGTCCGATATACACGACGTTGTCACCGGATTGATCATCAACGCCAAACAGGAAATACACGCCGCTTTGCTTAAGATCATCCCGATCCTTACACAAATCCAAAGCGGTGCGCGGGATTCTATACGCAACGCCTGTCCAGTTCGCAATCGTTGCCTTCATGCGTCCGGTTGCGTCTCCATCCATTAAATAAACGCTAATGTTTTTACCTCTAACAGCCATATGCCGTCCTCCTTAGATTCCTAACACAAACTCGTAATCGAGTTGTTTCTTTCGATCTTGCCAATCAGGCATATGAATCGTGATAAAGTCGTAAAACTCTTTGTTGTGATAAGGGTACAGAAAATGTGCCAATTCGTGCAATATTACATACTCCACGCAAGGAACGCTTGCCTTATACAAATAGAAGTTCAGGTTGATTCTTTGTGTTCTTCTACTGCAGCTGCCCCATAAAGTAGTCATTTTCTTAACGCACACAGCAGGTCGTTCCACACCATGTTTCTCAATGATGGAATACATTTTATCCACAACTTCTTGAAAGTATTGTTTTGACGTACGCTGCCACCAGTTATTAACTTGGTTGTCAATTTTTTTCTGATCGATTTCCGGGGTGAAAACATGTAACACAGAATCCTCACGAACAATCTGTTTGCGGCGCGCTTCGTGCACCTGAATCGTAAGCTGTCGCCCTAATATACGGGTTGATGAGCCCGAAATGAAATGTTCCTCTTTTTCAACAGCTCGCGTTTGTACGAATAGCTCCAGCTTTTCTTCGATCCATGGAGTTTTACTCGCTAAATACTCCGTGATCCATTCATCCGGAGTGCCAATAGGTGCAGACAGCTTAATCTCGCACGATGGAAAAACCTTTAAGCGTACCTGCTTCATCTTTTTAAGCGAAACTGCAACCGGCAATATTTTTCCTTTAACTATTACTGAATGTTCCATATTAATACCTGCTCATTGCCGTTTTTATTGCCTGCTCAATTAAGAGGTCCATTTTATCAATCGGAAGATTTATGCCAAATTCATCACAGAAATCCCAAAGTAAATCTTCCACTGCCTGATTCATTTTCTTATGAATCGGAGTGCTGTTTCTCCAGTCTACACGAGCAAGAGTTTGTACAGCTTGTTTGATCTCCAACGCCAATTTACCGATCGCATCGTCGAATTCCAGGCTATCTTCTCCATGCTGCTTCAACGTATCTGCAACAACACCATAGAACGCCTTTGCATCGCTATCATTGGTAATCGCAGAAGGATAGGAGTGGCCGGTGAATCCTTGACGGAGATCTTCCGCCATTTTCTTCATGCTCGCAAGATATACGTTTTCGTCACGCGATTTTTTGTACTCTGCAATAGTCTCGCGAATTCTTTCGGAGAATCGCTTGAACAACATGGGGTCCTCGTATCTTCTGGATTCCAGCTCTGAAACAATACGAGTGTGGATATATGCAGCTTTTGCTTTCTGGCCTTCCACTTCCTCCAACTGCTGGTCCATAGCAGCTTTATCATGGATCGCTACCGGTTCTACAACGATTTCTACAGGCTCCGATGTAACGAAAGTATTCAGCAAGCTTCTGATACCATCTTCATATTTGCTGAAGTCCACTTTTTCTGCATACACCATCATCAGTGCAGAGCGCAGCTTCTGGAAGAACAACAAATCGGCTTTATATTTTTGCATCTGGTCAAACCCGATAGCCTGGTACATGGAATAGTTTCCTACTGCCATGGTCATCATCTTGGAAAATGCAGCCAGTTTTTCGTAGAACTCTTTTCTCAGCTTTTCACTTTCGTCCGCATCTTCTTTTTCAAAGAACGCAACCCAAGCTCTAGGGTTATTCTGATCAAAGGAAGCATTGCCAAAGAAATCCCACAATGCTTTGTGCGCTTCCTTTAGTTTTTCTTGACCCTCAGATGCTGTAGCGATGGAATCTGCAATATCCGCAGGATCATAACCGGACAATCCGGACTGATCATCGCTATACATTTCCATGGCACTGTTCAGATTACCGAACAATCCCCAATAGTCAACAATCAGACCAAAGTCCTTGCCTGCTGCAATACGATTTACACGCGCAATAGCCTGCAACAGAGAATGTTCCTTCATCGGTTTATCGACATAGAGTACGCCCAAAGACGGGGCATCAAAACCGGTGAGCAGCATGCTCTGTACAATTACAATATCAATATCCTCACCGCCACGGATGTTATCTTTTACGTATTCCTCATATGCCTCATACTTTGTTCCGAAGCGGGGTTCTACTTCTTTCTTGAAAAAGTCGCGAATGATCGCTTTATCATTGTTAGTGACAACACCTTCATCACCTTCTGTTGAAACAGAATCGTCACAAATAAGTGCTGCTGCCTTCACGCCACCTAGCCCATTGATCGCGCGCTCCAGCTGTACTGCCAGCGCACGCGTGGACACCGCCGCCATAGCTTTGAATCCACGCGGCTTACAATAATTCAAGAAATGCTCATGAATATCAAAGGCGATCATAGAAAGCCGCTGCTCCGTCTGTGCTAAGTGCATAAAGGAACTCCACTTTCTGCGCATATCTTCCTTCTGGGGTTCGGTCAACGGAGCAAGAATGCTCTTGAGATAATCATCAATTTTATCACTGGTCACTTTTTGAGGAATAATTCTTCCATCATAAACCAGCGGCACGATAACGCCGTCGCGGATACCATCCTCAAAACGATAAGAATGTCCAATCTGCTTACCAAACTTCAGATAAGTGTTGCTCTTATCCTTTCGGAGCAGAGGAGTACCTGTAAAACCAATCTTGAACGCGTTGGGAAGCACTTCGTTCATCATATTATGGAATTCGCCGGTATGAGAACGATGGCTTTCGTCGATCAGAAGGAAAATGTTCTCATCGGTTACCTTTGCACGTGACTTTGCTGCCGCCTCAAACTTATTGATCGTTGTTGCGATCAACGTGTTTGCCGAATCCGTAAGCAATGTCACAAGCCCACGACCGGTAGTAGCCTCTACCGGATCCATGCCAGTATGAACAAAGTTGTCCCGCAGCTGCTTAATCAGATTCAAGCGGTCGCACACCAATACAAAACGCGGATTTTTAACACGCTCGTCAGCAATAATACGTTTGACAAGCATAACCATTGTCAGGGATTTTCCACTACCCTGAGTATGCCAAATGACGCCGCCTCTGGTGGGGCAATCATCCTCACCATGGATGCGACGCATTGTATTTTCAACACCAAAGAACTGCTGATAACGGGCGACTTTCTTAATGCCGCTATCATACAGAATAAAAAATCGAATAATATTCAGCAAGCGCTGTTTTGACAGCATAGATACGATTACACGGTCCTGCTCGGTGATATGACCGTCATCTACATAGCGCTTTGCCGCTTCCTCCTGCCATTGCACATCTTCTTCGTGCCACTTGCAGTAAAACTCCTGTTTTGTTCCGGCCGTACCATATTTTACGGTTTCCGGGTTCATAGCAATAGCAAGCTGCGTAAACTTGAACAGTTGAGGAATATAATCCGGTTGCCAGTTGCGGACGTTCTGCTTCACGCCTTCTTCTACGTCTACACTGGATTTTTTACACTCGATTACGACCAGCGGAATACCATTCACAAGTAGAACAATATCCGGGCGCGCATATTTACCGTTGGGACGCTCCACAGAAAACTCATCTGTAACCTGCCAGATGTTGTTTTCAGGATGTTCCCAGTCGATGTAGGAAATATCAAAGGACTGCGTGTTGCCGTCATACAGGTTAACATCACAGCTCTTTCCATAGATCAGTCGATCGTAAATCGCCTTGCTGGAAAACATCAGGCCACGCTCCAATGGCGCATCCAAATCGCGGATCGCTTCACCAATGGCATCATCCGGGAAAGGAGTCTTCATCCCTCTATACATGAAAGATTGAGATGCCAAGAACTCCCGCAACACTTCCGGGAAAAGAACATGCGAAAGATGGCCGCGCTTCTGCTCGGCCTCTGCTCTGGGAATATATTGATATCCCATTGCCTGAAGTTCTTTCAGTGCTCTGTCCTGGGATTCTGGACGCTCATTAAAAATCTGATGATTGGGCATATATAAATCCTCCTAAACGGCAAGCAGTTATTATGATTTTCCGGCTATGCTGCAACTATCACAAGCGCTTCGGATTTGCAACTTACCAACAAACTTGCTGTTATCTGTAGCAATAATACGAGAAACTTCACTCTCTATTCGTTTTACAATATCCCCTTCAAATAATGGACTTGGGGTGATTACCAATGAATCAATCACATAATCAGGCATTTTAATAGCCACGCGTTCAAAACCCATCCTATTTTTAAAACGGCTTTTGACCCTAACTTCCTTTTCATAGCTCCACGCCATATCTTTTATATATCCAGTAAGTTCTGCTCGGTGCGGTACGTTATGCAAACTGCGATTCGTCTGACCACCACACCGCAGTATTTCTTCTTCCTTCTTTGTATCGATTCCATCAAAATTGGAATACGCCACCGCAGAAATCCAAATTTTGAATTCCTTAGGATCGTTAATAATTCTGCCGGTTGGTTTTTTAGTTTGCTGTGATACTTCAATTATCTCTGTAGTCTCAGATATCCACTGACGCAGTATGTCTCTGGGAATGGTGATTTTCACTCCATCTCTCCAAGGCTGCGCGTACATTCCCCACATACCAATACTCTCATCGTCTTCCATCATAAAGCAAGAGAAGAAAAGGTCTCTCCAGATGGTTGCGTCTCCATTTTGAAATTCCAGCTGATCATTCATAAATTTAGCATTAGAAAGATGCATTGTTTTGCTGCGTATCATGTTTACCAAAGCAGAAACTGTTGTATATTGGCATAAATTTTTACTACTATTCAATCTCGCTTTTGCATCTAAATACTCTATAAGCTGAAATGAATCCGTCAGCGATTCAAAGCTCATCTGTTTTCCGCTTTTTTTCTTATCCATATGCCTCTCTCTTTCTAGCTTGTAAGTCCTGTAATTATGATAAAGAGGCACAGCAGGGCGCAAGGCCCTGCCGGCCTGGTACCGATTATTTTTTGTCCTTCGGCGGACAAGGGTCATTACCGTGGCTATTGGGGTTCTGGATAGTGCCATCCTTGCGGTGCGGAATCAATTCCGTACCCTGGTTGATACTCATTCTTCGACCGGCTTCCATAGCCTCCTGCTTGGTGTCATAATGACCGCTGCTGCGCTTTGCGTTTTCACGTTTTACATCCCAACCACCCTTAGTGGAATTGGGAACAATATGATGCTCTTTTCTTGCCATATATGTTTACCTCATCCAAAAATGCTACAACGGGGGCACTTCCAACCAGAACCAGCAGGTCTATCGGGGTGAATACTGTTGTCTAACAGTTTGCTCTCACCAAAATCGTGATAGTTTACGCACTCTTTTTCAAATGCAGCTTTGGGAGATGTTGCGTAGCTGTATTTGAAACTCTTATACTTTTTCCCAACGTGCTGTTTGAGTCGAGCTGCTACGTCGCTATCCGACCGACCAACATACTGTACGACAAAAGTGTTCTCATTGTTTACGTAACCCAGCGCATAATTGCCAGGGCTTGTTCTTGTAACCACTGCATCTATTTTTGCAGCGGTGAGCTCATAAGAGCCATTCATATTTAATGTTGCCATTCGGGTCCTTTCTCTTGACTTTGTCAAGCACCCGTGCTAAAATAAGCACGTATAAGTTGATTTTCTGTCTGCTTATATACCGCTTCGAACACTTAGATTGTTGCCGCAATTTAAGTGTTCTTTTTTTGTGCCCTCATAGGCCTCACCACCTTTCATCATAATCATAGTCCAAAAAATTGCCTGCCCGATAACGGGGACCATCCGGTCTTGTCCGATGCTCTCGAACTTCTCGATTGCATCGAAGCTTTTGATGGCATAGATGCTTTAGAGCTTTTTGAGGGGCAAGAGCATTTAGACGGTTTGGAAGGACCACATCCTGTCGCGTTCTCTGAATAGAAAACGCAGTTACCGCTAAGGTCTCGAATCCATCCGTCACTAAACCATCCAAGCAACCTACCATTGAAGCCATATACAGCATCTCTGCTAAAATATGCCACTGGTTGGCCTGTGAAAAGATAGATGTGTGTACCATCTTCCGTGTAGGCTGTTGGTTTTCTGTGACTATCGTAGAATACCATAAGCGTTTCCTCCTTTCTCTTTATTCACCTATATTTCAGGGGGCCGGTGCAGTTGCCGCTACACCGGCGGTCCCGTTAAGCGTTCACACGCACAAGTCCTGTCAGCAGAAGCTGCATCAGGGCTTTTTTCTTTTGCTGCCAAGCTTCCAATTCTTGCTCCAACGAAGAAATTTCTTGATCCGCTAAGGATAACCCCTTAGAAATCTTCTGCATAGCCGTTTTGCTAGTGGGGACAGGAATCAAAAGTTTTTCTATCTCTTTTCGACTAATTCTTGTTCTTGTGGACCCTCCTGCCAAAATGGATATTTTGTTGAAATATTCATTACTTGTAGCATACTGCAAAAAGAATTCGGCCACATCCGCATCCTTGAAACGAAGAATCGTGCAGTCAACTGCAGTTATTGCCCTTGTAGACAAGTTGGGGACCATGCAGGCGCGTCCGATTGGATCAGGTAGTCTTGACAGCAGAATATCGCCAGCAAATACCTCCGTACAATTGAGCTTTTTGAAAGTATCTTCGCTGATATATCGCGCACGGCCTTCTTTATCAAGGTACCTGCCAACGCCCACATTACCGGTCTGAATCAGGCGTATACCCGATTCGCTTTGATCCTTGCTTTCAATCCAGTCTCCGTCGCATATCGTTGAGCACAGATTGGACAATGGTATCTCATTAACGGCGGATGATTCTGATAGGAGTTTCTGCATCAGCCATTGCTTCTGGCGGCGCTTTTCCTCCGGCAACTGCTGTTTCAGTTCAATCACCCGATCACAGGTTGCCAAAATATCAGCAATTTTCTGCTGCTCAGCAAGAGGAGGATAATGAACTGCAAGTTCGCCAAAATCTTCAAAGCCGATCTGCTTGCCATCACGGATACCATATACCGCGCCGTTTAATCTACTGATAAAATCCGGCGTTTTGAAATAGGCACGGTAGTAATTGTCACTGATAGGTTTTGTGGCTTTCAGAACGGTATAAGCAGGACTTACTAACCCTTCGTATTCCGAGTATTCTATGCCACCCTGGAAAGAACGCAAGCTAATCACGAAGTCTCCGGCTTCAACTTTTTTATATGATCCGATGTTTTCTTCATCGTACTTGATATCAATATCAACTTCGCTACGAGGAATTATTCCTCTATCTTGTGTAGCGGAAAGCACTTGAAATTCTCCATTGTGCTTCTTGTTGGTATGATTACGAAATATGTCTTTGGCTGCAAGATTGCTTTGCCAGTCAAGCGGCATCATACCTGCTCGGGTGCGTAGATATCCTTCTGGTATCTCACCCTGGCGAACCGCCTCTATGCGCTTTTTTATATCTTCTCTCATCGTGTTTCACCGCTCTTTGATCTATATTTCAGTATGAAAGCTAAAACAATGCCCACTACAATCACCGAGCCTACGATCGGCCACACCCACCAGGGGAGTGCAATCAGCCACATAATCGCTCGTATGATACACGCGATTACAGCGTATATAGCCACTGCTGTGATCAGCCATAAAACCCAGCCAACTTTTCCGCTATAGCCAAGTTGCCCGCCGATGGCGTAAGCAATACTACCAGATGCAGTCACCAAGATGCTACCGGCAATCCAGTCCCACACAAGGTCTTCGAACACGGTAATAAATCCTGTGAAAAATTCAAGTGCAGACAATGTTTACCTCCGTCTATTAGCCATTAAATATAATACCAAACACAATACCGGCGATTCCTATCAATGTACCAACACCAAAGGAAACCCAACCAAACACTTTATTATGAAGTGCTTCCTTTTTATTGTCTTCAGCCTCTTTCTTTGATGCGTCGTACATTTCCTGAAGCAGCGTATTGCGTTCTTTTACCTCTGCTAACTGCTCGCGTAACAAGTCGTTTTGCTGACGCAACAGTTCTGCGTTTTCTATGCTTGCCTCTGCGCCTTTGGCAAGAAGCGCGTCGTGGCGTTTATTCTTTTCGATTTCTTGCCGTTGGACTGCCTCAAACGCAGCATAGGCTTGAGCGCTGTTAAAATCCATACTCATACCTCTTTACAATCCCAGTTCTTTGAGGTACTGTGCCATCTGCGCTTCAACCACAGCGATCTCCGCTTTGATGCGCTCGATATTGCCCTGTACTTCTTCAATGTCCACCAGTTCTTCTTCCTCGAAAGTATCAACGTAACGGGGAATATTCAGGTTGAAATCATTAGCTTTAATTTCTTCGAAGGAAGCTACGTGAGCAAAGCGTTCTACATCCACGCGCTCTGTGTATGCACGGAAGATATCTTCGATATGGCACTGATCCAGTTTGTTCTGATTCTTATCTTTGCGGTATCTCAGGTTGCCGTCTGCGTCCTTACCGGAAGCATCGATGAACAGCACATCACTGGTAGTGCGGTTTTTCTTGAACACAAGGATACACGCAGGGATTGACGTGCCATAGAACAGGTTGGCAGGTAGTCCGATTACTGCATCCAACAGATTCTTTTCAATCACTGTCTGGCGAATGCGACCTTCCGCGGATCCTCTAAACAGAACACCGTGGGGGACAACCGCAGCCATACGGCCGTTGCTGCGCAGTGAATGTATCATGTGAAGCAAGAAAGCCCAGTCGCCCTTGCTGGCAGGAGGTACGCCCCAGTCGAAACGATGGAAGCGGTCAAGGTTGGCAGTCATCTTGAACTTCTTGTCCTTATCGCTGCCACCATCCTCTTGACCGCCGGGATTAAAACCTTCTGCCCATTTGTCGAGCGAGAAGGGCATATTCGCAACAATCACATCAAACTGTTTCAGGTTGCCGTCCGAATCAAGGTGCTGAGGATTCGACAGTGTGTCGCCCCATGCGATGTTACTACCTCTGTCATGGATGCCATGAATAAACAAATTCATTCTGGCCATGGACCAAGAGGAACCGTTCATTTCCTGGCCGTAGAGTGCAACCTCATCAAAAGAGCCGGCCTGACGGGCGGTACGGATCAAAAGAGAGCCTGATCCGCAAGTCGGGTCGTAAATCGTCTCGTTTCTCTTAGGCGCTGTGAGCATACCCATGAGCTCGGACACCATACTCGGGGTAAAGAAACTACCCGCCTTTTTGCCTGCTTCTGCGGCGAATTCACCGACCATGTACTCGTATGCGTCTCCGATCACGTACGCAGGATCTTCGCCGGGGCCAACCTCGATCTGAGAAGGCTCAAGACACAGAGGCTTGAAATCCTCAAGCAAGGTACGCAGTTTGGTAACTTTCTGTTGCGGATTACCCAGCATAGATTCACTGTTGAAGTTAATGCTGCGGAAAACGCCGCGAAGCTCTGCGTTGCTATCCTGAATCCCTTGGAGCGCGGTGTTAATCATCTCACCGATCTTGGGATCGAAGCGATGTTCGTACAGATAATCGAATCGCTCTTTTTCACCAAGTACAAAAGGAAGATTCTTTTTCGCGCGCTCTATGCGCACTTCATTTCCTTTATAGCGTTCTTTCAGCTCGCGTAGGTGTTCCTTGTATGTGTCGTCCAAATATTTAAGGAACAACATTGAAAGAACAAAATCTTTGTAGTTTGCAGCATCGATCGTGCCGCGGAAGGTTCCTGCTGCCTTCCAAAGGGTTGCCTTTATATCCTGAGAAGTAGTTTTACTCATTTCATTTTCCTCCACCACTGATTATTCTCGAAGCCAGCATAGAAACTAATCTATCGCTTTCGGCCATGTAGTCGTTTAATAGTTGTTTGCGTTTGCGGGAAAGTTTCCAAACCTCTCCTACCTTGCGCTGATCTGTGAGCGGTATAATTGGTACCATAATATCCGCCAGTTTCTTGATGGATATTGCTTTAATTGCCGCTGCGCTTCCGGTTACGTGTTCTACTTGTCCAAGAATTTCTTTTTGTTCAAGCAGATAACCCAGGTAGTACGGGTCTACTTCGTTTCCTGGTCTTACAACCAGCAGATTCTGCGAAACAGCCATGCCCGCTGATTCCAAAGTAACCACGTGTACAAACGAGGGGTTTAATCTTTTAACAAGGATGTCACCCGGAGCAAGCAACTGCCTCTGCGATATTTCATCACCGCGCTTTTGCGTCTCAACAGCATTCATCGCGCCGGTATCCGTAAAACTGTTTGGCTGCACAACTTTATATTTATATCTGCCTTTATCGGCAAAGCCTGGAATGCCGGCCATAATCTCAGCGATATCGCCAAGGCGTTTTTCAATGGAAATCACCAAGATCCCCCTCCTTTCGTTACACAGTATAGCATACTCGAAAGTTCTTGTCAATAGTTTTTCTTTTGTTAAGCTATAACTTTTTGCGTTTTTGTGAATTTATTTTCGCAGAATGGGTGATCTCATCTCTTTTTCCGTTGTAAGCGAGAAACAATATTCACTTCAAGGTTCAAATCCACGCTCTATATCGGCTGCGTGACCTTTTGTTGGGGTAAAGAGTAACTAAAAGTATTCGAGTCCCGTCGGGTGCTGTTTTGCCAACTTCTTTGCTGAGCAAAGAAACGCGAAAAGTAACACGGTTCGAAAGGCAGCTAATACTGGCATAACGGAGCGGGAAGGCATAAAAATAGCGCCAGAACACCTTGAAAATGGTGCTCCGACGCGTAATTTTGCTGTTTTTAGCTCGATTTTGGTCCGTTTTGGCGCTCTTTAGCGGTAAAATGCATAAAGTACCACAATTTTTGCATAAAAGAAACACTAAATGCCTGGTAGACATTTAGTGTTTCTTTAGTGGTGGAGCATAGGGGACTTGAACCCCTGACCCCCACACTGCCAGTGTGGTGCGCTCCCAACTGCGCTAATGCCCCGTGAATGGATCACGCTGATCATTATAGCATATCGAAAATGAAAAAGCAATGCTTTTTTCAATTTTTTTCAATTTTCTTTTTCCTATGCAGGGTGAAGAGCAGCCCGGAGATCAAAGAGAGACCCAGGGCAATGCCGAAGGTGATCTGCAGGGTGGCGGCACCGTTGGTATAAAATTTTTCCCAGTCACGGGCGATCACCGCATCCATGGTGCGGTAAAGGGAGCCGCCGGGGATCAAGGGCACCAAAGCGGGAATACAAAAGATGGTGGTGGGTGCTTTCATCAGCCTTGCCATTCCTTCGGCAAACAGCTGACAGGCGCCGGCGCTGACGGCGGAAGCCGCCAGATCCCCAAGCCCAAGGGAATGAGTGCAGAACAGATATACACCCCAGATGAATACGCCCCCCAAGGAGCAGGGGAGAAGCTTTTTCTTTTCTACGTTGAAAAGAAGAGAAAAGCCAAGGGAGCCCAAAAAGGAGGCTACCAATTGAATGATGATCGTTTTCACGGTTTACCTCCCCAAAATCAGAAGCGAAAGCATAAAGCCTCCGGCCAGCATTCCTGCCCATACCAAGCACTCCAAAAGCCTCGTGGCACCGGAAATGGTATCGCCGATGACCATATCCCGCGCGGCGGTGGTAATGGCAATGCCCGGCACCAAAAGCATAATATCACCCATAATGATCATATCCACGTGTAAAAAGGGAAGGGCCTTGCCCAAAAGGCAGATGACACAGCCGCAGATCAGAGAGGTGATAAAGAGAAAGAAGGCCTTGTTAGGGGATTTCTTCGAAAGGCTTCTTTGAAAAAAACAGATCAAAAGACCGAAGAGAGCAGAAAAGAGTCCGTCCCACGGAGAGCCGCCGAAAAACAGCGCGAAGGCGCCCGAAGCAAGGGCGCTGCCTGCGTAAAGCAAAAGGGGGCGGGGGCAACCTCCGTCGATGCTGCGGATCTTTTCCTTCAGCCTGGGGATGGAAACGGGTGAAGATGCACTTTCCCTTGCCAGCGCATTGAGCCCTGCAATTTTTTCAAAATCAAGGTCGCCGCTTTTTCGGATGCGTCTGGTTCCCGTCAGTGTTTCTCCGTTTTGAAATTGAACGGTTAAAACAATGCTGGAGGTGATCACGAATACGTCAGCCTTTTCCGCCCCGTAAGCGGCGCAAAGGCGGGAGAGGGAATCCTCAACTCTGCCGATCTCGGCACCGGCACAGAGCATGGCTTCGCCAAAGTCCAAAAGCCCTTGCAAAAGCGCCTTGTTTTCGTTTTGATCCATAGCGTTTCCTCCACTTGAAATACACTCATCATTATACCGCTTTTTAACCGAAAGTAAAGGGGACAATTTTTCCCTTTCTGCGAAATTTTTAAGGCCGTTTTTTGTAAAAACGAAAATATTTCCGTCACCAAAGGGATTGCCTTAGCATACCTTAAAAGGGTAGAGGAAAAAACGCTGCTGTCAAGGGGGAGAGCTTTGCGGCAAATTTCCCTGAAATCCTTGACAATACGCGGTTTTTATGGTATCCTCAACGTACGATAGAGGCGCACTGCATCAAGAGTACTTTCCAAAAGAGCCTGCCGAGGCCGGAAAGAAAAGGGGTGGGTGCCGAAGGGGGCTTTTTTCGGTAGAGAAGCCTTGCTGGCAACCGGGATAAGATCCCCTTTGCTGTCGCAGAAATGCGGAGTGCTATTCGACTTTCCAAGGTGTAGATTTGGGATTTGTCGGTAGTTGCTTTGCAGCTGCCGATTTTTTTCGAGAAAGGAAATATTATGAAAAACACCATTTTTCGTGGCGCAGCCACCGCTCTGGTAACCCCTCTGACCGAAAAGGGAATTGATTTTGAATCTCTTGCAAAGCTGATCGAGTTTCAGATCGCCGGCGGCATCAGCGCATTGGTGATCACCGGCACCACGGGTGAAAGCTCCACCCTCACCGATGAGGAGCACAAGGCAGCCATCGCTTTTGCCGTAAAGCAAAGCGCAGGCAGAGTTCCCGTAATTGCAGGTACCGGCTCCAACGATACCGATTACGCCATCGCTCTTTCCAAATTTGCTTGCGAAGCCGGGGTCGACGGCCTTCTTCTGGTAACGCCCTATTATAACAAAGCAACCCAAAACGGGCTGATCGCGCATTTTACCGCCATTGCGGATGCGGTCACCAAGCCCATTATTCTTTACAACGTACCTTCCCGCACCGGGTGCAACTTAAAGCCCGAAACCATGGCAAAGCTGGCAGAGCATCCCCGTATCGTGGGTATCAAGGAAGCCAGCGGTGATCTTTCCCAGATCGCGACTCTTGCCGCTCTCTGCGGTGATAAGATCGATATTTATTCCGGCAACGACGATCAGATCCTGCCCGTTCTCTCTCTGGGTGGCGCAGGCGTTATTTCCGTTCTTTCCAACCTTCTCCCCGGTGAGACTGACGCCATCTGTCAGAAGTTCTTTGCAGGGGATAACGAGGGTGCAAAGGAGCTTCAGCTTCGTTATCTGAATCTGGTTCACCTGCTGTTCTGCGAGGTGAATCCCATTCCCGCCAAGGCGGCTATGTCTGCTATGGGTTACGGAGAAAATTATCTCCGCCTGCCTCTGACTCCCATGGAGAAAGAAAATGAAGCAAAGCTTTTGGCAGAAATGAAAAAACACAATCTTTTGGTATGAGGTATAAATTGGAATGTTAAAAGTAATTAAGTTTGGTGGCACGTCTCTTGCAAGTGCCCAGCAGTTTCAGAAGGTCGCTGCCATCGTGCGCGCCGATAAGAGCCGCCGCTACGTGGTAGCATCTGCTCCCGGTAAGCGCTTTTCCGAGGATATTAAGGTTACGGATCTGCTCCTGACCTGCCATCGTCTTGCCAAGGAAGGGGAGAATTTTGACGTTCCCTTCAATCAAATCAAGGCTCGCTTTGAAGAGATCATCGCAGATCTTGGGCTCTCCCTCTCTTTGGAGGATGAATTTACTGCTTTTTACCGTCGCATTGTAAAGGGTGCCAGCGAAGCGTACATTGCCTCCCGCGGGGAGCATTTCAATGCCCGTATTCTGGCGGCTTATCTGGATTTCCCCTTTATTGAAACGGCAGAAGGCATCATCTTTGATGAAAACGGTGCCCTTTTGGAAGAGGTGACCAATGAAAAATTGGGTGCCCTTTTGAAGAAGAATCCCCGTGCGGTGCTTCCGGGCTTTTACGGTGCTACCGAGCACGGTGACATCCGCATTTTCTCCCGCGGCGGTTCCGATATTACCGGCTCCCTTGCGGCACGTGCCGTGAAGGCTGACCTTTATGAGAACTGGACTGACGTTTCCGGTCTTCTGATGGCAGACCCCCGCATCGTCAAGAACCCCCGTGCCATTGAGTTCGTAACCTATCGTGAACTGCGCGAGCTTTCCTATATGGGCGCCAGCGTGCTTCACGAGGATGCCATTTTCCCCGTGCGCAGAGAGGGGATTCCCATTAACATCCGCAATACCAACGCACCTGAGGATGCCGGTACCATGATCGTGGAGCAGGCTGAGAAGAGTGCGGGGATCGTAACGGGTATTGCAGGCAAAAAAGGCTTCGGTGCCATCTATATCGAAAAGGGTATGATGAATAGCGAGTTGGGCTTCGGCAGACGCGTTCTTCGGGTACTGGAGGATCGCAAGATCAGCTTTGAGCACCTGCCCAGCGGCATCGATACTCTGACCGTAGTAGTAGAACGCGGCGCCTTGGTAGGCCACGAAAATGAGATCATTCACGACCTGCAAAAGGCCGTTCAGGCAGACCGTATTCATCTGGTTGAGGATCTTTGCCTCATCGCCGTGGTAGGCAGAGGCATGATCAATTCTCCCGGTACTGCCGCTCGCCTCTTCGGTGCTCTTGCCAAAGAGAAGATCAACATCCGTATGATCGATCAGGGCTCCAGCGAACTGAACATTATCGTAGCGCTGGAAGAAAAGGATTACGAAAAAGCCTTGCAGGCCATCTACAATGAATTTGTACCGGAGGCATAAAAATACCCATGATTTGTAACAATCTGTCCGTTACCCCCGATGGGCGCCTTCTGTTTGCGGGAAGGGATCTTCGCGATCTTGCCGATCAATACGGAACGGCTCTTTACGTAATGGACGAGGATCGGATCCGCCTGATGTGCAGGACCTATCAAAAAGCAATGAAAGAGGCGTTCGGCGAAAACGCATTGCCTCTTTATGCCAGCAAGGCCTGCTCCTTCAAGCAGATCTATCGCATTATGAAGGAAGAGAAAATGGGGATCGACGTGGTCTCACCCGGTGAGATCTATACCGCAAAGGAAGCGGGCTTCGATCTTTCTTTGGCCTATTATCACAGCAATAATAAAAGCGATGAGGATATCCGCTTTGCAATGGAGTGCGGCGTTGGCTACTTTGTGGTAGACAATGAAGAAGAGGTGTACGCCGTTTCCCGCATTGCCTGGGAAATGGGACTGAATCAAAAGGTGCTTCTGCGCATTACCCCCGGTATTGATCCTCATACTTATGAAGAAGTTGCCACCGGCAAGGTGGATTCCAAGTTTGGCTCTGCCATTGAAACGGGTCAGGCGATGGAGATCACCAAAAAGACCCTTGCCCTTCAAAACGTTACTCTTGCAGGCTTCCATTGCCACGTTGGCAGTCAGGTATTTGATTCCGACGTATTCATCCGCTCTGCCCGCGTTATGGTGGAATTTATCGCCGAAGTTCGGAAGGAAACAGGGTATTTGCCCTTTGAATTGGACCTTGGCGGCGGCTACGGCGTACGCTACGTGGAAACGGATCCCGTCTATTCCATTGAAGAGAGTATTTTGGAGGTTGGCCGTGAGCTGAAAGAGATGTGCCGCCTTTATGACCTGCCCCTGCCTCAGATCCATATGGAGCCGGGCAGAAGCATTGTTGCCGATGCGGGCTTGACCCTTTATACCGTGGGAACGGTAAAGCGCATTCCCGGGTATAAGAACTACGTTTCCGTCAACGGCGGTATGAGTGATAATCCTCGCTTTGCCCTGTACGGCTCCCAATACACTGTGGTGTTGCCCGAGAAGATGAAGGAAGATTGTGATTTTCCCTGCTCCGTGGTGGGAAGGTGCTGTGAAAGCGGTGACATTCTTCAGGAAAACGTTCAGCTGCCCGCATCCGTTACCCGTGGCGATCTTCTGGCGGTGCTGACTACCGGTGCTTATAACTATTCTATGGCTTCGCACTATAATCGGGTGTTAAAGCTTCCGGTGATTATGCTTGCCGCGGGCAAGGATTACGTAGCTGTGCGCCGCGAGACCTTTGAAGACCTGACGGCTTGCGATCTGTAAAAACGGATTTTTGGTTTAAAAAGAAAAATACCCGTGGTTTTTTGAAACCGCGGGTATTTTTTGTATCTCTTATAGGGTGTTTTGGATGCGAATAGGGAAGTTGGTCATAAAAATGTTGAAGCCCAACTTTGTTGCATCCTGCCAATAGAAGGGGGAATCAGTATCCCACATCATCCAGGAAGCCATACGGAGCTTTCCGGTGTATTGGCGGATCACGTTCCTGTGAAATTCCAGATTTTTAATGAAGTCGTTGATGTAAACCACAGCAGGAGAGATCAGATGGGTGTTGGCTAAGGCTTGATCCATACTTTGAGCCATTTTTTTGATGTTTTGCTCACGAATCCGCAGAATGGAAGGAAGGATCACGCCTTCATCACGGAAGGTGTTTTTCAAGCGAATGATACCTTCCAAGTCAACGTAATTGCAGAGGTAAAGGCAGCGGTAGGTTTTCCAAGCTCGAAGCAACGGGAAAAGCTCCGTTTCGTAATCAAACTTCTTATCCAAATGCAAAAAGACGCGGCCGTCACAGCAACGGAACAGCTCCTCCAGCGTGGGAATGAGAAAATCGGTAACGGTGCCGTGGGTATCCTTCAGGCGAAGCTGACGCAGCTCTGCAAGGGTCCAGTCGGAAAGCAGGTCGGAATCGGGAAGGCCGTTTTTACCCATTTTTTCTTCGGCATCCGTGGTGCGCAAAAGAGAGGCGTCGTGCATCAGAACGAAAATGCCGTCGCGGGTTCTGGCGAGATCTACCTCAGAGGAATCGGCACCGCAACGCCAAGCGCTCAGGCTTGCCTCCAAAGAGTTTTCGGGGTAATAGGTGTGCTCACCGCGGTGTGCGATGATAAAGGGTGCGCCCGTAGGCTGGGCAAGCTTTGCAGCTTTTTCCTCATAGGGAAGAAGCTTTTTCGTAATTCTTCCTTGGTAGCAGGGGCGGAAGGCTTCGGGATCCTTTTCGTACTCTTCCCGTCTTTGCAGAGCGCCCTGTTCGAAAAGGGGAAGGGGAAGTTTCTTTTTGGCTTTCAAAAGCTCACAAAGGCGGGAGACGGCGGCTTCCCAGCCGCAAACGTCATTTGCTAAAAGCAAAAGAACGGTTCCTTTGGTTTCGATCTTCCAATCTCCGTAACGGGTATCGGTGTTGCTCTGAAAAGGGGCAATAACAATGGCGTTTTCCTCTGCTTCTCCCTCAAGATAGGGAAGGGGGCGGAGAAGAGAAGCGCATTCCGTTCCGATAAAATCGGCCAGATCCTCCGCCGCCTGACGGGCGGGGGGGAAACGGTAGAAATCTTCCCAGTTCTTATGGCTGCTTTCGGGACCGCTATAGAAAATTTGATAGCGGGAAATAGTCTTGCCGTCTAATGAAAACGGCTGTTTAATGGAGGTATATTGGTGTTCAAAGCGAAAAGCGGAAGGAATCGGCTCTTCCTTGGATCGAGCCATTTTTTGCAGAAAGGCGTAAATTGCCTTGGTAACTTCTACCGCACCGGCACCTTCAATGACAGCACGGCACCCTGAATAGGCGTAGCGCCAACTACCAAAGCCCAAAGTTTTGCCACCCTCCAAGGCCCCTTCGGAAACCACCACATCTTCTATGGGGTGGAATGCACCGTCCTCTTTAGCTACGAAGCCTAAAGGAGCTTCATCCCGCAACAGAGCATTGAAGATGGGGGAAGAGGAAAGGATCACTTCCTTGGAACCGCGGTATTCAACGTTCATTGGTCATCCTCCGGAATCGGTGCTTTTTCTACCCCAAAGGTTACTTCCAGCCATTCACTGCAAAGGGACAGCCAGGTTGCGATGTGGGGGTTATTCTGATTTCTTTCTATGGGTTTGTTTTGGTTCGAATCCTTTTGGGTGATACGGCTTCCAAGGGCAAGACCGTGGCCGGCCCAGCCGTAAAGGTGAAATTCATTGGGGATCTGATGTTCCTCCAGTGCCATTGCCAGAACCAGGGAGTTTTTGTACGGCACAATGGTATCCATTACGGTGGTCCAAAGGAACGTGGGTGGCGTATGTTCAGAAACCTGCTTTTCCAGGGAGACAAGCTGAAGTGTTTCTTCGTCATCGCGTTCTGCCATGGCGCGAAGAATGGTTCCTTTGTGACGGAATGTGGGATCGGAGGTGACTACGGGATAAGAAAGAATCTGCCCGTTGGGGCGAAGTAATTCGTTATCCTTACCGACTGCCTCGGAAAGCCAGGGCTGGTGCCAGAATACGCCCAAGGAAAGGGCAAGGTGTCCGCCTGCGGAAAAGCCGCAGGTGAAAATACGGTTGGGATCAATGTGGTATTCTTCCGCGTTCTCTCTCAAATAGGCCATAGCAAGAGCGGCTTCACAAAGGGGCTGAGGGAAGCGCGCGTCTTCTTTAACGCTGTATCTGAGAACGGCGGCCGCAAATCCGCGGGAAAGAAAGTGCAGAGCAATGGGCTCTCCTTCTCTTACGGAGCAATTTGCATAGCCGCCACCGGGGATCACCAGAATGGTAGGAAGCTTTCTGACAACGCTGGTTTTGTATACGTCGGGGCAATAAAGGGTCAAATTAGCGTTTTCCTTGCCTCCGAAGGGAAGAGAAACTTTCTCGTAGATCATAATAAACTCCTTCTCAAGAAATGTTTTTTCCATTGTATCACAGTTTTTTTCGTTTGTGCGGAAAAACAGAAATTTTATTGGAAAATAATTCTCTTTCCGACGGATTTCTATTGAAATCAATCGATATTTGCGGTAAAATACTTTTTAGTGTTTTATAATAGGAGAAACTGAAAAATGATCGGCCCTTATCGCGTTATCGATGCCCATTGTCATATTTATCCCGAAAAAATCGCAGCCCGTGCCTGCGCAGGTACGGATGCCTTTTACGGCACCACTGCCGCCTGCAACGGTACCATCGGTGGCCTTCTTGAAAAAATGGCCGATGGCAGGATCGACGGCTTCTTGGTTCATTCCGTTGCCACCACCCCCCATCAGGTAAAAAGCATCAATTCCTTTATTGCTGACGAGGTTGCCGCAAATCCCAAGATCTTTTTCGGCTTCGGCGCCCTGCACCCTGAAAGTGATGACCCCGAGGGAGACGTTTGCCATTTGGTGGAGCTTGGGCTTCGTGGGGTAAAGCTGCATCCGGATATTCAGACCTTTCGTCTCGACGATCCCAAGAGTATGCGCCTGTTTGAAATTTGCCAAAGGGAAAAGCTACCGGTTTTGATCCACACGGGCGATCACCGCTACGATTATTCCAATCCCAACCGTCTGATCCCCGTTTTAAAGGAATTTCCCGATCTTACGGTGATCGGGGCCCATTTGGGGGGATGGTCCATATGGGAGGAAGCCTGCGATCAATTGATCGGCTTTCCCAATCTGTTGGTTGACTGCTCCTCCACCTTTCCTTTTTTTGACAAAGAGAAGGCAAGGAAATTGATCCTTCGCTGGGGCTTTGACCGTGTTCTGTTCGGCTCTGATTACCCTATGTGGGACCCCGCAGCAGAGCTGGATACCTTCCTTTCTCTGAATTTAGGGGAGGAGGCAAACCGCAAGATCTTGGGTGAAAATGTCATCAAACTCTTAGGAAAAGGAGAAAGAGCCCTATGAAGTATTCCAATCTCCATACCCATACTGTCTTTTCCGATGGGGCCAATACCCCTTTGGAAATGGTAGAGCGCGCCGTGGAGTTGGGCTTCGTTTCCATCGGCTTTTCCGATCATAGCGAAACGCCTACTTTTTCGGAGGAGTGTATGCCCGAGGTACGCTATGGGGAATACGCCCGCGAGGTGCGTGGTCTTGCTGAACGCTTTGAGGATCGGATCTCTGTATTTTGCGGTATTGAAAAAGATATTCTCTCCCAGATCCCCTGGGAGCTCTTTGATTACATCATCGGCTCCGTTCATTATCTGACCACCCCCGATGGCTTCAGCCCCATCGATTATTCTCTGAAAAAGCAAATGGAGTATATCGAAGTATTTGGAAAAGGGGATAAATTGGAGTATGCCAAGCGCTATTATGAAGCGGTGGCGGAGCACGCACAAAAAAGCCCCTTTCAGATCCAGGGCCATTTTGATCTGCTCAACAAATTCGGTCTTTTCGATGATCCCGATGAGACTTACGTTTCCGTTGCGCTGGAAGCTTTGGACGAGGTGCTGAAAACCGTCCCCTTTATTGAGGTCAACACCGGCGCCATTTCCCGTGGCTACCGCACACAGCCTTACCCCGAGGATTTCCTCCTTCGCCGTATTCTGGAGCGGGGCGGAAGACTGGTGCTCAACGGAGATTCCCACAGAGCCGAGCACTTGGATTGCCATTATGATCAAAGCATTGAAATGCTGAAAAAAATGGGCTTTTCCTCCATCTGGCAATTGCAGAGAGAGGGCTTTACGGAAGTCTGCATTTAAAGTGTAAATATTGCATTAACTCTTGTTAATTGAATTGACTTTTATTCCGAAAAAGAATATAATGTCTTTTGTTACAGGACATTTGTTTTTAATTTGCACACAAATTCAAGAGGTGTATTATGATCGTAAACATGTTGTTTCCCGGTGGAAAGGCGAAAGCCTTTACCTTAAGCTACGATGACGGTGTTGAATCGGATTTTCGCCTTGCCGATCTGATGAGAAAGTACGGCGTGAAAGGTACCTTTAATATCAACTCCGGCATCAAGCGCATCCGCGATGATCTGGATCAGCCGGATTTTGAAGAGCCGCGTTGCCGTATGAACCGTAGGCGTTTTCTGGAATTTTTTGAAAAAAATTCCGATATTGCAGAGATCGCTGCTCACGGACTGACCCACGCTTCGCTTTCCCTTATGGATCAGGGCGCTGCCACTTGGGAGTTGATTTCCGACCGGAAGAATTTAGAGGATATGCTGGGAATCCCTTGCCGTGGACTTGCCTATGCATACGGAACCCACGACGACAAGGGTGTTGAAGCCGTGAAGGCTTGCGGCTTCCGTTATGCCAGAACGACCAAGACAACGGGGGATTTCTCCTTGCCTTCCGATCCCCTTCGTTGGGCGTGTACTTGCAAACATACGAACCCTCAGCTTATGGAGCTTGCAAAGCAGTTTGTGGAAGCAAGCGAAGAAAATGAAATGAAAATCCCATACCTTTTCTCCGTTTGGGGCCATAGTTATGAGTTCAATTTAGCTGATAATTGGAACGTTATGGAAGAGCTTCTTGAATGCGTAGGCAACCGAGATGATATCTGGTATTGCACCAATATCGAATTTTTCAACTACCTGCACGCCTATCATAGCTTGGAATTTTTCGCCGATCAGACGAAGGTTTATAACCCCACTGCCGTTCCGGTTACGTTGCGGGTTATGCTTGCGAGAAAAGATCCCATTCGCATTGTAACGGTAAATCCCGGTGAACTTGCGGTTTTGGATCCGCGTACCGAAAAATAAAGAGATATAAAGAAGGAGAATAGAGAAATGAATTTTTTTGATGAACTGAAACAGTACGACCCTGAGGTTTATGCCGCTTGCGACCGTGAGCTTTCACGTCAGAGACACAACATTGAATTGATCGCCTCCGAGAACATCGTTTCTAAGGCAACGCTTCTTGCCGCAGGAACGGTTCTGACCAATAAATATGCCGAGGGATATCCCGGCAAGCGTTATTACGGCGGCTGTGAGCACATCGACGAGGTTGAGACTCTTGCTATTGAAAGAGCAAAGAAACTCTTCGGTGCTGATCACGCCAACGTTCAGCCCCATTGCGGCGCTTCTGCAAACCTTGCGGTGTTTTTTGCCCTGGTACAGCCCGGTGATACGGTGATGGGCCTTTCTCTTGCCCACGGCGGTCACCTTTCCCACGGCTCTCCTGCCAATATTTCCGGCAAATACTACAACATCGTTTCCTACGGTGTAGATGAAAAATCCGAAGTACTCAATTATGACGACCTCCGCGCCAAGGCTCTGGAATGCAAGCCCAAGATGATCATTGCAGGTGCCAGCGCTTATTCCCGCACCATTGACTTTAAGAAGATCGGAGAGATCGCGAAAGAGGTGGGTGCTTACTATATGGTAGATATGGCCCACATCGCAGGTCTGGTCGCCGCAGGGCTCCATCCCTCGCCCGTGCCTTATGCCGACGTTGTGACCACCACCACCCATAAGACCCTGCGCGGTCCCCGCGGTGGCCTTATCCTTTGCAAGGAAGAGTTTGCCAAGCAGATCGACAAAGCCGTATTTCCCGGTATTCAAGGCGGCCCTCTGGAGCACATCATTGCAGCAAAGGCCGTATCCTTTGCAGAGGCTATGAAGCCTGAATTTGTGGAATATCAAAAGAAGATCGTGGAGAACGCCTCCGCCCTTGCCGCCGCTATGGAAAAGGCAGGCTTCCGCGTGGTCTCCGGCGGTACCGATAATCACCTGATGCTCATCGACCTTCGCAACTTCAAGGTTACCGGCAAGGAAATGCAGGCAAGATTGGATGCAGTTCATATCACCGTTAATAAAAACGCCATTCCCGATGATCCCGAAAGCCCCTTTGTTACCAGCGGTATGCGCCTTGGTACCCCTGCCGTTACCTCCCGCGGCTTCGGCGTAGCGGAAATGGAAAGGATCGCCCTCTGGATCCGCGATATTGCTCTTGACTTTGAAGGCAACCGTGAGCGCGTCAGTGCAGAAGTTGTTGCTCTTTGCGAAAAATTTCCCATCTACGAGGACTGATATGAAATTGATCATTGCTTCTGGCAATGCCGGAAAGCTTCGTGAGATCCGCGCCATTTTAGGCGGCAAATTTGATGAGATCCTCTCTATGAAGGAAGCAGGCATCGACCACGAAACCGTGGAGGACGGCGCCACCTTCCTTGAGAATGCGCAGAAAAAGGCCCGTGAAATTGCCGAAATATCCGGCTGTGCCGCTTTGGCGGACGATAGCGGGATCTGTGTGGATGCGCTGGACGGTGCCCCGGGGATTTATTCCGCCCGCTTTTGCGGTCGCCACGGGGATGACGAAGCCAACAACCGCCTTTTGATCGAGAAGCTTTCAGGGGTGGAAAACAGAAACGCCCATTACGCTTGTGCCGTCTCCATCGCATTTCCCGACGGAAGTGAAAAGCACGCCTTCGGAAAGCTTTGCGGCACTATTGTGGATAACCCCCGTGGGAATGGCGGTTTCGGCTACGACCCCTACTTCTTTTTGGAGGAATACGGCAAAACCGCAGCTGAAATTTCCCCCGAAGAAAAAAATCGCATCAGCCACCGTGCAAAAGCCTTGCAGGCACTTTTAGAGCAGCTGTAATCTTTTACTAAAGGAGGATGCTATGAAGCAAATGAAAAAGATCCTTGCATTGGTCTTTTCCCTTGCCGCCTTGGTTTTGGAGATCCTGCCGTACGGCGCCGTTCTGAAATTTGCGGTAGACGAGGGAGAAGGGACCAAGCGCGTATTTTTTTCCTATTTTGATATGACCGTTTATGGTTATGGCGTCGTGTTCCCCCTTCTGACCGGTATTCTTACGGTGCTTCTTGTGATCTTGATCGTGGTTTCCCTTTTGAAAAAAGCCGTAACTCCCGGAAAAACCTTTTTGATCTCTCTTTCCGCTTCTGCGCTCTCTGTTTTTTCTCCCGTCATTTACGGTCTGGATTATCTTTCCCCTGTGGGAGTGTGCATTACCCTTTGCCTTTTGGTCTCCACCGTATTTCTTTTTCAAAAAGATGCTTTAAAGTAAATTATCATCTATCAAATGAGAAAAATAATGAAATTTCTGATTCTTGGAAACAGCCATTCTAACGACGTTTGTCATCACCTCTCCCGCGTGTTTAACGCACAGGGGTATGAACAGCCGTATACCATCGGTTTTTTGTATTACAGCGGGTGCTTGATCCGGCAGCACGTAGATTTTTCTGCCCAAAACCAAAGCGTTTACGACTATTACAGAAGCAACGGTGACGGCACCAATACCCGCAAACGTGGGTACACCATGCAGGGCGCTTTGGAGGATCAGGATTGGGATATGATCTTTCTCCAGCCGGGTAAACGCGATATGCAAGCGGAAAAACTCAATCTGGAGGCCCGCCGCAGTCTTGAGGAATATGTAAACGCCCACGTTCCCTCGGAGCACGTTTTTGCTTGGCATACCTCCTGGCCCAACCCCAATGACGAGAAGTTCTTTTCCGATGATTGGTGGAGAAAGCCCCCTAAGACCATTAAGAGTTTTTTGGTTGAAGCTTACGGCCACGATCCCTTCGTTCAATTCGGCGTTTATACCAATACCGCAAAAGAGAACATCCTTCCCGATCCTACCTATACTAAGCATATTTGCACCGGCGCCGCCATTTTCTATGCCGCTCACGTGCTGAAGATCCCGCAGGATCGGATCTACCGTGATTACACCCATCTGTCGGATTTCGGTAGAATTATGGCTTCTTACACTTTCTATGCACAGTTTACCGGTAAGCCCATTGAAGAAGTAAAACTGGATATGCTTCCTGCTCAGTACCGCCAGGCACATTACGTTCCCGAAGGGGATCTGATCCTGGATGCTGAAATGAAAGAGATCATTAAAACCTGCGCCAACTACGCGCTGGAGTACCCTTGGGAAGTTCCCGCGGTATAAAAGATAAGCAAACAAAAAAAGAAGATCACGTTCGTGATCTTCTTTTTTTATACGAATTAAACCTTTCTGGTGTAATCGGGAAGGAGTTTTGGGGAAACAACGTCGGTTTTGATGCCGGCATCTTCCATTTCCTTGGCGAATTTTTCGACGTGATCCAGAGTCAGCTTGCCCAGTACAACGTCCTTTGCCTTGTCGGCGGCGTTCTTACCGGCGCTTCTGCCGAATACGATGATATCCAAAAGGGAGTTGCCCATCAGGCGGTTTCTGCCGTGAATACCGCCAACGGCTTCCCCTGCAACGTAAAGACCGGGAATGCAGGTCTCGTTGTCAGCCTTGATCTCAAGACCGCCATTCTGATAGTGCAGGGTGGGGTAAATGAGGATGGGCTCTTTGCGGATGTCAATACCGTATTTGCCGAACATTCTCATCATGGCGGGGATTCTCTTTTCGATGGTGCCCTCGCCGCCCTTCAGCTCGATCATAGGCGTGTCGAGCCAGATGCCGTAGCCCTCGGGAGTCTCAACGCCCTTGCCCCGCTCCTTGCATTCGCGAATGATGGAAGCGGCGGAAACGTCACGGGTCTCCAGAGGATTCATAAAGGGAACGCCGTCAACGTTGATGAGCATAGCACCCAGAGAGCGTACCTTTTCGGTAACCAGCGCGCCGAAGATCTGTTCGGGGTAAGCGGCACCGGTGGGGTGATACTGCAGGGTGTCCTGATAGAGAAGCTTGGCCCCGGCGCGGTAGCCCAGAACCAAACCGTCTGCGGTGGCACCGTAGTGGTTGGAGGTGGGAAAGCCCTGATAGTGCAGTCTTCCGCAACCGCCGGTGGCAATGATCACGGTTTTGGCACGTGCCACCATAATTTCGCCGGTTTCCATATTCATAAGAACGGCGCCTGCGGCATTGCCCTTGTCGTCCAGAATCAGCTCAATGGCACTGGTGAAATCCACAACGGGAATATCGCGGTTTAATACCTCATCACGCAGGGTACGCATGATCTCGGCACCGGAATAGTCTTTTGCGGCGTGCATTCTCTTGCGGCTGGTACCGCCACCGTGGGTGGTGACCATAGTACCGTCGGGCATTTTGTCAAATTCAACGCCTAAATCGTTCAGCCAGGCAATGGCATCGGGTGCTTCGGTTACAAGGCGGTAAAGAAGCTCAGGCTTGTTGGCAAAGTGACCGCCGCCTAAAGCGTCGATATAGTGGATCGCAGGGGAGTCATTGGGCTTGTCAGCCGCCTGAATACCGCCCTCAGCCATCATCGTATTGGCGTCACCAATACGAAGCTTGGTAACGATCATAACGTTTGCGCCCTTTTCGTGGGCTTCGATGGCCGCGCTGGATCCGGCACCGCCGCCACCGATGATGAGAACGTCAACGTCGTAGGTAGGGTTTTCCAGATCGATCTGCAATCCCTTTACTCTGGAATTGGCTTCCAGCAAAGCGCAAAGCTCAAGGGGAACCTTTTCGCCCTTGTTGGGGCCTACAGTCAGGGTGGTAAATTGGTTTTCAATATAGTCGGGGTGGAAGGTTGCAAGCAGCGTTTCCTTCTCCTCGGCGGTCATTCTTCTGGGATCCATTTTTGCGTTGGCTTCGCGGTTTGCTTCCACCTTTGCCATGGATTCGCGCATTTTTTCGTTATACATCGTGATCCCCCCTTATTTCTCGATCTCGCGGTTGTTGTACAGTTCCTTCAGCTCTGTCAGAGGCTTTTGCATCAAAGCTTCCATCAGCTCCTGGAAGGTACCGTCGTTGATCTCTTTCACGCGGTCCTTTAAGTGGCCGCATTCGGGAGCCAGGTATTTTCCGTTGAGTCTTCTTGCCAGCATTGCCACCTGCGGATGACTGATGCCTGCGGGGCAACGGGAGGAGCAAACACCGCACATAACGCAGTCAAAACTCTCTTCCGCGCACTTTTCATATTCGCCTCTCTGTGCGTATGCAATGTACTGCATAACGTTCAGGCTCTGGGTGCAAGCCTTGGTGCAGGCGTTGCAGCCGATACAGCTGTAGATCTCGGGGTAAAGCTGCATCATGATCTGTTCGGTAGGACCGATCTTCTGAATGTCGTAAACCTGCTTTACCAGCGGGAAGAAGGGAAGGGTTGCGATGTACATATTCTCTTCCACCTTGGTCTGGCAGGCGAGGCAGACCTTCAGTTCGGTGTCACCCTTGATGCGGTAGATGGTAGCGCAGGCACCGCAGAAGCCGTTGCGGCATCCGCAACCGCGGGTGAGCTGATAGCCGGCATATTCCATTGCGGCCATAATGGTAAGATTGGAGGGTACGGCGTATTTTTTGCCGTACAGAAAAATATTAACGGTTTGTTCCATTGTACTTTATCCTTTCACCGAAGAATCAATATTCATCCGGAAGCTCTTCCAGCTGATCGAAGCGGAAGACCGGTCCGTCTTTGCAAATAAACTTGTCACCTAAGTTGCATCTGCCGCATTTACCGATGCCGCATTTCATACGCATCTCAAGGGTGGTGTAGATCTGGTCCTTCTTGAAGCCCATTTCCTGAAGTCCTGCAAGGGTGAATTTGATCATAATGGGCGGGCCGCAGAGAACAGCGGTCTTGTTGGTGTCGAACTGCAATTCCTTTACGAAATTGGGCACGAAGCCTACGTGGCCGTCCCATTCGGGTTGTTCGCGGTCAATGGTCAGATGAACGCTGATCCCGTCCTCTTTGCACCATTCCTCCACGATCTCGTTGTAATCCACCAGATCCTGCATAGAGCGGGAGCCGTAAACGATGTCGATCTTGCCGTAGTTTTCGCGGTAATGGCGGCAGTAATTGATAACGGAGCGCAAGGGCGCGAGGCCGATACCGCCTGCCACGAAGAGCATGTCCTTGCCTTTAAAGGCGCTCTCCACCGGGAATCCGTTGCCGTAAGGGCCGCGGATGGTTACGTACTGGCCGGGCTCAATGGAGTGAAGAAAGCTGGTAACACAGCCGCACTTCTTAATGGAAAACTCCATAAATTCGGTGTTGGTGGGGGAGGAGGTAATGGAAAACAGCGCCTCACCTACGCCGGGAATGGAAAGCATAGCGCACTGACCGGGAATGTGTACGAAGGGCTTTTTACCGTCGGGTGTAACCACGCGGAAGGTGCGAACGTCAGGGGTGTCGATGCGAATGTCGGTAACGATACCGATCTCGGGAATCAAAGCTTCTTTTTCCACTATTTGTCACCTCCCAATGCTTTCATAACCTTTGCAATGTTCATGGAAATGGGGCACTTTGCAAGGCATCTGCCACAGCCTACACAGCCGAAGAGCCCTTCGTTGTTGGCAGGGTAGTACACAAGCTTGTGCATAAATCTCTGGCGGAAGCGCTCCAACTGCGTGTGTCTGGGCTGATCGGCCGCCATTTGCGTAAAGTCGGAATACATACAGGAATCCCAGCAGCGGTAACGCTGGATCCCGTTTCCGGTGTCGAAATCACGAATGTCGAAGCACTGACAGGTGGGGCAAACGAAGGTGCAGGTACCGCAACCAATGCAGGCCTGAGAAAGCTCCTTCCATTTGGGGTCGTTGAAGTGCTCCATCAGCTTTTCGGGCTTAAAATGCTCCGTGGGCAGGTTTTGCAGGGGAAGCTGACCCATAATCGTGCGGGTCTCTTCCTTTGCTTTTTCCACGGCTGCCCCGTCGCTTTCTTCCAAAAGCGCGGAAAGGGCGGAAAGGAGTGTTTCACCCTTTTGGGTGTTGGGTTTGAAGAACATTCTGCCTTCTGCGATCCAGGCGCTTACATCACCCTGAGGCTCAGCTGCGTCGATCCCAAAGGAGGAACAGAAGCAGGTCTCTTCCGGTGCAGAGCAAGCAAGGGCAACCACGGTGCTATGCTCTCTGCGATTTTTATAGAAGGTATCAACGGGGTCCGCAAGGAATACCCGATCCAGGACCTCAAAGCTCTTTACGTCGCAGGCTCTGGCACCAAAGATCACGAAATCCTCGGTTTCCTTGCGAACGTCAATGATCTCGATCTTTTTGCCTTCCACCTTGAAGGCCGCCATATCCTCCACCTGAGGGAAGAAGAAATCCTTGGCGGAGCGGTTGGTGTTGCAGGCAAGGGAAAGGCTGTCTCCCTCGGCATAGGCCTTATATTCGGCCCCTTCCTTGGTGTCAACAGGGAGGTAAAGCGCTTCCTTTGCTGCAATGGCGGAAAGAAGCTCGGGGAGATTTGATAACGAAATGCTTTTCATTTTCTTACTCTCCCTTCTTGAATACATCACCGGGCTCCATGTCCTCGGTGCTGTAATTGGTCAAAGGCGCTCTTTCGTCTGGGTTTTCCCCAGCCTGATAAGCACCGTAAAAGGCGTTGATATCCTTGATGAACTTTCGGTTGATCAGATGGAGCGGGATCCCCTGAGGGCAAACGCGGGAGCATTCGCCGCAGTCGGTGCATCTTCCAACCACGTGGAAGGCGCGGATGATGTGGAAATTCTGCTCCTCAAAGGAGGATGCGGGTGCCTTGGAGGCAATGCCTGAATCTGCATTGTCAAATACACATTTTTCGCAGGTGCAGGCGGGACATACGTTTCTGCAGGCGTTACAGCGGATACAGCGGGAAAGCTCGTTCTGCCAGAAAGCAAATCTCTCCTCGCTGGTCATTTGCTCCAGCTTTTCGATCTGATCGAAGCGGGCGGAATCTAAAACCTCTCCCTCTTCACCCAAAAGCTCGTCGTAAAGAACGTGCTTGCGGCTCTTGCAGTTGGCACAGCGTTCTGCCAGTACGTCCTTCTTCGCTACGGTCTTTTCACCGTAAATGGTAGAAACGAGAAGCTCGTCTCCTTTTTCCTCAATGGTCTTAATGCCGCGGATCCCCATTTTGCGGAGGAGCTCGATATCCAGCTTTCCTTCGCAGGGGATGCCCACTGCCCAAATCTTATCTCTTGCAATGCGGTGCTCCTTCAAGAGCTGGCTGAAGGAATAAGTATCACAGGGCTTCAGGAATACGGCAACGACGCCCTCTTTCAAGCCCTCCTTTACCAGATACTTGGAAAGGTTGGCACCTGAAAAACCGTTATAAACGAACGTGCGTTCCACTTCCTCGGGGGAGAGGAACAGATGGGGCGTCTGATCGTAGAAAAATTCGCCCTCTTTCCAGCCCAATACACGGTCGACCTTGCCGGATCTCAGGAGCTCGATGGCTTTTTCACGAATTACTTTTTGCATCTCAGATCCTCCAATCTCCGGTTTTTACCCAAACGGGTAACGGTGGCGACGAAATCGTTCATAGTGGCAGCAAACTTGGCACCTTCTGCGGCGCTGACCCATTCAACGCGGGTGCGCTCTCTTTCAATGCCCAGAAAATCCAGCATAGAAAAGAGCAGGGTCATACGGCGGCGTGCATAGTAGTTGCCGGTGGTGTAATGGCAGTCACCGGGGTGGCAACCGCAAAGGATAACACCGTCAGCTCCGCGCTGAAATGCGCGAAGAATAAACATAGGATTCACTCTGCAGGAGCAGGGAACACGGATGATCTTTACGTTGGCAGGATACTGGAGACGGTTGGTACCGGAAAGGTCAGCGCCTGCATAAGAGCACCAGTTGCAGCAGAAAGCTACGATGGTCGGCTCAAACTTTTCTTCTATTTGCATATTGCATCTACCTCCGCCATGATTTGTCTGTTGGAGAAGCCGTGAAGATCCATTGCGCCGCTGGGGCAGGCAACGGTACAAGCGCCACAGCCCTGGCAAACGGCAGGGTTAACGCTGGCAACACGGCGAACTCTTGTGGTGCGATCGGGCATTCTGAATTCCTTTTCCTCGTAGCTGATGGCACCGTAGGGGCAAACTTTTTCGCAGGTGGAGCATCCGTTACAGAGCATTTCAGAAGAATGAGCCACGCAGGCGTTACAGGTGAGCTTGTCCTTTGCCAAAAGGCCGATGACCTTGGCGGCGCAAGCGGAAGCCTGTGCAACCGTTTCGGGGATATCCTTGGGGCCCTGACAACAGCCGGAAAGGAAAATGCCGGCGGTGGGGCTTTCCACAGGGCGAAGCTTGGGGTGTGCTTCCGTAAAGAAATCGTTGGTATCCATCGAAGCGGTGAGCATCGTAGCAAGAGGTCTTGCGGACTGATCCGGCTCAATGGCTGCAGCAAGTACCACCAGATCTGCGTCAATGTTCAACTGCTTGCCTTCGATGAGATCGGAAGCGCGCACCATCAGTTTTCCGTTTTCGGGAGAAACCTTACCAACCATACCCTTAACGTAGTGAACGCCGTATTCCTCTACCGCTCTGCGATAAAATTCATCAAAGCTCTTGCCGGGGGTACGAACGTCAATGTAGAATACGTAAACCTCTGTATCGGGGTATTTTTCTCTGGTAAGCATAGCGTGCTTGGCGGTGTACATACAGCAGATCTTGGAGCAGTACGTCTTACCGCATCCGCCTCCGTCTTCACGGCTGCCCACGCACTGTACGAATACGATCTTTTTTGGGTGGGTCCCGTCGGAGGGACGAAGCAGGGTGCCACCGGTGGGGCCTGCGGCGTTGGTGATCCGTTCAAATTCCAGAGAGGTAATAACGTCGGGAGATTGGGAATAGGCAAACTCGTCGTATTTTTTCAGTTCAATGGGGTTAAAGCCCGTTGCCACTACGATGGCGCCGTATTCCTCCTCCACAAAGGTATCCTTTTGCTTGTAGTCGATGGCCCCTGCGGCACAAACCTTGGAGCAAACGCCGCACTTGCCGGTCTTCAGCATGGTGCAGTAGTCAGCGTCAATGGTTGCAACCTTGGGAACGGCCTGAGCAAAGGGGATGTAAATGGCTCTTCTCTGATCCAGCCCTAAATTGAATTCATTGGGAACCTTTTTCTGGGGGCATTTTTCGGTACAGAGACCGCAGCCTGTGCATTTTACTTCATCTACAAATCTTGCCTTGCGGCGAATGGAGACCTTGAAATTCCCCACGAAGCCTTTGACCGCATCCACTTCGCTGTAGGAGAAAATGCGGATCTTTTCGTTTTGGGCAACGTCAACCATTTTGGGAGTAAGAATGCAGGCGGCGCAGTCCAGGGTGGGGAAGGTCTTGTCGATCTGGCTCATTTTGCCGCCGATGGTAGGCTTCTTTTCCACGATGTCAACTTCAAAGCCGGCATCGGCGATGTCAAGAGCCGTCTGAATGCCCGCAATACCGCCGCCGATCACCAGTGCGCGCTTGACTACGGGGCTTTCACCTGCGGTCAGGGGTGCATTCAGGTGTACTTTTGCAATGGCGGCTCTGCCTAAAATAATAGCCTTTTCCGTGGCGCTGACCTTGTCCTTGTGGATCCAGGAGCATTGCTCGCGGATGTTGGCGATCTCCACCATAAAGGAGTTGATGCCTGCTGCGGCGGCAGCCTTACGGAAGGTGTTTTCGTGCATACGGGGAGAGCAGGAGCAGATCACGGCGCCGGTGAGTTTGTAATCACGGATGGCGTTTTTGATCTTGTTCTGTCCTTCCTCGGAGCACATATATTGATAATCTTCGAAATAAACCACGCCGGGCTCTTTTCCCAGAGCTTCGGCTACGGCTTTTACATCAACGGTTGCGGCAATGTTGCTACCGCACCAGCAAACGAAAACGCCGATTCTTTGCATAGTATCCTCCTATTTTGCGAATTTTCTCATTGCAGAGACCAGCGCCTGCTGAGGCATATCCTCATCCAGCATACCGGGGAGCTGATCGGGCTTCAAATGATTTTGTCCCTGCTGACGGATTACCGTAAGACGTACTGCTTCAATGAGCTTTGCCGGCTCTACCTGACGGGGGCAACGCTCCACGCAGGCAAAGCAGGTAAGACAGCGGTAAAGGGATCCGGATGCCATCAAAGGCTCAATATCCCCGCTTTCCACCATATAAACGAACTGGTGGGGGTGAAAATCCATCTCTTCATAGGAGGGGCAAGTACCACTGCATTTTCCGCATTTCATACATTTTCTGGGGTTAACACCGCTGATGCGGAGAATCTCTTCTTTCAGGTTTTTCTGTTCCATGGCTACGCCTCCTTATTCCAGACCCAGGGCTTCAAAGAGAAGCTCGGTGAAATAGACCACGGGGAGATCGTCCCCGCACTTCTGCAGGTTATAAAGGCAAAGGGGGCAGGCGGTGATCACTTCCTGTGCACCGGCGCATTTAGCACTGTGCAGTACGGCGGAGCTTTTCTTTTTGGTGATGGCCTGATCCTCCAGAGCAAGATATGCCCCGCAGCATTCGTTGCGGTAAGGGTATCTGACTGCCTCTGCACCCAAAGCGGTAATGAAGTCCTCCATAATAGAGGGGTTTTCAGGATCGTCAAAGGCCATTACTTTGCCGGGACGGAGCAGAAGACAGCCGTAGTAAGCGCCGATCTTTCTGCCCGTCAGGGGATTCTTTACCTTTTCGCGGATGGTATCAAAGCCGACCTTGTCACGGAGCATTTCAAGAAAATGCAGAACCTCGCCTTCCCCTGCGTAGGGTACATCAGGCTTCAGGTAGCGGTTGACACGGTCGCGGATCACCTCATCCGTCTGCATATCGTGATTGGTACGCTTCAATACGTTGTGGCAGGCAGAGCAAACGGTAACCACAGGGGTGCCGGCATCCTTTGCAGCCATCATAGCGCGAACGGCGGAAAGCTTGGTGGCGATCTCGTCCTTTGCAACCGGGTAACAGCCGCCACAGCATTGCCAATCTTTGATCTCTTCCAATTGAACGCCCAGCGCTTCGGCGCAAAGTCTTGCCTTGCGGTCAAGCTCTTTGGCGCGGGTCTTCAGGGTGCAACCGGGATAATATTGAAAAACCATTGTGAGTTCCTTTCTGGTTTTGAAAATTAAGCCATATCTTCAGGACGGAAAACCTCGTCAAATTTTTCCGCGGACAAAAAGCCCAGTGCAACGCAGGCTTCTTTCAGGGAAATATCTTCCTTAAACGCCTTTTTTACGGTCTTTGCAGCGTTTTCATAACCGATGTAGGGATTCAGCGCAGTTACCAGCATCAAAGAGTTGTGAAGGTTATCGTGCATCTTTTCCTTGTTGGCGCGAATGCCGGTTACGCAGTTATCGTTAAAGGAAACGATGGATTCTGCCAAAAGGCGTGCGGACTGCAGGAAGTTGTAAATGCAAACGGGCATAAATACGTTCAGCTCGAAGTTGCCCTGACTTGCGGCCATACCAACGGCCACGTCGTTACCCATAACCTGAACGGCAACCATGGTCACTGCTTCACATTGGGTGGGGTTCACCTTGCCGGGCATAATGGAGGAGCCGGGCTCGTTTTCGGGAATAAAGATCTCACCGATGCCGAGTCTGGGACCGCTTGCCAGCCAGCGAATGTCGTTGGCGATCTTCATCAGGTCTGCGGCCAATGCCTTCAGAGCACCGTGAGCAAATACCAATTCATCCTTGGAGGTAAGAGCGTGGAATTTGTTGTCTGCGGTAACGAAGTTTTTGCCGGTGATCTGGGATACGGCCTCGGCAACCTTTTCGTCAAAGCCCTTGGGAGCGTTGAGACCGGTACCAACGGCGGTGCCACCCAATGCCAGTTCCTTCAGGTGAGGCAGGGAAGCGTTCAAAAGCTCCTTGTCCTTTTCCAGACTGCTTCTCCAGCCGCTGATCTCTTGAGAGAAACGAATGGGGGTTGCATCCTGCAGGTGCGTTCTGCCGCTCTTTACGATGCCCTCATTTTCCTTTTCAAGGCGAACCAGTGTGGAAATGAGAAGATCCATAGCGGGGAACAGCTTATCTTCAATTGCCTCTACGGCCGCAATGTGCATCGCGGTAGGGAAGGTATCGTTGGAGCTTTGGGACATATTGATGTCATCGTTGGGATGCAGAAGTTTCTGACCTGCAAGCTCGTTGCCGCGGTTGGCAATGACCTCGTTTGCGTTCATATTGGATTGGGTACCGGAACCGGTCTGCCATACCACCAGGGGGAAATGATCGTTGAGGGTTCCTGCCATTACCTCGTCGCAAGGTTTTGAATGGCGTCAAGCTTTTCAGCGGTCATCTTTTCGGGCTTCAAGGCGTGGTTGGCAATGGCGGCGGCCTTTTTCAGAACGCCGAAAGCGCGGGCGATCTCGCGGGGCATAGTCTCAATCCCTACGCCGATCTTAAAGTTCTCGTGGCTACGCTCCGTCTGTGCTGCCCAGTACTTGTCGGCAGGTACCTTAACCTCACCCATAGAGTCGTGTTCAATGCGATATTCCATAATGTCCTCCGTTTATTATATTAATGAAGATGTATTTTGGGGTTTCACCAACAAAACAGTTATCGTAATTATAACAAATTGCTGCGGTTTTTGCAAGGGAAAGTGTTGCTAAAACTGCACTTTTTTAATGCTTTTTCGACATAATGCTATAATTCATAGTCATAAAAACAAAAACCCGTGGTAAGGGATAGGTTTTTTTGTCCATTATGCCGAAAAAGAGGCCGTAAAAACGCTCGTTTTTTACGGCCTCATATGTTTATTTTTGCTTGTAATCGGAGAGAAAATCTCCTAGATCTTCCATTGCACTGCGCAACACTTCTTTTTCGGGAAGCATTACGATACGGAAATGGTCGTTCCCCTTCCAGCCGAAGCCGGAGGAGGGAATGATCAGAAGGTTCTTGGCGTGAAGCAGGTCAAGGGCAAATTGCTGATCGTTGTGAATGCCGAAGCGCTCCTTATCCAGCTTGGGGAAAAGATAAAAGGCGGCACGATTCTTCACGAAACTGATCCCCTCGATCTTTTCCAGCACGCTGCAGGTTGTCTCTCTCTGCTCGTACAGCCTTCCGCCGGGTACCAGCATTTCACGGGTGGATTCCGGGTCCTCCAAAGCCGCAGGTACCACAAGCTGTGCCAAAGCGTTGGAGCAAAGGCGCATGGAGCAAAGCTTCGTTACTGCTTCCTCCAAAGGAAGTCTTTTTTCCTTGGGACCGGAAAATACCATCCAGCCGCAACGGAAGCCGCAAACGATGTGAGATTTCGAAAGACCGTTGAAGGTTACGGTCAAAAGGTCGGGGGCAAGGGAAGCGGGGGAAATGGCTTTGAGACCGTCCATAACAAGACGGTCGTAGATCTCGTCTGAAAAGATTGCAAGATCGTGCTCTCTTGCAATGGCGATGATCTCCTCCATTACTTCCTTGGAGTATACCGCACCGGTGGGGTTGTTGGGGCTGATGATAAGAATGGCACGGGTCTTTGCCGTTACCTTACTGCGAATATCCTCAGGGTCGGGCATCCATTGGTTTTCCTCACGGCACTGATAGAAAACGGGCTTTGCCCCGGCAAGGTGGGTGCAGTTTTCCCACAGAGAGTAGTTGGGAGAGGGAAGGAGGATCTCATCTCCGTAGCTCAGGTAAGAGAGGCACACCATCTGCACCCCTTCGCTGACGCCGTTGGTGATGAAAATGTCATCCATCTCAAGGTCTTTAATGCCTTTTCCCGTATGATAGGAAAGGATCGCCCGTCGGGATTCGGGCATTCCTCTTAGGTCGCAGTAGGCTACTGCCCCATCCATTCCGCGCGTAAGCGCTTCCTTTACGCTTTCAGGCATGGCAAAGCCGAAGGCGGCAGGGTTGCCTGTGTTTAGTTTTAATACCTTCTTTCCGGCGTTTTGCATCCGTAGTGCTTCCTCGTAAACGGGGCCGCGTATATCGGAATGTACCAGTGTCAGTTTATCGGAAATACCGCTGTTTGTCATATTGGTCCTCTTTTCTGCAGTTAGATCGCATTCTTTTATCATTACAATGGCCACAGTATACCACAAACAATTTTGTTTTGCAATACAAAATCCGAAATTTTTTTGGCGAAAAATGATATTTTTAAAAAATATTTTTATTATTTGAATGTAAAGGCACATGGCATAAGTGAAAGGATGCTCTTTTCTTCTTGCATTGAGTAATTTTTTGTGCTATAATTGCGTCTGTTTTGTAGAAGAAAGGAACATTTGCACTTTTTATGGATAAAAAGAAAGAACTGTTTGAAACGATGCCCGTGCCGAAAGCATTGGCGACCTTGGCATTTCCCACCATTATCAGCCAGTTGATCAGTATGATCTATAATCTGGCGGATACGTTTTTCATAGGCAAGACGGAGGATCCCTATAAGGTAGCGGCATCTACCCTTGCCTTCGTTTTGTTTTTCGTAATGAGTTCTCTTTCCAACCTTTTCGGCGTGGGTGGCGGCAGCCTGATCTCCCGTCTGATGGGGAAGGGGCAGGCAGAGGAAGCAAAAAAGGTCTCTTCCTTCAGCTTTTATTGTACCATCGGCATTACTTTAGTGTATTCTCTTTGCTGCCTTCTGTTCATGGATTTTATTCTCCACGCCGTGGGCGCCAGCGAAAATACTTATGAATTTGCCGCAAGCTATACCTTCTGGGTGGTGATCGTCGGCGGGGTTCCCGCAACCCTCAGTATGGCTCTTTCCCATATGCTCCGTAGCGAAGGGTATGCCTCCAAGGCCAGCTTCGGTCTGGGGCTCGGCGGTGTTTTGAATATCATTCTTGACCCTATCTTTATGTTCGTTTTGCTTCCCCGTGGGCAGGAGGTAACGGGTGCCGCCATTGCAACCTGTCTCTCCAACGTGATCAGCTTGGTCTACTTTCTGGTGGTGATCGCATCCCTGCGCGGGAAAACGGTGCTTTCCCTTTCTCCCGCTTATTTTATTTCCGGTGCCTCCTATTTTAAAGCCGTTATGGCAACGGGCATTCCCTCCTTTTTAGGTGCCTTTTTGGCGAGTGTTTCCAATATGTTCGTGAACCAGCTTTCCTCAGGCTATGGGGATATTGAACTGGCGGCGCTGGGGGTAGTGAAAAAGATCGATATGCTTCCTTTGAACGTGGGAATGGGTCTTTGTCAGGGTATGCTCCCGCTGGTGGCGTATAACTACGCTGCGGGCAATCGGGTCAGAATGAAAAAGGTCATATCTGCCTGCCGCATTGCGGGATTGACCTTTTCTCTTGCCTGCGTTGTGGCTTTCGAGATTTTTGCAACGCCGCTGGTTACCTTTTTCATTCCCGATGGAGCCACCGTCGCCTTCGGTAAGATCTTTCTTCGCATCTGCTGTCTTGCAACACCTCTGATGTTCTATAACCTTCATAGCACCTTCACCCTTCAGGCAATGGGGAAGGGCCCCGAATCTCTGATCCTTTCCATTTGCCGTCAGGGGCTTGTGAATATCCCGCTCCTGTTTTTATTGAATACGATCTTCGGCCTTTACGGCGTGGTCTCTACCCAGCTGGTGGCAGATGCCATCACCACTTTGATCTCCACCCTTTTGGTGCAAAAGGTACTGCGGGAAATGAAGCGAGCGCAAGAAGCGTAGAAAAAACGGACTGCAAAAATTTTGCAGTCCGTTTTTTCTATCTGTCATCCCAAAAGATAGCCGTTTTTCTCAAAATAGTAGAAGTGATCTTCAATTTGAACGGTGTAATACCAGGCATCGCCCTTTTGATTCATCTGGAGCCACCTTTGATCCTTGCGCTCCAGCTCCGCTTTCCGCCCCCACCAGCCTGCGGGCATAGCGTCGTAGGAATAGTAAAAGCCTTGCTGAACGCCGCTGTCAGCTTCCCTGGTGTAGCTGAAGATCACAGTTTGTCTGGAATCGGAAGCAGTCTGAAAAAAGATCAACTCAAGGCCTAAGGTTTCGATGGCCTCCTGCAGGATGGGGTTTTTGATCTCAGTTCTGTCATCGCTCTCTTTTTCGAAGGAAACCAGCCTTGCTACCGGGGCTTCGGTGGTGACGGAGGGGGCTTTTTCGTTCTTATCTTTCTCTTCTTTTGGAAATTCAATAGCAACGTAGACCCGTTCCAAACCGAATTTTTGCATTTCTTCCGCACATTGGATCAAAAGCTCGCGGTGCTCCCGTACCTTTGCCATCACGGTGTTGGCGCTTATATTGGGGGTGGCGGTGCAGCCCGTCAGAAAAAGCAGAGCGGCAAGGATCAGGCATAAGGTCTTTCTCACGACTTTTGCCTCCCGTATTCTAAAACACCCGTATCGTAAAGGCGTTGGCATTCCTCGGTTTTCTCACCCTTTTCATCTTGGATCACAAAGGGCTTTCTGGTTTTGAGTCCCGGCATGGCGCCTTTTACGCCCCGCACCAGGATCAGGCTCGGTTCGCTTTCCGCTTTGGGGCAGACCAGTACCAGATCCTTGGGCTCAAGCAGGTATTTGCGCATAGCGAAAAAAAGCTCCGGCATACGGTCCGTACGGTAAACGCAGAAGAAGTTTCCCTTGTCCTGCAAAAGAGATGCGGCACTGCGGCAAACGTCATCAACGTCGCAATGGATCTCGTGGCGGGCAATGCGCTTTTTTTCGTTGTCGTTTACCTTGCCCGATTCCTTTTTCATATAAGGGGGATTGGAAAAAACAAAATCGCAAGGGGCGGGAACAAGCCTTTCCGCCTGCTTCAGATCTCCCTCTACTACTTCTACTTTTTCTGAAAATCCGTTTAGTTCCACGTTTTCCCTTGCAAGAAGAGCGTAATCCTTCTGGATCTCGAGAGCGTAAAGCTTGCGAAATTCCTTGTGAATGGAAAGGAGCAAGGGAATAATACCCGTTCCGGTCCCCAGCTCAACGCCAACGTCACCCTTGCGGCAACGGATAAAGGCAGAAAGCAGCACCGCGTCGGTGCCGAAGGAAAAACCGTCGGTGTACTGATAGAGGCTGTGGGCCTCATCCAGCTTGTGAAGAACTTTTGCCATACCGATCCTTTCTGTTTCGTGATTTTCGTTTCCTCTTGAAAAAAGGCAGAATTTGTGTTACCATAAAAGATAGATGAACTAAAGGAGAAATCTATGGAAAAAATTTATACCATACCCGTCAACGAGGCCTTTGATGAAAGTGGCTCCTGCCCCTTCTGCCGTATGCGCGAAAAACTGGAGGCTAACGAGATCGATCTGATCCTGGGTGCTTCTATGATGGAGCCCGATATTCGCATCAAGACCAATGAAAAAGGCTTCTGCGGACACCATTTTCATCAAATGTACGATGCACAAAAGCGCCTTCCCCTTGCGCTGATGCTGGAAAGTCATCTTGACTTGATCCGCAAGGAGTGTGCCACTCCCAAGCTCAGCCTGAAGGAGAAGGTGGGAACGGTTTCCGAACATACCGATTCCTTCTGCAAGACCTGCTACGTTTGCGAGCGTGTGGAATTTCATTGGAGCAAAATGTTTGAAACCGCTTGTCTCCTTTGGGATATGGATATTGAATTTCGCAAAAAAATGGAAAAGCAGACCTATTTTTGCCTCCCTTGCTATACCCGTTTTCTGAGGACCGCCAAGCTTTTTATCAACAAAAAGCGCCTTTCTGATTTTCTGGATGCGGCACAGGGCGTGGAGATGAAATATCTGGAGGAATTAAAGGGAGATATTTCTCATTTTTGCAAAAAATTTGATTATCGCTATCAAAAAGAGCCGTGGGGCAACGCCAGAGATTCCGTGGAACGCGCCATCCGTTTTCTTTCGGGAGAGGCCGCCTTGCCCGTATCTCAAGGGGAAGAGGAGTAAAAAAAGCGATCTTGTGAAAAAACGAGTTTTTCACATTTTCCCCAAGCCATTTCACAGAAAAACGTCGAAAATCCTTGAAAATATCGGGGTTTTTCACATTTTCCACAGAGTTTCCCACAACTGCTTGTGGAAAACGTTGGATAAAATCGTTAAAATTTGAAGTTAAAAGGTGAAGTGGCGAAGGCGTTAAGACTTTCATCCGCCGTCATCCCCGCCTTGTAATTGTAATAGGCCTGCGCGGCGATCATTGCACCGTTGTCTCCGCAAAGGGAAAGGGGCGGAAGATAAAGAGCGACGCCCTTCTTTTCGCACACCGCTTCCGCCGTTTTTCGAATATGGGAATTGGCGGCAACGCCCCCTGCCAGTACCAGCTTTTTGTGGGGGTATGCGTCAAAGGCATTCTCAAGGCGGGAGGCAATGCCGCGACATACCGCTTTGGTAAAGGAGGCTGCCAGGTCCTCGGGACAAATCTCTTCTCCCAACTGCTTTTTGTTGTGAACGTAATTGATCACCGCGGTCTTCAAACCGGAAAAGGTGAAATCAAAATCGTGATCGCGAATGGCCGCGGCAGGGAAGGGAATGGCGTCACCGTTTCCCAGAGAAGCAAGCCGATCCATTTCTTTTCCGCCGGGATAGCCGATCCCCAGTACACGCGCCGCTTTGTCGAAGGCTTCGCCTGCGGCGTCGTCACGGGTGGCACCGATGAGGGAAAAGGCGGTGTAGCCCTGCACCTCCACGAGAGAGGTGTGACCGCCGCTCATAACCATTGCCAGAAAGGGTGGCTCTAAATCAGGGTGAGCAAGGTAGGCCGCGGCAATGTGCCCCTCAATGTGATTCACGGGGATCAAGGGCTTTTTCTTGGCAAAAGCCAGTGATTTTGCAAAATTGACCCCAACCAAAAGCGCTCCGATGAGACCGGGGCGGTTGGTAACGCCGATAGCGTCGATCCCGTCAAGGGTGAGACCTGCGTCGGCAAGTGCTTTTTCACAAACGGTGCAGATGGCCTCCGTATGAGCGCGACTGGCGATCTCGGGCACTACCCCGCCGTAGCGGTGGTGAATATCGATCTGAGAAAGGACTACGTCGGAAAGGATGCGCCGCCCGTCTTCCACAACGGCAGCGGCAGTTTCATCACAGGAGGATTCAAAGGCTAAAATTTTCATATGGGATTCATTCCTTCGGTTTATAGTTTCAGTTGATATAACAGGGCGTCTTCCTTGGGGCTTTGGTAATACCCCTTGCGTTCGCCCGTTTTTACAAAGCCACAGGCTTCATAGAGAGCCGCAGCCCCCGTATTGCTTTTTCGCACTTCAAGGAACAGCACCTCAGCCCCTTCGTTTTCAGCCATAAGCCTGAATTGTCGGATCAGGCGGGCGCCCAGCCCCTTGCGGCGGAAGCGCGGGTCAACACCGATCCGCAGGAGCTCTCCTTCGCCGCAGATAAGGCTCCCCGTAAGGTATCCTGCAAATTCCCCCTGAATGCGGCAAATAAGGCCCCGTGCGTGCTTGGCGCTGAAGAAATCGGCCAGAGCCTTTTCGCTCCAAGGGTCGGAAAAAAGAGCTGCCTCCAAAGAGGCGATTTCCTTGGTGCTCTCCGTGGATATCAGGGTAATTTCAACCATGGATCTGCCCTTTTTCCAAAAGGGTCAAAAGCCCTGCTTCGATTTCTCTTGCAGCCTGCAGATAGCGCAGGGTATCACCGCCGAAGGGGTCGCTGACGCCCCCGGGGATGACCACAACCTTTTCGTGAAAGCCGAATTTCTGAACGAGAAGCTGTCTGTGATCCTCTGTCATCGCGATCACAAGGTCTGCCTTTTCCAAAGCATCACGGGTTATGGGGGTGGCTTTGTGATCAAAGCCGTAAACGTCGTAATATTCCTCCAGCACGCTCTTTGCTTGCGGTGACATAGGAGACGACGGATAAGCGCAAACCCCTGCGGAGGTGCAGGAAAGGGAAAGCCCACGGGCTTCACCCAGCTTTTTCAAAATTGCCTCTGCCATCGGTGAACGGCAGGTGTTTCCGGTACAAACCAATAAAATATTCACGGTAATTCACCTCAAGGATCATTCTAACATAAAAGTTCGAAAAATACAATGTTGTTTTTTAAGGAGGAGCCTTATGAAGAAAAAACATCTGGCGATCCTATGCGTTGCCTTTGCGCTTTTGCTCGGGCTCGTAGGGGTCATTTTGCATTGGGCCCTGCGCTACGCCGCCACAGGTCTTGCTCCCTTGAAGGAGTTGGAGGGGGCGTACGACTATAACGGAAAGCTCCTTTTGAAGGAAGACGGTGAGACCGCCTACCTCTATCAGCCTGTGGGGAGAGCGGTGCTGGAGGAGAAGAAACGGATCAATTTGGATCTTTCCCCCTTCGGTTTGGAGGGAAAAGCGTTTTCTTATTATCGAGTGGATACTCAGCTGGATTACGGTATTTCCTGCACTAATTTTTATCCCGCCGATCCCGCCTACGAGCCCTTCTGGCCCGTTTGCACCGCCGAAAAGCTGATCTACCTTGAGGAAGACGGCAAAAAATACCGCGTGCTTCCGGCCGAAAAGCTTTCCTTTCCCATTTTTTCAGATTCCGTCGAGGGAGTGGATCCCTACGGAACCGACGTGATCGCCTTTTCCGCCAACGCTTCCTACGCTCTTTCTTTGGAAGGCGAGGAGGTCACCGTTTACCGCACCGATCCTATGGATGACAGCCTGCGGGTGGTTGAGGTTAAAACCTATTCTCTGAAGAAATACGGCAATAGCGTGAGATTCGGAGCCTTCGTGGGAAATACGCAGGCGTATTTTATTGCCGAAGGGGATGAGGGTGAGGTTTACGTGGCACTGGATTGTGCCACCGGTGAAACGGCCGCCTCCCTTTTGGATCCCAAAGGAGATTACGGCAAGACCGTCGACCGTCTCTACGCTCAAAGGCTTGACGTGAAAGAGGAAAAGGAAGGCGCCATCCGTCTGTTCTGGAGCCATCTTCTTTTGGGTACCGAGCACAAAAGCCCACGTCTTGAGGGCTACGGCTCCGGTGAGATCCTTTCCGTTTCTCCCGCAGGGGAATACGCCGTTGCGTCTATGAAGGAGAAGGATGACGTTCTGGTGCTTAGTGAAAAGAGAAGCTTTTCTCTCCTTTCCGCTTTGGGAGAAGGGGAAAATTTCGAAAAAGCCGTTTTCGTTTATGAAAACGTTCTTGCCGTTTCCATCGCCCGCGCTGACGGAAGCCGATGCCTGCGGCTGTATAAGATTTGTTTTTGAGAGGAAATATGTCAAAATTTGTCTTTTTTGATTTAGACGGTACCCTGACCGATCCGGGCCTTGGGATCACCAATTCCGTTATGTACGCCCTTTCCACCTATGGGATCGTGGAGACTGACAGGGAAAAGCTTTATCCCTTCATCGGCCCACCTTTGGTGGATTCCTTTGAAAAGTATTACGGATTTCCCCACGAAAAAGGTCTGGAAGCGGTGAAGCGTTTTCAAACGTATTTTTCCCGTCAGGGAATTTTCGAAAATCAATTGTACGAGGGGATTCCCGCCCTTTTATCCGACCTGAAGGCGGCAGGCTATCAATTGGTACTGGCTACCTCCAAACCGGAGGAATTTGCTCTTCGCATTCTGGAGCATTTTTCCATTCGTTCTTATTTTTGCGCCGTCAGCGGTGCCACGATGGATGAGGTGAGCCGCTTCAAAAAGGAGGACGTGATTGCTCACGCTATGGGGCTTGTAGGAGCTCTGCCCGAAGCGTGTACCATGGTAGGGGATCGGGAATACGATATTCTCGGCGGTAAAAAATTCGGTATGAAAACCGTGGGGGTTCTTTACGGCTACGGTTCCCGCGAGGAGCTGGAAAAAGCAGGGGCCGACGCTCTGTGCACCACCGTTGAAGATTGCAGAAAGGCGCTGTTCTCATGAAGTGTTTGAAATATATTTGGATCTTTTTAGCGGTTGCCCTTCTTGTGGGCGGGCTTACCGTTTCCGCAGGTGCGCAGGGGGAAAGCCTTTCGCTTGCCGCCTCTCCGAATCTTTCCCGCCTTGTGGACCGAAATGAAAATACCCGTGCCGTTACCGGGGAGGTGACGGTAAATTCCGCCACGCCTATGGAGGGGCTATACCTTTTGTTTTTCGATACCCCAACGGATTTTACTTTGATCGTTGACGGTGCGGAGTGTAAGATCCGCGCACAGTTTCTGCGGGAATACGTGGATCTGGTGTATCTCTTCGGAGAAGGCAAGGGCAGCGTGACCCTTCGCTTTGACGCGCAGGTTTCCATTTTGGAGATTTACGCCTTTGCGGGGGAAACCCCTTCTTGGGTGCAAAAGTGGCAGGAGCCTTGCGGAAAGGCGGATCTCTGCTTGATGACCACCCACGCCGATGACGAACAGCTCTTCTTCGCAGGGGTTCTTCCTTATTATGCAGGGGAGCGTGACCTTGCAGTGCAGGTGATCTATTTTACTGACCATAAAAACGAGCCGATGCGCCGTCACGAGCTGCTCCGAGGGCTCTGGACCGTAGGGGTCAAAAATTATCCCGTGATCAGCCCTTTTCCCGATCTTTACAGCGAAAGTGAAGCCGCTGCCGCAGGCCAGTTTGCCTCACGCGGGTTCTCCCGTGAAGCAGTGGTCTCCTTTCAGGTGGAAATGCTCCGTCGCTTCCAACCCTTGGTGGTAGTGGGGCACGATCCCTTGGGGGAATACGGTCACGGTCAGCACAGGCTCAATTCCGCCACTCTGCAGGAGGCGGTAAACATCGCGGGGGATGCCGCAAGCTTTCCTGAAAGCGCTGAAATATACGGTGTTTGGGAGGTGCCTAAAACTTATTTGCATCTGTATCCGGAACAACCCATCGTGTTGAATTGGGATATTCCCCTTGCCGCCTTTGGAGGAAAGACCGCCTTTCAGGTGACAAAAGAAGGCTTTGCGTGTCACGATTCTCAGCAGTATACTTGGTTTCGCCGTTGGCTGAACGGCAATGCGGGGGAGATCACTGCCGCAAGTCAGATCAAGACCCATTCCCCCTGCCAATACGGTCTGTATCTTTCCCGCGTAGGGGAGGACGTGTCGAAAAACGATTTCTTTGAAAACCTCAAAAGTCGGAAGGAGCAGGCGGAAGAACTTGCCCGTCAGCGCTTTGCCGCACTGGAGGAAGAAAAGCGCCAAAAGGAGGAAGCGGAGCGCCTTGCCCGCGAAGAATCGGAGCGTCTGGAAAAAGCCCGTCTTGCCGCCCTTGCGGAGGAAGAAGCACGGGTGATGAGAGAATTGGAGGCAAAGCAAAGAAAAATGATGATCCTTCTTTCCGTGCTGGTGCTTTTGACCCTTTCGATCATCGTCAGCTTCCTTTTGCAAATACGCCGTCGCCGCAGACGCTGATAAAAAAATCCATTTCCAAATTTATTTTGGAAATGGATTTTTTGGTATTTCGGATTATTTCAATTTTTTTAGCTTTTCTGCAAGATCCGTCTTTTCCCAAGGAGCATTCAACTCTTCTCTGCCCATGTGGCCGTAAGCGGCGAAGGGCTTGTAGATGGGTCTGCGCAGATCCAAGGTGGTGATGATTCCGCGCGGGGTAAGATCTACCAGCTCGCGAAGGGTAAGGGCAATGGCTTCGTCGGAAAGAACGCCGGTTCCGAAGGTATCAACCAGAACGGAGGTGGGCTCTGCCACACCGATGGCGTAAGAGATCTGCACCTCGCACTTGGAAGCGAGCCCTGCGGCAACCACGTTTTTGGCAAGGTAGCGAGCAGCGTAGGAAGCGCTTCTGTCAACCTTGGTGGGGTCTTTTCCTGAAAAGGCACCGCCGCCGTGACGGGAATAACCGCCGTAGGTATCCACGATGATCTTCCTGCCTGTCAGACCGCTGTCGCCTTGGGGGCCGCCTACTACGAAGCGACCGGTGGGGTTAACCAGGATCTTGGTATTCTTATCCATCAGATTCTTGGGGATGGTGGGGGTGATCACGTGCTTGATAACGTCTTTACGGATGGTCTCCTGATCTACCTCGGCTCCGTGCTGAGAAGATACAACAATGGTCTCGACCCGTGCGGGAATGCCATCGCGGTATTCCACGGTAACCTGGGTCTTTCCGTCGGGGCGAAGATAGGGGAGAACGCCGCTCTTTCTTGCGTTTGTGAGCGTTTTTGCCAAAGCGTGGGAGAGGGAAATGGGAAGGGGCATCAGCTCGAGGGTCTCGTCGCAGGCGTAGCCGAACATCATACCTTGGTCACCCGCTCCTTCTGCATCAACACCCATAGCAATATCGGGGGATTGCTGATGAACGGAGCTGATTACGGCGCAGGTATCGCAATCGAAGCCGAATTTGGCCCTGTCATAGCCGATCTCACGGATGGTTTCTCTGACGATCTTCTGAAAATCGATGGAAGCGGTGGTAGTGATCTCGCCCATTACCAGAACGAGGCCGGTGGTAACGGCTGTTTCGCAAGCAACGCGGGCGGTAGGGTCAACCTTGAGGATCTCATCTAAAACGGCATCGGAGATCTGATCGCAGATCTTGTCGGGATGTCCTTCTGTTACGGATTCTGAAGTAAAAAACTGTCTCATATTTTCATCCTTACGAAATTTTTTGTTGCAAACTTTACAATATTATAGACGAATTTTAGCGGAAAATCAAGGTGTTTTGGGTATTTTGTTTTCTTTTGTGAAAATAGTGTGAAAGAGAAGAAAACGATCTAAAATTTTATGCCAAATTTTTCTATTTTCTTTCGTGTAAAGTGCCGAAAAAGACAAAAAATATTGACGCAAACCCACATTTATGGTAGAATACCTTGAATGAAAATCGGTAATTTTGCGGTTTTCGAAAATCGTTTGCCGTCTGTATTGTCGGCAGGGGAGGAGTGCTTGTGGGACAGATCATCGTGGTAACCAGCTTAAAAGGCGGTGTGGGTAAAACCGTTTTTTCCGCCAGTCTTGCTTACGCTATGGCTCGCCTTGGCAAGCGCGTTCTTGCGGTGGATATGGATCTCGGTACCGGCGGGCTTGATATTGCGCTGGGCAGAGAGGATTCCGTTCTCCCCACCTTTCTGGATCTGTTAAACGACCCCGCCTCCCGCAAGGATGCTTTTGTCTCGGGGGATGACGGCGTGTATTTCCTTTCCGCTCCGGTATTCTTTAACGAAATGGCTCTTGAAAACGTGGAACAGCGAGATTTTGATGCTTTGATCGCTTACGTAAAGGATCGGTTTGATGCGGTAATTTTTGATATGCCTGCAGGCGGCGGTGCCGCATTTCGTTTTTTGGAGGACTGCCCCTTGGTGGATCAGACCCTTTTGGTCACCACCTCCGCACCCACTGCCATCCGCGCTGCGGAACGGTGTGCTATGCGGCTCAAGAGCCCGGAAAAAGCAAAACTGCTTTTAAATAGCTTCCACGTGTCGCGCCCGGGAGATAATCCTTTTCGAGTGGTGGAGGTGATTATGCGCACCAGCGTTCCCATTTTAGGTGTCATTCCCTTTGACGAGGGGGCAGAGCGCTCTCTTGCAAAAGGTGTTCCCCTTGCCGCCAACAAAAAAAGTCTTGTGGGGAATGCGGCAGCAAACGTTGCGCTTCGCCTGATGGGTGAAACGGTGCCTCTGTTTTCAGGCGTTATGCCTAAACGAAAACGGATTCGCTTTTACTGAAAAAATTCAAGCTATATCAAACCATAAAATAACGGAGGGATCAAATATGCAGATAGCACTGATCGCACAGGATGATAAAAAAGAGTTGATGGCGCAGCTTTGTATTGCCTACAGCGGTATTCTTTCCAAGCATGCGCTCTTTGCTACTGCAACCACCGGCAGGATCGTTTCGGAAGCCACCGGCCTTTCGGTTGAAACCCTTTTGGGCGGTGCCTCCGGCGGTAGAGAACAGATCAATTCCCGTATCGCTTACGGTGAGATCGATATCGTGCTTTATCTTAGAAGTGCCGGTGCCGGTGAGGAGCTGGACGTGTACGATGCGGAGTTGATCCGCCTTTGCGACGCATACAATCTCCCTCTTGCTACCAACCTTGCTACTGCCGAGACCATCATTATGGCTCTTGGCAGAGGGGATCTGGATTGGCGCGAAAATATGCGCTGAAGTTGAAAAGAGAAATTATAAAATCAAAATAGAAGGATCGAAACCATGCAAAGAACTGATTATTGTGCCTCCTTTGGGGCGAAAGACATTGGAACGAGAGTAAAGGTCTGCGGTTGGGTGCAAAAGCAGCGCGACCTCGGCTCCCTGATCTTCATCGATTTGAGAGACCGTAGCGGCATTTTGCAGCTCGCTTTTGATGAAAATACGCCCAAGGAGCTGTTTTCTATGGCGTTCGGCGTACGCGCAGAGTTCGTTCTGTCTGCCGAAGGCGTGATCCGCCCTCGTGGCGAGGGTGCCGTAAACCCCAACCTTCCCACCGGTCAGATCGAAGTGGCCGTAGATAAAATGGAAATTTTGTCTGAAGCCGAAACCCCGCCCTTTGAGGTGCTCAATTCTATGGACGTAAAGGAAGAGACGCGGCTGAAATACCGCTACCTGAACCTGCGTCACCCCCAGCTTCAGAACAATTTGCGCTTCCGTCACAAACTGGCAAAAAGCGCCCGTGATTATTTTGATACCCAAGGCTTTTTGGAGATCGAGACCCCCGTTCTCATTAAATCCACCCCGGAAGGCGCCAGAGACTATCTGGTTCCCAGCCGCGTTCATCCCGGCTCCTTTTACGCATTGCCCCAATCTCCTCAGCTTTACAAGCAGCTTTTGATGGTCTCCGGCTTTGACCGCTATATGCAGATCACAAAATGCTTCCGTGACGAGGACCTTCGCGCAGACCGTCAGCCTGAATTTACTCAGCTGGATCTGGAAATGTCCTTTGTGGACGAGGATGACGTTATGAGCATCAACGAAGGCTTCTTGAAGAAGATCTTCCGCGAAGAGCTTGGCATCGAGATCCCCACCCCCCTTCCCCGACTTCCTTGGAAGGAAGCCATGGAAAACTACGGCTCCGATAAGCCGGACCTTCGCTTTGATATGAAGCTCATAAACCTTTCCTCCATCGTAGAAAATTGCGGGTTTAAGGTGTTTTCCGGTGCCGTGGCAGAGGGAGGCTCCGTTCGCGCTATCAACGTCAAGGGCGTGGCAGACCGTATGAGCCGTAAAGAGATCGACAAGCTGACTGATTTTGTCAAAACCTACCGTGCCAAAGGGCTTGCCTGGTTGAAGGGCGGGGAAGAAAAGACCTCTTCTTACGCAAAATTCCTCACCGAGGAAGAAAACGTTGCCATCGAAAAGGCCTGTGGCTTTGAAAAGGGTGACGTGCTCTTCGTGGTTGCTGATACGAAGAATCAGGTGGTATTTGATTCTTTGGGGGCTCTTCGTTCCAAGTGCGGTGAGCAGTTCGGCTTTTACGATCCCAAATCCTTCTCCCTCCTTTGGGTAACCGATTTCCCCATGTTCGAGCGTGATGAAGAGACCGGCAAGTATAAGGCGATGCATCACCCCTTCACCAGCCCCAAGGACGAAGATCTTCCCCTTCTGGATACTGCACCCGAGCAGGTGCGCGCCAAGGCTTACGATATCGTTATAAATGGCTGGGAAGCAGGCGGCGGTTCCGTGAGAATCCATCGTCGCGACGTTCAGCAAAAGGTATTTGATATCATCGGCTTGACCAAGGAAGAAGCAGAAGTAAAATTCGGCTTTTTGTTGGAAGCCTTCCGTTACGGTGTTCCCCCTCACGCAGGCCTTGCCTTCGGCTTTGACCGTCTGGTCAGCCTTCTGCTTGGGCTGGATGCCATTCGCGATTGTATCGCATTCCCCAAGGTGCAAAATGCTTGCGAGATTATGACTCAGTGTCCTGCTCCCGTACCCCAGGAGTCCTTGGACGAGCTTGCCATTGCTCTTGTGAATCGGGAAGAGAAGTAAAACACATTCTGAAAGGAACGTTTAATAAGTTATGATTGAAATCAATGGGATCACCAAGCGCTACGGTAATAAGATGGCGGCAGATAACGTCACCTTTACCGTAAATGCAGGTGAAATCATGGGCTTTTTGGGCCCCAACGGCGCCGGTAAGTCTACGACTCTGAACATTCTGACGGGCTTTCTGTCTGCAACGGAAGGATCTGCCAAGATCGACGGGATCGATATCTTCGAGGATCCTATCGCCGCAAAGAAGAAGATCGGCTTTTTGCCGGAGCAACCCCCTCTGTATCTGGATATGACCGTCAGGGAATATCTCAACTTCGTTTACGAATTGAAGAATTGCCGTCTGGATCGAAAAAAGCATCTGAAAGAGATCTGTGACGTGGTCAAGATCACCGACGTGGCTGACCGCGTGATCCGCAACCTTTCCAAAGGTTACCGACAGAGAGTGGGTATCGCTCAGGCACTTATCGGCAATCCCCCCGTTCTGATTTTTGATGAACCCACGGTAGGTCTTGACCCTAAGCAGATCATTGAGATCCGCAATCTTATCAAGGGTCTGGGAAAAGAGCATACGATCATTCTTTCCACCCATATTCTCTCCGAGGTACAAGCCATCTGCGATCGGATTGTGGTCATCAACAAGGGCAAGGTGGTCGCCAACGAAAAGACTGAGAACATTGCCCACGCCGTTGAGGGTAAACGCAGAATGACCTATAGCATCTGCGGCCCCCAGAACGACGTTTTGAAGCTGATCAAATCCATTACCGGCGTTACCTATGCCGAGGTCATTGGTCAGAGAGACGGTGACAGCATTGCCTATATGATCGAAAGCGCCGAAAACATCGATATCCGCAAGCCTCTGTTCTTTGCTTTAGCGGAGAAGAGATGGCCCGTGATCGGTATGGACGTGATGGGTATGGATCTGGAGGACGTATTCCTTGCCCTGATCCAGGATCGCAGTACTAAAGCAAAAACCGGAAAAGGAGGGAAAAACTGATGCTTGCCATTTACAAGAAAGAGCTTCGTTCTTATTTCGTCAGCCCCATCGGCTACGTGTACGTGGCGTTGTTCCTTTGTGTTTCCTCTCTTCTGTTTACTTACACAACGCTCTATTCCGGCACCTGTGAGATCAGCGTGTATTACACCATTCTCCTTTATCTGTTTGCCGTTCTCATCCCCCTTCTCACAATGAGAAGCCTCAGTGAGGAAAAAAAGAGTAAGACCGAGCAGATCCTTCTCACATCTCCCGTCAGCCTCTTTTCCGTGATCTTCGCAAAGTATCTTGCGGCCTTCACGATGTTTGCGGGAACTCTTCTTCTTTCCTGCCTGAATTTCCCCGTTCTTTATGTTTACGGTGAACCCAATACGGCGATCCTCTTTTCCACCACCCTTGGCATTCTTTTGATCGGCTCTGCCTTCGTTGCCATCGGAATTTTCATTTCCGCTTGCACCGAGAACCAGTTGATCTCAGCCCTTCTTACCATTTGCGCCATTGCGGCAACCTTGGTTTTGGGGGTTCTTGCCAACTATGTGGGCTTCACCCCCTTGCGCGTGGTTTTGAAATGGATCTCCATTTTCGATCGCTTTTACGTATTTACCTACGGCTATTTCGATCTGGTCTCACTTCTTTACTACATTTCCATTTCCGTGGTTTTTCTCTTTTTGACCGTTCGAGTCTATGAGAAGCGGCGCTGGGCATAAGGAGGATTGTATCATGGATAAGAATAAGAAAACTGTGAAAAGAAAACTTTTTTCTTCTAGAAAATTTAAATACGGTGCCGTTGCCACCGTCTTTACCGCAATGTTTATTGCCGTGGTGATCCTGATGAACGTGATCGTTTCCGCGGTTGATTCCAAATTCAGTCTCTATTTTGATTTAACTCAGGATCAGATCTTCACCATCGGTGAAGAAACGGAAGAGTTGGTAGAAAAGCAGTTTGCCAACTTCCGTGAAGAAAACGGAGAAGACCCCCAGATCCTCATCAGCTTCCTTCAGGCAAGAGACAAGATCATGGAGAGTGAGCAAAAATCCTGGGTGGTGAATCTGGCAGAAAGCTATGCCGAAAAGTACCCCCAGATCACCGTAGAATTTCGCGAAGACGTTTTGATCCACCCTGAACGCTACGAGCAGTATACCGCTCTCGGCTATCAGATCGATCCCAACGCCATTCTCGTTACCAATACCCAGGAAAAGGGTGCCTTCCGTTACCTTACCTTCGATTCCTGCCTGGTGTATGATGAGAACGGCGAAAACGTCTGGGCATTTCAGGGCGAAATGAAGTTCAATGCTGCCATCATTTATATCACCTCCCGCAATCGCCCGGTGGTTACCTTTACCACGGGTCACGGTGAATCGGTACCCAAGGTGCTCAATGAAACCTTGACCGATTGCGGCTTTGCCATTGAAAACGTTGACCTCACCAAGGATGAGATCAGCAAGGATTCCAAGATCCTCTTTATGTGCGCTCCCGTTAAGGATATCACCTATTCTCAGGATGATACCGTGGTAACCGAGTATACCAAGATCTCCGATTACCTGAACTCCTACGGCTCTATGGTGGTAATGGCATCTCCTACTACCCCTCAGCTTCCCGTTTTGGATGAGCTTTTGGCAGATTGGGGACTTGAGCTGGTGCGCAATCAAGTGGTTATGGATGATACCTACAGTTACCCCCAGAATAACCGCCTGATCTATGCCAACTACGCAGAATCCGAAAGCGTAGCGGCTGTTCTTACAAAATCTCTTACCGATCTTTCCAATCCCCCCCGTACTGTTTGCCCTTCTGCCGCCCCCATCAACCTGCTTTTCGAGGGTGATATGCTGGAGACCGTGATCGAGCCCGTGCTCACCTCCTCCGATAACTCCTACGTTGAGGTTACCACGGAAAACGGAACGGAGAAAAAGACCGGTCCCTTTAACCTAATGGCTATCTCCACGCGATTTACTTATATCGATAATGCAGAAACCTACGGTCATCTGCTTCTCATCGGCAGTGAAAACTTTACCGAGACCAACGCATTCCGCGAGCAGTTTGGTAATGCGGATATGGTGAACAATATGATCCGTCTTCTTTCCGATGAGGATATTGCCATGGAGACCAACTATAAGGTACTTCAGGATTATACCCTTGACGTAGACCAGGGAACTGCCATCGTATATGGCATCATCGTGGCAGTGATCATTCCTCTTGCCGTATTTGCTCTCGGCATTGTGGTTTACGTTAAGAGAAAGCATTTGTGATCGGAGTAAAATATGGATAAAACAGAACAGACCCCGGCAAAGAAGAAGTTTTCTTTTTCTGCATTGTGGGGCAATAAGCGCACCCGCTCTATTCTCATTGCGGCAGGGGTGATCCTCCTTTGCGTTGCCGTTTACGTGGTGCTTCTCTTTACCGTTCTCAAGGAAGACGATACCAAGACCGAAAAGCCCACCATCGGTAATCATGGAGAAAAAATGGTAAACGGAAAGCCCTTCGTTATCGATCCCTTTGAGGCGGATAACATTCTCTCCATTAAGGTGGAAAACGAAAAGGGCGGCTACGAGTATTATAAGGGCGAGGATGATAAGTACTATCTTCGCGATGCCGAGGCAATGCTCTATAATGAAAACGCTGCCTGGAACGAGGAAGGCTTTTCCGAGGAACAGCTTGAGGATATGCTCTCTGCGCTTCCCATTACCTCCTCTCTTGTGAATCTGTCCAGTTATATGCTGGCAGATCAAGAACTGGTGGGTTACGATAAGGATAACCTTGCTGCTTACGGACTTGCCGATCGCGGTAAAGCGACTATGACCGTTACCTACCTTGATGGCGATGGAAAAGAAATCACCAAAACGGTTTACATTGGCTCTCAGGTGCTCTCCGGCTCCGGATACTATTGTATGCTGGAGGGAAGAGATGCCGTCTATATTTTGGCGGATGACTATAACGTCGGCAGATGCATGTTCTCCGATGAAAGAGCCTTTATGCTGCCTCAGGTCAGCCCTGCTGTTTCCACATCCGTTTATACGGATGTGTCCACCCTTTCCATTAAGAAGCACGGAGCCGATTTCCTTTCCTTAAGAAAGGTCACGGAAGAGGAGTACAAACAAAACGGTGAGCTTTTCACCCACGTGTTTGAGAATCCCCAGGGGTATTATCCCTCACCTGAAAATCTGCAGACTTTGCTCTATACCTTCACCAACTTCAAGGGCGAAGAGGTGATGGAATACGGCATTACCAAACGCCTGCAGGATCCTGCCCAGCGGGACAGTATCAACGAAATGTTCACGCTGTATAGCCTGATGGATCAGAACAGAGAATGGAACTATGAGATCTCCTATACCTACCCCGGATTTAACTGCACCCTCTATATCAGCGAAAAGCTTGAGGTCAGCGTTGAGGGCGGGGAAGAAGGCGCCAAGGAATATATCTATTACGTCTACTCTCCCGATTTTGATTGTATCGTAGAATTTAAAGCAGAAGCCATTGACTGGGTTGAGTGGGATCTTCTCACCTTTATGGATAACCACTCCTTCGCCGTTTCCATTGATAACGTTTCTACCGTGGAAATGAAGTACGAAGGTACGGACGTGAAATTCACCCTTACCGGAACCAAAAATGAACTGAAAGTGCAGAGCTCCACCGGTATTAACGTGGAAACCGATAACTTCCGTCAGCTCTACAAGGCGATCCTCTTTACCACGATGGATGGCTACGCCGATCAGCCCGGCGAATCCACCTCCATTCTTTCCTTGAAGATCACCCTGCGTGACGGCACCGTTTACGATTACGACTTCTACGGCCTCACTGCCAGAAAGGCGTACTATTCTTTGAACGGAAGTGGCCAGTTCTATATCAACCGCGACTACGTGAAGCAGATGATAAGTGCTTGCACCGGCATTCTCAACGGCGAGACCGTAACGGTTGAGCGCAAAAACTGAACCCCAATAAAAAAGAAAAAAGCGTGAAAACGCTTTTTTCTTTTTGCTCATTTATGATTCTAAATACTCAAATAGAAGAGTATCTGCTTTTTTTACCGTTACGGTCATGGTGTCGCAGGGCTCGTAGCGCTCCCCGGTGAAGACCTCGCGGAAGGGCACCATCTTGGGAACGTGGAGGGTAAACTCTCCGTCCTTGGGGGCGTGAATGCCGAAATAACTTTCATTAGCGTATACCACGCAGTCCTCGTGAGTGATCAGGGGTATCTCCATTCTGTGGCAAATAGCGCGAAGGAGACGGGCAGGTAAGGCGGTAGAGCCGAAATAATATACGTCGCAACCTTCAATATTCTTTACAGCAAAGGCGGGTAGCCCGTTTTCTTCGTAAACACCCAGCACCGTTGCATCGGGATCGTCAATGATAAAGGCGGGGTTAGGAACGGCCGTTTTTATCAGATAGGGTACCTCACCGTTTCTGGAAAAGGGAATACCGCCGCGGATCAGTTTTTCAAAGAAACCTACCACGTCACCCTCTTTCATACCGAAGGCTTCGGCTTCCTTTGTAAGTTTGATCTTGGGAGAGGTAAGGGCAGGACCGCGTTTGACCTTGATTCCCACAAGGGAGGAAATGTTGTCTTCGTGGGCGGTTGGGTCGTTAGGGGAAAGGTAGCCTTGTGCATACTGGAAGATCATAGCTCTGCCGGGCTTTCTCAATTTCATTATGTCTGCCCGCTCTTCATCCGATAAGCAGAATGCGTTGAGGAACATAAGAATGGGGTGAGAAAGGGAGCCGTCAAGAGCATCGTGCATTTCGTAGTAATCCACAGGGGTTCCCAGATAAGGGAGCTCGTGGAGCCTCGGGTGCTGAATGGCGCAGGAGGTAAGGTTGTTGTTGCAATCGTGAACGTGGAACAGACTGTTCTGTTCCACCAATGCGGCAATGGGGGAAATGCTGCCCATCGGTTTTTCGGCACTCTCTGAAGCAATTCTTTGAATCTCTTTGACCACAGGCTGAAGCTGATCCTTCTTATAAAGTGCGGTACCGCTGGCCCAGTCGATCCACCAACCGTGCAGACCTTCCGTCAAAACGTAGGCAAAGTCACGCTTGACAACGCCTATATCCTGACTGGAGTGATCCAGATACATACCCTGGCGCTTTCTTTGGGTGGGGTGAGAGGTGCAGGTGGTGGTGTCAACTTCTGCGAAGAACATTTTCCCGTGCTTCTGCATAGAGCGCTGAAGTCCGCGCACGGTGACGGACATACCTGCATTCTTATTCACGTAGGGGAAGGGGCTTGCCCAAAAATCAAGGAAGGGACTGTCGTAGAGCTTTCGGAAATAGCCTTGCCCGCCCCAAAGGGTCTTGGCGTTCATCAGGTAACCCCAAAAGCTACCCACCAGGGCACGGTTTTGTGTTTCCTCCTTGCAGGCGCGGGCAAAGTACTCAAGGGTCTCAGACCAAACGCGGCTGCGGATCTCAGCAAAATCGATCACTTGCTGGGATACGGCAGGATCGTAAAAGAGCCCTGCCTCAACGTTTTCACGCTCTTTTCTGCCCGGCATTTCTGCTGTTTCAAAGGTAACGTTATCACGCCTCCAGGCCTTTTGCAAAAGCTTCTCGTCACCCAGATATTTTTCAGCCAAATAGTTACGAAAGGCGAGTTTCGTAGCATCACTGTAATCGTCAAGCTTTTTGGATTGATCGTAATCGGTGAAGTAGTTGGCTTCGTGAAGCAGGGGGAAGAAGAAATAACCGATCACCGCATCGTCAAGATCCTTTTCACTGCGGATCCGCCGTACCAGTCTCCGAAGGTGACCTGCCGTGTCGTGGCGCCAGGCAAGTGAAGCGTGGGTGTGGCGGGGAGCTTCAGCGGTCTTCATGCGTCCGTGGGCGTTGTCGTTGTAACCACCCACGGTACTGTCGTCAAATTTTTGAACGTCGTTGGGATATTTTCTGTAAAAATCCTCGTAAGGGCTGATGATCAGCCAGGGGAGTGCATAGGCATCCGGTGCGATCTTGCGAAGCTGGCGAATGGATGCGGCAAGCTTTTGGAACGTGCTTTCAAAATCTGCGGGGTCACCGAATTCAATGCGCACAAAAAACATTTTCACCCCGGATTCATACATTGCACTTAACTGCTCGTCGGTTTCCATGAAAGGCGGCAACGGAATGTTATTGTGGATTCGTGGGTCGCTTGACATAAACTGGTAGCACATAGGGGTGGTCAGTTTTCCGTCAACAAAAAGGCGGGGAATCCCCTTGTGGTTTTTAATTTCGCACTGATGCATAACGTCCTCCGTTATTACTTAGTAGGATTATTCTAACATAAACGAAAAACAGCGTCAAGGGAAAGGGTTTATCCTTTTCGTTAATCTATTTGCAGTTTTTCTCTAATAAAAAATCGGTAAGTAAACCTTACCGATTTTTTTAAAATTAAAACTCTTGCTTTAAAGAGCGCAGGAATAAGCCAGCCAACTTCTCTTCAATGGAAGCGTTTTCGTAAAGCATTGCGTAAACGGCTTCGCAAATGGGGAGCTCAACACCCTTTTCATCTGCAAGGCGTTTAATTGCCTTGGCGGTGTAGTAGCCCTCTGCCAGATCAGGGAAGGTCTCGCCCTTGGCATACATTTCACCGAAGGCGCGGTTGTGGCTGAATTTTGAAAAGACGGTGGCTTCGTAATCGCCCAAATGGCAAAGACCGTATGCAGAAAGCCCGTTACCGCCGCAGGCCTCAATGAGCCTTGCGATCTCGCGGGTCCCGCGGGACATCAGCGCCCCTTTCAGGGAACTTCTGCCAATTCCGTCAAGCACACCTGCCGCAATACCGATGACGTTCTTTGCAGCGGCACCGATCTCGTTTCCGATCAGGTCGGAACCGTAGTAAAAGCGAATCAGAGGGCCCTTGAATTGCTCCACCAGCTTTTCCTTCAGTTCCTGAGAGTGGCTGTCGATTACCATACAGTTGGGAATCCCTTTCACAAATTCCTGGGGATGACCGGGCCCAAGCCAAACGGCAAGAGAAACCTCATCTCCCACCACTTCCTCAAATACCTGAGAAAGGCGCTTTCCGCTTTCGATCTCAATTCCCTTCATACAAAGAATGAAGGTCTTTTTGGAAATATCAATGCCGGTATCCAAAATCTCGTGAAGCAATCCACGGAAGGATTGGGAGGGAACGGAGATTACAACAGTCTCTGCCTGAAGCCCTTCTTTGATGTCGGTGGTCAGGCCGATGGAATCTCTGAGGGTCAGCATTCCGTTGGTGCGGGTTTCAAGGTAGCGCTGCATATGGGGGGTATCGGCAGGTCCGTAGAAGGTAACCTTATGACCGATCTGATCCAGATACCAACCGATAAAGGAGCCCCAGCGTCCACAACCGATTACTGTAATGTTCATTATATGTCACCGAAAGCCAATAAGGCTTTCCTTTCTTTAACGTTAACTTACTGATCTTCCTTATGATCCTGCTCTTCCTTTGCGGCAGCGGCTGCAGCCTCTTTTGCCAGCTTTAAAGCCAGATCATTTGCGCGCTTTTGTGCATCGTCTTCGCGCTTTTTGGCATTCTCATCAATGCTCTTTTGAAGCTTGTCCTCCTTGATCTGCAGAACGCTCTCCTTGGTGGCACCCTCCAGCATGGAAGCGGCAAATTGCTCTTCATCCATAACCTCGTGCTCCATCAGAAATTCTGCAACGAAGTGAAGCTTATCATCGTGCTCCTTCAAAAGAAGGGTGGCCTTTTCGAAGGCGGCGTTTACAATGGCGAGGGTCTCTTCGTCGATCAAAGCTGCAACCTTTTCGGAATAGTTGGGAGTGTTGCTGAAGTCTCTGCCAAGGAATACTTCGCCGTTTCCGCTTCCGTACACCACGGGACCGAGCTTTTCGCTCATACCGTATTTGGTAATCATATCGCGGGCAATGTTGGTGGCGCGCTGAATATCGTTGGAAGCGCCGGTGGAAATATCACCAAGAATCAATTTCTCTGCCACTCTGCCACCCAGAAGGGAAACGATCTCCTCTTCCATTTCCAGCTTGGAGGAATAGCTCTTATCCTCGTTGGGAAGGGAAAGGGTGTAGCCGCCGGCTCTTCCGGAGGGAATAATGGAGATCTGGTGAACCTTATCCTGCGTGGGAAGAAAATGAGTCACAATGGCGTGGCCCGCTTCGTGGAATGCAGTCAGCTTTTTATCCTTTTCGGAAATAACCTTACTCTTCTTCTGGGGGCCTACGATCACCTTGATGGTAGCCTCTTCAAGCTCGGTGGTACCGATGAGCTTTTTGCCCTTTCTTGCGGCAAGGAGCGCCGCCTCGTTTAAAAGGTTGGCAAGATCCGCACCGGTAAAGCCGGGAGTGGATTTAGCCAAGGTATTCAGGTTTACGTCTTCCTCAAAGGGTTTGTTCTTTGCGTGTACGTGCAAAATCGCTTCTCTGCCCTTGATATCGGGGTAGTTCACCGTAACCTGACGGTCGAAACGGCCGGGACGGAGCAAAGCGGGGTCCAGAATGTCGGGGCGGTTGGTTGCCGCCATCACGATCACGCCTTCATTGGAGCCGAAGCCATCCATCTCAACCAGAAGCTGGTTCAGGGTCTGTTCACGTTCGTCGTGTCCACCGCCGAGACCTGCGCCTCTGTGACGGCCTACGGCGTCGATCTCGTCAATAAAGATAATACTGGGCGCGTTTTTCTTTGCGTTTTCAAACAGATCTCTGACACGGGAGGCACCCACGCCTACGTACATTTCAACGAAATCAGAGCCGGAAATGGAGTAAAAGGGAACACCTGCCTCCCCTGCAACGGCTTTTGCAAGAAGGGTCTTACCGGTACCGGGAGGACCCACCAAAAGAACACCGCGGGGGATCCTTGCGCCAAGATCCTGGAATTTACCGGGATTCTTCAGGAAGTCGACCACCTCGGTGAGCTCTTCCTTTTCTTCATCTGCACCGGCAACGTCGGAAAAGAATACCTTTTTCTTTTCATCGGCACCGAGCTTTGCTTTGGCTTTTCCGAAGGAATTGATCCTTCCGCCCTTGCCGCCGGTAGCCTGATTCATAGCGTAGAACCAAAGCCCGATGAATACCGCCAGAATGAGCACGTAGGGAAGAAGGCTGACCCACCAAGGGTAATTGGTCACGGGCTCGTAGTGGAATTTCTCCAGATTACCGCCGCTTCCGTCTTCCTTCTTTTTGTTCTTTTCTACGTATTCCTGCACGTCTTCGCGGAAATCGTCAATGCTTTGCAGCTCAAAAAGAACGGTCTTGTTATCCGTAGTCACGATGGAAAGCTCTCCCGAAGGGGAAACGGTAAAGCTTTTCACCTGATCCTTTTCGAACATAGCAATGATATCACTGGTCTTGATCTCCTCCCGCCCCGTGAGATTAAACAGGGAGCTGGAAACCAAAATGACCAGCAAGATCAGAATGGCGTAAAAAAGAATGACTTTAAAATTGCTTTTTTTCATTTCGATATTGTTATCTCCTTAACGAGGATTTCTTGTTTCAATTTTGGTTCTTCGATCTTAATGCAGAGGTGATCTCATCCAGCCTTCCCCCGGAAAGGGAAAGGGTAACGTGCCTCTTCGCTTCCTCAGGCCTTGCCTTGTCGCAAAGACCGATAAAGGGAAGCCATAGCACCTTTTTTTCGTCGCAGATCAAAGGAATATGACGGCGCAGATCCATAGGGATCCCGGCATCACACAGAAGCTTCTTGATGCTTTTTGTCATTCCGTACATGGTGATCTTGTCACCCGGCAGGAAATTTCTGGCAAAAAGTGCTCCTTCTATTCTATCGGAAGCCATATGAATAATCAAGTGCTTTTTGTTAATATTTGTATTTTTTTCAGGCTTTTCCTCTGAAATCAAAAGGATCTGTCCAAGCTCGCAAAGCTTGTTTTCTCCCGTTTTCATCTCTCTTTTGTACTCTATGCGAATGTCTTTGTTTTCATACTTTTGAAAAACAAGCATACCGCCGCAAATTGTGAAAACAAAAGAAGAGGAGATTTCGATTATTTTACCCTCAGCTGGGCATTTTAATAACGAAACCAAATGGGAAAAACGGTCAAAATCAATGGTAATATTTTCGCTTTGCGCCATGCGCGTGAAAAATTCGTAAAGCAAAGGGATTCCCGCTTCGTCGTGCAAAAGGGGAGCCAGTGCCGAAAGTGAAACCTTTTTTGAAAAAGGATCAACACCCGTTTTCTCTTGCCACAAATCGCAAAGTGCGCGGGTGAGGGCTCTGTGAGAGGAAGCGATCCTTCCAAAGCACACAAGCGCTTTTTCCGCTGCAGGGTTGATCTCCTCCAACATCGGGAACACTTCGTTTCTCAAACGGTTTCTCGTATACAGTATATCGGAATTGGTTGAATCTTCTGTGAACGGGATCTGACGGTTTTCTATAAATTCCAGAATCTCTTCCTTGTGAAAAGGGAGCAAGGGACGAAGGATCCCGTCCCGTTCCTCGGGGATCCCGCAGGCACCTAAAAGTCCCGTTCCGCGGATCACGCGGAACAAAACCGTTTCTGCCTGATCGGAAGCAGAGTGCGCCGTAACGATGCGGCAACGCTCAAAACGCCGAGACGCCTGCCGCAAAAGGCGATACCGCTCAAGCCGCGCACCTTCTTCTATACCGAAACCGTTTTCTGCGCAAAAAGCGGGCACGTCCGTTTCTTCCGGAACAAACGGTATATCAAGCTCCTTGCATAGCCTTTGGCAGAAGGCAAGGTCACGCAAGGCTTCTTCCCCGCGGATCTTGTGATTCACGTGGCAAGCTGCCAGCTTATAGCCGAATCTTTCCTGCCACGTCTTCAAAAGGTGCAAAAGGCAAACGGAATCCTTTCCACCGGAAAGGGCAACCAAAAGAGTCTCCCCTTTGCGGAAGGTGTTTCTCTCTTTGTGATAGGCACCAAAGCGCTCCGAAAGGGAATGGGTCATGCTTCAGGGGGAGGCGCCATCTGATCGTAGCGGTGCTCCAGAGGGAAGAACAGCGTGTATTTACCGTTCCAACCCATTTTGATATCTTCCGTGGAACCGTGACGGTTTTTGGAAACAATGCATTCCGCCTCGTTTTCGATGGCGGGGTCGTGGTTGTAGTAAAACTCTCTGTGCAAAAAGAGAACGACGTCGGCATCCTGCTCAATGGCACCGGATTCACGAAGGTCCGTAAGCTGAGGGCGCTTGTCCTTTCGATCCTGAGCAATACGGGAAAGCTGGGAGCAAAGCATAATGGGACAGCCAAGATCCTTCGCCATGATCTTCAGGTTACGGGTAATATCACCCACCTCAAGCACGCGGTTATCACGCTTTTTCTTGTCGTCGGAGTTCATAAGCTGCAGATAGTCCACCACCACCAGCCCAAGGTTGGGAATGCGGCGGAGCTTGGTTCTCATTTCCATAGGGGAAAGATTACCGGATTCGTCAATATAAATATTGGTTTGAGAAAGAGCAACGGCGGCTTCCGCCAGCTTTGCCAGATCCTCCTCCTCCAATTGCCCGTCACGCAGTTTTCTGCTTTCGATCTTTCCTTCGGAGGAAAGCAAACGGGAGGCAAGCTGGGTCTTGGACATTTCCATAGAGAAGATAGCAACGGATTTATCCTTTCTCCGTTTCGCCACCTCGGCGGCAATGTTCATAACGAAACTGGTTTTACCCATACCGGGTCGGGCGCCGATGAGCACCAGATCGCCGGGGTTCATACCCACCAGTACACGGTCAATATCCCCGAAATAGGTCTTGATGGTCTTGGTGTTCTCATTACCGGAGCTGATTTCCTTCAATTCAATGTAAAACTGCTGAATGATCTCGTCCAGCTTGGAAAAATCGTGCTTAGCAACACCCTGAGTCAGGTTAAAGATCTTTTGCTGGGCACTGTCGATGATCTTGTTAGGCTCGCCGTGCTGATCGTACGCCTCCTCCATGATCTCCTCTGCCGCGTGGATCAATGCACGCAAAAGAGCCTTTTCGTGGATGATGGTGGCATAGTCCATAATATTGGAAAGGGAGGGAACGTTCTCTGCCAACTGGCGAATGTAGGAAGCGCCCTGCTCCTCCGTGTATACCCCCTTCTGCACCAAAAGGGAAAGAAGGGTGACCACGTCTACCCCGCGGTTTTGCAGTGAAAGCTCAATGAGAGCGCTATAGATCTTTTCGTGCTTTTCAAAGTAAAAATCCTGCGCGTTGAGCACGGAGGAAACGTCACCCAGTTTCTCATTGTCCAAAATGAGTGCACCCAAAAGCGCCTGCTCGTTTTCTACCGAGTAGGGAGGTTGTCGCCCTAAAAGTGCGCCAATGGAAGGCTTCGTGTTTTTATCCATGAGGGAATCCCTTTCTTTATTGCTCCACGATCACTTTCAGCTCTGCGCTGATGCCGGAGGAAAGCTTGATATCGGCGTGGAAGGTGCCGAAGTTTTTAACGGCGTCCAGACTGATCTTTCTTTTGTCGATCTTAATGCCGTGCTGGCTGGCCAGAAGCTCGGAAACGTGAGCGTTGGTGATGCTTCCGTAGATCTTGCCGTCGGCACCGGCGCTTGCCTTTGCTCGCACTTCGATCTTCTCAAGCTTTTCTTTCATTTCTTTTGCGTTTTCCAGATCCACCTTCGCCTTGTATTCCTGAGAGGAGATCTGGTTCTTCAGTTCGTTTTCTGCCTTGGCGTCTGCCGGTGCGGCAAGTCCCTTGGGAAATAGAAAATTACGGGCGTATCCGTCGGATACGTTGATGATCTGTCCTTTTTTACCCTGTCCTTTTACGTCACTTTTTAATACGACTTTCATGTTCATTCTCCTTATTCAATTGGTTTTATACTTCGTTGAGATATTCGTCAATGGCCTCCTTCAGCTGAACGAAGGTCTCTTTGATGGTAGCATCCTTCACCTGCGCGCCCGCCATATCGAAATGACCGCCGCCGTGAAGCTTTTCCGTGATCAGCTGAACGTTGATGGTGCCCGAGGAACGGGCGGAAATGTGAACGGTCTGATCAATGCGGCAAAGCACGAAGCTTGCCAATACGCCGTCCAGAGAAAGCAAACGGTCTGCCGCCTTGGAAGCGGCGATCTTGTCTTCCTGCGTTGCGTTCTCTTCCATATAGGAAAACGCAATGATCTCCCGATAAACGAAGGCGTTTGCTTCGTATTTGATCTCACGCTTGAAATCCTCCAGATCCGAGCGGAAGAGCATCTGTGCCTCTGCGGGATTTGCTCCCTCCGAGCGAAGGAAGTGCGCCGCCGAAAAGGTGCGGGGGCCCGTGTTGTTGGCGAACTGCTTGGTATCCAGTATGATCCCTGCAAAGAGAAGCTCTGCTTCCTCCTTTAAAAGACTTCCTTGAGGGAGCTGTTGCTCCAGCATTTCCGAAACAAGCTCGCTTGCGCTGGAAGCGCTGGGCTCAATGTAGGTGATCTTGGGCTTCACCGCAAATTCCGCGCTCTGTCTGTGGTGGTCTATGATCACCACGTCGTGGCAGTTTTCAAACAGCTCGGGAGCCTCAAACTGACGAACGTTGTTAACGTCTGTAATAATGAGAAGGGTGGAGGAGGTGATCAGATCCTGAGCGGTGGCACCGTCAATAAATACGTTGCGGTAATCGCTGAGCCCGCCCAGTTTCTTGAAGACGCCCTTCAGGTTGGAGTCGTGCACGTTGACCACAATGTTCACCTTGCCGCAGTACTGCATGGCAAAGCGCGCCATACCGATGGCAGAGCCAATGGAATCGTGATCGGCAAAGCGATGGCCCATGATCAGAACGTTGGAGGCCTTCTTCATCAGGTTCATTGCTTCGGAAGCTACGATGCGGCTTCGGATCTTGGTGCGCTTCTGCACCGTTTTCGTTCGGCCTCCGTAGTATTCCATAGCGTTATCACGCTTTTTCAAAACAGCCTGGTCGCCGCCGCGTTGCATGGCAAGATCCAAAGCCTGATGGGCGGCGGTCTCTTTTTCGGTAAGGGTGCCGTCAAGGCAGGCGGTGCCGATGGAAATGGTAATGGGTACGTCAACGTTGTCGGAGGAAATGGCGCGAACGTCATCTAAGATCTCGTATTTTCCTTCCGTCAGACGGCCAAGGCTCCGCTCTTCCATCATCAGAATGTAGCGGTCGCTTTCCACCTCTCTTAAAATGCCGTCAAGCCCCGTTGCCCATTCCTTCAGCAAAATGGAGATCTTAGCGGCAATGGTGCGGTAGTTGCCCTGCAAAAGGGAAGCGGCCTCGGTGTAGTTGTCTACTGCAATATAGGAAATAACGGTGTTTTGGTCAGCAAGCTCCCGCTCCAGGCGGCGCACCCGCTTCAAGGGCTCCCATACGGAAATGAGGAGCACCTTTCCTTCCGCCTCCACCTTGTAGGAAACCACCTCGTATTCCTCGCCCTTCATCGTGCCGATCACGGGCTTTTCCCGTAGGGCGTCAGGGCGTTCCTCCCGCAGGCGGCGCATACTCAGCTTTTCATCGCAAAGCTCTTGAATAGCGGTTTGATATAAGGGAGCGTTCACCCCCGTGGCGTTTTGAAAGGCGTTGTTGTACCAAAGGATCAGCCCATCCTCGCCGAAGATCGCAACGGGGAGCATCATTTCCATCAAAAAATTCAGAGTCAGCCCGTTGAGAATGGAAAGCTTCTCATCGGCCTTGTGCTTCCCTTTAGAGGTAAAGATCCCGAAAAGCCAGAACAGCGCGATCTCCACCAGCAGCGCAATGAGCCCGATGGTCAGATACAAAAAACTGTTGGCCAATATGGCAACCGCAAGGGAAAACAGAATCAGAAACAGGGAAGTGACCAGGATCACCCATAAGGGATTCAGCCGATCAAAAATGGAGTTTTTCAACAGATTTCTTCGTTTCATCTATGGTTACCTTCTCGTTTTTCTTCTTGGTTTTTAAAGGTGATGATCTTGATTTGTATATTCCATTTTATTATATCATTTTTTTCCTTGCTTGTAAACTGTTTTTTGGTAAAAAAGAAGCACGCCTTCTTTGAAAAAGCGTGCTTCAAATTATTTCATGAGTTTACAGGGGAATCGTGCCTACGTCGGGAACGTCTTCCGTGTCCATATGGTCGGGAATCGTAGGGTCCTTGTATTTGTAATTGACACAGGCCTGAACGAATTGCGCCAAAGCAAGGGTTCTGCTCTCGTTGTTGGCAATTTGCTCGGAATATCCTTTGATCGTGCCAGTAAAGCCGGCAATTACCTCTTCTCCGCTATATACCCGAATCTTCAGTTTGGTGTTGAAGTGATCCGCGCTGACGTAGAGATCGAGGGTCAGGGTCCCGTCTTCTTGGGCGATCAGAGAGTACGGTGGGTTTTTGTATTCGGTTGATCCGTTAAAGATCTTGACGGAAAGCGCCTTTTCATCACCCAGCAGCTGTCCTTTCAGGCGAATGCCGATGGAATCGCCCATTAAAAGAAAAACGTTTTGGAATAAAGCGGTTTCATTGGGGGAGGCGAAAACGGAAATGTTTTCCTTCAGATCTTTCACGAAATCCTGCGGCATTGTCAAAAGTTCTTTGCCCGTGGCGGAAGCACCGTAATTGTAAAGGGCTGTGAAAAGATCCTTGGCCATCTGCTCTTCGTATTGCGCGGCCCCCGCCTTTGCAAGAGAAAGCACGGTGAGGGACTCGTCTCCAACGGCGTTGATCGTGCCGGTGGGGCATTTCACAGAGATTCTTTGGTCAAAAAGCTCGGCAGAAACCGCGTCAAGACGAATAATGTAATAGGTGCCGTATTCTGTTTCCACAGGTGCACCGCTGACACTTCCGCTTCCAAGGGCGCGCATGCCGTTTGGGGTTTCAACGGTGGCATCGTAGGTAAAGTCTTTCCCGGTCAGCGCCTTGCAAGCGTCAACGTCTTCGGCATCCAGCCACAGATTCAGATAGATTCTCTCTTCTACGGAAAGATTGATGCTGGAAGCCACTTCAAGATTGACAAGGCCGCACACGTTGCAAGTAACGTCGGAAGCATCGTCGTAAACGTGTTCAGTGCTGCGCACCTCACCACATTCGTTGCAATCCGCATCGCAAACGTTGTCGTAAACGTGATCGGGTACGGCGCGTACTTCACCGCATTCGTTGCAATCCACATCGCAAACGTTGTCGTAAACGTGGGTCCAGACACCCTCGTTTTTCATACAGCTATCGTAATGCCATGTGGCGGTGGCAAGCGGATCGTTAGAATCACCAATGGAAATGTTGCGCCGATCGCTTTCGCTGCCTTCATACCAAACTGTGGTAAGGCTGCTGCAATAGGAGAAGGCAGAATCCCCAATGCTTGTGACGGAATCCGGGATGGTGATGGTGGTAAGGCTCGTGCAATACCAGAAGGCCCAATCCGCAATGCTTGTGACGGAGCCATCCGAAGGAATGATGGAATTTGGGCATCCTGTTATCAAGGTTTTGCTATCTGTTTCAATCAAGCAATTTCCTGCGCTGTGGTAAACCGGGTTCCCTTCTGCAACAGTGATAGAGGTAAGGCTGCTGCAACCGTTGAAGGCGCGAGACTCAATGCTTGCGACAGAATCGGGGATGTTGATGGTGGTAATCTTTGTACAACTGTGGAAGGCATAAAACCCAATACTTTTGACGGAATCGGGAATGGTGATGGCGGTAAGACTGTCGCAGCTATCGAAGGCATAACTTCCAATGCTTGTGACGGAATCGGGGATGGTGATGGCGGTAAGGCTGCTGCAATAGGAGAAGGCAGAAGACCCAATGCTTGTGACGGAACCATCCGAAGGAATGATGGAATTTTGGCATCCTGCTATCAAGGTTTTGCTTTCTGTTTCGATCAAGCAATTTCCTGCGCTGTGGTAAACCGGGTTCCCTTCTGCAACGGCAATAGAGGTAAGGCTGCTGCAACCGGCGAAGGCAGGAGACCCAATGCTTGTGACGGAATCGGGAATGGTGATGGAAGTAAGGCTCGTGCAAAACCAGAAGGCAGAAGACCCAATGCTTGTGACGGAATCGGGAATGGTGATGGCGGTAAGGCTGTCGCAATTTATGAAGGCAACCATACCAATAGTTGTGACGGAATCGGGAATGGTGATGGCGGTAAGACTGCTGCAATCGGCGAAGGCACCATCTCCAATGCTTGTAACGGAATCGGGAATGGTGATGGCGGTAAGACTGCTGCAACCGTAGAAGGCATCTTTCCCAATGCTCGTGACACTGTTACCGATGGAGATGGAGGTAAGGCTGCTGCAACCGTAGAAGGCATAATCCCCAATGCTTGTGACACCATCTTCGATGATCACTTCTGTAATAGAGGTGCCCCAAGGCGCTTCATTGGTGGATGTATAATCCCCCATCTTACCATTGCCGGAAATGGTAAGCTTCGTGCCATCCAAAGTCCAAGTGCAATCACCCGTGGTGCCGTAGTCGTCATAAGGAAGGGTTCGTTCGGCGCCGCATACGTTGCAACTTACATCCACTTTATTGTCATAAACGTGAGGGGGTATGCGGATTTTACCGCATTCGTTGCACTCAGTATCACAAGCGCTGTCGTAAACGTGGGTCCAAACACTCTCGTTTTCCATACAGCAATCGTAATGCCAAGTGGCGGCGGTAAGCTCGTCGTTATCACTACCTATAGAGATTTTGCTTCGATCGCTTACGCTGCCTTCATACCAAACCATGGTAAGGCTGCTGCAATAGGAGAAGGCAGAAGCCCCAATGTTGGTGACGGAATCGGGGATGGTGACAGCAGACAAGCTCCTGCAGCCATAAAAAGCGGATTCGTCAATGTTCTTGACACTGCCTGGGATAGTAATGCTGGTCAGACTGCTGCAATACGTGAATGTATTTTCTTCAATGCTGGTAACACCTTCCGGGATGATAACGTTGGCTAGTTTTCCACATTCATGGAACGCATGATCACCAATACTGGTAACGCTATTCGGAATGGCGACACTGGTCAGGTTATTACAGTTGCTGAACGCGTCGCCGCCAATGCTGGTAACACCCTCTTCAATGATTATATCGGTTAAGCCACAAGCATGGAATGCCCATTCGCCAACATTTTCAACACTACCCGGGATGGTAATGGAGGTCAGACTGCTGCAACCGGCGAAGGCAGAATTACCAATACTGGTGACGCTGTTGCCGATGGTAATGGAGGTAAGGCTGCTGCAACCGTAGAAGGCATAATCCCCAACGCTTGTGACGCCATCTTCGATGATCACTTTTGTAATAGAGGTGCCCCAAGGTCCTCCATATTTGTTATCCCCCATCTTACCATTGCCGGAAATGGTAAGCACGGTGCCTTTCAATTCCCACGTGCAATCACCCGTGGTGCCACCGGTTGCCGCTGAAACGGGCAAGGAAAGAAGAGGCAGTTCAAAGGCAGGGCAAAGGGGCAGGATCAGCGCCAGTGCCAAAAGTAATGATACGATTCTTTTTTTCATTTTCTCTACTCCTATTTTTTCAGGATTATAACCAAACGGCTATAATTACCACAATTATAGCATCTTTGTGATAAACTGTCAATACCAAACGGTTATAACAGAGGGGGGATGGCGGTGGATAATTATTATCCCAGGCTTCGCGAATTAAGAGAAGACCACGACCTGACCCAGCAGAAGGTAGCGGATTATTTAGGAATGAAGCAATCCCAATATAACCGCTATGAGCGCGGTCTGCGTGATCTTCCTACAGACGTTCTCATCCGTCTTGCCCGCTTTTATGAAACCTCTTCTGATTATATTTTGGGATTATCCAAAAATAAGACCCCTTATGATATGGAATAGAAAAAGAGCACCGCAATTCGCGGTGCTCTTTGTGTTATAAATCAGATATCCATTTTTCCTTGCGCGTCGGTTAAGTCTACCTCGTTATAGATGATGCCCGGGGTGGGAACGCGGGGCTTCTTGTAAATGGCAAGAGAGGGGTTGTCTGCGGTGGAAACGGGGAAGGCTTCGGCAATGGCATCCAGCTTTTTCAGCGCCACCATTTGGTTGCCTGCGCTGGTGCGGGTGCTCTTTTCAGGGAAGAGGGTGGTGCGGAGAATGCAAGCTCTGCCCATCTTTGTTTTAATGAGGATCTCCTTCACCTCGCCGGGGGCGAGAATGAACATCGCGGCAACGGGTGAGCCGTCACTGAAGGCGCCGGTAAGGCGCTTGCGGTTGCCCTTGGTCTCGTAAACGGAAAGGGGGAAGGAAACGCCCTTGCCGTTTTCAAACAGGATGGCAAGGCTCCCTTTCAGATCGGATAAGGGGGCGGAGAAGATCACCTTTTCATCCTTATCCATTTCCAATTTTGCGGGAACGTAGTCGCCCAGCTCCGATGCCTTGGTGATGGCAAAATCACCGAACTTTGCGTGATAGACCTGTTGATGATCCGTGAAGAAATAGATCTCCTGCTTGGAGGACATTTCCCCGGAAAAGATAATGCTGTCATCGTCCTTCAGCCTTTGGTTATCGCTGACCATAATGGATTTTAGGGGAATGTTCTTTAAATAACCGCCGCGGGTAATCACGCAATGGGCGGTGTATTCCGCTTCTTCCTCCAGCTTCAAAGCTTCGCTGGGGCGGCTGTATTCGTAGGCAATGCGGGTCTTTCTGGGTTGGCCGTATTTTTTCTTTACGTCCTCCAGCTGGCGGATGATGTAGTTGTTCAGCTTGCGACTGCTGGAAAGAAGACTCTCCAAGTCCGCAATTTCCTTTTCCAGCTTTTCCCGCTCGCCGATTCGGTCTAAAATGTACTGGCGGTTCAGGTGGCGGAGCTTGATCTCTGCAATGTATTCCGCTTGCTTTTCGTCAATTTCAAAGCCCTTGCACAAATTGGGGATCACGTCTTTTTCGTGCTCGGTTTTGCGGATGATGGCAATGGCCTTGTCAATATCCACCAGGATCTTTTCAAGACCCATCAAAAGGTGGAGCTTGGCTTCCTTTTGACCCAATTCGTAATAAAACTCGCGCTTTAAGCATTCGCAGCGGAATGCGTGCCACTCGCTTAAAAGCTCACGAACACCCAAAAGATGGGGGGAGCCGGCGATGAGTACGTTAAAGTTACAGGGGAAGCGGCATTCCAGATCCGTGGCCTTCAAGAGCTTTGCCATCAGCTTATCCGGGTCACTGCCGCGCTTTAAGTCAATGGTCAGCTTCAAGCCGTCAAAGTCGATCTCATCACGAATATCGTTGATCTCGCGGAGCTTGCCTTCCTTGATCAATTGCACGATCTTTTCAATGATCTGCTCCACCGTGGTGTTATAGGGGATCTCCGTAATGACGATGCGGTTTTCCTTGGGAACGGAGTGCCAAACGGCGCGAACGGAAAAAGAGCCCTTTCCCGTTTCGTAGATCTGCCGCATTTCCTCGGGGTCGTAAAGCAGCTCGCCGCCGGTGGAAAAATCGGGCGCCTTCAGAATTTGATAAAGATCAGCGTTGGGATCACGCAGAAGGGCGATCACCGCGTCGCAGGTCTCGTTGAGGTTAAAGGAGCAGATGGAGCTGGCAAGGCCCACTGCGATACCCGTATTGGGACAGACCAGAACGTTGGGGAAGGAGGAGGGGAGAAGCACGGGCTCTTTCATGGTAGAGTCGTAGTTATCCACCAGGTCTACAGCGTCCTTATCAATGCCGCCGAAGAGCTCCGAGCAAATGGGAGCCAGCTTTACCTCGGTATATCGGGGTGCGGCGTAAGCCATTTTGGAATACTGCTTACCAAAGGCACCCTTGGAATCTACAAAGGGATGCAAAAGTGCTTCGTTGCCGCGGGTCAGGCGCACCATGGTTTCGTAGATGGCCGCGTCGCCGTGGGGGTTCAGGCGCATGGTCTGCCCCACGACGTTGGCACTTTTGGTTCTGTTCCCTGTGAGAAGCCCCATTTTATACATCGTGTAGAGCAGCTTGCGATGGGAGGGCTTCAGACCGTCGATCTCCGGCAAGGCGCGGGAGATGATGGAGCTCATAGCATAGGGCATATAGTTGGTTCGCAGCGTTTCGGTGATGGGCTGCTCCTGGATCACCGCAGGCTTTACGGGCTCTGCGTCTTTTGCTTTGGTTCTTTTCTTTCGTTCTGCCATTTTGTTTTCCTTATCCTTAATCAGTTTATGAGAAAGCAGGAGAGGGCACCGCGGGTCTTTTCGTCACAAACAGCCTCTACGTGAATGCCGTCTGCCTCGTAATCCACCTGCACTACGTTTGCCGTTTTGTAGAGCAGCGAAAGCTTGCCACCCTCCTCGTGGGGGAAGAGAAAACGACAACGTTTTTTTGCGCGGGAAAGAACGTTCTCGATCTGCCGGATCAGCAGGTCGCCGCCTTTTCCCGTTTTGGCGGAAATGCAAACGTGATCAAGCCCCTTGGGGAAGGAGGCGGTATTGAAACGGCTTTCCTCTAAATCGGTCTTGTTGAGAACGTAGATCAGGGGCGGCGGGGTAACGCCGCGCTTTTCGTACAGATCGGCAAGGATCGTTTCCGTAATGTGCATCTTTTGTTGGAATTTCGGGTCGGTGGCGTCCATTACCATCAGCACCAGATCGCTGTAGACCACCTCGTCAAGAGTGGATTGAAAGGCCTCCACCAAATGGTGGGGAAGGCGATTGATAAAGCCAACGGTATCGGTTAAAAGCACCTCACCGAAATTGGGGAGCTTTAAGCGCCTGGTGGTGGGATCCAGCGTGGCAAAAAGCTTGTTCTGGGCTAAAATGGAATCGTCGCAAAGAAAGTTTAACAGAGAAGATTTTCCCGCGTTGGTGTAGCCTGCCAGCGCAATTTGAAAAAGCCCGTTCTTTTCACGGCTTTTTCGCTGTGTGGCACGCTTTTTTGCCAGCTCCGCAAGGTCTTCCTCCAATTTCTGGATCTTGCGCTTTACGTGGCGGCGGTCTACCTCAAGCTTGGTTTCTCCGGGACCGCGTGTGCCGATGCCGCCGCCCAATCGGGAAAGACCTTCTCCCTGACCGGAAAGGCGGGGCAGCGTATATTTCAGGTTGGCAATGGCCACCTGTAAAATGCCCTCCCCCGTGCGGGCGTTTTGGGCAAAAATATCCAGGATCAGCATAGTTCGGTCAATGACGCGTACCCCGTCCAGCGCACTCTCTACGTTGCGGATCTGGGAAGGGGAGAGCTCGCAGTCAAATACCACGAGATCAATATCCATATTAAGGCAAAGCTCTGCCAATTCCTGCAATTTTCCCGTGCCGATGTAGGTGGCGTGCTCGGGCTTTTGCCGTGCCTGGATCAGCCGCCCGCAGGAAATGCCGCCGGCGGTATCCAAAAGAGCCTCCAGCTCGTCCAGGGAAGAATCGGTATCAAGGGGGTCTCCGTCGTCAAGCACGACGCTGACCAGAATGGCGCGTTCAGGTGCGGCATCCTCCGTTTCCAGCGTGGATGGCTTTTTGACGGGATCAAAATCAATGTGTTCCATATTTTCCTTTTCGCTTATCAGAATATAGAAAAAAGCGGTAACACCGGAACAGTGCAACCGCTTCTACCCGTTTTATGCGGGCAATACGCCCGTCAACTTATCTGCCAAACTTCTTGTTGAACTTGTCGACACGACCGCCGGCATCAACGAATTTCTGCTTGCCGGTATAGAAGGGATGGCACTTTGCGCAAATATCCACGTGGATGTTCTCCTTGGTGGATCTGGTGGGGTATTCTGCACCGCAAGCGCAAACGATCACGGTATCCTTGTAGGAGGGATGAAGTCCTTCTTTCATTGTTTTCACCTTTTTCTGTTTTTATTTACTTGCGAAGAAATCATCTTTCAACGACATCGTATTATATCTTAACATAACCGAAAGGGAAAAGTCAAGAGTAAAAACGAAATTTCTCTAAATTATTCCAAATTTTGTTTTTGCAATAAAAAGGAGATCAGAGAGCGGGATAAAACGTATGCCAATTTGTTGCGGTAAGCCTCGTCTGCCAGAAGCGCCGCCTCTTCGTGATTGGAAAGAAAGCCGCATTCTACCAGAACGGAAGGGTTCGAGATGCGATCCAGTACGTAAATGGAGCCTTTGTGATCCTTCACTTCCCGCTTGTTATCCCCTTGCAGCATGGCGCGAACGTCATTTTGGATCTGAAGCGCCAAAACCTTGTTTGCATTGTGGTTTTGAGAATAAAAGACTTGAAGCCCCTTGTATTTTTCAATGGGAAGGGTGTTCATATGAATACTGATGAAGGCGGCGTCCGGACATTCTGCCGCCAGCTCGACCCTTCCCATCAGATCGCCCATCTTGCGGGACTCTGTTTTGGAGGAGGTGAGCATTCGATCATCCTCTCTCGTATAGATCACGCGGATCCCCTCTGCCTCTAAAAAGGCACCCAAGGATTTTGCCACCGCAAGGTTGATATGCTTTTCTTCGTCTCCCGTAACCGATATGGCACCGGGGTCAGCACCGCCGTGACCCGGGTCAAGGATCACCGTAGGGCGCAGATCCTCGCGGGCTTCAAGCCCTGCGGGAACGTCGGCTTGATTGGGAAAATTCCCAAAGAGGGCGGAGAGCCCCAAAACGAGCAATATGATAAAAAAGGAGAAAAGGGCGGCTTTCACAGCCAAAGAGGCTGTGCCCTTGTGCTTTTTCATATAGGATCACCTCGGAGTATTGTATGTTCCGAGGTGAAGGAATAGAAGCGATTCAGTTTTTCTTTTTGTTGCGTTTAAAGTGAAGATAGCCGATCGCGTAACCGATTCCGCAGGATAAAAGCCCGGGAATACAGGAGATCAGATGAGCAAAGCACTGTGCATTGCCTGCAGCGGCAATGGCGGGTGCGCCTGCGGTAGCGGAGGTGGGGAATAAAAACTGCACGATACCGATATACATACCTTGAAGGAAGGTTTTGTTGATCAGAAACGGTGCGTAAGAAGAGGTGGGGGTGCCGTCAAGAGCAAAGGGTGCTGAGATCACCGTGCCTGCGGAAAGAATGATGGCAGGTAAAAAAGCCACCAAGGCGAAAAGGAACCCCAAAGCGGGGGAGGAGGTAAGTTTGTGTGCCCAATCGTATTCGCAGGCCTTTGCGCCCTGCTGATACATTTGGTGGAACATAATATAAAGGAAAAAAGCGGTGATGATCACTTGGCCGATCACGGCGAGAAAGGGGATCTTGTAAATGGCGCTGTACATCATAAAGCCGAATAGACTCATAACGATCTGATAAAGGAAGGTTTTGAGCACGAGACCTAAATTTCGTTTCAACTGGTGCATAAGAAAATTCCTTTCGATTTGGTTTTCTATGTATAGTTTACTCTACGGCGGGTAAGAAAACAAGATATAATTTGTGAAATTTATCCTTAAAATGAATTATTTTTTTCGGAATCATTTCAAAATCATATTGACAAAAAATTTGAATGATGGTATCATAATTGCAGATATTGAGTAAAAGTATGCTCATTTGATCAAAACCTACTAAGGAGCGAAAGATGAAAAGAGTAGTATCGATTCTTTTGGCAGTGCTGATGCTTGCATCTCTTCTCACTGTCACCTCCGGCGCAAGGGGATATACCCTTTCTGTTCCGGAGTCGGTTTCTGCGCACAATTTGGAGGCATACGGTCTGCACACCATGAACGTGTATTCCACCGAAGTGCCCCCCACCATTGATGGCAAGATCGGTCAGGGCGAATATCCCGGTCCCGAGAACGGCTGTTCTCTCTACGCCACCCCCGGTGATAACTTGTGGATGAACGCTTACTACCCCAATTCCAGCGGTGATCAGAATAGCTACTATCCTGAGTGCAACTGGTCTGATTACGTAGACAGCCGTGAGTTTCCCGATTACGTCGGCAACTTCCTGACCTACGATGACAACTATCTGTACTTTGCGGTTGCCACGGTCATTCCCGCGATCCGCCCCACCACCGATAATAAGACCGCTTATACGCGCAGCGCTCTTTGGTTCTTCGAGACCCGTAGCAACTTTATGCAGAGTGACAACATCGCCATTTCTCACGGCGGCAACTCCAGCTCCTTTGCCAATACCCGCTACAGTCTCTATAAGTACAACGAGCAGGATAACAACGGCAACATTCTTCCCGGCGTAGCGCAGAGCGTTTCTCTTGCTAAGAGAATCTACACTCTCTATGAGAATGACAAGTTTACGACCACCACCTTGGGTGCGTACGTGGATGAACTGGGTCAGACCTGGAATTCTACCATCTATAAGAGAGCTGAGAACTTTACTTATCAGGTAACCGTTCAGGAAGACGGTAAGTGGAAGGTCGTATTCGAAGGCAGACAGCCTTTGGGTGACGTTCTCCGTATTACCGACGTTGAATATGAAGATGGCACTCCCATTGATTACGTTCCCGAATGGGGCGCTTGGGCTTGTTCCATCCGCCTTCAGGCTTACTACCCCAAGGTAAGCACGCTTCCCAACGGCTCTGAAGCGGTCATTCATCCCGAAGACGTTCTTTACGCGCAGACCTTCTATCCCGCAGGCGGTGCCGCAACTTCCGGTATGAACGGAACCGTAGCCGGCTATTTGCTTCACAATACCGTCGGCGCGGCCATTCAGGCAACGCACGGCAAGAAAACGGTTACTCCCACCTTCTTGATGAACCCTGTTCACTTCTTGGGTGCTTACGATTCCAATTTCGTGTATGACGATTTCTATTCCGCTCCTACCGAAACCGTTTTGAAGACTACCTCTCGTGTTACCCGTACCCGTGGTGTTTTGACCAGCGGTGTTCGTGGTGTAAACAACCGCGTGGTTGGCGTAGCCACCAAGGCAGCGGTTGCCACCGGTGACGATCTCACCTTGACTGTGATTTGCTCCGCCGTTATGATCCTCTGTGCTGCCACTGCAGTAACGGTTGTGGTTATGAAAAAGCGCAGCGGTCGCTCTCGCTAATAAAATCTTAATATTTTGTTCGGCGGTCTTAATCGGGCCGCCGAATTTTTAGTACAAGGAGAACAATGAAACGTCTTTTGATTTGTCTGTGTGCGATCTTGCTGATCTGCACGCGCTTCGAAATTGGCTATATCTGTAGAGCTACCACTTTTTCTTCGTACGATCTGTCGAATTTTGGCGTTTCTTCCTTGAAGGCAACACCCGTTAGCAGTGCGCCCGAAATCCGGCGCCTTGCTCTTGGGAGTGGATTGCGCGCCCTTTCCTCGTACGCCGCATATGAGGCTGAATCTTACCGATTCGACGAACAAGAAGCATTGGTTTATCAAGATCTATCTATATCCTATTCCGAGGATCTGTTTTTGGTAGAAGCCTCATATTCGCCTGCGGCAACGGGGCTTTTTTGTTCTGTGCTTCATCCAAAATACGGCAGCGTTTATATGATTACTTTGGAAATGAGCTTCGTTCCGGGTGACCGCGTGTGCGAGCGTATGAGTAGTCTTACCAACACGTATTTCTTTTCAGCCGCTGATCTTTCCTGTGTAGCCGTTGAGGGGACACGAATCCGATACGGCGCCGAGGGTGGCTCGCTTGTTTCAAATTTCAACCCGTCCGTGAATCAGAATGCATTCGTTTCACCGAAAGGGGAGCGTTGGGATTCTGCGGCTTATAGCTTAAATACGTCTTTAAGGATGGATGGAGAGGGGGAATTATCGCAGTTCGCATTTTCGTTTTGTATCTCCATTGATGACGTTTTGACCACTTTGTCTTCGGAAGAGGCCGACTACGTGCGCCGTGCTCTTTCAGGGGGGGAGTCTTTCCTTTGCGGTGGGTTTGATCTTCGCCCTGTCATTGGGGAAAACTATGAATTTTCAGATGGCGTTCGAGATGCAATTTGCCTCTCTGCATCGCTCCCTTGCTTTGCGTCAAGTCCCCTTTCTTCCTGTGGAGAAAAATGGAATCAGCTGATCGCGGCAAAAGAATCAGCAGACCCATCTCTTTTCACCCACGTGCTTGCGCCCCTCTATCTTGTAGGAGATGTGCCTGATTCGCCCATAGCTGAAAAGCCCGAAGAATCACCGACGTCAAACGGTAAAGCCGATGAATACGACGAGCCTTTTGATTCCGTTTCTTCTCAATTGCAGCTCATACCGCCCACCGATAAGGCTATCGTTTCGGTAACGACACAATCTTCCTTTCCATCGGGCGAACAGGTTCCGCCCGTATCATCCCAACAGTTTTCCTTTTGGGATGATCTCCCGGATGCGGAAAGTGTTCCTGATGAAACGGAGCAGCTGTTCCATGGGGAAGAGCAGGAGAAAACGAATCTTTTTTCAGCTCTTTCTTTTTTAGGGGTAGGAATACTTCTCTTTTTGACCATAGTGGGGGCGGCAATTCTGTTCCGCATTGATGAGAAAAAAGGAAAGAAAACCAAAAAGACTTAAAAAAATGTTCAAATTTTGTGCATTACGCATTTTTTTCTATTGACACAAAAGCACGGAAATGCTATAATGCTCATAGTACTATAAGGAGATATTTGCAATGAAAAAAATACTTTCTATTCTTCTTGCGATCTGCTTTGTGGTTAGTGCATTTTGCATTCCTGCTTATGCTAGTTATGCGGATCAGCTTTCCACAGCCTATATTCAGTATGGCACTACCGCTCACGATCTTCGCGCATACGGTATTCATACGTTCCGGGCATTCAAGGTAGCAACTGCTCCCAGCCTTGCCGATACCGGCATTGATCCCGGTCAGTACGGCGGAGCTCCTTCTGACGAAGCAACCTTAGGAAATGGTCTGACCTTGACCAACAGCACCGCTACTACTGATTACACCGAAGAGGCAGGTGCCGATTGGGCAGGTTCAAAGGTTACCAGCTATTTGGCATACGATGACTCCTTCGTCTACATTGCCGAGAAGGTTGAAACCCCTGCGGAGATCAGCGTTTTGGCTCCTGACGGTGTCACCCTTGACACCCTTAAGACCAACGTTCGTTACGGCTTGAATCAGTCTACCGCCATTCCTGAAGCCGCTTCCCGTCTTTCCAACACCTACGAGTATGAACAGACTGCCAGTGGTTATTCCGTGGTCGGCTGTACCTCGGGTAACCGTACCTACAGGACTATTGACGGGCAGGTTTCCAAGAGTGCTACGCTGGATTATGATGTGTACGGCGCCTGGAATATGAATAAGTATTCCTACAACTGTGCCCTTCATACTTATGAAGCCGGCGGAATGTATACTTATGAATTTGAGTATAAGATCCCCCTTGGCGACGTGATCTTCTCCGCTAACGGTGCATGGGATGATGCTCAGGTTGCCGCTCTCCTTGCTAAGAACCAGTTCTATGGTTCCTTTATGTTCCAGGTAGCAGTTACCCGTACCGGTGCCGCTAACGGCAAGACTCAGCTTTATCTGACCACCGGATATGCCGGTGGCAAGACCATTGAGCCTTATTCCGGCTCCGGCGCATCCTCAACTTGGGCAAAAGCAGTTAAAGCTTACTGGACCAATTCCAAGAATGAGTCTGCTTCCATCGTTTACGTTCCCTCTCCCGTTCTTCACACCAACGATATTAACACCGTCGTTCCCCCCGCTACCCAGTTCAGACCCAATCTTACCGGGTTCCGCATCGATCAGTTCGGTTCTGTTTTCAAGGTTGGCGATAAGGCGAAATTCACCCTGATTCCCGACTGTGTTGAAAACACCGCTCCCGTTGAAGGAGATCTGCGTGTAATTCCTACCAAGTTCCGTGTCAGAAACGGGTACGATACCAAGCTTAACGGTGCCATCAGCGAGGATTTCAAATCCGGCGAATTCAGCACCTCCAAGCTTCCCGTTGGTTTGAACACCTTGGTTGTTACCTTCGTTCAGCAGAGATTCGATGGCACCAAGTGGGTCGATACCTCTGTAACCAAGAATCTCTCCAGAAACTTTACGGTTTCCGGTTCTGTTATGGGTGTCTCGGTTGGCTCTGCTCAAACCGGTGATAGCACCGTGATCTTTCTTGCAGCAGGGTCTGTGATGATCCTTGCCGCAGCCGCTTTCTCTGTGATCATTCTCAGAAAGAAAGTAAAATAAACGGTTTTCAGGGCGCGCTTTGAAAAGAAGCGTGCCCTGATTTTTTTGTTGCTTTTTCGTTTCCATTTCGGTATAATGATAAAAAAGGAGGTGATGGCGTGAATATTCGTATGGAAGAATTACCCGCCGCCGTTGCGCGCTTTCTTTCCTATAAGCTTTCCATTCAAGGTGCCAGCGAAAAGACCGTTTATGAGTACAGCATTGACCTTGCAGGCTTCCTTCGCTACGTTTTCCGAAAGAAGGCCGATGAGGCGGGAAATCTGGATCTTTCTTTGATCACCGATGAAGAGATCGCTTCCATTTCTTCACAAAATATTTATGAGTACCTTCTTTATGCCGCTACGGTCCTTAGAAACGGTAATGCCGCGCGAGCCAGAAAGCTTTGTGCGATCCGCGGCTTTTTTAAGTTCCTTTCAAGCAAAGAGCACGCCATTGAAAATAGCCCTGCAAAGGATATTGATGCCCCCGGCGTGAAGCACGCTCTCCCTAAATTTTTATCCTTGGAGGAAAGCCAAATGCTTCTTCGTGCCGCCAAGGAACATGGGGAAGAGAATGCCAAGCGAGATTATGCCATTCTGACTCTTTTCCTTAACTGCGGTATGCGTGTTTCGGAATTGGCGGGCATCTCTCTTTCCGATCTTTCAACCGATCTTTCCCAGTTGATCGTAACCGGTAAAGGCAATAAGCAAAGGCTCATTTATCTTAATGAAGGCTGCGTTTCAGCGTTAAAGGAATATATTGCCTTGCGCCGTGGTATCACCTGTAAAGACGAATCAGCCCTATTCGTAAGCCGTAATCATCGCCGCCTTTCTGTAAAAACCGTTCAATGGATCGTGTATAAATACTTGAAGCTTGCAGGTCTTGAGGAAAAGGGCTATTCCGTTCATAAGCTTCGTCATACTGCCGCAACCTTGATGTATGGAACAGGGAAGGTGGACGTTCGCGTTCTGAAGGATATTTTAGGCCACGCTCAGCTTAACACCACTCAGATCTACACCCACGTCAGCGATGAAAATATGAAAAAAGCTATGAGTGAAAATCCGCTGAATCAGAATGAATAAGTCCACGTTTGCTTTGCCATACTAATGAAAAAAAGAAAAGGAACGATTGCATATGTCTTTTTTTCTCGGCTTGGCCATCGGTGGCGTTATCGGTGTTTTCTTTATGTGTATGCTTCGCATTGCCGATGAATCTTAAAAGAATCCGCCCAAGATAAGCTTGGGCGGATTCTTTTCTTTATCCTTTTGATCCTTTTTCCAATGCGCCGTAAAGCAGATTAAGCTCCTCTTGGGAGAGGATCCTTTCTTCTCCGGTATCAAGGCGAATGAGGCACTCTTTCTCTAAAATAAAACGGATGTTCTTTCCGCTTTCATCGGTTAATACGAAGGTGAGGTCATCGTTTTTCTGAGAAGATGTGGTACTGCTATCCTCTGCCGCTTCTTCCTCGGGCTTTAAATCAGCGCCGTCCGCAAGATCGGAAACGTCAAGGTAATCCTTGAAAAAGAGGGAAGTGATCTGCTTGGCACCCTCTGACTCCGCTTCCAGAATTATAACGGCATCTCCCTGCAAAGCCTTGATACGATAGGTATCGGAAAATGCAGTGGATCCCACGAAGTTTTCCATTCCGGCATCCATGCTTTCTGCCCTCATAAAACCCGGGTATAAGAATGAGAGGCTGATTACCAATACCAATGGTATGCAGGTCATAAGGAAAGCCTTTCGCTGTTTTTCCTGCCGTTTTTTCTCTTCGTCGTGGCGGCGGTGCACTTCCGCACAAAAAGCTTCCAAACTTCTCATAACAGCTCTTCGCCCTCCTTTCCCAGCACGTTGCGTAATTTTTCCTTTGCCCGAAACAGAAGGTTATCGATCTGCTTGGGGCTTTTTTTCATGATCAATGCCGTGTCCTTGTAGGAACGGTTTTCAAAATAAACGAGATGCACCACCTGCCGCATTTCATTGGGAAGGTGAATGAGAGCGCTATGAACCGTTCGCTTGATCTCGTTTTCCAGTACCGTTTCCTCAAGTGTCTTCTCATTGGTAAGCTCCACCGTTTCATCCTCGGTGCTGACCCATTGGAAGCGGTCGCGGTGACGGAGGTAATCAATGGCGCGGCTTTTTGCCAACATAAAAAGATAGGTGGAAAGCTTGGTTCCGAATCGATAGCGCTTTGGGTGCATCAAAAGATAGCAGAAAACGTCCATCGCCACGTCTTCTGCAGCATCTGCATCCCGAATGATCTCGTGAATGAAAAAGATCAGTCGGTAGCGGTATTCTGCCATAATTTGGTCAAAGGCTCCTTCTTCGCCCTCTAAATAGCGACGGTAGAGCTCTTCTCCTCGGTCCAAACCAAACACCTGCCCTTCATTATGATTTATACGAATGAAATTTAAAAATTCCTCATTCTTCTTCTCTGTATTTCCGATAATTTTCGTAAAAGAAAGACATATTGCTAAAGCCGGCCAGATCTGCCGCTTCTCCGATGGAAAATTCTCCGCTTTTGAGCATCTTCTTTACCTGACAGATCCGCATCCAGTTTCGATATTGCGTGGGGCTTTTTCCCGTGTATTCAGAAAATAGTTTTCGAAAGTTGGATTCGCTCATATCACATAGCCCTGCGTAATAGGCAATGGGGCATTGGTCGTAGTAGTGCTTCTGAATCTCCTCCACCGCCGGCAGGATCTTTCTGTATTTTTTCGGGAGCTGTTCCCGCTTTTTGCCCGCCAGCAAGGAAAGAAGTGCGTAGATCTGGGAAGCTAAAAATAAAGGATCACGGAGATTTTCCAGTGGGGCTGAGCGAAATACGTCGGAAAACTCACGACTTCGTTGCAAAGTGGGTTTTTTCAGTGGTTCGGGAATTTCTCCCACCACGTCAAAGACAATGATGGTTATGGCAGTTTTCTCTTCTAAATAGGAACTTTTATAGGGGAGATTTTTGGGAATGAAGAAAACAGAGCCCTTTTCAAGGCGATCCTTCCTTCCCATTTTGGGAAAGGTATACTCCATTGCGCCGCTTTCCAGATAAATAAAGGAGTAAAGATCTTTCCCGTTTTTGTATTCAAAACGGTGCCCGCGGTTGCGCTCAAGACTGACGAAGCCAATGTTGTCAACGTGAAAGGGAAGTATCCCGTCAATTCGGATATCGTTCATAAAAACTCCTTAATTTTTTAAGCGAATACCATACATTTTAAATGAATTGGGTATATGATTTCTTCCGTTTTTATTGTATATTAAAGAAAAAAGGGTGTCAATAGTTTTATATAATATTGAAGTTTTAGGAGGAAAACGTGGAATTTACTTGGAAAAAAGATCTTTTACTGCGCTCAGATCTTGCCTGCAGGCTGTACAGTGCGGTGGAAAAGCTTCCTTTAATCGATTACCACAATCACCTGTCTCTTGCTGACATAGGCGAAAACCGTCGCTATACCGACGTGTTTGACCTTTGGGTCGCTCCCGATCCCTATAAGCACCGCGCTATGAGAATGTGCGGCATTCCCGAAGAAAAGATTACAGGTGCCGCAACCAAAGCGGAAAAATTTGCTTTTTGGTGTGCCACACTTCCCAAGCTTTTGGGAAATCCACTCTATATCTGGTCTCGTATGGAATTGGAACTGGTGTTCGGCATTACCGAAATGCCTTGTGCCGAAAATGCCGCCGATCTTTACCAGCGTTGCAACAAGATCCTGAAGGAAAAGGAGATCACCCCCGCTTGGTTTATGGATCGGTTCGGTGTGGAAAAGGCTTGTCCTTGCGTTTCCGTTTTGGATGAAGTCTCCGCTCTTCAGAATAACCCCGTTTTTTCACCTTCTCTGCGTGGAGATGATATGCTCCGTCCCAATGCTTCCTGGCTGGAAAAACTGGGAGCACTGACCCAAATGAAAATTACCGATCTTGCAAGCTTTAAGGGAGCGGTGGAAAAGCGAATCGACGCTGTGATCGGTGCAGGTTGCCGCTTTGCCGATCTTGCCATTGACAACGGCTTCGTCTTCTATCCCGATGACGGTGAAAATGAAAGCCGTTTCCGCAAAGCCTTGGAGGGCACGCTTTCCGCCGAAGAAGGGGAGAAACTCTTTTCTTACCTTTTGGTCTTGTTATGCGGAGTATTTGCTCGGTGCGATCTGGTGCTTCAGTTGCACATGGGCGCCCAGCGCTTTACCAGTACGAGATTGCGCGGTCTTGCAGGTGCCGCAGGTGGCTTTGCCGCAATGGGGAACAGCGTTTCCATCTCTTCTCTTTGCGCACTTCTTGATACCGTTGAAGCAGGAGAAGCCGGGCTTCCCAAGATCGTGCTCTTCTCTTTGAATCCCGCTGACGACGCAATGATCGCAACCCTTTCCGGATCCTATTCTAAAGACGGGGTTTCCGGTCTCATTACCCAAGGCCCTGCCTGGTGGTGGTGCGATCACAAAAAAGGTATGATCTCTATGATTGAGAATACCGCAAGCTTCGGTACCCTTTGGAATTTCGTGGGAATGACTACCGATTCCCGAAGCTTCTTATCCTTCGTCCGCCACGATTATTTCCGCCGCGTTCTTTGTCAGCAGCTTGCAGAAATGGTACAGCGGGAGGATCTGATCTGCACCGAAGAAGAACTTGTAGCCTTAGCAAAGAAGCTTTGCTATGAAAATGCAAAAAGCAATTGGAGGTAAATAAAATGAAAAACTATGAGAATAAAGTAGCAGTGGTGACCGGCGCAGGCGGTACTCTTTGCTCCGAGATCGCAAAAGACCTGGCAGTCCGCGGCGTTCGCGTGGTGCTGGTAGGCAGAACCCTTGAAAAGCTTGAAAAAGTGGCGGAAGAGATCCGCAAGGCAGGGGGCACCTGCCTGACCGCCGCTTGTGACGTTGCAGACCGCGAAGCGGTTGCCCGCCTTGCCGAAACCGTAGACGAAACCTTCGGCGGTTGTGATTGGCTCATTAACGGTGCCGGTGGCAACAACGTCAAGGCAATGCCCACCATTACCAGCTTTGACCCCAGAGAACTGACCGGTGAACTGCCCGAAGGCACCAAGGGCATTTTTGGTATTGATTCCGATGCCTTTGAAAGCGTATTGCGCATCAATACTATGGGCTCCTTTTACCCCATTATGGCCTTTGCACCGCAGATGGTCCGTAAGGGTGGCGGTGCCGTGGTAAACTTTGCATCTATGAACAGCTACTGCCCCTTGACCCGTTGCTTTGCTTACGCTATGAGCAAGGCCGCCATCTCCAACCTGACCCAATCCCTTGCGGCGTATTTCGCTCCTGCGGGTATTCGTATCAACGCCGTTGCCCCCGGCTTTATGGTCAATGAAAGAAGCCGCACCTATTTAGGAACCGTGGAAGAAGGTCTCACCCCCAGAGGGCAGAGCGTTATCGGCCATACTCCTATGGGAAGATTCGGCGAAGCCAAGGATCTTTTGGGCTGCGTCAGATGGCTCCTGGATCAGGAGGATGCCGCGTTCGTTACGGGCATTACCGTCCCTGTTGACGGTGGCTTTTTAACTCTGGGAGGAGTATGATATGCTTTTAACCGATTATTTCAGAAGCTCTCACGACCCCGCTTGGGATATTGCCGTATCCTGCGGCGTGCGCCACGGTGTCATTCGTCTGCCCGAGGATGCAGAATTTGACCTTTCAAATTCTTCCCACTGGCAAACGGTCTACGATCGCTTTGTGGATTTCGGTGTGACCCCCGTGATCATTGAGCCTATGCCCAATGCCGTGCACGATCACATCAAAGCGGGCGATGAAAAGCGTGACGAATCCATTCAGAAGGTTTTGGATATGCTCCCCATTATGGAACGGCTGAATATCCGCACCATCTGCTTTAACTGGATGGCTCATATCGGTTGGCTTCGCACCCACAGCGATATCCCTGAACGGGGCGGTGCTAAAGTCACGGGCTTTGATATGGCCGCCTTTCAGCCTACCGGCGCCAGCATCACCGAGGAAGAGCTTTGGCAGAATTACGAATACTTTCTCCGTGCGGTGATCCCTGCGGCAGAAAAACACGGCATTCAGCTTGCGCTCCACCCCGATGATCCGCCTATGCCCCGCTTAGGTGACGTTTCGAGAATTATGGTAAACCGTAAAAACATCGAAAAAGCCGTTACGGGAATCGTGAAAAGTGAAAATCTGGGCGTTACCTTCTGTCAGGCCAATTTCCACATTATGGGTGAAGACCTGAAAGAATTGATCGAGGCTTGGAAAGAGAAGATCTTTTTCGTTCACTTCCGCAATACCACGGGCGTTCCCACCAAATTTCGAGAAACCTACCACGATAACGGAGAACTGCCTATGGCAGAGCTCTTAAAGCACTACGTAAAATGCGGAATTGACGTGCCCATCCGTGTGGATCACGTTCCCACCATGGCAGGTGAGGTCTCCACCTTGCCCGGTTATGATGCCTTGGGTAGACTCTTTGCCATCGGTTACCTGAAAGGAATTATGGAAAGCGTTGAAGGGAGAAAGATATGATTAAGATTTCCGAAAAGGTTTTGAGAAAACAGCCCAACTTTTGGAACCATTGCCTGTTCCACCCCACCGATGCGGTGGAGGATCCCTGGGGCAGAAGAATTTTGGATCGCCTTGCAGAAGACGGTACCATCGATACCGTGCGTATCTACTCGATGTTTGAGGATATTGTCTATCTGGATGAAGAGGGAACTCTCAAGTACGATTTCCGCCTGAACGATCTGCGCCTTGATTATCTGCTTGAAAAGGGCTTTAATCTCATCATTGCATACGCAGGTATGCCCGATATCATTGCCGAGACCTGCGCCAATAAGACCAGCGTCTCCAAAAACAAGACCCGATATAAAGGAAAGATGTGGAACTCCGCCCCCCCCAAGGATTATAAGCTTTGGGAGGAGATGTGCTATGAATACACCAAGCATATCGTAGAGCGCTACGGCATCGAAACCGTTTCCCGCTGGCGTATTCAGTGCTTCAATGAACCGGATATTGCCTCTTTCTTCCTTTCCGAACAGCCTAAAGGAGCAGAAGGTGTTCCTGCCCGTGCGGCGGCTTACTGCAAGCTTTACGAAGCTTTTGAAAAGGGCGTTCGCAGAGCCTCCGAAAAAGTGGTCATCGGCGGTCCTTGCTTAGCTCACCGTCTTGACTTTTTGGGAATTTTCCTGGATTACGTGAAGGAGCACAATCTGAAGCTGGATTACATTCCCTTCCACAACTACGGCACCAACGTTCGCCTTCTGAACGATGGCACCCGCCCCATCTCCGTTGCCAATAATATGGAGCGTCACCGTGGCTATATGGAGCTTCTTCGTCAAAAAGGCTTTGATGATCGGGAGGTTATTTACGACGAGTGGGGCGGCTCTTCCGCAGGCTTTTATAACCGTGAAGAATGCCCGCCCTTGATGTTCCGCGAAACGGAGGTATTCTCTTCCTTTTTCGTAAAGTTTATCTACGAGCTGATCCACGATGAAAAGACCCCTTCCAAGTTGTTGATCTGCCTTTCCGGTCAGCACGAAATGGTAGAGGATTTCTCAGGCTTCCGTAACTTCTTTACTTTGAATTTCATTTCAAAGCCTATTTATAATTCTTATATAATGGCTTCCAAATTAGGTGAAGACCTCTTGGAATCTCATTGCGAAAATCCCCGGATCTCCGTGATCCCCACCAAAAACGAAAAGGGTGAAACCGCCATCCTTTTGACCTATGCAGGAGACTTCTTTGAAGAAGAACTTCCCGTGCTTACAGAGGAGGTAAGCCTTGCAGGCGACCTTGCAGGCAAGACCGTTACTGCCTTCTGTATCGATAAGGAAACTACCAATCCCTACCGTCTCTATCAGAAAATGGGAATCGGTGATCCTAACGAAGAAGAACTTCGTATCCTGAGAGAAGAGGGAACACTGAAGCCCGTATTCACCCAATCCGCAGAAGAACAGCTTACCCTGAAGATGACCCCCAATTCTACCTATCTGATTACGGTAAAATAAGAAAGGAAAAATAAAATGCATTTTAACGATCGCGAACGCATCATTGCACTGACCCCCCTTTGGAAGGGAGAACGCTTCCCCGACGGAAGACCCAAGGTTGCGGATAAGCACCTTGATGCATTGTATAAAATGACGCTGGAGGAGGTCTGGAAGCCCATTTTCGTTTTAGGCTACGAGCACCAGTTCGTAGGCGGCGGCCTCGCTCCCTTGACCCCACTTCACGATGACGGCAGAAAGCTTGTGGGCAGAGCCGTTACCTGTACATACTGTCCCACCCGTCCCGACCTGCACGAATTGCAGTTTGCCCGCGGCGGGGAAGACGGTCTCAGCGGCAATTACAACCAATGGGTAGTAGATAGCCTTGTGGAGCGTGACGTGGTAGTCTGCGATATGTACGATAAGATCTACAAGGGCACCTTCCTTGGCGGCAACCTGACCACCGCCATTCAGAAGCGCACCAAGACCGGCGGTGCCGTCGTATGGGGCGGCATTCGTGACGTAGAGCAGATGAAAAAGGTGCCCGACGTTCAGGTTTACTACCGCGGCATTGACCCCACCCCCATTCGTGAGTTCGTTATGAAGGATTGGAACGACATTACCTCCTTTGGCGGAGCCGTTTGTCTCCCCGGTGACGTGGTCTACGGTGCGGGCGGCGGCGTGCTTTTCATTCCCTCCCACCTGGTAGCAGACGTGGTAGAGGGAGCTGCCAAGACCCACGTAAAAGACGATTTCGGCTTTGAAATGATCAGCGAGGGTCGCTTTACCACCGCGCAGATCGACCGTGCCACCTGGACCGAGGAAATGCTGGATATGCTCACAAACTGGATCCAAACGGATCCCCGCGGTGAGCAGTACCGCGATCTGGATTGGTCCTATGAATATAAGCTTGCTCGGGAAGGAAACCCCGACGATACCCAGACGATGCTGTAAAGCAAATCAAAAAAGAGAGGCGATTGCCTCTCTTTTTGATTTTGAGCGGTATTTATTTAATTTCGATCATACTTTCGTTCCAGAATTCAGGTGCTTCGTAGCCAAGGAGGTTTACGGTGGTGGCGGCTACGTTGGCAAGGCCGAAGGAGCCTTCCTTCACGGTGTAGCGGTCGGAAGTAAATTTATCGTAGAAAATGCAGGGAACGGGGTTCAGGGTGTGGCTGGTCTTGGATTTGAGACTTCCGTCCTTGTTCTTCTTGGGCTCGCCCGTCTTCTTATCCAATTCGTACATCTCGTCTGCGTTACCGTGATCGGCGGTGATCAGCGCAACGCCGCCTACCTCGTCGATGGCGGCAAGAATGCGGTCAAGGCAAAGATCCAAGGCTTCCATACTGATCTGGGTTGCCTTCATACTGCCGGTGTGACCAACCATATCGCCGTTGGGGAAGTTAGCACGAATGAACTGATATTTGCCACCGCGGATGGCATCAAGCAAAACGTCGGTGATCTCGGCACACTTCATCCAGGGTCTCTGCTCAAAGGGAACCACGTCGGAGGGGATCTCCATATAGGTTTCCTTTTCTTCGCTGTACTTGCCGGATTTGTTTCCGTTCCAGAAGTAGGTCACGTGGCCGTATTTCTGGGTTTCGCTGACTGCCAGAGAGTGAATGGGAGCCTGGGCAAGATATTCGCCCATGGTGCCGGTGATCTCGGGGGGCGCAACCAGATATACGGGGGGAATGTGCAGGTCACCGTCGTATTCCAGCATACCGGCGTAGGCGGTCTTGGGGAAGCGTACTCTGTCAAAATGGGTAAAGTCTTCATCGCAGAAGGCCTTGGAGATTTCAATGGAGCGGTCACCGCGGAAGTTGAAGAAGATCACGCCGTCGCCGTCTTCCACGGTGCCCACGGGCTTGCCGTTTTCAGCAATGACGAAGCCGGGGAGATCCTGGTCGATCACGTGCAGCTCCTCGCGGTAGGTCTCAATGGCTTCCTTGGCGCTGGTAAAGGCTCTGCCTTCGCCCAAAACGTGAATGTCCCAACCTGCCTTTACCATCTGCCAGTTGGCTTCGTAGCGGTCCATGGTGATGCTCATTCTTCCGCCGCCGGAAGCGATCTTGGCGTCAAAGCCGTCGGTATTCAGCTCTGCAAGATATGCTTCAAAGGGCTCAACGTATTCCAGCGCGCTGGTTTCGGCAACGTCTCTGCCGTCAAGAAGAATGTGAACGCGAACGCGATTGATGCCTTCCTTCTTTGCCTGTGCAATGAGAGCCTTCAGGTGGTCGATGTGGGAGTGAACGTTACCGTCGGAAAAGAGGCCCAAAAAATGCAGGGTGGAGCCGTTCTTTTTGCAGTTTCCGCTAACCTTCTGCCAACCGTCGCCCTCGAAGATCTTGCCGCTTTCAATGGAGTTGGAAACCAGCTTTGCGCCCTGTGCGAAGATCTGACCTGAGCCCAGCGCATTGTGGCCAACCTCAGAGTTGCCCATATCGTCGTCAGAGGGAAGACCTACTGCAGTTCCGTGTGCCTTCAGGCTTACGGTGGGGAAGTCGCGCATCAGGCGGTCCAGCGTGGGGGTATTGGCGCATTTTACTGCGTTTCCTTCGGTCTTGGGATTCAGGCCGACGCCGTCCAGCACCAGAACCACAACGGGTCCCTTAACGCCAACCTTTTTCTGTAATTCTTTCAGTTCCATATCGTTACCTCTTTTCTTATTATTCTTGTTCTTCAATGGCCATCACTTCGCTTGCCGCGGCAAGGATGCCCAATTTTGCACTTTCATAGGTGAGCCCGCCCTGCATATACACCGTAAAGGGATAACGCATAGGTGCATCGGCAGAAAGCTCAATGGAGGAGCCTTGGGTAAAGGCGCCTGCCGCCATGATAACCGGGTCCTGATAGCCCGGCATTGCCCATGGGATGGGGGTCACGTAGCTGTCAACGGGAGAAGCGCTCTGAAGTCCTTTGCAGAAGCCCTCCACCTTCTTTCCGTCAAGAAGAGAGATCTGCTGTACGATGTCGTGACGCGCATCCTCGGGAGCGGGGATCACGTTGTAACCCATTTTACTGAAAAGCCCTGCGGAAAATACTGCCGTCTTCAGCGCCTGGGCCACGGTGTGGGGTGCGTAAAAAAGACCTTTGTACATAGATTTTGTGTTCCCTAAGGAAGCGCCGATCTCAAGACCGATTCCGGGGCAGGAATAGCGCTGAGCGCACAGATCGATGGCCCTTTTGGTACCGGCGAGATAACCGCCGCACTCCGCCATACCGCCGCCGGGGTTTTTTATGAGAGAGCCGATGCAAAGATCCGCACCGTAATAGGGAGGCTCATGCTCCTCACAAAACTCCGCATAGCAGTTATCTACCACCACGAAGGCGTCCTTGCCCTCTTCTTTAACCAGCTCTACCGCTTCCGCAACCACTTGATTTCCCAAGGGGCGGCGGGTGCTGTAGCCGGGGCTCTTCTGCAGATATACCATTTTTACGTCGCCCTTTTTCAAGCGGTTGGTAATGGCATCCCGATCAAGGCGGGAATCAGCAGTCAGTTCGATCTCTTCATAGCGGATCCCGAAATCCTTCAGGCTTCCGCAGCCCTCTTCTCCCGTAAGGCCTATGACGCTTTGAAGGGTATCGTAAGGGGTGCCCGTGATTGCCAGCATCGTATCGCCCGGGCGAAGCAGGCCGAAAAGGGCCAAAGTCAAAGCGTGGGTGCCGGAAAGGATACTGTGCCGTACGAAGGCGCTTTCCGCTTCAAATACACGGGCGTATATGCGATCCAGTACCTCTCTGCCCATATCGTCGTAGCCGTAACCGGTGGTGGGGTTAAAGCATTCGGTGGAAACTCTCTCTTCGCGAAAGGCTTCCAATACTTTTTTCTGATTGAAAAAGGCAAGGCGGTCGATTTTGCCGTAAGCCTCTCTCAAATCCGCTTCCGTCTGTTCTGCCAGAGAAAGCAGCTTATCATCAAATTGCAGCATTTTTTTCCTCTTCATCATAGAATCAATCTATCATATCACATTTTTTTCTTGGAATCAACTGAAAATGCATTGGTTTTTTCAAAGATATTGAAAGATTTGACAAAAAATCCGCTCCTTGTTAAAATAATGAAAAGTTAAGCTTAAGGGAGAATACTATGCCCAGATTTTTTTTGCCGGAAACGGCTCCCTCCGTATCGCTGGATCATCTTCCGGAGCGCCTTGCTCTGGAAGGGGAGGATGCATTCCACCTTTCCGTTTCTCTTCGTGCCAGATTGGGGGATGAGGTGACGGTCTGCACCTCGGACGGTATTGAGATCCTTTGCAAGATCGAGGATATCTACGGCGGTAAGCGAGCACCCGTTGTTGTCCTTGTGCCTGTCTCCGCTTCGGAAAGCTGCGGAGAATCGCCTGTTGAGATCACCTTGTTTCAAGGTATGCCCAAAGGAAAAAAGACCGATTCCATCTTGCAAAAGGCAACGGAACTGGGGGTCAGCCGCGTGGTCTTCGTGTATTCCGACCATGCCGTTCCCACTTTTACCGGGGAGGAAAAAAAGAATACCCGCTACCAAAAAATAGCGGAAGAGGCGGCAAAGCAATGCGGAAGAGGAAAGTTGGTTCGGGTTTCCGTTGCGGAAGATCTGGATACGGTTTTGGATGATTTCTGTAGCCACGACCTTGCCTTCGCCTGCTACGAGAAAGAAGGGGAGAGAAGCCTGAAAAGCCTTCTGTCCTGCAGTGAAGGAAAAAGCATCGCCTTTTTCATCGGCCCCGAGGGGGGCATCTCCGGGCGGGAGATCGCGCTTCTTGAGGAGAGGGGCGTTCCCACCGTAACCTTGGGAAAACGGATCCTGCGGACGGAAACTGCCTCTGCGGCGGTGCTTTCCATGATCCTATACGAAAAAGAACTACATTCCTGAGCAGTTTAAGAACGGCAAAAAGCCGTTCTTTCTTTTGTAATTTGTGCACAAAACGAAGAAAAAATGCCAATCTTTTCTGTTTTTGAGCAACATTGGTGAAAAAAGACAATTTTTTTCACTTTAATTTGTTAAAAATTATAATTTTCTCTTGAAAAATCAAATCTTATTGTGTATAATGCTTATGGTTTGTCTGCACTTTTGTGGATTTTAACAAGATTGATCTCAATGCATTCCGTAAAGGAGAAAGAATATGTCGAACAGATTGTTCCAAAGTGTCGTGCATCAAATGAAGGATGCGGTTGATCGCACCATCGGCGTTGTAGACGTGGATGGGGTCATTATTGCCTGCAGTGAATTGGGGCGTATCGGCGAGGTGATCGATGGCGTGAAGGAAGAATTGTATTACACGGGGGAAACCTTTATTGCCGCGGGCTTCCTCTTTCGTCCCGTAGGGGCTTACGGTAAAACGGAGTACTACGTGTTTGTGGAGGGGGACGATCAGTCCGCTAAATTCACCTCCAATCTGCTTTGTATTTCCTTGGGGCAGATCAAGGCGCTCTATGACGAAAAGTACGATAAATCCAGTTTTATTAAAAATATCATTCTGGATAATATCCTCCCCAGCGATATTTATGTGAAATCCAAGGAGCTTCACGTCAATAACGAAGCGGAACGTGCCGTATACCTGATCAAATTTACCAACAAAGGGGATATTGTTCCCGTTGACGTGATCCAGAATATGTTCCCTGATCGCAACCGTGATTACGTGATCAGCGTCGGTGAGAACGACGTGGTTCTGATCCACGAGCTTGCGGCAGGCGAGTGGGAGCAGGCAGAAAAGCTTGCCCGCAATATCGTGGATACCATTCAGGGCGAATTCTATCTAAAGGTAACGGTGGGCCTCGGTACCGTTGCCTCTACCCTGAAGGATCTTGCCCGTGCCTATAAAGAGGCGCAGGCCGCCATTGAAGTGGGCAAAGTTTTTGACACGGAAAAGAACGTTGTCAACTATGAAAATCTCGGCATTGGCAGATTGATCTACCAGCTGCCTACCACTCTTTGTGAAATGTTCCTCAACGAAGTATTCAAAAAGGGGGCGCTGGAAAGCCTTGACCGTGAAACGCTTCTGACCATTCAGTGCTTCTTTGAAAATAACCTCAACGTTTCCGAAACCTCACGCAAGCTCTTCGTTCACCGTAACACTCTGGTCTACCGCCTTGAAAAGATCCGCAAGATCACGGGTCTTGACCTTCGTGAATTTGAACACGCCATCACCTTTAAGGTGGCGCTGATGGTGAAAAAGTATCTCGCCTCCAAGCCCGGAAAGTATTGATCCGTATCAACACAAAAAAAGAGGATTTCAAATGATAATATTTAATAACGTAACCAAGGTCTACCCCAATGGGACCCGCGCCCTGAAAAACGTAGATCTTGAAATTCAGGATGGGGAATTTGTGTTCATCGTGGGTGCCAGCGGTGCCGGCAAGACCACTCTGACCAAGCTTCTCCTGTGCGAAGAAAAGCCCTCCGGCGGCCGTATTACCATTGATAAATTCAACGTTTCCCGTATGAGCCGCTTTAAGGTGCCTAAGCTTCGCCGCACCATCGGCATCGTGTTTCAGGACTTCCGCCTTCTTCCCAATATGACCGCCGCCGAAAACATTGCCTTTGCGATGCACGTTGTGGGAGAATCAAAAAAGACCATCAAGGCAAGAGTTGCCAATTTCTTAAAGCTTGTGGGTCTTGAGGAAAAAGGCGCCTGCAAGCCCGCAGAGCTTTCCGGCGGCGAACAGCAGCGAGTTGCCCTTGCCCGTGCGCTGGTGAATAACCCCAGCGTCATCATTGCAGACGAGCCCACTGCCAACGTGGACCCTTATATGGCAATTGAAATTATGGAGCTTCTTCTCCGTGTCAACAAATTGGGCAAAACGGTCATCGTTATTACCCATAACGTCAATCTGGTCAACTATTACAAAAAGCGCGTTATCACCATGAAGGATGGGGAAGTGGTAAGCGATCGCAAGGGAGGTATGTTCGATGAGGTTTAGATTCTATAACGTCGGCTACTTTTTCCGCCTTGCCTTTCAGGGTATTTTCAGAAACAGCTTGATGAGCCTTGCAACGGTCTTCGTTCTGGCCTCCGCCCTTTTGGTTACGGGTTGTACTTGGGCCGTGAACGTTAACCTGGATCACAACCTGCAGGAAGTAAATACCTATAATAAGATCGTCGTGTTCGTTTCCAAGGAAACGGAGGATCATACCACCGAGCTGCTCCGTGAAAAGATCCTGAATCTGAAAAACGTCAGCGTGGAAAGCGTGGAATGGGTCACCAAGGATCAGGTGCTTCGCAACCTCTTTGACGACTACGGTGATTACGGTGATATTCTGCAAATGTATGACGACGATAACCCCTGCAAGGATGAATTGATCATCACCTATTCCGATTCCTCTAAGGTGACGGATATTACCTATCAGATCAAAAATATGAACGAGCAGGAGGATACCTTCGGCTCCGTGGATAAGATCAACGACAGAAGAGAAGTGGCACAAAAGATCGACGAGATCAAAAACATCATCTCTTTGGTGTTCTCCTGGATTATGATCCTGCTTCTGGTGGTTTCGGTCTTTATCATTATGAATACCATCAAGCTCGCGGTGTTCTCCCGCCGTGAAGAGGTTTCCATTATGCGCTACGTGGGCGCATCCGGCTTCTTTGTGGCGTTCCCCTTTGTTTTGGAAGGCATCTTTTTGGGCGGCTTTTCCGCAGGCGTTGCCTTCGGTCTTCAGTACGCCATCTATAAGGTCTTTGCCGTAAAGATCGTGGGCGATATCGATATCATTTCGATCCTTCCCTTTGAATATCTCCTTCGTGACTTTATCATTACCTTCTTCGTCATCGGCATCGGTCTCGGTGTTATCGGAAGCTTGATCTCACTTCGCAAATACAATAAGGATTAATCGGTACTTTTTGGAGGTGAACGAACGTGAAAAAAAGAATCCCCCTTGCTACTGCTATGGTTTTGATTCTTTTTACGGTGCTTCTTACCTTTCAGATTACCTACAACTTCGTTGAAAATCAGTATCAGAAAAAGGTGGATACGCTTACCAAGACCCAGTCCGATTTCTCAAAGCTGGCGCAGGCAGATATTCTCATCCGTGAGAATTTTAAAGGCGCCGTGGAGGAGGATGCGCTGGAGGACGGCTTGATCCGCGGTTACGTTTCCTCCCTTTCCGATCCCTATTCCCGCTACCTTTCTGCCCGGGAATACCGCCAATATCAAGATGAAAAAAAGGGGAGCGGCATCGGCATCGGTGCCCGCTTCACTTACAATGAAAACAGCGGCGAGGTTACCGTATACGCCGTGTTTCCATCTTCCCCTGCAATGCAAAGCGGCATCCAGAAGGGCGATGTGCTTTATATGATCGGCGATACGCCCGTATCCGATCTTGGCTTTGCAGGTGCCGTTCAGGCTCTTTCCGGTGATGCCGGCTCTCAGGTCACGATTACCGTGAAGCGCAGAGTGGCTGCTCAGGTGCTGGAAATGCCCTTTACCCTGACCCGTCAGGAAATGCAGGAGCCTACCGTTCACTACGAAATGCTCACGGAGCGTGCCGGTTATATTCAGATTTTTGATATTACCTCGTCCACGCCCGATGAGTTTTCTTCCGCTATGAGCGCCGTTACCTCGGCAGGTGCTCAGGGCATTGTCTTTGACGTGCGCGGCAATGTCGGCTCCGACGTGGAAGCCGCCTGCGCAATGCTGGATCGCCTTCTTCCCGAAGGGGTTTTGATGAAAAAGATCGATCACAAGGGCAAGGAATCGGTGGTAAAGAGCGATAAGAATGCCTTTTCTCTTCCTATGTCCGTGATCACCAATTCTGCCACTGCCTGTGCCCCCGAATTATTTGCCGCTACCCTGCGTGATTTCGGTGCCGCAACCTTGGTAGGGGAGACCACCTATGGAAAAGGTACCCTGCAAACCGTTTTGGAAATGGATGACGGCTCCGCCATTCTCCTTTCCGAGGCCACCTTCACCCCGCCTACCTCTCCGGGCTTTGAGGGCGTGGGTGTCATTCCCGATGTTGAAAGCAAACTGGGTCATTCCAATCACTATCTCGTTCCCCACAGTGATGATACCCAGCTTCAGGATGCGATGAAAGCATTGAATCTTTCTTAATAAACCGCACATTAAAGGAGTTTTTTATGAAACGAAGCAAACGGCTGATCTCTTTTCTGCTTTGCTTTGCTATGGTTTTGGGCTGTTGCTCTCTTTTTTCGGGGGCTGTAAACTACGAACAACAAAAGAATGAATTGAATAGCCTTTTGGCTTCTCAAAAAAAAGAACTGGCAAGCCTGCAGAACGATCTTGCACGTGCAAAAAAAGAGGTTGCGGATCAACTGGTCATCATTCAGCTTCTTTATGACGAAATGAATTCCTACCAAAATCAGCTGAATACGGTGGTCAGTCTAATTTCTGAATATACCGCTCTGGCTAAGGCCAAGGAAGCGGAGATTCAGGTGCTGAACGCCCAGATCCAAAAGAATTTCGAGTATTTTAAAACCCGTTTGGTCTTTGCTCAGGAAAGCGGTAATATGAGCTATATCGATTTCCTATTGGGCTCCTCCGACCTTTCGGATATTATTTCCCGTTCTGAAGTGATCAACGATATGTTAGAGCACGATCGTAAGATCATCGAAGACCTGACCGCCGATAAAAAGGCCGTGGAAGCTGCCAAGGCAGAGGTTGATGCTGCACTGAAGGAGTCTAAGGCCAAAGAGGCGGAATACGAAGCAATCGTTGCCACCTTGAAGGAGAAGAAGGCAGAGGCGGACGCACTCCTTGAAACCCTGCAGGGAAATCAAAAGAAGGCTCAGGCAGCCCTGAATATTGTCAATGCCGCCAAGAAAAAAACGGAAGATGAAATTGATAAGATCAATAAAAAGCTGGCGGCAATGTCAGCTTCAAAGCCCGGTCCTACCGGCTTCATCTGGCCCTTGCCCGCAACTTCCCCCGGCTATATTACCCAGAAGTTCCATTCAGGCCATTCCGGTCTTGATATCGGTGTGGGCGGCTGGGTCAATAACGGCAAGATCCCTGCAATTTCCGTGGCCGCCGGCGATGTCGTGCGTGTCGGCACCTATTCGGACTGGGGCAATCTCGTGGTGGTTGACCACGGCGGCGGCTATCTTTCCTATTATGCCCATTTGGATTCCATCAGCGTCTCCCTCGGCCAGAGAGTGATCCAAGGCCAGCAGGTGGGAAAGATCGGCAGTACCGGTCAGTCTACCGGCCCCCACCTGCACCTTGTGATTTACGCCCCCGATGAAAATGGTAATTTTGTTCGCAGTGACCCCGAAAAATTTGTTATCTATCCCGGTTGATTATAATATCATTTGTTGAAAGGAGGAAACGCCTTTGAATCAGAAAAGGCTATTATCGCTCTTTCTCTGTATGACGGTGCTGATGAGCTCACTTCTCATTTTCGGTGCCGATGCAACCACCCTGCAGGAAGACGTTGCAGCGAAAAACCAATTGGAAAGCCAATTAAAGGCTTTGGAAGAAGAACGGAAGCAGATCGCCGACCGTCTGGCAGCCGCCAGAGCGGATGAAGCCAAAGCGCAGGAGGAGATCAACCTCCTCTATGATGAGATCAGCACTTACCAACAGCAATTGGAGACCCAATCCGCTCTCATTGCGGAATATACCGCATTGGCTCAAACCAAAGAAAAAGAGATCAATACCCTGAACGATCAGATGAACCGCAACTACGATCTATTCAAGGAGAGATTGATCTTTGCCCAGGAAAGCGGCAGTATGAGCTATATTGATTTTGTTCTCGGTTCCTCCGATCTTTCCGATATCATTTCTCGTTCCGAAGTAATCAGCGATATGCTGGAATACGACCGAAAGATCATAGAGAGCCTTCTTTCCAACAAAAAATCGGTTGAAAAGGCCAAGCAGGAGATCGAAATTGCTTTGGCAACCTGTGAAACTAAGCAAGCCGAGTATCAGGAGACCCTGAAGATCATGGATGAAAAGCGCGCGGAGCTGGCAAAACGTCTGGAAGAATTGAAGGACAATCGCGAAGTACAGGAAACTGCCATGAACCGTGCCAATGCAACCAAGAAGGAAATCGAAGACCGTATCGATAAACTCGTACAAAGTATTAACAGCAAAACCCAAGGCACTTACAACGGCTCGTTTTGTTGGCCCTTGCCTGCAACAAACCCCGGCTATTTTTCCCGCGGCTTCGTTAAGGGGTACCATACGGGGCTTGATATACACGTTGGCGGCTGGGTGAATAACGGTAAGGTTCCCGCCCTTGCCATAGCCGCAGGAACCGTCATTACCTGCGGTAGCTTTTGGGATTGGGGTAACCTTGTAGTAGTCGATCACGGTGGTGGCTTCGTTTCCTATTACGCCCATCTGGATTCCTTCAGCGTATCTTACGGTCAGCACGTTTCCCAAGGCCAGCAGGTAGGTAAGATCGGCTCTACGGGTGATTCCACCGGACCGCATCTACATCTGACTCTGTATGCCCCCACTGAAAATGGTAAGGAGCGCGTAGACCCTATGAAATATCTGCCCAATCCGTGGTAAGATCAATTAATTTTGTCTATTATAATTTAGATAATATATTTAGAGGAGTATAGTATTATGGCATCTAAACCCACTTTTGTCACCGCAGAAGGTCTGCAGAAACTCAAGGAAGAACTGGAATACCTGAAGGTCGTGAAGCGCAAGGAGGTAGCAGAAGCACTGAAACAGGCAAAAGCCTTCGGTGATCTTTCCGAAAACAGCGAATATGACGAAGCAAAGAACGAGCAGGCAGAAGTGGAACGCCACATCGCCGAGCTGGAGGATTCCCTTGAAAACGTTGAGATCATTCAACCCTCCAAGGGCAAGAAGAGCAAGGTAAGCGTTGGCTCTGCCGTAAAGGTTTACGATCTTGAATTTGACGAAGAAGTGGTCTACACCATCGTGGGCTCCACCGAATCCGATCCCATGGAAAACAAGATCAGCGATGAATCTCCCATCGGAAAAGCCCTCCTTGGCAAAAAAGCAGGGGAGGAAGCCGTAGCCGAAACCCCCGGTGGCAGCATCAAAATGAAGATCCTTGAGATCTTATAAGCAAAATTTGTAACGCAAAAAAGGAAAAGGAAAATGGATCAGAACGTTCAGAATCAAACAGAAGATAATTTCAGCGAGCAGGTGGCAATTCGCCGCGAAAAGCTTTTCGAATTGCAAAAGCAGGGTAAGAATCCCTATGAGATCACCAAATTTGATTTCAATGCCTATTCCGCCGAGATCAAAGAAAACTATCAGGAAGGGGAGGAAAGAGAAGTCCGTATCGCCGGCAGAATGCTCAGCCGCCGTATTATGGGTAAAGCCTCCTTCTGCAATCTTGCTGATGAAAAAGGTAATATTCAGCTCTACGTCAAGCGTGATGACGTGGGCGAAGAAGACTACGCTGCCTTCAAAAAATGGGATATCGGTGATATCATTGGCGTAGAGGGCTTCGTGTTCGTGACCCGAACCGGCGAGGTTTCCGTTCATTGCAAGAAGATCACCCTTCTCTCCAAGTCACTCATCCCCCTGCCCGAAAAATTTCACGGTCTGACCAATACCGATATGCGCTACCGTCAGAGATACGTGGATCTCATCGTCAACCCTGAAGTGAAGGACGTGTTCTATAAGCGCTCCGCCATTCTCAAGGAAGTGCGTAATTATCTGGATAACAAAGGCTTTTTGGAAGTGGATACCCCGATTTTGGTGCCTATGGAGATCGGCGCCGCCGCCAGAAGCTTTGCTACCCACCACAATACCTTGGATATGGATATGTACCTGCGTATTGAAACCGAGCTTTACCTGAAGCGTCTCATCGTGGGCGGTATGCACCGCGTCTACGAGGTGGGCAGAATCTTCCGTAACGAGGGTATGGATACCAAGCACAACCCCGAATTTACCACCGTTGAGCTTTATCAGGCCTTTACCGATTACTACGGTATGATGGATCTGGTGGAAGAGCTGTATAAATCCCTTGCAGAAAAGATCTGTGGTGGTCTCGTCATCCGGTATCAGGGTAAAGAGATCGATATGGGTCATTGGGAAAGAATGACTATGGTAGAGGCCGTTAAGAAGTACGCCGGCGTTGATTACCATTCCTGGAAGAGTGACGAGGAAGCCCGTGCCTGTGCCAAAGAGCATCACGTTGAGGTTCCCGCCAACGCTACCTGCGGCACCGTTCTCATTGAGTTCTTCGATGCCTACGTAGAAGAAAACCTCATTCAGCCCACCTTCATTTACGATTATCCCGTTGAAAACAGCCCCTTGGCAAAGAAGAAGCCCACCGATCCCCGCTTCACCGAGCGCTTCGAGTACTTCATCAACGCTACCGAGTTTGGCAACGCCTTCTCCGAGCTCAACGATCCCATTGACCAGAAGGAACGCTTCGAAACTCAGGTTGCCGCCAAGCGCGCCGCCGAGCCCGATACCAAGGCAGAGGTGGATTACGACTATGTCACCGCAATGGAATACGGTATGCCTCCCACGGGCGGCCTCGGCTTCGGCATCGACCGCCTTGTTATGCTCCTCACCGACTCCGCCTCCATCCGCGACGTCTTGCTCTTCCCAACGATGAAGCCCCTTGATTGAGAAAATGCCGTAAAATAGCGGTATTACAGGGCTTTCGTAACCCCACAAAAACCGATTTACGACATATTTACGACAAATGAAAAAATGAAGACACCCTATGACCGTAAAAGTCATAGGGTGTTTTTGCATATTTTTATTAAACTGACCGACAAATTGGAATTTACTTTGTCAGCATTTCGATTGCTTCTTCCTTGGTAGCAACAAAAAACACACTCTTCCCCTTATTGC
>JAFWZW010000023.1 GCA_017517325.1 Clostridia bacterium | reverse complement strand
GCTCTACCAACTGAGCTACAGAGGCGTACTTCTCGCTGCGACCCTGAAAGTATAGCATCATAAAACGGAATTGTCAAGTGTTTTTTCGAATTTTTTCGAAATTATTTTTTAGAATTTTTTTCGATCAAAAATGATCGTAAAAGACCACTTCCTCAATGGGTCTTACGGCTTCGTGCATCGGTGCGGGCACCGCGCTCTCGTGGGGGTAACCCATTACCAGAAGTGCATAGGGCTCAAAATGTGCGGGAATGGAAAACTCTTTTCTCATAGCGGCGGGATCAAAATGCATCACCCAGCAGGTACCCACGCCCAGTTCCTCGGCCATCAGCATCATATGAGTGGTAACGATCCCTGCATCAACGGGGGCGGAAAGGGCGCCGTCGTAAGGGCGAGTCCAGGTCTCCTCACGGTTGTAGCAGACGAGCATTGCGGTGGGTGCATCAAAATGGCACTTGGAGCAACGCTTCAGCTTTGCAATAGAGGCAACGCTGTTCAGCACTAAAATGCGCTGGGGCTGTTTGTTACAACCGGTGGGGGCAACGTGACCGCAGGCAAGGATCTTGTCGATCACTTCCCTCTCCAAGGGGCAATCTTTAAATTTGCGGACCGAAAAGCGGCTACGGGCAAGCTTCATAAAATCCATCACAATCTCCTTAACTGCGCTTGATGACCCTTGGGGTAACACCTGCATAGCGCTTGAACATTTTACTGAAATATTTAATATCGTGAATACCAACAGCTTCCGCACATTCCCCAACGGTATAATCCCCCGTTTTCAGAAGAGCGGTGGCTTTCCGGATCCGCAGGCGGTTGCGGTATTCCACGGGAGACATTCCCATACATTCCGCAAAGCTCCGACGGAAGCTCCCCACCGAAAGACAACAGGTTTCCGCCAGCTTTTCCACAGGGAAATCACTCGCGAAATTGTTTTCCAGATAGCGGAGCCCCTCCTTGATCCTGCGGGTATGCTCCTGCAGCTGGGTGCGGTTGGTATCCCTTGCCATTTCACAAAGCAGCCGAAAGGAAAGAGAGAGGCGCTCCAGCCAATCGAAGGGGCCGCTTCCGTCAGCCTTGGCCGCCAGCTCCTCCAGAAGACCTCTGTAGGTACCGTGGATATCGTGAAACAGAACCCCCGGGGCATCCTCAAAGCGGATGGGCTGACCCTCCGAATCGTGGAGCAAAAGGTCGATGACCATAAATTCCGAATCCTCCTGCCAAAGGGAGTGATAGGCGGTCTCACCGGGGAGATAGACCATATCTCCGGCCCTTGCCTGAAGATCCTTATTTTCCAGATGAAAAACGACGCTACCTCCCGTAATATAAATGAAGCGTTCAATGGGGGCAGGCTGCATCACGTATTTATGAAGGTGGGAAACCTTGCAATCTTCTATGCGAAGATCGATCAATGCCAATTGATTGACGGAAGCATACGCCAAGGCATTCATTTTCATACCGTTCACCTCTTTTTTAGTATAGCATCGGTTACGGGGCGTGTCAACCGATGCACTTTTTTTACGAAAAGCGGGTCGGTTTGACCCTTTTCTTCCTTGGGGTTTCTTTGATATAATGAAAGCATCAAACTCGAAGGAGAAGGTTTTATGGAAAACGCTCTTACCATAAAAGTAAAGGAGCTTGCCTATCGGCTGGGTGCCGATCTGGTTGGGATCGCCAACATCGAGCGATACGAAAATGCTCCCATCAAAATGAGCCCTCAGGGCATTTTACCCGGTGCAAAATCCGTTGTGGTCTGCGCCGTGCATCACCCGGATGCCGCCATTGAATTAGACGGCGAGATCCACCCGCAGGTGATGGGCCCTTACCGCATTCAATATATTATGAACGACAAGCTTGACGTTCTTTCCTTCCGCATCGCCCGTCTTCTTGACGATATGGGGTACAAGACCGTACCCATCGCCAGTTCCAACATCTGGCGTTATCGCGGATATAAGGAAATGGCCGCCACCTTTGCCCCCGATATCAGCCACATTTACGGCGGCGTATGCGCCGGCCTTGGAGAGCTTGGCTGGAACGGCCTTTGCATTACCCCCGAATACGGTGCGAGAAACCGCTTTATCTCCATTATTACCGAAGCAGAATTGACCCCCACCCCTCTGTATAACGGCCCCAAGCTTTGCGATATGTGCGGCGAATGCATCCGCAAGTGCCCCACCAACGCTTACCGCAAGGAGGTAAACGGAACCAAAAACGTGGTGGTTGAGGGCAAGGATCACATTTTCTGTAACAAGAATCTTTGGAGATGCGCCTGGGGTGAGCACTTCGATCTTGATCTGGATCTGCCCATTCCCGAAAAGGTTGACGAAAAGGTGCTTTTGGAGCACGTTGCCAAATACGGTCTGCGAGGCGGTGAATTCGGCGTTTGCCTGAAGGTCTGCCTTCCCAAGCATCTGCGCCAATGGGATGAATCCTACTGCAAAAAGACCGCCCGCCGCAAGCGCCACGTGACCCCCTCCGATCTGCCGGTGCACCGTCAGGTTTACGATAAGCTCTTGGTCCACGCACGCAACTGGGATCTGGACAGCGTTCACTTTATCTCCGGTGATACCCTCACCGCCGCAGGCATTGACGTAAAGAAGGAGCTGCCCGACGGAATCAGCGCCATTCTTCTTACCTCTCGCTATCAGCTCCCTGCGGAGGCCAAGATCGACCACGACGGAAGTATGGCTCACATTGAAGGCTTTGACAGCTGCCACAAGACCCGTGCAGACGCACTGGACAGCTACGGCCGCATTGCCCAATTCAACGTAGACTTTACGGAGCTTGATATGTGCCGCGAGCTGGAGACTCTGGGCTACACGGCTCTGCCCAAGACCACTCTGGATCACGAGCCCTTCCGTGCCATTTGCAAGGTTGCGAGCACCGAAAACACTTACGTTCGCACCTCTCTGATCCTCACCAGCGCCCCCTTCGCAGACAAAGCGGCAACGGAGCTTTCCGCCCTTGCACCCATTGGGGATCTGAAGGCACAGCTTAAGGCCATTGCCAAAGAAAAGGGCGCCGATCTGTTCGGCGTTGCTTCCGCCGAAGCCATTGATTCCATCACCCGCCAGCTACGCAAGCTTCGCAAGGGTGAGACCCAATTCACCGTAGAAGATAAGAACACCCGTATGATGCCCTTTGACCCCGTGGTAACCGAAGAAGAGCGGGTATTTACGGACACCTCCGATCTGATGCACGACGCCAAATCGGTGATCGTTTTGGGTATGCACTATCCCGATACCCCCGTGACCCGCGTAGGTCAGCCTCCCGCCGAATCCGTAGGCCCTTACGTATTTACCCAGTACGAGGTAAACCGCCTCACCGGTCACCTTGCCTATTCTCTTTGCAGAGCACTCAACGCCCTGGGCTACGAGGCCGTTTATTCCCACAACCTTACGGGCGCAGGCTCTACCGTGGGCAGTCCCCGCGGTCAGTTTAACGATGCCTCCTGTAATGCATTGGAGGCCGTTGCCGCCGGAATCGGCAGCATGGCGCTGAACGGCTCGGTGGTCACCGAGGAATACGGCATTCACCAGCGCTTCGTTGCCATCGTAACCAACGCAGATCTGGAAGCAGACGAAGTAAAGGAAGGTCTTGCCGCCGCCTGCAAGGGCTGTGAAAAGTGCCTCACCGCCTGCCCCACCGCCGCACTGCAGAAGGAGCGCCTGACGGAGATCGACATGGCAGGCAAAAAGGTAACCTACCTCCCCGTTGACGCACACCGCTGTGACTGGGCAACCAAATTTGCTCTGGTTGCGGAGGAGGGCAATATGTACACCGGCAACTTTACCGACATTCCCTGCCCCGAGACCGTTACGGCAGAGGCTCTTTCCGATGCTCTTCGCCAGCAGGACCCCGTATTCAAATTCCGCCCCGTTACCGGGGAAAAATGCATCATCAGCTGTCCCCTTCACAAGTAAAAGGAAAAGCGCATCACCGTTGGGTGATGCGCTTTTCGTATAAAAAGGACTGTGACGAAATCGCAGTCCGCAGGATCACTGGGGTTTACGGGGCAGCACGAAGGCGGCGATGATGTAAGCCAGAACACCGGCACCCGCAAAGAGCGTAACCAAAACCCAAAGCAGGCGGATCACCGTAGGATCCATATCAAGGTATTCTGCGACCCCGGCGCATACGCCGTCGATCTTTTTATCGGTAGCGGATTTGTACAATTTCTTTTCCATCACAAGCTCCTTTTCATATACTCAAAAAGTAAAAGCATAGCCTTGCTTTCATTGATCATAATTATATCATATCCATACGGAAAATGCAAGATTTTGCAAAAAAAGAGCTGAGAAAAATGCCATTCGGCCACGCAAAAATATCGGTTCATTTTTTCGCTTACTTTTTCAAAACCCGTTGAATTGCGTCGGATTTTGTGTTACAATACCAGCGTTAAATCTCACGCTGCACACCGAAACGGGTTTACGGAAAGAGGCAAGCCTCTTCCCGCAATGCGTATGACGGCAAAAAGAGATCGGCGTTTAGGGTACGTGGCTTCGGTCACGCTTTTTTGCTTTTTTGAAGTGAGGAAGGAAAATGAAAAAGAAAAACAGTATCCTTTGGGGCATTATTTTAATTGCGGCAGGCACCGTTTTTGCGCTGAATGCTTTGAACGTCACCAACATTGATATTTTCTTTGATGGTTGGTGGACGCTCTTTATCATCGTGCCCTGCGCCGTAGGGCTTTTCACCGAGAGGGAAAAGACGGGAAACATCATCGGGCTCGCGATCGGTGTTTTTCTGCTTTTGTGTTGCCGTGATATTCTGAGTTTTTCCCTGCTTTGGAAGCTTCTGGTTCCCGCCATTATCATAATCGTGGGTGTAAAAATGGTCTTCGGCGGACTGTTTGGCAACAAGGCAAACGAGATCATCACCCAAATCAAGCAAGCAGGCGGTGAAGCAAAGATCGGCTGCGCCACCTTTTCCGGTTGCGATCTGAATTTTGACGGTGAAGTGTTCGAGGGGGCAGAACTGACTGCCACCTTCGGTGGGGTAAAATGCGATCTGAGAAACGCCATCATCGAAAAAGACTGTGCCATTCAGGTTTCGGCTATTTTCGGAGGCATTGATATTTTGGTTCCCGCGGGCATTAACGTGAAGGTCAGCTCCAACTGCCTTTTCGGCGGGATCTCCAATGAGACTGATTTTTGCAAGGATGCTCCCACCATTTACGTCAGCGGTACCTGTATGTTCGGAGGTGTTGAGATCAAATGACCACGTTTCAAAAATTAATCAAATATTTAGCAATGGCCTTTGCCATCTTTCTCACAGTCAGCATTATCGGAGGAATTTTAAGTATGTTTGGTTTGTTTGGTGGATTTTTCGACGGTGATGCTGTGACCGAAGATATAAAAGTTTATTCAGTATCATCGAAAATACAAAGCCTTGAAGTAAAGATCAATGCTGCTGATTTTACCATCAAGCAAGGCGAAAGCTTTTCGGTTGAAAGCAATCTAAAGCATCTTACGGTTGAAGATAAGAACGGTGTTCTGACGGTCAAGGAAACGAAGAAGTTTGCTCACACTTATACAGGTGCTGTATTGACTCTCTACGTTCCTGCAGACACGGTGTTCGAAAAAGCAAATATTATAACCGGTGCAGGAAGACTGACTGTAGATAGCTTGTCTGCCTCTACAATGAACTTTGAGTTTGGTGCCGGTGAAGTTACCATTGATACTCTTGTTGCCACCTCAGGCATTGACATTGACGGTGGTGCAGGAAAAATCACCATATCAGGCGGTGCGCTTCATAACCTTGATTTAGATATGGGTGTCGGTCAGTTGAATCTGACCGCCGCTCTCACGGGAAAAAGCGATTTTGATCTTGGGGTTGGAGAATCCAACGTAACCGTAATCGGTAATCAAGATGATTATAAGCTTGATATCGAAAAAGGGATCGGCAATATCACCGTAGACGGTGAGAGCATAGCCAATATCAAGGGACAAGGAAGCGGGCAAAACAAAATTGAGATCAGCGGCGGCATCGGAGCCGTCAACCTGAAATTCAAGGAGTCTTGAGTAAAATGATTTTAGAGCTTAAAAATATAGAAAAATCCTTTGGCGAGAAAAAGGTTTTGACCGACGTATCGTTCAAAGCCGAAGGCGGCAAAGCCTTTGGACTGCTTGGCAGAAACGGTGCCGGAAAGACCACCTCTATCCGCATTTTGATGAACGTATTTCCCGCGAACAGAGGCCAGGTGCTCATAGACGGTGAGCCCATTGATTACAACAAGATCGGCATCGGTTATCTCCCCGAAGAAAGAGGACTTTATCCGAAAAAGATCATTATAGATCAGCTTACCTATTTTGCGGAGCTGAAAGGGATGAGCCGTAAAGAAGCTGTAAAGGCAATTGATTACTGGCTCGGTCGTCTCGGTATGACGGAGTATCGCAATAAAAAGCTCGAGACCCTTTCAAAGGGCAATCAGCAGAAGATCCAGCTGATTACCGCGCTTGCACACGATCCTGATATCGTGATCCTTGACGAGCCCTTTTCCGGCCTTGACCCCGTAAATGCGATGCTATTAAAAGACGTGGTCAAGGAACAGATCGCCAAAGGAAAGATCGTTCTGTTTTCCAGCCATCAGATGAGCTATATTGAAGAATTTTGCGACAGCATTGCCATTCTCAACAACGGTATCGTTGCCCTGCACGGGGATCTGCACGACATCAAGCGTGATTATCCGCGGGATCGCTTGGTTGTAAAAACGGAAACGCCCGATGCCATTGTTGCAGATTTTGGCTCTTCCTGCAAAGTTTTGAATGGCGGCGAGCTGATGATCCGCTTGGGTTCCCCCTCCGAAAAGAAGGCCGTAATGACCCGCATCGTGGAAAACTACGACGTTGACGAGGTAAGGGTATTCGAGCCTTCCCTCAACGACATTTTCGTTGAGGTCGCCGGGGATGGTGCAAAGGAGGACGAAAAATGAACCAATTCGGAAAAATACTCAAATTTGAGCTGAAGAATTACGCAAAGAACAAGGCGTTCGTGGGTGTAACGATCTTTTTGATGGTGATCATTGCCGCGGTCATGTTCTTTCCGCGGATCACCGTCCTCTTTGAAAAGGAGGATGCTTCCGATACCCCCGCAGACCTTTCCGTTATGCTTGTTAAGGCAGAGGATCCTGCGCAGGCGGATATGGTAAAAGAAACCTTTGCCACCGCCTTTACGGAATACGACGTGCAGATCACGGAGAAGGAGATCGGTGCGATCAAGGAAAGGATCACCTCCGGCAACGCAGAATGCGCATTCGTGATGAACGGAGCAACCTCGTTCACTTACTACGTGGATAATCTTTCCATGTACGATATGAACCCTGATATTGCAACGGGTGTATTGCAACAGATCTATCAAATGAACGCGATGATCGGCGGCGGTATGTCCCAAGAGGATGCGGCAGGGGTTATGAGCATTCAGATCGACGCTGAGGTTGAAAGCCTCGGCAAGGATCAGATGCAAAATTTCTTCTACACCTACATTATGATCTTTGCTCTGTATATGGTGATCCTCCTTTACGGTCAAATGGTGGCAATGAGCGTTGCCACCGAAAAAAGCTCCCGTGCGATGGAACTTTTGATCACCAGCGCAAAGCCCATCAATATGATGTTCGGCAAGGTGTTGGCAGCCTGCACGGCGGGGCTTATTCAGCTGGTTGCCATTTTCGGTTCCGCGCTCCTGTTCTACAATATGAACAAATCCTATTGGGGCGAAAACGAGATCATTGATTCCATCTTCAATATCCCCCCGGAGCTATTCGTCTATATGTTGATATTCTTCCTCTTGGGCTTTCTCATTTACGCATTCCTTTACGGTGCTATTTCCTCCACCGTTTCCAAGCTTGAGGATATCAACACCGCCGTTCAGCCGGTGACGTACCTGTTTTTGTTCGGCTTTATGGTGGTGATGTTCTCTATGAGCAGCGGAAGCGTGGACAACGTACTGATGCAGATCTGCTCCTATCTTCCCTTCACTTCGCCCATGGCGATGTTTACGAGAATTGCTATGAGCACGGTGCCTTGGTATGAGATCGCAATTTCCATCGGCATTTTGATCGCCTCCACCTTTGGGATCGGTATTCTTTCCGCTAAGATCTACCGCGTTGGCGTTTTGATGTACGGAACCTCCCCCAAGATCGGCAGTATTATCAAAGCCGTTTGGAAGGCATAGTTTAAGGAGAAGGATGATGAATCGTTTTTTTCAAGCTTGAGGAAAGAAAAACAAACGTAAAGACAGAGCTTATTGCAGGTATGACCACGTTTTTCGCTATGGTCTATATTCTGATGGTCAACGCCAATATGTTCGCCGATCCCTTTGGTGACGGCTCCAACCCCTTGGGGGTGTCTTACGGCAGTATTTACATTGCCACCGCCATTTTTAGTTCCGTCTTTCCTTCCTTCTTGGTTTGGCGGCGAGTTGCTTCCTTCTCACGGCGCACGATGGAGCGAAGCTCGTGGCTTTCCTCCATTTTCTGAAGCCCTTCGGATAGCTTGTTGATCTCGTCCTGGATGTTTTCCACCCGTTTGGTGTAAACGTCGATGGCGCTTTGATCGTTCCGGTCCAGCGCAAGGGCAAGGTTGCTCTCCGCTTCGTACAGACGGATCTGCTTTCGGTCAAGCCGCTTTACCCGTTCCACGTATTCGCCCACGTATTCTTCCCGCACCTTCGTGTTCTTCGCGTCCTCGGCATAGGAAACGAGAATATCACGGGCTCTTTGGTAGGGGGTACGGGATTGGGGCATATACTCTGCGTCTTGCTGCGGTGTAACGCGCCCCTGCTTCATCGTGCCTTTTTCCGAGTCGCTCTTGACAGTTTCGGAATCAAATGATATACTCCTAATGAAACCAGACTTGTTTCCCCCCAAAGGTGGCATTTGCGCACCGAGGGCTTGGAACCAGGATTTGGTTTCTTTTTTATTTTCTGAAAGATAAAGAACGTTGTCTTCCGTCATTTCTTTCATTACATTTCTATTTGGATGAACTGTTTGTACTTTGCTAACAACATTCCCCTTTTGAGTTTGTGCAATCATAACACCAACAACCACCGGTGAACTTCCAATATATAATCCTCCATATACATTTGCAGAATGCACACCCTTGGAGTCTACATATTCTGTAATCACGATAGGATGTCCAGAACATTTGGAATTTTTTTCATTTTTTCGGCAGGGATTGTGTCTTTTCTCTTTTTCATCTCCTTATTTATTTTTGAAACATCAAAATACAATGATCCTACTGGGAATCCAATTAGATTCAACGGGCTTCTATGCTTAATTTTTCCAACGTTCACATAAGATCCTTCTTTGAGTTCATAAAATTTGTCAGTCTGTCTCGCGAAGTACTTATCTTCTTCAAAGTTTTGTTGACCACCTCGCCCCATCTTCATCACATATGCGTCACTTTCTGCTGCGTTCGCAGGATTCTTGCGCTCCAAAAGGGCGTCAAACTGCGCCTGAATGGCATCGAGCTTGTCAATACCCTTGGCGATGATATCGGCTTCACGGCTTCCGGCTTTGTAGGAATCCACAAGACGCTGGAATTGCGCTTTCAAATGCCGCACGGCGGTGGAGAGCATATTGCTGAAGGCACGGGCAAGGCGGGAATCCTTTGCGTCCATCTCATCGATAAAGGTCTTCATCAAGCGGGAATTGGCAAGGCGATCTTCACAAGCACGGGCTACCAGCTCTTCCTCCGCAATGGCATAGACGGTCTTTTCCGTTTTGCCTTCGAAGCGCTTGGGGTCGTTCTTTCGGATGTTTTCGATCTCTTCCCGAACGATCTCTTCACGCAGTTTCTTTATGACTTCCTCGCGGTTGTCAACGGTTTCGCCCTTCAGGCGGTTTTCCGCGAGGGATACCATAACGAGATCTCGCAGGGCGTTGTATCCCTCCACGTCTTCCTTGGCAAACTGATGCACCAATTCGTGGGAGAGGGTGGGAAGCATACAATCCTGAAATACCCCTGCGGTTTCGTTTACGCCTGCATTCACGTCAATATAGATGGTATTGGTCTTGGGATCACTTCCGACTCATTGAGAAGGCAAAATTTTAGCCCCCGGGCATACTTGATGCTCAAGGGCTTTTTGTTTTTGGTGTTTATTGGTAAATGCTTTTTTTGCCTTTGATGGAGAGGGCCTCTGCGCCTAAATAATCCTCCACGTTCATATTCAAGAACTGCGCCAGATCACGCATTTCCGCAACGGTATTGACGTTGACGGCTATGCCGCTTTTCATTCGAAGGGCAGCGGCTTCGATCTCCTTTTCACCGTGGGTATAGATCCGCTCTCTTCCCTCTGCCTTGGGAGAGGAGCGCACCTTTTCAAGATAAGCAGAAAAGTGAGCCTTGATAGCCGCCGCATCACCGAAGATTGTAGGGTCGATGACCATAAAGCCGTGGCAGATGCCACCCTTGCCGCCGATATTGGTCTGATCGGAGGTGGTGCCCAAGGAGAGGATGGAGCTGAAGAGCTCTGCCACCATCCCCCAACCGTAGCCCTTATGGCTACCGTGATCCTCGGTGGATCCGCCTAAAGGCAAAATGCCGCCGCCCTCCTTATTGCTGATGCACCCAAGGACCTTTGCCGCATCGGTGGATTCGTTGCCCGTGGAATCAATGGCCCAGCCCGCATGGAGGGGCAGATCCTGCTTGTTATAAACCTCTAATTTGCCGCGGGTGACCACGGTGGTGGAAGCATCGAAGAAGAAGGGGTACGGCTCCGCGGGGCAAGAGATGGCAATGGGATTGGTGCCCAAGACCGCTTCCCTGCCATAGGTGGGAACCATAATGGCGGTGGTATTGGTAGTGGAAAGGCCGATGAGGCCCTGATCGCAAGCCATTTTGGCATAGTAGCCCGCAATTCCGTAGTGGGTGGAATTGCGCACCGTTACCACGGCAATTCCCGTTTTTTTCGCTTTTTCTATGGCTTTTTCCATAGCCCGATAGCCAATCACCTGACCAATACCATCGTGCCCGTCGATCACAGCAGAAACGGGTGTTTCAAAGATTACCTCGGGCTTGGCATCCACCCGGATCAGACCTTTGGCGATATCCTTGTGATAACGCACAAGTCTCTGTGTTCCGTGCGAATCAATGCCGTAAAGGTCAGCCAGAAGCAATACGTCGGTAATGATCCGTGCTTCTTCGGAGCAAAAGCCGAATTTTTCGAAGGCATCCTCACAAAACTTTTTCAATCTCTCATAAGTATAGGTAATGGTATTTGCCATTTTGATCCCCTCTTTCGATGGTTTGGGTCGATTATAAAATATCCACCTTTGGTTGTCAACCTAAAGACCTTACGAAAATGATTGATTCTATACCGTAAGAATATTTACAACGTAGAAATATTATAAAGCAAAAAGCAAGAAAACATCTCTTTGAAAGCGCTTTTTTTGCTTTAAAAACAATGGTTTTTCTCAAAAAAAAGCCTGAATTTGGTGAGATTTTCGACTTTTTTCTTTTTTGCTATTGTTTTTATGTTTCGAATATGGTATCATTATCCTCGGTGAGTGGTAGATTTTTCAGCCGATCATGCAATTTTTTTCATCGAAGATCTGCACCTTACCGTATTTGTACGGAATTTTTTATAGCACGGAGCAATCAGATCCGTTGCCTCCCTTTGAAGCCCAATGCGTTGCGGTTTCACAAAAAAAGAAGAAGAGGTGTCTACGATGAAGGTTGTTATTTTAGCAGGTGGATTCGGTTCCCGCATCAGCGAGGAATCCCAATTCAAACCGAAGCCGATGATCGAGATCGGCTCTAAGCCCATCCTTTGGCACATTATGAAAGAATATTCCTATTACGGATTCAATGAATTTATCATCTGCGCAGGATACAAACAGCACGTGATCAAGGAATGGTTTGCGGATTATTTTCTGCACAACAGCGACATTACCTTTGATTTTACCAACGGTAAAAACGACATGGTCATTCACAATCAGCACTGTGAGCCCTGGAAGGTGACCGTGGTTGACACGGGTCTGAACACCATGACCGGCGGCAGGATCAAACGGATCCAGCCCTACATTGGAAACGAGCCCTTTATGATGACCTACGGTGACGCCGTTTGTGACGTTAACATTCGCGATCTGGTGGAATTTCATAAGAGCCACGGCAAGATCGCGACCTTAACTGCCGTTTTATTGCAGCAGGAAAAGGGCGTTTTGGATATTGACGAGCAGTACAGCGTCAAGCAATTCCGAGAAAAAAGTGCCTCTGACGGCAACAAGATCAACGCCGGCTATATGGTGCTTGAGCCCGCCATTTTCAATTACATCCGCGGAGATTCTTCCATATTTGAGCGAACTCCCCTTATGTCCTTGGCTGAAGAGGGTGAATTGATGTCCTTTATGCACCGCGGCTTCTGGCAGTGTATGGATACCAAGCGCGAAAAGGATATGCTGGAGGATCTCATCGAAAAGGGCAACGCGCCCTGGAAAAAATGGAAAGACTGATTGAGGATTTGAATGGATATTTCTTTTTATAAAGGTAAACGCGTTTTCATTACCGGCCACACCGGCTTCAAGGGCTCCTGGCTCTGCAGAATGCTGGTGCGGGCAGGCGCCATCGTAACCGGTTACAGTCTAACGCCCCCCACCCGGCCGAATCTGTTCGAGCTTGCGGATCTGGAAGGCAGTATGACCAGCATCATCGGCGATATTCGGGATCTGGCCTCTTTAAAGGCGGCCTTTGACAAAGCGAAGCCCGAGATCGTTCTGCATCTGGCCGCCCAGCCCATCGTGCGCGACAGCTACAAGGATCCCCTTTATACTTACGAGACCAACGTAATGGGCACTGTGAACATTTTAGAATGCGTGCGCCTTAGCGAAGGGGTAAAAAGCGTTCTGAACGTTACCACCGACAAGGTCTATAAAAACAACGAATGGTGCTGGGGATACCGTGAGGACGAGCCTCTGGACGGCTTTGACCCCTACTCCAACTCCAAGAGCTGCTCGGAGCTTGTGACCCACAGTTATATTGATTCTTTCTTAAAGCAAAAAGGAATTGCCGTTTCCACCGCCCGTGCGGGCAACGTCATCGGCGGCGGCGATTTTGCCAACGACCGCATCATTCCCGACTGTGTCCGCGCTATGAAGAAGGGCGTTTCCATCGGTGTGCGCAACCCCTATTCCACCCGTCCTTATCAGCACGTGCTGGAACCTCTTGCTATGTACCTTCTTATTGCACAAAAGCAATACGAGGATCCCAAATACGCAGGCTTTTATAACGTTGGTCCCGATGACTGCGACTGCGTTACCACCGGTGAGTTGGTAGACCTGTTCTGCAAGCACTGGGGTGAAGGCGCCTGCTGGGAAAATCAGGCAGAAGCCAATGCCCCCCACGAAGCCAACTTTTTAAAGCTTGATTGCAGCAAGATCAAATCCGTTTTTGGTTGGAGCCCCCGTTGGCACATTGACGAATGCATGAAAATGACTTGCCGTTTCAGCAAGGTATGGCTCTCCGGCGGTGATATTCCTGCCGAAATGGATTGGGAGATCTCTCAATTTTTGAAAGAAAAACAATAAAAAACATATTTTCCGCCCGTGCTCTGTAGGAAAGAAGCGGAGCGAAAGGGATCAATTTATTCAAAAGCAAGGAGTAAACTTTATGGCAACTTGGAAAAACGAAGCGGAAGCGAGAGAGCAGATCAAGGCTCTCGTCTCTGAATATTATCACGATTTCAAAGAAAAAAAAGTTCCGTTTCAGCCCGGCGACCGTATTACCTACGCATCTCGCGTGTTCGATGAAAAGGAAATGTGCGCCCTGACTGATGCGGCATTGGATTTCTGGCTGACTACCGGCCGCTTCGCCGATGAATTTGAGAAGAATTTTGCACAGTGGATCGGCGTTAAATACGCTCATTTGGTAAACAGCGGCTCTTCCGCAAACCTCATTGCTTTTATGACGTTGACCGCGCCTGAATTGGGTGACAGACAGATCCGCCGTGGTGATGAAGTGATCACCGTTGCTTGCGGCTTCCCCACAACCGTGACCCCCATTCTTCAATACGGCGCAGTGCCCGTATTCGTTGATATGACCGTTCCCCAGTACAACATTGACGTGACCCAACTAGAGGCCGCCCTCAGCAAAAAGACCAAGGCGGTTATGATCGCACACACCTTGGGCAATCCCTTCGATCTTTCTGCCGTCAAGGCATTCTGCGACAAGCACAATCTGTGGCTGGTAGAAGACAACTGCGATGCCTTGGGCACCAAGTACACCATTGACGGGGAAACGAAATTCTCCGGTACCTGGGGGCACATCGGTACCTCCAGCTTTTATCCTCCCCATCATATGACCATGGGCGAAGGCGGCTGCGTTTACACCAACGATCCCCTTCTGCACCGCCTCATTCTCTCCTACCGCGACTGGGGCCGCGACTGTATTTGCCCCTCCGGTCAGGATAACTTCTGCAAACACCGTTTTGACGGTCAATACGGCCTTCTTCCTCAAGGCTACGACCACAAATACGTTTACAGCCATTTCGGTTACAATCTGAAGGTAACGGATCTTCAGGCTGCCATCGGTTGCGAACAGCTGAAAAAGTTCCCCGGCTTCATCGAACGTCGCCGCCACAACTTTGACCGTCTGCGCAAAGCGCTGGAGGTTGCAAAGGATAAATTGATCCTGCCGGAGCCCGCTGAAGGAAGCGAGCCCTCCTGGTTTGGTTTCCTCATCTCCGTGAAACCCGAAAGCGGTTTGGACCGCAACGCCGTGACCCGCTACATTGAGGATCACAACGTGCAGACCCGTTTGCTGTTTTCCGGCAACCTGATCAAGCACCCCTGCTTTGATCAGATCCGCGGAACCGATGCTTACCGCGTGGTTGGTGACCTTCCCGTAACCGATTTCATTTTGAACAATACCTTCTGGGTCGGGGTTTATCCCGGTATGACCGACGAGATGATCGATCATATGGCAAAGGTGATCTTGGAAGCAATCCAATAATAAGCTTGACAGCATAAAGGCATAGCACGAACAGTGGCATGCCTTTATGTTTGTATTCAAACAGTTTTTTCAAAACGTCTGATGATTGCCGCTCCCCCTTTGCAATTTTCGGACAAGGAGGTTTTTATGAAACAACGACTTGCGGATTACGTTGCCGATTTTTTGGCGGCGAAGGGCGTAACCGACGTATTTTCCGTTGTAGGCGGCGGTGCTATGCATCTCAACGACGCTCTGGGGCACCACGATGCCCTGCGCGTTACCTACAACCACCACGAACAGGCTTGTGCCATTGCGGCAGAATCCTACGCACGGCTTGAGAACAAAATTGCCGCCGTCTGCGTTACTACGGGCCCCGGCGGTACCAACGCTCTCACGGGCGTTTTGGGCGGCTGGCTGGATTCCATTCCCATGTTTATCATCAGCGGTCAGGTGCGTTACGATACCACCGCCCGCTACGCTCTTCCCTTCACCGGTGAGCCTTTGCGCTCTTTGGGCGATCAGGAATACGACATCGTAAAAAGCGTTGCGCCTATGACAAAATACGCCACTATGATCGAAGATCCAAAGAATATTCGATATGCCTTGGAAAAGGGCTGGCACCTTGCCACTACCGGCAGACCCGGCCCCGTATGGATCGATATTCCCGTAAACTTTCAGGGCGGCTACATTGAAACCGACGAGCTCTGCGGCTACGACAGTGCCGAGGACGATGCAAAGCTTCCTCCGCCCGTTTCCGAAGCAGAGATCGAAGCAGTTCTGAACGAGCTGAAAAAAGCGGAGCGCCCCGTGATCTACGCCGGCTACGGCATTCACCTTTCCGGCGCACGGAAGCTTTTTGAAGAAGTAACCAAAAAACTGAACGTTCCGGTGGTTACCTATTGGAACGCCATTGACCTGATGGAAGATGAAAACCGTCTGTACTGCGGCAGAGGTGGCAATATGGGCGACCGCCCCGGTAACTTTGCTATTCAGAATGCCGACGTGGTTCTTGCCATCGGCACCCGCATTTCCATTCGTCAAGTCGGCTACAACTGGAAGACCTGGGCAAGATTTGCAAAGGTTATTATGGTAGACGTGGACAAAGCGGAGCTGAAGAAGCACACCATTCACGTGGAAATGCCCATTTGGGCCGACGCCTTTGATTTCCTGACGAAGCTGAATGCCGCGGCAGAAAAGATCGCCCCCGTTTCGAAGCGGAACGACTGGGTGGGAACCTGCTGTCGCTGGAAGAAGGAATACCCCGTCGTAACCCCCGAGCAGTGCAAAAAAACGGAGAATGGTGCCAACGTATACGCCTTCATCCGCCACCTTTCCTCAAGCCTGCCCGAAGGCAGTCTCACCGCCGTTTCCAACGGTGCCTGCTGTGTTGCGGGAAGTCAGGCTTACGTGATCCAAAAAGGAAGCCGATTCGTAAATAACAACGCCGTTGCCAGTATGGGCTACGGCTTGCCTGCTGCCATCGGTCTTTGCATCAGCGGAGGCAGAAGGGATACCGTCTGCTTAGAGGGCGACGGCTCCATTATGATGAATTTGGCTGAGCTGCAGACCATCATCACCAACCGCCTTCCCATTAAGGTATTTCTCATTAACAACAACGGCTATCACTCCATTCGACTGACCCAGACCAATCTTTTCTCTCACCACTGCAAGATCGGCATTGGCGAGGAATCGGGCGATCTTTCCTTCCCTGAATTTGAAAAAATTGCCAAAGCCTTTGGTTTCCCTTATTTTTCAGGGCATAATAACAGTGAGATGAAAGAAGCGGTTGCCGCCGCCCTTGCCCACGAAGGCCCCGTATTCTGCGAGATCTTTACCGATACCAAGCAGGCTTGGGAGCCCAAGAGCAGTACCAAGCGTTTAGAGGACGGTACTTTGGTCAGCCCTCCTCTGGAGGATCTGGCACCCTTTTTGCCCAGAGACGTTCTGGCAAAGGAAATGTTCTTCCCTTTGATGGACGAGGAATAAAGATGGAACAGAGAACGATCAGACGGGTTGTGATCACAGGTCCCACCGGTGCCATAGGAACAGCCCTGATCCGTGAACTTATAAAGCAAAATACCGAAGTGATCGCAGTGTGCCGCCCCGGCTCCGCAAGACTTAGCGTGTTGCCGCAGGATCCCTTTTTACGGGTGGTGGAATGCGACCTTGCCGCCCTTTCTTCCCTTCCCGCTCTTTGCCCCGAAGGCGCTGACGCTTTTTATCACTTTGGCTGGGGCTTTACCACAGGTGCCGGAAGAAACGATATGCACGCACAGACCCGAAACGTGGACTTTACCGTTGACGCGGTGTACGCCGCAAAAGAGATGGGGTGCCGCGTTTTCATCGGAGCAGGCAGTCAGGCTGAATACGGCAGAGTGGAAGGAAGGCTTACCCCGGAAACCCCCTGCTTCCCCGAAACCGGCTACGGCGCCGCAAAGCTTTGTGCAGGCTCTATGAGCCGCACCCTCTGCTCGATGCTGGGGCTCGACCACGTTTGGGTGAGGATCCTGAGCATTTACGGCCCCGGCGATAATGCCGCCGCCATGATCCCCGGTCTGATCAAGAAACTTTTGGCAGGAGAAAAGCCTGCGCTGACAGCAGGTGAACAGTTTTGGGATTATCTGTATTCCGATGATGCAGGCAGAGCCTTTGATCTTATTGCCCGACACGGTCAAAACGGAAAGACCTACGTTTTGGGCGGCGGTACCGCAAAACCCCTGAAGGAATACGTTTCCGCTATTCGGGACGCCGTTGATCCCGCGCTCCCCTTAGGCTTCGGTGATATCCCCTATTCCCCCTTGCAGGTGATGCATCTGGAGGCTGACATTTCCGCTTTGACGGAAGATACGGGCTTTATCCCCCAAGTTGCCTTTGACTGTGGGATACGCCAAACCATAGAAGCAATAAAAAAGGAGACCCGGCATGGCTGACAAAAAAACGATTTCCGTTATGATACCTTGTTATAACGAGGAAGAAAACGCACGCCCTATTTACGAAGCGGTGCGCGATGAGATCTTGAAAAGCTGCAGCAATTATAATTACGAGATTCTGTTTATCGATAACAAATCCCGGGATAATACCCGCCAGATCATTGAAGAGATCTGTGCGGAAGACCCTTGTGTAAAAGCAATCTTTAACAGCAAGAACTTCGGTCAGTTCAACAGCCCCTATTACGGGATCTTGAACACCTCCGGCGATTGCACCATTACCATCTGCGCGGATTTTCAGGATCCCGTGGAAATGATCCCCAAATTCGTTGAAAAATGGGAAGAGGGGAAAAAGATCGTCATTGGCAAAAAGACCCGCAGCAAGGAAAGCAAGATCATGTATTTCCTCCGCGGGTGTTACTACAAGCTTATTAAAAAGATGAGCAGTGTGGAAATGATCGAACAGTTTACCGGCTTCGGTCTTTACGACAAGAGCTTTGTGGATACCCTTCGGAACCTGAAGGACCCCACCCCGTTTATCCGCGGCATCGTGGCAGAGCTTGGGCCGGAACGGGCCGAGATCGAATACGAGCAGCCCCAGCGCCGCGCAGGCAAGACCAGCAACAACTTCTTCAGCCTGTACGATGCGGCTATGCTCAGCTTTACCAGTTACACCAAGGCGGGGCTTCGCATTGCTACCTTCTTGGGCGCCTTTTTTGCAGGAACAAGCTTTCTTTTGGGCTTGATCGAAGGCATTCTGAAATTGATCCTTTGGCAGACCATTGCCCCCACAGCTTCTACCATTCTTTTGGCAGTGGTATTCTTCGGCGGTCTTCAGCTTGCTTTTCTTGGATTTTTGGGTGAATACGTTATGTCCACCAACACCCGTATGATGAACCGGCCTCTGGTCATTGAGGAACGGCGCATCAATTTCTGATCCGTACAAAAAAGACCTTGCTTCATACTTGATGCAAGGTCTTTTTTTCTTCTATTGAGATACCAGCCGATGTGAGGCGGCCACGAGAAAGGCGATCTCCTCCACGGGCGTTGCGCCGTCCAAGAGAATGGAGATCCAGTGGAGCTTATTCATATGATACGCAGGGAAAATGCGTTTATGATCCACAATGGAAAAGGCCATATCGGGGTCGCACTTAACGTTGAGAATATCCACCCGTTCTTCCCCCTTCAGCCCCAATTTGCAAGCGGGGAGATTTCCGATCAGAACGGCAAACCACTTTCCGTTTTGGGGCAAGCGAAACACCGCCGTATGAGGATTGGAGCGAAACAGATAGGCGGGATCTACCCCGTATACATCTTGGATCCTTGCCAATACCTGATCCTTCATTTTGCATCTCCTTTTCTTTAAGCGCGGCCCAAAAGGGCACCGATGCCATTCTCCAGCGCATCCTGAGCTTGATCTCCAAGGCTTCCCAGGCTTTGCTTCAATAAAAGGGCAGACTCGGCACGCTCCAGAAGAGGTCGTGCATTTTTACGGAAATCTTCCTCCGACATATCAAAAAGTTCTGCCAGAATGCCTGCGGCCGCTTCATCGGACTCTTTTGCCCCTTCGCGGGCAATGCAAAAGAGCGAATAACTCCAGGGCTCATCCACCACGTGATCCAGCAGATAACGCACCAGATCCAAAGCCACGGCATCCTTGTTTGCCCCTTCGGCTTCTTCGTATGCACGCAAATAATCGGAAAGGGTGGCGGTAGCGTCGATCACTTCCTCCAAGGATGCAATCTCATTTGAAGAAGCATCCAAAGTTTGATGCAAAGCCGCGCCGATACCGTTACCGTAAAAAGTTACCAGCGGATGATTTTCCATTTGGGAAAGATACGGCTCCACAGCCTCTGCCTCTGCACCTGCAAATTTCATCAACGGTGAAGCAAGGGGAACTACGGTAGCAAGGGTACCGTAAAGAGGCAGAATGAGCAGAAAAGCGATAAGAAGCGCATCCACAAGGCCGATGGCAAGACCGCCCCAACGAAAACCTTTTTTCTCTGTATCGGAAAGCACAAGTTTTGGGTGCTTCAGGCAATTCAGTATCACCTTTAAAATAACGAAAAGCAACAGAAAGATCAAAGAAAAGAGAAAAAGAGAAACGATGCCGCAAAGGAAGCCTTCCAAAAGAGGAAGGAGAAAGGCGCGCAAGGCTTCCCCTTCTATTTTCAGCGCTACCTGCCCCAAAACCGATCTTGTCACAGACGGTGCAAGGCTTTTGGCAAAGGGGATGGAGCAGAGTGCTGAAAGGATCGTAAGCCCCAAGGAGCAAAGGGCGTACCAAAGCCCTTTACGAAAGCCCGAAATCGAAAAGATAAGGGCAACAACAGAAAAAACGGTAACAAACGGAAGATACAAAAAGAAATCAAACATCGCATTCACCTCTTTTTACGATTATTATTGTAAGTTTCCCCCCCTGAAATGTCAAGAGAAAAACCGGGAACGAGGTTTTCCACCATCAATTCCTCAATCATCCGCGGTGCCGTTTGGCTTTCTGCACATTGATCCAAAAAGAAGCAAAGGACATTTTCGGAATACGGAAGAAAGTGCAAGCAGACCGAATCACGCAGAAGCCCATTCTTCTTTTCTCTTCCGAAAAAGAAAAGCTTCCCTTCTTGTTCTGCAAGAACGTATTCCCAAGTCAGGCTCTCAAATTGAATTTTTCTATAGTACAAAACCTTTGATACACTCATAACAAAACTCCCGTTTTTTTGTGACGCCAGATGAGTATAACCAAAGCGTTTGGAAAAATCAAGAGTCGAAATTGGGCGTTTTTTTGCCCTTTTTATGCAAAATGCGAATTTTACTTTACAATAAATCAAAAGCAAAAAAAAGAAAGCGTTTGAAACCGTGATCCCTTCGAAGAAAAAAATATTTTTTGAATATTGAAGGTGTTATTCCCGATATAATATTCACAATATTTAAAGATATGCAACAAACTTGAATTTTTTTAAAATGATATGCAAAACAAAAATCATTTTTGTTAAAATTGCACAACGGCGCTTAGAAGCATTTTTCTTTAATTTGACAAAACCTGCGGGATTCCATTATAATAAGATCAAAGAAACGGAGGCAAAAATGAAACGGATTTTGGTAGAGTTTTATTCTCAGCGCCCGCCTGAGAATCTTATTTCCCTTTTAACGGAGCACTACGACGGTGCTTATTTTCTGTACTTTACACGTGAGAATGCCCCCTCCCCTCAAAAAAGGATGCGGATCACCCAAGCATTAAATGAGGTGCTGAACTTTTCCCCCGTTTTCGTTGCGGTGGATGTTTCCACCATTGAAGCGGTACTGGAAAAGTTTTCGTCCATTATCACAAAAGAAAATCAATACGAGATCGATATTACCGGCGGAAACGAGCTCTTCATTGCCGCCGCAGGTATTTTCCTTTCACAAAATCCGGACATCTCCATTCACCTTCATCGGTACGATATTCCTACGGAAACACTTTTATGCCGTTATCCCGAAATGGAAAAAGAGGCTTCCCTCTTCACCAAATACTTAAAAGTACCCCAGATCTTATCCCTCGGAGGAACGCCTGCTCTTTCTGCGCCCCGTTATCAATTCAGTTTCGGCCCTTTGCGCAGTGAGATCCTCAGGCTTTGGAATGCGGTGAAGGCGTGCCCCAAGGATTGGAACAATTATTGCTCTCTTCCCGCAGATCCAATGGGCAATAAGGATGCTATGACACAAAAGTGCATCGGTACCCTGCAGAATCAGAAATCCTGCTACGGCGTGATAGCACAAAGGCTGAAAGCCGCGGGCATTATGAAAAATGAGAGAAGCCGCAACATTCACGGGCGCATCTATATGGAATTTGACCTTGACGTTCCCCGGGAAGCGCAGTTTTTGTACGACAAGGCTGGAACGCTCCTTGAGATGTACGGTGCCCTTGCGGCCTTTGACTCTGACCTGTTCCACGATATCCGCGTGGGGGTAACGGTGGATTGGAACGGCAGCATTGCACCCCAATATAAACCCGATCCGCGGAATGAGCTGGATCTGGTTTTAATGCGCGGAAACCTGCCCGTTATGGCAAGCTGCAAAAACACCCTGCCTGAAAACGATTATCTCTATGAAATTTCTACCATGGCCAATCATTACGGCGGTCAGTTTGCCACACCGATGCTCCTTGCTTCCGGCACGGCTTCCCCCACCGTTCGGGAACGGGCAAAAGAAATGGGCATCGTTCTCATTGATCGGATCCGAACCATGCCCTACGATCACTTCGTGGCAGAGCTCAAGCGCCGCTTTTCATAAGCATAAAAGCATAAAAAAATTCTCGTTCAAAAGAACGAGAATTTTTTGGTGGAGACAGAGGGGATCGAACCCCCGACCTTACGGATGTGAACCGTACGCTCTAACCAGCTGAGCTATGTCTCCGAGCAGGGAGTATTTTAGCACAAGGGAAACAAAAATGCAATACCGAAATGGAAATTTGCCTGATTATTTTTCTTCTCTTTCTTCCAATCCACGGAAATAGAAAATTTGCTGTTGACTTTTTTTCGTTTCTGTGCTACAATTCCGCTTGCAGATTTCATCTGCCCTATGGAGGTATAGCCCAGCTGGTAGAGCATTCGCTTGACGTGCGAAGGGTCAGGGGTTCGAGTCCCTTTGCCTCCACCAAAAAAAGAACGAAGCAATCGCTTCGTTCTTTTTTTATCCAATCCGAAGGATTGGTATGCAATCAACGCGCTCGCGCGTTGTATGGAATTGCGAAAAGTCGCACATGGCATCGCGCGAAGCGCGTATCAAAGCTCGTTCTCCTTCGGATTGATTCCATGCATCACTTCGTGCCAATTCCATGCCGCAACAAGTTGCGGATTCCATCCACGCCGTCGGCGTGATTTGGCACGACTGTCTTGAAATCTCCACGATTTTATGCTATACTAACCTCGAAAAGGCGGTGTGGTTATGAAAAAAGAAAAGATTACACTTGAAGCCATAAAACAAGATTTAATGAAAATGGTAAAATTTCAGCTGTCAAACAAAAATGATTGGCGATTTTCGTATATTGTTCCAATTACACTGTTGGCAGTTATGGCAGGCGTATTTCTGAAGAGCGTGATTGTCGGGTTGCTTATTTTTGCTGTTGCTGCTTACCATATCGTTCGCTACGTGATCGAATATAGAGAGCACAAGAAAAGCAAACATGCTATCATATCGTTAGTTGAAAGAGGAGGGATTTCAATTTCAAATGAAGTTTTCAGTCACATTGCAAACGAAACTATCTATGAACCGCACAGAGTGGGAAGACGAGTCCGCGCCACTAAAGCTATATCCGTTTATTATTTCAACAGTGGTTCTTCTTGGAGAGTTCCGAATGTAGATAAGCACTATGCTTGGAGCAAGGAATTTTATATCAGCTCGAAAGGTCTTGAAAACATATCAATTTCCGGCGATGAATTCTATTTTGTTTCGTTGCAATCACACCAAGAAATTGCGTATATATACCCTTGTAAAAATTTTGAGCTTGACGCAAATCTGAAAAGCAACGTTATCTAAAATGGTTATCCCGTGGAAGTTCGAATCCTTATTGCAACCCTCGAAAAATATCTTTTTTGTAGCTCATGGACAGAAAAACGACAAGTTTCGATTAGAAACTTGTCGTTTTTTTTGTTTGTTTGGATTTTTGGGTAAGATAGAAGCGATGGGTTTATCGTTCTGATTTTAGGATGGAGAGAAGGGCGGTGGGATTGTTTGCAGTGATGAGGCTTGCTCCTTTTTCGATACAGAAACGCACGTCTTCTTCCGTATCGGCGCAGTACAGGTGCATAGGAAGCCCCTTTGACATATAAAAATCGCCAACCTCGGATTTAGCAACTGCCATGGAAATGCCGATCTCGTCGTAGGCATCGTAGCCGTCGAATTCCTTCATTTGAAAATCCGGATAGCCCATGGTGCGACCATTATACTTTTCTTTGATATAACGAATGATCCTGCCGTTGAAGGCGTAAAACCAACACTGATCGAAAACACCGTATTCCTTCAGGGCTTTAACGGTGATATCCACCGTCTCCTCGGTATACTCTTTGATCTCCACACCCAGTTTCAGATCGGGCTTCAGGGCTTTTTGCAGATCCAAAAGCTCGTACAAGGTGGGAATCTCAACCTGCCCCAAGAAGCGATCTCCAAAGGTTTCGGGAGAATAGGGGCAAAGCTTTTTGATCTCCGCAAGAGTCATACTCTTTAAAACTCCGGCAACACCGCAGGCACGGGCTACGTTGCGGTCGTGCATCAACACGGGTACTTTATCGGAGGAGAGCCACACGTCAAATTCGATGGCATCTACCCCCATCTCAATGGCCTTTTGGTAGGAAAGAAGCGTGTTTTCGGGGTACAGGGCGCAGGCACCGCGGTGCCCTTCAATATAGATCTGATTCATGACAGTATCTCCTTTGCAGTGATTCCCAGATCCCAAAGGATGCGGGATAATACGTATTTATCGCGAATGTCTCTGGTTGCCTCCAGAATCACGGGCATCATAGAATCCTCGATGCCAAGATCCGAAAGAGTCTTGGGGGCATCCAATCGATCCAAAAGCTGCTCCAGCCAATCGGCCGAAGGCAGTTCTTGCGCCATAATTTCCAGGACTGCGCCCCAATTATCAAGGAGCACCTTCAGCCTTTGGGCGTGCTTTTCGGGATCGTATTTTCCTTCCCGCTTTTCCAAAGCGATCATCGTCTCTGCACCATCGCCCAAAAGCTCACGAAGCCGTTGGCACCAATCCTCGTAGCGGAAGTTTTCCACGTAGGCGCAGGCTTTCACGGGATCAGGCGTTATATTTTTCAATTTTTCATAAAGACGGACGGTCTGCAGCGTACCCATAGCACACTGCAAGCCGTGGGTGGAAGTGGGGGTATGGAACTGCGCGGCGCGCATATCCAGCACGTGAGAAATATAATGCTCACAGCCGGAGGCGGGGCGGGAGAGACCCGCATAGCTCATTGCAATGCCGCAGATGATCAGCCCCTCGAACACCGCTTCTACGGCGCTGTGTTCCCGAAGGAGAAGGCCGTCGGCGTGATCCACGCACTTTTTCAGGGCAAGGCGGACCATATCGGCGATTTCTTCGCTATAGTATTCCCCGTTGATCAGATGGGAAATTCTCCACTCGCAAATACTCACGTATTTTGCCAGCATATCTCCAAGACCTGAAACCAAGGCCTGTTTCGGCGCTTGTGCAAGAATATCGGTATCGCCGATGATCACGTCGGGGCATTTGCTGTTCAGGGAAACCTTCAAGCCTTGCCGCTCCATGGAAGAAGTGGCGGAAGCGTAACCGTCCATAGAAGGTGCGGTTGCCACGATCACGTAGGGCTTTTCGGTTAGATTTGCAAGGATCTTGCAAATATCGTTGATGACACCGGAGCCAACGCCGATAATGGCTTTGCAGTTGGGGTCAACGGACATTGCCGCCAAACCCACGCTATATTCGTTGGGCTCCAGCGGCTCCGCATCAAACACGTGGGTGGAAACGGTGGTGCCGACTTCCTGCAGGATCTCACACACCGCCTTGCCTGCGGCGGAAAAGGTGTTGACGTCCGCAACGAGACACACCCGGTCTGCACCAAGTTTTTCCAGAACGTCAGGCAAAGCGCGGATGGCGGCAGCACCAATGAGGATATCGCAGGAGGGTGTATGCCCCGGCAAACAAATTAAGGGAGAAGTATGAAAGTTATTCATAGCATTGTTTTTTATGATACTCACCTCATGCCCATTATAGCAATTAGGCAAAAAAAGTCAATATTTTATAATGTTATTGACTATATGATCAAAAATTGATTATAATTGTGAAAAACAATGAAAAAGGATGATCATTTATGTCATTATACCAACGAGAGGAAGAATACATCCGTCTTTTATCAGAACGTGACAGAAGCGTAAAAGAGCTTTCCCAAATTCTGTTCATCAGCGAGCCCACCGTACGGCGAGACGTTTCGGCTATGAAAAAGAAGGAATTGGTCGTGTGCCGCAGAGGGCTGGTGAGCCTATCCGTCAAAGCGCCCGACAAGCGGATCCCCCTTTTCGTGCGCGACAGTGAGCACACGGTAGAAAAAGATGCCATCGCCCGCAAGGCCTTATCCTTTGTGAAGGATGGAGATGCCGTAATGCTGGATGCTTCCACCACCGCCTTTCATCTACTTCCGTATTTAGCGAAATACCATAACGTTCTGGTGATCACAAACGGGATCAAAACCGCGCTGGAATCCGCCGCGTTAGGAATCCGCACCATTTGCACCGGGGGCGAAATCACCCCCGAATCTTATTCCTTCGTGGGAACGGATGCGGAGGGAACGCTGGAACAATACAACGCAGACGTTGCCTTTTTTTCCTGCCGCGGGATCGATGAGAACGGACTTGTGACGGATAATTCCATTTTAGAAAACTCCATTCGCCGTATTATGATAAAGAATGCAAAAAAAGCCGTTTTGCTCTGCGACCAAAGCAAAGTTGGCCGCCGCTACTTAAACACCCTTTGCCACACAAAGGAGCTGGATGCGTGGGTGAGTGATTGAAAAGTAAGGAAAACCGACTTCATTCTCCCGATTCATTCAAATTTGTTATATATATTATAAGAAAAACTTGACTTTTGGGTCGAATTTATGATATAGTGTTACTTAATTATTTCATTGGGAGGAAACGTTATGAACGCAACGATCCAAATATTCATTTCCATGGTCATTTACATGGCGGCGGTCATTCTGATCGGCGTTGTGTATGCCAAGCGCGCCAATAAAAACTCCGAGGCATACTTCCTTGGCGGTCGCTCTCTGGGCCCCTGGGTTACGGCTATGAGTGCCGAAGCCTCTGATATGAGCGGTTGGCTTCTTATGGGTCTGCCCGGTGTTGCTTACTGGTGCGGCCTTGCCGACGCTGCCTGGACTGCCATCGGTCTGGCGATCGGTACTTATTTCAACTGGCTCATCGTATCCAAGAGATTGAGACGCTATAGCGTAAGAGCTAACAACTCTATTACGCTCCCTGAATTTTTCTCTAACCGCTTCCGTGAGAAGAAGGGGCACATTATGTTCCTTGCAGGTGCTTTCATTCTCATCTTCTTTACGGTTTATGCTGCCAGCTGCTTCGTTACCTGCGGCAAGCTCTTCTCCACCCTGTTCGGTGCTCCCTATCAGCTGATGCTGGTGGTCGGAGCCATCTTCGTGCTTCTTTACACCATTCTCGGCGGCTTTTTGGCAGAAAGTGTTTCTGACTTTATGCAGGCCATCGTAATGATCACGGCTTTGACGATGATCGTTATTATAGGTGTTGTGGAAGCAGGCGGCTTCGGTGCCATTGTAGAAAACGCAAAATCCATTCCCGGCTTCCTTGAATTTTTCGGTCTGGCTACTCCCGAACTGGATGCAAACGGCCAGCAGCTGGTTTCCGAAGCTGGCAAGCCCCTGTTCGGTGCCGCTTCCGATTACGGCCTTCTCACCATCTGCTCTATGATGGCTTGGGGCCTCGGCTACTTCGGTATGCCGCAGGTGCTCCTTCGCTTTATGGCCATCCGCAAGGAAAGCGAACTGAAGCAGTCCCGCCGCATTGCAATGGTATGGGTGGTGATCTCTCTGGCGGTTGCCGTATTCATCGGTATCATCGGCCGTCACGTATTCCCTACCGCACACCTGACCAAATCTGCCGCAGAAAACATCTTTATCACCATGTCGGAATCCTTCCTGCCTCCCTTGCTTGCAGGCTTCGTTATGGCCGGTATTCTTGCCGCTACCATTTCTTCCTCCGACTCTTATCTGCTCATTGCGGCTTCCGCATTCTCCAAGAACATTTTCCAGGGCATCTTCAAGAAGAATGCTACCGATAAGCAAGTTATGACCGTTTCCCGCATTACCCTTCTGGTACTGGCCGCCATCGGCATTGTGATCGCTCTTGACGAAAAGAGCGTGATCTTCGAGATCGTATCCTTTGCTTGGGCAGGCTTCGGTGCCACCTTCGGTCCCATTATGATCTTCTCCCTCTTCTGGAAGAGAGTGAACAAGCCCGGTGCCATTGCCGGTATGATCGGCGGTGCCGCTATGGTATTCTTCTGGAAACTGGTGCTCAGCAGGCTGGGCGGCGTATTCGCCATTTACGAGTTGCTCCCCGCCTTCATCTTCTCATCTATTCTCATCGTGGTGGTTTCCCTTCTCACGAAGGCACCCTCCAAGGAAATTGAAGAAGACTTTGAAGCCGTACGTGCAGGTACCGTTACCGAATAAGAAAAAAACATATAAGCGCGGTGATCCCCAAGGATCACCGCTTTTTTCGCTTTCAGGTTGATTTATAAAAAAAGAAAGCATACCAAAGCGTTATTGTTTTTTCGTTTTTTTACATTATAATGAAATCAAAAGAGAAAAGAAAACTGGTTGCGGATTTTACTTTTTTGTGATACAATCATCTGGCATTTTCAAGAAAAGAAGGGATCGATTTGAACAAAAAAACGCTGACCCGTGATTTCACTCAAGGAAGCATTTTCCGTCAGCTTTTATATTTTTCTCTGCCTTTTATGGCATCCAACGCCCTGCAAGTACTTTACAGCACCATCGATATGATCATCGTGGGGGAATACGTAGGTACACCCGGGCTTTCCGCCGTTTCTCAAAGCAGTCAGATCATCAATTTTGCAGCTATGGTCTGCCTTGGTTTTTCCAATGCGGGGCAGGTTTTGATCTCACAAGCCTTAGGTGCGGGAAAGAAAAAAGAGATGAACGATATCATCGGCACGCTCTTTGGCTTCGTTGCCGCTTTGGCGCTGGTGATCTCAGCGGTCATTTTGTGCAGCCGCACGCTGATCCTTGACCTGATCCGCATTCCCACAGAGTCATACGATATGGCAATGGATTACCTTTTGATCTGCGGCGGCGGGCTGATCTTTACCGCAGGCTACAATATGGTTTCAGCGGTTTTAAGGGGGATGGGAGATGCCAAGCGCCCCTTTCTATTTATCGGGATCGCTTCCCTTGTGAATTTGGTTCTGGATATTGTATTCACCGGCTTCTGGGGATGGGGCGTGGCAGGCGCCGCCTGGGCCACCATCATCGGTCAGGCGGTTTCCTTCATCTTCTCTCTTGTTTTCCTGTTCCGCAGAAAAGAAGCCTTTGGCTTTGATTTTAAAAAAGAAAGCTTTATGCCAACGAGCAAATACGTGGGGATGATCGTAAGCCTCGGCACCCCGATGGCCATTCAATCCGGCTGCATCAACCTTTCTATGCTGTTCGTCAACGCTATGATCAACGGCGTGGGCGTAGTTGCCTCCGCCACCTTTGGAGTGGGCGTTCGCATTGACGATATCATCAACAAGATCTCCCAGGGGATCCAATACGCGGCGATGCCTATGATCAGCCAGAATATTGGTGCGAGCAATCAAAAGCGAGCGCAAAAAGTGGTATACGCTGCTTGGGTCTATTCCGCCGCCTTTACCGTTTTTTCTCTTTTTCTTTACCTTTGCTTCGGAAAGGAGCTGTTTATGATCTTTTCCGACGATCCGCTGGTACACGAAATGTCGGACAGCTTTATCGGTGCCATTTTGTGGATGTTTCCCGCTTTTGCCATTATGAGGGGAAGCGGTGCCTTTATCCAAGGGATCGGACACGCAAAATTCAGTATGATCCTTGCCATTCTTGACGGGGTCGTTTTGAGGATCGGACTCAGCTGGCTCTTCGGAATCGGCTTAAAGCTTGGCTTTTTCGGCTTTCTTTTGGGGTACGGATTGGCACCCTACGGTTTTTCCGTTCCCAGCCTTATTTATTTTCTTTCCGGCAAGTGGAAAAAAAGGAAGACCCTTGCGGAAGCGCTATAAAAAGGAGGAAGCATCATGGCAGTTTACACCATTGCGGAACAGGGAGAAAGCGTCTTTCACATCGTGGCACACCAATATGCATCGGAAACGGTACGCTTTGCCGCTTCGGAAATGCAGAAATATCTGCTCCAAGCTACGGGTGCGGCCATTCCCTATTTTTCCGACCGTTGCCCTCAAAGAGGGCCTGAGATCCGCATCGGAGCGGGCGTTCGGGGTGAAACGAAGCAGGAAGAGACGGACCCTGAGGGCTTCGTGATCCGCGGTGCAGGTGCGCACGTTACCATTACCGGCGGCAGTGACCGCGGGGTGCTTTACGGCGTTTATCGCTTTTTGGAGATCTTTTGCGGCTTCCGCGCCTTTACGGGCGAAGTGGAGAAGATCGATCGCACCGACCTCCTTCAAATTGAGCTTGAGGAGATCCGTGAAAAGCCCGCCTTTGAATTTCGCGATTCTTATTTCAGAAACGCCTTTCAGGGGGATTTTGCCGCCAAAAGCCGCTTCAATTCCAGCCTTTGCGACCTTTCCTTCGCCCACGGCGGCAGAATGAAATGGTTTAATTTTCACCACTCCTTCGTGGATCTGGTTCCCGAGGCTTTGTATTTTGATTCCCACCCGGAATACTTTTCCGAGATAGGCGGAGAAAGAGTGCGAAACAGCCAGCTTTGTCTGACCAATCCCGAGGTGAAAAAAATTGCTCTTGCCACCCTTCGCAGATGGATCCGCGAAAATCCCGAATGCTCGGTGTTTTCCGTGGCACAGAACGATAACAGAAGGCGCTGTACCTGCCCCAACTGCAAAAAGTTGGAGGAGGAAGAAGGAAGCCCGGCAGGCCCCATTCTTCACTTTGTAAATGAACTGGCAGACGCCATCCGTGACGAGGCGCCCCACGTTCTGATCCACACCTTTGCTTATCAATATTCCCTGCCCGCCCCCAAAAAGGTGGTGGCAAGGGATAACGTGATCGTGCGGCTCTGCACCATCAGCTGCCGCTTCTGCGCACCGCTGGAAGAGCTTGCAAAGCAGGATCCCGACGGAGCGGAGGCGGAATTCGTCAATGCGCTGCAGAATTGGCACCATCACGCAAAGCACCTTTACGTATGGAATTACGCCACGGCCTTCCGCAACTACCTTTTCCCATTTTTTCACTTTCACACCTTAGCTGAAAACATTCGCTTTTTTGCCAAAAACGGCGTAGTGGGCGTTTTAGAGCAAGGCAACTTTGCTTACGGCGGCGGTGCCGCAGGTGACGATCTGAAGTCCTACCTGATCGGCCGCCTCCTTTGGAATCCCGAAGCCGACGTTGACGCAGAGATGAAGGCTTACCTGGAGGGTGTTTACGGAAGAAAAGCAGGTGAAAGAATGGGCGCATACTATCGCCTGTTTGAGGAAGCAGGCAAAAAGGGTCCCCTGACCATCCGTGAATATCCGGATTCCCAGATCGTAAATGACGAGCTGATCCAAAAGGCTTTGGATATTTTAGATCAGGCCCTCTCTTTGGCAACAGACGAAGGGGTGCGCAGACGCATTAAACGCGAGGCACTCTGCCCCCGTTACCTTGCCACTGCCAGAATGCCCCTTGACACCCTCGAAAAAAAGCAGGCGGTGGAGGAATTGATCCGTGACGTAAAGGGCTTCGGTATGACGGAAATTATGGAGCGCACCTCTCTTGCGGTATCCAAAGAGGTTCTATTGACAAGCCTTTACTGCAAAGAAAGGCCGGGGCGCTATTCTCTTTACTACATTATGCAATAATACCGAAAAAAGGCGGAAAAACTCCGCCTTTTTTCTTTCTTTCTCTTGCAGTATACCGTATCTTGTGATAAAATATGAAAAAGAAGTGCAGAGATATTTCTGCCTGAAAAAAGCAAAGTGAGGAAACAGCTATGACCTTGATGGAACTGGGTACAAAGATCGGCGCGAAGAAGATGGAAAATATGCCGGAGGGAATGCTTCGCTATTACCCCATTCCCGAAGACAGAAAGGGCGAGCTTTGCTCTATGGAAATGATCGAGCGTTTGCAGGAGCGCTTTGAGTTTTTCGGAGAGTTTTACGAGGATGCCAAGGAGCGCTGGGCCGCTTTAGAGCAGGATGAAGACAGAAAGACCTGGGTGGACGTTTGCAGCCTGTTTATGAAGGATCAAGAATACGAGATCGTAACCAAGATCCCCGTTCCCGATCCTGACGGAACTCTTGCAGGAGATCTTTTGCAGTTGTTCATTCACGTTCCCGCAGTGGAAAAAGCGTACGACACCTATATTCAGCGCGGCTTTGATGAACAATCCGCCCGCGAGTATATGCTTCGTTATATCGGCAACGTACGCCACACCACCAACAACATCATCGGAAGAACCTCCCTGATCGCTATGTACTTCCGCTGGCTTTGCCTTTACACCAAGGCAAGGATCTTCAACTACAAGGGCTTCAACTTTGAGGTTCACCGCATTACCACTCCTTACGTTTTGAAAAACAAAAAGACCGGTGCTCTTCTGCCTGTGGCAAAGGATCAGGTCTGCCACCGTGACGGTACGGTTTTAGGCTCCGCAGGCTACGAGGACGAGGAAGGCTCTTTCACAACCTCCTTCGTTGAAACGGAGGAAGCCTTCATTGCACACCCTACCGAAAACTGCGTATTCAAAAAGGAAACGGCAGTCTTTTCCAAGACGGAATGGGAGATCGCCCTGGAGCCCGGTAACTACGTGATCGGCGTACACATTCCCAAAAATACCGATTTCTCCCCCGAAAATATTGACGCCGCTTTTGAAGGCGCCCGTGACATCGCAATGAAGGGCTTTGGCGAGGTTGACCCCAAAATGTTCATGTGCGGTTCCTGGCTCCTTTCCCCCGATTTGGACGAGATGCTCAAGCCCGATTCCAAGATCCTCGGCTTTGCCCGCAGATTTGCCAGGTTCCCCCGCAAGGGTACCGGCAGAAGCGTTTTCAACTTCGTATTTCCTCAGAGCTTTAAAGGCCCCTTGGAGGAGCTGCCCGAGGATACCAGTCTGATGCGTGCCTTGAAAGCAAAGTACATTGCAGGCGGCTACGTTCTGGATTACGGCGGGGTCATCTCTCTGTAAAGACAACAAAATGCCGCCTGATACGGCGGCATTTTTCACATTCGATCAGGAGGGTGCTTTATGAATCTGATGGATCTTGCCAAAGAGATCGGCGCAGAAAGGTGCCAAAAAATGCCCCCGGAAATGCTCTCCTACTACCCCATTCCGCAAGAGAGAAAAAGGGAGCTTTGTAGCCTCGAAATGATCGACAGACTGCAGGCGCGTTTCAATATATTCAAGGAATACTACCCCATCGTCAGAGAATACTGGCAGGCTCTGGAACAGGACCCCTTAAGAAAGGCTTACGTTGATGCCGCCTCCCTTTTTATGCGAGACAGCGCCTTCAACCAATGCACCGCCATCCCGGTGCCTGCGCCTGACGGTACCCCCGCCGGGGATCTGTTGCAGCTTTTCATCCACGTTCCCTCTGTGGAGGATGCTTACGAACATTACAGAGCACGGGGCTTCTCCCACGAAGAAACCTTGAGTTTTTTAGACTCCTACTACCAAAACGTATCCGACACCCACAAGAATCTTGTGGGAAGACCTGCGCTGGTATACGATTATTTCCGCTGGCTCTGCAATTACACAAAAGCAAGGATCTTTTCCTGCCACGGGCTGAAATTTGCTATGCGCCGAAACAAGCAGATCTACGTTTTAAAGAATAAGAATAACGGAGAGCTGCGCATTCTTGCCACACCCCAAAGACTTCACAAAAGCGGCCGCATCTTGGGCTCTGCGGGATACCGGGAGGAAGAGGGTGCGGTAGATGCCACCTTTGAAGAAACAGAAGATGCCTACCTTGGATTTGCGGTAAAAAGCCATCTTTTTTCTACAAACAAGGAGCGATTTTCCAAAGAGGATTGGGAGCTTGTTTTGGATATGCGGGATGACTGCATCGGCGTTCACATTCCCACCGGTGCCGATCTTTCCCCAGAAGAGGTTGCTCTTGCTTTCAAAGGTGCAAAGGAAATGGTCGCAAGGCACTTTCCGGAACGAAAAGCACGTTTTTTCACCTGTACCTCCTGGATCATAAGTCCTGATTTAGAGAAGGTACTGAAGCCCGGCTCGCGGATCCTATCTTTTGGTGAGTGCTTTCTTCGATACCCGGTGTTATGCAACGGCAAGGGCCTTCTTCCCTGCGTATTTCCCGTAGATTTTGAAAAAGACCTTGATGAATTACCTGAAAACACCAGCCTCCAGCGGGCTGTGAAAAAGCTGTACGGTGAGGGCGAAAGCATCCTCAATTACGGCGGTATCATTGAATTTTAAAAGGAGCAAAGCTATGAACTTAAATGAAATTGCAAAAAAGATCGGTATTGAAAAGTACGATGCGATCCCAGAAGAAATGCTTCCCTATTACCCCATTCCCCAAGAAAGAAAGGGGGAGCTTTGCAGTCTTGAAATGATCGACAGATTGCAGGAGCGTTTCAACGTATTCAAGGAATACTACTCCATCGTCAAGGAATATTGGCAGGCTTTGGAAAGGGACACCTTAAGAAAGGCCTACGTTGACGCGGCAAGCCTTTTTATGAAGGACTCCTCTTACGGAAAATGCACCAAGATCCCCGTACCTGCTCCCAACGGAACCCCGGAAGGTGATCTTTTACAGCTTTTCATTCATATTCCCTCCTTGGAAGCGGCCTACGACAAATACAGAAGTCGCGGCTTCAGCCACGAAGAGACCCTGTCCCATCTGGATTGCTTCTACGACGACGTTGCCCACACCCACAAAAACGTGGTGGGGAGACCTGCTCTGGTGGATATTTATTTTCGCTGGCTTTGCCTTTACACCAAGGCGCTGATCTTTTATCACCGCGGCCTGAACTATCAGCTCGCCACCAACAAAGCCGTTTACGCTTTGAAGCATAAGGAAACGAGAGAAATTCGGCTTCTTTCAAAAGAAGGGCAGAAGCTCCATCGCAGCGGGCATCTTTTGGGCACGGTGGATTTCGAAGATGAAGAAGGGGCTGTGGAGACCACCTTTGAAGAGACAGAGGATGCTTACATTGGCTTCCCGGTAAAAGACCTTCTTTTCTCCACTCAAAAAGAGTCCTTTGCAAAATCAGAATGGGAAATGGTCTTTAAGCCAAAAGACAATATCGTTGCCATTCATATTCCCAAAAAGACCGACCTTTCCGAAGAGAATATTACCCATTCTCTGGAAGAGGCAAAAGAGATCGTTTCTCAGCGTTACCCGGATTTCAAGCCTCACTTTTTCACCTGCAATTCCTGGCTTCTCAGCCCGGATCTGAAAAAAATTATGAAGCCCGGCTCCCGCATTCTTTCCTTTGGTGAGCGCTACGTTCGTTATCCCGTAAAATCCAACGGGCAGAGCGTGTTCGTTTTCGTGTTCCCCCAGGATTTCAAGGGACCTTTGGAAGATCTGCCTGAGGATACCAGCCTGATGCGCGCTTTGAAAAAAATGTATTTAGAAGGCGATCACATTCACAATTACGGTGGCATTATTGAATTTTAACAGAGGAGAAAAACTATGATTTTAAACGAGATAGCAAAAGAGATCGGCGTATTGAAATACGACCTGGTTCCCGAAGGGATGCACAAATATTACCCCGTTCCCCGAGAGCGTAAGGCTCATCTTTGCTCCGCAGAGCTCATTGACCACCTTCAGGAACGATTTGATTTCTTCGGAGAATACCATCAGGCCGTAAGAGATGCTTGGTTGGAGCTGGAGAAAAATGAGAGAATGAAGGCTTACGTTGACGCCGCCTGCCTTTATATGATGGACAACGAATACGAAATGGTCACCAAGATCAAGATTCCCGAATTTGACGGCACTCCCGTAAAGGACTTTTTCGCCCTTTACATTCACCTTCCCTCCATTGATGGGGCATACGAAAAGTATCTGCAACGCGGTTTTGATGCAGAGACGGTAAAGCTCTATATGAAGAATTATTACAACTGTCTGGCAAATGCCGAAAAGGGCGTACCCGGTCGCCCAGCCCTGACCAGAACCTTCTTTTCCTGGCAATGCCTTTACACCAAGGCAAGACTGTTCCGCCATGGCGGCTTTAATTTTGAAGTGCACCGCCACGGTGACGCCAACATTTTAAAGAACAAGGTGACCGGCGAGGTCGTGCCCGTTGCCATTCCTCAGAAGATCTCCGCAAACGGAATGGTATTCGGCTCCGTGGGCGAAACCGATGAGGAAGGCGCTTTTGAAGCTACCTTTGAAGAGACGGAAGATGCATATGTAGGTTACCCCGCAAAAGGCTGTCGTTACGTGAACGAAAAGACCGTTTTCCCCAAGTCTGAATGGGTCATGCTCATGAAGCCCGGCGATAACTTCATCGCCGTTCACATCCCCAGAGGCAGCGATATCAGCGTTGAGGCCTTCCGCGCTGCCAGAGAAGGAGCAAAGAAGATCATAAAGCAAGGCTTCAGCGAATATGATCCCAAAATGTTCCATTGTTATTCCTGGCTTCTTTCCAAGGATCTGGAGCCTATGCTGAAGCCCGACAGCAAGATCTTGGCCTTCGGCAACACCTGGATCCGTTACCCCCAGAAGGATGCTTCCGGTAAAAGCGTATTCAGCTTCGTATTTCCCGCGACCTTCAACGGTCCCTATGAGGATCTGCCTGAAGATACCAGCCTGATGCGTGCTTTAAAAAAGCACTACATTGAAGGAAAAGTGGTTTTGAGCTACGCCGGTGTCATTGAACTGTAAGGAGAAAAATATGTCGTTTCAAACTTTAGCAGAACGCCTCGGGGTCAAAAACTACCCCGAACCCCTGAACGCCTACTATCCCCTACCCGCAGGCAGAGAAAACGAGCTTTGCTCCATGGATCTGATCTGCCGTCTGCAGGAAAAATTCGACCTATTCGGCAAATATTTTGATCTTGTAAAGCAAGGCTGGAAGGTGATCTCCGAAGAAAACGGAGACCGCAAAGCCTTCATTGATGCCGTAAGCCTTTGCATTCGCGATCTGGATTGCAAAAGCTGCCGCAAAATGAAATACCCCAAAACGGACGGTACCGTGGCAGGTAATATGTTGCCCCTTTACGCACTTCTTCCTTCCGTTGAGGATGCTTATAAGGAATACGTGGAGCGCGGCTTTACCCCTGAGCAGGCCATTGTCAATCTGGAAGGCTTCAAAATCAGCCTTGAGGTGGTAGAGAACCACATTTTGGGCGTACCCGGCTTTACGGATCTTTATGCAAATTGGTGCGTGCTTTACATTAAGTGCAAGATCTTCTATCACCACGGTCTGAATTTTGAGATCCACACCTCCCCCTCCTACAACGCCTTCGTTTTGAGAAACAAAATGAGCGGCGAGATCCTCCCCGTTTTCGGAAACGAGCTCCCCGTTCACAAAAGCGGTCTTCTCTTGGGCAGCAGCGGTGCCGAAGAGGAGGAAGGCTCCTTTATCACCCGCTTTGAAGAGACGGAGACGGAATACGTGGGCAACCCCTCCCGCGGCATTTTGATACAGCGGGAGCGGGAGCGCTTTTTCAAGAAGGAATGGGAGCTGGTCTATCAGCCCGGTGATCACGGTCTAAGCGTTCACATTCCCCGAAACACCGATTTTTCACCCGAAGCTGTTTCTCGATCCTTAAAGGAAGCGCTGGAGCTGACCAAGCGCTGTTACCCCGAATGGAAGCCCAAGGTATTTTACTGCTGCTCTTGGCTTCTCTCCCCCGTATTGCAGGAGGTTTTGGGAACGAAATCCAAAATTTCCTCCTTTGCTCTGCGCTACACCCGCTACCCCAGAAAGAGCGCAGGCAAATCACCCATGAGCTACGTTTACCCCCTCGGTGTCAAAAGCTACGAAGAGCTCCCCGAAAACACCAGCCTTCAGCGCGGCCTGAAGCAGGTTTATTTAAAAGGAGAATTCGTTTACGATACCAGCGGTGTCATTCTCATTGAGGAATAACTAAAAGCAGGAACTGCACAAGCAGTTCCTGCTTTCATTTTACCCGATGATCCTCTGGGCGAAGCGAACGGTTTCCATTGCATCCTTGGCGTAATGGTCTGCACCAACCAGTGCGGCGTATTCCGCCGTGAGAACGGCGCCACCCACCACGATCTTGCACCAAGGGGCTTTTTCCTTCAGCAATCTCACGGTCTCCTCCATAGCGGGAACGGTAGTGGTCATCAAGGCGCTGAGCCCCGCTAACGGTGCGCGGAGCTCCGAGACGGCTTCCAGCACTTTTTCGGGGGGAACGTCCTTCCCTAAATCCACTACGTCAAAGCCATAGTTTTCCAAAAGAAGCTTTACGATGTTTTTACCGATATCGTGAATATCACCGTGAACAGTAGCAAGGACGAAGGTGCCCTTTCCCTCCTTCTTTTCGCCGTCGGAAAGGAAGGTCTTGATCTCCTCAAAGGCACTTTTTGCCGCCTCGGCACTCATAAGCAGCTGGGGCAGATAGACCGTTTTCCGTTCAAAGCCCTCCCCCACCCGATTCAGAGCGGGAATGATCTCGCCGTTTACGATCTCAAGAGGGGGAACGGTAGCAAGAAGCTTTTTCGTGATAGCGCCCGCCTGATCACGAAACCCCTTTATAATGGCGCGTTGCAGCTCGGAAGCGGCTTCCTCCGAAGGCTTTTTCTGCAGCAGAGGGGCAGCAGATACCGTAGCAAACAGCTCTGCATGAGCAACGTAAGCTGCGCAGTTTTCATCCAAGCCCTTAAGAGCGCAGTATGCGTAATAAGTTTTCATCATATCGGGAGAATAGGGATTCATAATGGCGGCAGAAAGGCCGTTTTCCAGCGCCATGGTAAAGAAGGTGCTGTTCACCGCATCACGGCACGGAAGACCGAAGGATACGTTGGAAACGCCAAGAGAGGTATGGCAACCAAGGCTCTCCTTGATGGTTTTAAGAGAGGAAAGGGTCGCAAGAGCGGCGCGATTATCGGCACTGACGGTCATAGCCAAGGTATCGAAGATAATATCCTTCCCTGCGATCCCGTAGCCCTCTGCGGTTTTCAGGATCCTTTGAGCAATCTTCACTCTGCCCTCGGCCGTTTCGGGGATACCGTTTTCATCCAAAGTCAGGGCAACCACAAGGCCGCCGTATTTTTTCACAAGGGGAAAAACGGCTTCCATGCTCTCACGCTTACCATTGACGGAATTGATCATCGCCTTACCGTTATAACGGCGCAACGCTCCCTCCATAGCAGAGACGCTTGCGGTATCGATCTGCAGGGGAAGATCGGTCACCTCCTGCAGACGGCAGACTGCTTCCTTCAGCATCGCCCCTTCGTCGATCTCGGGGAGACCCACGTTCACATCCAAAACGTGAACGCCTTTTTCCTGCTGATTGACTCCTTCGGTGAGGATATGATCCATATCCCCCTCCAGAAGGGCCTGCTTAAAGCGTTTTTTACCCGTGGGATTGATGCGCTCGCCGATGAGAACGGGCTTTTCCCCAAATTCAAGGGCGTGGGTGTAAGAGGAAATAACGGTGAAATTCTTTTCCTTAAGAGGAACAGGCGCAAGAGAAGCGGCCTTTGAGCAAAGATTCGAAATATACTCGGGAGTAGTGCCACAGCATCCGCCCACCAGACGAACGCCTTTTTTCACAAAGGACGCCACTTCCTCCGAAAATTCTTCCACGGTCACGTCAAAGACCGTTTCGCCGTTTACACATTTGGGAAGCCCCGCATTAGGCTTGCAAAGAACGGGAACGGAGGCTTTTTCAAGCAAGACTTCCACCACGGAGCGAAGCTGTACGGGTCCCAAAGAGCAATTGGCACCAATGGCATCCGCCCCCATTCCCTCCAGCATTGCCACCATAGCGGCGGGAGTTGCACCGGTCATCAATTTTCCGTCTTCCCCGTAGGCGTTGGAGACCAGAACGGGCAGATCCGAATTTTCTTTTACAGCCAAAAGGGCGGCTTTGGTTTCGTAGCTATCGTTCATGGTTTCCACCATCACCAGATCTACCCCAAGGCGGGCCCCGATGCGAACTGTTTTGGCAAAAACCTCCACGGCATCTTCAAAATCAAGATCCCCCAAGGGCTTTAAGAGCTTTCCCGTGGGGCCGATATCCAAGGCGATAAATCTTTCCTTTTGAGAAGAGGAGGCTTCTCTTGCCGCCTTGGCGTTTTCAACGGCGGCCGTAAGGATCGCTTCCAATTCTTTTTCGGAAAACTTTAAAATATTGGCACCGAAAGTATTGGTGCACACAACGTTACTGCCCGCATTGAAATACCCACGGTGGATCTCGCGGATCACTTCCGGATGGGAAAGATTCCAACGCTCGGGATCTTCACCGGGCAAAAGGCCCTTGCCTTGCAGAAGGGTGCCCATACCGCCGTCAAGACAGACGATATTCTCTTTCAAAAATTCTCTGAAATTCATTCGTTACCTCTACGTTCTTTCCTTCAGCCCAACGAAGGCCGTCACCGATTTCGTGGGGCACATTAAAAGACTGCTTCCAAGGGTCAGCCCGATCTGCCTTTGACAGTCAAGCAGGTCAAAGATCTCCTTTTGAAGACTTAAGGGAAGCTTCCCGTAGCCGGGGCTGATACGCCTCACGGCTTTCATTTGATATTCACGCTCCAAGCTTTGGCAAAAGGCATCACAAAGAGCTTCTACCCGCTCCGTGCCGATGGCTTGAAGCATCAGGGCTCTGGCAGGAGAGATCCTGCCGTATTTTGTAATGAGGCGGTCGATCTCCACCCCAACCGTTGCGGCGAAGACCACTCTTTTTTTGCAAGGGGAAAAATACGCCTTCAAAGGCTCTGAAGCCAAAAGGGCGTTATCCTCTTCAAGGAGGCGGTAGCAGACCCGATAGGTAAATTTTCCTTCCGCTTCCTCCAGACATTCCCGCAGGAGCGCCACCGTTTGGGGGTCATTTTGAAAGGAGCCCGCATACCGCAGGATCTCGCCCTCGCAGATGGGAGGGGCACTTACGCTGATACGAAATATCACGGGATCATTTCCCTAATATATCACAAAGATTATTCTGAATACTGGCCGCGACATCGGGCTTATTCATAGAGTAAACGTGAACGTTTGTGATGCCGTTTGCGTACAGATCGATGATCTGATCGGTAGCATAAGCAATGCCCGCCTGCTTCATAGCGTCGGGATCGGAGCCGAACTTATCCACAAGGCTCTTGAAGCGCCGGGGCATAAAGGAGCCCGAAAGCTTGATGGCGCGATCCACCTGATTGGCGTTTGTAATGGGCATAATGCCGGGAATGATGGGAACGGTGATCCCAGCCTCACGGATCTTATAAAGGAAATTATAAAGAAGGTTGTTATCAAAAAACATCTGGGTGGTCAGAAACTCACAGCCCGCATCCACCTTTTCCTTCAGGTGCAGAATATCCTCCTTTTGGTTTTCGCTTTCAGGGTGCACCTCGGGGTAGCAGGCACCGCCGATGCAAAAATCCGCATGGGATTCCTTCAGTTCCCGCACCAGCTCGATGGCGTGGTGGTAGGCCCAAGCACTTCGGTCAGCATCCATTAAATCTGCGGAAATATCTCCACGAAGGGCCATTACGTTCTGAATGCCCGCCGCCTTCATATCAGCAATGCGACTTTGTACCGTTTCTCTGGTGGAGGAAACGCAGGTGAGATGCGCAAGGGAGGGCACGTCATACTTCTCTTTGATCTGCTTTGCGATATCGAGGGTATAACGGCTGGTGCCGCCACCTGCCCCGTAGGTAACGCTCATAAAGGCGGGGCGAAGCTTGGCTATCTCCTCCGTAGCTACGCGCACGCTTTCATAGGCAGTATCGGTTTTAGGTGGGAACACCTCAAAGGAAATGGACAAAAGCTTACTTTGAAGCAAATTGATGATCTTCATAAGACAAAACCCCTTTTTCTTCTTTATTATGCATTATACACCCAACCCATCAAAGAAATCAAGCATTTTGCTTTTTCATTATGAACTTAACTCTTTTTTATCAAAAAAACAAAGAAAACAGTCTTGTTTTCCCAAAATTATCAAGGAAACTTTGATTTATTTGATATATAATAAAGAAAAAATCAGGAGGAATGACAATGAGAATTATTGACGGAAAAGCACAAAACGTCAAAATCGCCTATATTGGCGGCGGATCCCGCGGTTGGGCCTGGAACCTGATGAGTGACCTTGCCACCTGCCCCGATATGTCCGGTGACGTATACCTTTATGACATTGACCAGGATGCGGCAGAGGATAACCGCATTATCGGTAACAAATACAACGACGCAGAGGGCACGATTTCTCAATGGAATTACTTCGTGGGAAAGACCCCCAAGGAAGCGCTGACAGGGGCTGATTTCGTTGTGATCTCCATTCTCCCCGGTACCTTTGACGAAATGGAATCCGACATACACGCACCGGAAGAATACGGCATTTATCAATCTGTGGGCGATTCCAGCGGCCCCGGCGGCGTTGTCCGCGCAATGCGCTGTATTCCTATGTTTGAGGAGATCGCAGGGTACATCCGCGATTATTGCCCTACCGCTTGGGTCATCAACTACACCAACCCCATGACCCTTTGCGTTCGCACCCTTTACCGCACCTTCCCCCAGATCCGTGCCTTCGGCTGCTGCCACGAGGTATTCGGCACCCAAAAGCTTCTGATGAACTGTGCCAAGGAAAAACTGGGCATTGAGATTGAAAAGAGAAGCCTTATTAAGGTAAACCCCGTGGGTGTAAACCACTTCACCTGGCTGACCCGCGCTACCTACCAGAATCAAGATCTATTCCCCCTTTACCGTGAATTGGCAGAGGAACACAGAGAGACCGGCTGTACCAAATGGCTGGATTCCAACTGGATGAACAACTGCTTCCGTTGCTCTCATAAGGTTAAATTTGACCTGTTCCTGCGCTACGGCTCCATTGCCGCCGCAGGTGACCGCCATCTGGCAGAATTCGTTGACGGTGACTGGTACCTGAAATCCCCCGAGCACGCAAGAAATTGGGGCTTCAGCCTCACCTCCATTCAGTGGCGCAGAGGCTCTTTAGAGGAGCGTTTGCAAAAGAGCCGCGACCTTCGCTCCGGGGCACTCCCCATTACCCTGAAGCAATCCGGTGAGGAGGGCGTTGCACAGATGCGCGCCATTCTGGGTCTGGGAGATCCTTTGGTAACCAACGTAAACATTCCCAACGTGGGTCAGATCCCCAATCTTCCCTTAGGCGCCGTAGTAGAGACCAACGCGGTCTTCTCCTCCAACGGTGTAACACCCGTTATGGCCGGCCCCATTCCCAAGGAGATCCACTCCCTGATCGGCAGGATCTGTGCCGAGCAGGAACTGGTAAGCGAGGGTGTAGCAGAGCGTGACCTTACCAAGATCTTTGCCGCTTTTGCAGGTGATCCCCTGGTGACCTGCGGCGTGGAAGATGCCAGAGCCCTCTTTAAGAAGATGGTGCTGAACACCAAAAAGTACCTGACCGATTACGATCTTTCCACTCTGTAAAAAATAAAATAAGGAAAAATCCTCCTTTGTGCGTATTACGGATAGAAGCAAAACACAAAGGAGGATTTCTTTATGAAAAAACTAAAAAGAATTGCCATAATTGCTCTTGTTTTCCTTTTGGCGGTATCGGTTTTGGCTTCCTGCTCCTCATCGGACCACAAAAGCTCCGAAAGCATGAACGCCTACGACAGGGGCGATATGGAGTTTAAAGAGGAAGGCTCCGCCATTGCCGATGATATGACCGGCACCACGGCAGAAAAGCGCGATCCTGAAAGCGACCTGAATAAAAGAAAGATCATTGAGACCGTGCGCTTATCGGTGCAGACCAAGACCTACGATACCCTGATGCAGGATCTGGAAAATAAGATCGCTTCTCTTGGGGGCTACGTAGAGACAAGCCAGATCACAGGGCGCGAGATGGATTCCAACAGCCGCCGCTGGGCGGAAATGACCGTGCGGATCCCCTCTGATAAAAGTGCGGATTTCACCGGCTTCGTTTCGGAAAACAGCGTGGTGATTTCAAAATCCGTGGATACAGATGACGTGACCTTAAGCTACGTGGATATGGAGAGCCGTGTCAAGGCGCTGGAGATGGAAAAAGAAGCACTTGAGAGCCTTTTGGCAAACGCCGCCAACGTTACGGAAATTATGAACGTACGGCAGAACCTGACTGACGTGATCTACGAGATCGAATCCTACAAAACCAGACTTCGCACCTATGATAACCTTGTGGATTACACCACCGTTCACCTGAACATTCACGAGGTAGAGAGAGTCAGCGTGGTGGAAAAGCAGGGCACCTGGCAGAAGATCGGAACCAATCTGAAAAACAACTTCCAGGACGTATGGGAAGGCTTTGTGAACACCTTCGTATTTGCGGTTTCTTCCCTGCCTTATCTCATTCCCATCGGAATCGCGGTCCTTGTGCTTTGGGGCATTTTCGCCATTGCGGGAAAACGCAGAAGAAAAGCCAAAAAGGATTGAATGAAATTATACAAAAACGAGGCGCACCTTAAAAAGTGCGCCTCGTTGCTTTTTCAGATTTATTCTGCCAGCTTCTTTGCCAGAGAAAGGGCGGTATCGGAAAGGATCTGGCCTGCCTGGGGTATCATACAGCTATGGCGGCAAAGGGCGGTTTCATAAAGATCGTTGCAGGGATCAAAGGCTTTTTCGGTGGGAATATAGCCTAAATATTCGTTGCAGTTTTCTGCCACCATATTTCTCTTATAAGGGGAATTTGCCTTAATATACTTTCCGAAGGCACTATATACTTCCCCCGGAAGAATGGAAATGAGAACGTCACCAATGACCATAGCCTGAACGGGGAGAAGGTCGGATTCGACGCCGCCGTAGGTTGCCTGATAATGGAGCATATTGCGGGGGCGCATAAGGGGTTGCTTTTTGCTCATCCACGTTTCCAACTGCGCCTTGATGGCATCATTATCCACAGGGCGGCGGGCAATTTCAACGTTTTCCATCAAAACCTTGACACAGCCGGAAACGGGCTCTGCCTTATCCATAGAGGCAATGACGGAAGCCGCCAGGGTCTTGCCCATATGCCGATACCAATCTTCGGGGATATCCACGCTGCTATCGGGGTTAACGTGGTTGATATCGCCGCAGGTACCGAGGATAAAGAGGCTGACAAAATCTTGCCCGTACTGTTCCTTCAGGCACTTGGCAAGGATGGAAGAATAGTCACCGCTGTAGCCTGCGTGGTTGTATTTGCCCATACAGCACTGATGGCAGGCGAAGTTGATAATGGCACCCACGGGCTTTCCGTCGTTTTCGAAGAAGAGAACGGGCAGATCGGGATCGATGCCGTCAAGGGTGCCTACAATGCCCTGCTTTCCTCTTCCGTGGGTGATGTAGGTACCGTCTTCCTTAATAAAGTTACGGTTGAAGGAGATGCTATCCACCTGAGAATAGGCGTACTTCACCTTCGTTTCCCCAAGGTTGCGGTATGCCATAATAATGGCATCGGCGCAAAGGCGAAGGAAAACGGAAACGTAGGCCTCGTCTGCCACACCGCCGCAGGAAGGATCAGAGCAGATGGGAGCGCCGGAATGGGTGTGGTTAGAGGAAATACAGATCTTATCTGCAGGGATGGGGGTATATTGGGCAACACGGTCTGCAATAACCTTATGAATACCGGGGAGAAGAGCACAGGTATCCACCGTTACGATGGCGGCGTACTCACCTTGATCCTCCATCACCACGGCCTTGGCGTAGAGACGGTCGGTCACGTAGTCGGCGACAACATTTTTGTAATGGCCCCACATAAAGCCGCCGATGGGCGGGGTAATATCATATTCGTAAAAAGCTGCTCTCATAAAAATCACCTCATATTATCTGTGCTTTAATTTAAGTGGGTTATAGCATAATTCGCCGAAAAAGTCAAGATTTCGGGCCATTATACCTCTTGACAAAATATTTTTTATCTCTTTTTATTTACAGAACGTGCTTTTTGTGTTATACTGGCTTCAGTTTTGATCGGTGCGCGAAAAAAAGAAGGCACCCATTGGGTGCCTTCTGGCGCGTTGTAAGGGACTCGAACCCCTGACCTACTGGTTCGTAGCCAGTCACTCTATCCAGCTGAGCTAACAACGCAGGTTCTTTCGAACATCGGTTATCTTATCACATTCGGATTTTTTTGTCAAGAGTAAACTTGAAGAAAAATCAAAAAAAGGAAAAATATTTATGTTAACTCTTCCCTTACCCCAGGAAGTAACGGATGCTCTTGCGCGGCTCACCGATGCAGGGCACGAGGCTTACCTGGTAGGCGGTGTGCGGGATCTGATCCTGCGGCGGGAGGTGCACGATTGGGATCTGACCACCTCTGCCCTGCCCGACGAGATCAAGGCGATCTTTTCGGATTGCTCTCAAAACACCGTGGGCGAACGTTTCGGTACTGTCGCCATTCATTTCGGCAACGTGTTTTTGGATATTACCACCTTCCGCAAAGAGGGGGAATACAAGGATCACCGCCACCCCGGCTCCGTTCAGTTTACGAAAAATCTCTTTGAGGATCTGAAACGGAGAGATTTCACCATCAACGCCATCGTATATCACCCCGAAAGAGGCTTTCGAGACTTTTTCTGCGGTAGACGCGACCTGAAAAAGCGCCTGATCCGTGCCATCGGGGATGCAGACCAGCGTTTCCGTCAGGATGCAGTGCGGATCCTGCGTGCCCTTCGCTTTGCCTCGGTTTTGGGCTTCGATATTGAAGAAAAGACCCGCGCCGCTATTCATCGTAATAAGGAGCTGGTTTTGACCGTAGCGCCGGAACGGGCTCTGCCTGAATTTACCCGTATGCTTTGCGGCAGAAATATTCGCTACGTACTAACGGAATTTGCCGACGTGATCGGGGCTCTGGTACCCGAGATCCTCCCCGCCATCGGCTTTTGTCAGCACTCCCCCTTCCACCAGTACGACGTATGGCAGCACACGGTCCACGCCGTGGCGTACTCCGAACCTGACCCCATTACCCGCCTGACCCTTTTCTTCCACGATATTTCAAAGCCGAGCTGCCTGACTATGGACAGCACCGGAAGAGGGCATTTTTACGCCCACCCCAAAAAAAGCGCCCGTATGGCAAAGGTCATTATGCAGCGAATGAAATTTCCCACGAGACAAACGGAGCTGGTCACCCTTTTGGTTTCCTTGCACGACTCTCACCCCAGCAGTCCCGCTGAGATCAAGCGCCTTTTGGCAGCGGTGGGAAAGGAAAACTTTCAGACTCTCATTTCCGTAATGGAGGCGGACACCCTTGCTCACAGCAAGTGGAGCGTAAAAAAAAGGATGCATCACGTGCACCAGATCCGCGATACGGGCAATACGATCCTGAAAAACGGGGAATGCTATTCCTTGGAAGGCCTTGCTGTTGGCGGGAAAGATCTGGAGGAGCGGGGCATCAGCGGCCCTAAGATCGGCGAGCTGTTAAGGCTCGCTCTGAACAAAGTGATCGACGGGGAATGGAAAAACGATAAGATCACCCTTCTTACGGAGCTTGAAAAGCTCCCGGAAAACCCATAAAAAAATTAACAAAAAAGATTTTCAAATTTTCAAGAAAGGCATTGACAAAAAATGCCTTTGTAGTTATAATAAAATACTGTCGATACCTTGAGGAAAAGTAATATGATCAACCAAACCGAAAACCATTTTCTTGATATTTCAAAGCTTCTTGCCGGCGAGACCGACGAGCTTGTCTTTGATCTGGAAGGGCTTCCCTTCCCCTTTGAAGAAAATCAGATTACGGTATCATCCCTTCGCTTTTCCGGGCGCGTCGTTGACCTTTCCGGATTTATCAGACTATCCGGCACGATCACGGGCTTGTATTCCGCCGCCTGCGGTCGTTGCCTTGCTCCGGTCACCCAAGGCTTTTCTCTGGAACTTGATCTTCCCGTGGAAAACGAAGAAGCCGAATCCGATGAGGACGTGATCATCGCCGAAGGTAAAAAGATCGACTTAGCGTCTCTGGCTCAAGAGACGGTGTTTACCTCGCTGCCTATGCGGCTTTTGTGCCGCGAGGATTGCAAGGGCCTTTGCCCCAAATGCGGCAAGGATCTGAACACCGGTGATTGTGCCTGCGACCGCAGGGAAATTGATCCCCGACTTGCAGGTCTGGCGGACTTTTTCAAAGACTAAAACATAACCGGTAACGGTATAGAAAAATTGGGAGGTGCGAAATGGCAGTACCGAAGAGAAAAACATCCAAGGCTAGAAAGAATTCCAGACGTTCCAGCGTATGGAAACTGAACCAGCCCGCTTTGCAGAAGTGTCCCAACTGCGGTGCATACAATCTCCATAACAGAGTTTGCTCCGAATGCGGACAGAAGGACGGCAAAGAAGTCATCGTAGTGAAGGACTAATTTGCTCCATGCTCGTTTCCCGGTCTCCGCTGTTTACAGCGGAGACTCTATAACGGCACGTAAAGATATACCTTTGGCATAGCCGAAAGGCTTTGGTGCCCAAGTTATATCTTTTTTTCTTTTTTAGGCAAAATCCAGGAAAGGAGGCACAGATATGGTTGTCATTGAATCGGTTGAAAAGGGCTCGGTAGCAGAGCGAGCCGGGATCCTTGGGGGCGACACCCTTGTGGCAATTGATTCCCACCCCATCCGTGACGTTCTGGACTACCGCTTTTTTCTCACGGAATCCAGCATTACTTTGACCGTTTTGCGTAACGGCAAGGAATTTGACGTTTCCTTGAAAAAGGGCCGCTACGACGACATCGGTTTGGAATTTGAAACCTTTTTGATGGATCGAAAAAAGCGATGCTCCAACAAGTGCATTTTCTGCTTTATTGACCAGAACCCCAAGGGAATGCGGGAAACGATCTACTTTAAGGATGACGACACACGCCTCTCTTTTCTTATGGGAAATTACGTTACCCTTACCAACGTTACGCAGGAAGATCTGGAACGGATCGTTACCATGCGCATGTCACCGGTAAACGTTTCCGTTCATACCACAAACCCCGCCCTGCGTGTGAAAATGCTTGGAAATCCCAAAGCGGCGAATATTATGGATCAGCTCCGGATCTTAAAAGACGGCGGCATTGACATCAATTGCCAGATCGTTTCCTGCCACGGCATTAACGACGGAGCGGAATTGGAGCGCACCATACGGGAGCTGGAGGGTCTTTACCCTGCTCTGCAGAGCATTGCCGTGGTGCCCGCAGGCCTGACCCGTCACCGTGACGGGCTTTCCGTGATCCCCCCTTACCAAAAAGAATCGGCACAAAGCGTCATTGCCATCGTAGAGCGCTTTGCCCGTGAGTTTATGGAAAAATACGACCTTCGCCTGGTTTACGCCGCAGACGAATTCTACCTCGCGGCAGAGATGCCCCTGCCCCCTGAAGAGGCCTACGACGGTTACCCCCAACTGGATAACGGTGTGGGACTTCTGCGCAGTTCTCGGGAAGAGATTCTGGATGAGTTGAATTGGCGCTGGGAGGAGGGCGAATGGAAAAGCCTTCCCAAAACACCTCTTTCCGTTACTCTTGCAACCGGCGTTGCGGCAGAGGGCCTTATAAAGGAAATTGCAGAAAAGATCACGGAAAAGCTTCCCTTTTTAAATTTAAAGGTGGTTGCCGCTCCCAACCGCTTTTTCGGCGAGACCGTAACCGTTGCGGGGCTGATCTGCGGTTGTGATCTGCTTGAAACAATGAAAGAAGAAAAACCGGAGATCCTTTTGATCCCGGCGGTATCCCTTCGCCACGAACGGGACCGATTTTTAGACGATCTGACTTTAGAGGAGCTGGAGCGCGGCCTCGGCTGCCCCGTTTACCCCGTGGAAAACGGGATCTGTATTTTGGATCAGATCGAAGCCTTATTGAAGGGAGATAATACACCTTGTCAAAACCCGTAATTGCCATCGTTGGAAGACCCAACGTAGGAAAGAGCACCTTTTTCAACAAGCTCTCAGGCCAGCGGATCTCCATTGTGGACGACGTTCCCGGCGTGACCCGCGACCGAATATACTTTGAAACCGAATGGTGCGGCAGAAAGATGATGCTCATTGATACCGGAGGAATCGAGCCCGGCTCCAACGATGAGATCTTAAACCACATTGAAGAGCAGGCATACCTTGCTATGGAAGCCGCGGACGTGATCATTTTCATGACGGAGATCCGCTCGGGCGTTACCGCCGCCGACCGCGAGATCGCTACCCTTTTAAAGCGAAGCAAAAAGCCCGTGATCCTGGCGGTCAACAAGGTGGATTCCATTGGTGCACTACCCCCTGAATTTTACGAATTTTACGAACTGGGGATCGAAAACGGTCCCTTTGCCCTCTCCTCCATCCACGGAACGGGAAGCGGCGATATTCTGGAAGAGGTAGTACGCCTTTTGGGTCCCCGGGAGACCGATGAGGAAGAGGAAGAGATCATCAACGTTGCGGTGATCGGCAAGCCCAATTCCGGAAAGAGCAGTCTGATCAACGCGGTGCTGGGTGAAAAGCGCGTGATCGTTTCCCCCGTTGCGGGTACCACCCGCGATGCCATTGACACCCGCGTGGTCAATGAGCACGGCACCTTTAACTTCATTGACACCGCAGGGATCCGCCGCGCCTCCAAGATCGACGATCGCATTGAAAAATACAGCGTTCTACGCGCCAAGCTTGCGGTGGAACGCAGTGACGTTTGCGTCATTATGGTAGACGCCTTTGAGGGCATTACCAGTCAGGATGCCACCATTGCAGGTCTCGCCCACGAAGCGGGCAAGGCTTGCGTGATCTGTATGAACAAATGGGACCTGCCCGAAAAGGATAACGATTCAGTCAAGCAGGCTACCAAGAAGGTTTTTGATATTCTCCCCTTTATGCAGTACGCACCGGTGCTTTTCATTTCTGCCAAGACCGGACTTCGCATTGATAAGCTGTTTGAGCACATCAATTACGTGCATATGCAGGCTTCCACCCGCATTTCCACCGGTATGCTCAACGATATGCTCAACGATGCCACGACCCGCGTTCAGCCCCCCAGCGACAAGGGCAGACATTTAAAGATCTTTTATATGACCCAGGTAAGTGTAAAGCCGCCTAAGTTCGTGATCTTCTGCAACAGCGAAAAGCTGTTCCATTTCACCTATCAGCGTTATCTGGAGAACTGCTTGCGCGAGACCTTCGGGTTCCGCGGAACACCCATCCAATTCGTGATCAGAGAAAGGACGAAAGAAGAATGAGATATTTCTTTTCTGACGGTATGGTGGAATGGGGCCTTTCGGCTTTGCTCCTTGACGGAACGCAGGGCGCCGCATTTTTCGCCATCCTCATCGGTGCATTTTTATTCTGCGCCGTCACCGCTTACCTTTTAGGCAGTATCAACTCTGCCATTCTCTTTTCCACCAAGCTCTACGGCTACGACATTCGCGGCTACGGCTCCGGCAATGCAGGTATGACCAATATGTTCCGCACCTTCGGCAAGAAGGCAGGTTTTTTGACCCTGGCAGGTGACGTGGCAAAGGCGCTGATCTCTGTGGTGATTGGCTTTTTGGTGCTGGGTGGCCCCGGTCAGTACATTGCGGGCTTCTTCTGCCTTTTAGGGCACGTATTCCCCTTGTATTACAAATTCAAGGGGGGCAAGGGTGTGATCGTCAGCGCCATTACCATTTTGCTCATTGACCCCCTGATCTTCCTTGCGGTGGCTTTGATCTTTGCCCTGATGTTTGCCGCAACCCAGATCATTTCCGCTTCCAGCATTACCGCCGCATTCTTCTACCCTTTGGTGGTATACGCATTTAACGTTCGTTCTGCAAACCTTGCTTATATTTTCTTTTCCCTTATGATCTCCTTCTTCGTAATCGCCATGCACAAGGAGAACATTCAAAGGCTGATGCGTAAGGAAGAAAAGAAGTTCACCATCCATAAAGACGGTGATAATAAAGAAAAAAAGGCAAAGAAATGAGCCGCGTTTCATTTTATAGGGCAGATCGGTACGATGCTGCCCTTTTAAAAGACGTGGTGGAGCGGATCATTCTGGATCACGGTGGCTACGAGGCCCTGTTTGCCAAGGGAAAGCGCGTTGTGATCAAGCCCAATTTGGTGGTAAAAAAGAAGCCTGACGGTTGTGCCACCACCCACCCCGCCCTTTTGGAGGCGGTGCTTCTGTGTCTTCTTCCCCACACCAAGGATATTACCGTTGCGGAATGCCCCGGCGGACCCAACACGGAGCTGCTTTTGGCAGGGGTTTATCGGGAAACGGGGATCCGCGAGGTTTGCGACCGTTACGGCATTCCCATTCATATGAAGATGGAGCCCGTGACCCTTTCCGTTCCCAAGCCCCAAAGCGCAAAAGAGGTCGATATTCTAAACGTTTTCCCCGAAGCAGAGGTTTTCATTAATCTTGCCAAGCTAAAGACCCATTCTTTGACCACCGTGACCGGTGCCGCCAAGAATCTGTACGGCACGATCCCGGGACTGAAAAAGGTGGAATACCACGCCGCCTTCCCCCACGTTTCGGATTTTGCAGGGCTCATTTGCGATATCAATCAGGTGATCGTGCCCACACTTTCCATTGTGGACGGCATCTGGGGTATGGAAAAGGACGGCCCCTCAGGCGGGATCCCAAAATTTGCGGGAGCGCTGATCGGCGGTACCGATACCTATGGAGTGGATCAGCTCTCTTGTGAGTTTATGGGAATCGATCCTGCCCTCTCCCCCATTTTGGAGCACGCAAAAAAAGCGGGTTTCTTTGACGGTGAGGTGCAGGTAGTAGGCGATGATCCCCAAGCCTGCCGCCCTACCCCATTCCTTTTGCCCGATAGCCAAAAGAGAAATATTCTTCGGGATTTTCCCGATCTGTTCGGTGGGCGCTTAGCCGCCTTTCTCTCACCCAAGCCTAAGATCCACAAAGAAAGCTGCATCGGCTGCGGAGAATGCGCACGGCTTTGCCCCCAAAAGACCATTACCATTGAAAAACACAAGGCTGTGATCCACAGAAATAATTGCATCCGCTGTTGGTGCTGTCAGGAAATGTGCCCCAAAAAGGCAGTTTTGACACACAGCCATTGGTTCCTGAAATTTATGTAAAAACGGAGACGCTATGGAAGCCCTTACCCTTTCCGCCTATGCAAAAATCAACCTGACCTTAGGTATTACGGGGATCCGTGACGACGGTTACCACACCCTGGAAACGCTGATGCAGGAGATCTCCCTTGCGGATACCGTGACATTGAAAAAGATCCCCCAAGGGATCCTCATTGATTGTGATCAGGACGGGATCCCCACGGATGAAAAGAATATCTGCTACAAGGCGGCAAAGGGCTACCTTGAAAAAAGCGGAGTCGAAGGCGGGATCCGTATTTCTCTGCAAAAACGGATTCCTGACGGTGCCGGAATGGGCGGTGGCTCTGCCGATGCCGCGGCGGTACTGAAAGGGATGCACGCCCTTTACCCCGCTAAAGTTTCCCTTGCGGAGATCGCACTGCGCTGCGGAGCTGACGTTCCTTTCTTTTTGGAGGGTGGCACCGCATTCTGCCAAGGGATCGGCGAAGTGCTTACACCCCTTTCATTTCGAGGAAAAGACAGGATATTTTGCGTGGTTGCCAAGAATTGTGACGGTCTTTCCACTCCCAAGATCTATTCTCTTTACGACTCTTTGCCCCAAAACAAAAAAGCCCGTGCAGGCCTTGACGTGATCCGAAACGTGCTATCAAAGGGGGACCATGCCGCTCTCTTTTCTATGATGGAAAACGATTTGGAACTGCCCGCCTTGACCCTGCGCCCCCAAATTATGGATCTGAAGGAGGCGCTCCTTTCAAACGGTGCAGACTGCGCGATGATGACAGGATCGGGAAGCGCCGTATTCGGCCTTTTCTTATGGGAAGAAAAGGCACGTGCCGCCGAAGCCGCTCTCAAGCAAAGCTGCAGGGAAGCACATTTTTGCACACTTCTCTGATTAAAAACCGAAAATACTGCCAAAATAGCTTCGCAGAACAAACTGCGAAGCTTATTTTTTGGAGGTACATACTATGAAAAAAGAATGGTACAAAGCATTGATTTTTTGGGGGATCGCCTTTATGATCCTCTTTGCCATCCAACCCATCGCATCAGCGGAGAATCTCTATTCCTCGGTGATCCGCATTCACGTGGTAGCAAATTCCGATTCACCGCGGGATCAAGCAGTAAAGCTTGCAGTTCGAGACGGGATCGTGGCATACGCAAAGGAGAATTTTTCGGAGGTAACAAGCAAAAAAGAGGCAGAGGTCCAGATCGGCTCTCACCTGAAGGAAATTGAGATCTTGGCGGCAGAGATCGTGGAAAAGGCAGGGGAGAGCCTCCCCGTTACCGCAATTTTAGAAAACGAGGTCTACCCCACCAGAGAATACGAAGCCCTTGCGCTCCCGGCAGGTGAATACCTTTCTCTGCAGATCCGCATCGGTGATGCCACGGGACAAAACTGGTGGTGCGTTTTATTCCCCCCAATGTGCTTAAACAGCGCCATCGGTGCAGAAGACGCCTTGCTGGATGCGGGGATGGAGGGTGAAAACGTAAGGCTTATCACCCGCGACGGGGAAAGCTATCGGGTTCGTTTTAAGATCTTGGAGTTATGGCAAGAGGCAAAAACAAAATTAAAGGGTATTTTTTAAAAAGGGCTTTTCAATTCTCCGCTGAAATGGTATACTGGTAAAAAGAAATGAATTAGGCGGAAACGATGAATCGAAACGAGAAACAAAACGAAAACAAAATACAAAGCGCCGTTCAGGGAAGGATGCGTTCTCTGTTTTCCCGTCTGCTGGTTGCCTTTCTGTTTCTTTCCTTGGGTGCTGTTCTGATCTTATGGGATGCGGGCTTTCTGGAGCTTCCCTTTTTGAAGCGCAAGGATCGCCGCCCGCCCGTTACGGAAGAGGAAACGTATTCCGACCCCTTTGAATCCAAGGAGGAAACCGTAACCCTCACGGAAGAAGAGATCGTGGTGGATTGGAACAGCTTTGCCCGTGAGCAGATAGAAGCACTTTACGATTTCAGCTTTTTGGAAAACGGGGCCTCTATGATCACCGCAGGTGATTTTAGCCTTGCCGCAAACTCTATTGTAAAAACAAGGCTTCCGAAGCAAAGCTATACCTCTGCAAGGGGGTACTTGATCTCCCCTGCAGGCAAGCTATACCGCGGTGGCGATCTTGCGCCGGTTGCGGGAAGCGAGGCTTACGCTATTACCTCTTATTTAAGTGAAAGCGGCCTTCCAGTTTTTCTGCACAAAGAGACGGGCGAATACTTCGTACTGGATGGAGAAAGCCTCGCTTTCTCCCCCATCGGCTTTGATCCTGCGCAGGTGCCGCACGGCTCTTCCCTTTATTTGCCCGCTACCTACGGTGCGGGAGAGGAAGGCAGACATCTTACCTTTTCTCAAGGGCTTTTCGGCTACACCGGCTCTTATAAGGAGGGCTGGAGGACCAGAACCTTTACCGTTGAGCCTCAATACCAAGCGGCCTTTGAGTATTCCGAAGGCTTTGCGGTCATGGCGAATGCGGAAGGCAGAGTCACCATACGCGGCTCCAAGGGAGAAGAGGTCTTCACCCATCAGACCCTGGTTCTGCCCGATAAAAAAGGCGAGGAAGCCTTGGGCTTTCACTACTTTGACCACGGGCTTTTGCGCGTTGCCTTCGCCACCTACGACGAAACAGGTAGCCTTACCGGCGCCCGTGAAGGGGTCATCAACACCGCAGGAGATGAATACACCTTTCCCGAGGGCTATATCCCTTATTCCTACTACAACGGTGTATTCGTTCTGACCAACGGTGAGACCTTCGGCTATTATTCAGCGATGGGTGCCTGGATCACCTCCCCCATTTATACAGAAGCCCACGCGTTCCGCGAGGGGCTGGCGGTAGTCAGAAATAAGGACGGCAAGGCCGGGCTGATCGATATGACGGGAAAAGAGATCCTCCCCTGCGCCTTTGATGAAATTGACGATTTTTCAGATGGGATCAGCACCGTGCACTACGAAGAAGGTTCTTTTCTTCTGGTGAAGGTCACGGGCAACTTTATGCCTGAGGGGATGGTGGATGCAAAGCCCCCCGTCACTTCCCTTACCACTAAGATCACCATTACCAGAGGGCCTGAAAATACCTTCGTTCAAGAGGAAGACACCGAGATTCTGGAGCTGCCCGAGATCGTGATCACCACAACCAAAAAGATCCCCGAGTTTTGGAAATAACGCAATCAAAAAAGGAGTTTTTTCTTTTGAAAGAACTCTTTTTTTCTTTTATAAAATTGACACAAATGATAAGTCGTGCTAAAATATACAGTAGAATATATCAAAATATAAGGAGCTTTCTATGACGAATTTTGAACAGTTGAAAGAATACGGTCAGGAGCACTTGCTCCGCTACTGGGACGAGCTGAGCGATGCTGAAAAGCAAAGCCTGAAGGAACAGATCAATGAAGCTGATTTCACCATTTTGAAGGAGCTTGCAAACAAAGACGAAAAGGTGATGGATGAAAATTCCGCCGGCGCTCTTGCCCCCTTGGGTGCTTTGGAGATCGATGAGATTGATAAGAAAAAGGCTGAATTTGAGGCCGTTGGTATCAAAGCCCTGCAGGAAGGCAAGGTTTGCGCCCTTCTGTTAGGCGGCGGTCAGGGTACCCGCTTGGGTCATACCGGCCCCAAGGGCTCTTACAACATCGGCGTGACCCGCGACTTTTACATTTTCGAAGCCCAGATCAACAATATGCTTGACGTTTGCAAGAAGGCAGGCTGCTACTTCCCGCTGGTGATCATGACCTCCGACAAGAACGACGAAGAGACTCGCCGCTTTTTGAAGGAGCACGCATATTTCGGTTATCCCGAAGAAAAGATCCGCTTTTTCCGTCAGGAAATGGCGCCCAGCTGTGATTACAACGGCAAGATCTATATGGAAGGAAAAGCACAGCTTTCCCTCTCCCCCAACGGAAACGGCGGTTGGTTCAAGTCCTTGGTAAAATCCGGCATTGACAAGGAATTGAAGGAAGCGGGCGTAGAATGGATCAACGTATTCTCTATGGATAACGTGCTCCAGCGCATTTGTGACCCCGTGTTCATCGGCGCTACCATTCTTTCCGGCACCAACTGCGGCGCTAAAGTAGTATCCAAAAACGCACCCGGTGAAAAGGTTGGCGCACTTTGCCTCAAGGATGGGCTTCCCACCATCGTGGAATACTATGAACTGGGCGACGATCTGGCAAATGAGCTGGATGAGAACGGAAAGCTCAAATACCGCTTTGGCGTGATCCTCAACTACCTGTTCAGTATGAAGAGAATGTACGAGATCGTAGACGGCAAAATGCCCCTTCATATCGTGGAAAAGAAGATCCCTTATATGAACGAAGCCGGCGAGATGGTAAAGCCTGAAAAGGAAAACGGCTACAAATTCGAGTACCTTGCCATTGATACCGTTCGTGATATGCTTACTTGCCTTTCCTACGAAGTAGACAGAGAAAAGGAATTTGCCCCCATCAAAAATAAAGAGGGCGTCGATTCCGTTGTTTCCGCCCGTGCGCTTCTTGCCAAAAACGGCGTGATCTGCTGACAGACAAAATAATAAGCCTTGCACTTCCCTTTTTTGGGGTGCAAGGCTTTTTTTAATGCAAACACTCGATGGCTTCGTTTTTGGCTTTTTCCAGCTCTTCCATAAACCGAAGGTCAATGGGGGTCAGGTGATACCCGTTGCGATAGATGAGAACGTCTTTATACTTATGGGAAATACCGGGCAGGCGCTTTTGTACCACGTTGTGGCGCTCCAGAACGTCCTTCGGCAAAGGAGAGACCCACATAAAGGTGGAAGGAACGTCACTTAAAAGGTCGTACTGGGTGCCGCGCTCGTAAATAAAGATCTTCTTATCGGTCAGGTCGGAAAACTCCGCCTTACGCACGTAAGCGATCTGCAGTGAGGGCACGTAAGGATCGCCGTGAACGATCTCAATGCAATCCTTGAAATCATCCTTGGAGATATTCTCCTTGGAGGCAAGAGGGTGAGAACGGTCCATCAGGGCCACGTATTCAAATTCCCAGATATCCTGATGCTTCAGATCCTTTTCCTCCATCATTTTCAAAAAGTAGGATTCAAAGGAGGTCTGATAGCGAATGATGCCTAAATTGTAATTACTCTGGAGAATATTGGTGATGGCGCGGGAGGAATTGGTCTCCTTATAGTTCAGATCCATCTGCCGTTCGGAATCCAAGGAATTAACAAGGCTTGTAAAGGCACGGGTGATATAGCAAGCGCGGGGGGTGGAAATGTTGAAATTCTGATGCTCGGGGGTATCCTTCCGATACTGCTCCTCGATCTCATCGATCTGGCGAAGGATATTTTTGGCCTGAAAGAGAAATTCTTCCCCTTGTGTGGTGGTCACGATCCCCTTGGAGGTGCGCTTGAAGATGGTGATACCAAGGCTTTCTTCCAATTCCTTAATGGCGCGGGAGAGGTTTGGCTGACTCATAAAAAGATTGGCAGCGGCACCTGTAAAGGAACGGGTGCGTTCCACCTCTACTGCGTATTTCAAGTGCAACAGATTCATACTTCCTCCTTTAGGAGCCCAGTTTTTCTTTTGCTTTGATCTTTGCTCTTTGCTCCGTATTCAAGATCTTCTTTCTCAAACGAAGAGTTTTGGGGGTAACCTCCAGAAGCTCGTCATCGGCAATAAACTCCATACACTTCTCCAGGCTCATCTGTCTGGGGGGGGTGATGCGGAGGGCTTCATCCGCACCGGTGGAGCGAATGGCAGTCAGATGCTTCTTTTTACAAACGTTTACCACAAGATCCTTGGAATCGTTGGATTCACCCACGATCATCCCTTCGTAAACGCTGGTCTGCACACCGATGAACATCGTGCCGCGATCCTGGGCGTTATACATACCGTAGGAGGTGGAAACGCCGTCCTCCCAAGCGATAAGGGATCCACGGGAGCGGGCGGTAAGCCCTGCCTTCATAGGGTGGTAGCCATCCAATTCCGTATTGACCACAGCGTTGCCCTTGGCGGCGGTAAGAAGCTCGGCACGGCAGCCGATCATACCGCGGCTGGTAATGGAAAACTCCAATCTCGTAAAGCCTGCGGCGGTGGGGGACATTTGCAAAAGCTCACCCTTGCGGCGGGAGATCAGATCAATGACGGTACCGGAAAATTCATCGGGACAGTCGATATAAAGGTTTTCGTAAGGCTCACACAAGACCCCGTCGATCTCCTTGGTGATAACGGTGGGGCGGGAAACCTGAAATTCGTAGCCCTGACGGCGCATATTTTCAATAAGCACGGAAAGGTGAAGCTCTCCGCGGCCTGATACCTTCAAGGTATCGGTGGTATCGGTATCTTCAACGCGCAGGGAAATATTGGATTCCAATTCACGGTAAAGGCGCTCACGGATATGGCGGCTGGTGACGTAGGTACCGTCCTGCCCTGCGAAGGGAGAGGTAGAAACGGAGAAGAACATAGAAAGCACGGGATCTTCGATCTCCACGAAGGGGAGCCCTTCGGGATTCTCCACGTCACAAATGGTGTCCCCAATCTCGATATCGGCAATACCCGTAAGGCACACGATATCCCCTGCTTCCGCAAAGGTGGCGGCAGACTTTTTCAGCTTATCGAAGGTATAGATCCCCACGATCTTGCTCTTTTGCACCTTACCGTCACGACGAACGATGGAAACGGGGCTCTTTTCGTGAATGCCGCCGCGCAGGATCTTGCCCACTGCCATTCTGCCGGTATAATCGTTAAAGTCAATGTTGGATACCATCATCTGGAAGGGACCGTCCTGATCCACCTCGGGACAAGGAATATCGTTAATGATGATATCAAACAGGCAGGTAAGATCATCGGTTTTTACATTATAATCGGTGGTGGCCCATCCGTCGCGACCGGAGGCGTAGATCACGGGAAGATCCAGCTGTTCCTCGGTGGCACCCAGATCGATGAGAAGGTCGTACATTTCATCGGTCACTTCCTTGGGGCGAGCCATGGGGCGGTCGATCTTGTTCACCACGATCACGGGGGTAAGACCCAGCGCCAAAGCCTTTTTCAATACGGTACGGGTCTGGGGCATACAGCCCTCGTAAGCATCCACAAGAAGGATGACGCCGTCTACCATAGAAAGGCTACGCTCCACCTCGCCGCCGAAATCGGCGTGGCCGGGGGTATCCACAATGTTGACCTTGATCCCGTTATAGAAAAGGGAGGTGTTCTTCGCCAAAATGGTGATGCCTCTTTCCTTTTCAAGGTCGTTGGAGTCCATCACGCGCTCCTCCACCTGCTCGTTGGCACGGAAGGTGCCCGTTTGGCGGAGCATGGCATCCACCAACGTGGTCTTGCCGTGATCAACGTGAGCGATGATGGCAATATTTCTGATTTTTTCTCTTTCCATAAAAACTTCCTATCTGGTTGCGAAAAATTAAACATACATATTTATTATACCATCTTTGTCATATTTTGCAAGGAAAAATCACTTTATTTTTCATTTTTCCCGAAAAGACTTTTACCATCACTTCGGACATATAGCGGAAAAACTCATTTGATACTTTACGGTTTGGTTTTTTTAGGTTATAATGAGCGGAGAACTTTTTGGAGGTAATGCATGGAAACCTTTTTTATTATGCTGAAAAACGTACTTCTATTCGTAGCTTTGGCCCTGCCCGGTTACCTTTTGGTGCGCACGGGAAAGCTGAAGGCTCAAGGCTCGGGGGTCATTTCGGGCGTGATGATGTATGTGGGACTTCCCTTTTTGATCCTTTCGGGCACGATGAAGCTGAAGCTTGAGGGAGCACTGCTTCAGACCCTTTTGATCGCTTCGTTTTTTCTGATCCTCTTCATCGTTTTGTTTTTCCTTCTCTCCTCTCCTCTATTGAAGAAGGTTCCTGCAGAAAAGACCCGCGGTATGATGCGCTTTTGCGCCGTGTTCCCCAACAACGGCTTTTTGGGGATCCCTCTTGCTATGGCGGTATTTGGGGCTGATTCCACGGTTTTGACCATTCTCATCGTTTTAAACGTTCTCACCAACCTGATGATGTATACCCTGGGTGCTTATTTGGTATCGGGGGATAAAAAGAGTATGGATTTAAAGCAGGCGATCCTGAACCCCGCCATGCTGGCCGCACTGGTTGGCGTTGTGCTGAACCTTTTGAATCTGCCTGAGCATATTCCGGAGCTGACTACCTTTGCCACCCACCTTTCTAACATCGTAGTACCCGGCTCTATGATCGTTTTGGGTATGAAAATGGCAGACGTTTCCTTAAAGGACATTTTGGCTTCCAAGAGCGTATATTACGTTTCCTTTTTGAAACTGATCCTCTTTCCGCTTCTCAGCCTTGTCCTTCTCCTTGCCCTTGGCTTTGTTCCCAATCTTTTGCTTCGTGATATGATCCTGGCTTTCTTCTTTGCCTTTGCCGTTCCCACCGCAGGTCTTGCTTCTGCCTTTGCAGATCGCTTTGGCGGTGATGCAAAAAGCGCCACCACCCTGACCCTTGGCTCCACCTTCCTTTCGGTTGTCACCCTTCCTGTTCTTTACTGGGTCATCTGCCTCTTTTTGTAAGACCTTGGCACTTTATGCCCTCACCGGGCGGCGTTCCTTTTTTTGAAAAAGAAGGGACCGAAGAAAACTTTTATGGGGATATATATAATGATTTAATGATTCATCCATCACAGCTTTGAGTTTGCATAATAAAAATGCTCTGTGCGGTCGCACAGAGCATTTTTGTTTGGAAATCAAAAGCGGATCTTTTCTGCAATGTAGGCTTTGACCTCGGCAAGGGGCAGACGGATCTGCTCCATGGTATCACGGTCACGAACGGTAACGCAACCGTCGTTCTCGGTGTCAAAGTCGTATGTGATGCAGAAGGGGGTGCCGATCTCATCCTGACGGCGGTAGCGCTTACCGATGGAGCCGGCTTCGTCAAACTCAACGTTGAAGTCACAGGCAAGGTCTGCATAAAGCTCGCGAGCCTTATCGGAAAGCTTCTTGGAAAGGGGCAGGATCGCCGCCTTAACGGGAGCCAGCGCAGGATGAAAGTGCATTACCACACGGGTGTCGTTCTCCCCTACCACCTCTTCGTCATAGGCTTCGCAAAGGAAGGCAAGGGTGATACGGTCTGCGCCCAGGGAGGGCTCAATTACGTAGGGAACGTACTTCTCGTTTGTTTCAGGATCGAAATATTCCATAGGCTCGCCGGAGTGGTTGGCGTGCTGGGTCAGGTCGTAATCGGTACGGTCTGCAATGCCCCAAAGCTCGCCCCAACCGAAGGGGAACATAAATTCAAAGTCAGTGGTTGCCTTGGAATAGAAGCTGAGCTCATCCTTATCGTGGTCACGAAGACGGAGATTTTCGGAAGCGATGCCCAGATCCAGAAGGAACTTTTCGCAGTAGCTTCTCCAGTAGGTGAACCATTCCAGATCGGTGCCGGGCTTGCAGAAAAATTCCAGCTCCATCTGTTCAAACTCACGGATGCGGAAGATGAAGTTACCGGGGGTGATCTCGTTACGGAAGGATTTACCGATCTGACCTACGCCGAAGGGAACCTTCTTACGGGTGGTGCGCTGAATGTGCTTAAAGTTTACGAAGATACCCTGCGCCGTTTCGGGGCGAAGGTAAAGCTCGGAGGAGGAATCCTCCGTTACGCCCTGGAAGGTTTTGAACATCAGGTTAAACTTGCGGATATCGGTAAAATCAGCGGAGCCGCAAGAGGGGCAGGAGATGTGATTTTCCTTGATAAAATCGGCAAGCTTGTTGTTATCCCAACCGTTGGGGTTCAGGTCAAGGTTGTTTTCGGCAATGTAATCCTCCACCAGCTTATCGGCTCTGTGGCGGGTCTTACAAACCTTACAGTCCATCAGCGGATCGGAGAAGCCGCCCACGTGTCCGGAAGCTACCCAGGTCTGGGGGTTCATCAGAATGGCACTGTCAAGACCTACGTTATAGGGGCTTTCCTGAACGAACTTTTTCCACCAAGCGCGCTTAACGTTGTTCTTCAGTTCCACACCCAAGGGGCCGTAGTCCCAAGAATTGGCAAGACCGCCGTAGATCTCACTACCGGGGTAAACGAAGCCCCTGCCCTTACAAAGGGCAACGATCTTATCCATAGTTTTTTCCGTATTTTTCATCATATCCTCACTTTCTTCCTGGCTGGGTGCCAGGTGAAATTATTTCAAACAGTTATTATACATCATTTTCGGAATTTGTCAAATCCGAAGACACTTTCTTTTCCTTACGGAAAGAGGCCATTTCTCTTTGCGCCAGAACCAGCCCCTGATAGATGCCCCCATCCTGCGCCACCAGCTGGTCGTGGGTGCCCACCTGCGCCACCCGTTTCTGATCCAAAACCAGAAGCTTCGTGGCATTGCGGAGCGTAGAAAGGCGGTGGGCAATGGCAATGGTGGTACGATCCTTACAAAGTCTTTGGAGAGCGTCCTGAATGAGCTTTTCCGTTTCCGTATCCAGAGCGCTGGTGGCTTCATCCAAAATGAGGATCTTGGGATCGTGGAGAATGGCACGGGCAATGGCGATGCGCTGACGCTCACCACCGGAAAGGGTATAACCCTTTTCACCCACCACGGTGTCGTACCCATCGGGCAGTTTCATAATAAAACCGTGGGCTCCTGCAAGGCGCGCTGCCTCAATGACCTCGCGATAGGTGGCGTTTGGCTTGGCGTAAGCAAGATTTTCGTAGACGGTGCCTGCGAACAGGAAGGTCTCCTGCAGGACTACGCCGATCTGGGAACGGAGGGAATGCTGGGTCATATCACGGATGTCCACCCCGTCCACGGTAATGCTTCCCCGATCTACGTCGTAAAGACGCATTACGAGATTGATGAGGGTGCTCTTCCCTACGCCGCTTCGACCCACGATCCCCAGCATTTCACCGGGACCGATGGAAACGGAGACGTCTTCCAGCACGTTTTCGTTTTCGTTATAGCCAAACCACACGTTCTCAAGTCGGATATCCCCCCGAATCGTATGCTCGCGGGCTTCGGGGCGGTCGGCAACGTCCGGCTTTTCGTCAATGACCTCAAAGACCTTATTCACAGCGGTAGCGGCGCGCTGGATGACGCGGGGGAAGTTTGCCATGGAGCGCAGAGGGGTATAGATCAGACTGACGAAGGAGGAGAACATAGTCAGCTCACCGATGGTCATTTGCTCACCCAGAATCTGATTGCCTGCGTAATAGAGCAAAATAAAGTGGCCGATCTGAATTACAAATTCCGCATAGGGCACCACCTTTGACCAGGCGATCTCGTTGCGGTAAGAAATATCACGCTGGGTGCGGATGGCGGCATCGTATTTTTCGATCTCCTTTTTTTCTGTGCCAAAGACCTTCACCACGCGAACGCCCTGAAAGATATCGTGAAGCACGGTATTGGCCTTGGAATTTTCCACCCACTGCCTGCCGTAGAGCTTACGGTTTCGCCGCCAGATCAAACGGAAGAGCAGGATCGCAAAGGGGGCAGGAATAAGAACGAACAAAGCCATTTTCCAGGAATGCACGAACAAAAGGGCGGTTACGAATACGACGACGATGGCTTGCTCCAACAGGTTGGGCAATTGAGTGGTGAGGAACTGGGAGATGATATCGGTATCTCCCGAAACGCGGTTCATCAGATCCCCTGCGGTATGGCGGGAGATTCCCGCAACGGAGAGACGCTGAATGCTTTCGTATATCCGGCGGCGCAGTTCTACCACCGTTTTGTTGCTAATGCGGGACAAGGTGTTGTTGCGCAAAATGGTGAAAAGCACCGAAAAGACACGGATCAGTGCCATTGAGCCCACCACCAGCACCACCGACGAGAAGGATGACAAAACGGCGGCGGGATCGGCGGCGGTAAGGTAATCATCCACCAGTCGCCCCTGAATCATAGGCAAGACGACGTTCATACCGGAGGTAAAGAAGAAAAGGAGCATAGAAACCAGGATCCAGCCCAATTGAGGACGGATCAGACCGTAAAGCTTTTTAACGGAACTACGCTTATCCAGACAGGCGGGGCAGATTTGGGAGCCACGGGGCAAAGCCTGACGGCAACGGGGGCACTGGGTCATCCGATAGGTAAAGCGGGCATCCTTGGGGGAAAGCACCCCGTCACCGATCTCCTTGAGGATGCGAACGAGCTGGGAGAGATTCTCTTTTTCCGAGGCGAAGCTGCGGCAAAATTCCTGCCAGCTTCCATCGTAAAGCACCTCGCAAACGGCGCCGCCGGGGAAGGAATCGTAACGGGCGGAGGTGATCTTTTCAAAGGGAAATGAAAGCATTTCGCCACTTTCTTCTCTTGCAAGATACAGCGCCTTCTCACCGAAAAGCACGGCGCCTTCCTCCACCTCACCCTTGGAGTTTAAGTTTACGGGGAAGGAGAAGACGACGGTATCCTCTTGGTTCACAAGCTTTAAAAGCGGGGCAATGGAGGCTTCAAATTCTTTTTGGGGCAGCACCTTTCTTCTCCTTTCTTGCGTTTTTTATTTTCGTTACAGATACAATTCGATCTTGGAATGGCTCTTTTTATCAAGGCCTGAAATACTCTCGATCTCATATCGGCAACCATTGTGATCCACCACGAAGATCCGATCCTCCCCGGCCCGCAGAAAGCTGCGGTGGGTATCCTTCACGGTAAAGGAAAGGGGGCCGTGATCGGTTTCGCAATCCCAGAAGGTGGAGCCGTATTTTTCCTGAAGCTTGGTGATGCGCAGGATCTTGGGCGCAAAGTACTTCTTTTTTAGCTCCGCTTCCACAAGAGTGCCCGTTTCGGAATCAAAATCAGAAAGGGAGACGATCATTCCCAGCTCTTCCTTGGCTTCGTTCTGAACGGCAATATATTCTACTTTAGTTTCAAAGGGAAAGGCCAAGGCAAGAAACGCCCGCCCTTCATATTCCTTTTGGGGGATACTGACCCTCAAAAGCCCTTTTTCGGACAAATACAGACGGCAATTCTCCGGCATCAGGCGGAAAAGCTCGGTGGCTGAGCCAACGTTATCGATCATAAGGACACCTCCTTGCAGGTCTATTCTTCAATGCCGATGGTGCGCATGGCTTCCATCTGCAGGCGGTAAAGCTTGTGATACACCCCGTCTTCCTTTTCAAGAAGCGCCTGATGGGTGCCGTTTTCCACCACTTCCCCACCTTGGATCACAATGAGAAAATCCGCATCGCGCAGGGTAGAAAGGCGATGGGCAATGGTAAGGGTGGTGCGGTTTTGGGTGATCTTTTCCAAGGCAGACTGAATGTGCCGCTCCGTTTTGGTATCCATCGCGGCGGTGGCTTCGTCTAAAATGAGAATGGCGGGATCCTTCAAAATAGCACGGGCAATGGAGATCCTTTGTTTTTCACCGCCCGAAAGGCTCTTTTTATCAAAACCCACCACAGTCTCATACCCCTCGGGGAAGGACATAATAAAATCGTGACAGCCTGCGGCGCGGGAAGCACGGATCACCTCTTCCCGCGTGGCTTCCGGGTTGGCGTAACGAATGTTTTCCAATATGGTGCCACGGAAGAGATAGGTTTCCTGAGAAACGATGGCAACGTGGCGGCGCAGGGTCTGAAAGCTCAGGTCGCGGATATCCACTCCGTCGATGGTAATGCGGCCGCTTTCCACGTCGTAAAGACGGGTAAGAAGGTTAGCAAGGGTGCTCTTTCCTGCGCCCGTATGCCCCACGATCCCAAGAGTCTGCCCTGCGGGGACGAAAAAAGAAACGTCATGAATGGTGCGCTTACCGGGAGCGTAGGAGAAATTCACGTGGGAAAATTCAACGTCACCCCGAACGCACTCCAGTTCAACGGGATCATCTTTTTCCTTTACCTCAGGCTCCGTATCCATAATTTCAAAAAGGCGCTGGAGGGCGTTAAGCCCGCTTGCCATATGGTTGAAAAAGCCCGCAAAGAAATTCAGGGGGGTATAGAGCATCGTCAGATAACTGACGAAAAGATTCAATTCACCGTAGCTGATACCGCTTCCGGGTGTCAGGCTTTCCTTTAAAACGAAATACCCGCCAAAGCCCCACACCATATAGGTGGAAAGGCGCACGGCCAGATTCAAAAGAGGAAACACCGTATGATTGCGCAAGTTGATATGAAGGGTGGAGCCTGCAAGCTCGCGGCTCTTGGCATCGAAGCGGGCAACCTCCGCTTCCTCGCGGGAAAAGGCTTTTACGATGCGCATTCCCCCAAGCACGTCGGACAGAACGGAATTAAAGCGGGAGCGGTGGGTATGATTTTCCGCGTGGAGACGGCGGAACAGACGCAGAGTGACCCAATACCCGCCGAACACGAAAGGAACCGGCAGGAGAACGAATAGAGTTAAAAGAGGCGCCGTCCAAAGCATCACGGCGATGACACCGACGATCTGCAGGATATTGGTTAGAAAATAAGGAACGCCGTCACAGAAAAACCAGTAGAGGGTTTCTGCATCGGAATTGATCTGGGTGATAAGCCGCCCCGTATGACGGGATGTAAAAAAGGAATAGGAAAGTCGTTCAAAGGAGGAAAAAATGGTTTTCTTCAGGTCGTACACCACAAAGCTGGATACCTTTGCACCCACCATGGTGTTGACCATTTTAATAAAGGCGGAAAGGAGCGCGGCGCTCGCTACGGAAAGCACCAGAACCAGGATCTGCCCATACAGGGATGAACCGGGGGTGAGCACTTCGTCATACAACACCTTACTGTTCAGATACGGTGTGATGACGCTGACGGCGCCTGAAAGCAAAACAGACAGAAACACCAGCGCGATCTGTAGTTTATAGCGGAAAAAGAAGGGAAGGAGCTTTTTCACCAAGCTCTTTTTCCCCATACATTTTTTGCAAATGCGGTGGCGGGGATCGGCATAAGGCATATGGCAACGGGGGCATAGATCTTTTTGCTCCACGGGCTCCTCAGGCACCTTGCCCTCCTTCAGGTAGGAAGCGAGCCCTTCCGAAAAACGGTAAACGTCACTTCGGCAGGCGGCACCGGCCCAAAAGAGGATCTCTTCCTCTCCGCTTTTCCGCTTTAAGACGGTGCGGAGGACGGAGACCTGCTCCTCCACCTTGATCTCTTCCACCTCTTCCAGCGGAACGAAAACGTATTCGATCTCACGAAAGACCTTTTCCGTTCGTTCCCGAGAAAAAAGAGAAGCACCTCTCTTCCCTCTCAGATCGAAAGAGCAGAAAAGAGTGGCGATCCCCTCCGGCACAAGCACGGTATAAGCATCGCAATAAAACTCTTCCCTTCCCATATCGGTCCGGATGAAGATGGGTGCATCTTCGGTAAAAACGCCTTTTTTACGGAAGACTTCCGTTACTTCCGCAGGAATTTTTCTCATCGGTTTCATCTTTTATTATCTCTCCGAGTTCAGTATACCATAGCACCCCCCGTTTTGCAAGACGATACGGCAAAAAATCCCAAATGATTCCAACATAATAAAAGCAGAAAAGCTTTCCGTTTTTTCCAAAAATACAAGGTTGCATTTTTTTCTTTTTTGCTTATACTGTTAGTAAGAGAAAAAAAGCAAGTAAGGAGTACGGGCTTGAAACTGGTACGAAACGGAAATCGATCGCTCCGGATCTCGCTGACCCCGCAGGATCTGAAGGAATTTCAAGTTTCTTTAGAGGATTTTGATTACGATCTGCCCCAAGGGAAACGGGTGCTTTTGTCGCTCTTTGACAAAGCAAAGGAGGAAACCGGGTTTTGTGCAGAGGAAGAGAAGCTTTACGTTCAGCTCTACCCCAAGCGGGACGGCGGATGTGAGCTGTTCGTCATCTGTTTAGAGGAGGACGAGGAGCCCGAATGCTTTACCTTTGATTCATTTGATTCGTTTTTAACGGCGCGCGCTCTTTTCTGCGATCTGAGAGACGCCGCCTGTTACGGCTTAAGGGGTGGGAAGCGTTTTTTGATCCTGGTTCCCTCTCACCGCGTGCCGCCGCGCCTTTGGGAATACGGCGAAAAAATGAAGCATCCTCCCTCTCCACTGTTTTTGCGGGCACGATGCACCAGACTTTCATTTTGATACATAGAAGGGAATATGATGACGACGGAAGAAAAATCAGTTGCGCTGAATGAAGAACGGAAAGCGGTAGCCCTCTGCCGCGGCTGTGGGCTTTGCGAAAGCCGAAACAATACCGTTTACGGAAAGGGCTCCGCAGGCGCAAGGCTCCTTTTCGTGGGAGAAGCCCCCGGTGAGCAGGAGGACCTGCAGGGTCTCCCTTTCGTAGGAGCCGCAGGAAAGCTTCTTGACGAGTACCTTGCCTTTATAGGACTTGAGGAAGAGGATTATTATATTGCCAACATTCTGAAATGCCGCCCGCCCAAAAACCGTGATCCCTTGCCTGAAGAGGAAGAGGCATGTATGCCCTATCTGCGGCGGCAGGTGGGGATCCTGCAGCCGCGGATCCTGGTTTGCTTGGGGCGCATTGCCGCACAGCGCATTATCTCCCCCGATTTCCGCATTACCAAAGACCACGGAAAATGGTACGAACGGGGCAATATGAAGATCATGGCTACCTTCCACCCCTCTGCACTGCTGCGTGATCCCATCAAGAAAGAAGATGCCCTGACGGATTTTAAATTGATTTTGGAAGAATTAAACAAAAACGCATAAAAAATGTGACTGCTAAAAAAATAGGCAGTCATATTTTTTTCACGTAGACAAAGAATATTTACGGAAAGGAGGAATGAAAATGAAAACGAAAATTCGATCGGGCTATATTTTTGCCTTGATCTTTGGGATCCTGCTACTTTCCCTTTCCTGCCTTGCAGGATCCGACGGCGCACAAAACTGGTATTTTTCATCCAAAAGCCAAAACGAAAGGCCAACGCTTCCGAATTTAAAAAGCCCTTCGGCCAAAGGCATCGGAAAAGAAGAAAAAGTGCTTTACCTTACCTTTGACGCAGGCTACGAAAACGGAAACGTAAAGAAGATCGTGGATATTTTAAAAGAAAAAGAGGTATGCGGTGCCTTTTTTGTTCTGCGACACTTTGTGGATGCCAACACCGAGCTTTGCATTGAAATGAAGAAAAACGGAAATCTGGTTTGCAATCACACCAGCCGCCACCCTGCCATCTCAAATCTGTCCGAAGAGGACATTACCAAGGAGATTCGCGGGCTTGAAGCCTTCTACCATGAAAAAACGGGGTATGAAATGGACCGCTTTTTCCGTCCCCCCGAGGGAGTATGGTCTGAACGCGCCTTGGACGTAGTGGAAAAGCTTGGCTACAAGACGGTATTCTGGAGCCTTGCCTGGGCGGATTGGGACAATAGCAATCAAAAGCCGCCGGCGTACGCTATGGAAAAGCTGACCACCAGAGTGCACGACGGTGCCGTGATCCTGCTTCATCCCACCTCTGAAACGAACGCAAAGATTCTGGGAGATTTTATCGATCAGATGAAAGAGAAAGGGTACCGCTTCGGCACGTTGGATGAATTATGGGAAGGGTAAGTTTTTTTCGGAAGGCAAGCCTTTTGATCCTTGCAATTACGCTTGTTTTTTCCGCCGTGCAGCTTCGGGCGGAGGCCTCCGTTTACCGAAAAAGCAAAACGGAGGAAAAGAAGATCGCCCTGACCTTCGACGACGGCCCCAGCAAGCAAAACACCCGTGAGATTCTCTCCATTCTGGAGGAATACGGCATCAAGGCTACGTTTTTCGTTATCGGAGAAAACGCACGACGCGACCCCGAACGGATCCGCTCCATTTTTGATGCGGGGCACGAATTGGGAAACCACACCTACACCCACGCTTATATTTCCAAAATATCCGACGAAGCATTGGAGCGGGAAATACGGGAAACGGAGAACGTTCTGGTGGAGATCACCGGGGTAAAGCCCGTAGTCTTTCGACCGCCCGGTGGATATTACGACGATCATTCCATTGCGGCAGTTGAAAAAATGGGCTACAAAAGCATTCTTTGGTCCCTTGACACCAGAGACTGGAGTATGCCCAAAACCGAAAGCATCGTTTCAAAGGTGGAAGGGCGCACCCAAGGAGGAGATATTCTTCTGTTTCACGACCTTGAGGACAAGCGCTTACCCACCCCTGCGGCACTGAAAAAGATCATTCCCTATCTGATGGAAAACGGCTACGAATTCGTCACCGTTTCAGAGCTTTTGGAGGGAGAGGCAATTTAATTGCCTCTCTTTTTCCTTTCGGCGGTATTGCTTTTCGCCCTGATCGCCCCCACAAAACCGCACTCTCTTTTTTATAAAAACGATTGACGAAAGCCGCCGTTTCCGATATAATAAAATCAGGTAACAATAATTAAGGAAATGATTGGGAACGTATGAAACTTCTCATTGAAAAAATAGAGATCGAAGCATTTAAAAAAATACGAAATCTGACCATTGAGCCGGGAGAGGGTGCCAACCTCTTTTTCGGCTCCTTTCGTAGTGGTAAGACCAGCGTTTGTGAGTTCATTCAATTCGTTCTTTACGGTGCTGATTCCGTTTCTCTTGCCAGAGACCACGCAGAGGATGCATTGGGTAAGATTTGGTTTTTAACCAAAGAGCGCCGCTACTTTGTGGAAAGACGGGTGGTAGACGGCAAGGAGCTCTTTTCTTTTTGTAACGCGGAAAACGGGATTCCCGTTGAAACGGACAAAACGCCGGGTGAGTTTCTCACCGGGCTGGATCGCGATTCCTTTGATCTGATCACATATTTCAGACAAGCACGCTATGAAAAGCCTGTTTTCAAGCCCCACAAGGAGCTGCTTGAGGCGCTTGCCTCAAAGCAGAAGGAGACGCGTAGCCTTTACGGGGATGAAGCAAAGCTGCGGGCCAAAGCGGAAGCCTTTCGCAACGAGGAAGGAACGGGAAGCCTTGATCTCCTTCGCCGCGAACGGGATCGGATCGAAACGGAGATCCGCGAACGCCCCCGCTGGGAAGCAGAGCTGAAGAGCTGCAACGATGCCTTGGCTGAAATTACGGAAAAGGCAGACGAAAACGACCGCCGCTGCGTATTTCTCAAGGCTGATATGGCAGGCTTTGCAGACGATCTGAAGCTAAGCCGCAACAAAGAAGACGCGCAGGAATTGAAAAACAGCCTTGCGGCCAAGGAAAAGCAATGCCGCATCCTCACTTTTGAAATCACCCAGAAGATCGGGCTTCTCACGGAAGAGGAGCTTGAGGATATGAAGAGGGATTATAACCGTTTGAGCATAGCGGAGACCTCCCTGGCCCAAGCCAGAACTCAGCTGGCAGAGGCGGAAGAAAACTTGAATTTTCATACCGATCTTTTTACCGGTCAGGATACACCGGAGCATTATCGGGAAGAAAAAACGGAAATTGAGAAAAATCGCCTTTGGCGCTTGGTCCTGCGGATCCTGGGAATTGTGCTGATGGGGATCAGCATCAGTCTGTACTTCCTTCTGGACTTTTTGGATTACGACTTTGCAGTCAGTCTGGCGGCGGCATGCTCCGTGCTTTTGTGCGGGATCGCGCTGGAATGCGTTGCCCTTGTTTTCACCGGCAAGATCCGAAGGATCCTTGCGGAAAACGAGAAGGCTTCGCTAAAGGACTTTTACGCATTTTACGAGACCCTCTGCGCTCACGAAACCACCACGGGCGTATATCTGGACAAGGTGACCCATTGCCGCAAGGCCTGCACCGAGCAGGAGAAGAAAAAAGACGCCATTACGGCCGCCATCTCCAAAAAAGTCACCGCTTTTGGACGAGGCGAGGAAGAGAGCGACCTTCTTGCCGTTTGCGACCAGATCATTGAAGCCAACGACGCCCTTTACGATCTAAAGCACAAAATGGAACGGGAGGAGGAAGAATATCGCAAGCTCCTTTCCCGTGACGTAGAGCGGGACAGCCTTGCAGTAAGCCCCGCCTTTGCGGCCCTGCAAAACGAGCTCTCCTTCCTTTCTGCACAAAACGAGGCCCTTTACAAGAAAAAGAGCCTTCTTACAAGCAGGCGTCAGGAAGCGGAAAAGCATTTGGCAAAATCCACGGAAGAGCTGGAGCGAGCCTTGGCCGAGATCGGCTCCAAAATGGAAAAAGAGACCTTGGATTATCAGGCCGCCGAACTGAATTACACCGTGGTAAAGGGTCAGAAGGATCGCTTTGAGGAATCCCTGAAGGAAAAGCTGACGGAATCCGTTAATCACAAGATATCCTTCGTTCTTTCCGAGGGAGAATCCTTCTTTTTTGACGATAACTTCGAGCTTTGCTTCCTTGACGGGGAATCCGTATTGCCCCTGATCAACGCGGGCGGCGGCGTAGTATCGGAAATGGGGCTTCTGGCATTCCGCCTCAGTCTGGCTGAGCTCCTTGGCAAAACGGAGCTTCCCATGATCTTTGACGATTCCTTCGCCATGCTCTCCCCCGATGCGGCAAGAGAGCTTTATGGGGTACTGGAAAACACCTGCTCACAGTTTTTCATTGCCACCTCTGACGCCAATCTCCCCGAAGTAGTGGGTGACAGCGCCAAGGTACTGGTGCTCTGATGGTATCCCTTTCTCTTGAAGACTCCGTTAAAAACCTGAAGGGCGTTGGTGAAAAGATTGGTGCCGCCTTAAGCCGCGCCGGCATTAAGACCATTGGAGATCTGATCTTCTGCTTCCCCCGAAGCTTTCGCAGCGGAAGGATCTATCCCCTGTCTGCGGAGCGCTACGGCTCTTACTGCGGCTTTTACCTCACAGCTCTTTCTTCCCCCGGTGTTTTTACCATGGCTGGTGGCAGGCGCGTCCTGCGGTACAAGGCCTGCGATGAAAACGGAACCGCGGTTCACATTATGTACATCAATCAGCCGTATTTAAAGCATCAGATCGCAAAGGGTGACAGTGCGTATTACTTTGGCATCCTGCAGGAAAAAAGCGGCGGGCTTTATCTGTTTTCTCCCGAAAAGCGGGCGGAAGCCCCCGACCCAGAAAAACTTTATCCCGTGTATCCTACGGTGGGCGGCCTTTCCTCAAAACGGATGGAAAAACTGGTGGAGGCTTGCCTTGTGCAGGTTTTGCCGCAGATCAAAGAAACGCTCCCCCAGGGAATTTTGGATCGCTTTGGTCTGATGCCGCGGGCACGGGCAGTCTTTTGTCTCCACGCACCGCCTACGAACGAGCTTTTGGAAGAAGCGAAAAAGCGCTTTGCTTTTGAAGAGCTTTTTGATTTTTCCGTAAAAGCCACCATCTTTTCCCGCCGACAGCAAAAAGGACGAACGGAACCTTTTCACCGGGTGGATCTATCCCCATTCCTTGACGCACTCCCCTTCTCCTTGACCGACGCCCAAAAAAAAGTGCTGGATGAGATCACGGCAGACCTGGTGGGAGAAAGTCCCATTCCTCCTATGAACCGACTTGTGCAGGGGGACGTGGGCAGCGGAAAAACGGTGGTTGCCGCCGCCGCGGCATACCTGACTGCAAAAAACGGAAAGAGCACCCTTGTAATGGCGCCCACGGAAATTTTGGCTCGGCAGCACTTTTCTTCCTTTCAGCGGCTCTTTCAAGGCACCGATATTCCCGTTTTTTGTCTGACCGGCTCTACCTCAAAAAAAGAGAGAGACGCTATTTTTTCGGAAACCACGGGCGAAAAGCCCTATATACTGGTGGGTACCCACGCTCTGGTAGAGGACGGCGCAACGTGTGGGGGTGTGGCTTTGGCCATTACCGACGAGCAGCACCGTTTCGGCGTACGCCACCGCAACCTTTTGGGTGAAAAGGGCGGCGCCGTTCACTCTCTTGTCATGAGTGCTACCCCCATTCCCCGAAGCCTTGCTATGTTTTTGTACGCTAAGGGCAAGATCTCCATTATCGATCAGCTCCCCCCGGGGCGGCAGGTGATCGATACCCTTTACGTCGGGGAGGATAAGCTCCCCAGAGTTTACGGTTTTTTGAGAGAGCGGATCGGACTGGGTCAGCAAGCCTACGTAGTTTGCCCTCTCATTGAAGACGAGGAAGAAAAAAGCCCCCTGCAATCAGCAACAGAAGAATACGAAGCCATACGAAAAGCCGTACCCGGCATTCCCTGCGCCCTTCTTCACGGCAAAATGAAGCCCAAGGAAAAGAACGAGGTGATGGCGGCCTTTCAGGCGGGAGAAACCAAAATTTTGGTTTCCACCACAGTCATCGAGGTGGGAGTTGACGTACCGCGCGCCACCGTAATGGTGATCCGAAGTGCAGAGCGCTTCGGGCTTTCTCAGCTTCACCAGCTCCGAGGACGGGTTGGGCGCGGAACGGAGAAATCCTACTGCGTTCTCATCTCCTCTCATTCGGGGAAAAGCGCTCGCGAGCGTTTAAAAAAGCTTTGTGACTGTCACGACGGCTTTGAACTGGCAAAGTACGATCTTAAGACCCGCGGCCCCGGTGAATTTTTCGGCACCCGTCAATCAGGCTTTGCGGGAATCGATCTGGGGAACGCTATGACCATGGAGCTTTTAAAGGAAGCAAGCGAAGCTGCCGAGACCTTTATTGAAGCGGCAACGCCTGAAGAAATGATTCCTTTTGAGCGGGGCACCCGTCTCAATTGAAATAAAAAAATATCAATAAAAATAAAGGAGAAAAATATGTTTACATCCATTCTCAACAGCATTGGCACCTTTCTTGCAAACAGCGGAATCAAGCTCCTCTGTTCCATTGTGCTTTTGGTGGTATGCTGGAAGCTCATCGGCGTTTTGACCCGTCTGGTACAAAACAACAGCCGTTTTTCAAAAGTTGACGAGGGAGCCAAGAACTTCATCCTTTCCCTGATCTCCATCGTTTTAAAGGTACTGTTGGTGCTGACCGTTGCAGCAAACTTAGGCGTTCCCATGACCAACGTTGCGGCAGTGGTAGCCTCCTGCGGCTTGGCCATCGGCCTTGCTCTGCAGGGAAGCCTTTCCAACTTTGCAGGGGGCATTATGATCCTTTTGTTCCGCCCCTTTACCGTTGGCAACTACATTGAATCCGGCGGAAAGGAAGGAACGGTCAAATCCATTTCTCTTCTCTCCTCCACCATTACCACCGCAGATAACAAGGATATCATCATCCCTAACGGAACCCTGATCAACTCCGTGATCACAAACTTTTCCACCGAGCCTACCCGCCGCGTGGATCTGGACTTCACCGTTGCCTACGGCACCGACGTGGAACGGGTGAAAAAGGTGCTGACGGTGCTGGCAGAAAACCACGAGCTGGTGCTGGACGACCCCGCCCCCTTTGCAAGGCTCACCGGTCAGAAGGATCACGGTCTCGTTTTCACCCTGAGGGTTTGGTGCAAGCGCGAGCACTACTTTGACGTGCGTCTGGACCTTTTGGAGCAGGTCAACTCCGCCTTTGGAAAACTGGAGATCCAAGTTCCCTTCCCCCAGATGGACGTGCATATGCATCAATAATGCGAAAGAACGGAAAATCGTCTCTTACCGAGGCGATTTTCTTTTCCAAAAGCGGTTGACAAACACAAAAAAATTCGATATAATGTCCAAGATTTAGGGATGTAGCCAAGCGGTTAAGGCACCAGACTTTGACTCTGGCACTCGTGAGTTCAAATCTCGCCATCCCTGCCAAAAATCGACAAGTTTCGACAGAGACTTGTCGATTTTACTTTTTCACTATTAACTCTTCACTTTTCACTCTTCTCTTTCGAAACTTGTCGATCAGGTAATAAGTAATAGTGAATAGTGAAGAAGTGCTGATGAAGCTTTTCTCCCTTTAGTCGAAAAGCATTATATTTTACTAGAGTTCGAATTCATACGCAAAAACAGCAAAAATATCTTTTTCATAGCTCATAGACAAGAAAAACGACAAGTTTCTGTCGAAACTTGTCGTTTTTCAATGATATCCGTTCTTCCGAGAACGGATGATATATCTTCGATATGATATCCACCTTCGGTGGGCGATATATGCCTGCGGCATATGAAGGAACGGATATTATATCATACTTGCGAAGCAAGTATATCACACGGCAACGCCGTATATCATATCGCGCATGCGATATATCATTATTTTTGCAGGAGTTCGAATTCACACACAAAAACGCAAAGAAGCCCTTACCAAAGCGATCCACTGGGATTTCCGAAAAGTTTTCGAATCTTTTGCGCTTGTTTTCCCCCCATTTTTATGTTATGCTTTTCATAGATTCTAAAGGGGGATTTTCTCTATGAAGATTTTCAATATTGCCGATTACGGCGCCACATTTTCTCAGGAGCTGCAGACGGAAAAAATTCAAAAGGCCATTGATGATTGCTTTTTGGCAGGCGGCGGCAGAGTTTTGATCCCCTGCGGTATTTACCGCACCGGTGGGCTTCGACTCCGCTCAAGGGTAGAGCTGTATCTGGAAAGCGGCGCCATTCTGCAAGGAAGCCGCGATCCGGAGGATTATCTCTCTTTCATTAAAGACAAGATCGAGCCTGTTACCATGGAGCCCATCGGAAATACCCCTGCCACCGGCAGAAGTGCCGTTGCCACCAGCCGCTGGTGCAACGGGCTCATTCGCGTTCTGGATGCAAAGGACGTTGCCATCGTGGGCGAAAAGGGCTCTTATATCGACGGTGTCAACTGCTATGATCCACAAGGTGAAGAAAACTATCGCGGCCCCCACGGGATCAGCATTTGGCGCTCGGAGAATATACGCTTTGAGGGTTACACCTTTATAAACAGCGGCAACTGGTGCCACGCCATCTTCCAAAGCAAAAACATTACCGCAAAGAATCTTACGGTTTACGGCGGGCACGACGGCTTTGACGTTCGCACCTGCGATAATATTCTGATAGAAAACTGCATCTTCAACGTAGGTGACGATTCCATTGCGGGGTTTGACAACAACGATATGGTGGTGCGAGGCTGCACCCTCAACACCGCCTGCCAATCCCTGAGATTGGGCGGAAACAACGTTCTGGTGGAAAACTGCGTCTCCGATGAACGGAATTTCGGCTTCCGACTGCGCCTTTCCTTGGAGGAAAAGATGGCGGGCGCTCTTTCCAACGAAAATTGCCGCCGCGAATGCACCGTTCCCTTCAGTTATTACTGCGACCACAGAGCCATTCTCCGCAAGCCCGCGGAAAATATTGTGATCCGAAACTTTCACACCAAGCAGACAAAGGAGCTGATCCGCTTGGAATTCACGGGACTTCACCGTTGGTGCTGCAATCGCTCCCTGCGGGAGATCACCTTTGAAAACTGCTCCTTCCGTGAGATCCTGCGTGCGGGTATGCTTTGGGGTGACCCCAACGAAAAAGTCATTTGCCGTTTTAAAAATTGCACCATTGCCTGCAAGGAAGGCTTTGAAAAGGAGCCCTTTCTGGTAGCGGCCAATTTTGAGGAGCTTTTGTTCGAGGACTGTACCTTCGAGGGCTGGGAGGAACCCACTCTGCTGGTAGCAACCGACGAGCCCGTCAAGATCATACGTTCCACCCCCATTCAGGTTGAAAAATCCACCCCCGAAGAATGTATGGAGGCACACCCCTGGGGCGTTGTGCCGGAGGACCGCGCCGCCGGACGCACCTTCCGCCTTTCTGCAGATCAGGATTAGTCACCGTGCAGGGAGAGATTTGTGTTCTCTCCCTGCTTTTTTCCTTGACAAAGCTTATCTTTCGGAGTATAATCACTTTGCTTGAGGGAGTAGCAGGCGGTTTTACCGTGGCAAGTCAACATATTGGTCTATGACCTGGCTTGTCTTTTATTGCGAGACTCATGTGTGGTTAGCCATGCATGGAGTCTTTCTTTTTTTGCCCTCAAAAAAGGAGGAATTATGGATTTTCTGTTTTTATCTACCAACGCACTTCTGGGTGCAGGCTTGGCGATGGACGCCTTTTCCGTGGCGCTGGCAGACGGGTTAACCGAATCCAATATGAAAAAGCGAAAGGCCGTTGCCGTTGCTTTGCTTTTTGCAGTTTTTCAGGGAGTTATGCCCCTTTTAGGCTGGGTGTGCGTGCACAACTTTATTCTTTACTTCAACGCATTTGAAAAATGGATCCCCTGGATCGCCCTTGCTTTGCTTCTTTACATCGGAGGAAAAATGCTTTGGGACGGGCTTCACCCCTGCCCTCCCGACGACGTATGCTGTCTTGAAAAAAAGAAGCTGAAGCTGTCTACCCTTTTGGTTCAAGGCGTTGCCACCTCCATCGACGCTCTTTCCGTAGGCTTTACCATTGCAGAATACGACCTTTCCAAGGCCCTGCAGGCGGTGATCATCATTGCGGCCGTCACCTTCTTTATTTGCTTGGGCGGCGTGTTTTTAGGCAAGAAATTCGGAACGAAGCTTTCCGGGAAAGCCGCCGTTTTAGGCGGTGTGATCCTGATCTTCATCGGTTTGGAGATCTTCATTTCCTCTTTCTTTTGATCCTTATTAAAAAAAGCAGATGCACAAAATGCATCTGCCTTTTTCTTTGCAAGCAAAGACACTTTTTTAGCAAAAGCAGACCTTTTTCGAAGCATTAAAATATGCTATTATTAAAGTAGTATGGAGTGTTGTTTCCTTAATATATAAACAAATATATTAAAACAACGAAAATTCCGAAAAAAGGAGTCAATAAAATGAGTATTGCAAAACGCCTTGGAGCAAAGTTTTTGAGCCTGGCACTCTGCTTCATTATGCTGACGTCTCTGGTAACGCCGGCGCTGGCGGAGAGTATGTTCCCCGCGGAAAAGCCCTTGGAAGAAGACTATATAACCAGTACCAATTGGATCTGGAGCTCCGACAAAACGGTGAAGCATACCACCGCTTACTTCCGCAAGGAGGTAAACCTTTCTTCTGTGCCGATCAAAATCAGCGTTAAGACCAGCGCACACAATCACCTAAAATATTACGTCAACGGGAATTTGGTGACGGGGTACGTTACCCCCGCCAACGCTTCTCTGCCCGAAAACGTCAATTACCTTTCCTATAGTTGGGAAGGAGAGGAGCTTGACGCTTTGCTGAATGAAGACAAAACGCAGCTTTGTCTGGCAGCCGCCGTTCAGTATATGGGAGAAAAATCCTCCAACTACGTAACAGGAAAGCCCGGTTTCTGGACGGAAGTGACCGTAACCTATGCAAACGGTGACCCCCAAATCATTGAGAGTGATACCTCCTGGCGCACGTCGGACAGTACTCCCTTTGCCGAAACGCAGGCGATGTTTGCCAGACACGGCCTCGGCACCCAGATCAACAATACCATCGGTATGACCGTTGACTGCCCCCACAGAGAGCAGGCTCAGTATCTGGCGGATTCCCAGCTGCAATACGCTCTTTTCTCCTACGCCTTTGAAGAAGCACCCGAATTTATTTATAAGACCCTTTTCGACTTTGCCACCCAGCAAAGAGAAGACGGGCGCTTCGAATACACCTCTCCCACCACCCAATACGTCGCCCCCGAATTTTACTCCATTCCCGAATGGGATCTGCGGTACACCGCCATTTTGCACCGCTATTACGAATTGACGGGTAGCCTTGAAGCTGTGGCAGAGTTTTACGATAACGCCGCCTCCAACGTAGATTACTACTACGCTAAGATCGATTCCGCCGGGCTTCTCATTGACGAACCCGGTGTGAACAACATTTCAGATCACCCCGGAAAAGCCTTTAACAATAACCCCGGTTCCCCTCCCACGGTGACAAACCTGCTTCTTTACGATTCCCTCAACCGCCTCTCTGTTTTGGCCGCGCTTCTTGATAAAGGCGAAGAAAGCGCCCAATGGGCCGAAAAGGCAAGCGCCTTGAAGCAAAACATCAACGTTTTGTTAAGAGACAGCGAGACCGGACTTTACAAGAATTATTTAGGAACAGATGGCACCAACATCGCACTTTAAAGAAAAAGGTATTTTCCAAATGAAAGGCTTTCTTATGAAGATCAAACAAAACTGCAAGCGTTTTCTCAGTCTTCTTCTCCCATCTTGCCTTCTGGTAACGGGCTTTTCCCCTGCCTTTGCCACAACGGCAAAGGCGGCGGAGGTTAAGATGGCAGATTATTTCACCAGCTCCGATTGGATCTGGAGCACGGAAAAGGTGGTAAAAAACAACACCTCCTACTTCCGCAAGGAATTTTCTTTGAAGGGGGCTCCCAAGGTACTGGAGATCAAGGCTTCCGGTCATAACCACCTAAAATACTACGTCAACGGAAGCCTGATCTCAGGCTACGTTTCCCCCGCACCTGCCTGCATTCCGGAGAACGTCAACGTGCTCTCTTACCGTCTGGAGGGTGACGCCCTTTCCAAGGTAATGAGCGGAAACGTTCTTTGCCTTGCGGCGGCGGTGCAATACATGGGCAACGGCGCCACCAACTATATCGACGCTTTTCCCGCCTTTTGGACCGAGGTAACGGTCACCTATGCAGACGGCTCTCAGGAAGTGCTGAAGACGGATACCTCCTGGCGCGCACTGGAGGATACCCCCTACGGTACCACCAAGATGCTCTTCCCCAGAAAAGGGCGTAAGCTTGGCACCCAGATCGACTACGACGCCAGAAAAATGCCCGATGGACTTGCCTGGACCCGCACGGGCTATAACGAGGCATCCTATACCGCAGGTACCTGGCACGATGCGGTACCCGCAAATGCGGAAACCGCCAACTGGAAAATGCGTTTCCAAAGCATTCCCGAGGGAACCGTTCACAAGGGAATCACCCCCGTTGCCGCCGAAAAGCAGGACGTGGGTTATCAGGTATTTGACGCTACGCAGCTGGTAACCGGATGGGTCAAGATCCGTGCCAGCGCTCCTGCAGGTACCCGCGTCTACATTCGCTATTCAGAATACATGAACCAAGACGGAACCGTGCATCTGGGCATCGGCTCTACCAAGCAGACCTCTGAAGAATACCGTGATTTTTACACCTTCTCCGGAAACGGCGTAGAGACCTTTGCGGCAGATTTTGACTACCGAGCCTTCCGCTATTTTGAGATCGTGGGCTTGCCCAATTTGATCCGCCCGGAAGATATTACGGTAGAATGGGCCTCCACCGATCTGACTCAGATCTCCGAATTTTCCTCCTCCGATCCCTTTTTAAGTCAGCTTTACGAGGCTTGCATCAACACGCAGTTGAACAACACCATCGGTATGACGGTTGACTGTCCCCACCGTGAGCAGGCTCACTACCTTGCGGATTCCCAGCTGCAATACGCCCTTCTCTCTTACGCCTTTGAAGAGGCACCCTCAGTACTGCACAAGACCCTCCTTGACTTTGCCACTTCTCAGTTAAAAAACGGCAGATTCACGTATACTGCTCCTACGGAGGTATATAAATCTAACTCCTCCATTCCCGAATGGGATCTGCGATACAGCGCCATTTTGCACCGCTATTATGAATTGACGGCTAATTTGGAAACCACCGCTGAATTTTACGAAGTGGCAGCAAGGAACGTCAATTATCATATGAAATTTATGAAGGACGGCCTCCTTTCCGATGACCCCGGCTCATGGAATATCAGCGATCATCCCGGAAAAGCCGTTCCCGATGACCCAGGCGCACCGCCCACGGTGGCAAATCTCCTTCTTTACAATTCTATGAATCGCTTGTCTCAGATCGCTGCCTTGATCGGAAAGAGCGATGAGAGCACCGATTGGGCCAAAAAGGCACAAGAGCTGAAGAATACCATCAACACCAAGCTGATGAGCCCTGCCAGCGGCTCCTATTATATGCACGGTGGCACCACGCAAACCAACGCAGGCGTTACCGCCATGGCCATTAACGTTGGGGTTGCTCTCCCCCATTATCTTGACAAGCAGTTGACTGTCCTTCAGCGTGCACAGCCGGATAGTACCAGCGTCGTTCTCACCTACGAGCTGCTCCGCGCACTGATGGAAAAGGGCGATGCCGCACAAAAAGAAGCCGCCTACCAGAGAATGGTCACCTCTTGGAGTGCTATGGTGAAAAAAGGCCACAAAACCGTATGGGAACGCTTTGAGGATATGAGCTCTCACAGCCACGCTTGGAGCGGATACCCCGCCTACTTTATGCTCAGCGGCTTTGCAGGTGTTACTTGGAACGGCGGCAATGCCGTGGTCAAGCCTTACCTGCCTAAATCCGTAGAAAGCCTCAAGGGCACCGTAAAACAGCCCGGTGGTGAAGGCTCCGCGACCGTTGAATTGAAGCGTGATAACGGTTATCACCTCCTTGTTTCCTCCCCCGCTGAAGCTACGGTGGCAGTTCCCCGTGCAGAGGGCGGAAATTCCCTGATCCTTGCAGGGGGCACGGTGGTATTCCGTGACGGCAAAGGACTGATTGCCGATGGCATTACCTACCTGAAGAACGACAGCGAATACGTTTACTTTACCGTAGCGGCAAATAAGACCGTTGAATTCCAATCTACGGTTGCCGATGCGCAGGAAGGTGTCTTTTCCCTGACGGTGGAAGCTACCGAGGGCGGCAAGGTACAGATAGCAGGGAAGGACGTTGCCCTCCCCTATTCCGCCACAGTAGGCGCAGGCGAAACGGTAAAGCTGGTGGCTTTGGCTGACGAGGGCTACGCCTTCGTAGGCTGGAGCGGAAGCCTTGGCTCCACCAACAACTCCTTGAACGTAGAGGTAAAAGGAGAGACCGCCTTGGTAGCCGTATTTGAAAAGCGCGAGGGCAAGATCAACGCTTCTGCAAAGGCAGATGAAGATCTCCCCCAAGGGGATGCACCCGAGGTCAGCACCGACGGCGAACCCCAGCTTTCCGGCGGCGCCAATATTCCCTTAATTTTAACTCTGATCCTCATTCCCGCACTTCTGATCCCCTGCGGCATTTTCTTCTTTAAAAAGAGAAAATAAAAGCAAAACACAAAGCGCTCTCACAAAAAAGTGAGAGCGCTTTTTTTCATCCCCTTTTCAAGGGATGCGAATGATCTGCCCGGGATAAATAAGAGACGGATTTTCGATGCCGTTGTAGCTTGCCAAAGTCTTCCAAGGCACACCAAAGCAGGCGCCGATCTCCGACAGAGTATCCCCCGCCTTTACCACGTAGGTCTGCTCATCGCCTTTAGGGATGCGAATGATCTGCCCGGGATAAATGAGAGACGGGTTTTCGATGCCGTTATAGCTTGCCAAAGTCTTCCAAGGCACACCGAAGCGGGCGCCGATCTCCGACAGAGTATCCCCCGCCTTTACCACATAGGTCTGCTCGACAGGTGGAGGGGCAGGGTCAGTGGGCGCAGTCTCAATGCCCTGACGGGCATAAAAAGCTCGCATTTCGGTGGGATAATCCACGTAGGCTCGATCCAGAAGAACGCGCCCTCGAATTCCTGAAACGCTCCCTGCGTTGGAATACTGCCAAAGCCCGTAGGAGCCCGGATAGGTGTTGGTACTGTTGTATTGAGCGATCCACCTTGCCTTGGTGTTATACCAAGGATCGGTAAGCCTTGTTACTGCCCAGTTTCGGTTAGAGTAGATCCCCACCCAATAGCCCTGTTCCTCCACCAGAGAAACGAAGGTTTTTGCTACCTCCAGGATCCCCTCGTTGGAAAGGGTACCCGTGGTACCGGCATCCTCTAAATCCAAATAGACAGGATACAAGGGGCGCCTGCCACCAAGCTGGCGGAGCACGTGGGCGGCTTCGCTTTTTGCGTGTTCCACGGAATCCGCATAGCTGTAAAGATAGACGCCATAGGGCAACCCTACACGTTCACACTCGTCAGCGTTGCGCTGAAAGAGGGGGTCATCCTGGGTGGAAATATCATCTCCCCAGCCACAACGCAGAATGGCAAAAGCCACACCGCTCGCCTTCACCGCATCCCAATCGATCTGGCCTTGATAAGAGGATACGTCAATTCCGTTTGCTAAAATTTTCATAGTTTCACCTCCTTTCATTACAAGTATATGAAGAAGGCTCCACTTGAGTTTGGGCATAAAGAAAAACCTCGAAGCCAAAAGGCTTCGAGGTTTTTGAATACTCTGTAAGATAAGTGATTATCTCTTGGAGAACTGGGAAGCACGACGTGCGGCTTTGAGACCGTACTTCTTTCTTTCCTTCATTCTGGGGTCACGGGTCAAGAGACCTGCCTTCTTAAGGGTAGGACGGAAGGCTTCAGCGTCTGCCTGAAGCAGAGCACGGGAAATACCGTGACGGATCGCACCTGCCTGACCAGAAACACCGCCGCCAACGACGTTGCAAACGATGTCAAACTTGCCAACGTTGCCGGTGAGTTCCAGGGGCTGACGAACGATGAGCTTCAGGGTATCGAGACCGAAGTAATCATCGATATCACGCTTGTTGATGGTGATAGCGCCGGTACCGGGATAAATACGTACACGGGCGATGGATTTTTTTCTTCTGCCGGTGCCGTAGAAATAAGGCTTCGCACTAGTATAATTCATGGTTTTCTTCCTTTCTTCTTAATTAGAACTCAAAGCTCTGGGGCTGCTGAGCAGCGTGCTGGTGAGCTTCGCCGGCATAAACTTTCAAACGGGTAAGGCTCTTTCTGCCGATGGTGTTCTTAGGAAGCATACCCTTAACGGCAAGGTAGATTGCCTTTTCGGGATTCTTGGACATCAGTTCCTTGTAGCCGATCTCCTTGAGACCGCCGATGTAACCGGTGTGGTATCTGTACTTCTTCTGCTCCAGCTTCTTGCCGGTGAGAATAGCCTTATCAGCATTGATAACGATTACGTATTCGCCGCAATCAACGTGGGGGGTGAACTCGGGGCGGTTCTTACCGCGAAGGATGGAAGCAGCAGCGGCTGCAACCTTTCCAAGAGGCTTGCCCTGTGCGTCGAGAACGTACCATTTGCGATCAATGGTTTCGGCTTTTGCCATAAATGTGGACATTGCATTTCCTCCGATATTCTTAATTTGCTCCGCTATTATACCCCGCGGAAAAGGCTTTGTCAAGGCTTTTTGAATAAAAAAATAAAATTTATATTCTTTGCTCGTTTTTTCTCCGTTTTTCTCTCAAATGCTCATTTTTCCTAATTTTCGGTTACACATTATTTACAAACGAAGCCCCGGAAGAAAATACCTTCCGGGGCGAAGCTTCAGCGGGTCAATTCCATACAGACCCATTCATCGGAAGCGTGGGTACAAACGTACGTAAAGCCTGCTTCCATCAGAGTTTTTTTCACTTCCTCTTCCCTGCTCTCAAGAATGCCTGAGGCAAGAAGGGTGCCGCCGGGCTTTAAGGCGGCAAGGAGAAGGGGCGCCATATCCTTGATGATCTGTGCCACAATGTTGGCAAGGATCAGATCAAAGCCTTTGCCCATCTCTTCCAATTTATCCTTTTCTGCCAGAATGTTGCCGCAAATGAGGGTAACGTCCTCTAAGGGAACGCCGTTTTTCTCAAAATTCTCACGGGAAGTACGCACGGCGGCTTCGTCAATATCCACCGCAACCATCTTCCCTGCCCCCAGCTTTTTGGCACCGATGGCAAGGATGCCCGATCCGCAGCCCATATCCAAAACCCGATCTCCTTGGCGGATCACCTTTTCAAGGGATTCAAGGCAAAGGCGGGTGGTGGCGTGGGTACCGCTTCCAAAGGCGGCGGCAGGATCGATCTCAATGATGGCACGACCACGGGTAAGATCCTCATCCACATCCTCCCAGGCGGGCTTGATAAAAAGGCGCTCGCCCACGGGGAAGGGGTAAAAATACTGCTTCCAACGGGTATCCCAATCACTGTTTTCCACCAAGGTAATGGCGCCCGAAACGTCATTCCAGCCCAGTTTTTCGGAAACGCCCATCACAAAGGCAAGGATCTCCTCCGCCTTTTCGCGCTCTTCCTTTTCCATATAGAACTTAATGGCCGGCGGCGCAGACTGCTGCTCTAAAAGGTTATCTTCGATGTAGTCACAGAACATAGCCCCTGCGTTTTCCAAAAGGTCGGAAAGATCACAGATCTCAAAGGTATCATATCCCCCTGCAACAAGAAAGGTCGATACAAGATCGACCTTTTCTTGCGGCATCGAGAAACAAAGCTCGATGTAATCCATATCAGAAGACGTACTTTTCCAGATCCTTGGGAAGATCAGCCTGATCAATGGAGGACGTTACAACGCACTGTACCTCGTACTTCTGGCAGATGGCATCCAATCTTGCCATGAAGGTACTCCAAGCGGCAACGTCATCACCGCAGATCTTCAAAGCGGAATCAATGAACAGATCCTTCACGTCATAGTTGGTGGCGAGAATACCGCAAACCAGACCGAAGAGCTCCTGTGCGCCTGCGACACCGTAAGCCTCGGTATCAACCAGACGAACCTTATGATTAACGTCAAAAATAAGCTTATTGGACTTTTCGATGCACACTACGTGACCGGGGGAAACCTCAACAGCCTTATTCGCAAGCTCGATAAGCTGTTTAGTCTTACCACTGCCCTTCAAACCGATGATCAATTTCAACATACAAATACCATCCTTTCCAAGTCATTACGACTTGTTCGTTGAAAATATATTACCATATTTTGAACAAACTTGCAATAGCGTTTTTTCCCTTTTTTATAAAAATGATCAATTTCGTAAAAAATCACAAGGGGGAAAAGCTTTTTTTGTCAATTTGTATAACCGGGCTTACCCAAGAGGCGGAACATATTCTTCTTATAGGCCTCAACACCGGGCTGGTTGAAAGGATCTACCTGCAGAATATAGCCGCTGATGGCGCAGGCGAGCTCGAAGAAATAGACCATATAGCCGAAGTTCTTTTCGTCTGCCTTTTCCAATGCCAGAACGATGGTGGGAACGCCGCCATCCTGATGGGCAAGGGCGGTGCCGCGGAATGCGTTTTTATTGACGAAATCCATATTTCTGCCTTCCAGATAGCCAAGGCCATCCATATCGGTCTCAGCGGTGGGAATGGCAAAATCCACCTTGGGAGCGGTGATCTCCAGAACGGTTTCGAACATGGTGCGCTCCCCCTCCTGCACGTACTGCCCCAGAGAGTGCAGATCGCGGGAATAGATGGCGGAAACCGGGAAGATGCCCTTGCCGTCCTTACCCTCGGATTCGCCGTAAAGCTGCTTGAGCCATTCGCCCATCAGCTCCATAGCGGGGGTATAAGAGGCGTACATCTCAAACTTCTTGCCCTTACGGTAGAAGACATTGCGAAGGAGTGCGTACTCCATACAGATGTTCTTTTCCAAGTCAAAGTTATCAAATTCTTCCTTTGCTTCCAGCGCGCCTGCCATCATAGCGTCAATATCGGCACCGCTGACTGCGATGGGAAGGAGACCCACGGCGGTGAGAACGGAATATCTGCCGCCGATGTTGCCGGGTACAACGAAGCTTTCATAGCCGCCCTCGGTGGCAAATTCCTTGAGGGTGCCGGGCTTAACGTTTTTATCGGTGGTGACAAAGATGCGCTTTTTGGCTTCTTCCTTGCCGTATTTTGTTTCAACCAACTCGCGGAATACACGGAAGGCAATGGCGGGCTCGGTGGTGGTGCCGGACTTGGAGATCACGTTGATGCAGATATCCTTGCCCTCACAGATCTTGAGAAGGTCTGCCAGATAGTCACCGTCAACGCTGGTGCCTGCAAAATAGATCTCGGGGCCGTCCTTACGGAGGTTGTTATGGAAGTTGCCCTGAAGAAATTCGATAGCGGCACGGGCGCCCAAATAAGAGCCACCGATACCGATCACGACGAAAACGTCACACATTTTGCGGATCTTGGCGGCGCACTCCTTGATACGGGCAAATTCTTCTTTATCATAATCGGAAGGAAGGGTATACCAGCCCAGAGGGGAAACACCCTTGGCGTAGTTTTCCTTCACGGTTTCAAGGGCCTTTTTTGCTTCGGGAACGAGAGCTTCGTATTCCGCGTCCGTATAAAAAGGCTTGGAAAATTCTTTTGATAACTTCATTGACATAGTTGCTGCTCCTTTGCTTCATTTTTGATGATAATACTATACAACAAAAACAGAAATATGACAAGTCCATTGAACGAATTTTTTCCAAAAATAATCCGAAAATAATGAAAGACCGTCTTGACAGTTTCCATTGGTCATGGTACAATCAAATTGTACCAAACGAGACACTTTTAACGGAGGTGCTTGTGGAACATTACATTCCGGATGCTTTGCAAAAATGTCCTCTGTTTCAGGGTTGTACCCCGGAAGAGGCTGCTTCTCTTGCCAAAGCCTGTCGCGCCGTGCCCGTTTCCTTTGAGGCGGGCGAGACCATTCCATTAAAAGGAAGTGAAGGCGGCAGGATCGGCATTGTCGTGAAAGGGAAGGCAACGGTTTATTCCGCCCGCGACGGGCGCACGATCCTGAACCGATTGGAGGCGGGAAGCCTTTTCGGCGTTTCCTCTCTTTATTCCGACCACAGCGCAGAGACCCTTGTGGTGGCGGACAGCAAGGCGGAAGTCCTCATCTGGAAGGAAGCGCATTTAGACCCCCTTTGGCAAAACAAAAAAGCAAGGGAGAACCTGATTTCATTCCTAACGGGACGGATTCGGTTTCTCACGGAGCGGATCGCCTCGTTCACTGCGCCCAGCGCGGAAAAGAAACTCATCCGTTATCTTTTGCAAAAGGCAGGGGAAGGCACTTCCCTTTCGGTGAGATCCTATTCCGATCTGGCAAAGGAATTAAGCCTTGGGCGCGCCAGCTTATACCGAGCTTTGGAAAAGCTGGAGGAAGAAGGGCTGATCTGCCGAAGCGGAAAAGAAGTAACACTCCCCTCCCCTGAAAAAGCGGAGCTTTATTTAGCACGATAACAAATGCAAATGCATAGAAAGAAGGAATTCATTATGAAAAAACTACTCGTTCTTACCTTGGCTCTTTCGCTGCTTCTCCCCCTTTGCGCCTGCAACTTTCCGGAAACGGAGCCCGTTACAGGCGTGCCCCCTCTGAATGCTACCGTTACGGTGGAAGACACTGAAACCGCAACCGATGATGAAGTGCCTTTGACTGACGATACCACCGTCCGCCTGATGGCGATGACCGGCCCCACCGGTATGGGTCTTGCTTCCCTTCTTCATAACGACAAGGAGGGTGAAGGCAATCTGGCAGATTACGAAGCGGAGCTGGTGACCGCACCCGATCAGGTGGTGCCCGCCATTGCAAACGGTACCTGCGACATTGCCGCCGTGCCCATCAACCTTGCCTCCACCCTTTACGCCAAGACCAAAGGTCAGGTTCAGGTGCTTTGCGCCAACACTCTGGGTGTGCTTCACATCGTGGAAAACGGCGATACCATCAAGTCCGCAAAGGACCTGAAGGGCAAAACCATTTACGCCCCCAACCCCGGCTCAACCCCCGAATATATCCTGCGCTTCGTTCTGAAGGAAAACGGCATTGATCCCGACAATGACGTGACCCTGCAGTTCTTTGGCAGCGGTGACGAGGTTGCCTCTCAGCTGGCTGCAAACCCCGAAGCCGTCGGTATGCTTCCCGAGCCCAAGGTTTCCGCATTTCTCTCCGCCAACGCCACCTACCGCGCCGCTCTTGATATGACGGAGGAATGGAATCAGGTTGCGGGCAAAGAAAACAACCTGATCCAAGGCGTTTTCATTGCCAGAAAAGCATTCATTCAGGAGCACCCCGCAGTGGTTGAGGCCTTTTTAAAGGATTACGACGCCAGCCAGGCCCTGGTCAACGGTGATCTTGAAAAAGGTGCCCAGCTTGTGGTAGAAGCAGGAATCATTCCCAAAGCCCCCTTGGCAAAGAAGGCCATTCCCGGGTGCAACATTACCTTCCTTGAGGGTGCCGAAATGAAAAAAGGTGTTGCAAAATGTCTGGACGTACTGTTTGAAGCAGCACCTCAATCCGTAGGCAACGCTATTCCCGGCGACGATTTCTACTTTACCAAATGAAACGAATCGCATTAAAAGGGGCGGCAACCGTTGCCGCCCTTCTTTTCTGGGTCCTTTTGTGGCACCTTGTTGCCGAAAAAGTCGATCTTTCCTTGGTGCTACCTGCCCCACTTGAGGTATTGGAACGCTTAGGTGATTTGATCCGCACCGCCGAATTCTACGAGATCATGGGCACCTCTCTCCTGCGGGTGACCTCAGGCTATCTTGCAGGGGTATTTTCAGGGGTTTTGCTGGGTTTTCTCGCCTTCCGCATTCCGCTGTTCAAGGCGCTGGTCTCTCCTATGATGGGGGTCATTCGCGCAACGCCCGTGGCATCGTTTATCTTGGTGGTCCTGCTTTGGATCCACCGCGACGGGATCCCCGGTTTTATCAGTTTTTTGATGGTGCTTCCCATCGTGTGGCAAAACACACTTTTGGGCTTTGAGCGCCGCGACGGTCGGCTGAGCGAAATGGCGAAGGTCTTTCGCTTCGGAAAGCTGAAGACGCTGATCCGCGTAGATCTTCCCCAGGTGCTACCCTTCGTATTCTCTTCTGCCAAAGCCGGTATGGGTCTTGCCTGGAAGGCAGGAGTGGCGGCAGAGGTGCTGGCCCTGCCCAAGGTCTCTATCGGGCAGATGATCTACAATTCCAAAATGTATTTGGAAACGGTGGATCTTTACGCCTGGACTCTGGCCATTATTCTCATCAGCGTGGCGCTGGAAAAGCTGGTCTTTTTCCTGTTTTCCCGCAAGAGAGGGGGTATTTCCGTTGAAGCTTAAGAACGTAAAAAAAGCTTATAACGTCCCCGTGATCAAAGGCTTTTCCTACGATTTCCCCACAAAAGGGCTCTTTCTGATCCGCGGAAAATCAGGAGCGGGAAAAACCACCTTGCTACGCATCATCGCAGGGCTTGAAAAGCCTGACAGCGGCAAGGTATGCCTTAACGGGGAGGTGATCTCCGTGGTCTTTCAGGAAGACCGTCTCCTCCCCTTTCTGACCCTGAAGGAGAACGTGCTGATCGCGAAAAAGCATCGTGACGAAGGAAAAGCGATGGCTTTGCTGGAAAAATTCGGTCTAAAGGATGCGGCAAAGCAATACCCCGCAGAGCTTTCGGGGGGAATGCGGCTTCGCGGAGCCATTGTGCGCTCTCTCTATTACGGTGGTGATGTTTACCTTTGGGATGAGCCTACAAAAGAGCTTGACCCCGAAAACCGTGCTTTGGTGATCGAAACCATCAAAGAGCTTTCAAAAAGCGCCTTGGTGATCACGGTCACCCACGATGCTGAACTGACCGGCGGGATCGAGATCGAACTGGAATAAAAAAAGAAGTTGGCAATGCCAACTTCTTTTTTGTTTTACGCCTACGCGATCTCGCCGATCTTACGCATAACCTCCTCTGCCTGCTGTTTCTCGGAATCCAAAAGGGGCAGAGAGTAATCCTGATGGTAGTTACCGGGGCAACCCAAAAGACCCATTGCATAGCTGAAGGTAGCCAAAAGGCTTCTGTGGCTTGCCATGGTATCACGCATCAAAAGAATGTTATCCAGATACTTGCGGGCGGCGGTGTAGTCACCTGCGTAAATGGCGTCATAAAGCTTTCTGCCATTCTTGGGGGTGCAGGCAAACATACCGTCAAGATTCTTGGTGATGCCCATCATATTGGCGTAATCAAAAGAATCCAGGCCGCTGTACAGGCACTGGAAGTTGTCAGCGGGGTAAGTTCTTTCAATGTAATGGATCAGTTCCCAATCGGCAGTTTTGATACCGAGGATGTTGGGGTGATGCACCAATTGATCCACGATGCCGCGGGTGATCTTGATCTTGGTTACAACCGCAAGGTCGTAAAGATATACGGGATAGGGGGAACGATCTGCGATGGTGGTATAGAAGTTCACCACCTGCTCAGGCTTCATTCCGCTGTAGTAGGGGGTGGTAAGAACGACGCCGTCGATCTTGGCATCACCGATGAGGGCGATCTTTTCCATAACCTTGGCAATGGAGCAATCCATTGCGCCTACAAACAAAGGCAAACGGCCGTTGTTGGCAGCGGCGCCGACTCTTACGATATCGGCATAGGCGGCGTTGGTCACGAAGGCCTCGATACCCATAGAGCCCATGAGAAGAAGGCCGGAAGCACCTGCTTCGATCTGCTGCTCAATATGCTTTTCAAGAGATTCGGGAATCAGATTGCCCTTTTCGTCAAGGGGTGTTCCCAGTGCTGTGTAAAATCCTTTTTTCAGTTCCATTTTCTTTTCCTCGCTTAAGCTTTAATTTGATTCAGAAGTTCCTTACCCTCGCTGATGATCAGCTCTGCTACTCCTGCCTTGAAGCTGGAGCTACCTGCTTCGTAGCCGCCTTGATCATAGGCATCCTGCATGGGGAAATATCCCTCATAGCCGTTGGTACAGCATGTGGGGATCACCAGTTCGTATTCCTCGGTTTCCTTAAGGGCTCTGCCGATGCCGTTGAAGGGCTCACCGGGAATACCCACAAGGGCTACAGGGCCGACACGAACACCGGAAAGGGTCATTTCAAAATGATCAGGACCGTGCTCAAGGCGCACCATACGGGCGGCTCTTGCCACCACGGTGGTCAGCATCATCCCCTCATAGGGAAGCTCGCTATCCTTACCTGCATTATGAAGATCGTTGATGCGGTGTGCTTCGGGAAGCTCGGCAGGATCGGGGAGATTAGCGGGCACCTGAATGGTCTTTTGCAGAGCGGTCACGCTCTCTACGTCGATATATTTCACCTTTTCGTATACCTGCAGAACACCGCCGCAAACTACGTTGGCAATGTGCTTGGAATGGGCATAGCCGCGGGAAACGTCATCAAAATCACGGAACATACCGTTGAAATCGCCACCCTTGGGATGCACGTTCACGTGATTTACGTCACCCTGCGCACCGTTGAAGAAGATGCAACGGGTATCATCCAGAGATTTTTCCACCTGATGGCGCAGAAGACCGGGCCAATCGGCAGAGATCTTGCAGCCGCCTACCACGTCGGGGTGGTTGGCAAAGTTTACGAGAAGCAGGGTTTCTGCACCTTCGCGATCGAAGCGCAAAACGCTGACTCTCTCGTCCACCTGCCCGATGGGCTCAAGAATATCGGGGTTATTTACACCGGGATTGGTGCGAACGGAGCCATCCTTCATACGGAAGCGGCGAACGAAGGCAACACCGGGTGCCTGACCGATGCCCCAGCCCATTTTGGCAGGCTTCAGATCATCAAGGGCAAGCTTCACAGCGTCAGCCGTGCGACGGATAGCAAACTTAATATACTCCTGCTCCAGGGGATCCTCGGAGGACTTACGGGCGGAGGGGCCGGTGTGGGTGTGGGTCTCGGCAATATAGATATTATCTTTTTTCATGCCGGTAAGCTTTACGATGGCATCGTGAAAATCACAGATCAGATCCTGCTTGATGCCGCAATTATCAAGGCAAACCAGAACCACCTTTTCTTCCCCGCATTCCAGGGCAAGGGCATTGACCTCAAGATTATCCAAAATACCGTCTGCTTTTCTTTCTTTGTAGTAACCGGAAATATCAGCACCCATCATAGGGTTGATATTTCCACGTGCAAAACCCGCTTTCAACATAACAAAACTCTCCTTTTCTTATTTTGTAAATCGGTAAGCCGCCGCGCCGGTGGCTTCGTCATAGGATTCCATGGTAAAGGTAAGGCCGCAACGCAGAGCCAACCGCGCCATTACGACGCTTGTGGAATAGGAAAACCAGCGGGATACCTGCCTGCCCGTTTTGTGAAGGTGCTTCACAGCGGGGCAATAGGCGATCTTCACGGAAAGGGTGGTGCCGTCAGTTTCCAAAGTCAGAGTATCAGGGCACTTTTCAAGCTCATAAGTCTCCTTGATCTTTTTGGCAATGGCACCAAGGGGATCCTTTTGCCCTTCCTCGATCACGGGCTTATAGACGTTATCGGTAAAGCGGTTAAGATATGCTACCAGCGCCTCCTCCCCGTGAACGGAGCCCAGATATTCCATTCCCATATTCAGGCTGGAATGAAAATCGGGGTGGAAATATTCCTGCTCCTTGGAGGAGATCTCCAATACCTCCACGTCGCCGGACATGGCGATCATCCCCTTAAACTTTTTGGGGTCATAGATGATACTGCGACAGCTTGCTTTATCCACGTCAAGGTGGTTTCGGATCCAAAGAAGCCCTGCAGCCGCGAGGTGGGAGCGGTAATAATCGCAATGGCCGCAATAATCGTAATAGGGCTTAAGACCAATGGTCTTTTCGTATTCCAGAAGTCTGCCCTTGGAGGGGCAATAATGGCAGGTGCTATGGATCCACCCTTCCTTTTCGTTCATATGGCGGGTAACGTCTGCCGCCTCTTCCGTCAGGGTGCCCTTCCAATACTCCCAGGCACCGCGGAGACCGTCTTTCTTTACGAAATTGATCAGCGGGATCCCTTTACCGGTGGGCTTAAAAAGGTAGTCCCAAAAACGTTCTACCTCGGTGTGACCACCGAAATTTTCATCTAAAAACGAAAACAGTTCGCTGTATGAAGGAATAAATTCCGTACAAGAGATCAGGGCAAATCACCTCCCATTTTTTATCAATTTCATTTTATCATTTTGGCCGTTATTGTCAATATCATTTCACGACTTTTTTTCTATTTTCTGGCGCAAAATCAATATCGTTTTATTGAAAAAGAAAGAGCGGCACATCGAAAGGACGTACCGCATATTTTGGGGCAATTTTTATAATATTCAAGGATCTTTTTTCTCAATGCTCACCACGGTAAGCTTCCCCTCCGAAGCGGTAAAGCGGATCTCAAAGCCCGCAAAGAAAAAGCCGTAAATACGATCCGGATCCTCCTGATAGGAGGGACGGGGATCCTGCCGCAGGATCTCAAGGAGAGCGGCGTATTTTTCCACGGGAAAAACGGAAGCGATCCGGGGATCGATATGCACCGAAAGAGCATCCTCAAGGTGCTCACGGGCAAAGCTGAACCGAGCCTCGGGGTGAGAATCGGAAAAGGGCAGATAAGGCTTAATATCGTAAATAGGGGTACCATCCATCAGATCGGCACCTGTTACCACCAGAACCTTTCCTTTTGAGGAATCCTCCACCCGTAAAAGGCGAACGGAAGAAAGCCCGATGGGATTGGGGCGAAAGGGAGAACGGGTAGCGAAAACACCCACGCGGCGATTGCCGCCAAGTCTTGGGGGGCGAACGGTGGCAGAGGCGGCGTGCCCTTCGTTTTCCGAAAAGCACCAGATCAGCCAAAGGTGGGAAAACTCTTCGATCCCCCTGATATAATCGGGGTTTTGGAAGGGCTTCTCAAATTCGATGCGGCTTTCCAATTCATCCAAGATCCCGCTTTGACGGGGAATGGCAAATTTCGTTGGAAAATCGGTGCGGATACGGGCAACGATCTGCAATTCGCTCATAGATACTCCTTTCAACGAAAAAAGCCCTTGCAACAAGCAAGGGCTTTTGGCGACCTGAAGGGGGCTCGAACCCCTGACCTCTAGCGTGACAGGCTAGCGTTCTAACCAACTGAACTACCAGGCCAATGGAGCGGATTACGGGGCTCGAACCCGCCACCTCGACCTTGGCAAGGTCGCGCTCTACCAAATGAGCTAAATCCGCAGATGGACACCTCTTTTTCGGTGCCCAAGTAGTATATCACAAGAAACTTGCGTTTGTCAAGAGACAAAGTTAATTTTTATTGTCGTCACAGCAGGATATTTTTCCTACTCGTAGACCCGCAAAACGCGAGGCATAAAAGTGCAGACCACCTCGTAATTAAAGCTGTGACAAAGGCTTCCGAATTCCTCTGCAGTGATCTCCTCTTCCCCGTCGCAGCCTATAATGGTCACAAGAGCACCGGGGATGACATCGGGAATGCCCGTTACGTCAACCATGATCTGATCCATGCAGACACGGCCGACAATGGGTGCACGTCGCCCCGAAATGAGGACGGAGCCTACGCCGGAAAGGCAACGGTTGAAGCCGTCTGCATAGCCGATGGAGACCGTGGCGATCACCCTTTTTTCAGGGGCGGTATAGGTATGGCTGTAGCCGATCTTCGTTCCCGCAGGTACTTCCTTTACATGGACCACGTGGCTGAATACCTCCATAGCAGGGGTAATACCCAATTCCCTGCCGCTTACCTCGTCGGAGGGGGCAAGGCCGTACATGGCAATGCCGAAGCGGCACATATCAAATTTATTCTTCATTTTCATAGAGCCTGCACTGTTGCAAATATGTTTAATGGGAATCGCCACTCCTCTTTCTTCAAGGAGATCGAGCAGTTTTTCAAATTCACGGGTCTGGCGCAGAGCCTCAGTCTGATTGCAGGAATCGGCAGTGGCGTAGTGACTGAACAGCCCCTCTACCGAAATGCCGGGCAGGCGGGAAATAGCGAGAATGGAATCCGCCCCTTTTTCATTGGGGAGAAAGCCGATCCTGCCCATACCCGTATCCACCGCTACGTGAACGGGAGTTTGAAGCCCCTTTTCCAGCGAGGTACGGGAAAGAAGCTCAGCTTCTTTCACATTATAAAGGGTGGGGGTAATGCCGTATTCCAAAAGCAGAGGATACTGAGAAGGGTGGGTATAGGAGAGGATCAAAATGGGCTTTCGTATCCCCGCCTCGCGCAAAACGATGCCCTCCTCCAAAGCGGCAACGGCAAACCAATCCGTCACGGGCTCCAATCGCTTGGAAACGGGAACGCTTCCGTGGCCGTAAGCATCAGCCTTTACCACGGCACAGGCCTTGACCCCTGCGGGCAGGCACGATCTTAATTTGTGAAAATTCTCTTCGATGGCATCCAGCGAGATCCTGGCAAAGCTACGATGGTAACACTCCATAATACTTCCCTCCTGACGGGCATTTTACCTGCTCATCTTACCATAATACGATAGAATTTGCAAGATAAAAGGAAAATCCTTCCCCTTTATTTTGGGGAAGGATAATGGTTTTTGATATACTGCAAAAAAGAGTTGATGGCTTCGGTGCGAAGCAGATCTTTACGAAAGACAAGACTGATATGCGTAACGATGGGCGGATCCAGAGAAACAGGCACCAGAGAGGCATTTTTTTCCGTCAAGGGGCGAAAGAGAAAGCCGATGGCCATACCGTCCATAACGAAGCGCTCCACGGTGGAAAGCTGAGAGGAGGTATGGATCACGTTTGGCTTTACCCCTGCCGCCTGAAAAAAGGAATTGATCCGCTCAGCGTGATAGAAGCCGCGGGAAAAGGAGATCAGGGGCTCCGCTTCCAGCCTTTTTGCGGTAACGCTTTTTTCCGTTGCCAAGGGGTGAGACGGGGGCACGCAGCAAACCATTTCAAAATCCGTTACAGGAATCGCCTCATAGCGTTTTGGAAACGCCGCACGATGTGGCAAAAAGGCCAGATCGAGAGAGCCTTCCTCCAATGCGTTTAACAGATCTTCCCTGCCCATTTCGCGGGTAAAAATGGAAACGTCCTCCCGCCGTTGGCTAAAATCAGCGTAAATCGCGGGGAACAAGACCGATCCCACCATAGGAGGCACGCCTAAACGAAGAAGGCTGTGGCGATTTCCCTTTTCCTCCATGGCTTTTCGGACGCATTCCGCGTGATGGATCAAAGCTTCCGCCAACTCACGAAATTCTTCACCGTCGCCCGTTAAAACGAAGCCGATCCTTCTTCGCTCAATGAGGGCAACTCCAAATTCTCTTTCAAGGCTTTTAATGGCGGCAGACACCGAAGGCTGGGATACCGAATGTTCCTCTGCCGCACGGGAAATATTGCCGTGGCGGCAGGCACTAACAAAATAAGAAAGCTGTTGAAGGGTCATATATATTTCCCTTTATTTTGCCAGTTTTTCTACAACTCGATCGCCAACCTCCCAGGTTTTGGCAGTACCGCCAAGATCGGGGGTAAGGCAGGTATTTTCCACCAGCATTTCTTCGATCACGTCCAGAACGCGCTTGCCCCAATCCTCGTGGCCGAAAAAGTCAAGCATTTGAGAGACGGACCAGACCGTTGCCAAAGGGTTGGCAATGCCCTTGCCCGCAATATCGGGAGCGGAGCCGTGAATGGGCTCAAACATAGAGGGGAATTTCCGTTCGGGGTTAAGGTTTGCACCTGCCGCAAGACCCATACCGCCGGAAATGGCGGCACCCAGATCGGTAAGGATATCTCCGAAAAGGTTGGAGGTAACCACGATCTGGAAGCGGGCGGGATCCTTCACCATAAACATACTGGCGGCATCCACCATCAATGAGTGGGTCTCAACGTCAGGGTAGTCCTTTCCCACCTCACGGAAAATCTGATCCCAGAATACCATAGAATAATTGAGAGCGTTGCCCTTGCTGACGTTGGTGAGGGTCTTTTTCTCTTTTCTTGCCAATTCATAGGCGTAGCGAATGACCCTCTCACAGCCGTGGCGGGAGAAGACGCCATCCTGAATGACTACCTCGTTGGGCTTCCCACGGAAGAGCCAGCTACCGCTGCCTGCATATTCACCTTCGCTATTTTCGCGGATGAAGGTCATATTGATCTCTTCCCTCTTCACGTCCTTCAAGGGACAGGGTGCGCCCTTTAAAAGCTTAACGGGGCGAAGGTTGATATACTGGTCGAAGCTTTTACGGATCACCAGAAGCAGATCCCAAAGAGATATATGATCGGGCACGCCGGGATAGCCCACGGCACCCAGCAAAACGGCATCGAATCCGGAAAGGATCTCCATTCCGTTTTCCGCCATCATACGGCCTTCCTTCAGGTAATACTCACAACCCCAGGGGAAGAACTCAAATTCAAATTGGAAGGAGCCATCCAGCTCGGCAATTTTCTTCAGCACTTTTACGCCCTCGTTGATGACCTCGGGACCGATCCCGTCACCTGCGATGACTGCAATCTTATGTGTCTGCATTGTGTTTCTCCTTTTTAAGTTTCATCATTGTCACCATTATACCACGGTTCCAATTATAAATAAATCCAAAATTTGATCTTTTGTTATAATTTTTTCTTATAACTGATCCCAAATCAATCCTTGCTTTTTCCTAAAAGAAAAGCGGCACCGAGAATCAGAAGTATCCCTGAAAATGAAGGAATTGAAAGAGTTTCATTCAGGAAAAGCACGCTGAAGAGCGTAGCAAACATAGGCTCAAAGATCCCAAGGGCAGTGGCAGTGCCGGCGGGAATATCACGCAGGGACAGGGTATACAAAAAATACGGAATCACACCGGTGCAAATGCCGCAGGCGATCATCATAGGCACAATAACGGAGGGATTCCCAAGCACTATCTTGCCCATTTCCACGGGGTTTGAAACAACAAGAGCGGCCACCGCCATCGCAAGGAAGGAATAGAGAGTGGCGGAAACGGCATTGGAACGATGAAGCATTTCAATTTTCGTAAAAATGTTATAGCCGCTGTAAACGATGCCGGATCCGAGACCCAAGAGGATCCCAAAAGCACTTGCCTCTGCACCGCCGAAGAGACCCGAAACCAGAGCGCAGCCTACGATCATAGCGGCAATGGCGAAAAGCTTTTTGCCGTTTAGTCGCTCCCCCAAAAAGATAACGGAATAGATCAAAACGAAAACGGGAGCGGTATACATCAAAACAACGGCGGTAGAGACGGTGGAAGCACTGATGGCGCTGTAGTAAAGAGATGCCGTTCCAAATACGCAAAGACCGCTGCAGATAAAGATCAGCAATTCTTTTTTCGTTGCGCGAAAAAGGCTTCGGTCACGGATCAGGGCGTAAAGGCACATAGCCACGGCAGAGACCGTGCCGCGGATGGCGGTCACCTGAACGGGAGTAAAGCCCCAAGGCTTCAAAAAGCTGAAAAAGATGCCGGAGGTACCCCAGAACAGACCCGCCAAAACGATATACAGGATTGAAAGTTTTTTCATCGGTCGCACCTCCAAAAACGATATTGGCATTATAGCACATCCCCGCCGTCATTACAACTGAAACAGAAAATTTCACAAAAACTTGACTTTTCAAGGAGCGATGGGGTAAAATGATGGCAGAAATTTCGGAGGTTGATTCTATGATCGAACGCTTAATTCCTTCCCCTAAATCCGTATCGCTTCAGGAGGGGGAGCTTCTCATCCCCTTTACCGCCAAGTGCGACCACACTCCCTGGCAAGAGCATTTAGCCACGTTGCAGGAGGTCTTTTTTAAGCTCTTTCGCAAAAACCTTGCAGATGGGGACGGCGGTGTGATCCTTTCCTATGACCCCATGATCCCTGCGGGGCATTACCGTATTGACACCACAAAGCAGGTGATACTTGCCGCCTCGGACGATGAAGGCATCCTTTACGCCATTGCCTCCTTCTATCAGCTGGTAACGTACCCCAAAAAGGGAGGCTCTCTGTGGATGGAAAACGGTAAGATCAAGGTGGAAAAGGCCGTGATCGAGGATTGGCCCGAAAAGGACTTCCGCGGCGTTATGGTAGACCTTGCCAGACAATGGCACCCTGCCCGCACCGTGCATTGCTATATCGACATTTGCTTTATGCTGAAGATCCGCTATTTGCACCTTCACTTTATGGACAACCAAAGCTATACCCTCCCCACTAAGGCCTTTCCCAAAGCCCACGGAGATAAACGCTTTTACTCTTATGAAGACGTTGCTTCCTTCAACGAGCACGCCAAAGCACGGGGAATCATTTTGATCCCTGAGGTAGAGGCACCCGGTCACGCACGTGCCCTGAACGATGCCTACCCCGAGGTCTTTGCCAATGAAATGGAAGAGGACAGCGGCGTTATGATCTCGGAAGCGGGGGAGGTGATCGACGCAGGAACGGTCATTTGTCCCGGCTCCCAAAAGGCGGTTGAGGGCATCGGCACCATTCTGAAGGAGGTTTGCGAACTATTCCCCGATTCTCCCTACATTCACATTGGCGGTGACGAGGCCAACATCAACGCCTGGAATTACTGCACCAAATGCAAGGCTTACATGAAAGAGCGCGGCATTGAAAACGCAGGTGAGTTATACAGTGATTTCGTGGGTCAAACCGCCCGTGCCGTGCTGGCGCTGGGGCGCACCCCCATCGTTTGGGAGGGCTTCCCCAAGGAGGGGACCCACCGCATTCCAAAGGAGACCATCGTCATTGCCTGGGAGTCTCACTATCATCTGGCACCGGATCTTCTGAAGGCGGGCTTTAAGATCATCAATTGTGCATGGCAGCCCCTTTACATCGTTCCCAGCATCATTCGCCGTTGGAACTTTTCCGATATTCTTTCCTGGAGTATGTACCGCTGGACCCACTTTTGGGAAAAATCCCCCGCGAGGCTCAACCCCATTCACGTAGAGCCAACCGATCAGGTATGGGGCGGTCAGCTTGCCGTTTGGGAGTGCACCTACGAGCAGGAGATCGGCCGTGTAATGGAAAACCTGCCTGCTCTCGCTGAGCGCACCTGGACCGTTGAACGAAAGTTTGACGATGAAGCCTTCCGCATAAAAATGACGCCTATGGTAAGGCTTTTGAGCTGGATCATTCAAGAGGATTAAAGAAAAAAACATCGACTTGCAAAGTCGATGTTTTTTTCTTTCTTATATTCCGCGGATGACCTTGCCGGAATAGGTGCCGGTAAATTCCAGATCCCGATAAACGCACTTGCCCCCTACGATAACGCAATCGATCCCTTCGGTCTTGCAGTTGGGATCGTCGTAGGTGGAACGGATCTTCAAATTCTCCACGTCGAGAATGAGAACGTCGGCGTCAAAGCCGTCCTTCAGAATCCCCTTATTCTTCACGGAAAGGCGACGGGCAGTAAGCCCCGTCATTTTATGGATCATTTGCTCCAGGGTGAAAATTCCTTTTTCTTTCACGAAATACTCAATGGCCTTGGGAAAAGCGGCGCTGGCACGGGGGTGCCCCTTGCTCTTCCAGTCCTTGGTGCAGCCGTCGGTACCGATGACGCAATAGGGGCTTTGGACGATCTGACACATATCATCGGCATTCATGGTGCAGTAAACACCCATCATAAAGGTTTCGTTTTGTTCCATCAGATCGAAGTAAGTTTCGAAGGGATCGTTTCCGATCTCCCGGGCGTAATCCGCAATGAATTTCCCCTCTGCCTTTGGGGTATTCTCGGTAGATGCCACGTAGACTCCTTCCCATCCCCCTGCATTGCGATAGAAATTATCGTATTTGGTATCGGGGGAGGACATTTCCTCCCTCAGTTGATTTCGAAAGGCGGGATCGGAAAGGCGTTTCACGAAGGCTTCGTTGCCATCGGAAAAATGCCACGGAGGAACACAGGAGCGCATATTGTTCATAGAGCGCAGGTAGGGGTACAGATCCATAGTAGTTTCGATCCCTTCTTCGTTGGCGCGATGGATCATCTCCAACGTGATCTTCTGCTTCCCCCAATTGTCCTTCCCTTGCACCTTGTGGTGGGAAATATTCAGGCGGACACCGGTTTTTCTGCCCACCTCAAGTACCTCATCCACCGCTTCCACCACGGCTTCCGCTTCGTTGCGGATGTGGCTGGTATACATACCGTTATACTCTGCCACCACGGCGGCAAGAGCCTGAACCTCCTCGGGGGTGGAATAACAGCTGGGCACGTAAATAAGACCCGTGCTCATACCGGCGGCACCCGCCTGCATACATTCACGCAGAAGGGATTTCATATAATCGATCTCAGCGGCACTTGCCGGGCGATTTTCAACACCCATTGCCGCAAGGCGAAGCATTTTATGCCCCACGTAAAACCTTGCGTTTGCCGAAAGGGGGCGGGTTTCGATATAGGATAAGAAGCGGTCGAAATCAACCCATTGATCGGTAACCTCGGGGGGATAGACGAAATTGATCTCATCATACATCACACTGCGGTTTCGGGGTGGAATGGGAGCGTAAGAGCTGCCGCAGTTGCCGCAAAGCTCCGTGGTGATGCCCTGCGGGGTCTTAAAAAGCCTTCCATCTTCCGTGCCCACGAGTCGGTCACCGTGAGAATGGGGATCGATAAAACCGGGGCAAACGATTTTCCCCTCAGCAGAGATCACTTCTTTTGCCACGGGGTCCTTGGGATCCATAACGAGCTTTCCGCCTTGGATGCCAACGGTCCCTTTTCTTCTTATTTCACCGGTACCGTCAATGATCGTACCGTCAACAATCAAATAATCCAGCATATCAAAAGCCTCCTTTTCCCACATTGTAACACCCAAAAGGGGGCTTGTCAAGAAAAGCAGGGGCGAAATCACCCCTGCTTTTTTTACAGAAATTCCCGCAAAGCCACCGCCAGATCCTCTTCCAGTTTGATAAGACGTTTGCAAATATCCTTGGCATCCTCTGATGCGGCGGCGTACTGATTTAGATAACGGGAAAGGCTTTTTACGCCCATATTGCATCCGTCGATCATCAGATCTGCAATGGTATGATCCGACTCATTTACCGCAAGCATTACGTTGGTTTTGATCCAGCTCATTCCCTTCGCCATCGGATTGGGGTCCTTGCCGTCATCACCGAAGCGATCCAGGGCTTCTCTCAGGTCCCGATCCAGTTTCTGGTGGTCGCTTTTGCAGGTGACCAGTTCCCTCTCAAGCTTTTGGGAATGAACGTATTTGAGCACCTCGTCAATGGAAGAGACCCCCATTTGAATGCCCGCATCACATTCACGCAAAAGCTTGACCGTATCTTTTTCGATCATATTGATTCCTCCTTATTTTGTTTACTATCAGTATGCCCCTTTTTTGGGAATAACTTTCACAAAAAATACGCATCCCCGAAGTCAGACTTTGGGGATGCGTATCAAATTCGCTTTTTAATCCGCAAGATCGGGAAGGGTCGAAAAATCATCCAGATAATAATCGCAATCGCGGATCATTTCCTCACGGTAATCAGCAGAGGAAGGATCGAAAACGCCGCAGACCTTCATTCCTGCCGCCTTTGCAGTAGCGTTTGCGGTGGGGTTATCATCCAAAAACAGAACCTCGTTTACCGGAAAGCCCATGATTTCAGCGGCACGGGTATAAATAGTGGGATCTGCTTTGGAGGTTCTAAAATCATCGCAGGACCAAACGTGGTGGAACAGATCAAAAAGCCCCAGTCTCTTCAGGCACGGATCCAAGGTCAGATGAGGACTGGCGGTGAGAACGTTGAGATCACACCCCTTTTCCTTCAGAGCCTTCAGAGCCGAAGCCACGTGCTCCTTGGCGGGGATGTGATGGGTATAGGCCTCGATCATACCTTCACCCATACGCAAAAAGATCTGTTCACGGGTCAAGGGCACACCCAATTTTACGAAATAATCCGCCGTTTTCTCGGTGCCCAAGGGGGTGATGATCTTAACTAGATCATCACCGTAGGGGATCCCGTAATCATCTAAGATCTTCAGCATCGTCTCAACATAGGTGGGCATAGAATCCACCAAAGTACCGTCAAAATCAAACAAAAAGCACTTCATTTATTACCTCTCAATGCGCTGGGAGGAGAACGCGAACATATCGCGGAAATAGGCGATATAAGGCTCTCCAATGAAAAATTCGGGCTGATGTGCAAGATATTCGTTCATCTTTGCCACAAGTGCCGCTACACGCTCTGCCGCTTCCCCTTCGGGCACCACGCGGGTATAAGCAAGGGAGATGTGGAAGCGATAGGATTCGTGCTTGGGAATGAAAAGGCCGATCTCCCGCGCAGCACGGTCGCGGAAATCACGCAGGATCTTTTCCTCTGCTTCGTCGGCAGGAACCAAATACGCCATTACGCAGGATTTGGTTGCCTTAACCTCGTGGAATTTCATACGCACCTTACCGGGAAGTACTGCCCGCCGAATGGCCGCGGTAAAATAATCATCCGCATCCTTCATAGTGGCATCCAAAGGGAGGGCGGGAGGCCAACGGTTGGGGCCACGGTTCTCATCGTTGATCCCCTGGATCAGGGTCATATGGTAGCTGTCTGCAGGCAGTTGAATGTAGTAATCGTCAAGGCCAGCCTCCAGCACCATCTTATGAAGAGTGCACATAGCGTTGTAAGCCGAGCAGGCGGGGGTAATATCAGAAACTACCGTATTGCCGTGAAAACGGCGGACACGGCCGTCCTCGTAAAACTTGGAGCCAACACAAGAACCGTAAGTCATCATTTTTCTCCTTATATCCACTTGGGTTTGGTGGGAAGCAGGGCTTCAAAGTAAGAAATGGCGCTTTGTTCCCTTTTGCCTGCGTAGACGCCGGAAAGGAACAGATCCATATACTCCTCTTCAAACTGCTTCCAGGAAGCCGCCTCTTCATCGGGGCAAATGGGGTAAAACAGAACCCCGTTGGCGTGGGCGGCATCCCGATCGCCGGGGGCATCCCCGATCATCAGGATCTTATCTACATCGTATTCCCCCATAAGGGAAGCAATGATCTCTTTTTTGGAGCCGCTCTCCTGCCCTTTGATAGCAGTAAGATAGCGGGTAAGGCCGTGCTCTGCCCATTCACGCTCCAAAGCTTCAGCAGGAGTTGCGGAAACCACCACGATATCCGCCGTTTCGGAAAGACGGCTGAGGCTTTCACGCACGTGGGGGAAAGGAGGTACGCCGAATACGGTCTTTCCGATCTCCAGGTTCACCTGACAGGACCATTTCAAAATATTGCGAAACTCTTCAGAATCGGGGTGCTCCTTCAAATATTCTTCAAGCCCTGCGTTGCTAAGAAGGCCACCCTTTTCCACGTAAGCGGAAAGCTCAGACAATGTAGGCACCTGAAAGCCCCGCTCCAGCACCTCCTTGCGAGGCGCCAATACCTCCAGCGCTTTTAAAAGGGCGCGAAGGCGATGGATCCCCCTATAAGAAGAATAAAGATTGGCAAAATCCCAAGCTTCACGGGCATATTTGGAAACGGCCTGAAGACCAAAATAGCGAATATACATAGGACAAAAGCATTCCTTGTGCTTCAGCTCCATCGTATCGAATGCACAGCCGTCGGAATCAATACAAACAAGAAAACGTTTCTTCATTTTCTCTCCTTACAGAACATATTCTTCTATTGCTTTTGCAAAGCCGTCTCTCACGTTCAGATCGGTAACGGCATCCGCAGCGGCTTTGATTTCATCAGGGGCATTGCCCATGGCAATACCAAAGCCGCAAGCCTTAATGATCTCATAGTCACTGCTGCTGTCACCAATCGCGAGGGTTTCATCGTAGCTGACACCCAGACGCTCCAGAATGGCGTCGGTTGCACGAATTTTTGAAAGAGTATGGTGAGAAAACTCAAGGTTTGGACCTGCGCCGGGGCGGGTGTGAGCAATAAAGCCGGTGGCGGTCACTTCTTCATAAATGCTTTCCTGCAGGCGGGCGGGAATACTGTAAATATTCATTTTTTCCACACCGATCCCTTCTCTCGCAAAGAATTCAGAGGGGCGGGAGACCGTGGTATAGCAATTGTCACGCACGTACCAAACGTGGTGCTCAGGAACAAGAGACAGATCCAAAGGCTTCGTTATGGATTCTTCGAGATAAACGGTGCCGCAGGCGGCGATCTCGTTATAAAGCCCCTTCCCTTCCAGAATCTGCATCAGACGGGATGCTTCCTGAGGGGGGATCAGATCTTCATAGACACTTTCGTTCTTTTCAAGATCATAGGCGCGGGCACCGTGACTGGTAACGAAATACCGGAAGCCCTTCTGTGTCAGAAGCTGAGGAGGAAGCATATCATACACCCTACCGGTGCACGGGATCACGTGGATGCCCTTTTTCATTGCCGCTTGAACGGCTCTCATATTGCGAACGGAAACCGCAACCTGACTTTTGCCGAGGAGGGTCCCGTCCATATCCATTAAGATAGCACGAATTTTCATTTACATAGCCTCGTTTTAACTTGTTTTCTTGCCGTTAGCATAGCACAATTATTCATCACAAGCAAGAAAAAAATCATTGCAAATACAAACTTCTTTCAAAAAAACAAGGAATTATTGCAAAAAGGAGCATCTTACTAAAAATCGAGGCCATTATTTCTTCTTATGATTGCAGATGAAGAAGGCGGATGGCGTTTTCACGGCAAAGCTTGCGGTAGGTCCCCTCCGAGATGGCCTCAGAGGTGCGCAGCTCTTCCAGAAAATCGGCAAAGCGATAAGGAAAAAGAAGCTTGGCGGAGGTAATATCCGTACCGTAAAGAACGCGATCCTGAAATTCTTCCAAAAAGTCTGCGGCATATTTAGGGTCACGCATCATTGCGTGGCTTCCGCTTTTGGCGGAAAGATCGCAATAAAGATTCTCGTGGCTACGCATCAGATAGGCAAGGCGGCCCTCTTCCACAGGCTCATTAGCAGTCTTCATTCGATCCTCCTGGTTGTCAAGGCGTGAGATCTCGCTCCAAAAGGGCCTGGCGTGACCAAGAAAGATCAGTTTGGGGTAACGGGTGAGCATTTTATCCAGACGCACGAGGCCCAGATCGTCTACAACCCCGTACTTTTCGTTAAAATCAGGGGAAATATGGAAGGTAACGGGAAGCTCCAGCGCCTGACAGCATTCAAACAATTCCTCCACGGCGGGAGAATCCATCCAAACCCGCGAGGTGATCTCACCCACGCCTTTTGCACCCAGCTTTTTCTGCTCCGAAAGATAATCGTAACAGGATCTACCGTCCACCGTGGGCTCCGTCAGATCCACTGCGGTAAACCAAAGGAAGCGGTCGGGGTATTGTTTCGCAATTCTGGCGCTGTTTTCGGGCGATCGATCCTGCTTTGAAAGTGAGGGAGACAAAAAGGGCAAAATAACTGCCTTTTCGATTCCAAGCTGATCGTAAATAGGAAGCAGATCCTCCGCACAAAGCATAGATCCCTCCACACGGTGGGGTCTTACGTGAGAGTGAATATCGATTTTTGCAATGCGTTCCAATGTATTTTCCCTCCATTTTGCATATTGAAACAATACTTTCTTTCAAAATTTTACCACAACCATTCAAAAATGGCAAGAGAAAAGGCGCCTCTCCGCAAGGAAAAGCGCCCTTTAGATTTCAGGCAAAGAGGCTTTTCAGCCAGCCCCAAAGGGTAAAGTCATCTGCAAATTGGAAGGTGAAGATACCCACGAGAAAGAGGGCGACGATCACCACGGGAAGCACGTAGGTCATATAAGACTTCAGCCACTTGGGAAGCTTCAGACCCTTGCCCGAGTTGACCTCTGCCAGATAGTTTTCAAAGCCCCAGCCCTTTTTGGTAACACAGAACAGAAGGTAGCAAAGCGCACCGATGGGAAGGAAGCAGTTGCTCACCAAAAAGTCCTCTAAATCCAAAACGGAGGAGCCGGAAGCGAAGGGCTCAAAGGAGGACCAGAGATTAAAGCCTAAGGCGCAGGGAACGGAAAGGATCAGGATCGCAACGCCTACGATGACGCAGGCCTTAACGCGGGTCCAGCCCGTCAGTTCTCTGACGCAGGCAAGGATGTTCTCAAATACGGCAATGACCGTTGACATAGCGGCAAAAAACATAAAAAGGAAGAAGAGAGAGCCCCAAAGTCTGCCAAGAGACATATTGTTGAACACCTTTGCCATGGTAACGAACAGAAGACTGGGGCCTGCATTAGGCTGAACGTCAAAGGTGAAGCAGGCGGGAAAAATGATAAGGCCTGCCACCACGGCCACGAAGGTATCCAACACCAAAATATTCACGGATTCGCCCAAAAGAGAGCGTTCTTTTCCAATGTAGCTACCGAAGATCGCCATAGAACCGATACCGAGGCTCAAGGTAAAGAAGGCTTGGTTCATAGCGCCCACGATTACGTTGCCGTTGATCACAGAAAGATCGGGCTTCAAGTAGAAGGTAAGCCCTTCCTTTGCTCCCTCCAAGGTAAAGCTGTTGATAGCCAGAATCACCATCAGCGCCAAAAGCACGAGCATCATATATTTGGTGACTCGCTCAACACCCTTTTGAAGACCAAAGGACAGAATGGTGAAACCGAGCACCACAACAATTGCCATAAAGCCAACCATAATGGTGGGGTTTTGCAGCATTGCGCCAAATTTTTCACCGGACTGTGCGTTGGTAATGCCGGTCATATTGCCGGAAATGAACTGAACGAAATAATGAAGGATCCATCCGGTAACAGAGGTGTAAAACATCATCAACAGAAAGTTTGCAATCAGGGCGGCATAACCGTGCAGATGCCACTTTTGACTGGGCTTTTCCAGTTTCTGATACAGCTTTACGGGGCTGCTCTGACTGGCTCTGCCCAAAGAAAACTCAACGGTCATAACGGGAAGTCCCAAAAGAACCAAAAAAATCAAATAGATCAAAACAAAAGCACCGCCGCCATACTGCCCTGCCATCCAAGGAAACTTCCACACGTTTCCGACACCAATGGCGCAACCGGCGCTCAACAAAATGAAGCCCAATCGGCTTCCAAGACGTTCTCGTTCCATAAAAACTCCTTCGGATCAAAATGATAGATAACGGAAAGATTCTACCAAAAAACGCAACTTTCGTCAAGAGGGATCACGCACGAGTCGAATGATAGCAACAGCAAATTCTTTGGACTGTACTGACAATTTATCGTTTTTCATATTTTCTCCTTACTTAATGAAGCATTTGCTTCGCAAATATGAAGCAGAAGCCTTTCGACTTCCATGAAGCAGCGGCTTAGCCGCTATGAAGCAAAATGCACTCTAACTTCAAAATGCGCCGAAGGCGTGCTTCATAGCCGTAGGCGGCTTCATTTTTCATGCACCACAGGTGCGCTTCATTTCCAAAAAAAAGCAGGTCAATCGACCTGCTTTCATTTTTGGTAGCGGAAGTCGGATTTGAACCAACGACCTGCCGGGTATGAACCGGATGCTCTAGCCAACTGAGCTATTCCGCCGTATATGTAAAAGCCCGAAGGCTTTATTTTTTAAGTGGGGTGGATAAACGGATTCGAACCGTCGACCTCCAGGGCCACAACCTGGCGCTCTAACCAACTGAGCTATATCCACCGTAAGGTGGCGTGCTTTGAGGGATTCGAACCCCCGACCTACTGCTTAGAAGGCAGTTGCTCTATCCAGCTGAGCTAAAAGCACATGTGGAGCGGGTGAAGGGAATCGAACCCTCGTAATCAGCTTGGAAGGCTGGAATTCTACCATTGAACTACACCCGCAGTTTCCCGGCCTCAAAAAGCCGCCTTGATATGTTACCATAAAGGGCCGGAAATGTCAATAACTTTTTTGATTTTTTTATTTTTTTCTCTCAAGCTTTCAATTGATACCGATATCCAGGCGGCTAAGCTTCTCCAGAAGAATATCATCCTCGGAGGGAGAGTCACTTGCGGCTTCGATGTGCTTGCGGATAGCCAGGAGCTTTTCATCGGTTTCGGAAATCACCTGGGCGCATTTTCTCAATTCTTCGATGATCTCCTTTTCATTGGGGATCTCTTGTTTATATTTCATCTGATGCTCAAGGCTTGCCCAGAAATCCATTGCGATGGTGCGGATCTGCACCTCCACCTTCATACGCTTTTTCTGCTCCGCAAAAAACACCGGCACCTCTACGATCAAATGGAGGCTTCGATAACCGTTTTCCTTGGGCTGAGCGATATAGTCCTTCTTGCGGATCAGGGTAATATCATCCTGCTTTAGAAGGGCGTCTGCAATGGTATAGATATCATCAATATACGGACAGATCACCCGAACGCCCGCAACGTCGGAAAGGGTATCCATAATATTTTCCAGAGAAAAGCCCTTCCCGTTTCGCTCCAGTTTTCCCAAAATACTTTTGGTTCTCTTCAAGCGGGTGGTGATGGTACTGATGGGGTTGCGCTGATACCGCACCTTATATTCCGTGTTGAGGATCTCAAACTTCGTTTGGATCTCCTTCATGGCACAGGCGTACATCATCATCAACTCCCGATATTCCACAAGACTGACAATGGCTTGGCGGTGCTGATCGTAAAAAACGCTGCGCGCCGCGTCACTCAGGGTAGATAGGCCGCCTACGAAGGCACCGTCCATAGCATCCTGCACCAATTCATCCATATCGTCATTGGGAAGCTGATAAGTTTCGTTTTTCATTCTTTTGCCTTTCTGTATTTTACTGTGAAAACAGACTCTGCATTTCTGCAGAGTCTGTTCAAAATGATCATTTGTTATGCGCGGTAATCTTCGCGTCTCTTGATGACGATGATTCTGCCCAAGGTCACAAGGGAAACAAAGGCAAGTGCAGACCACATAACGAGGTTGGAGGAATCACCGGTCTGAACTTGTTTTTCCGTACCAACGAAGGTGTAATAGCTGAATCCCGTTGCTTCAAAGGTTGCTTTGCCGTCTGCCAAGGTAAAGGGAACGATCTCTACGGTTCCATCGTCCTTAACGTGCAACAGTTTGAGATTTTCAAGGGTGTTGAGCACGGTTTCAGGAACAGGAACGGTAACCTTAACCTTGCCGTCAAGCTTGAGATTCGTTTCTCCGATCACTTCACCGTTGGTATTGGTTTCACGAAGGATCAGGCTGAAATCGAAGATCGCGCCGATCTTAACGTTTTCTTTGATCTCTTCAAACTTTTCAATCGCAGCTTCAACTGCTTTGTCAACCTTTTCCTTTTCCTCTTTCACGATGGTATCAAGGATCTCTTCTGCCTTGAATACTACGTCTTCAGAAATGTTGGAATCACCAACGATCTCAATCTTTACGTCTTTTCCTTCAATGTTTTCAGGTTTGATCGTTTCTACCAATTTGGCAGTTTCAACGGTCATCGTCTTGTTACATCCGGTACAAAGACCGGTCTTCAGGCCGGTTGCTTCCGTGGTTGCTTCCTTAGAAACAGTCCACTCTTTCACAACGTGAGGAATCTTGTCGATCTTCTTACCGTCTGCGATCTTAATGCCGCAATCTTTGCAGTAGGTGTCGCCGGTATAACCCTCTTTATCGCACTTGGCCTCTGCCGCATCGCGGATCTCGGTTTCGCCGACGTGGTTGTTTGCATTCAGCTCACCGTAAGAGGTTTCGCATACGGAGCAAACCGCTTTATCCTTACAGGTAGCAGTACCGCCGGTGTGAGCAGCCTGATCAAATTCGGTTCCGCAAGAGCAGGTGTGGAAGTGCTGGGTCTCACTGGATTCCCACTTACCGTCTGCATCTACGTGATTGCCGGTAGGATCGATATCCTTACCATCTTGAATCTTGGTTTCGCAATCCTTGCACCAAGTATCGCCGGTATAACCGGGAGCGTTGCAGGATTCGGTTACCGCATCGCGAATTTCGGTGTTCTTATGGTTGTTTGCATTGATCTCACCGTAAGAAGTGTTACATACGGAGCAAATAGCTTTCGCGGTGCAAGTTGCTTCACCGCCGGTGTGAGAGGCCTGATCAAACTCGGTTCCGCATCCGCAAGTGTGGAAGTGCTGGTTTTTATCGGATTCCCACTTACCGTCTGCATCTACGTGCTCACCGTTGGGATTGATAGTCTCGCCGTCTTCGATCTTGGTTTCGCAATCCTTACACCAAGTATCGCCGGTATAGCCGGGGGTGTTGCAGGATTCGGTCACCGCATCGCGAATTTCGGTGTTCTTGTGGTTGTTTGCATTGATCTCGCCGTAGGGAGCGTTACATACGGAGCACACCGCCTGTTTCTTACAGGTAGCCTCGCCACCAACGTGCACGTCGTTTTCAAGCGCGGCACCGCAAGCCTGAACGGTGCATTCCTTCCAGTGGTTGGTACCATCGGTGAACCACTCGGAGGAAGGAGTATGGGCGGACTTTTCAATTTCTGTGCCGGGTGCAATCATTGCGTGACAATCAGAGCAGTGGGTATCACCGGTATAGCCGGGTTCATAGCAGGTGGTTTCCTTCTGGCCTACAAGATAAGTATCTCCGGCGTGGTTAGAAGTGTTAAGAAAACCGTATTCTTTTGCACATACGGAGCAAGCCGCCAGATCCTTACAAGTAGCAGTGCCGCCGGTGTGCCCGTCTTTCTCAAGCTCGGCGCCACAGCCCTGAACGGTGCATTCCTTCCAGTGGCGGGTACTATCGGTGAACCACTCGGAGGAAGGAGTATGAGCAGACTTTTCAATGATCGAACCGGGTGCAATCATTGTATCACAATCGGAGCAGTAGATATCTCCCGTATAACCGGTTTCATAGCAGGTGGTTTCTTTCTGGCCTACAAGATAAGTGCCACCAGTGTGATTAAAAGCGTTAAGAGAACCGTAAGCAGTGCCGCAAACGGAGCAAATCGCCTTTTCCTTGCAAGTAGCAGTGCCGCCGGTATGAAGAGTACGATTAAACTCAGTAGAACAAGCGCAAGTGCGAAAGTGGTGGGTCTCATCGGCCTCCCAGTCACCGTCTGCATCTACGTGATCACCGGTAGGATTGATAGTCGTACCTTTTTCGATCATGGTTTCGCAATCCTTGCACCAGGTATCACCGGTATAACCGGAGGCGTTGCAGGATTCGGTTGCCGCATCGCGAACTTCGGTATTCTTATGATTTTTAACGTCGATCTCACCGTAAGGAACGTTACATACGGAGCAAACTGCCTTCTTGGTACAAGTAGCTTCGCCGCCGGTATGTGCATTCTTTTCAACGTCTTCTCCGCAACCGTTCACCGTACATTCTTTCCAGTGATGGGTATTATCAGTAGTCCAATCAGCAGCGGGAGCGTGGGTGATAGAACGGGTATGACCACAGGTGTCGCAGAGCCCGTCACAATCATTGGAAAAATCGTGAGGCAATTTGGAAACCGGCTCTTTGCAACCGGAAACGGTACAGCCGTACCAATGGCCTGCATCGTCCTTGGAATAGTCGGTAGAAAGAACGCAGTCGTGGGTTACGGTAACGGTGACACCGACAATTTCGCCCTCAAAGGGAACTTCACCGCTTGCACCGGAATACTTCTCAGAGGTCTTCGCTTTGATCTCATAGGTGCCGAAGGGGGCGTTGTCGGAAACTTTGAGCGTCATCTTGTAAAGATTGCCGTTCAGTTCCTGAGCGGCGTTACCAAACACCACAGAGGCAACCGGATCCGAAGCCTTTGCATTGATGGTGATGGGAGAGATCCATTCTTGTGCTTCCTCATCCCAAACATCTTCCTTGTAAAGAGAATCCCAACCCATACCGCGGGCAGAATTATCTTGCTGAAAAACAGCCGTATCAAACGCGCCTACGAAGTCGATGACAAAAGCCTTCGCAGATACTTTATCGCTGAGTGAAACCGTGATCACAATACTCTCACCGCGCTTCACTTCCGTTTTGTCGGCAGAGGTGACGAGGTTAGAAGCAGGTGCAGCAAAAGCGGGGGCTGCAACTGCCAAGATCAGCAACACACTCAAAAATAAAGCCAATACTTTTTTCATAGTATCCTCCATATCTTTTTTTGGCGAATGGGTATAGTACACCTAGTTAACCAAATTACAGGATCATTATACTTGAAATTTTCGTTTTTGTCAATCATTTTTCTACAAATATACTTGCCAAATCCCTCCTGAAATCCAAGTTTTTTCTGTTTTTCAAATTTACCGAAGAGAGCGCATTTTTTTCGATCGTTATTTGTGATTCTGTTGCAGATTGCTCTCTTTTGCGATGCATTGTATAACGCAATCTTATTCATAACTTAATAAAGTGTTATTATTTTTTACTTGATTTTGTTAATTTACTGTGGTACAATAGCGGGGTGAAATTGAAATTATTAAGAATAAGAACAGAAAAAGGAGCCGTTCATGGATAAAATCGATGAAAGAATCATTCAGATGCTGCAACAGAACGCACGCATCCCCGTAAAAGAGATCGCGCAAGAGGTATTTCTCTCCTCCCCCGCCGTATCGGCGCGCATCGACAAGCTGGCTCAGGACGGATTGATCAAAGGTTACCATATGACCATTGATCGCACAAAGTTGGGATATGACGTGACCGCCTTTATCAGCGTTGAGATCACCCCCAACCAAAAAGCCGAATTTTACCCCTTTATTCAAGCTTGCCCCAACGTGCTGGAATGCTCCTGCGTTACCGGGCAATACTCACAGCTTGTGAAGGTTGCATTCCGTTCCACCGCTGAGCTTGAGGTCTTTTTGGGCTCCCTGCAACAGTTCGGTAGGACCATTACGCAGATCGTTTTCTCCACCCCGGTAGAGCCGAGAGACGTAGATATTTCACACAGATGACAAAAAAAGCGTTCCGATCGGAACGCTTTTTTGTTACTTCTTTTTTTGTGGGAGCAGATCTACAAGGTTTGAGGAAATAATGGCAACGAACATAAAGCAGCACCCCAATACCTCCTCAAGAGACATAGGAGTTTTTAGGAAAACAGTGTCGGAAAGCACCGCAAATACCGATTCCAGACACATAATGATGGAAGCGATCACCGGTGGCGTTGAGGTTTGCCCTAAGATCTGGAAGGTATAACCGATGCCGCAGGAGAACACCGCTGCATAGAGAATGGCACCGCCTGCCGCAAGGATCCCACCAAGGGTGGGTGCCTCCAAAAGGAGCATGGCAAGGATACCAAGACTTCCCGCAAACAAAAACTGAACGCTTGAGAGGAAGACGCCATCGGTCTTGGGGGCAAAATGATCAATAGCGAGAATGTGAAAGGTAAAGCAGATGGAACAGCCGAAGGTGGCAAGATCGCCGATCTCCATAGAAAGAGAACGGATCAGGCCTGAAAAGCCTGCGGAAAAATCTGCCATACAAAGAAAATACATTCCCACGGCGGCACATAGCACACAAAGCCAAATGGCAGGGCGCAATTTCTTTTTAAAGAAGATACCCACAATGGGAACGAGGATCACATACATTGCGGTGATAAAGCCGCTTTTCCCCGCACTGGTACCCAGCTGGATCCCCAACTGCTGAAGATAGGCGGCAAAGAACACCACCGTTCCGCAAACGATACCGCCCAGCAGAAGATTCTTTTTATCTTCTTTCGTTGGAACGGATCCGAAAAGTTTACCGCGATTCTTGATCCAAACCACAGGAATGAGACAAAGCCCACCCAAAAACATTCGACTTCCGTTAAAGGTAAAGGGGCCCACCGAATCGCTGGCAAGATCCTGCGCCACGAAGCTTGCGCCCCAGACCATTGCCGCCAAAAACAGAAACAAAGGGCCTTTGATCTGATTGAATTTCTCTTTCATTTATTTTTTTACCTACAACAAAAAAACGGGAAAGCTCCCGTTTTTTCGTTTTTTTATTTGATCGGATTATGCAGCGGTTTCGGTAGCGGTTACCTTGTTCAGGGGCTCGTAGATGAGCTCAATGGCATCAGTTGCCTGAACTTCCTGAGCCAGACCCATAGGAGCGCCGTTCACCTGATAGTTCCAGAACCACTCGGTATCAGCAGAAAGGCTGCTGATCTTGATGAATCTGGAGGTATCTTCATCGTAAACTGCGGCAGAGTCAAAGCCGAGAACGATGTCCTTCACGGTGAGGGTGGCACCTTCTGCTACGGTAGCAGTGATGGGGCCTTCATAGATCAGGGTGGTTTCGGTTGCGGTGTTATCGTTGTAACGGTAAACCTTTACGTTTGCAACTTCAACCTGAGTACCCTCTTCCTTTGCGCCGCAAGCGGCGAACATAGGAACGATCATCAAAACGGCAAGCAAAACACAAAACAGTTTTTTCATTTCATTTACCTCGTTTCAAAAAATAATTGGAAGAGATTTCTTCCGCAAGGAGAATTATAGAATAAAAAAACCCCGATGTCAATATGTTTTTTATGAACAATCCAACAATATTTTCCCAAAATATGAGGTGTTATATGAAGAAAAAACGTTTCGCTCTTTCAGTCGTTCTTTTTCTCCTTTCTCTCGCCCTGCTCTTTGCTCCTGCGGGCACTTCTTCCCTGAAGCAAGGCTCTCTTTCCTTCTTTGACGCGTTGTTCCAAAGTCAAAGGGCACGGGCAGTCTTTGATCTGGAGGAAGAAGAAGCCCTTCAGGTATTCGGATGGAAAGAAGGGGCTTATTACCTATGAAAGGGGCGGGGCTTTTTTCATTTTTTCTCTTTGCCCTCCCCCTTTATCTCCTGCTGCGAACGGGGAGCCTTTCCGAGGTAGGGCTTTTTCTTTTAGCCGCCCTGATCCACGAAGCGGGGCACCTTTTTGCGGCAATCGCTTTAGGCTATCGCCCCAAAGGCTTTCTGCTGACTCCCGCCGGGGCCAGTCTTCGCCTGGATCTTTCCCTTGCGCCCTACCGAAAAGAAGTACTGATCCACAGCGCAGGCCCCGTGGCCAACGGCACCGCAATGCTGGTGACCTTTCTTTTTCTGCGTTTTCATTTTTCATTTCTCTTGCTTTACTTTTTCTTTTGCAACGGGCTTTTTCTCTTTTTCAATTTAATGCCCGTTAAGGGGCTGGACGGCTACCAAGCTCTGCACGCCGCACTTTCCCTGCGGCGGGATGAGGAAACGGCGGAGCGATTTCTCTTACCCCTGCACCGTCTCTTCTTCGTATTCATTGCCCTTTTGGGGATTTGGGCGCTGATCCGCTTTCATAACGCTTCTCTGCTGGTTTTTTCATTTCTTGAAATTTTAGAAGGGCAAACAAAAAAAGCCACGAGAATTTCGTAGCTTTTCATGCATCGTTGTTCTTACTCGGCAGCGTTGAGCTTTTTGGTCATCTGGCTCTTTCTTCTTGCTGCAGTGTTCTTATGAACATAGCCCTTGGCAACTGCGGTATCAATCTTTTTGACTGCTTCCTTGTAAGCTGCCTGAACGGCTTCCTTGTTTCCTTCTTCCACAGCCTTATCAAACTTCTTGGCAGTGGTCTTTACTGTGGTAACAAAAGCCTTGTTGATCTCAGCCTTCTTTTCAGAAACCAACACGCGCTTCTTTGCGGACTTGATATTCGGCAAACGATTCACCTCCTTGACGATACTTAACAGAGTAATAATAACACCGTTTCAAAAAAAAAACAAGTCTTTTCAGAAATTTTTTTCAAAAAAATGTCAAGAATAGCCAACGGAAGAATATTTTGGATCAAAAAACAACGGAAAGGATGAGAAAAATGCAAATACGTACCGATCTTGCTATTGAAATCTGCCACGATATTTTGTCTCATAATTCAAAGGCGGAGGGCATAGAGTGTAAAAAAGGGCTTTGCGGGCCTATGGTATCGGAGGAAGTGCACATACAAAACGAAAAGGGAGAAAAGCTTACGGGGAAGCCTGCAGGGCGATACCTGACCCTGAACACGGGCAAGCTCTGGCTGGACGACCGCGAGCTATTTCGGGAAAAGGTGCTGGCATTTCGTGAATTTCTGGCACCATTGCTCGAGCGGCACCTGAAAGGAAACGGCTCCGTTCTGGTGGTGGGGCTCGGAAACCGAAGCATTACCGCAGACGCCGTTGGCCCTGCGGCAGTGAAAAGTCTGCTTGTGACCCGCCACCTTCGGGTCGAGCGCCCAGCCATTTTTGAGGATCTGGGGCTTTGGAACGTGTGCGCCATAACCCCCGGGGTATTAGGACAAACGGGGATCGAGAGCGCTCACATCGTAAAGGGCGTAACCGAGCATATAAAGCCCGAGGCTATCATCGTCATCGACGCACTGGCAAGCCGCGACCTTGACCGACTGGTGAGTACCATTCAGATATCCGACACAGGTCTTTGCCCCGGTTCAGGGATCGGCAATGGGCGCCCTGCCTTAAACGAGAGAGAATTGGGTGTGCCCGTGATCAGTATCGGCACGCCCACCGTGGTTGATGCCGCCACCCTTGCCGCCGACGCCATTCGCCAATTCACCGGCGATGACCTTGACGCAGAGGAGATCCGAAGAGAATGGAGCCGCAACCCTTTGAACTTTTTCGTAACACCGAAGGAAACGGATCAGATCATCAACGTAATGGGGACCTTTATCGGTTACGGCATCAACTTAGCCCTGAACCGTTCCCTTACCTTCGAAGATATGCTGACGCTTGTGGGGTAAAAAATGAAAGAACAAACAAAACGCAGGATCAAACGAATCTGGAAACGGTTTCTCACCTACGCGGTAACCTACGCCATTCTGCCGCTTTTTTGCGGCATGATGGTGGCTCTGCTTTTTCTCATTAATTCCGTTGGCGCTACCGAGGCGGAAGCCCTCTTCGCAGCGGCGGGGGAGAAAACGGTGATGGCGGCGGTGGGTGCAACCCTTGCGGAGGAACCCGTAGATTCGGGGTTATATTTTCTGTCACCCGAATTGATTCCTCAAAACACCTCTTTGCCGGCCTTGGTCGGTTCTGCGGGCTATCTGACAAAGCTCCCCGAACCAAAGCCCGAACCTGAAACAGAAGAAAAAGTTCCTTCGGTGATCTACGATGCACTTCCCGTCGGGGCGACCCCCGTGGTGCGGGTAGATCTTTCCTCCCCTTCTTACTTTATCAACACCACCAAATACACCATTGATATTGAAGGGGCGCGAAACGATGCCTTTCCCTGCCCCGTTACGGCGGCAGAAGAAAAGCCGCTGGTATTAGTGCTTCACACCCACGGAACGGAATGCTATTTTCAAGACGACACCAACCTTTCAGACTTTGCACCTGAGGGAGTCGAAAGCTATTTTATTGAGGGAGAAACCTCCTTTCGAACAGACGATCCCACAAGAAGTGTGGTGCAGGTGGGAAACGTCTTTACCGAAACACTCACAGAACTCGGAGTTCCCGCCATTCATTGCACCACTATGCACGACAAAGACGACTTCAACGACGCTTACGTCAATTCCGCCGAAACGGTCAAGGCGATGCTGGCGCAGTACCCCTCCATTCAATACGTGATCGACCTGCACCGCGACAGCGTTGTAAGGGGAGAAAGCTGGGTCAAGACATATACGGAAATTGAAGGCACGCCCTCTGCGCAGGTGATGCTGGTAGTAGGCACCAATCAAAACGGAAGGCACCCCAACTGGAAACAAAACCTGGTGGTTGCCACCGCCTTTAAGGACAGTATGGATTCCCTTTTCCCCTCCCTTTCCCGTTCTCTTTACCTGCGCACCGCCCGTTTCAATCAGGAATACCGCCCCGGCTGCATGCTTCTTGAGGTAGGGAGCGCTGCCAATACGCTGGAGGAAGCGGAAAACGCCGCCCGCTTTGCGGCACGGGCCTTTGCGCAAATGCTCGGAAACCGCTCTTAAAGCCCGGTAGTATTTCCAAAATACCCTTTTCCCCGCGGTTGACATTTTTAAGTGAATATGGTATTTTATTACTTGTTGATCCGCGTTATAGTCCTTCTGAAACAAAGGGTATGCACGGGCTCTGCTATCACCAACGGAGGAATGATCCGATGAAAAACGTTTGTGTTCTTTTTGGCGGAAAATCAAGCGAATACTTCGTTTCCTGCAAATCCGCTTATACCATTATAAACAGCATTCCCAAGGATCGTTATCGGGTAATTCCCGTAGGGATCACCCAAAAGGGCGACTGGTACCTTTACGAAGGCGACACCGCTCTGATCCCCAACGCTGCCTGGATCGATTCTGCCGAAAAGCACCCCGCTTCTTTTCTTACCCATTCCCAATATCCGGGGCTTACGGTATTCCGCGGCGGCAAGGTCGAGCAGATCGAAATCGACGTTGTATTCCCCGTTCTCCACGGTAAAAACGGTGAAGACGGCACCATTCAGGGTCTACTGGATATGCTTGCCATTCCCTACGTTGGCTGCGGGCTTTTATCCTCCGCCGTTTGTATGGATAAATCCTATACGAAACTGATCGTAGAAAAGCTTGGTATACGTCAGGCACCCTATTTTCTTCTCCTTGAAAAGGATCCACCCGAAGAAAAAGAGCGAAAAATTGCGGAAGCGGCAAAAGCCTTTGGCTTCCCTATTTTTGCTAAGCCATGCAAGGCGGGCTCCTCCTGCGGAGTCTCCAAAGCAAAGAGTCTTGATGAGCTGAAGGAAGCGGTGGAGCTTGCCTTTGAGCATGATAACAAGGTGCTACTTGAAAAGGCGATCTTCGGAAGAGAGATCGAATGTGCGGTGCTGGATAACGGAACTCTCATTCCCTCACGGGTAGGCGAGATCCGCGCAACGGCCGATTTTTATTCCTACGATGCAAAGTACGCTGACGCCACCTCCGTGACCGATACCAACCCCGATCTGCGCCCCGGCGCCGTGGAAGAGGTTCAGCAGGCGGCAACGCGCATTTTCCGCATTTTGGATTGCCGCGGCCTTTCCCGCATTGATTTCTTCCTTGAAAATGAGACGGGCGAGATCGTATTCAACGAGATCAACACCCTCCCCGGCTTTACCAGTATCAGCATGTATCCGATGCTGATGGAAGAGATGGGCCACCCCATTGAAAAGCTGGTGGAAGAGTTGATCGAAAGTGCGTTTCAATAATCAAAAATAAACCATAAAAAGCGTTCGCAAATTGCGAACGCTTTTTTGATATAAAAAAGAAAGGGCAGAAATCTGCCCTTTCTTGATTTTGGTTTATGCCAAGTATGCCTTCACCTGCTGGATGTAAACCAGAAGGGTAATGGCCTTTTCGTTTCTGGGAGCAAGTCTTACGATATCGGCAACGGTTCTTTCAACGCTGGTCTGATAGTTAAACGCCGTAACGCCGCCTGCCTCAATGGTGACGGTCATATCGGTGCTCATAAAGGCAGCCTTGAAGTAGATGTCCACGCAAACGTTGCCTGCTTCATTAACGATGCGATAATCGGTTCCGTTCACAAGAGCCGCGCCATCCAGCTTCACTACAATGGCTGCAGGATCAAAGTTTGCGCCTGCGGTACCAACAAAGCGGAGACCAATGGCATCGCCCATCAGAGCGGTAACCTCGGAGAAGTTCACAACTGCATTGTCTGCCTTATTCACAACGGAAGCGGGAAGCTCGGTGCTGTAGGGCAGGTGGTCGTAACGGGTATCCAGACCGCAAGCAGATGCGCCGTAGTCGTAGATCGCCTGGAACAGAGGCTCAACATCTTGGCCTGCATAAGCCTTGATACCGTCGCTTGCAAGATTCAAGACGGAGTTGGAGAATGCCATAGAGGAGCCGGTAACGGTAAAGGTCTTATTGAAGCTGCCTGCACCGATGCCGTTCAGAGATACCAGGTAGTACTCTGCACCGCCGTAGGTAACGTCAGCCTTGCGAGGAGCATTGAAGTTGCCCTTGGCGAGGGTAACGGGGGTACCGTTATCATCGAGGATCGCTTCATACTCGAAGGGCTTGCCGAACATTTCAAGGTAGGTATCGACGTCAGACTTGGGGAACCAAATCTTCACAACCATCTTTTCTTCCAAGGAGAGAGAAGCCATTACACCGCCCTGGGGAACGGAGAAGCCAACAACGGCGTCAACGATGAAGTCTGCAACGCCCTGACCGTTAACGGATGCATCGTTGTTCAGGATGACGACCTGTTCAAGAGCGCTGTCGGGCAGCATCAGATACTTATGACCGGTGATCCATTCTTCATGCTGAACCAAGGTAATGTCGCTTCCTTCGGTGCCGACGATCTGGCCTTCGGAGCCAACACCGATGGTACCGCTAACCTTCAAGGTACCGCCGGGAACGGTGGAGACCTTGCCGCCGAAGAGACCGCCGTTGATGGTAACGTCAACTGCGCCTTCAACAGAAGCTGCGCCGCCGACGGTTGCATCGTTGGCACCGCCGTGCACGATACCTTCAAAGGTACCGCTATTGATCACGTTGGTAACGGAGGTGTCAAAGCCTGCTGCGGAGCCACCGATGAATTTGCCGATGGTACCGCCGTTTACAGTATTGGTAATGACCGCGTAGGTATCCAGTCTGCTGCTGGTCTTATTACCGCCGTAGAAGGTGCCGATGCTACCGGTGAAGGGATCGGTCTCCGTACCGACGGTGTTGGTATAAACCGGTACAAAGTGGGTATCGGCTCCATCATCGAAGAGGGATACGCTACCACCGTAGAAGGTGGTGATCTCAGCATCGCCGGTGATGACGGTGTTGATCTCGTTTGCATCACCGCGGCCACCGCCTGCTGTAATTTCTTTATGCACACCGCCCATTACGTAGTTGGTGATCTTGGAGACGGTGGGGAATGCTTTTTCTACACCGTCAATACCCACGAACGTAGCACCGGAGAAATCGCAATCGTAGAAATAGTTTTCAACCTCGCGCTTCTCCCCTTCCGCAAGGGCAGCACCCGTGCTTCTGTTGCCGCGGATGGTGGCGTGGGCAACAAAGCCGTCGTGGAAGTAGTTCTGAACCAGCTCGGAAAGACCCCAATCGCCGTAAGCACTGGTGTGATCACCGATGGAGTAGTAGTGGTTTTCAACCAGCTTAGCGCTGGCATGGGTGCCGTACCAGTTATCAACGAAGACTGCATCGCCATTCAAGGTGTTTACAACCTTGTTTGCCGCGCCGCCGGTACCGTAGAAGTAGTTTCTGGTACCACCGGAAACGTCGTAGGTACCGCCGTTGATGTTGTTGATAACCTGATCAGCCGTGCCGGTGTTACCGGTAAAGGAAGCGATAAAGTCGCCGCCATTCAAATTATTGGTGACGATGCCGCATTCTACAGCGGTGCCGTAAAAACGATTGTTGAAGGTACCGGCATTGACGGTGGTGGTAACGGAGGCGTCAATGCCTGCCGCAGAACCGCCGTAGAAGCTGCCGAAGGTACCGCCGTTGATCACGTTGGTAATAATCGCGCGGGTGTCCAGCGTACCGTTGGTGATATTACCGCCGTAGAAGGTGCCGATGCTACCGGTAAAGGGTTCGCTTTCCGTGCCCACGGTGGTGGTGAAAACAGCCTCAAGGTGGGTATCGTTGTCGGCGCCATCATTAAAATAAGAAGTACTGCCGCCGTAGTATTTCGTGAACGTTGCGTCACCGGTAATGACGTTGTAGATCTCGTTTACGTCACCACGACCCGTGCCGGCAACGAATTCTTTATACACGCCGCCCATTACGTAGTTTGTGATCTTAGAGGTGGTGGGGAAAGCCTTTTCGCCACCGTCAGCACCGCGGAATCCGGTTGCGGAGAAATCACAATTATAGAAATAGTTTTCAACCTCGCGCTTCTCCCCTGCTGCAAGGCGAGTGCCGGTTCCTCTGTTACCGCGGATGACAGCAAAGGCTTTGAAGCCATCGTGGAAGTAGTTCTGAACCAGCCGGGTGACACCCTGATCACCGTACAGATTGGTGTGCTTACCAATGGAGTAGAAGTGATTTTCAACCAGATTGGAGGGGCCGTTGGAGCCGTACCAGTTGTCAACGAAGACCGCATTGCCATCTACGTTGTTTACGACCTTATTTGTGTTGAAACTGCCGTCGGTACCGAAGTAGTAGTTTCTGGGACTACCGGCAAGGTCGTAGGTGCCGCCGCGGACGTTGTTGGTAACCAAATCAGCTGCACCGTAAGTACCGGAGAAGGATCCAATGAAGTCGCCGCCCTCCAGGGTGTTGGTAACGGTCTCGCAGGAAACGCCCTTAGCACCGGTGCCGTAAACGCGGGTGTTGAAGGTGCCGCCGTAGATGTTGTTGATGATCTCCTGATCGCCCCAGCCGCCCGATTTGTCGACAGTACCGGGCACGTAGCCCTCTTCGCCTTCCTTTATAGCATTGAACTTGCCGGAGCCCATAAAGATCGAGTCGTTGAAGGTGCCGCCGTAGATGTTGTTAATAATGGTATCGTTGGTATAGTCACGGTGGCTTTCTGCGTTACCGCCGTAGTAGTTGGCAAAGGTACCGCTTTGAATGTTATTGGTGATCTTGGCAGAAATGATGCCGGGAACGGCAGATTTATTTCTCATACCCAAGGAATAACCGCCACAGTAGGTGCCAAAGTTTGCATTACCGGTTATATTATTCTCGACCTCGTAAACTACGCCGCGGAAGCCTACGCCGTAGAAGTTGTTGAAACTTGCGCCGTCAACGTTGTTGACGATCTTGGCAACGCCCACAACGTGGTCATCCTTATGGTCACCGCCGTAGAAGGTGGTAAATTTAGCGCCGGGGTAGATGTAGTTGGTAACCAATCTCTGCTGATCGGCAGGAACGGCAGACGTGGAGCCTGCTACGCTATGATGGGCGATCTTTGCTTCGTAGGTGCCGTAGTAGTGGTTCTCAACGGTATCGAACTGGCAGTCAGGGCCGTAGACCGTCTTGGTGAAGGCGCCCTTATGGTAGTGGCTCACAACCTTGTTGACTACGCCCCTTGCAAGATAGGTATTATCCGAAACTGTGGCGTTACCGTCGATGATATTGGTGAGGGTCCCGGTGATGGTTCCGGAAGAACCGACAAAGTACTGACGGGAACTGGATTTGGTGCTGGAGCAGTAGTTACCGCCCTTAATATAGTTGGTTGCGTTCGCAAAGGTTCCCTCAGCAGTTCCGTAGACCGCTTTGGCGACCTTGCCGGAAAGGAACTGGTTTTCAACGAAATCAGCGTCACCGTAGGCGCCGTAATAAGCGCCTTTGATCTCTGCACCGTCGAACTTGTTATAAACCTCTCCGCTGGGCTGGTTGCCGGTACCGTAGAAGTTTCCGGTAATGGTACCGCCGTTCATATTATTATAAACGATATTGATTACTTCATCGTTGCGCATACCATCGGTGGTGCCGATATATTTTCCGATGGTACCGCCGGTGATATTGTTAGTGAGGGTACCGACTACGTCGGCATTGCCGGCGCCCACAAAGGTGCCGATGGTGCCGCCGGTGATATTGTTAACAAGATCCGTAGTATAGCCTGCTTTCAGCTGACCGCCGCCGTTGAAAGTGGTGATCTCGCCGCCGGAAACGTTATTTTCAACGTAGCCGTAGTTACCGCCGCCTGCGGAAGCGGAATAGTATGCACCCCAGAAAGCGGTGATCTTGGTGCCGGCCAAAACGTTGTTGATCAGCTTACCCGTTTCACCGGGGCACTGGCGGGAGCCCTGATAGGTGGTGATGGTACAATTGGAAAGGGTCATTTCATTGCGGAAGCCGTGGCCTTCCTCAATCCCTCTGCCTGCGTGAAAAGAGCCGCGGAGAATGCCGAAGGTACCGCCGGTTACGTTTGTGATCACGTTGCCTGCCGCACGGGTGGACTTATCACCTTCCGACACGTTGAGTTCGGTGCCGTAGGTACCGCCGGCGATGTTAACGAGGGCATCCCCCTTCACCGTCGTGCCATAGAAAAGGTAGGTTTTGCCGGGGAAATTACACTGGGTAATGTTAACGTTCACGTTCCCCACAACATCGGTGGTAACGGCATCGCTCGAGACATCGTCACCGTAGGTCAGACAAACGGTTGAGCCAAGGGTGCAATCAGCAAGATCAAAGCTTACGTCACCGTTGATATGCGCCTTGTTCAGCAAATAGGTGGCGCCGGTGGGGAACTTGCCGCCGGAAATGTTGATATCCACGTTACCGTTGAACTTGACGCCGGCAATGAAGAACAGCCGGTTGTTCATATAATTTGCGTTGGTATTTTGGATATTGCCGCCTTCAATGTTGATCTCTACGTCAAAATCCGGAAGTTCAATAGGAGTGGAATTGGTTGCACCGGCTTTATCGCCCTTACCGATGGGGTACAGGCATCTTACGATCGCCTTACTGTTATCGGAAGAGGTATCGATCATATTAAAGGTAATCTTGCCGACAGGGGAAGAGCTTTGAAAATCAGTCTCATCAGCACGGCGGAGGTAGCCGGTGCCAAAGCTGGAATCTTCAAAGGTAAGACCAACGTTCAGATCGTCAGCGGAAACCAGATCGCCGGAAGCGGCAAAATCTTCCTTGCAGGTCATCGCGGAAAAGCGTGACTTATCTGCAGAGGGGTAGTTGGTTCTTCTGAAGGTAAGAGAAACGGGAATGAGCCCATCCTCACCCTTTTCCGCATCTACGTTTGCCTGGGTCCAGCCGGCAAAGGCGGAAGCGGTGAAGTTATCACCGTAGAAACGGGCGCGATGGTTGCTGCCGGAGTAAATGGTGGAGTCTTCAAAGACGACCTCACCGGAGCCGGCATAAAACTCAATATTCTTGTCACCAATGAGCATTTTCACGTTTTTAAAGGTATAGTCATTGGAACAGGCAATCAGGGTGTGAAGCCCCGCATCAGAACCGGTGGGAACGTGGGATACGCTAATCTCACCGCCCTTGATGATGATGGGAAGCTTGGTATTGGCCTGGGTGAAGATGGTATTCACCTCAAAGAGAAGGCCGTTCTCATAATCAAAGGACTGTTTGGTGGAGGTGGCGATCTCAATGGTGAGCTCATCCGTTCCCAGCCAATCCGTTTTAGCCGCAGCGGCATCAATGGCCTCCTGCAAGGTGGCATATTCACCTGCAGCGGCGTTGTTCGTGCCGGTGACCTTCCAGGTAACGGGAGTGACAGCGCTGACGCTGAGAGAAAACACTCCTACCAGGCAGATGCAGACCAGCAGCACCGTCAGGCAAACAGAAAGTAATTTTTTATTTTGCATGTTCTTTCCTCCTAAGTCGAAAATATGCAGCAATGGAATAACCGATTTTTTGACATGGCTATCCTATTTATACACTCTAATTATAATGGAAGTGGCGCAACAAGTCAAGAAAAAAGTTTAGAAAATATGAACGAAATTGTTTTTTCTTTTATGGTACTTTGCACAAATCAAAAAAGCGCCGCCTACAAAAGCTGTAAGCGGCGCCAAATACAAGAATTTATTCCAGCCGTAGCCATTTGCGGATGAGATAGCGATAGGAGAGATGATACTTTTCCCTCAATACCACCAGAACGATACAGACGGCGGAAAGGACAAACACCACGGAAAGCCCCACCCAAGGGAAGCCCTTTTCCTCGGGGGCACGGGGGCCTGAGCTGGGCTCGCCCACCGAGGTCTTCAGGGTGAAGACCGCCAGCACCTCCACGTCCTTACCGGGCATACGGAGCTTGGTTTTCGGCTTTTCGGGGTCGGTCAACACGTCGGAGTCCACACATTCCCAGCGAGAGAACACGTAACCTTCCATAGGAGTTGCCTCCAGGGCGATAACGGCACCCATTTCATATTTACCCTGAGCACCGTGAGCGGTGCCGCCCGGGGATGCTTTGACGGTCAGCTCATAGCCACCCTTCTGGAAGAAGGCGGTAACGGTGCAGTTTTCATCGGGCATGGTAAAAGCAGTAGAAGCCTTATCGGCGTTGGCAAATTTTCCCTTTTCGGAGGAGCACTCCCAACCGGAGAACACGTAACCAACCTCCGGTACGGCAATCAGGTTATAGATGGTATCTACACCCATACGGATGGTGCCCTCGTGGGTAACACTCCCTCCTTCCCCGGAGGCAATGGTCAATTCCATCACGGAGGAAGCGAAGTTTGCGGTAACGGTAAAATCGGAAGCGGGGCAGATAAGGGTAGATTCGCTCTGATCGTAGGGATCAAATTCTGCGCCGTTCACGCCGGTCCAGTTGATAAAGGCGTAATCCTCCCCGGCGGTGGCGGAAATGGCGATCTCTTCCCCCACGGTGCACTCGTACTTTCCCGAATCATTGGGTATCTTGTCCGGCACCTCCACTTCCCCTTCACCCTGAATCTTGATCTGAAAATAGTAGGTGATGGGCTTAAAGGCCATGGAAAGGGTCACGTCCTCCGCAGGCATTTGAAATTCCAGGCGGGAATTGTTCTTTTGGGCATCGTTCAGGTCAAAGGTGGTGCAGGTCTCAGTCCACTCCACGAACACGTGACCGTCGTAGGCAATGGCATCCACCCGCACGGTCTCCCCTGCACGGAAGAGATCCTTCTCGGAAACAATATAGCTGGTGCCGCCTGCATTTGCCGTGTCCTGCTCAATGTTGAGGGTATAGAGGGTCTCTTTTTCGAAAACGGCTTTCAGCTCCACGTTTTGGGCGGGCATTTTAAAGGTGATCTCGGGGACTGTGTTATCCACCAGTTCAAATTCATCACTGGTCCATTCCTTAAACAAGTAGCCTGTTTTCGGCTTGGCGGTCATGGTGATCTGGGTGCCGGACTCGGTCTTCACCGTGTTACCCATAGCGGTCATTGACCCGTACATTACCTCAACGCTGCCGTAATCTTCAGGCTCCACCGTCCAGGTGAGGAGGTATTCGCTTTCCTCGGTCTGGCCGGGGTCGGGTGTGACGGCAGGGGGTGTGCCGCCTGAAGGATCACCGGTAGCGGGAGTCTCTCCCTCTGCAAAAGCAGAAAGAGAAAACAAGAAAGAAAGAAGAATCAGAGTGAAGCACAAGACAACGCATTTTCTTTTGATCATAATATGCTCCTTTCTGTTTGTTTCAAATTCAGAATAGCTGCCCCTGATTTGGGGCACAGTAAACGCAAATAGAAGAAAGAGGAAAGAAAATGGATTTAGAGCACCGCCAACAGGAACTGGATGGAAAAATCGGCGCCGCTACTGCGTTTGATATTAAAAAGCGCCCCCTTCGCCTTGGGGGAAAAAGCGGGATCCTAACCTTTATCATCGGCTACACCGACGGAGTTTTGGCAGAGCGGATCATTTCCGCCTTGCAAGGCATCAAAGGGTCGCCCGCAACCTTAAGGGAAGTAATGGAAGCCGACCTTTCCTTTGCCTCGGCGGAAGCCACAAAGAGCGTGGATCAGGCGGCAAGCGAGCTTCTTCGGGGAAGCGCCGTTTTGCTGGTGGATGGGTACGAAGACATTCTCATTTTAGACGCCCGCAGTTTCCCCTTGCGGGAAAGCAGTGAGCCTGAAAAAGACCGCACCCTGCGGGGACCCCACACGGGCACAAACGAAAGCCTTATTTCCAATTTGGTACAAATCCGTCGTTATTTGCGAACGGCAGAGCTGGTGACGGAACGGTTTCTGGTGGGAACGCAGATCCCCACGGAGGTAGCGGTGATCCACCTTGCGGGGCGTGCGGATCCCGCCCTTTTGGAGCGGATCCGAAGCCGCCTGAAAAAAGAGGCGCTCCCTGCCCTTTCCATGACCCAGGAAACGCTGGCGAACCATCTGTTTCCGCCGCGGGGGCTTGGAGTGCTGAACCCCTTTCCGAGGGTGCGCTACACGGAGCGCCCCGACGTGGTTGCCGCCACGCTGATGGAGGGCAAGGTCGCCGTACTTTGCGACAACTCCCCTTCTATTCTGCTTCTGCCCGAAAGTATTTTTGATTTTTTTGAAGAAGCGGACGATTACTATTTTCCCCCGGTTACCGCTACTTATTTACGGCTGGTTCGGGGATTCGTTTTCGCCGCCTCGGTCTTTCTCATTCCCATCTGGCTTTTGGTGGTACAAAATGCGGGCAAGGTACCCGCAGGGCTGCATTTCATTCTTACGGATAAGCCCCACCCCGTTCCGCTGTTTTTACAATTTCTCATAATCGAACTGGCTCTGGACGGACTGAAAATGGCTTCCTTGAATACTCCCAGCACCCTCTCCAATTCCTTTTCGGTGATCGGCGGTCTTCTTTTGGGGGAATTTGCGGTGAAAAGCGGCTGGTTTCTGCCGCAGACCATTCTGTACGCTGCCTTTACGGGCATTGCCAATTACGTGCCCACCAATTACGAATTGGGCTACAGTTTCAAGTTTATGCGCATGAGCCTTGTGATCGCCGTGGCGTTTTTCGGGATTTGGGGCTTTCTTTTTGCCACGGCATTTTGGCTGTTTGTTCTGGCATGCACCCGAAGCAGCGCGGGAAAGGGATATCTCTCCCCTTTTTATCCTTTTGATCCAAAGGGGATCGCAAGGCTGTTTTTCCGACACAAAAGCGGAAAAGAAAGGGAGAGGTTTAGACAAATTTTGCCGAAAACCTAAGCTTTCGGCAAAATCAGAAATTATAAAATTGTGTTTTTACTCAGCGTCAGCGGGAGCTTCCTCTGCGAGATATTCAGCGTTCTCCTGAACGATCTCTTCCTCTGCTTCTGCCTTTGCCTTCTCAATGAGAGAACGCATGGAAAGGCTGACTCTGCGTGCTTCGTAATCGATATCTACCACTTCTACCTGCACTTCGTCACCAACCTTGAGAACGTCAGCGGGATTTGCGATCTTGCGGTCAGCGATCTGGGAGATGTGGATGAGGCCGTCGATGCCGGGGATCAATTCAGCGAACGCACCGAAGGTGGTGAGGCTTACAATCTTAACGGTAGCAACGTCACCTGCCTGGTACTGATCCTGAAGCAGCTTCCAGGGGTTGGTATCCTCAGTCTTGTAACCAAGGCTGATCTTGCGGGTCTCGGGATTGATCTCCTTTACAAAAACGGTGATCTCATCGCCGATGCTTACGACCTCTGCGGGATTCTTGATCTTCTTCCAGGAGAGCTCGGTGATGTGAACCATACCGTCAACACCGCCAAGGTCTACGAATGCGCCGTAAGAGGTGAGAGATTTAACCTTACCGGTATAAACCTGATCTACGGCAACCTGTGCCCAGAACTTTTCTTCCAGAGCCTTTCTCTCTTCACGGAGCACTTCGCGAATGGAAGCAACGGCTCTCTTTCTGGCGGGATCGATCTCTACGATCTTGAATGCAACCTCCTGGCCCAACATGGGATCCAAGGAAGAACCCTTGGGTACGCCGGTGAGAGAGGCGGGAACGAAGAAGTTCTGCAGCTCGTCTGCTACCAGAATGCCGCCCTTGATTACGCTGACGACCTTACCGGAAAGGGTGACACCGCCTTCGTAGGCTTCCTGGATCTTTGCCCAGCCTGCGCGGGAATCCACTCTCTTCTTGGAAACCTGAACGGTTCCTTCGGGATCGTTGAACTTCTGAACCAAAACGGTGATCTCATCGCCAACCTTGAAGCTTGCCACAAGGTTGGATTCGCTATCTGCAACTTCGCTGGAAGGAAGGATGCCGGTATGCTTAATTCCCAAATCCACGTGTACTTCGTTGGTAAATACGCTGGTTACGGTACCCGTTACTTCTTCTCCTGTTCTGATGGTTTTGAATGATTGGTTGAGCATTTCCTCAAAGCTCATTTCGTCGTTTCTGATTTCCGACATCGTTTGTATTACCTCCTTGATCACGCTGTCCGGTGTAGACGCACCTGCGGATACCCCGACAGTCATGTTCTTTCTGAATATATTTTGCGGCAGCTCCGCCGCGTTTCTGATATGAACGGTCTCGCAAAATTCTTCGCTGACCGAAACCAGTTTTTTCGTATTGCTGCTGTTTTTCCCGCCTACGATGACCATCAGATCGCTTTTTTTGGCGATCTCGGCCGCATCCTTCTGACGGATGCCGGTTACGGAACAGATGGTATCGTAAAAGGTAAGGCGCGGAAACACGCTTTTGGCGTACTCGCAGCACCTTTCCCACTCTGCCACGCTATGGGTGGTTTGAGAAAGGAAAATATGACAAAGCTCACGAGGAGCATTTTTTGCATATTCTTCCAATTGATCCCGATTCTGGATGACGACCACGTCGTTATGCTCCGCATAACTGACGATGCCCAAAACCTCGGGGTGGGAGACGTCGCCCAAAAGGACAAAAACCGCCTTTTCGCCCCGCCGACGGGACTTCACCTCTTCATCCAACACGATGCTGTGGATCTTCTTAACGAAGGGGCAGGTGGCATCCACGTACGGAAGACCAAGCTCCTCCAGCCTTTGGATCACTTCCCTGCTGACGCCGTGGGTACGAATAAACACCAACGCACCCTCGCGAGGGATATTCTCTAAATCCGATTCGGCTGTGCAGATCACACCTCGTCTTGCCAGATCGGCATTGAAATCTTCATTATGAATGATCTGACCCAAGGTAAAAATGCGATTTTCGCCGGAAGCCAGTTCCTTTTCCAGCATTTCAACGGCGCGGCGAACACCGAAGCAAAAGCCTGCATGCTCGGACAGAAGGATATTCACTTCGCCGCCTCTTTCGCCAGCGCTTCCAGACGGGCAATTTCATCAAAAAGGCGATCGGTAATGTATAACGCCTGATCCTTTACGCCCATTTTTTCTTCCGACGCCAGCGAAACCGGCTCACCGAAATAAAGATAGGTTCTGCGGAAAAGACGCACCTTGTAATGCTTGGAATAGACACCCACCGGCAGCATCTTAGCACCGGAAAGTGCCACCATCATACCCACGCCTGCCTTGAAATCCTCTTTTTTCAGAGGATAGCGGCAACGGGTACCCTGAGGAAAAAGGGAAAAGAGCTTCCCTGCCTTCAATTCACGCACCGCCTGACGAAGCTTGGCGGCATCCCCACCGTCACGGGAAAGGGGGATCACTCCGCACTCCTTTACCCATTTGCCGATGATCGGACGGGAAAAGAGCTCTTCCTTCGCCATAAAGGTAATGTTGCGGGGAAGGGTGATGGCTAAAAACAAGGGATCAAAAAACGAAATATGATTGGGGCAGACCACAAGCCCTTCTTCCGGAAGAGATTCGGGCAGATTCAAAACCCGAAAGGGGAAGAAAAAACGGATGATCGGTCTGAAAAACCTTACCAGACTGTCGTAGCGGTTCATATTGCCTCCCAAAAATAAATCGATGATAATTATAGAACAAAAATATTGAAAAGTCAAGGGAATCTCAATGATTTTTTGATGTTTTTGAGAAAAAAGCGTTTTTGCGGTTTTTCTGCGCAAAAAAAGAGAAAGGAGCAATTTTGGTTGCTCCTTTTAGGCGGTTACGCAGTTTTTCTTTTTTGTTTTGCTTCGTAGTAAGCCGCGTCGTCGGGATGCAATCTCCCCTCTTCATAAGCTTTTTTCCAGTTTCTTTTGCGAACGTAATGGAAATCGATCATCTGTGCCGTGGAAGAAAAGAGCCAGGAAATAGGCAGAGCGATGTAAAGCCAAAAGACGGTCTGCGGCAAGAAGGGATAGACCGCCCATACCCAGATCACGCGGACCCCGCAGACGCAGGCAATATTCAGGATCGTAGGCGTCACGGTTTTTCCGTAGCCGCGCTTGATGCTGTTGGAAAATTCCGCGAACAGATAGATCATATAGCCCCAGCAGGTAAGAAGAAGCTTGGGCGTTCCGATGCGGATGACCTGTGCCTCCTTGGTAAAGAAGCCGATGAAAAAGCCGGGAAACGCTGTGATAACGAGGTTTGCCGCAAGAAGGAAGCATTCCGCCAGCAGGATCGCCTTCCAGAAGGATTCCTCGGTGCGGCGAAGCTTGCCTGCACCGTAATTCTGCCCTGAAAAGCTGGAGAGCGCGCTGACGAGGGCCGTTCCCACGGTATGCACCAGATTGCTCAGATTATTCACAGCGGCAACGGAAGCCACCACCGCCTTGCCCAGAGCATTTGCCGCAGCACTGAGGATGACGTTGGATACGCTGAAGAGAACGGTATTCAGGGCTGCGGGAATACCGATCCGAATCATATCAACAAATTCCCTCTTATACCAACGAAGCTCTTTCACGTTAAGGCGATAGTCCCCCTCGGGATGGAACAAGACCACCAGCGCCGCGGTGGCGGAAAGATAACCGGCGATCACGGTAGCGATGGCAACGCCTGCCACGTCCCAATGAAGCACCAATACGAAAAACAGATTCAGGACTACGTTTGCAACCCCGGTAACACCCAGAATCCGCATAGAGAACTTTGCGTTACCCATGGCACGAAAAATGGCACTGCAGAAATTATAGAGCTTAATAGCAGGCTGACCCAGAAAAATGATCCGCATATAAAGGGATGCCTGCTCCATAATTTCTTCAGGAGTATTGACAATTCTCAAAAGCGCGGGGGTCAGGATCCACCCCGCCACTGCCAAAACGGTCCCCACGATCGAGGAAAAGCAGATCGAGGTGGTAATGGCACGGCGTTGCCGTTTCTTATCGCCGGCTCCTCTTGCTTGAGCAACCACCACGTTGGCACCGATGGAAATGCTGACGAAAAAATTCAAAAGAAGTCCCGTGACCTGAGTGGTGGCACCCACCGACGCCAGAGCGTGCTCCGGATCACGGGCAAAATTGCCCACCACCATCATATCCGCGGAATGATAGAGCTGCTGTAAAAAATTGGTCAGCAGAATGGGGATCGCAAAAGCGATCAGTTTGCGAAAGATCGAGCCTGTAGTCAGATCAAGATTATTCTTGGATTTCAAGCCCTTTTCTCCTTGTCCGATGATTTTTTTGTTTTTTCATATAATACGCCATATCTTCAGGCGCAAGGGTCCCCGCTTCTGCCTGCCTTCTCCACTCTTTTCCGCGCACCACGCCAAAGTAGTTAACGCACTGGGCAACGAGGGTGGCTGCCCAGGAAACCGGCAGACACAGATAGAGCCAAAGGATCTTGGTGGAAAGGGCGGCCGCAGCAGGAACGGCGGGAAAGACCCACCACACCCAAGCGATCCGAAGAAAACAGACGCAGAATATATTCAGCGCCGTAGGAAAGACGGATTTTCCAAAGCCACGCTGACAGCCGTTGATCTGCTCGGCAAGCAAATAGAGCATATAGCCCCAGGATGAGATCATCAATTTTGATACGCCCGCCTGCACCACTTCGGGGCTGGAGCTGAAAAGCCCCAAAAAGAAATGGGGAAACAAAGTCAAAACCGTATTGATCCCAAGGAACACTGCGGTGCCCAGAATACCGGCTTTCACAAGGTATTCGTCTACGCGGCGAAGCTTTCCCGCACCGCAATTCTGCGCGGAAAAGCTGATAGCTGCGGAACTTAAGGAGCCGCCGAAGGTATGAGCCACGTTATTGACGCTGTTGGCCGCGGAAACTGCCGCCACCGTCACGGTACCGAGGCTGTTGGCCGCCGTAGCCACGATGGTATTGGAAAACTGGAAGAGAACACTGTTGAGCCCTGCGGGCACGCCGATCTTGAGGATCTCAAACAATTCGTTTTTATGGACGCGAAGGTCGGAAAGGGACAGGCGATAATCCCCCTGCGGATGAAAGACCACCATCAGTGCCACCACGGCAGAGAGAACGCTCGCAATGACCGTTGCGATGGCAACACCGGCAGAATCCAGATCAAAGACGATGACGAAAACAAGATTCAACACTACGTTGACGATTCCCGTAACGGTGAGAATGTTCATAGAAATACGCGTATTCCCGCGGGAACGGAAAATAGAAGAGCAGAAATTAAAGAGCATACTGGCAGGCTGACCCAAAAAGATGATACGCATATACGCCAGCGCCTGATCCCGGATCTCCAAGGGAACCTTGATCATTTTAAGAAGCGTGGGAGAGGCAAAATACCCCACCGCTGCAAGGAGCGTTCCGGAAAGGAATGCAAAGATCAGAGAGGTGCTGATCACGTGAAGGGCTCTTTCTTTATCGCGATTTCCGTAGGCATGCGCACTGACTACGTTGGAACCGATGGAGATGCCGGAAACGGCGTTGAGCAAAAGGCTGGTAACGGAGCCGGTTGCACCCACTGCCGCAAGGGCGATTTTGCATTCCTCCGGTGTTCCCGCAAAATTTCCCACGACGAACACGTCTGCGGCGTGATAAAGCTGCTGCATCAGCGCAGTGATAAAGATCGGAATCAAAAATGCAACAAGCTGTTTAAAAACGGGTCCCTTGGTCAGATCGACCGCTCTTCTTGAAGCCATTTTTGCCCTCCCCAATCTTTAAAGTAACAACATTTTATCACAAAAAAAACGATTTTTACCTCAAAAAGCTGTTTTTTCAATTTCGTATTTATTTTATGCTATACCGCGACCTCTGTGTCGAGTGCATCCGCACCCTGGGACAAAGCGTTTTTTTGGCTTTCATAATAGGCTTTTTTCTCTTTTTTGCTGTAATAAAGATAACATCCCAACTGGGTGGCAATGGAAAAGACGTACGAAATGGGGAAGCACATATAAAGGAATAATAAGGTGGGTCTCAAAGGGAATATGAACGTGACCCAAACGATTCTTGGAATACAGACGCTGGCCGCATTCAGCGCTGTGGGCAGAACGGATTTCCCCATCCCCCGAAGGCAACCGATAGCCATTTCCGAGACGGTGTAGACAAGATACGAGGTGCCGATCATATAAAGGCGCGGAAGCCCGGCCTGCACCACCACGGGATCCTTGGAAAACAGCCCCACGAAAAATTCTGGGAAGCATGCAATGACGCCGAATACCACGGCGTAAATAGCGGCGGTGATGAGAATACTGCTCCAAAGCAGGCGGTCGATGCGGCGAAACTTTTTGGCACCGTAATTTTGCCCCGCAAAGCTGACGCAGGCGGTGTAGAAGGAAAGAAGGATCTGATAGGTAAAATAATCTACGCTGGAGGCTGCTGAATTCCCCGCGATCACCACGGGTCCCAAAGTGTTGATACCCTTTGCTACGAAGGTGTTGGAAACGCTGAACACCATTCCGTTCAGACCGCCGGGGATGCCCACACGCATAATTTTAAAGAACTGCTTGCGGTCGAAGCGCAGATCAAACAGAGACAGCCTTTGCTCCCCGTGAGGGTTGCACAGGATGAAGAGGACGGCGGCAGCAGAAAAATAATGAGAGATAGAGGTGGCCAACGCAACGCCCGCAGAATCCAGATGAAACACGATGACAAAAACCAGATTCAACACTACATTGATCATACCCGCCAAAGACAGGATCATCATAGGCCTTTTGGTATCTCCGTGGGCACGGAGGATCCCTGCGCCGAAGTTATACACGAGGCTACCCGGCTGACCCAAAAAGATGATCTTCATATAAGTGGTAGCCGGGCCGATTACCGATTGGGGCGACCCTAAAAGCAACAAGCAGGGGCGCGCCAGAAAAAAGCCCAAGAGAGAAACGATAACGCCGCTGAAAAAGGAGGTGATCAGACCCGTCTGCATGGTTTTGTTAAGTCCTTCCCGATCCCCTGCTCCGTAGCAGTTGGCGCAAATCACGTTGACACCGAGGGAAAGACCAACGAACAGATTGAGCAAAAGAGTGGTCACCGCACCGGTAGAGCCCACAGCCGCCAGGGATACCGTTGCATCCTTGGCAAAGTTGCCCACCACCATTACGTCTGCCGCGTGATAGAGCTGTTGCAGCATATTGGTAAACAAAATGGGCATTGCGAACAAAAACAGTTTTTTCACTACCGGCCCTTGGGTGAGATCTTGAGAAGTGCGTGCCATAATTCCTCCGTTTTCAGGTAATGAATTTAAAAAAACACGAAAGGCAGAGGCGGCAAAACCGCCTCTGCCCGAGATCAAGAAACAGGCGCACAATACCGCCCTGCAGAGGAAGCGGCGCGCTGCTTTTTTTCTTTTGCCATATAGTAGTAAAATGCCGAGATCTGCGCGATTCCGGATAAAACGTAGGACACGGCGTAACAAGAATAGATCATACCGAGACCGGGTCGGATGGGCACCACGAACGCCACCCAGATAATGCGGGGAACGCAAACGAAAAAGGCATTGAGCGCCGTTGGCATAACGGATTTTCCCATTCCCCTAAGGCAACCGATGACCGTTTCGGAAACCGTGTAGAGCACGTAGCTGTACGAAACCACGAAGAGCCGTTCTCTGCCTGCTTCAATCACCGCCTGATTGTCGGTAAAAAGGCCCATAAAGAAATCCGGGAACAGGTTGACAACGGTACTGACGAAAAACAAAAGGGAGCCGCAGAGCAAAACGCACCGCCAAAGGAACTGATGGATGCGGCCAAGCTGCCCCGCGCCGTAATTCTGCCCCGAAAAGCTGATGGACGCCGAGTAAAAGGACGTAAGCACGATGTAGACCAGATTGGTCACGCTGGTGCCCGCCGAATCCGCCGCTACCACCGTTTCGCCCAGAGTAAAAATGGCGCGCGCGATAATGATATTGGAAACGCTGAATACGATGCCGTTGAGGCCACCGGGAATGCCGATGACGGCGATCCGCTTCAAAAGCGGGGCGGAAACACGCAGGTGACGGAGATCCAGATGCTGTTCCCCGTGGGGATTCCCTAAGATCCAAAGGATCAACGCGGCCGATACGTAATTGGAAATCGTGGTGGCAAGAGCAACGCCTGCGGAATCCAGATGAAAGACCGCCACGAAAACAAGATTCAGGACCACGTTCACCATACCGGAGATAAAGAGAATGGTCATAGGTCTCTTGGTATCGCCGTGGGCACGGAGAATACTGGCACCGAAATTATAGACAAGGCTTCCGGGCTGACCCAAAAAAATGATCTTCATATAGATCACGGCGTTGGGAAGCACACCTTGGGGAACGCCCATAGCCGTGAGGATCGGCTCTGCAAGAAAGAAACCGACCACGCCGATAACAACGCCGCTGACAGCCGCCACCGCGATGCTGGTTTCCATTGCACGGGTAAGCTCTTCCTTCTTTCCCGCACCGTAAAAGTTGGCACAGATCACGTTGGTACCCACGGAAAGGCCCCAGAACAAATTGAGAAGCAGGGTAGTGACCGTGCCGGAGGAGCCCACGGATGCCAGTGCGTTCTGACTGTCGCGGGCAAAATTCCCTACCACCACCACGTCGGCGGTATGGTAAAGCTGCTGAAGCAGATTCGTCAGCAAAATCGGGATCACGAAGACGATCAGCTTCTTAAAAACCGAGCCTTGTGTCAGATCCATAGAATTGCGGGCCGCCATAGCAGATTCCTCCTGAAGATTAAGAAAAAGAACTTATTTGAATTGTACCACCAAAACAAAAAAATGCAAGTGAAAACGCAAAAAAAGAGAATAATTTAGGAGATAAAAGGAATATGTCTTAATTCTCTCTTAAAATTTGTGAAAAAACCTTGAAGAATGCGGCTTTTTCTTCGTTTCGCCTTGACTTCACCCCGAAAATTTGCTATATTATATTGATATGTTTTATACTGTACCGATTTTTGGGAAAGGATTTTTCGTATATGTTAAAGAGCATGACCGGTTACGGGCGTCATTCCGATGAGATCGACGGATTTGAAGTCACCTTCGAGCTGCGCTCCGTGAACAACCGTTATTTGGACGTAAACATTCGTCTGCCCCGCGTTTACGGCTATTTGGAGGAAAAGATCAAAAAAGCCATTCAAAAGCGCGCCGCACGCGGCAAGGTAGATGCATTTCTCTCCATTGAGCGCCCCCAGGGGGATACCGCCGAGATCGCCCTGGACGAAGGACTTACCCGCCAGTACGTGGAGGCGCTGAAGAAAATCGCGCAGGATCACGGTCTGCGAGATGATATTTCCGTTTCCACCGTTGCCCGTTTTTCCGACATTTTTGCAAAAAAGGTGAAGGAAGAGGATGCGGACGCCGTGTGGCGTGCTGTGGAGCCCGTGGTGGAAAAGGCGCTGGATGCCTTTATTGCCATGCGCCAAAGAGAGGGTGAAAGTCTGTTTTCCGACCTGGATTCCAGGCTTGATAAGATGGAATCCATTCTGTCTCAGATCCGATCTCATTCCGCTGTTGCCGTTGACGAATACCGCAAGAAGATGGAGGCAAGGCTCAAGGAATTTTTAGAGGATCGGCAGATCGATGAAAACCGCCTGCTTACCGAGGTGGGGATCATCGCGGACAAGATCGACACCGGTGAGGAGATCACAAGGCTGGCCAGCCACATCAGCCAGTTCCGCGCTTTGATCCGTCAGGATACTCCCTCCGGCAGAACCATGGACTTTCTCACGCAGGAATTGAACCGAGAAGTGAACACCATTGGCTCCAAGTGTAGCATGCTGGAAATCACCACTCTGGTGATCGACGCCAAAAACGAGATCGAACGGATCCGCGAGCAGATCCAAAATATCGAATAGACCCGGAAAAGAGGATTATTTATGATGACCAATATCGGCTTCGGCAATTTCGTCGCCTCCTCCCGCGTGGTGGCGGTGGCAGGGCCGGATTCAGCCCCCATCAAGCGCTTGGTGCAGGACGCCAAGGACGCAGGCATCGCAGTTGACGTTACCTGCGGAAGAAAGACACAGTCCGTCATTCTTACCGACAGCGGACACGTGATCCTCTCCGCTTTGGCGACCCGCTCCGTTCAGAAGCGCCTGGCGGGAGAAGAAGAAAAGGATGAAGCAGACGATGAAGCATAACATTTTGATTTATTCCGGCTCCGCCGGATGCGGAAAAGGAACCGTACTGAAAAGGGCAAGAGAGATCTGCCCCGCCCTTCGGCTCAGCGTTTCCATGACCACCAGAGCCCCCCGTGAGGGAGAGCAGAACGGAAGAGAATATTACTTCGTTACCAGAGAAGAGTTTCTCGCCACCCTCGCAGAGGACGGTTTTCTGGAGCACACGGAATACTGCGGCAACTTTTACGGCACCCCAAAAAAGCAGTTTTTCCAAATGATCGAGGATGGGTTCGTACCGGTGCTGGAGATCGAGACCGACGGTGCCGAGCAGGTGATGAAAAAGCTTCCCGAGCACCTTTCCGTCTTTCTGACCCCGCCGGATTTTGCCACCCTGGAAGCAAGGCTTCGCGGGCGTGGTACCGAAACGGAGGATTCCATCAAAAGGCGGCTTGGTGCCGCAAAGGAGGAACTCTTCCGCTCGGAGCTTTACCAAAACGTCGTAATCAATTTTGACAATCGCATTGAGGATGCCGCCCGCGCCGTGGTGGAGCTGGTGGAAATGGGTGAGACCCAAAGTGACGTTCTGGTGCGGGATCGCGCCGCATTTCTTGCAAGCTTTCAGAACCAATAAGTACCCAATTTAAAATTTAAATAAAACAGAACTATAATTCAGGAGGAACTTACTATGATCTATCCGTCTATCGCCGACCTTTCCGACAAGGGAGTAAACCGCTACATGCTTTCCATTGCCACCGCCAAGTGTGCCAGAAGAATCACCGACGAGCAGTTGGCAAAGAATCAGGTACAGGAAAGCAGAGATGACAAATTCTCTTCCTACTCCTCTGCCAAGAAGGCATTGGCCAATGAAAAGCCTGTAAAGGAAGCCATCGAAAAGCTTTACACCAGAGAATACAAGATCGTCGTTAACGAAGAAAAATAATAATAAAAGCCACGGAGGAAGCCATGGAGCAGGTACGAATTGCCAAGGTGCGTTTGCTTTCCACACCGAAAGCAACGGACAGAGAATTTGACTATCTCTGCCCCGGCATGGAGCCTGTTTTTCGCGGTGCAGTGGTAAAAATCCCCTTTGGAAAAGGAAATCGGGAGCGGTACGGGGTGGTAACTACCGTAACGGAAGCCACACCCGAAATGGAGCTGAAGCCCATTTTGCAGGTACTCCCGTCGGACATTGCTCTAACGGAGGAGCTCCTCGCCCTCTGCGACCACCTAAAGGAGCAGATCTTCTGCACCTTCGGTGACGCTGCCCGAGCCATTTTGCCCGCACCGGTCTATCGGAAGGAAGCTAAGACCCTTCGTTTTCTGGCGCGGTGCGAAGGGGTCGATCCCAAAAACGCATTGGCGGGCTTCCGTGGAAAGAACAAAGAAAAATATCAGGCTCTGCTGGATTATCTTGATTTAGTGGAAGCCGCCCCCGAAAAAACCTGCCGCGAGCTGTTCGGGCTGGATGCAGGCACCGCCGCTTTTTTGGAAAAGAAGGGGCTTCTTGAGATCCAGCAGCGGGAATTTGCCCGAGACCCTATGGAGAGTTTTGCCAAAGAGCAAACAAAGAAAAGCATGCTCTCCCCAGGGCAGGAAAAGGCCTTTTCCCTTTTGCGGGAAAAGCTGGATGCAGACAAGCCCTGCGCCGCCCTGCTCCACGGAGTAACGGGAAGCGGTAAGACTCAGGTTATGCTGGCTCTGTGCGACCACGCGCTGGCACAGGGCAAGACCGTAATTTATCTGGTTCCCGAAATTGCCCTGACGGGGCAGAGTGCACGTCTTTTGTTTCAACACTTCGGCGATCGGGTGGCCATCATTCACTCTGCCCTTTCGGAGGGAGAGAGAAGGGACACCTACGCCGCTATCCGAAGCGGAGAAAAGAAAGTGGTGCTGGGCACCAGAAGTGCGGTCTTTGCGCCCGTTTCTCATTTGGGGCTCATCGTCATTGATGAAGAGCAGGACGGCAGCTACAAATCGGAAACAGGGCTAAAATACCACGCCCGTGACGTTGCCCGCTTCCGCTGTGCAAAAAACGGCGCTATGCTTCTTCTTGCCTCTGCCACGCCGGATATTGAATCCTACTACAAAGCAAAAAGCGGCACCTATTCTCTGGTCACCATGACCGAGCGCTACGGCAGCGCCACCCTCCCCCAAGTACAGATCATTGATCTGCGGCCCGACCTTCGAAAAAACCCCGGAATTTTGTTGGGGCAGGTACTGCGGGAAGAGATCCGCCACAATCTTGAGGCAAGAGAACAAAGCATTTTATTGATGAACCGCCGAGGCTACCGAAGATTCGTTTCCTGCCTGGATTGCGGAAGCGTCATAAAATGCCCTCACTGTAGTGTATCCATGACCCTTCACAACGGCCCCCAGCAAAAACTTTCCTGTCACTATTGCGGCTATGCCATGGCACTCCCAAAGGAATGCCCCGAATGTCATTCGGAGCGGTTGGTGCCCCACGGCTACGGCATTCAGCAATTAGAAGAGGAATTGGCGAAGGAATTTCCGGAAGCGAGGGTCCTTCGGCTGGATTCCGATTCTCTTTCCGGCAAGGACACCCACGAAACCATTTTAGAAGCCTTCCGCAACGGGGAGGCGGATATTCTCATCGGCACCCAGATGGTAGCCAAGGGGCATAATTTTCCCAACGTGACCTTGGTTGGCATCGTAATGGCAGACAGCGCCCTTTACCTCAGCGACTTCAGGGCTTCGGAGCATACCTTCTCCCTTTTGACGCAGGTGATCGGAAGGGCGGGCAGAGCCGAAAAGAAGGGCAGAGCCCTGATCCAGACTCTGAACCCCCGCCACAACGTATTCTCCCAAGCCGCCGCCCAGGATTTCGAAACCTTTTACGAAGGGGAGATCGCCCTGCGACGGGCATTTCAATTCCCCCCCTTCTGTCAGTTGGCGGTCTTTACCCTGGCACACGAAAAAGAGGTGGAGGTGGCACGGGGCGCCCAAAGGCTTGCCGAACTTTTTTCAAGGGAGCTGTGCGGCGAGTTTTCCGACGTAAAGCTGATCGTTTACGGCCCCTTTAACGCGCCCGTTTACAGAATGAAAAACATTTACCGAAAACGGTTTATTATCAAATACAAAAACAACGCCCGTACCAGAGCTATGTTCGACCGCGTTCTCACGGAAATCTCGGATCCTTCCGCGGGGAGCGCCAAGATCACGCTGGATATCGGCCCGGGCTTGATCTGAAAGGAACCCCTATGGCAATCCTGAACATTGTAAAAGACGGAGACGAGATCCTCCGCAAGAAATCAAAACCCGTTGATAAGATCGACGAAAAGCTCCTGATCCTCCTTGACGATATGAAGGAAACCATGGAGAAGGCGGGCGGCGTAGGACTTGCCGCCGTTCAGATCGGAAAATTAAAGCAGGTGATCGTCATCGACACGGGTGAAGATCAGCTGGAATTGATCAACCCAAAACTCCTTTCTGCCAAAGGCGAGCAGGAGGATCTGGAGGGGTGCCTTTCTTGCCCCGGCAAATGGGGCATCCGCAAACGCCCCCTGAAGGTGGAAGTGGAGACCCTGACCCGCGAGGGCAAAACAGTCCGCAAGAAGGCAGAGGGCTTTTTGGCAAAGGCCATCTGCCACGAAATGGATCATTTGCAGGGCAAGCTCTTTTACGACGAGGACTGCCGCATCCTTTCCCCCGAGGAAATGAAGGAATATGAATAAGAAACTGATTTTTATGGGCACCGGCCCCTTTGCACTCACCGCACTGCAAGGCCTTTGGGAGCATTTGGAAGAAGGAGATACCCTCGCCGTTTACACCAAGGAAGCAAAAAAAGCAGGGCGCGGTATGAAAGAAAAGGACGGTTGCGTTGCTCTGTTTGCAAAAGAAAAAGAATTGCCCCTTTATCAGCCTCATTCCCTGAAAGAGGAGGAGGCAAAGGCGCAGTTTCTGGCTTTGGATGCCGATCTTGTTGTGGTGGCATCTTACGGACTGATCCTCCCTCCATACGTGATCCACGGCCCACGCTTCGGCTGTGTGAACATTCACGCTTCCCTTTTGCCCCGTCATCGTGGTGCGGCCCCCATTAACCGTGCCATTTTAGAGGGAGATGCCGTTACCGGCGTTACCATTATGCAAATGGATGAGGGGCTGGATACGGGAGATATGCTGAAGACCTGCAGCACCCCCATCGGTGAAGACGAATGTGTGGGTGAGCTCTTTGAACGCTTGGCCGAAATGGGGCGTGACCTGCTCCTTTCTCTCCTGCCCGATATCTGGGCGAAAAGACTTCAGCCCATTCCCCAAGACGATTCCCTTTCCACTTACGCAGGAAAGATCACCCGCGAGGATCAGGAGCTTTCCTTTTACAAGAATACGAAGCAGGTACTGGCCACCATTCGCGGCCTCTCCCCCATTCCCTGCGCTCTGTGCCACACCGCAGACGGACAGCTTTTAAAGATCTTTTCTGCCACCGCCGCCGAAACGGAGCTTGAGGGTGTACCGGGGCAGATCCTTGCCGTAAAGCCGCAGGTACTGGTAAAGACCGTCGACGGCGCCGTTGCCTTGGGGCTGATCCAGCCTGAAGGAAAAGGCAGAATGAACGCTTTGGATGCGGTCAACGGCAGAAAACTGAATTTAGGAGATATTCTCCAATGAATCGTGCACGGAAGGCCGCACTGCTCTCCCTGATCAAAAGCACGAAATGCGGTGCTTTTTCCAATTTAGAGCTGGATTCCACCTTAAGATCCGCCACCCTCTCCCCTGAGGATCGGGCTCTTTACAGTCAGCTTTATTTAGGCGTGATCGAAAAAAAGATCACGCTGGATTACCTTCTCTCCCGCATTTCCTCAAGCCCCCTGCACACCATGGAAGCAGAGGTGCTTTGCATTTTGGAGCTGGGCGCCTATCAGATCCTGTATCTGGATCGGATCCCTGACCGCGCGGCCATTTTTGAAGCGGGCGAGCTGGCAAAACGCTACGCCCCCGCCGCACTCTCCCTGATCAACGCCGTACTGCGCCGCATTTCCGGAGAAAAGGAAACGGTATTTTCCTATTTGGATTTGCCCGGAAAAAAGGGGCTTGCTCTTCGATACGGTTATCCCCGCTATCTTGTCAGCCTTTGGCAGGAAGCCTACGGGAAGGATACGTGCCTTGCCATTATGGAGGCGCAAAACAAGCGCGCCCCTCTGACCCTGCGTATCAACACCTTAAAAAGCACCCTTTCCCGAGTGAGCGCAGCTTTAACGGAGCTTGGGATCGGTCACCACCAAAATCCCCTTTGCAAAAACGCCCTGACTCTGGAAGAGAGCGTGACCCCCTCAAAGCTGCCCGGCTTTGAGGAAGGCCTCTTTTTCGTTCAGGATGCTGCCGCCGCACGGGCGGTGGATCTGTTAGAAGCAAAGCCGGGGCATCGGGTACTGGATCTTTGCGCCGCCCCCGGCGGCAAAAGCTTCGGTGCCGCTATTGATATGGAAGATAAGGGGGAGGTCCTTTCCCTTGAGCTTCACCCAAACCGCCTTCCCCTGATCGCAGAGGGCGCCGTGCGCTTGGGGATCTCCTCCATTCAAACCGCTTCGGGGGATTCCTCCCTGCCTGCTCCCCAACGTATCGCTTCCTTTGACCGTGTGATCTGTGACGTGCCCTGTTCCGGATATGGCGTCATTGCCAAAAAGCCAGACATACGTCACAAAGCCCGAGAAGAGGGGGAATCGCTTCCCTCATTGCAGTTGGCGATCCTGGAGCAAGGTGCCGCGGCTCTGAAGCCCGGTGGTCTTCTGGTTTATTCCACCTGCACCTTAAACCCAAAAGAAAACGAAGAGGTAACAGAAGCCTTTCTTTCCCGCAACCCCGATTTTCGGAGGTGCGGCGAGGCAGAGACCATTTTCCCCGTGGGCGGGGAAAACGACGGCTTTTTCTGTGACCGTCTGGAGAAACTTTTATGATAGAAAAAACAGAGCTTCGCTCCCTTTTGCCTCACGAATTAAAGGAAATCTTAAAAGAAAACGGGATCGAGGCATATCGGGCGGGGCAGATCCTTTCCTGGCTGGAAAAAGGCGCCGCTTCTTTTCAGGAGATGACAAATCTTTCCAAGCCTCTGCGGGAAAAGCTGGATTCGATCTTTCGTTTAGACAATATGGCAGAGGTGGAAAGTCTCGTTTCAAAGATCGACGGGACCACGAAATACCTCTTTACCCTGCCTGACGGTGAATACGTAGAAAGCGTTTTGCTTTCCTATAAGCACGGCTACAGCGTTTGTCTTTCCACACAAGTGGGATGTAAAATGGGGTGCCGCTTTTGCGCCTCCACCAAGGCGGGCTTCTGCCGCCAGCTTTCTGCAGGAGAGATCCTTTTGCAGATGGTGGAGATCACCCGTGATAAACGAAGGCTCGACCCCGAATTTCGCATCGGGCACGTGGTCCTGATGGGGATCGGAGAGCCGCTGGATAATTACGATAACGTAATTCGCTTCCTGAAGCTTGCTAACGCCAAAGAGCTGTTCGGTATCGGCTACCGCAATATTTCTCTTTCCACCTGCGGGCTGATCCCCCAGATCCGAAAGCTGATGCAGGAAGAGCTCCCCATTACCCTTTCCATTTCCCTGCACGCTTCAAACTCTGCGCTCCGCTCGGATCTGATGCCCATTAACCGCCGCTATCCTTTGTGGGAATTGATGGAGGTCTGCCGCGAATACACCCTTGTCACCGGCAGAAGGATCTCCTTTGAATACGCAGTTATTGCCGGAGTCAACGATACCTCGGAGCGGGTAAAAGAACTGATCGGCCTTTTGGGTGGCTGGATGAATCACTTAAATCTCATTCCCGTTAACCCCACCAAGGAAACGGATTTTCAGCCGGGCGACCGAAAAAAGATGGAAGCCTTTGCCAAAGAGCTTCAAAAGGGCGGCATCAACGCCACCATACGGCGCACTTTAGGCGCCGATATTGAAGCAGCCTGCGGACAGCTCCGCAGAGAAAAGCAACTACAGTAAGGAGACCGATATGGAATATTACGGTGCCACCGACCAAGGCCTTCGCCGCAGTAACAATCAGGATGCCTTTCAGGTGAAGATCGCAGGGAATCTGCTCTTGGCTACGGTTTGTGACGGAATGGGCGGTGCCAACGGCGGAAACATCGCCAGTGCTCTGGGCGTTCAAACCTACAACAAAAAGCTTGCACGCTATATCAATTCGGCTTTAAGCTTCGTCTTTCTGGGCGACATTCCCGAATTCGGTGTTCCTTGCCCCTCTTTCCCCGAGCTGCGGATTTCCGACTATATAACCAAATCCGTAGCCGTTGCCAATGCGGAGATCTACAACACCGCCGAAGCTGACCCTTCCCTTCGCGGAATGGGAACCACCCTCACCGCCTGCGTCGTCACCCCCACCGGGGTGGTCACCACCAACATCGGTGACAGCCGCATTTATTACGCCAAGGACGGTAAGCTTTCCCAGCTCACCCGTGACCATTCCCTGGTGCAAAGCCTTGTGGATGAAGGAAGGATCACGGAGGAGGAAGCACAGACTCACCCTAACCGCCACGTGATCCTCCGCGCGCTGGGTGTGGATGAAACGGTAGAGGCTGACGTTGCCTCCTTCCCGTTTACCGACGGAATGCTGCTTCTTTGCAGTGACGGTCTTTCCAATTATTACAACGAGGAATTTTTTCTCAAAACCCTGGAAAGCCCCCTAAGCTGCCGCGAAAAAGCGGAGTTATTTATCGAATATGCCAACCACCAGGGCGGTGCCGATAACATTACCGCCGTGGTGATCAAACTCTAAAGGCTGAAAAGGAGATCGAATATGGATTCCTCTCAAACCAAATACGACCATCTGATAGGAAAGGTCATTGACGACCGCTACGAGATCCTGCAGGTAAAGGGGATCGGCGGTATGGCGGTGGTACTGAAGGCGAAGGATCGCCTGAAAAACCGTATCGTTGCCATTAAGATGCTCAACGAAAAGCACGAGGGTGATTCTGCGTCCGTTCGCCGCTTCGTCAACGAATCCCGCGCCATTGCGCTCCTTTCCAACGATCACATCGTTGATATTTACGACGTTGCCTTCACCGGTAAAACGAAATACCTGGTCATGGAATACATTGAGGGCATTACCCTGCGGGAATATATGAAGCGAAACGGCCCCCTTGGACTGGAAAAAAGCCTTGACTTTACCATTCAGATCCTCTCCGCCCTTCAGCACGCCCACGAAAAGGGCGTGGTACACCGCGATATCAAGCCTCAGAACATTATGGTTCAGGCAGGGGGCAAATTAAAGGTAACGGACTTCGGCATCGCCCAGATCAGCGACAACAATCAAGGAAACGCAGGGGTCGCGATGGGAACGGTCTATTACATTTCCCCTGAACAGGCAAGCGGAAAAACCACTACCTTTTCCTCAGACATATATTCCACCGGCGTTATGCTTTATGAAATGGCAACGGGCAGACTACCCTTTGAGGGAGATACGCCCCTTTCCATCGCTATGATGCAGGTGAACACCGCTCCCGTTCGCCCCAGAAAGATCGATCCCAAGATCCCGCAGGGGCTGGAGCAGATCATTATGAGAGCTATGAACAAGGCACCGGAAGAGCGTTTCCGCTCTGCCAAATCCATGCTCCGTGCCTGCGAGATCATCCGCAGAGACAAAACGGTTGTCTTTGAGGAAGCAGGTACCGTGAGCAAACCCACCGAAGAGATTATCACAGAGCCTATGAAAGAACGAAAAAAAGTGAAGGCACCTCCCCTTACACTCTTCCCCATCGTAATGGGCGTATTCACCGCCTTCGTAATGGTACTGGCGGTAGCAGGGGTGATCCTTCTTTCTTCCCTGATCGATATGACCAGCGAGGACCATACCATCACCATACCCATTCCCAACCTGGTGGGACAGGAGTTGACCGATGACCTGCGGGCAAGCTTGGAAGCCCAGAACATCGTTCTCGACGTTACCCAAGTGAACAACGACGTATTTGCCGCAGGGCAGATCGCCGTGCAGGATCCGCGGGCAGGACAGATCCGAAAGATCGCCAACGATAATATGAACGTGGAGATCAAGGTTCAAGTCTCCGTGGGCAAGAGCAGCTTTACTCTGGAAGATCTTACCAACCAGGAATATCGTTCGGCTTTGATCCGCCTGCAGAATTTAGGCATTATCGTCACGGTGGAGGAACAGTTCCACAACGAAGTGATTCAGGGACATATCATTTCCTACACACCTGCGGCAGGCACCGTTTTGAAAAACGGAGAAACCGTCCATCTGGTAGTCTCCAAGGGTGCCCAAACTACGTATGCCCCTATGGTATCAGTCATTGGTGAAACCGAAGAGCGCGCCAAAGTTCTTCTTGAGGGAAGCGGCTTTGCAGCAGGCAATATTACCCGCGAGCACGCCGATATTCCCGAAGGCTTGGTAGTAAGGCAGAGCGTTGCCCCCGGTGAACAGGCGGCTCAAAAATATACCACCGTTGACCTGGTCATAAGCCTTGGACCCAAGGATCCTCCTCCCACTACGACCACAGCCCCCACAACCACCACGAAGGCAGAAGGAAGCAATTCATAATGGAAGAAAAAGGCATCATTTTAAGCCTTTCCGGTGGGCTTTACACGGTAAAGACCGAAACCGATACCATTCTTTGTTATGCAAAGGGCGCCTTTCGCCGCGGGGATATTTCTCCGGTAGCGGGGGATTACGTCACCGTTTCAAAAGACGAGGTGCTGGGCAAAAAGGAAAAAGAACAAGGGGCACGTGGCGTGATCTGCAGTGTTCTTCCCCGAAAAAACGTTCTCATCCGCCCGCCTCTTGCTAATTTGGACACGCTGTTTCTGGTTGCCGCCGTGAAGGAGCCGCAGCCCGCTCTTCTCTCTATAGATAAGCTCCTTTCAATTGCCACGCATAACGGCATTGGTGCCGTTTTGGTCTTTACGAAAAAAGAACTGGATCAAAACTACGCAGAGGAACTGGTAACTCTTTACCAAAACGCAGGCTATCCCGCCTTTGCCGTATCCAAATTAGAAGAGGAAGCCACGAGAAAGCTTCTTTACCCTTGCATTAAAGGAACCGTCTGCGCGTTGGCGGGTGCCAGCGGAGTGGGAAAATCCACCCTGCTCAACACACTTTTTCCGATGATCTCTGCAGAAACGGGGCTTTTGAGCCAAAAGACACAGCGGGGCAGGCACACCACCAGACAAAGCACCCTTTACGACATTACCTCGCTCCTTTCCCGCACGGAGCCTGCTTACGTGGCGGACACACCCGGCTTTTCCCTTTTGGATTTCGAACGTTTCTTCTTTATGGATAAAGATGACCTCGTATTTACCTATCCCGAATTTGAGCCCTATTTAGGCACTTGCAAATACACCAAGTGCTCCCACCGTACGGAAGACGGATGCCGTATTTTAGAAGGAGTAAAGGAAGGGAGGATCGCTCCCTCACGCCACGAAAGCTATTGCACGTTATATGAAGAGCTCTCCCGCACCAAGGCTTGGGAGGCAGATAAAAGAAAAACGAAACGATAAAAGGCAGGAAAAAACTGCCTTTTATCGTTTTTTCGAAAAAATAAAACATGTTATCCGTTTTTTTGTTCGCTTTCTCTCTTCCATAATCAATTAAAAATTATTATAATAGGTACATACGATAAAGATGAAAGGGGAATACTACTATGTTTACCCGATACCTTGCCGAAAACAACGTGATCGGAACCGGCTGTGCCGTTGCCAAAAACGGAGATCTGATCCTGACTTATTCCACCCTTGAGGGAAAGCGCTTTATGCAGAGCTCCGATCTGTTCCGCACCACGAAGGAGGAATGGACCGTTCCTCTGGGTAGTATTACCGCCAACGCCAACCTGATCCGCTTAAAGGACGGGCGGCTTATGACCATTGTGAGAAAAATCAGTGAGGATCCCGATATTGCCTCCGTCAACGGAGCCGATTACTACACGGCGTTTTCCGAGGATGATGGCAGAAATTTTGAGATGGGTGATCGCATCAACCCCGATTCCGCCTGCTATTACCTGATGAATCACCGTTTGATCCGCACCCACACAGGGCGCATTCTGCTTCCCGTTTGCTACGTGCCCAGCAACCTTTCCAACAGAGACTTCTTTGAAAAATCCGGTCATTCCGGTTGCTTCTTCTCCGACGATGAAGGCGGCACCTGGCAAAAAGGGGAATTTGCTCTGAGCGAAGAGGCGGGGGTAGACCAGTTGGCAGAGCCAATGGTAGTTCAGGGAATGGGAAATGAAGTCCTGATGTTTATGCGTACCGGCCACGGTTATCTGTACTACTCCGTTTCAGGCGACGACGGCTTGACCTGGTCCAAGGCGGCCCCCTCCACTCTGCGCAGTCCCTGCGCCCCCTTTACCGTTTCCTTCGATCCTCACTCTCGGCTTTTCTTTGCCGTGTGGGACAATACCTTCCCCGGCCTGAAGCATCAATACCCCCGCTCTCCCATATGCCTTGCCAAAAGCAAGGACGGGATCCGGTGGGAAACCCTTTGTGAGCTGGATCAGGATCCCATGAAGGGCTACGGATACCCCATGCTTTATTTTACGGAAAATGAGATCCTTATTACCTATTACGAAAGCCCCGAGCGCAAATTCACAAAGGCAACCCACCGCTTGAAAATGCGCCTGATAGAAAAATCGGAGCTTGGAATTTAAAACAAAAAAACACCGCAAGAGCCTCTCGTTCGAGTTTTGGCTATGCGGTGTATTTTTACGCTGAATAATTTTATTTTTTGATCTTTTCCCAATAGGCTCTTGCGGCCTGCTCGGTCTTATTATCCCCGTATTCGTAGTACCTGCGATCCTTCAGATCGTCGGGCAGGTATTGCTGGGGGGTCCAATGGTTGGGAAAATCGTGGGGGTAAAGGTACGCGGCCTTTTTCTCCCCGACACCAAAATAATGATTGTTTTTCAGGCGCGAGGGCATATCTCTTCCCAGACCCTTTTCCATATCCTCCTTAGCGGCGGCATAGGCCATATAAGCGGAATTGGATTTAGGGCTGGTGGCAAGAAGAATGGCGGCGTGGACCAACGGGATCCGTGCCTCGGGCATTCCCAGCATCAAAGCGGAATCCACACAGCTCTTTACCACTACGGCCGCCTGAGAATAGGCAAGGCCGATATCCTCTGAAGCAATGACCATCAGTCTGCGGCAAGCACCTTGCAGATCCCCCGCCTCCAAAAGCTTTGCAAGGTAAAAAGCGGCGGCATCGGGATCGCTCCCGCGGATGGATTTCTGCAAAGCGGAGAGAAGCTCGTACTTATCGTCTCCATCACGGTCGTAGGCGGAATAATTGCGCTGGGCGCAAGCCTTCACGTCTTCTAACGTAATCTCACGGTCGGAAACGTAAAAGCACAGCTCCAAAAAGTTTAAGGAGGAGCGTACGTCACCGCCGGAAAGAATTGCGATCTCGTGAAGGGCTTCTTTGGCGGCAGTCTTTTCCTCTCCGTTTTCTTCGTTAAGCTGAGCCATTCCGCGAAGAAGGTTTTCTTCAATTTCCGCAGGGGAAAGCTCTTTAAATTCGAACACTGCACAACGAGAAAGAATAGCCTTATATACGTAGAAATAAGGGTTCTCCGTTGTGGAGGCAATGAGGGTGACCCTCCCGTCTTCAATGTATTCCAAAAGGGTCTGCTGCTGTTTTTTGTTGAGATACTGGATCTCATCCAAATACAGAACGATGCCATCCATCCCTTCCAGGCCTTCGCTTTCCGCAAGGACTTCCTTGATGTCCTTGCCCGCGGAGGTAGTGGCGTTCAGCTTGCGGAATGGCAAGCCTGCCATTCCCGCTACCAGATTGGCAACGGTGGTCTTCCCTACCCCAGAGGGGCCGTAGAAGATCATATTGGTCAATTTTCCGGATTCCAAAAGGCGCTTCAGCGGCCCCTTTTCACCCAAAATATGCTTTTGACCCGCTACCTCATCGAAGCTTTTGGGACGGATCCGTTCCGCAAGGGGAATATTCATCTGTCAAAATAGCCCAGACGGAAGAGAAGCTCTGCCACCTCAACGGCACCGCCTGCGGCACCGCGCAGGGTATTGTGAGAAAGGCCCACGAACTTGTAATCATAGATGGGATCCTCGCGAAGTCTGCCTGCGCAGATACCCATACCGTTCTCAGTCATACGGTCAACACCGGTCTGAGGGCGGTTTTCTTCTTCAAAATAGGTAATAAACTGCTTGGGGGCGCTGGGAAGCTCCAGCTCCTGAGGGGTGGACTTATATTCCTTCCACTTGTTCAGGATCTGCTCACGGGTGGGCTTATTCTTGAAGCGGATGAAGGTTGCAGCCATATGACCGTCGGTACAGGGAACGCGGAGACACTGAGCGCTGATGGTCATATCAGACTTGTGCTCCACACCGTTTTCTACGATCTTACCCCAGATCTTCAAGGGCTCCTTCTCGCTCTTTTCTTCCTCACCACCGATAAAGGGGATGATGTTATCCAGCATTTCGGGCCATTCCTTAAAGGTCTTACCTGCACCGGAAATTGCCTGATAGGTGGTAACGAACACCTCGGTGGGCTCAAACTCCATCAAGGGCTGGATCAGGGGAACGTAGCTCTGAATGGAGCAGTTGGGTTTTGCGGCAATGAAGCCACGGCGGGTGCCCAATCTCTTTCTCTGAATGGGGATCAGGTCGGTATGCTGGGGGTTGACCTCGGGAATGATCATGGGAACGTCAGGGGTCATACGATGTGCGCTGTTGTTGGAAACCACGGGGATCTCGGCCTTTGCCAAGGCTTCCTCATAAACACGGATCTCTTCCTTAGGCATATTGACGGCACAGAATACCATATCAACCGTAGCGGCAATGCTTGCGATATCGGCGGCATCCTGCACAGGCATAGCCGCAATGGCTTCGGAAAGAGGGGTTGCCATTTTCCAGCGGCCTTCTACGGCTTCGCCGTAGCTTCTGCCTGCGCTGCGGGCGCTGGCATACAGCCCTGCGATCTGAAAATAGGGGTGATTCTCCAGCAGTGTGATAAATCTCTGGCCAACCATACCGGTGGCACCGATCACACCAACTTTAATACGATTCATAAGTACCTCCATAGAAAATGAACTAAAAAATTACAAAAGCCAATTCCTTCCACGGTGGTGGTCGGAATTGGCGTTACGTCCTGCCGGTCAGGCAAGAACGGTGGCAAGCCACCGTGTTGCACTATCCCGCAAACTTATTTGTACTTGCGCTTTCTTGCAGCTTCAGACTTCTTCTTGCGCTTTACGCTGGGCTTTTCATAGCACTCGCGCTTGCGAAGCTCGCTGAGTACACCGCTTCTGGCGCACTGGCGCTTAAATCTGCGAATAGCACTATCGAGTGATTCGTTTTCTTTAACTCTAACTTCTGCCATCTTTTTCCCTCCCTTTGCACATAGCGAAGAGATAAAACAAACCAGTCTAAACGACTAAAAGATATTATACCCGTTCTTGCTTGGAATGTCAATAAGTTTTTTCCATTTTTATGGAAAACATTTTCTTTTCACTCTTTTTTGACGAAAAAACGCTCGATCGGCAGCAAAGCTGATCGGGCGTTTTTGTTTTTTTACTGCATTATTTTGCAACGATATTCACAAGCTTACCGGGAACGTAGATCTCCTTGATAACGGTCTTGCCCGCAAGCTGAGCGGCAATGCTCGCTTCTGCCTTGGCGGCGGCGATCACGTCTTCCCCTTTGGCATCCACGGCAATATTCATCTTAGCTCTCACCTTGCCGCAGATCTGAATGGCGATCTCTACGGTGGCATCCACGCACTTGGCTTCGTCATAGAGAGGCCAGTTGGTCTGGTTCAACATTCCTTCAAAGCCCAGAACCTCCCACATTTCTTCCGTTACGTGGGGGGCGAAGGGGTTCAGAAGGATAATGAGAGTGCGCAGCTCTTCTCGGGTAACGGAGCCGGTGGCGGCAATGTCGTTGAGCAGAGCCATCATAGCAGCAATGGCGGTGTTCATCTTGAGGCCTTCCACGTCTTCGGTGACCTTGCGGATGGTCTTGTGGAAATTGCTTTCCAATTCAGGGCGGATATCCCCTGCCACGCAAATATCCATCAGGGCCCAAACGCGATCCAAAAAGCGCTTACAACCCTTAATGGAAGCGGAATTCCAAGGAGCGGCCTTCTCGAAATCGCCGATGAACATTTCATACAGACGCATGGTATCGGCACCGTATTCGTTGACGATATCATCGGGGTTTACCACGTTTCCGCGGGATTTACTCATTTTTTCGCCGTTTTCACCAAGGATCATACCGTGGCTGGTACGCTTGGCGTAAGGCTCGGGACAGGTTACGGCCTTTACGTCGTAAAGGAATTTATGCCAGAAACGGCTGTAGAGCAGGTGCAGGGTGGTATGCTCCATACCGCCGTTGTACCAGTCAACGGGAAGCCAGTATTCCATTGCCTCTTTGGAGGCCAGCGCCTGATCGTTATGAGGGTCGATATAGCGCAGGAAGTACCAGGAGGAGCCTGCCCACTGGGGCATGGTATCCGTCTCTCTCTGGGCGGGGGCGCCGCAGCAGGGACAGGTGGTATTGACCCAATCGGTCATTTTTGCAAGAGGAGATTCGCCGGTTTCGGTAGGCTCGTAGGAATCTACGTCAGGCAGGACCAGAGGAAGCTGATCCTCGGGCAGGGGAACTGCACCGCACTTGGGACAATGAACGATAGGAATGGGCTCACCCCAGTAACGCTGACGGGAGAATACCCAGTCGCGAAGCTTGTAGTTGACCTTCTTTTCACCAACGCCCTGCTCCGCCAGCCACTGGGTGATCTTCACCTTGGCTTCCTCAACGGAAAGCCCGTCCAAAAAGCCGGAGTTTGTCATAATGCCGGTGGCACAATCCACGAAGGCCTCTTTTTCAATATCGCCGCCCTTGACCACCTCAACGATGGGAAGGCCGAAGACCTTGGCAAAGGCATAGTCTCTCTCGTCGTGGGCGGGAACTGCCATAATGGCGCCGGTACCGTAGGAAGCCAAAACGTAATCGGAAATGAAAATGGGGATCTCCTTACCGTTTACGGGGTTGATGGCGCAGACACCGTCAAGCTTTACGCCGGTCTTTTCCTTGACCACTTCCGTTCTTTCGAAATCGCTCTTTCTGGCGGCCGCTTCCTGATAGGCACGGATCTGATCCATATTACGTAAAGAGCCCTGCCACTTTTCAATGAGGGCGTGCTCGGGAGCCATTACCATATAAGTAGCGCCGAAAAGAGTATCGGGGCGGGTGGTATAGACTTCTAATACGTCTCCCGCGGTGGTCTTGAATTTCACCTGAGCACCGTGGCTTCTGCCGATCCAGTTTCTCTGCTGGGTCTTGACGCGCTCAATGAAGTTCACGTCATCCAGCCCGTTGAGAAGCTTTTCTGCGTAATCGGTGATCTTGAGCATCCACTGGCTCTTGACCTTACGCACCACTTCGCTTCCGCAACGCTCGCAAACGCCGCCTGCCGCCTCTTCATTGGCAAGCACACACTTACAGGAGGGGCACCAGTTTACAGCCATTTCCTTCTTATAGGCAAGGCCTTCCTTGAAAAGCTGAAGAAAGATCCACTGAGTCCACTTATAATAATTGGGATCGGTGGTATTGATCTCACGAGACCAATCAAAGGAAAAGCCCAGAGACTGAAGCTGTTCCTTGAAATGTGCAACGTTCTTTTCCGTTACCACGGAGGGATGAATGTGATTCTTGATGGCAAAATTTTCGGTGGGAAGACCGAAGGCATCCCAACCCATGGGGTAAAGCACGTTAAAGCCCTGCAATCTCTTTTTGCGGGATACGATATCCAGCGCGGTATAAGAGCGGGGGTGACCAACGTGAAGCCCCTGACCGGAGGGGTAAGGAAATTCTACCAAAGCGTAAAACTTAGGCTTGGAATAATCCGTACCTACCTGAAAGGTTCCTTTTTCCTCCCAAATTTTTTGCCACTTTTTTTCTGTCTGCTTAAAATTGTACTCCATTTTTATATCCTCGATCTCGATTTCTAATCTTCTTTTTGTTCAAATTCAACGGCCTCGGCGCCGTTCCAAAGCTTTTCAAGTTTAAAGTATTCGCGACTGGTTTGGTCGAAGAGGTGCACGATCACGTCACCGAAATCCACCAAGATCCAGCCACCTCCCTGATAGCCTTCCACTCGGTCCGCACGGATCCCTTCTTCCTCGCGAAGCACGTATTCCACCTCGTCGCAAAGGGCCTTCAGATGGGTGGAGGAGGTGGCGGTTGCGATAACGAAATAGTCGGTAAGGACCGTTTCTTCCCGCACCTTGAGAATGCGGACCTCTCTTCCCTTTTTCTCATCCAGCACCGAAGCGGCTTTTTTTGCTTTTTCAATGGCTGTCATGCTTTATCCTTTCTTTTTCAGATCCCTCGCGCCCTGAAGGGTTTGCGGGTGGATCGGTCTTTTTTCTTTTTTCAATCGTTCCAGCGTATGCTCCATAGCCGCCAAAACGCAGGTATTCAAACGGGAAATCCTCCCTTCCCGATCCGCAGGGAGGTTTTCGTAAAACAAGCGGCGGATCACGTGGCAGGTTTCATATTTGCGGGTCTCTTCTATAAAATCGGCAAGGTAGAGGATCTTTTCCTCCAAGGTCATTCCCGTTTTGCCCGTGGTATGACACGAAATGGCTTCTGCCGCTTTTGGGGAAAGCCCTAATTCCTTTACCGCAAGATATGCCGCAGTGCGACCATGCAGGACCGCAGGGCTTTCAAGGTCCTCCGAAGGAAGGGGCAAGCCTTGCTCTTGCAGAAAGGCGATATGCTCTTCATCCGACCATTCCTTGGTACGGTCGTGATACAAAGCCGCAAGGCGCAATTCCTTCAGATCCGTAAGATCCAAAAGCTCGCCCAGAACCGCAACCTCCCGCTCCACCGCAAGGGTGTGAGAAAAACGGTGGGAGGAAAGCCTCGCCTTGATTTTCTCCAGCGCGCGGTATCGATCCGCATCGGGGGCGGCGTAAAGCCCCGTTTCCGCGATCCACTGGTTCACAAGGGGTGAAAGAGACGGGGAAAAGCCCCGTTCCGAAACCTCTTTTCGAACCGCAGTTGATGATATTATATATGCTTTTCCCTGCAAAAGCAAGGTGGTGGCACCAAATTCTTTTTGCAGCGCACTCTTTTTTTCCAATAACGCATCCTGCTCCGAGCCGTGGCGCGCCATCACGCAAAGGGTCACCTTTGAAAGGAGACGCCGTGGCTCCCGCCAGGTATCGATGGTTAAAAACTGATCGGTGCCCACGAAGAGAAAAAGCTCTGCCCGGGGGTGGAGATGCGCGATCTCCTCCACCGTCTTATAAGAATAGGAAGGTTCTTCCTTTTTCAATTCCCCTTCCCAGATGCGGACCCGATCCGAAATGGGAAGAAAAGCACGCTTTGCCATTTCCAAACGATGGGAGGGCAAGGTGCTCCCCGAAAGGGCTTTATGAGGGGGGATTCCCGTTGGAACGCAGTAGCAAAGTTCCGGCTCCACCTCTTCCAGAAACACCGAAAGGGCTCTTTCGTGACCCTTATGGGGCGGATCGAAGGCACCGCCGAATATACCGACCTTCATATTAATCAAAGAGAGCATCCACAAAGGCGGCGGGCTCGAAGGGGCGCAGATCGTCCACACCCTCTCCCACACCGATAAACTTAACGGGAATGCCCAATTCTTTTTTCAAGGAGAAGATGATGCCGCCCTTGGCGGTACCGTCAAGCTTGGTGAGAACAAGACCCGTAATGCCCGCGCTTTTGCTGAATTCCTTTGCCTGACTCACGGCGTTCTGCCCCGTAGTGGCATCCAGCACCAGAAGCACCTCGCGGTCGGCCTCGGGAAGCTCCCGATCCAGCACGCGGTTGATCTTGGCAAGCTCATCCATCAGATTCTTTTTGTTGTGCAATCTGCCTGCCGTATCTACAATGAGAACGTCGGCACCGCGCTTTTTCGCGGCGGCGGCGGCATCGAATACCACGGCGGCAGGATCAGCACCGTCTCCTTGGCTGACCATTTCCACACCGATGCGGTCTGCCCAGATACCAAGCTGTTCTCTGGCGGCGGCACGGAAGGTATCCCCCGCGGCAAGAATGATCTTATTTCCTTCGCCTTTCAAGAAGTTGGCGATCTTGGCAATGGAGGTAGTCTTTCCAACGCCGTTGACACCGATCACAAGAATGGAGGAGGGCTTGGTGGAGAGCTTCAACTCCAGACCTTCCTTTTGCAAAAGAGAGACCAGGATCTGACGGAGGGCGGCTTTGGCACCGTCACCGTCCATAATTCTGTCTTCCTCCACCTTATCCCGCAGAAGATCAATGATCTCCATGGCGGTTTCGGCACCGAAATCCGCAAGGATGAGGATCTCTTCCAGTTCCTCGTAAAAATCCTCGTCGATCTCACCGGAAAGAGCGCGAAACAGAGAATCGGTGCGGTGCAGAATGGCGTTCTTGGTTTTGGCAAGACCTTGTTTTAGTTTTTCAAAAAATCCCATCGTTCATACTCACTTTCCGTCGGATGCAAATTTTCCGGATTCTTCCAGATCAAGGCGAATGAAATCGCTGACACCTTTTTCCTGCATGGTGATACCGTAGAGAGTATCGGCTTCTTCCATGGTACCTCTGCGGTGGGTGATCACGATAAACTGGGTCTTATCGTTGTGCTTTTTCACGTACTGGGCAAAGCGACGCACGTTTGCTTCATCCAGCGCCGATTCGATCTCGTCAAAGATACAGAAGGGGCTGGGGTTGATCCGCAAAAGAGACATATAAAGAGCAATGGCAACAAATGCCTGCTCACCGCCTGAAAGGAGAGAAAGGTTTTTGATGACCTTGCCCGGAGGCTGTACCTTGATCTCCACGCCGCAGTTGAGAAGATCTTCCTTATTGGTCAGTTCGATATCGGCGTTGCCGCCGCCGAACAGCTCCGTAAAGATCTGGCGGAAGGTGTAGCGGATCTGCTCGAAGGTCTCGGTGAACATTTCCCGCATGGTGCCCTCCAGGTCGGAGATCAGCTTTTCCAGTTCTTCCTTAGATTTGGTAATATCGGAATACTGGGCGTTCAGGAAGGAAAAGCGCTCCTGTGCTTCCTCCAGCTCCTGCACCGATTCCAGATTTACGGGGCCGATGCGGCGAAGTTCCCCGCGCAAGGCCTGAAGGCGGGCTTCACCGCCAAGGGCTTCCGTATCCATCTGCAAGGAATTTTGAAACTCTTCGCTTTCGGGGGTCATTTCATATTCCTCTGCCAAAGAGCGGAGGATGCTTTCCTTCTCCTTCGTTGCAGCAGAAAGGCGAGAGGCCAGACGAGAGAAAGCCTCCATACGGCGCTCCTTTTCCCCTTGTTTTTCCTTTTGCTTTTGGCGAATGGCGGCGCTTTCTTCTCCTGCAAGATTTACCCGCTCCTGAAGGGCGGCAACCTGACCGCGCTTTTCTTCCATGGAAAGGCGCAGGGCTTCACGCTGTTTTTTGATCTCTTCGATCCTTCTGAAGGTCTCCGCCTTTTGTTCTTCCAGTTGTGCCAGGATCGCTTCCTTATTTTTGGCTCCTTCCAAAAGGAGACGGAAGGCCTCTTCGTTTTCCGTAAGGCGCTGTGCTTCCTGCTCCAAGCGAAGCTGTGCCTGACCGCGCAGAGCCAAGATCTCGCCCTGAGCAATGATCAGCTCTTCCCTTGCCTTTTCCTTTTCTTCCTTTGCGCCCCGAACCTGATTCATCTCTTCCGCAAGCGCTTCTTCCCGCTCTGCGATCTGCTGTAGTTCTCCGTCGATCTCGGCGGCGCGCTTTTTCCTTTGAGCGATGCGGTCACGGATCTCGAGGATCTCCTGCTCTAAACGGAAGGCGGCGCCTCTTGCGGCCTCCTGCCGTTCCTCTTCCAGCGTCAGAGCATTCTGCGCTTCCCCGGAGGCGAGGCGAACCTTAGCAAGCTTTTCTTCGCTTTCCTTTGCTTCTGCACGAAGGGTGCTTCTCTTTTCTTCCAGCTCATCCACCGTAGAACGAAGGCCCGCGAGCTTTTCCTCCAGAACGCCGATCTCTTCCTTCAGCCGTGCCAGATCCCCCGTGCGGGAGAGGGCGCCCGTCAGGTTCAGAGCCTGACCGCCGGTAAAGGAACCGCCGGCGTGAATGATCTGTCCGTCAAGGGTCACGATGCGGACACCGTATTTTTCTGCCTTGGCAAGGCGGGTGGCAGAATCAATATCTTCACAGATAAGAGTTTTTCCCAAGAGAAAATCTACTGCGGGGCGGTAGCGCTCCTCACAGCGGCACAAGTGAGAGGCAAGGCCCAAAAAGCCCTTTCCCCCAATGCCTGAAATATCGTAAAGCCCGGTGCGAAGCGTGGTAAGGGGAAGGAAGGTCGCTCTTCCAATTCGATTCTGCTTCAGGAAGGCAATGCCCTCTCTTGCGGCTTTTTCATCCTCAACCACGATATTCTGTACCGCGCCGCCCAAGGCGGTCTCAATGGCAAGAACATATTGATCATCGGTAGAAATGAGCTTGGAAACGGGTCCGCAAATGCCTGAAAGCTCATCCCCGGCGGCGCTCATAATCTCCTTCACCGAATCGGAAAAGCCCTCTAAAAGGCGCTCCATTCTCAAAAGGGTATCGCGCCGTTGCTCCAGATCCATCTTTTCCATACGGATTTTCTGGATGCGCTCGGTCTTCTCCTCGATTTCTTCTCCAAGGCGATACAGGGAAAGATTCAGTTCGCCGTTTTCTTTTTCCGCCTTATTCTTTTCTTCCAAAGCGGCGGTGGCGGCAAGGCGCACCCGATCCAGACGGGCACGGAGGGCTTCGTCCTTTCCGCCGTCTTCCGTGCGGCGACTTTCCAGCTCTTTGATCCTTTCAAGCCCTGCCAGAGCAAAACCTTCCCCTTCCTTCTGTTCCATAGAAAGAGCGGAGGTCTTTTTCGCCAGCTGCTCCTTTTCCTGAAGGAGCGCTTCTTCTTTATCTACCAGCACCGTGTATGAGGCGGCAAGGTCTGCCTGCGCACTGCGATTTTCCCCAAAGCGCCCCTCTACCTCGTCCATTTCCTGCTGAACGGCGGCAAAGCGCGCCTCGATCTCTTCCTTTTCCTGACGGAGTGCCTGATCGCGGGTATCGCTTTCCTCCCCTTGATTCTCCAGCTCCTGCCGTTTCAATTCCATATGATGGATCTCGTTTTCCATAACGGAAAGATCGGAGGAAAGCTGAGAATCGGAAGAGGCGATCTCGGAGATCTCACCGCGAAGAAGCTCGCTCTGCAGATTCTTTTCTTGGGATTCAATATAGAGGGCGTCGATCTGACGATCCTGCTCCTCGATGAGACGGGTAATTTCCGTCAGCGCCCGATCCTCACGGGCGTAGGTCTCCTCCCCCTCCAGAGAGAATTTTTCCAATTTTTGCAGGCGCTTTGCCCAGATACCCATTTCCAGATTCTTCTTTTCTTCCGCTACTGCAAGGTATGCCTTTGCCTTGGCGCTCTGTGCCTCCAGACGGGGCAATCTTCCCTGCACCTCGGAAAGAATATCGTTAATGCGAAGGGCATTTTCCGTAACGGACTGCAATTTCAGTGCCGCTTCGTGCTTCCGATAACGGAAGCGGGAAATGCCCGCCGCTTCTTCAAACAGTTCACGCCGCTCGTTGCCCTTAAGGGAAATGATCTCAGCGATCTTACCTTGGCTGATCACGGAATAGCCCTCTCTGCCGATACCGGTATTGAGGAAGAGATCCACGATATCCTTCAGGCGCACCTGCTTTTTATTCAGATAATATTCACTCTCACCACTGCGATAAAGGCGTCTGCCCACGCTGACCTCGTCAAAGTCGATCTTCATCAGAAAATCGGAATTGTCGATGGTCATTACAACCTCCGCAAAGGAAGCGGGCTTGCGCTTGGAGGAGCCGTTGAAGATCACGTCCTCCATTTTGCTTCCGCGCAGGCTTTTGGCGCTCATTTCACCAAGTACCCAACGGACTGCATCGGAAATATTACTTTTTCCGCTTCCGTTAGCACCTACGATGGCGGTCATCCCCTTATCAAATTCAATGACGGTCTTATCCGGAAAGGACTTAAAGCCCTGTAATTCCAACGTTTTTAAGTACATTCGTTTTTCGTTTCCTTCTGTTAATTCTTGGGGGCTTCCCCAAACCAGGTTGCCAGCGCCACACGGGCGGCTTCCTGCTCGGCTTCCCGCTTGCTTTTACCGATTCCCTGACCGATGACGTTGGAATTGAGGCGTACCTCCACTTCAAATTCCTTGTGATGATCGGGGCCGCGCTCGCCGATGAGGCGGTATTCCACCTTTTCCCCGGGGCTGGTCTGCACTTTTTCCTGAAGCAGACTCTTATAATCATCATCCCGCAGCTTACCGCCTGAAGTCAACCGATGGAGTCTGGGTTGAGCAAAGCGAAGCACGAACCCGGCAGCACATTCAAAGCCACCGTCTAAAAAGAGGGCGGCGATCAGCGCTTCAAAGCAGTCGGCAAGAATGTTTTTCTGATGTCTGCCCCCTGCATCCTCAAGGCCGTGATTTAAAAGCATAAAGCTGCCGAGTCCCAATTCCTCCGCGTATTCAAACAGCGCTTCCGCACAGACGGAGGCGGCGCGAAGCTTGGTCAGCACTCCTTCCTGAAAGGTTGCGTGATCGGAAAACAGATGTCTGGATACGATCAGCGATAAAACGGAGTCCCCTAAAAACTCCTGTCTTTCGTTGTGCTCGTAGAGGATACGGTTTCGCTTTTCGTTGGAAAAGGAAGAATGAGTCAGGGCGACCCGAAGGTATTTCTTTTCCTGAAAGGTATACCCGATCCGCGCCTCCAATTCCCCGAGGCGGGAAAGAAAGCTTTGGGGGTAATCCTCCTCCCGGGCAATTCTCGCTTCCATTTAATTCTCTCCTTTTTTATCCGCCCCAACGCGGGCGATCATATCACAGACTCCTGCCTCGTAGCACTTCTTTGCCTGATAGACAGCGCTTTTGATAGCGCTTGCCTTGGAGGAGCCGTGGGCCTTGATCACGGGCAGGCAAGTGCCCAGAATGGGCGCACCGCCGTGTTTCTCGTAAGATAAGCGTTTTTTGAATTTTTTAATATCGGAATAGATCAGAAGAGCGGCAAGCTTTCCGCGCAGGCCCTTGCCGAGCATTTCCTTCAGCTCACGGCCGATGAACTTTCCGAAGCCCTCCGAGAGCTTTAAGATCACGTTGCCCACGAAGCCGTCACAAAGGAGCACATCGGCACCGTTAAGGGGGATGTCTCGTCCTTCCACGTTGCCCACAAAGCAAAGCCCGTCTTCCTCCCGCAGAAGGCGGTGGGTCTCCACGTAAACGGGGGTACCCTTGCATTCCTCGGCACCGTTGTTCACAAGGCCGACTCTGGGCTCATCCACCCCATAGACCCCTTTCATATAGGCACTGCCCATATGAGCAAACTGCACCAGCTCCTCCGGGCTCACCTCGATATTGGCGCCGCTGTCCAGAAGGAGAGTGGGGCACGTAAGAGGAAGCACGGAGCCGATGGCTACGCGGCGGATCCCCGGCTGCTTGATCTTGAAGATACGGCTGGAGGCACCCACGATCAGCGCCCCGGTAGAGCCGGCGGTAAGAAAGGCGTCTCCCTCTCCGTCACGCAGAAGCAACAAGCCTTTTGCCATAGAGGAATCCCGCTTGCTTTTTAGGATGCAAAGGGGGTCGTCTTCCATTTCAATGATGCCGGGGGTATGCACGATGCGGATTCCATCCATAGGAATATCGTGTTCCTTTAAAACGGCGGTAATGGCTTCTTCGTCACCGGTGAAGATCAATTCCACACCGGGATTCTTTTTCATTCCCTTATAAGCACCCAAAACGATTTCCTTGGGGGCGTGGTCGCCACCCATGGCATCGACGATCAATCTCATTTATCTATCCTTAACTTTCTTTATATTTACATTCCTTGGAGGAGCAGGCAACGGTGCCGTTTTTCTTTTTCACCAGCATCTGTCCGCAGCGGGGACATTCCTTGCCGATGGGCTCATCCCAAAGGGAAAAATCACACTCGGGGTAGTGGTCACAGCCGTAGAAGGTGCTCTTACGGCTTCTCTTTTCCACCACTTCACCGCCGCACTTGGGGCATTTTACCCCGATCTTACGTACCTTCTGACGGGTGAAGCGGCAGGTGGGATAATGCTCGCAGGCGTAATATTCGCCGAATCTGCCTTTTTTCAGGACCACGTCACCACCGCAAAGCTCACACTTCATTCCCTCCACCTTCACGTCCTCCTGCTTTTGGGCAACAGGAGCGATCTTTCCTTCCTTGGTGAGGGTCATAGTGGTTTTGCATTCAGGATAACCGGGGCATGCGGCAAATTTTCCGAAGCGGCCGGTCTTGACGATGAGCTTTCTTCCGCAGGTGGGGCAGACCGCATCCAGCTCCTCTTGGGGAAGCTGAACCTTTCCTGCCTTTTCCAGCTCTTGCTCAGCGGCATCCAAAAGGCGCTTAAATTCACCGTAAAAGCCGGACATAACCCCAAGGTACGATTCCTCACCCTCGGCAATGTCATCCAGCTTCTTTTCCAGATTGGCGGTAAATTCGTAGTCCACCACGGTGGCAAAGTGCTTTTCCATAATGTCGTTGGTCACTTCACCGAGCTTTGTGGGGATAAACTGCTTTTTATCACGGGCAATGTAGCCGCGATTAAGAATGGTTTCAATGGTGGGGGCGTAGGTACTGGGACGACCGATCCCCTTTTCCTCCAGCGCATCCACAAGGCTTGCTTCGTTGTAGCGGCGGGGGGGCTGGGTAAAATTCTGCTTGGGGATCAGTTCTTTTTCTTCCAATACGTCGTTTTCCTGAAGAGGGGGTAGCTTTCCTGCAGGAACATCCTTTTCGTCATCATCCTTCAATTCGCCGTAAACCTTCAAAAAGCCGTGGAAGCGGACGGTCTCACCGCTGGCTTTGAAGCGGTACTTCTTTCCGTCGGGGCAATTAGCCTCGATATCCACGTTTTGCACGTCGATCTTGGCACTTGCCATCTGGCTGGCGGCGAAACGATCCCAGATCAGCTTATACAAACGGAACTGCTCGGGGGACAGAATATCCTTTACGGATTCAGGGGTAATGGAAGGATCCGTGGGGCGGATGGCCTCGTGGGCATCCTGACTTGATCCCTTGGAGCGATAGACTCTGGGCTTGGAGGGATAGAATTTTTCTCCGTATTTTGCAAGGATCATATCCTTTGCCATTGCCTGTGCTTCCGCAGAGATGCGAAGAGAGTCCGTTCTCATATAGGTGATCAGACCGTGCTCCTCACGCTTGCCGAGGCTGACGCCCTCGTAAAGGGATTGGGCAATACGCATGGTACGCTTGGAGGGGTAGCCCAAGCGTTTGAACGCCTCCTGCTGAAGCTGGGAGGTGGTAAAGGGCGGCGGGGGATTCTTGGTCTTGGAGGTGACCTCCAGCTTTTTAACGGAAAAGACAGCTCCCTTAAGGGAAGCCAGAATCCGATCACAGCTTTCACCGGTGGGAAGGGGAGTTTTCTTCTGGAAGGTGCCGTGGAAACGGGCTAAAAACTCTTTCCCTTGGGGGGTGGCAAGGAGGGCGGAAAGGGTCCAGAACTCCTCCGGCACGAAAGCGCGGATCTCCCGTTCCCGATCCACGATGAGGCGGGTGGCAACGGACTGCACTCTCCCTGCGGAAAGGCCGTTCTGCACGTTTTTCCACAGAAGGGGGCTGAGCTTATACCCCACGATACGGTCTAAAATGCGGCGTGTCTGCTGGGAATCCACCAGAGCCATATCGATCTTGCGGGGATTGGCAATGGCGTTTTTCACTGCGGGTTTGGTGATCTCGTTAAAGGAGATACGCCCGCCGCCCTTGCCATCAAGCCCCAGGACCTGATACAGATGCCAGCTGATGGCTTCTCCTTCGCGGTCAGGGTCACTTGCCAGATATACTTTATCGGCATTTTTGGCTTCTTTTTTCAGTTCGGCAATCAATTCGCCCTTGCCGCGGATGTTGATATACCGAGGGGAAAAATCATTCTCAAGATCTACTCCAAGGGTGCTTTTGGGCAGATCGCGGATATGCCCCTGACAAGCGATGACCTTATACCCGCTGCCAAGGAAGCTTTTGATGGTGGTTGCTTTGGTAGGTGATTCTACGATCACAAGACTGGATGCCATATTTTCTGTTTCCTTTCACGCTTCTGCACGGTCTGCCAAGACGACTTTACCGCCCGGTGCACGGTGCACAAGCCCTTTGATCTCAAGTTTTGTAATGATGCGCATAAGCTCTGCCGCCGAACGTTCGGCGGTGATCAGGTGATCCATGGGAACGGGCTGATACCCAAGCTCTCCGTAGACCTGCCTTTCCTCGGGAGAAAGCTCAGGTAAGGGGGAGGCTGCGGGCTCCGACCGCTTCTTTGCTTCCTCCGCTTCGTCCACCATAATAAAATCGTAGGTGGGCGGAAGTGCTTTTTCTTCTTCCTCTCTGGCCTTGCCCGGGAAGACGTAGCCCCGTATCTTCTTTTTGATATCGGGCTTTTTCACCTTCTTTTTAGGTTCGTCCTCTTTCTTGCCGAAGAGAGGGAGTGCCCCTTTCAGGGCAGGATAGCGAAGCCTGTAATCCTCCACCAGATCGTAGGCGGAAAGGCAGGGCTTTGCTCCCAATTTCAAAAGAAAATTACTGCCGCTGGAGGAACGGGCAAAAATGGAGCCGGGAACAGTATAGAGCCCTTTTCCCTGCTTCAAGGCGTCCTCCGCGGTGATCAGCGCACCGCTTTGCTCGTTGCCTTCAATGACGCAGACGGCATCGGCAAGGGCGGCGATCAGGCGGTTTCGTATGGGAAAATTGCGCCCCAAAGGCGCGGTGCCGGGGGGATACTCCGTGAGAAGGAGACCCGATCGGATCACTTCTTCATAGAGCTGATCGTTTTCCTTGGGGTAGACGCGGTCAATGCCGCAGCCTAAGATCCCCACGGTAAAGCTTTCGTTGTAGAGGGCGGCACGATGGGCAGCTGCATCGATCCCTGCGGCCATACCGGAGACGATCACCGCGCCGGAACGGGCAAGGTCGTAGGAGATACGCTTTGCCGCGTGGATCCCATATTCACTGGGCTTACGGCACCCAACCACGCCCACGGTGAAGCGATTGTCAAAATCGCAGAAGTTACCCAGATAGTACAGGACCATCGGGCGATTGGGCAAGGCGCGGAAGCCTTCCGGATAAAAATGATCCTCCGGGGTCATCACACCGATCTTGTTTTTTTCGCAATATTCCAAAATGCGCTTTGCATCCCCAAGATCCTTATCCATCAGATCCTCTTCGTGACCGTAGAAGGGAGTATCGATCTCTGACAGCTCCTCTTCCGTGGATTCATAGATCCTTTGAACGGATCCAAAATATTTCAAAAGGGTGGTGGGCAGAGCGGATCCGGGGCGAAGACGGGTGGAAAGCCAGATCCACAAAAGAAGCTCCTGATTCTTTTTACTCATCCGAATTTCCTCCCCCACGGGCAATTTCCCAAAGAAAAATGGATGCGGCGGAGGCGGCGTTGAGGCTTTCCATATTTCCGATGGGAATGATGCTCTTTTCCCCCGCACGGGCCACAGCAGTAGGAGTAAGCCCTTTGCCCTCGTTACCAATGAGAACGCAACACGGCTCCCTCAGATTTGCCTGACGGATAGAGACTGCATCCCGATGGAGGCAGGCGGCTACCGTGTGCACGCCCAGAGAATCAAGACGGTCCATCATTTCATCGGTACTGCAAAACAGCTGAACGGGAATGCTTGCAACGGCTCCCATACCGGCGCGGATCGCCTTGGGGCCGAACACGTCGGCACAGCCGGTAAGAAAGGCAACGTCAAACCCCAGGGCCGCGGCGGTACGGAGAATGGTACCCACGTTGCCGGGATCCTGCAGATTTTCCATTGCCACAAGGCGGCAAAACCTCTGCGGCTTGCGGGCAGCCAAAACCTCCTGCACGGAAAAGAGCGAAACGATGCCTTCGCTCCCCTTCTCCGTGGTAACCTTTTCAAAGGCGGCGGGAGCCAAACGATACAGACTGCACGTTTGCCCGCGAAGCAACGCTTCTACCTTCGGAGCCAGATGGCCGGCCCGATCTGAAAGCAAAACCTTTCTGGGAAACACGTTTTTTTCACAGAGGTCAAAAAGAAGCGTAGTGCCTTCCGCCAAAAAAAGACCTTCCCGATCCCGAGCCTTTTTATCGGCAAGAGAAGCGGCAAGCTTCACGACGGCATTCTGCCTGCTCTCGATCCTGATCCAATCCATAATTTTCCCCTTTTACGATTCATATCCTTTATCATATACCAAAACCGGGTGAAATTGCAAGATTATTTTTCATTTTATTTTTAAATTATAATGTAGAAAGATTTTTTTCAGGGAAAAGGAAAAAGAAATAAGCATTTTTTTCAAAAAAATTCAAAAAGGTCTATACATTTATATTTTTTTGTGCTATAATGACACATATGAAAAAAAGTGATACGAGTGAAAATTGCGCCTCCGTTCAGTCCCCTTTGCGTGAGGGGAACTGGGTTTGCGGCCGCAATGCAGTGATGGAGTTGTTCCGCTCCGGAAGAACCGTAGAAAAGCTCTACGTTCAGAAGGACGGCGAAGGCTCCCTTAAAAAAATCTTGTTTTTGGCAAAAGAAAAAAAGATTCCCGTTTCCCATACGGATAAAGCTAAGCTCACCGCTATGACCGGCGGCACCTTCCATCAGGGAGTGATCGCCGTGGCAGGGCAAAAGGAATACGCCTCCCTTGAGGATCTGTTCCGCATTGCCGAGGAGCGGGGCGAGGCCCCTTTCTTCGTTCTGGCAGACGGGGTGGAGGATCCCCACAACTTAGGTGCCTTGATCCGTTGTTGTGAGGGTGCGGGCGTCCACGGGATCATCATTCCCAAGGCCCACGCCGCAGGACTTACCGCCACAGCCTGGAAGGCCTCTGCCGGTGCTGCGGAGCATTTGGCGGTCTGTCGTGTTTCAAACCTTGCGCAGACCTTGGAAATACTCAAAGAAAGAGGGCTTTGGATATACGCCTGCGAGGCAGACGGTCAGCCCTACGACAAGGTGGATTACAAGGGGCCCATCGCCATTATTTTAGGCAGTGAGGGCTTCGGTGTTTCCCGCTTATTAAAAGAAAAAAGTGATTTTGTTGTTTCGCTTCCCATGCGTGGCAAGGTAAACTCTCTCAACGTTTCCTGTGCCGGTGCCATCATTCTTTACGAGGCAATCAAATCAAGATAAATTTTCGGAAAGGATTTTTCATGGCTTCCATTTACAGATTCTCCAGAAAAAGTAAAAAAGAAGATCCAAATGCCAAAAAGGCAAAATCCTCCGGCAAAGAGAAAGACGATTTTTTCCCGCTTCTGTTTGAGGACGAGGGTGCCGAAAAGAAGGAAGAAAAAGCTCTCGCAGGGCAGGCGGAATCAGCTCCCGAAGAGGATCTCTCCTTTACCGATACCAGGGTGATCCCCGAGGTTGACGGTGAAAACAAAGTCGAAGAAGCCCCCGTCTCAAACGAGGATACACAGGTGATTCCCGAAAGCGTTACGGAAGAAAAGACGAAGGATGAAGCCTCGCCCTCCGGTGCGGATACCCTCACCTTCCGTCTTCCCCCTTTGGAGGAAGTAGAGAAAAGCGCACCCGAGGAGCTTTTGAGGGCTCTGCAGGAAACGCCGGTAGACAATCAAAAGCTGGATGAGGTCTTCAACCATTCCAAGGGTTCTCTTTCCGGCAACACCTCTCAAAAAGAATACGACGAAGCCACCGAGCTTCTGAAAGAGATCTTCGGTTCCGATCGAAAAAAGAAGAAAAAGAAGGGCAAAAATCAAGCCGAGACCGAAAGCTCCGAAGAGATCCGCTCCGTGTTTGACGAATCCCGCACTCTGGAAGAAGCCTTGCAGGAGGCCAGAGAGCAGGATGCCGCCGAGGGCGACGACGGATACGTTGCCGTTCACGACTCTCAGGACGAGAGCACCAAAGAGTATCAAGCCTCCGCGTCCCCTGAGGAAGGGACTGAGGCTCTGTCTGCTGAAGAAGGCAAGCACTCTGTTCCCGAGCTTTCCGACGAGGTGCGCGTAGTGGATCAGGACGATCCCTATCAGGATACCTACGACGAATTGGAAACCGTAGAAGAACGTGAAAAGGGTCTCCCGGAGGAATTTACCACTCAGGAAGAATACGATGAATTTGCAGAGCACCTGCGCGGCAAAAATTACAAGAGCATGTGCATCTGCCTTTGGACGTTTCTTTTGTTCCTGGCGCTTCTTTATTTGGAAAGTGCCACCTTCTCCGGCCTTTATCATCCGGAGGCGTTGAAGCCCGGCGGGCTTTACAACAGCGTGATCTACCTTTTGGTGGATATCTGGATGGTTCTCATCACGGCCATCGTAGCACTGCCCGTAGTGAGCTCCGGCTTCAAGGGCATTTTCCGCGGAAAGCCCGGCCGCAATTCCATTACGGCGCTTTTGGTTCTGTTTTCTCTGGCACACCCTGCCCTGTTGCTCTTTACCGGTGTGCAGGAATATCCCTTATTCGGCGCTTTGACGGCTCTGTTCATTTTCATCGGTGCCATCGGCAATTTTCTGGAATCCAAGCGGATCTACCGCACCTTCCGTATTTGCGGAAGAAGGGGCGACAAACTGGTTTCCACCGAGCTTTCGGGTGAATGCCCCGAGGCGGAAGCCTTCCGCGAGCAGCTTGAGGGCGAGCCGAAGTTTTATTCCGTTCACAAGGCCTCCTTTATCGACGGATTTTTCCGCCGCGTGGAGGAGCACGGAAGATCTGCCCGTTCTTACGGCACCACGATGATTTTAGCCTTTCTGGCATCTGCGGGCTTTGCGGCCTTTTCCTACTGGAAGGAGCCTGACGTTGCCCTTACCGCCAATCGCTTTATGATCATGGCGATGATGACCTTCCCTCTTTCCGGTATTTTCACGGTAACCCTTCCCTTCTCTCACCTTTCCAAGAAGGCGGAGAAAACGGAATGCGCCATCGTCAGCGCCGCCGAAGCGGATGCACACTCCGCCTGCGACGTGGTCTCCTTTACCGATAAGGAGATCTTCCCGCCAAAGAACGTGAAGCTGACCACCATCCGTACTTACGGAAAGACCCGCATTGACAAGGCGATCCTATATGCGGCTATGATCTTCCAGAAGCTGGGCGGTCCCCTTTCCGAGGTCTTCAAAAAGACCATTTCCGGTGTCTTTACCGAAATTTCCGAGGATTTTGAGTTTTTGGAAATCACCGCAGACGGTATGTGTGCCAAGATCGATGGAAAAGACGTTTTCGTGGGAAACAAGAACTACCTGCTGTCCTACGACTTTGGCTACACCAAAGACAGTATGGATGAGGATTTCGAATCCAAATCCGGCAAGATCATGTATATGGTCATCGGTTCGGAATTGGCTGCAAAATTCTACATTCGTTACTCTATGAGCAAGCGCTTCCGCGCCACCATTCTTTCCCTGTTCAAATGCGGCATTTGCCCTGCAGTGAAAACCTGCGACCCCAACATTGACGGCGATCTGTTTCGCACCCTTTTGCAGAACGACAAGATCCCCGCAGGCATCATCAAGACCTGCGATGCAATGAAGGATGCCCCTGCGGCAGAACGGAGCGAGGCCGGGCTGGTCTGCACCTCTTCCATCGCCAATCTTCTTCACGGCTTCACCCTTTGCGATTCTCTGCGCCACCTTTGCCGCTCCAACGCGGTGATCTCCACCCTTTCGCTTCTCATCGGTGCGGGCATCGTTTTGTTCCTCTTCTTTATTGAAAACCTTACCAAGGTTTCGGGACTCTTCGCCATTCTCTATCAGCTGCTTTGGCTGGTTCCCGTGGTGATCCCCTCCCTCTCCGAATAAAAACAAGTGCCGATTTTTCGGCACTTCATATCCACCCTTAGCGCAACTGGATAGAGCATCAGATTCCGATTCTGAAGGTTGGGAGTTCGAACCTCCTGGGGTGGACCAAAAATCGACAGGTTAAAACCTGTCGATTTTTTAATATGCCGCCACGGCCGTTGGATAGACCACCTTCACAATTATTAGTGCGGACTAACGAATTTGTTCAAAACAACTCTTGGAGAACAGAACGTTTCTTGTGATCTTTGTGTAACCGTACGAAGTTGGCAAAATGATGTAAAAATCGGTTGACACCAAGGGAAAAAGCAAGTATAATACGCATTGGTTAGCATTTGCTAACCGCATTTTTGGTACACTTCGTATGGGGTAGAAAGGAGCTTTCAATGAATCTGATTCAAGCCGAAGAAGGAAAAGAATACATCATCAGCAAAATTGAGACCGATGACGAAGAGTTGAACTCTTTTCTTTTCTCCCTGGGTTGCTACAGCGGAGAAGATATTACCGTCGTTCGCCATATGAAGGGTGGCTGTGTTGTGGCCATCAAGGATGCAAGATATAACATCGACAATCAGCTTGCAGAGGCAATCGTACTTTAATTTTGTAAGCCATTAAAACGTAAAGTAATCAACGAGCTTTTCTGCAAGCTGATTTTTCGGGCATCAGTTAGCACATTTACCTCTACCGTTTGGCTCAAAACGAATATGGAGTAAAAACGTAGAATTGGCCAATGCATTGGGATTCAGCAAACCCAGTGTACACAATATGCTCAGATCCCTTGCGGAACTGGGCATAGTAAAACAAGAGATCTTCGGTCTCGCCTTCTTCACGGAAAAAGGGGTTGCCTTAGCTCAAAAATACACCTTTTGTTACACGGAACTGGAAAAGAGGATGACCGAGATCTGCGGATGCGGCGCAGTAAGCGAAAACGCACTTTGCGGTCTGCTTGCCGATATGCCCACCAACAAACTGGAAGCGCTTTATAAAAAAACCAAGAGCCATTAAAACACAAAAGCGCCGTTTCAAGATGGATCAATAAATTCTCCTTGCGCATGGGAGAGATCTATGGTATCATAAAGGCAAGAACGATCTCACAGGAGGATTATGATGGTCACTCGTAATTTTCAAGGAAAAACTCTTCCGCTTTTGGGCTTCGGCTGTATGCGCCTGCCCCTTTTGCCCGGTGGAAAAGCAGGAGATATTGACGAAAAATCAGTAGAGGAAATGGTAAAGGTTGCCATGGAGGCGGGGGTCAATTACTTTGACACCGCCTATCCTTACCACGCCGGAGAATCGGAAAACGTTATGGGGCGTGTTTTGAGCAAATACCCCAGAGAATCCTTTTATCTGGCAGACAAATACCCGGGGCACCAGATCGTGGACGAATACCGCCCTGCAGAGGTTTTTGAAGATCAGCTGAAAAAGTGCGGCGTGGAATATTTTGATTTTTACCTTTTGCACAACGTATTTGAAAATTCCATTCACACCTATAACGATCCCCGCTGGGGCATTATGGAATACTTCATTGAGCAAAAAAAGAAGGGGCGCATCCGTCACCTTGGTTTCTCTACCCACGGAGGCCTTCCCATTATGAAGGAATTTCTGGACAAATGGGGCGAGCATATGGAATTTTGCCAGATTCAGTTGAACTATCTGGATTGGACCTTGCAAAACGCCGCCGCAAAGGTTCAGCTTCTGCGGGAGCACAACATTCCCATTTGGGTAATGGAGCCCATTCGCGGTGGCAGAATTGCCACCCTTTCACCGCAAAACACGGCCCTTCTCTCCCCCTTCCGCAAGGACGTTACCCCCGTGGAATGGTCCTTCCGCTTCCTTCAGGATATTGAAGGGGTAGCGATGATCCTCAGCGGTATGTCGAACATGGAACAGTTAAAGCAAAATATTGACGTTTTCAAGGAAGAAAAGCCCCTGAACGAAGAGGAAAAAAAGGCTCTCTTTCAGGTGGCGGAAAACCTGAAGAATTCCGTTCCCTGTACCGGCTGCGGCTACTGCCTGAAGGATTGCCCCAAGGGGCTTGATATTCCAAACCTGCTTTCTATTTACAACGATCTGCAGGTGGCAAAAAGCTATAACGCCTCTATGCGCCTTGAATTTTTACCAGAAGAGAAAAAGCCCTCTGCCTGCATCGGATGCGGCCTTTGCTCAAAGAACTGCCCCCAGAAGATCGATATTCCCAAGGCACTGAAAAAGCTCTGTGGGATCCTTTCCGAGATCCCCTCTTGGGCGGAGATCTCAAAGGAGCGGGCGATCATAGCGGAAAAGGCAAGAAACGAAAAGAAATAGAAACACGTAAAGAATGACGGCTCAAAAAGCCGTCATTCTTTTGCGCAATTTTTTGACGAACACAAGGAGAGGCGCCCAAGACGGAAGGGATCGAGGGCATAAGATTTTTCAAGATATTTCATTGCAGTCTTGTATTTTTTTATAGTTCGTAGTATAATTAAATATTATTATAGGTTTTTATACCCATTTGACAGAAAGGACAAGGTCCCAAGCTATGCCAGCCGATACCCAAAAGCTCTTTTCCCTTCTTGACGACAGCGGAAAGAAATACGATAAGGAGAAGATCCAGCGTGCCTTCGACTATGCAGACGAAGCACATGCGGGTCAGTTTCGCAAATCCGGCGAAGCGTATATCTACCACCCCCTTGCGGTAGCAGAGATCTGCGCGGAATTGAACCTGGATACCGACGCCATCTGCGCCGCACTGCTTCACGATATCGTAGAAGACGTGCCCGGTGCCAGTCTGGAGGGGATCGAGGCTCTTTTCGGCGTCAACGTAAAGATTCTGGTAGACGGTCTGACTAAGCTTGTTACCATTCCCTTCGAGGACAAAGAAGAGGAGCACATCGAGAACCTGCGCAAGATGTTCCTTGCTATGAGCCGCGATATCCGCGTCATTCTCATTAAGCTCTGTGACCGCCTTCACAATATGAGGACCCTTGCTTCCCATCTGGAGGAAAAACAGCGCCTCATTGCCTTGGAGACGATGCACGTATACGCGCCCTTGGCACACCGCCTTGGTATTCAGCGCATCAAGCAGGAGCTGGAGAGCCTTGCTCTGCAGTATCTTGACCCCATCGGCTTTGAAGAGATCCGAGGTTGGATGGAAACCAAGCACGGGGAGAATCAAGGCTTCATTGAGCAAGTAAAAAAAGAGATCGGTGACAAGCTCTCACTTTTGGGAATGGAATATTCCATCAAGGGGCGTATCAAGAGCATTTATTCCATTTATCGGAAAATGTACCGCTCCAGCAAAAGCTTTGACGAAATTTACGATTACTTTGCGGTGCGCATCATCGTAGATTCCGAAATTGCCTGCTATACCGTCTTGGGCGTGATCCACGAAATGTATCACTCTATGCCCGGGCGCTTCAAGGATTATATTTCTACTCCCAAGCCCAATAACTACCGTTCTCTGCACACCACCGTCATCGGCCGCGCGGGCGTTCCCTTCGAGGTACAGATCCGCACCGCGGAGATGCACCAGATCGCGGAATACGGTATTGCCGCACATTGGAAATACAAGAGCGGTGCCAAGAGCGACGAGGGAATCAATAAAAAGCTGGAATGGATCCATATGCTTCTGGAAAGCGATCAGAAGACCATGGACTCCGAAGAATACCTGACCCCCCTGAAGATCGATATTTTTGAAGACGAGATCTTCGTCTTTACCCCCAAGGGTGACGTGATCACTCTTCCCACCGGCTCCTGCGGCATTGACTTTGCTTATGCCATTCACTCGGGTGTGGGAAACAAGATGGTGGGCATCAAGATCAACGGCGCCATTGCCCCCATTACCACCGTTTTGCAGACAGGGCAGATCGTGGAGGTATTGACCTCTTCCTCCTCCAAGGGTCCCAGCCGTGACTGGCTGAAGATCGTAAAAAGCGGTGAGGCGAAAAATAAGATCCGCGGCTGGTACAAAAAAGAAAAGCGGGAAGAAAACATTCAACTGGCACAGGGCGAGGTTGATAAGGAATTTGATAAGATCCGCAAGGGTCTCACGGAAGAAGAAAAGGCGCGGATCATGACCACTATTGCCCAGCGCCACGGTCTGGAAAGCCTTGACGATCTCTACAATTCCATCGGCTACGGTGGCATTGCTCTTTCCAAGATCCACGTAAAGATCCGTGATGAGATCGAGCGATCCCTGGCGGCTCACACCCCTGTTTCCCTTGAGGTCACCCAGACTCAGGCGGAAAAGAAGGAACTGAAAAAATCAAAAAGCGGCGTGATCATCGAAGGGCTGGAAAACTGTCAGGTGAAATTTGCCAAGTGCTGTTCTCCCCTGCCGGGCGATGAGATCATCGGCTTTATTACCAGAGGCTACGGGGTTTCGGTACACAAATACAACTGTCCCCACGCCGTAGAAGGCTTGGGTGGCGAGGAAAAGGACCGCTGGATCCACGCTACCTGGGCGCAGAACGCAGTAGAAAATCAATCCAATTCCTACAGCGCCACCCTGCAGATCCTGGTGGCAGATAACATTGGCGTGATGGCATCCATTTCCACCACGCTGGCGGAAATGCGTATTCCCATTTCTGCCATCAACACGCAAACCTCCTCTACCTCCAAGACCGGCCTTTTGACCATTACCATCGGGATCAAGGGCAGAGAACACCTAAATTCCATTGTGGAACGGCTGAAAAAGAATAAGGATATTCTGCAAATCTCGGGAGGTGGCAAAGCATGAGGGCGGTGCTTCAGATCACCGAAAAAGCAAGGCTTCTCTGCGAAGGAGAAGTAATCTCACAGTGCGGCAAGGGAATGTGCATTCTTTTGGGATTGGAAGAGGGCGACACCCGCGAGGAGGCTGACCGCTTCATTGAAAAGATCCTGAATATGCGCATTTTCCCCGATGAAAAAGGAAAGCTCAACCTTTGCGCAACCGACGTGGGTGCGGATATCCTTGCGGTATCCAACTTTACCCTTTGCGCACGACTTTCTTCCCGCCGACCTGATTTTATGAACGCTATGAAATTTGCGCCCGCAAAAGAGCTTTACGATTATTTTCTTGCCCGTACGCAGATAGTTGCGGATGCACGCGCCGCAGAAGGCAAAAAGGGCGCCACCGTTTACCCCGGTGTTTTCGGGGGCGATATGAAGGTGGAGATCACCGGAGACGGCCCCATCACCATTTGGGTCACCTCGGAGGATCTGTAAATGGAGATCCTCTGCGAAACGGAAGCGCGGCGGCTGTTTTGCTACCATCTGGCTCAAGCCTTTTTTCACGGGGAAGCGGCGGATTTTTCCATTGCCGCGAGCCTTTTTGAAAACAAGGTGCGGATAAGCCTTGGCAAAAAAGAAAAAAGCGCCGCCTTTGAAGCGGAGATCGACCTTTCCCTTCACGGTGAGCGCGGGCGAGGGGAAAACGCGGCATTAGGGCTTGCCTTTGCCAAAGCCGCAAGAGATTTTACCGCCTACGTTCCCCCTTACGGCACCCTCATCGGAGTACGACCCGTCAAGGTGGCGCGGTTTTACTTAAAGCGTTTTTCCTTTGACGGAGACTGTGTCAAAACGCTTCTGCAACGAGAGTTCTTGGTTGCAGAAGAAAAAGCCGCTCTTTTAACGGAGCTTGCCCTTTTGGAGGAGGAATTTGACCGATCCCTCTCCCAAGGGGATTCTATGCTATATTTATCCATTCCCTTTTGTCCCAGCCGCTGTTCCTACTGTTCCTTTATCTCCTCCGCGGCTCCTTCCCACCTTGCCTTGATTCCACGGTATCTGGAGCAAATGAAACAGGAGATATCCCTGACCGCAAGGGTCATTGAAAAAAGAAAAGGGAGCCTGCGCGCCGTTTATATGGGCGGCGGCACCCCGGGCATTCTTTCGGCGGAGCAGCTCCGCGACGTTCTTTCACACCTGAAGAAAGAGGGACTTGGGCAGGCAGAGGAATACTGCGTGGAGCTGGGCAGACCCGATACCGTGAACCGCGAAAAGCTGGAAGCGTTAAAGGAAGCGGGGGTCAACCGCATCAGCATCAACCCCCAGACCACCTGCGACGAGACCCTCTCTCTCATCGGAAGGCACCATACCGCCAAGGATTTTTTCGATGCCATGGCGCTGGCAAAAGAGTACGATTTTGCCGTCAACTGCGACCTGATCTCGGCTCTTCCCGGTGAAACGCCCGACGTATTCTTACGTTCCGTGAAGGAAGTGCTGGCGCTGGAGAGCGCAAACGTGACGCTTCACGCCCTTTGCAAAAAGAAATCTGCCACCGATCGGGAAAGCAGAGCTTTTTCCACCGCTTTTCAGGAGGCAGTCTCCCACGCGCACCGACTTTGTATAAATGCTGGGCTTCGCCCATATTATTTATACAGACAGAAAATGACCGAGGGAGATCTTGAAAATTTAGGCTTTGCAAGGCCCGGCACCATCGGTGCCTACAACCTTGCAATGATGGAGGATCTTTGCGATATTTTCGCCTGCGGTGCAGGTGGGATCTCCAAACTTCTGCCAAGGGAGGCAGGAGGCAGGATCCGCCGCTTTTCCAATTACAAATACCCCTTTGAGTATCTGGATCACCCTGAAAAGATCCGGGAAAATTTAGAGGAAATGGACTCCCTTTGAAAGGAGATTACGATGAAACACGCCGTTTTTCCCAACGTTGAGCCCGCTCTGGCGAAAGAGATCATTCTGCGGGAAGAAGCCGCCTACCACGCGAGCATTGCCCGCGCCGCTGAGATCACGCTGGAAAAAGAAGCCCGCTTCGTATTTTTAGCCGGGCCCAGCTGCAGCGGTAAGACCACCACCGGCAAAGCTCTTGACGAGGCGCTGGAGGTAGCGGGAAAACGGGTGGTGACCTTTTCCACCGATGACTTTTTCTTCAACGAGGAAAGAGCCCCCTTAAACGAAGACGGCACCCCCAATTACGACGCCTTTGAGCATACCGATTCCGAAACCATTCTTTCGGTTTTGGGCGCTCTTTCCCGGGGAGAGGATGCCGAGATCCCCATTTTTGATTTTAATACCGGGCACCGCTCGGACGAAGTGTTCCCCATCTCTCCCAAGGATTACGACGTCTTTATTTTAGAAGGGATCCACGCTCTGAACGATCGGATCCTTGAAGGAATGCCCAAGGGAGAAAAATGGGTCTGCTTTTATTTAGACGTAACCCAAGGGGTGGCAATGGAGGGGCAGGAGCCTCTTCTCCCCACCGAGATCCGTTTTTGCCGCCGCCTCATTCGGGATTACAAGCACCGCAACGCCGGTGCGGAGCGCACCTTCTCTCTTTGGAAAAACGTGATCCCCTCCGAACAGGAGATCCTGCACCCCTTCCGAAAGAACGCCACCTTCACCATCGACACCAATTTCCCCTACGAGCCTGCCGTTGAAAAGCAGGAGGTAACGGAGCTTTTGGCTCACGTGCCCCCCGAAAGCCCCTATTACGAAAAGGCGCAGGCCCTTTGGAAGAAGCTGATGCCCTTCCCTGCCTGGGAGGAGGCGCTGGTACCTAAAAATTCTGTACTGCAGGAGTTTATTGATTAAATGGCAAAAAAGAAACAAGGATTTGTATACGGTGCATTGATCCTAATGCTTTCCAACCTGATCGTCAAGATCGTCAACGCCCTTTTTAAAATTCCCCTTGCCAACAGCATCGGGGATACTGCTATGGGGTACTTCAATTCCGCTTACTCCATTTACGCCACCTGCTTTCTCATTTCCACCGCAGGTCTTCCCGTTGCCATTTCCCGTATGATCGCCGCATCCCGCGCAAAGGGCAGGTGGAAAGAGGTGGATGCTATTTACCGCATCAGCCTTCTGATCTTTCTTGCCATCGGTCTGATCGGCACCGCAGGGCTCTTTTTCGGCGCTGATGCCATTGCGAACCTTCAGGGGGAGCCGGGGCTGGGCATCTGTATCAAGACCATTTCCCCCATTATGTTCTTCGTTTGTCTGGTTTCCTCCATTCGTGGGTATTTCCAGGGTAACCAGAATATGACCCCCACCGCCGTATCGCAGGTGATCGAATCCTTAGGCAATCTTTGTTTAGGTCTGACCGCAGGGGTTTTCGCCACCAAAAACGGCTTTGCTCCCACTACCGTGGCAGCCTTTGCCTTAGGCGGTGTGACCCTTGGAATCGTCGCCTCCTCCGTTTATATGGCCTTTGCCAAGTGGGTGGGTGACCGTGACAAGGAGGTGGGGCTGGATCAAAGCTGCCGAAGCAAAAAGGAACTGGCAAAGGAGCTGATCCTCATTGCCATTCCCGTTACCGTTTCATCCAGCATTATGTCCCTTACGGGGCTGATGGATTCCCTGATGGCGGTGCGCCGCATCAACGATGCCTTGGTTGACGTGACCCACTTTGCCATTCACGATGCCGCCCCCGTTGCAGTTACCCTTTACGGCGCTTATGCCGCCAAGGCCGTTACTCTGTTTAACCTTCCCCCTGCCATTATCTATCCCTTTGCCATCAGCATCATTCCCGCCATCAGCGGTGCCGATGCCACCCAGGATAAGGTAGCCCTTAACAAAACCATGGACTTTACCTTCCGCATCGTTACGGTGATCTGTTTGCCCTGCGCTATTGGTATGGGGGTTATGGCAAAGCCCATCATCGATCTGCTCTTTTCCTCCAGCGAGGCCATTTTCCGCAACGCCGCGGGGGTTGAATTTTTCTCCAATGACGTAGTGGCACCGATGCTCACCATCCTTTCCGCTTCCATTCTGTTTTCGGGGCTCATCAGCGTCAGCGGGGCAATGCTTCAGGCAGCGGGGCACGCTCATTTAAGCATCGTATCCACCTGCTTCGGCGTAGTGGCAAAGGCGGTTTCCATCTGGGTCCTTATTGGGATCCCTGCCATCGGTCACTACGGCATTCCCATTTCCACCCTGCTTTGCTACGTCATTATGTTCTGCTTTAACACCGTATTTCTGCAGAAGCGGGTCAACTACCGCCTTTCCTTCAGAAGGATCCTTTTAAAGCCCCTCGTCGCTTCCGTTGCCTGCGGTGTAACGGCGGGATGCTGCCACCTGATCCTTTCCCGCCTGATCCCCGATTCTCTCTCCACCGTTCTTTCCATTGGCCTTGCGGCTTTGGTTTACGCCGTTTTGCTGTTCCGCATCGGCGGCTTTGATAAGGAAGACGTGCTTCAGCTCCCCAAGGGGCAAACCATTCTCCGCATTCTGACCAAAATCAAATTGATCCGAGCATAGAAAAAACTGCGTGCCGCTCGGCACGCAGTTTTTTCTTTTTACATTCCGGAGCGCTTCAACAGCCGCTCCAAAAGACGAGAAAGGGGCAGGACCAGGGTACACGCCACCAGGTTTCCCGCTGCGTGGACCACGTCCCACAGGAAGCCCGCGGCGATCCAGGCAAGGGTGGTTTTGAAATCATACCCGAAAAGAAGTGCCTGAGATGGGGCGTAAAGAGTTCCGAAGCTCAACCCGAACAAAACGCCGATGGCAGGGTAAAGAACGGCGGCAAGGCGGGCGGGAGCATTTTTTGGAACCAGCATCCCAAGACCCCAAAGAATCAGCCACAGGTAGAGATACGGGATCCAGGAAAAGGAAAAGCCCCAACGAATGCCAACCAGGAAAACGTAGATATAAAGGGGGATCAGCGCTTTTTTTCGGAACACCCGGGTAAATAAAAGAACGAACATTCCCGTGAGGTGAACGTTGGGGATCGCCTCCATCGCCACCTGAGCGGAAAACGTCAGAGTGCCCAGCATGGAAAAGAGGACCAGTTCCCGAAGGGATCGCCCCGTGACCTTTTTTTTCATATCAACCCTTGGTGTAGGTCATTTCAAAGTGCTCGCCACCCGCGATCTTGGTATCGGAGACACCGCTCATCAGGGCAGTACCGCTTTGAGAAAGGCTCCAGAAATGGCCGTCGGCATCGTAATCTGCCGTAATACCGTTTACCTTTTTAACGTAAAGGCCGTAGGGGCCATCCTCCCCCTCCACCAATTGATGCTCCAAAAGGGCATCGGCAAGATTTTCTTTGTCGGTATTCAGAGTGAAGGTGACGCTTTTTTCGCCCACTTTCACTTCCACCTCAACTTTTTTAGAGCCATTTCCGAAGGACTTGTCTTCGCCGTAGGTGGCGTCATCCCATACGGAAGGCGACTTTCCCCCTTCGGAGTTTTCGGTCTCTCCGCTTAAAGCGGGGGTTTCTTGGGTTGCGACGGTGCCCCCTTCGCCGCAAGCGGCAAGAGAAAGAAGGAGAGCAAGCATCAAAACAAGAGATAATACGCGATGGATCGATTTCATTTTTTTTCATTTCCTTTCGTTTTTTACAAAAGGATAAAATAAAAGCACCCTTCCCAGGGCGCAGAAAAAGGCACGATCCCCTGCCGGATCGCTGATACCTCTCCCCTCCCGTTTGCCCAAGGGAACTTTTATCGGCCTGCAGATCGATAAGCATTCCGACTTAGGTTTCCCATTACGGCAATGGCGGTTGCTACGGATTTTCACCGTGATTTCCTTATCCCCGAGCTGAAAAGCCCGACTACGATCACTCGATGAACTGCAGTTTATTCTTTTGTTTGGGTTTTACCCAAGGGGAATTGTAACACAGAAACCAAAGAATTGCAAGGGTAAAAAAATGACCCTGATTCGTATTATTCTCTCACGAATCAGGGTCATCACTGTTCCTCGCTGTTCACGGGACCGTACCTCCTTGTTAGGATATCTATATTAAATTTTGGTGTTTGAGATCACTGCCTTTTCACGATAACTTCATTTTTTTGATCCACGATGGGTGTTCCGCTTGGCGGTAAAAGATTGTAAAGGTCTGAATCTCGTTTGGGTTACTCCGAGCTTTCGGGTTTAGTTAAAATTTGCCTTGGGACCGTACCTCCTGTTTTGTGGGTTACTCCAATCATTTGGGTCACTGTCGATCAGATTTTGGGACTGTACCTCCTATAAATCTTAAAGGGTTTCAGGCCTTACGTTACTCCGAGCATTCGGGGTACTTTCTGATTTTCCTTGGGACCGTACCTCCTGATGAGATTTACGTTTTCATTACTCCTCTTCTTTGGGGTCACTGTATTCAGATCTTGGGACCGTACCTCCTTTTTTGGATTCGGTGAAGGGCGATCACCCTTCGTTTTTGTTTCTTTCTTCCTTGCACCTACATAATAGCACATGTTCACTTTTTTGTAAATTCACATTTTACACAAAATATTCATTAATTTTTCGTGATTTTAACACTTGACTTTTTTATGCGTTTTTTGGTAGAATAAATATGTTGGGCGCGGTAGATTCCGTTGCCCTTTTTTTCTCGCAGATCCCCTATCGACTTTCACAAAAACAGAGACAAAAAAGACTCCTTTTCGTGCAAATAAACCTTTTTCCCCGTGAGTCTTGACAAAAAAAGGTTTGGTGTATATAATTACAAAGATAGATTTTTTCTACTATCAAATGAGTTTCAGGAGTGAAGAAAATGAGTTTGAAAAGCGTAAAGAATGGCGAAAAGAATCAGTCGATCCTGGAGATCCAGATCCCCGCGGCAGATTTTGAAGCCGAAGTCAACAAAGTTTACAAGAAGCAGGCTTCCCGTATTTCCATCCCCGGCTTCCGTAAGGGCAAAGCCCCCCGCTCCATCATCGAGAAGATGTATGGCAAGGGTGTGTTCTATGACGATGCATTGAACGCACTTCTCCCCGGCGTATTGGATGAAGCTGTTAAGGAAGCAGGCATTGAAGTGGTCAGCCAGCCTGAATTGGAACTGGGCGACATCGATGAAAACGGTGTAGCTTTGACCGCAAAATATTGGACCAAGCCCGAGATCACCGTTTCTTCTTACAAAGGAATCAAAGCAGAAAAGACCGTAAAGAAGGTAGCAAAAGCTGAAGTTGACGCCGAGCTTGAGAGAGTTCGTCAGAGAAACTCCAGAACCATTGAGGTTACCGACAGAGCGGCTGAAAATGATGACGTTGCCATCATCGATTACGAAGGCTTCATCGGCGATAAGGCTTTCGAAGGCGGCAAGGGCGAGGCTCACAAGCTGAGACTGGGCAGCGGTCAGTTTATCCCCGGCTTTGAGGAACAGATCGTAGGTCACAAGATCGGTGATGCTTTTGACGTTACCGTTACCTTCCCCGAGGATTACCACGCCGAAGAGCTGAAAGGCAAGGAAGCCGTATTCAAGGTCGTATTGAACGGCATTGAAAAGATCGAGCTCCCCGAGCTTGACGATGAATTTGCAAAAGACGTTTCCGAATTTGATACCTTGGCTGAATATAAGAAGGATATCAAGGCTAAAATAGAAAAGAGAAATGCAGACGAAGCCGATCATATGGTGGAGGAGCAGCTTCTCACCGCAATTATTGACGCCATCGAGGGTGACATTCCCACCTGTATGTTTGACAATGAGTGCGAAAATATGCTCAACGATTACGAGAACCGTATGATGCAGCAGGGCATTTCTATGGAAATGTATCTGCAGTATTCCGGCATGACCAAAGCGAAGATGCTGGAGGATCTCCGTCCTCAGGCAGAGCGTCAGGTAAAGGCTACTTTGGCTCTGGAAGCCATTGCAAAGGCTGAAAACTTCGAGATCAGCGCAGAAGAGGTTGAAGCTGAATACGCAAGAGTTGCCGAATCCTACCAGATCGACGTTGAGAAGGCTAAGGAATACATCCCCGAGGAAGTGATCCGCAAGGACGTTTCCGCACGCAAGGCAGTTGAACTGATCAAGGCAAGCGCCGAGATCACCGAAGCACCCGCTGAAGCAAAGGCCGCAAAGAAGGCACCCGCAAAGAAGGCTGCTGAGGGTGAAAAGAAGGCTCCTGCCAAGAAGGCACCTGCAAAGAAGGCTGCTGAGGGCGAAAAGAAAGCTCCCGCCAAGAAGGCACCTGCAAAGAAGCCCGCAGCAAAAAAAGACGCTGAATAATTCAGCACCGATTCCACTTATTCACGGGAGGTTTTGACATATGGCACTGGTACCAATGGTTGTCGAACAGACCGGGCACTCTGAGAGAAGCTACGACATCTATTCCCGGCTCCTGAACGACAGAGTAGTTTTCTTGTGTGACGAAGTAAATGACGCCACCGCAAGTCTTGTGGTAGCACAGCTTCTGTACTTGGAGGCGCAGGATCCCGATAAGGATATCTGCCTCTATATCAACAGCCCCGGCGGTTCTATTTCTGCCGGCATGGCCATCTTTGATACGATGAATTACATCAAATGTGACGTATCCACCATCTGTATCGGAATGGCGGCAAGCATGGGTGCGTTTCTTCTGGCTGCCGGCGCAAAGGGTAAGCGCATTGCCCTTCCCCACAGCGAGATCATGATCCATCAGCCCTTGGGCGGTATGCGCGGTCAGGCAAGTGATATCAAGATCCATTCGGATCATATCCTCCGCACCCGCGACACCCTCAATAAGATCCTGGCAGAACGCACAGGAAAGAGCCTCGAGACCATCGAAAAGGATACCGATCGGGATAACTTCCTTTCCGCACAGGAAGCCCTTGAATACGGCCTGATCGACAAGGTCATCGAAAAGAGAGCTTAAACCCTTCCGGGCAAGCCAGTCTTGCCCGGATTTTTTTCACAAACAAGGAGTTTTTATGGCTAATCAAAAAAATTCCCCCACCTGTTCCTTTTGTTCCAGAACCCAAGAGCAGGTTGAGATAATGATCCCCGGTCCCAAGGGAATCTACATTTGCAACCACTGCGTTTCTCTTTGCCACGAATTGGTTGAAGAATATACCCTTCCCGCAGAGCCCAAAAAATCGGACTTTGCACCTCGTTCTCTCCCCCGCCCCACCGAGATCAAAAAGAAGCTGGATGAATACGTGGTAGGTCAGGAAAAGGCCAAAATGGCCCTTTGCGTTGCCGTTTATAACCACTATAAGCGCTTGATGCAAAGCGGCGAAGACGAGGTAGAGATCCAGAAGAGCAACGTACTTCTCATTGGTGATACCGGTTGCGGCAAGACCTATCTTGCTCAGACCCTTGCCAAAACCCTGGAGGTTCCCTTCGCCATTGCCGACGCTACCACCCTCACGGAAGCGGGCTACGTAGGTGAGGACGTGGAAAACATTTTGCTTCGTCTGATCCAGGCGGCCGATTTTGATATTGAAAAGGCACAGCGGGGCATTATCTATATTGACGAGATCGATAAGGTGGCAAGGAAGAGTGAAAACCGCTCCATCACCCGTGACGTTTCCGGCGAAGGAGTTCAGCAGGCACTGCTGAAGATTCTGGAAGGAACCGTTGCCAACGTGCCGCCGCAAGGTGGCAGAAAGCACCCCAATCAGGAATATATCAAGATCGACACCAAGAACATTCTGTTCATTTGCGGAGGCGCCTTTGACGGCATGGAGGAGATCATTCGCCGCCGTCAGGGCAAGCAGACCATCGGCTTTTCCGATGCCACGACGGCTGTGAACGACGAAAAAGAAAAGCAGATGATCCAAAACGTGATCCCTCACGATCTTGTAAAATTCGGTATCATTCCCGAGCTTGTCGGCAGAATTCCCGTGGTAGTACCGCTGGATTCTCTGGATGAAGAAAGCCTGGTTCGCATTCTTACCGAGCCTAAGAACGCGCTGGTCAAGCAGTACTGCCGTCTTTTTGAGATGGATGAGATCGAGCTGGAGTTTAAAAAAGATGCCTGCCTTGAAATCGCTCGAAGAGCCAAAGAACAAAAAACGGGTGCCAGAGGTCTGCGTGCCATTATGGAAGGCTTTTTGCAAAAATTGATGTACGAAATGCCCGATCGCCGCGACGTGAAAAAGGTGGTCATCACCAAGGATGCGGTCACCGGTGAAAAAGAGCCGAAGCTGGTTCTGCGCAAGCAGGATAGCGCAAAGAAAAAAGACTGAGCTTAAAAAAGAGCTGCGGAAATTTCCGCAGCTCTTTTTGTTTTCCGATTACGCTTCCGTGTTATATTCTGCAATATAGGGGAGGTTTCTGTAGTACTCGTCGCAATCCAGGCCGTAGCCGATCACATACAGATCGGGAATGGTGAAAAGACTTACGTCTGCATCAAACTCCACCTTTCTTCTGCTGGGCTTATCCAAAAGGGTCACCACCCGCAGGGAAAGAGGATTTCTTGCTCTCAGAAGCGCCACCACGTCCTTTAAGGTTCTGCCCGTATCCACAATATCTTCCACGATGATCACGTGGTATTTGGAAACGTCGTGCTCCAGATCCATAGTGATATTCACCACGCCCGTAGAATCGGTTCCTTCGTAGCTTTTGGCACACATAAAGCCGATCTCACAGGGAACGGTGATGGCCCTGCACAGATCTGCCATAAATACGAAAGCGCCCTTGAGAATGCTTACAAGCAAAATGGGGTTGCCGTCGTAGGTCGCGGAAATCTCCTTTCCCGCCTTTTCAATGGCAGCGGCGATCTCCTCTTTGGTGATCAGAACCTTTTTGATTCCTTTGTTGTACTTTTCAACGTCATAGATTTCGTTCATATTGCTTCTCCGTTATATTCAACTTCTTACGGGGTGACGGTGACGTCAAGGGTTTGCTCCACATCACTTCCCATCACCATAATGGTGTAGGTACCGGGAGTTGCGCTTTGGGAAACGGGGATCAGCGCCAGCCAATGGTCCGCTTCTTTGGTTATCTTCATTTTATCAAAGGTAAAGCTGGGGGTCACGGCGATCTGGGGACTTGCGGAATGATAGATCCGAAGCACGAAGCCACCGCCGGGAGCGGCGGAGGTCTTCTCCAGCGTACAGAGAGTGGGAATATCGTAGGTCAGATCGAAGGAATAGGAAAGGCTTCCGTGATAAGAGACGTCATCCTTTTCGTACCAGTCGCAGGAAACGGTCATAGAAAGGGGGGTATCCTCCTCCAAGTGAATGGCGGGCATTTCACCGTACGTGCCGGAATAAAGGATCTCGCCATCCTTCACAGTCAACAGAACACTGCAATAATCCGGCTGGATGGAAAAGACGAAATTCAACTTCTCCCCTTGCGGCAGAACGGATTCTTCTTCGCTCTGAGCTCGGATCTCCTGACGGGCATCCTCGCCGTCTGCACGAACGTGGTTCCATTCCCCTTCGGTCAGGCAGGGGGCGTAATCCTTCCCGCCTTGGTTTAAAGACAAGGTGGGATATTCCGCAAAGGAAAGGGCGTAGTCCTTTAAAAGACGGTGGCTTTGCAGTTTCTTTGCCACCTCCGGCGAAAACAGAAAATAGTTTCCTTCCGGATCGGAAGCCAGACAGTTATTCTCAGAATCGCTGAGGTAGAAAACGTAAGCAACGTCGCGATTATATTTGTGGAAGACCACGTCAAGCCGACGGTACGAATCCAATTCGTCCGCTGGGCTTTGAATGGGATCACTTTCGGCGGCAGCCTTTACGAAAAATGCGATTTCCTCGGCATCCGTGATCTCCTCCTCTCTGGAGCCGTGCACCAGAGTAACGGAGCGAACGTTACCTCGTTTGACGTTATCGCTGGCATTGCTTTGGAGAAAGACCGTAGCAAGAAGAACGGGGATCAAAAGGGCCAGAATCGCCAGAACAATGACTGAGCCTTTTCGTTTCTTTTGTTTCATACTTTTTCCTTTCTTTTCAGTTAAAGGAGCACTCTGCCCACCAGCTCCAGCCGATCGCTTTCCAGCACGTGGATGGGTTCGTAACAGGTGTTGAGAGAATAAAGGTACGTTTCCGAATCCTTCACGGTATACATTTTGCAAAGGCTTTCTCCGTTCAGAATGAAAATGCCGATCTGGCCTGAGCGAAGCTCTTTCGTTTTTTCCACGTACACAAGGTCACCGTCAAAAAATCGGGGCTCCATACTGTCACCTGAAATGCGAATGGCAAAGGACGTACCCGCGGGGATCTCCCCCTCCCGATACGTAAGCTCACCCGCTTCCTCCGTTAAGACCGGGAGGGCAACGCCTGCGGCGGCGGGTGCTTCGTATAAGGGAACGGTGCGCAGGGCTTTGCGCCCTTCCTTACTGTTATCCGCCTCGCGCTCCATCAGCGAAAGCACCGTATTTTTTCCGCGGGAATCCAAAAGAGAATAAAGCTCAAGAATCCTTTTCTCCTCCGGGGAAACGGGGACCTCTTCTTCATCGTCAAAAACAAGTGCCTCCACCGAGGTGCCCAGCGCCTTTGCCATGCGGAAGATGGCTTCCAGCCTGGCGGTATCCGTTTCCCTTTTCAGCATACTGTCAAGGGTTGTATAAGGAATGCCGCTTTCCTTGGCAAGGGCCGCCTTGGTCATCTTGTTTTCCTTTAAAAGACGGTTCACCTTTTTACTGAACGACATACGATTCTCCCTTTCTTTTCAAGTACTTTGCGTTGTCGTATCTTCCCGATTATTGTAGCATACTTCGTAAGAATTGTAAAGTAATTTACGCTTTTTCATAAAAAAGGATTGTTTTATCAAGATTTGTTATAGCACCTATAACAAATTATTAAAAATAAGTATGTATATAGCTCGAATCCTGCTTGAATTAAAGTGAAAAATATGGTATTATAGTTTCTATCTTATTTATATAAGACCCAGAAAAAAGCAAAAAATAAGAAAGGCAGATCGATTCTGCAAAGGTAAACACTATGGCTGGAAAAGCAAAGAAACTGGTCCTGAACGTGGGCTGGTGCAAAGGCTGCGGTGTCTGTGCCGCATTCTGCCCCAAAGGGGTTCTTGACCTGAAGGGCGATAAAATCGCCATCGTAGCGGAAGACAAATGCATTCGTTGCGGTTTGTGCGAGATCAGATGTCCCGATTACGCCATTTGGCTGGAGGAGGTGGAAAACGCATGAAAAACGTGAAATTGATGCAAGGTAACCAGGCTTGCGTGGAAGGCGCTCTGGCAGCAGGCTGCCGTTTTTACGCCGGCTACCCCATTACCCCCTCTACCGAAATCGCAGAGGGCTGTGCCGCAAGGCTTCCTCAGGTGGGCGGGCGCTTTATTCAGATGGAAGATGAGATCGCTTCCTGTGCCGCCGCCATCGGTGCCAGTGCCGCAGGTGTCAAGGCTATGACGGCTACCTCCGGCCCCGGCTTCTCCCTGAAGCAGGAAAACTTAGGCTACGCTTGCTTAACGGAGATTCCCTTCGTTTTGGTTGACGTACAGCGCGCCGGTCCTTCCACGGGTCTTCCCACCTCTCCCTCTCAGGGTGACGTGATGCAGGCCAGATGGGGAACCCATGGTGACCACCCCGTGATCGCGCTTTCCCCCTCTACGGTGGAAGAGTGCTACACCCTTTGTGTCCGCGCCTTCAACCTTTCTGAAAAATACCGCACCCCCGTTATCTTCCTGATGGACGAGATCGTGGGTCACCTGCGTGAGAGCATCCAGATTCCCGAGGAAGGCTCTCTTGAGATCGTGAATCGTACTATGCCCAAGGATCTTAACGCCCCCGCTTACGAATGTGAGCCCGGCTCCCTGATCCCCAGCTTTGCTCCCTTCGGCCACGGTCAGCGTTACAACGTAACGGGTCTGATCCACGCGAAGGACGGCTTCCCCACCAACTCTACGGAAATTGCTCACAATCAGGTAAAACGCCTGATGGCAAAGATCGATGAGAATCTTGACGATATCCTCTCCTGGGAAGAGAAGGATACCGAGGATGCAGACGTTCTTCTGGTCTGCTACGGCGGCACCGCAAGAAGTGCCTACAGCGCTATGGAAGACCTGCAGAAGGAAGGAATCAAGGTAGGTCTCTTCCGCCCCATCACCATTTGGCCCTTCCCCGCAAAGCGCCTGGAAGAGCTTTCCCGCAAGGTAAAGAAGGTAGTCGTTGCAGAGCATAACAACGGTCAGATCCTTCTGGAAGTGGAACGCGTTGTGAAGAACAACTGCAAGATCGATTTCATCGGCAAGGTGAACGGAACCGTTATCACCCCCGATGAGATTGCAAACGTCGTAAAGGAGGGTTGATCATGGCATCCAATCTCGTAAAGAAATATTTCCGTGAGGATCACCTCCCTCACATCTGGTGCCCCGGCTGTGGCCACGGCGTTCTGATGAAGGACGTAGCGCAGGCCGTGGAAAATTTAGGTCTTGACAAAGACAAGGTCGTTTTGGTTTCCGGCATCGGTTGCTCCTCCAGAGCCGCCGGCTATATGGATTTCAACACCATGCACACCACCCACGGCAGAGCACTGGCTTTCGCCACGGGTATCAAGATGGCCCGCCCCGAATTGGAGGTCATCTGCATTATGGGTGACGGTGACGCCAGCGCCATCGGCGGCAACCACCTGATCCACGCGGCCCGCCGCAACATCGGCATTACCGCCATCGTATTCAACAACGACATTTACGGTATGACCGGCGGTCAGTATTCCCCTACCACGCCTTACGGCGAAAAGGGAACCACCGCTCCCTACGGCAACATCGACCGCCCCTTTGATATTCCCAAGGTTGCAGAGGCGGCAGGTGCCACCTACACCGCAAGAGGCAGTGCTTACGACGCAGTTCGCACCACCAAGCTCATTGAAGAAGGCATTCGTCACAAGGGCTTTTCCGTAATCGAATGTGCTTCCATCTGCCCCACCTACTACGGAAGAAAGAACAAAAAGGGCAGTGCCGTGGATATGTTCCGCTGGCAGAAGGAAAACAGCGTTTCGGTTGAAAAGGCCAAGACCATGACCCCTGAAGAGCTGGAAGGCAAGCTTGTCATCGGCGAGCTGAGCCGTTCCGAATTTCCGGAACTCACCGAACAGTACCAAAAGATCATCGACAAGGTACAAATCAAGTAAGGGAGGGCGTATTATGAGCAAAATGGAAATCAGACTTGCCGGTACCGGCGGTCAGGGCCTCATCACCGGAACCATCATTCTGGCGGAAGCAGGCATTTTTGAAAATAAATTCGTAGCACAGTCCCAATCTTACGGCCCCGAAGCAAGAGGCGGTATGTGCAAGGGTGAGGTCATCGTCTCCGATGAGAAGATCGGCTTTACCAAGGTCACCCGCCCCACCTTCGTAATGGCTCTTTCCCAGCAGTCCTTTAATCAGTACTGCAAGGATCTGGCGGAAGACTGCTTCGTTTTGGTTGACGAGACAATCGAAGTGCCGGAGGATTACGACCACAAGAACTTTATGAAGCTCCCCATTCTTGCAACCGCAAGAGAAAAGGTGGGCAAAATGCAGACGGTCAATATCGTTTCCGTAGGCGCCATCAACGAGATCCTCAAGTTTTCTTCTTATGAAAACATTAAAAAAGCAGTTCTGATGCACGTACCCAAGGGAACGGAAGAACTGAATCTGAAGGCGCTGGAGGAAGGCGCAAAATTAGCAAAATAATTTAGGAGTACCAAATGAAAATCCACGAATATCAAGCCTGTGAGCTTTACACGCAATACGGCATTCCCTGCCCCAAAGGCTATATAGCCACCAATATGGATGAGGCAGTCAACATTGCAAAAGAGATCGGCACCTTCCCCATCGCCATCAAGGCGCAGATCCATTCCGGTGGCAGAGGAAAGGCCGGCGGCGTGAAGGTATGCCACACCATTGAAGAGGTTCAGATCGCCGCAAAGAAAATGATCTGGAAGACCCTTTACCCCCATCAGGCAGGTCCTGAAGGGAAATTCGTACGTAAGCTTTACGTTACGGAAGGAAGCAACATTGATCACGAGTACTACGTTTCCATGGCGGTTGACGGTGCCAACGCTTGTATCACCCTTCTTGCCTCTGCCGAAGGCGGCATGGAAATCGAAGAGCTTTCTCGCAAGAATCCCGAAAAGCTTCACCATATGAAGATCGATCCCACCATCGGTTACCGCGATTACAACGGTTGGGAAATGGCAAAGAAGCTGGGCATCACAGGTGCTCAGGCAAAGCAGTTCGTTGCCATTACCAGAGGTATGTACCGTTTGTTTGTGGAAAAGGATTGCTCTTTGGTGGAAATCAACCCCTTGATCTCTACGAAAGAAGGAAATCTTCTTGCCATTGACGCCAAGATCAACTTTGATGATAACGCCCTGTTCCGCCACCCCGATATCGTAGCTTTGAGAGACTACGACGAGGAAGACCCCAAAGAGATCGAAGCCTCCAAGTACGACCTAAACTACGTTTCCCTCAACGGCAGCGTAGGTTGTATGGTCAACGGTGCAGGCCTTGCCATGGCCACTATGGATATCATTAAGCACTACGGCGGCGAACCCGCAAACTTTTTGGACGTAGGCGGCTCTGCCAATGCAGAGAGAGTAAAATCCGCATTTGAAATTTTGCTTTCCGACCCCAAGGTCAAAACCATTCTGGTCAACATCTTCGGCGGTATTATGAAGTGCGACATCATCGCACAGGGCATCGTGGAAGCCGCAGAAACGATGGGCATCGATATTCCCGTAGTGGTTCGTCTTGACGGTACCAACGCCGAAAAGGGCAGAGAGATCCTGACGAATTCCGGCCTGGCTTTGGTTCCTGCCAAAACCTTTGCCGAAGCCGCTAAGAAAGCAGTTGAGCTGGCAAACAGCAAGAAGGAGGACTAATATGATTCTCATCAATGAAAATACAAAAGTAATCGTACAGGGAATCACCGGTTCTCAAGGCAGATTCCACACCCAGCAGATGCTGGAATACGGCACCAAGATCGTAGGCGGTACCACTCCCGGTAAGGGCGGTCAAGAGGTTTGCGGCGTTCCCGTTTTCAACACCGTAAAAGAAGCCAAGGAAAAGACGGGCGCTACCTGCTCCTTGATCTACATTCCCCCGGCATTTGCCGCTGACGGCATTTTGGAAGCCATCGATGCGGAAATGGAATTGGTCGTGTGCATCACGGAGGGTGTTCCCGTTCTGGATATGATGCGCGTGAAGAATTACCTGATTGGCAAAAAGACCCGTCTCATCGGGCCTAACTGCCCCGGCATCATCTCTCCCGGTGCATCCAAGACCGGCATTCTCCCCGGCTTCATCTGTACCCCCGGTAAAGTGGGCGTCATCGGAAGAAGCGGCACCCTTACTTACGAAGCAGTACATCAGCTTTCTGCTCTCGGAATCGGTCAGTCCACCGCAGTTGGTATCGGCGGCGACCCCATTCGCGGCAGCGGCTTTATTGATATGCTGGAGCTTTTTGAAAAGGACCCCGATACCCTCGCCGTGGTTATGATCGGTGAGATCGGCGGCACCGGCGAAGAAGAAGCTGCAGAATGGATCCGCGACAACATGACCAAGCCCGTAGTTGCCTTCATCAGCGGTAAGACCGCTCCCAAGGGCAAGAGAATGGGTCACGCAGGCGCCATCATCAGCGGCGGCAAGGGCACCCAGCAAAGCAAGGCGGAAGCCATGAAAAACGCAGGCATCCCCGTGGTTCCCACCCCCGATAAGATCGGCGAGACCCTGGTGGAAGCCATTAAAAAGGCAGGCATTTACGAACAGTGCCTGGCAAAATAAAAGTGAAAAAGCAGTTCCGTCAATTCGGAACTGCTTTTTTATTTCAGAGATTTTTTATTCTTCGTTGTCGAATTCTTCTTTTACCAGATAGACGGGGCGGCCTTTGATCTCTTCATACATTTTGGCAAGGTACTGACCTAAGATCCCAATGCAGAGAAGCTGGATACCGGAGCCCAAGAGAATGAGAGATGCAAGAGTGGGAAAGCCTGCAACGGGGTCACCGAAGAGAAGGGTTTTGATCACCACCGCCAAAAGCATCACAACGGAAATAAGAAAGAGGAAAAAGCCCAAAACGGAAGAGACGATCAGGGGCTTATCGGAAAAGGAAATGATGCCGTTGATGGCATAGGAGGCAAGCTTCCAAAAATTCCACTTGGTTTTGCCCGCAAAGCGCTTTTGCACCTGATAGGGCATATAGTAGGTGCGAAAGCCAACCCAAGAAAAAATACCCTTGGAGAAGCGGCGCTTTTCCGGCATAGCAAGAATGGCGTTGACCATACGGCGGCTCAACACCCGAAAGTCGCTGGCGGAGCGGTAAAACTCAATATCGGTGATCTTGTTGATCAGTTTGTAAAAGCTATCCTTGAAAAAGCTCAGGACCTTTCCTTCATTGCGGATCTCCTGATAGGCCGCAACACAATCGTATTCGGGATTTTTACTTAAGATCTCCAGCATATCACCGATGTATTTGGGATCCTGCTGAAGGTCTGCATCGATAATGGCAACGTATTCACCCTTGGCATAACGAAGCCCTGCAAGAAGCCCCGCCTCTTTTCCGAAGTTGCGGGAAAAGCTAATGACTCGCACCCTTTCGGGAACGGTTTGACAAAGCTTTTTTAGTTCTTTGACGGTACCGTCTTCGCTTCCATCGTCAATAAAAACGAATTCCGCGTGGGCAAGGGCACCGCCCAGTGCTTCTTTTGTTTTATCGTAAAAAGCGCGGATATTTTCTTCCTCATTGTAACAAGGAACCACAATCGATAACAGCATATTCTTTCCTTTCCCCTCAATCTTCGGCGGGCAGGATCAGGCGCAGAGCACCGGGTACCACCTCGATCTCAGGATCAAGGCGCTCAAAGATCTCGCCGTCTGCCTGAAGCACAATGGGTTTTTCCGAAATCATTTTTATCTTCTTGCACTTTTTATAGTATACCTTTGGCATCGTTTCCAGATGCGTACCATTTTTATAATCCCCAACGTATTTGAGAAATTCCATACGGGAAAGGGTGGGAACGGTGCAAAAATCCATCAGACCGTCCTGAAGCTCTGCAAGAGGCGTTGCTTTAAAGCCACCGCCGTAATACTTTCCGTTTCCAAGAACGGCAAGGGTGACGTTGCCTTCTCCGATGAGAAGAGGCTCACCGTCGATCTCAAAGCGGATGGTGTTTTTCATAGAGGTTAAAAAGGAGTATGCCAACGCCACCTTATAGGCGGCACCGCCTGAAATCAAAGGGAGATTCTTCACCTTGTTCTGGCGTTTTCCCGTGGCGGCATCCAGCCCTGCGGAAATATTATTAAGGCTATAGAAATCACCGCAACGAAGCACGTCGCACAAGATCTCTTTTCCGCGAATACAAGCGGAAACGTTGAGAAAGCGTTCCTTGGGGATATCGTCGAAGCAACGGATAAAATCATTTCCGCTTCCCACGGGAACGGGGCAAACCGCTACGTTTTCCGCGCCCACCACACCGTTTACCACCTCGTGGAGGGTACCGTCACCCCCGCAAGCATAGATGCAGGTAAAGCCCGGATTTTCAAGGCAGGCCTTGCGGGCAAGGAGGGTAGCGTCACCTTTCTTTTGGGAAAGAACGATATCGTAGGTCTCGTTTTCACGGTCGGTATTGAGAATGAACGCTTCGCGGATCTTTTGGGTGGCAACCTCAACGGGGTTGCGGATCCCCGCCTTGGGGTTGATGATAAACAAATGTCGAATCATACGGCTCTCCTTCATTTAATCCTTCTGACGTTTCCCTTGGCAGGGGCCTTTTCCACAATGGCAGAAAGGATCTTTTTGACCTCTTGGGGGCTTTCCGTGGTGAAAATATAGTGGCGCAGGGTGATACCCCGCTCTTTCAGGTCTTTTTCCCGATCCAGCATATAGATGGGAACGCTGTTCAGAACCACGTCCCTCCCCCCTTCCCGAATCACGGGGAAGCAAACACCCCGCCGATCACGAAGGCATTTGGTGCCCACCTGCTTTTCCAGAAGCATCAGGGGAATCTTTCCGTAGACGATGACGCTCTTTTCCCCCCGCAGATCCCGCAGCTGGGCAAGATTCAATTCGGGGCTGACGATCACGTCGGCAAAATCAGGGTAAGAAGAAAGGCTGAAGCTATTGGTGATGTTCAGGCGAAAATCACCGTGAAGGGTTACGTGCAGATCCTTTACCAGATCTAAATGACCAAGGTTTCCAACCAAAACGTGGCGGACACCTTCGTTCACCGCTTTTTCCAAAGCCGACCGGACAAAGGGGCGTTCGGAATCCATGATGACGGAGGGAAGGATCACCCCGTTGGCACGGGCTCCGTCAAACACCGCAAGGGGCAGGTAGATCTCACGGAAAAGATCCGTTTGGGGGATCTGCTCAGGCTTTAAAAAACGTGCGGATCTGCCAAAGCCCGTTTTTTTCTTGGGCGGGAGGGCAGGCTCCGCTATTTTCTTCGGTTCACGGGATAGGGTGATGGGAAGAGCGCATCGCTCTATTTCACGGTAAGAAACGGCCGTTTTTTCCGTGATCTTTTTATCCTGCGCCGTTCGTACCCCCAGCATATCGGACCCAAGCCTGCGGGTAAAATACCCATCGGTAAAGCCGCTTCGGGAGAAGGCCCCTGCAAGACGGGCCATTTCCTTTGGGGTTGCACTGCGCCCCTCATCCAAAAGAGTGCGCCAGATGCTGGCGGCAGTATAGACGTAAGAAGCGCCCTTCATACGCCCTTCTATTTTCAGGGAAGAGACCCCTAACGATAGAATTTCTTCCACGTGGCCTGCAAGGGAAAGATCCTTAAAGCTCAAGGGATAGCCACCGTTATAGGGCAGGCGGCAGGGCTGGGCACATTCACCGCGGTTACCGGAGCGGTCACCGATCATACTGCTCATCAGGCATTGACCCGAATGGCTGGCGCAAATGGCACCGTGAACGAACAACTCGATCTCAATGGGAGAGGCGGCGCAAAGAGTCTTCAGATTCTTCTGATCCAGCTCTCTTGCGCAAACCATACGGGTAAAGCCCGCCTCCGCAAGGGCGATAGCCGCAGAAAGGTTATGCCCCGAAGCCTGGGTACTGGCGTGAAGCTCAAGATCGGGAAAGGCGGCGTGGATGAGGGCGGAAAGGCCGCGATCCGCCAGGATCAGAGCATCAGCACCGGTTTGATAAAGAAAGGAGACCAGCTCCATTGCACGAGGGATCTGGCGATCGGTCAGAAGGGTGTTGAGGGTCACGTAGACCCTTACGCCCTTTTCGTGGCAACGGAAGACGGCATCCGAAAGGGCGGCGCGGTCAAAATTTTTGGCGTTCATACGGGCGTTAAATTCCGTTGCGCCGAAGTAAACTGCGTCGGCACCGCCGCGCAAGGCGGCCTGAAGCGTATCCTGCCCACCAACCGGGCAAAGGAGCTCGGGCTTTTTCTCCACGCACTTCCCTCCTTTTTTGCAAATTCCTGTACACATTGTAACACAGAACGACAAAAAAGAAAAGAGCTTTTTCAAAATCCTCCCCATTCGGATCCATCTATTAATTTTTGCTATCGTTTTCATTAAAAAGCCATATATATGAAGCCCTCTCATTTCGTTGACTTTTCCTTTTTTAACCGCTAAAATGGACGTGGCAATTTTCCTGCAATTCCCATATTTCTTCCTTTCAGGAGGTAAAGCTGTGTTTAACTTTTCCATTGCCGGAATCGGTCTTCTTACGCTGAGCATTATGCTCATTGCCGCGCTGGGCTACGGGCTCGGCAGAGTATCGATCAAGGGCATCTCTTTAGGCTCCGCCGGGGTCTTCATCATCGCCCTTCTCTTCGGTGCCCTGTTCCCCACCTTTTTGACCGATTCTCTCACCACGAACGTAGACGGCAGAACCATCAGCTTTGCCGCAAACGCCCTGAAGATCGTAGAGAATTTAGGCCTGGTGCTTTTCGTGACCTCCGTTGGCTTTATTGCAGGTCCCAACTTTTTTGCCAATTTCAAAAAGAACTTTAAGTCCTACATTATTTTAGGCACGCTGATCATCTTGGTAGGCGGTCTTTCCGCCGTAGGGTGCATCTGCTTTGGCAGATGGCTGGAGGGCGGAGACCCGGGCTTTGACCCAAAAGAGCTGACCGCTATGATCGTAGGTCTTCTTTCAGGCTCCCTTACCTCTACCCCCGCCTTTTCCACCGCAAAGGAAACGGTTGCTCCCATTTATGAAGCCGCCGTTACTGTAGGCTACGGCATTGCCTACCTCTTTGGCGTAGTGGGCGTGGTTCTTTTCGTTCAGCTGGTCCCCAGGCTTGCAAAGGCAGATATGGAAGAAGAAAGAAAGCACTTGATCCACGAAGAAGCCAAGAAAAAAGAAGAAAACAAAAACCTTATCGAGATCGATGAATTCGGCATCGCCCCCTTTGCCTTTACCGTTGTTTTGGGGCTTCTTTTGGGCGGAATCAAAATTGGAAAATTCTTTTCTCTCGGCACTACGGGCGGCGCTCTCATCGTTTCGCTCTTCGTAGGCTATTTAGGTAAGATCGGCCATATCAGCCTGATGCCCAGAGGTGCCACCCTGAAAGTGTTCCGCGAATTGGGATTGATGCTCTTTCTCATCGGCGCAGGTGTTGCCGGGGGAATCCGCTTCGTTGAATACTTTGATATTATGTATTTCGTTTACGGCGTGGTTATGACAGTTCTGCCAATGATCGCAGGCTTCCTTTTTGCAAAATACGTTTTGAAGCTTTCCCTTCTCAACAGCCTCGGCTCCATCACCGGCGGTATGACCTCCACCCCGGCTCTCGGTACCCTCATCCACATGGCAAAAACTGAAGACGTGGCCGCCGCCTACGCCGCCACCTACCCCATCGCCCTCATTGCGGTGGTGCTGGTCTCTGAATTTTTGATCATTTTATTCTGATATCAGAGCTTTAAAAGCCCGGCTTTTTACAAAAAAGAGCCGGGCTTTTTTATGTTTTTCCAAATAAAAAAGTTGACGAAAAACGCCGCTTCGTGATATAATATTATGATTAATTCTAAAAGGGATTTTATGCCAATGGAAGCAAAGAAAATCTATATCAACACCTTCGGTTGTCAGCAGAATGAAGCAGACAGCGAAACCCTTATGGGCATTGCCGAAGCAGAGGGCTACGTGGCCACGGAACAGATCGAAGAAGCGGATCTGATCCTCTTTAACACCTGTGCCGTCAGGGAGCACGCAGAGCTGAAGGCTCTTTCCACCACGGGGCAGCTGAAGCACCTGAAGGAAAAGAATAAAAAGCTCAAGATCGGTCTTTGCGGCTGTATGGTTCAGCAGGAGCACCGAAAAGAGGATATCAAAAACAAATACCCCTACGTGGATTTTGTTTTCGGTACCAATAAGGTAAGCGAATTTGCTTCCATCCTGAAAGCGGTGGAGGGAGCAAAAAAGCGTTTGTTTTTCGTAGATTCCTACGAAGAAAACCCCGGCACCATCTGCGAGGGGCTCCCCGTAAAGCGGCGTTACCCCTTTCGCGCTTACGTTTCGGTGATGTACGGCTGCAACAATTTCTGCACCTATTGCGTGGTGCCCTACGTGCGCGGGAGGGAGAGAAGCCGCAAGCCCGAAGCTATTTTAAAGGAAGTGGCCGCCCTTGTGGAAAAGGGCTGTAAGGAGATCACCCTTTTGGGGCAGAACGTCAATTCCTACGGAAAGGATCTGGAAGATCCCATTCCCTTTGCAAAGCTTCTTGACGATATCTGCAAGATCCCCGGTGATTTCGTTTTAAAATTTATGACCTCTCACCCCAAGGATGCCACCCACGAGCTTTTCGAGACCATTGCCAAAAATGAAAAATGCGAACGGCATTTTCACCTGCCCTTGCAGGCAGGCTCCGGCCGCATTCTGAAAGAAATGAATCGCCGCTATACCGCAGAGGAATACCTTGCCCTTTGCGACGATCTGAAAAAGACGGTGCCCGGCATTGCCGTTACCACCGATATCATCGTTGGCTTTCCCGGAGAGACGGACGAGGATTTTGAAGAAACCCTGCACGCTTTGGAGCACTGTCGCTTCGACGGCGTATTCAGCTTCGTTTATTCCCCCAGAGTGGGAACCCCTGCCGCCGCCTTGCCCAATCGCATTCCGGAGGAAGTCACGAAAGAAAGAATGGCAAGGCTTCTTAATCTGCAGCAAAAGGTTCAGGTAGAAAACAATCAGAAGCTTGTGGGAAAGACCCTGCGCGCCCTTTGCGAGGGAGAGAGCAAGTCCGATCCCGCTTTTGCCTCGGCAAGGAGTGATTCCGGCAAGCTGATCCATTTTAAGAAGCCGGAAGGTGTGGATCTGACGGGAAAATTCGTATATCTTCGGATCACCGAAGCCCGCGCCATCCAGTTATTTGGGGAGGTAGTATCATGAGTCCTATGATGCTCCAGTATTTTGAGATCAAAAAGCAATATGAGGATTATCTTCTTTTTTACCGTCTCGGGGATTTTTACGAGATGTTCTTTGACGATGCCAAAATTGCCTCTCGGGAATTGGATCTGACCCTCACAGGCAGAGATTGCGGCGAGGATGAACGAGCGCCCATGTGTGGAGTTCCTTATCACTCCTGCGACGGCTACATTGCCAAGCTCATTGAAAAGGGCTACAAGGTTGCCATTTGTGAGCAGACTCAGGACCCCGCCACCTGCAAGGGTATCGTTCCTCGCGAGGTGATCCGTATCATCACCCCCGGCACCGTGACCCTGGGGGATGCTCTGGAGGACGGAAAGAACAACTTTTTGGTTTCCGTATTCGTGGAGGAAAAGAAGGCGGCCTGCGCCTTTTACGACCTTGCCGAAGGTGCGCTCTTTGCCGTATCCATGGAAAACGCAGATCGGGAAGGACTGTTCCGCCAGATCATCAACGAATTTGCAAAGTTCGCCCCTAAGGAAATGGTCACCAATCTCCCCGAAGAAGAATGTGCCACCCTCTGCACTTACTTCAAGGAAGCACAGGGGAGCCTTGCGGGATGCGGAATGTACGATCTTTTTGAAGATGCAAAGCTTTCGTTGATTCAGGAGCAATTCGGCAAAAAGCCGGAGGAGATGGGCATTCCTGCAGAGGACGTAGCCTTAAAGCGGGCTTGCGCCGCCATTATCGCCTATCTTTCCGTAACGCAGAAAACAAGTCTGGATTCCCTTACGGCCATTCACGTTTACGATAACAACGAATACCTTTCCATTGATTCCAATTCCAGGCGCAACTTAGAATTGGTAGAGACCCAGCGGGGCAAGGAAAAGCGCGGCTCCCTTCTTTGGGTGTTGGATCACACCCGCACCAGCGTGGGCGCAAGATTGCTTCGTCGCTGGATCGAACAACCCCTGACCAATCCCCGCTCCATTGCCAAGCGGCAAAGCGCCGTTTTGGAGCTTTTCAACAGTCTTTCCCTTGGGGATGAATTGCGGGAGATCCTCTCCCCCGTTCAGGATATTGAACGCATTCTTTCCCGCATTATCTACAGCGGCGGAAATGCAAAGGATCTTTTCGCCCTTGCCAATACCCTCTCCTATCTGCCTCAGCTTGCCGCCGTTTTGGAGCGGTGCAGTGGGGAGGCACTCAGCGAGATCTACGAGGAGCTGACAGGTACCATTCTGCCCCTGACCGATCCTCTTTGTCAGCTGCTCACCACCGCCATTAAGCCCGATCCGCCCTTTTCCGTGCGGGAGGGCGGCTTTATCCGCGCCGGCTACAATCAGGAGCTGGACGAGCTGAACGAGATCATGACGGAAAGCCAGAACTATCTGGCAAAGATCGAAGCCACCGAACGGGATCTGACGGGGATCCCCAAGCTGAAGATCGGCTACAACCGCGTATTCGGCTATTATTTTGAGGTATCCAAGCTTCACAGCGATAAGGTGCCCGATCGCTACGTACGCAAGCAGACCCTTACGGGTGCGGAGCGCTACATTACCAGCGAGCTGAAGGATATGGAAAGCCGCATTTTAGGGGCAAAGGATCGCGCCGTTGCCTTGGAATACGAGCTGTTCCGAGACCTTTGCAAAAAGGTAGTGGATATTTCCGGCACACTGCAGGATGCGGCCAAGTGTATCGCACAGACGGACGTATACGCCTCCCTTGCCAAGGCGGCACTGGAGAATCATTACACCTGCCCCATCGTGGATCATTCGGATCGCATTCACATCGTAGACGGGCGCCACCCCGTAGTGGAAAAGGTGACCCGCGGCTTCTTCGTTCCCAACGACGCCACCCTTGACTGCAAAAGTGACCGAATGGCCATTATCACAGGTCCCAATATGGCGGGTAAATCCACCTATATGCGCCAATGCGCCATCATCGTCATTATGGCACAGATGGGCTCCTTCGTTCCTGCGAAGGAAGCACAGATCGGCATTGTAGATAAGATCTTTACACGCGTGGGTGCCAGCGACGATCTTTCCTTGGGTCAATCCACCTTTATGCTGGAAATGAGCGAGGTTGCCTACATTTTGGAAAACGCCACCAAAAAGAGCCTGATCATCTACGACGAGATCGGCAGAGGCACCTCCACCTACGACGGTATGGCCATTGCCCGTGCCGTGGTGGAATATACCGCAGGAAAAAAATGCGGTGCCAAGACGATGTTTGCCACCCATTACCACGAGCTTTCCGAACTGGAAAACACCATGGACGGGGTAAAAAATTACAACATTGCCGCCAAGAAGCGGGGAGACAGCGTGATCTTTTTAAGAAAGATCGTACCCGGCTCCGCTGATGACAGCTACGGTATTGAGGTGGCAAGCCTTGCGGGGGTTCCCGCAGAGGTGATCCGCCGTGCCAAGGAGACTCTTAAGGAATTGGAAGAGAAAATGCCGCGGCAAAAGGCGGTAGCTCCCAAAGAAGAGGAAGAGGAGCTTCCTATGTTCTCCTCTATCAAAGACAGCATCGTAGATGCATTAAAAGAGATCAACGTTGATACCCTGACCCCCATTGAAGCCTTGGGCAAGCTATACGAGCTTTCCCGGGAGGCAAAGAAGCTTTAACGAAAGGAGTGGCTCTTTATGGCGAAGATCAATCTTTTAGACGTGCAGACCTCCAACCTCATCGCCGCAGGGGAAGTGGTGGAGCGCCCCGCCAACGTTTTAAAAGAGCTTTTGGAAAATGCCATTGACGCAGGGAGCGATACCATCGTCACCGAGATCGTTGGGGGCGGCGTGGATCTGATCCGCGTTACCGATAACGGCTCCGGTATGGAAAAAGAGGATCTGCCCCTTTGTATCCGCCGCCACGCCACCAGTAAAATTGCCGTGGCAAGTGATCTTGACGGAATCACCACTCTGGGCTTCCGTGGCGAAGCGCTTGCCGCCATTTCCGCCACCTCCCGTTTTACCATTCTCTCCAAGCGGAGGGAAGATCCTTTGGGGCATCAGATGACCGTTGAGGGAGACGAGATCCTTTCCCTTGAGGAAGCAGGCTGTGCAGACGGAACCACCGTGATCGTGCGGGATCTGTTCTTCAACCAGCCCGCAAGGCGCAAATTTCTCAAGCGTGCGCAAACAGAGGGTGCCGCCATTTTGCAGTATCTGCAGCGCATTGCCGTCTCTCACCCTGAGATCGCCTTTCGCCACAGTGCAGAAGGGGCGGTAAAGCTCCAGACCGTAGGCAACGGAAAGCTGCAGGATTGCATTTATTCCGTTTACGGACGTGAGTTTTCCTCCTCTCTGGTGCCTCTGGAGCACAAGGAGGGGGGGCTTTCCCTTCACGGCTTTATTACGCGGCCTGAAATGTCCCGCAACAATCATTCCTATCAGAGCTTCTACATCAACGGTAGATACGTTAAGAGCCGCACCATGCAGTTCGCTCTGGAGGATGCATACAAGAGCTTTGTAAAAAGTGAAAAATTCCCCGGGTGCGTGATCTTTTTGGAGTTGGATCCCACTCAGGTTGACGTAAACGTTCATCCTGCCAAGCTGGAAGTGCGTTTTTCCGATGAGCGAAGCGTATATAACGCAATTTACGCCGCCGTTCGCAAGACCCTTTCTTCCCTTTCCAACCGACTGGCAAGAGATGAATACCAAGCGGCGGTACGCCGTGCGGAAGAAGGAAAAAAGGCGGTCATCCCCAAAATCTCCGAAACCAAAAGCGCCCCCGCCATCTCCGGCGAGGTGCTCAGCGGTGCTTTCCGCGAAAGCGCAAAGGAGCTTCCCCTTTTCTCCCCCGCTCAAAGCCGAGGCAAGAGCATTCTGATCACCAAGGAGGAGGCCTTCGAACCCCAAAAGGTTCAGGTCGAGACCGTCTCTCTCTCCTGGCTTGAGGAAGCAAAACAAGAAGAAAAAAAGGCTGAGTCCGAGATCCCGACGGAAACGGAGGTGCCCGCGCCTTTCTCACCTATCAAAGCGGAAACAGAAGAGCCCACTCAGGTGCAGGAGGAAGAAGCGGAGCAGTTGACCCTGGAGGGTATGGCAGAAGAAGAAAAAGCAGAGCATCCTCTTGGAAAGGGCTTTTTGCGCGGCGTTGTTTTCAACGCGTATCTTCTTTACGAATCCGGTGATACCGTCTATATCATTGATAAGCACGCCGCCCACGAGCGGATCCTATACGAGGCCCTGAAGCGAGATCATAAAACCGGCTCCGTTCAGTTTTTTATGGAGCCGCAGATCTTAAACCTTACCCCCACGGAAGCCGCTTGTATCAGCGAGCATCTGGCAGAGCTGGGTGAGGCGGGCTTCCCTATGGAGGAATTCGGCGAAAGCAGTTTCCTTCTGCGGGGGATTCCCTTGGAATTTATCGCTCTTTCCGAAAAAGAGATCGTAGGGATGCTGGAGCAGGCGGCGCGGGAAATGAGCCTCGGGGGAAAAGCCCGCGGCGCAGGCGATAAGAAATTTGACCGCACCCTGTATTCCATGGCTTGCAAAGCCGCAGTAAAGGCGGGGATCCCCTCCACCCAAAGCGACCACCAATGGATCGTGGAGAAGTTGAAGGAAATTGATAACATCACCGTTTGCCCTCACGGCAGACCGGTTTTGGTCCCTATGACAAAAAAAGAATTTGAAAATCTGTTTTTGAGAACGTAAAGGAGTCAATATGGCAAAAGTTACCTGGCCGGGAGGAACGCTTCTGGCACCCGTACCCGCCGTTCTGGTTACCAGCGGCACCATAGAAAAACCCAACGTAGCCACCATTGCCTGGACGGGTATTACTTGCTCCGAGCCCCCTATGACCTATATTTCTCTGCGCCCCTCACGGCACAGCCACAAGATCATTTCCGAAACCGGTGAATTCGTCATCAACCTTACCACCGGGAGCCTTGCAAAGGCAACGGATGCTTGTGGCGTTTACACCGGGGCAAAGATGAACAAGATCAAGGCCTACTCCCTGACCCCCGAAAAGGCAAGTCAGGTTTCCTGCCCCACTCTGGCACAGAGCCCCATATCCCTTGAGTGCAAGGTAGAAGAGGTAAAGCACCTTGGCTCTCACGATATGTTTCTGGCAAGGATCGTGGCGGTGGACGTGGACGAAGCCTATATCCGCGAGGATGGAAAGCTGGATCTGAAGAAGGCAAATCTCCTTGCTTATTCCCACGGAGACTACATTCAATTGGGAAAGAAGATCGGCTCCTTCGGCTTCGCCGTGAAGAAGAAAAGGAGATAGGAAAAGCATTTTTTTAACATAAGAATCGCGTTTGATTTTTGGGAGGTAGCAGTATGAATTTTTTGGAAGAGCGCATTTGTAAAGACGGCATCGTAAAACCCGGCAACGTTCTGAAGGTTGACAGTTTTCTCAATCATCAGATGGACATCGCCCTTTTGGATGAGATCGGCAGAGAATTTCATCGGCGTTTTCAGCACAAGCCCATCAACAAGATCCTGACCATTGAAGCCTCCGGTATTGCCATTGCTTACCCGGTTGCTAAGGAATTCGGCGTTCCGCTGGTTTTTGCCAAAAAATCAAAATCCATCAACATTGCAGGTGACGTATACACCGCAGAGGTTGAATCCTTCACTCACAAAAACAAGAATCAGGTGATCGTTTCCAAAAGCTTTTTGCAGCCGGAGGACCACGTTCTGATCATCGACGACTTTCTCGCCAACGGCTGTGCACTGCAGGGGCTGATCTCCATTGTGGAGCAGGCAGGCGCTACGGTAGAGGGCCTGGGCATTGCTATTGAAAAGGGCTTTCAGTTCGGGGGCAGAGCCATCCGAAACTTAGGGTATCAATTAGAATCTCTTGCCATTGTAGATGAAATGAACGCCGAAACCGGCGAGATCGTATTCCGCAAGCAGGAAGCGTAACCAAGCAAAAAAGCGACAAGTTAAAACTTATCGCTTTTTTGATGGGGATTTAAAAGGAGAATAAAAAAGAAGCGTAAAAAGAACAAAATAGAAGTCGCTTTGTCTAATGACAAAGCGACTTCTATTTTGGCGGAGAAGCGGGGATTTGAACCCCGGCGCCAGAATAATCCGACCTAACGGTTTAGCAAACCGTCCCCTTCGACCTGCTTGGGTACTTCTCCAAATCGTATTCGGTTTTAAAAGAAAAAGACCACTATCTCGTGGTCTTTTTCTTTGGCGGAGGGAAAGGGATTCGAACCCTTGTGGGATTGCTCCCAAACGGTTTTCAAGACCGCCTCGTTATGACCACTTCGATATCCCTCCAAATCAGGGACCTCAAAGATTATAGGCTATTTTTTCGCTTTTGTCAAGAGCAAAACGGGATTTCTCATTTCTTTTTTGCCCTTCTCTTCCCTTTCGACAAAAAAGCTCCCCGCCGGATGGCGGGGAAACGTTTTTATTTCGTTTGCTTTTTTCGCGGAAACAGAAGCGCCACCGTCAGGAACACCAATTGAAGGAGAAACTGGGCGGCAAAGGGAAGCCCGTAGGCCCACACTGCGCCCATCTGGCCAAAGCGCTCCACCAAGGGATAAGCCGCAATCAAAGAGAGCACCAGAGCTGCGGCGGAAAATGCCGTAAGAAAAGCGGGTCTGCGAATGGAGATCAGCACCGAATTTGCCGCCATAGAAAAGGCGTACACCGTAGTGGCAAGGATCAGCGGAATGAAGATCCCTAAATGGGGAACGATCTCTTTTCCAAACACCAATCCCATTACAAAATCACCCAAGAAATAGGCAAGCGCGCAAGCGACTGCCCCTAAGGCGGCGGTTGCGATCAGGGAGACCCAAAGCATACGGTAAAGCTTTTTCAAATTTCCTTCGTGGTAAAGGTGACCGAACAGGGTCATAAACGGTGCCAAAATATTGGGTACCAGCGTAGTGATCAAAACGGTGGGGGTGGAAATACTGGAATAGATCCCCAGCACCTCTGTTCCCAGATAGGCTTCAATGGCAAGGCGGGGAACGGCGGTGACCACGATGGGAAACACCGTGGTCAAAAGCATAGGAAAGCCTTCGCGCAAAAGGGAAAGTACCTTTTCCTTTTTGGCAGTAAGCTTTTCGGGGCAATACTTCCGATAGCCTTTAATATCGTAAACGATCAAAATTGCCACCGCCAAAAGCACCATTGCAAGCAAGGCCGCAGGGAGATTTTTGGTTACGAACAGAACGGCGGAAAAAACGGCAATGGATAAAACACCCTTGACAGACATAGAAATGCCGCAGATCTCCAAATGCCCCACTCTCTGAAGCTCACCGAAGAACACGTCGGAAGCAGATTCTGCAAATTTATACAGGGTATAGGCGATCACGGCAGCAGAAATATAAAAGGAATACCCTGCAAAGAGAAGGTACCCTGTCAGGCAAAGAGCCGCGGTGCCCGTTGTGATCCAGCGAACGGTGCAGTATTCTCCGGGAGAATACTGGTAAAGGGAATCGGAGCCCTGAAAGGAGCGCATTCCGTAAACGGCGATAAAGAAAAAGACGTTGCCCACCGACATTGCAATGGAAAATACACCCGCATCCTCAAAGCCGGTGATGTGCACGATCAGAACGGATATCAACCAAAGAGCCGCCATATACACCAGGTTGCCCACGGTATTATAAAGCGCCTGCTTCTTATAATTCATTTTGCTTTTCCTTTCCAGCCGGGAACGTAAACGGGGTGCTTGCCCGTTTTTTCAGCGTAACCGTCACGAATGCCGGTCCAGATCACGCGGATCTTTTCTCCGTTGAAGGTGGAAAGTGCCACCGCCAGACGGCGCATTGCACGGGCAAAGCCTGCGTAAGCACCAAAATGGGTGCGATGCATAATCACAGCGTTGCGAGTGGCGTAGTAATCGCGCCAGGTAGCCGCTTTTTCGTAATTGAGATTGTCAACGTGATCCATTACCGAAGAGGGAACACAAATGATCTTGCCCGTTTTCCCGACGCGAACGGCGTGCTCGTAATCGTCGTTATAAATGAAGAAATCCTCTCTGGCAAGACCTGCCTGCTCCAGAGCACCTCTTTTGACCATCGTACCCACGAATGAATAGATATCGCAATAAAACCAAGGCTTTTGATATTCAGCCTCCGGCACAAAGGCCTCCATACAGCCCAAAATGGATTTTTGAATGCGGCAACGGTGGATCCCCTCAAAATGATCTCGATTATAAACGGAAGTGCAAAGGGCGGAAGCCTCTGCCACCATTTCAGGCTGACTCTCAGCAAATTCCACCAGCTTTTTGAGCATATCGGGGCGGGGCACCGCATCGTCGTCCGCAACGAAGACCCAGTCACACGCCTCTTCCAGCGCCTTTTTCATGCCGGCGTAAAAGCCGCCGCTCCCCCCCATATTTTCAGAGAGAGTCAGCACCCTGCGCTCGAAGGCACCCGCTTCCTTAGCCCAAAGGTCAAGGTAGGCATCGGTTCCATCGGTGCTTTTATTATCCACCACTAAAACGAAGCGGGGTGCGTATTCCTGTACTTCGTAAGCCGCAAGGGTCTTTTTCAGATCCTGCAAACGGTTAAAGGTTACCAGTACGATTCCAATTTCCATTCTTCAAACTCCTTTCGATCAATCCTGCGCAAAATAGCGGAAAAAGGGAGAATGCTCGTAATTTTCAGATACAAAATTGCCGTAGATCCCGCCGGAGGAATGATACTTGTTCAACGTTTCGATCTGGTCGGCAGGCTGAACCAGCTTTCCGCCGGTAACGGTTTTCTGGAAGCCGCGATAGATCTCCATTGCCGGGGTCAGGGCACCGATAAGCAGGATCACCACCAAAGCGGTACAACAACGTTTTTCCCACAGATCCACCTTCTTTTGAGGATCTCTCTCAAAATAAGAGACCAGTTTTCTGCCGCAGATCACCATCAAGAGCGTCAAAGCGGGAATGGTAGCGCGCATACAGAAATCCGCGCTGATCCCCACACGAATGCAGGGGCCAATGATCAAAAGAAACGCAATCATATAAAACATAGGATCCCGCTGGTAATTCTTTGCCAAAAGCAGCCAATGGATGCCAAATTCCAGCAACATCACCGCAAAATAGCCAAAAGCCATATAGCGAGAACGGGCCAGAAACAGTGCCATTGCCACAAGGAGCAGTGCGCATCCCAAAAGGAAGGGGGATTTTACCTTACCCGTACGATACAGTCGCAACCACCAGATACCCACCCCAATTCCAACAAAGCCAACCAAAATAATGACCAAAATCATTCTCAAGGGCATCACCCAGCCATCGGCGGCTTCTTTGACACCCGTATTTTCGAAAGCGGAATTGGATACGAGGTACAGACAAATAATGGGGACCCAAGTAAAGAGCGTAACCAGATTGGAGAAGCCGAAGGTAGCCTTCAAGTAAGGCTTCCAGGTGCCGCGGTGTATGCGGGAGGCCAATTCAAAGCCCGCCTTCCCCACCATCAGGATCGCAAGTCCCACGCAGGGCAGAGTGGCCGACAAAAGGGATGTGCTGACGATAAACACGTAATTGCGGTTTGATTTTTCATTGGCAAACAGAAGCGTGGCGATCCAAGCGGTGATCGCCTGATTGAATACCCAGAAAAGGCAGGTGGTATTGGAGCTGAGCTGAGAGTGTCCCGCCCACCATTCGAGATGCAAAAAATTGAAATAGTTTGAAAAAGACCAGCGCTTCAGCATACAGCCGATGATATCCATTCCGCTAAAGCCCACGAAAAGGGCGAAGATCAGCCAAATTCCCTTTTTCGTTTTGGGATTTGCGGTATAGAGGTGGAGAAAAAGGGTGATCATCACACCCGTCAAGGTCCAGAGGGCAAGGAAAATATTTCCCACCGCAAAGGAAAGCTCTAAATTCCCGGTTATGAAAAAGAGCACTCTGGCCAAAGCCGCCGCAGGCAGCCAATGACCGATATAGTAGGTCATAACCGTATCGGTAACGGGGTAATACACAGGCCAGGAGGTGGAGATGAGATCACGGAAGATGGCGTTTCGCTCATTCCAGTCACTGGTCTGGAAGAAGAGCCCGCCCTGACCGCCTAAATAGCACCAAAGAGCGCAAAGCCCCAAAAGACTCCAGAAAAGCTTTGCCGGCACTACAATCTTGCGCTCTTCTTTTTCAGCGCCGTTTGGCTCCTTGACCGCAAAAAGATACACCGCCACGAGACAAGCCGCCACCGGAAGAGAAAATATAAGCTTTACGCTGAACAGAAGAAACAGGAGCACGGGCAAAAGCAAAAAGCCGAAGGCTGCCGCCCGCAGGTTTCGATAGGAAAATTCAACGGATTTCATTCAAAAACGTCCTTTCCGCACAACGGTCCTCAACGGATCCCGCCCAGTTCCTTTTCACAGAGGACCAAAGCCGCTTCAATGACGGCATCCATATCGTAGTATTTGTATTCGCCCAATCTGCCGCCGAAGATCACGCCCGCTTCTTTTTCTGCCAAAGCGCGGTAACGGGCAAACAGAGCGCCGTTCTTTTCGTCGTTCACGGGGTAATAGGGCTCGTCGCCCACGTTCCATTCGGAGCTGTATTCGCGGCTGATGACCGTTTTGGGCTGATCTCCGAACTCGAACCACTTGTGTTCGATGATGCGGGTCCAGGGCGTTTCGCGGTCGGTATAGTTCACGGCAGCGTTTCCTTGGAAGTTGGGAATATCCAGCACCTCAGTCTCAAAGCGGACGCTGCGGTATTCCAGAGCGCCAAGAGTGTAATCAAAATATGCGTCGATGGCACCGGTATAGACCACCTTTTCCGCCAATGCGTTCAACGCTTCCTTTTCCTTGAGGTAATCAACACCCAAGCGAACTTCAATGCCCGAGAGCATATTTTCCACCAGCTTGGTGTAGCCGCCCATAGGGATACCCTGATACAGTGCGTTGAAATAGTTATTGTCAAAGGTAAAACGAACGGGCAGGCGCTTGATAATAAAGGCAGGAAGCTGATTGCAAGGTCTGCCCCATTGCTTTTCGGTATAGCCCTTGATCAGCTTTTCATAAATATCGGTACCCACCAGGGAGATGGCCTGCTCCTCTAAGTTGCGGGGCTCGGTGATCCCTGCTTCCCTGCGCTGCTCCTCAATTTTGGCGGCCGCCTCGTCAGGGGTCACGACCCCCCACATTTTATTGAAGGTATACATATTAAAGGGGAGGCTGTAGAGCTCTCCGCGGTAATTTGCCACGGGAGAATTGGTAAAGCGATTGAAAGTGGCAAAGCGGCTGACGTAATTCCAGACGCGGTGGTTATTGGTGTGGAAGATATGAGCGCCGTAAACATGCACCTGGATCCCTTCCATCTCCTTGGTATAGATATTACCTGCCACGTGATCGCGGCGATCGATCACCAAAACCTTTTTGCCTGCCGCCGTTGCCTGCTGGGCAAAAACAGCTCCGTAAAGCCCTGCGCCTACCACAAGATAATCATACTGCTTCATACTTATTCGCCCCAATGAATAGATCGGGGCTTCCTCTTTCCTCGTTTTTCCTCGTTGTTTTCTGCTTCGTAATAGAGAACGCCGAGGGTATTGTAGCACATCTTTTAAAATAATTCAATAAAAAGCCCAAATATAAAGACATTAAAAAATCCCGCAGAAGGCTCTGCGGGAAAAGAGATCAATTGGCTGAATCCCACCCGTTTCCGGAAAGGGCGTTAAAATTCTGCCCGGGGCGAGAGCCCGGATAGTAAAAATAAGTAAATTTAATGGAATACAGATCGCACACGATATAGACCTGAAGCACGTCGTCATACAGCACCACGTAGCTGGTGCCAACCAAATATAAAATTCCTTGCTTTCGAACAATGCGATCGGTGCCGATGAGAAGCTCCAGCACCACGTACTGCCCTACGTTGTTCCCCAAAACCTTTTGAACGGAGCCCTCCATTTCGGGGGAATCAAAGCTTTGCTGCGGCGGGGGCGAAAATGGCTGATTTCGGCCCACCGGCTGAGATGGATAGCGGGGTTGATGCGTGGAATATGAATCCATAATCATTCTCCTTTCATTTTTCAAGTGGAAGCGTAAGCGGAGGTGGGATCGTAAAAGCAATGCTCCCCTACCCGAAGGGTAAAACGCCCCACTCCGGACGGGAAATTCTGCGGGCAAGAATCGGAATAAGGGTTAAAAAACCAAAGGGCAGAGCCAAGCCCCGTCAGACGGTTGCCCGCCATGGCCCAATCGGCAATGCCGTAATGTACCCCGGTGGGATTCATATTGTAGATGTTTTGGCTGTTGTATCTCCCTCCCACCGTTTCCATGGCGCAAGTAAACTGACCGGGCTGAAAGATCACGTCACGGATGGTATTTGCCTTTCTTCCGTATTCTCCCACACGGGTCTGAACGCGGTTCATCACAACGGAAGCTACAGCACGCATACCGTTATCCCCCTCTCCTCCCGCCTCACACTGCACGAGCCTTGCCAGAAGCTCGCGATCGGAATATGCCATTTCGTCACCTCCCTCACGGTATCATATGCCCCCTTGCCGCACAAGGTTCAAAAAACAGCATCTTTTAATGAGAATTATCCACAAAAAAGCCTTTCTTATGAAAAATGGCTGAAATTAAAATGCAGATTCGTTGTTTTATGCTTATGCGGCTTTTTCGTTACAGCCAAGCATTTCCCAAACAGAATTGGTCGTTCCCCGTCTTTTCATCTTTACATTTCCGTCACAGGCGGGATTTATTTCTTTAAAAAATCCATGTTACATTGATTTGTGCATTCCACGGGCAGACAATGTTTGCTATACTCTTTTTCGAGGAGATATGCTATGAGTATTTATACAGAGCTGAAGATCCTGGGTTTTCAAAGAATCGCATTTTCTCAAAGCCTTGCCACCACCGCCTATCGCTACGATCTGAAAAATATCGGATACGGCATTTACGGGCAAGCCCCGGCAAACGGCGGAATTTTGGAAATTGGCTTTGTGGAGCAAAATCCCGTGATCCTTAAGAATGAGGAGAACGAGATCGTTGTGGAAGAGAATTGTATTTTTATCATTCCTCCGGATTCCTTTTTTCAGGTGAGCACCCAATCACCCGAGCTGCACCGCCATACCTCTGCGGAATTTTTGATCCGAGGGCAATGGAAGCGGGTGGACGGGTTTGCACCGCCTAAAGGAAAAACGGTAACGCTCCCGCTGGTGATCCCCCCCTGCCCCGGAAGCAGTGAGGTCTTTGCTCTCATCCGTAGCATTGCCTGTGCAAAGACCACCCAATCCGAGCGGAACTATTTTGAAGAATGTGCCGATTTTATGGCTCTCATTCATAAGCTGGTTGCCCTGGTGCAATCTTCCGGGATCGGCAGTACCATCTCCCCCGGAAACCGCCGCTATTGTGACCGCGCCAAGGCCTTTATTTCCGAGAATATTGATCAGAAGCTGACCGTCAGCGACGTTGCCGCCGCAGTGGGCGTCAGCAAGAACTATCTGACCAACGTTTTCAGCAGTAGCGAGGGTCTCCCTCTCATTGAGTTTATCAACCGCAGAAAGCTCTCATATATGATCGAATTGATCCGCCGCTATCACTATACCTTAGCGCAAGCGGGTGAGCACGTAGGCTTTACCGACGCAAACTACGTCAGCCGCATTTTCAAGCGCTACTACGGTATGACCCTCACGGAATACAAACGAAACAAGTTCTCCCAGACTGATTCCCACGGTGACGGGAGCGGCGACGAAGAATAATTTACTCTTGACGGAAACAGGTTTTCATAATACAATGGTGGAAAGGCTTTCCACCCAGTAACGATAAGGAGAAAAAGCATGCTTGCGATCATTAATGCGACCCTTGTAATGCGCGAATATCTGATCCCCGATGCCACCCTTCTCTGCGAGAACGGAAAAATCGTGGACTTCGGCAAAAAGCTGGCAGTTCCCGAAGGCGCCGAGGTGCTTGACGCCAAGGGTAACTACGTAGGTCCCGGCCTCATTGACATTCATACCCACGCTGCCTGCGGCGTATGGTTCTATGAGGATCCCAAAACCGCCGCCGAAAAAATTTTGGAGCACGGTGTGACCACCGTACTTCCCGTTGTATATTTCAATCGCAACAAGGCTCAGTTCATCGGCGATATCAAAACCATTCAGGCCTCCGTTGCCAAAGGGGAATTTCCCAACTTCGGCGGCTTTTATATGGAAGGGCCTTACCTGAACCCCAAGTTCGGTGCCGACCGCGAGGGCAACCCCTGGAAGGGCCCCATCTGTGCCGACGATTATATGGATATCATCCGTCAGGGCGGCAAGGATGCCAGAGTATGGGCATTGGCTCCCGAGCGTGAGCACATTGAGGATTTCGTTATTGCCTGCAAAGAAGAAAACCCCAACGTGGTATTTACGGTTGCCCATTCCGAAGCCACTCCCGAGGATATTGAAAAGCTCATTCCTTACGGGCTGAAGATCGGCACCCACCACACCAACGCCACCGGCACCCTGCAAAAGTACCCTGAGTGCCGCACCCCTTGCGTGGATGAAACGGTGCACTACAACCGCGACATTTATGCCGAGATCATTTCCGACTCTATGGGCATTCACGTAGATCCCTACATTCAGAGATTGACCCGCAAGATCAAAGGGGATGACAGAGTGATCCTCGTTGCGGATGCCTGCGTATTTGACGGTCCCATTCCAGACGGGTATGACGGCGTTACCGACCTTTGCTTTGATTTTGCCGGCGAGATCGCCGGTTCCAAGCTGACCCTTGACGTTGCCTGCCGCAACTTCATGGTTCACACCGGTGCTTCCATTACCAACGTGTTCCAGTTCGCCTCCTACAACCCCGCTCAGGCAGTGGGTCTCAAGGACCGCGGCGAGATCCGCAAGGGATACGTTGCTGACCTGGTGATTTGTGACCATATGGTCAATATCAATAAAGTAATATTAAAAGGAGAAATTGCAAAATGAAAGACTTCATCACAGATCCCGCAACAAAGTTCAGTTTTGAACCCGCAGAATTTGTGCCCTTCAAGGATCGCAAGGTTTGTGAATACGTTCGCAGCCTCAGCGGCAAAGACCTTGAGAAGCGCGAAGATTGGTGGCACCCCGAGTTCCAGGTAAAGGTTATGATGAACCCCCACCCCGTTCTCATCGCTACCCTCTTTGAAAGACTCCGCGCTGCCTCCGAAGCAGGCAAAAGCTTCACCATGATCCTGGGTAACCCCGAGCCCGATACCTACATTCCTCTGGCTCAGCTGATCAACTACTTCCAGATCGACTGCTCCAAGGTTCACCTGGTTGCAGAAGACGAGTGGGCTGATCAGGACGGCAACATTGCCCCCATCACCTACGAGGCAGGCTTTGCTCACTCTATGATCAAGTACCTGTACTACCAGATCGATGAGAAGCTCCGTATGCCTATGGAAAACGTTCACTTCCCCACCAATGCCAACATCGCTGATTACTCCAAGATCATCGATGACATTACCGAGGGAACCGGCGCTGACATTGCTTCCACCTCTCCCGGATGGGCAGGCCACATGGCTTTTGTTGATCCCATTCCCGAATTCATCGGCAGCGGTGACATCGAAGAGTGGCTGAACCAGCCCGCTCAGATCGTTACCCTCCACCCCATGACCATTATGCAGAACTCTCTGAACGGTACCTTCGGTCAGTCCGGTGACATTGCAAACGTGCCCCCCAAGGCTGCTACCATCGGTCCTCTGGACGTAATGCGCGCCAAGGAGAGAATCGAAGTTCACGCTCTGGCTACCTGCGGCACCTTCTCCTCTTGGCAGAGAATGACCTCCCGTCTTTGCACCCACGGTCCTGTTACTCCTTATCTGCCTAGCTCTATGCTGCAGACCAAGAAGACTCAGGTTTACATCAGCGAAGAACTGGCTGCTCCCTTCGAGTGCTGGGAAAAGGTTGGTTATTAATCCGATCGATCAACACAAGATCACCGTCTTTTCAGGCGGTGATCTTTTTTTGGAAAAATTTGAAAAAAATTGTTGCGTAGTTCCTCATATTATGATATAATGACCTGTCCGAATTTGAAACTATTACGAAGGAGCCAATATTATGAAACAACTGTACGAAGGAAAAACCAAAAACGTTCTTCTGGATGAAGAGACCGGCATCGTTCACCTCTTTTTTAAGGATTCCATGACCGGCGAAAACGGCGTATTCGACCCCGGCTCCAACACCGTTGGCGGCAGCGTAGAAGGCAAAGGCAAGATCGGCCTCGAGATCTCCAACTATTTCTTTGAACTGATGGAGAAGAACGGCATCCCCACCCATTACCTCGGTGGTGACGTTTCCCAAGGTCTGATGAAGGTGCGCAACCTCACCGTTCCCCGCCTTGAGTTTGTTCTCCGCTATTTTACCGCAGGCAGTATGTGCCGCAGATTTGAACTGGAAGAGGGCTTGGTGTTCGATCCTCCCTATACCGAAGTGACCTTGAAGAGCGACGAGCAAGGCGATCCCCTGATCAGTGAGCGCATTTGTCTGATGAAAGGCATTCTGAAGGAAGGCCAGTATCAGGAAGCGCTGGACATTACCGTTCGCGTGGGCGAAGTGCTCAAGAAGGAGCTGGCAAGCCTTGGTCTCACCCTCATTGATTTTAAGATCGAAGTGGGCTACGACGAAAACGGCAAGATCTACGTTGCAGACGAGATCACCCCCGATATCTGGCGCGTTCGCGATGAAAACGGCAACATCCCCAACCAGCTGGATTGCTCCAAGATGCTTCTTGCAAAGCTGAGAAGCCTGAAGGCATAACAAGCACGAAAAAAAGACGCTCGAACGGAGACACTTCGTAAAGAAGTAGTCTCCGTTTTTCTATGCAAAGAAAAAAATGACACTTTCAAAATTTGAAAGTGTCATAGTGGGTTACATACTTTAAAAGTTACCTATCTCAAAGAAAAAATAATAGTGATATTGTGAGACGGGTCTCACAGTGATATTTTTGATAAATCAAAAGTGATATTAAAACCTTGCGGTTTTAGTGATATTTTATTCGCCCCTAAACTCGCGAAGCGAATAACACTCGGCAGTAGCCGAATATAACTGCGAAGCAATATAACTCGCCTTCGGCGAATAAAACTGAGGCACACTTCCTTACGGGGTGTGCCTCTTGAGCGTCTTTTTTGTTTTGGTTTATTCCTCCAATTGAGAAGTGCAATGGGGGCAACGGGTTGCCTCGATGGCAATGTCACTCTTGCAGAAGGGGCACTTCTTGGTGGTGGGAGCGGCAGGCGCCTCAGGCTTCTTTTTCAGATTCATCATACCGTTAACGGCTTTCAGAATGATAAAGAGAACCAAAGCCGTCAGAATGAAGTTGACAATGGCGGTAAGAAACGCCGCAACGGCAGCACCCAAATTTCCAGTGAACACGCTGAAATCAAGGGTAAGAATGGCGGTAAGCAAGGGCTGGATCAAATTGGTAGTCAAGGCGGTTACAATGGCAGTAAAGGCGCCGCCAATGATAATACCGATGGCCATATCCAGAACGTTGCCGCGGAGTGCGAATTTCTTAAATTCTTCAAAAAACTTTTTCATAAAACAGATCCTTTCTAATCTTATACAATTTTCCCTATCATATCACATAAAAAAGCAGATTTCAACCTTTTGAAAAAAACTTATTTCATATTGGTATTTTTTGTGTTTTTTCTCTTGACAAACCGGGTATAATATGATAAGATAAACGGCGTTGAAAATGAATATTGCCGAATAGTGTAACGGTTAGCACGACAGACTCTGACTCTGTTTGTGAGGGTTCAAATCCTTCTTCGGCAGCCAGAAAAAGACCTCGTTCTTTAGCCAGAGGTGGCTAAGGACAGTCGGGGTATGTAGGATACGGTGTAGCCGATAAAGGCTACGCCGTATTTCTCTTTTACGCCACTCTTGGCGGATTCTTGCGGATTTCTTCATAGGTTTCAAGAATTGTCTTTCCATCGGGGATTACAATAACACCCACGCCAATAAAGTGAACCTTAATAGGAACGTGCTTTTTGCCATTCTCGTCTTTGGTACTGTCAAAGACCTCGATCTTTGTAATCAGCCGATTAACGAGTTCGGGTGTCAGTTCCTTTAAGTCGGTGCATTTGCGGATAATGGAAAGAAATGCCCGAAGGTCAATGTTATCCTGCTCGGCATTAGCAAGTTGACGTTCCGCTTCGGCAACGGTTTGTATCAATTCTCTTTGCTCTTTTTCGTAATTGGCGGTCATACGCTCAAACAGATCATCCCTTAGTGTACCAAGCACGTTTTTTTCAAAGGCGGCTTCAATCAACTTATCAAGCGCCACAATACGCTTTTTGTTTTTCTCAAGCTCTTGCTTT
>JAFWZW010000022.1 GCA_017517325.1 Clostridia bacterium | reverse complement strand
GTTTCGGTAACAGCTTCTTCCGTTACCGTTTCAGCCGTTTGGGTCACCGCCAACGTTTCACTTACCGCAGGTGCCTCTGCGCAAGAGAACAGAGAAATAAGCATAGAGAGAATCAGCAAAAAAACTATCAAACGCTTCATAGAAAAATTCCTTTTTATAGTTTACTTTTTATTTGACCAACGTTCCGCTGTAGGCCACAAGCTTCTCACCCGTTGAGATCTGCGCCTCTATGGTAATCGTGTGGTCGCCGCTTGCCTCGTAGGCCTGAATATAACCCGTAATGGGGAGCGCCTTCAAAAGTTCCACTTCCCTTGTGAAGTGATTTTCCATACGGCGCACAAAACGAAGCTTTTCGGCTCCTGCCGCATCCCGCACCGTTACGATTACGTCGGAAATGGGATAATTGGAAATCAGCTTTCCGCGAACCAGATCGTTTGTGGTGGTGGTGGGCGAGGTCTGCTCGGTGGTAACCGCACCCTTTTCCACGGGGTCGGTACCTAAAAATTCCTTAAAGGTGTGGGGAACGTAACCGTCCTTATACAGCTCCTCAAAGGTAAAAGCGCTTCCGTCGTCGCCGCGGATCTGGTATACGGTTCCGTCGGAGGTGGTGCGTTTATGCTTCTCACCGGTGTTATAGAGCCCCTGCTCTGCCAAAATCACCGTACTCTTCTTACCGTCGATGGTGCCGTCTTCCTTCCGCACTACGTTGGGCTTTTCCACGCTCATACGCACGTGGCCGTTGCTGGAAAAGCAATCCGCAGGGAGGGTCTCGGCGTAAGACTCGTACATCACCTGTTTGCCGTTTTCTTTGCAAACGGTCTTCCAGCTGTAAAGAGTCATACGGTTATTGGGATCCCCGGGAGAACCGGACCAGACCCGATCAAAGGAATGGTCGTACTGATAGGGACCGACGGGCACGAAGCCGTGCTTGACGTTCATAGAGTGGGTCCAGGAGATCTCCGCTGAGTTGACCACGCGGGACCAAGCCCAGCCTGCCGTACCAGAGCAAGCGGTACCGAAGAGCCGCGGCGAATCAGCAAAGAAGGAGCAATCCAAAATACCGGTTTCTGGATCGTAATATTCCATAATGCGGTAAAGGTTACCCGAAGCGGTGTTGATATAAGGAATGCCGCCGTAGAGCTTTCCCTCGTCAAAGGTCTTGAGCACCGTTTCCGAATAGGAAAAGTCTTGGTTGGGGATCCACTGGAAGGATACGGAAAGCTTGATATAACGAACGCAGATCTGGCGCAATTCATCGGTGGTCATAGAGGAATTGGCAATGGGGATATCCGCCAGCTTTTGGGGGGTCAGAGGATCGTCCGCCCTCTCGTACACGATCTCGCCGGTGGACTTATCTTCTTTCGTTTCCTCGGTCTTCTCTTGGTTTTTCGCCTCTTCCGTCACAGCCTCCGCAGTTACCGTTTCGAAGGTAGTGAAGGGCTCCGTCTCACTGCAGGCGACCAAAGAGAAAAGGGTAGCAAGAACCAGAAGAAGGGCTAAAATTCGTTTCATAGAATCGTATTCCTTTTCGTTTTGATTTAACCGATCAGCGTGCCCGTATAGGCGGTGACAATTTCACCGTTGGAAAGCTGAGTCTTAATTTCAATGGTGTTTTGCCCGTCTGCGGTATAATTCTTCAGCAGAAGCTCGGGAACGGCTTTGGAAAGCGGAATCTCACGGGTAAAGTGATTGGTGTGGCGGTAGACATAGCGAACAAGCTGATTTCCCTGGGGATCGTAAAGGGTGGTAAAAATATCGGAAATTACGTAATTGGCGCTGAAGGTGCACTCACGAAGCTGCGCCCCCGTTACGGTTTTCTCGGTATAACCGATGCTTGCCTCGGCAGGCTCAATGGGATCGGTACCCAAAAATTCCTTGAAGGTATGGGGCAAATAGCCCGTTTCATACAGATCCGCAAAGGTGTAGTAATAATCGCTTCCGTCAGCATCTACGCCCTCGTTGCCCTGAATATCGTATTTAATACCCGAAGCGGAAACACGCTTGTGGTAGGTGCCGGTGGTAAACAGACCCTGCTCCACCTGAACGACGTAGCTCTTCTTGCCGTTGATGGTACCGTCTTCATTTCTTACCACCACGGGGTCCTTTCCGTTCATACGCACGTGGCCGTTGTTCACAAAGCAGTCTGCCTTTTGGGAAAGGGCGTAGGATTCGTACATCACCTGTTCACCGTTGCGGCGAGCGATATCCTTGGCATCCTCGCAGCCGCCGGCTCCGTAGCTCTTAATGGAATGGTCGTAGGTATAAGGGCCAATGGGAATCAGCCCGTGGGAAGCGTTCAAATCTGAGGTCCATCCGCAAACGGCGGAATTGATCACGCGGGCCCAGCCCCAGCCGGTGGTGCCGGAGCAGGCGGTGCCGAAGATCTTGGTATTCTTTTCCAGATATTCCACGTTGAGAATACCGGTTTCGGAATCACAAAATTCCAACATTCTGTAAAGGTTGCCGGAAGCGGTGTTGATATAAGGAATACCGCCGTGGAGCTTACCCTCGTCAAAGTGAACGGGGGTGCCGCCGTTCTGGCGCGCCTCATAATCAAAGGTCTGGTTGGGTACCCACTGGAAGGTTACGGAAAGACGCACGTAATCCACACAGATCTGGCGCAGCTGGTCAATGCTCATTCCCTCTCTGGCAATGGGAATAGCAGCAACGTCCTGGGGAGTCAGGGGATCGTCTACCTTGTCGTATACAAGCTCTTCCGTTTCATTTTTTTCTTCCGTTTTATTCTCCTCCACGGTAACGGGTTCCTCTGCTTTGGTGGGAGGGGAGGCTTCGCCGCAAGCCACCAGGGAAACCAATGTGGCAAGGGCAAGTAAAAGTGCAAGGATCTTTTTCATCTCTTTCCTCCGAAAATGAATGGTATTTGGTACTATTATACGATATTACCGATTTAATTCAATGCTGTATTTGTGAATTTTTTGCACAAAAAAAGAATGCCCGATCCTTCGGGCATTCTTTTTTTCATTCTGCAACAAAAACGGCGCATTCCCAAGGAGCAAGGAGCTCATTTTCACCTGTAAGCCCGATTCCCTCCTTCACGTTGCGAAGCAGGCAGGAAAAGCCTCCTTTGACCGATTCCGGAAGCTTGAAGGCTACCTCTTCCTCCGAAAGGTTGGCAACGATGAGAAGAGTCTCCTTTTCACAAACGCGGGTATAGCAGATCACGTTAGGGTCTTCTTCCAAAAGGAAAGAAATATTTCCTTCAACGATGGCCGGGTGCTCACGGCGAAGGGCCGTCAGCTTTTGGTAGTAGCGAAAAACCGAATCCTCGGCGGCAAGATCTGCCTCCAAATTGATCTCCTCATAGCGAGGGTTCACCTTCAGCCAAGGCTTGCCATCGGTAAAGCCCGCGTTCTTTTGGGCGTTCCACTGATAGGGGGTACGGGCGTTATCACGGCTGGTCTGTGCCACGTCTGCAAGGGCGGTAGCGGGGTCAAAGCCGTTATCCAGCATCGCGTAATAGGGGCCGACTGTGTAGCAGCAGTTATAATCATCAATGGAATCAAAGCGCACGTTCACCATACCGATCTCCTCCCCCTGATAAATAAAGGGAATACCGGGGGTGGTGTGCATCAGGGTGCCCAGAAGCTGTGCGGAACGGGTGCGATACGCCTTGTCGGAGCCGTGCTGGGAGACCTGCCTCTGGCTGTCGTGATTGGAAAGGTACTGAATGTAGGTACCGCCCATCTCGCCAACCTTCGCCCAGCTCTTTTGAACGGTGCGGAACTGCTCTGCAGTCAGCCTCGGTCCCTTACGGCTGGCAAGCTGGAAGTGGTAGATGCTGTCCAGCTCCTGCCGTTCGGGCAAAATATAATCCGGTGCATTCGTGGGATTCACCCCTGCACCTTCGCCCATAGTGAAGCAATCCTCCCTGCCGAATACCCGCCGGTTCAATTCGCGTATTATCTGATGGATGCCCTCTACGTTGGTGCACATATCGCGGTCAACCACAAAGCCGTTGCGATCCAGCTTCGGCTCGGGCTTTTTCGTAGAATCGGGAAAGCCCGGCATTTTCTTCAGGCGGGTGATCACGTCGAGACGGAAGCCGTCAATGCCGAAATCCAGCCAGCGGTTGAGCATTCCGTAGATCTCCTCCCGCAGTGCCTGACATTCCCAGTTGAGATCAGGCATTTTAATGCCGTATTGGTGAAGGTAGTATTCCCCTGCCACCTCGTCCCATTGCCAGGCGGATCCGTTCCCTTCACGGAAATAGCTGCCCCAGTTGTTGGGCTCGGAGCCGTCTGCCTTGGCAGGGCGCCAAATATAATAGTCACGGTAGGGGTTATCCTTGGATTTTCTGGATTCCTGAAACCAGCGGTGCTCGTCGGAGCTGTGATTCAGTACCATATCCATGATCACGCGGATCCCCATGGAATGGGCGAGATCCAAAAGCTCCTTAAAATCCTCCATGGTGCCGTAATCGGGGTTGATGGCCTCGTAATCCGCCACGTCGTAGCCGTTATCTGCCTGAGGGGAAACGTAAAGGGGCGCAAACCAGATACAGGTCACCCCCAAGTCCTTCAGCATCGGAAGCTTTGAGATCACACCTCGCAGATCACCGATACCATCACCGTCGGAATCACAAAAGCTCTTGCAGTAGATCTCATAGCCTACTGCCGTTTGCCACCATTTTTTCTCCATTTGACCGCTCCTTATCCTATTTTTCCTCATTGTAGCAAAAAAAGACCGTTTCTTCTATCAAAAACGGACTTTTTTCAGAAAACATTGCTACTTTTTCGGACAAACTTGACCGATTTTGCAATTTGTGCTACACTCAAAGAAAGGAGGAAGCCAAAATGGAAACACTCGATATGATCCACTCCCCCAACGGAGAACCCCTTTCCTTTCAGGAGATCTGCGCCGCGGAAGGGTATTTTGCCAAGCACATTCATATGCACGACACCCACGAGATCAACCTGATCACCACTCCCTCCCTTTGTCAGGTGCGCTGTAACGGAAGTCTGTTTCGGTTTCAGGCACCCGCCGTTCTTCTCCAGTCACGGGGCACCTATCACGCCATACTCTCAGCCACCGGCCCTTTTGAAAGCCACGTGATCTATTTTGACCCCGAGCACGGCAAAGGTGCGCCTTCGGGAAAAGAGACTTCCCTCTTTTCTGCCGATATTACCGCCATTCACTTAGAGCCCGCGGAATGCAAGCGGCTTCTTTCTCTCTTTAAATTGATGAAGACCGCTTTCCCCGCCGAAGGGCAACACCTGGTAATGGCCCTCCTTTCGCGGCTTTGCCACTTGCAAAAAGAGACCGCTCCCACCGTCGGAAACACCAAAAACACCTATCTCTTCCCCTTGATCCGCTACGTTCAGGATCACCTGAGCGAGAAGCTCACCATTGCCCTTCTTGCAGGGGAATTTCACGTAAGCCCCACTAAATTAAAGGCAGACTTTCACGCCCTTACGGGTAAGCCCGTAAAGCAATTCATCCACGGTGCACGCCTGCGCCGCGCACGCCAACTTCTCTCTCAGGATGTCCCCCTCTCCCAGATCGCCCTTGCTTGCGGCTTTTCCGGGGAAAGCCACCTGATCCACGCCTTCCGCACCGCCTACGGCTCCACCCCCGGCAAGTGGCGCCGCAAGGGAGGATCATAAACCGAGATAAAAAGCTGTCACATATGCCAAACAGCGGTTCCTTCATCAAAAGAAGAAACCGCTGTTTTTTCAGTTCATTTGGCACAAAACCCCTTCAAAAGGTCTTTCCGTATCCAAAAGCGCTTGGTACTGCCCCAGTTTTTCGTTTACTATCGCATCACTCAAGGGGGAGCGGGCAGAAAGCTTCGGCACGGGCGTATCATAAAGCACCTGCCAGATCAGGCTTGCCCCCACGTAACCCGCCTAAGGCGTGCTATGCTTATGCGAGTCATTGATACACATTTCTTTTTCCGCAACGCCGGCTTCCAACAGTTCGTTGATCTTTCCTTTCCAATCCAGGCAGAACAAGCCGGAATATTGCGCCAATGCGTTTCGAACCGTTGCCGTTTTTTCATTATGCGCAGGAAAAACCACCAGTGCAGTTTTTGAAATGTGACACACACCGCGGATCATATTCAGATCCTCCAGCACGTCGTCAGAATAAAATCCGCAAAGGAACACGTGGCTGTACGTTCCGCTTTGAATCCTTCCGCAAATGTCAGACCGTTCCGCAAAGGTGGTGACGTTTGCCATACCGATGGAAACAGCGTCTACCTCTACTCCCGTATTGCCTGATATCAGCATATCCTCCAAAATCGCACCGATCTTGGAGGTGCCCACGAAGCTGTTCCCCAGAATCAAGATCTTTCGTGCGGCATTGGTCTCTCCCATTTTGGGTATCGCCCGCCCGTCTTCTGTGATCTTTGGGGAATCCGCTATGATCTGTACGGCCTCTTCATTGAGCTCCTTATAATCTACCCGAATAAAGAACTCCATTTTTTTATTATTCTGTCTGCAGGAAAAAGCCAACCCTCGATCGTAGTCTCCATCCGTTTCTGTCCAAGCAACGTTTTGACGACACCGAACGTTGCTTTTGTTGTACGCGGTTTTCACTGCAAACTCCGCCTCGGGTGAGGGTAGCGGATCCATCGTCAATGCTCCGATCTCGATTCCCTGCCGCAAAATTCGAAATTTGCGCCGGTCAGCCTGCTCCAGCGTCCAATCACCGGGAAGCTTTATTTCCACCTGCCCCAAGGTAGCTTGATCCAGAATCCTCACGGGGGCCCATTCCCCCTCTTTTACCGCCCTGCAAGGAATGGAACGGTAATCGGGGATCGATTCCTCACCGGAGACGGCTGTCTCCGGTTGACTGACCATGGCCCACGATCTTCGGAAAGTGCCCGTTCCGTGCTGCATCCTTGGAACAACACCGCTCCGGAAAGAATCACAAATAGGAAGAAAAAGTAAAGACGATGATGCATTGATTTCTCAACCTCCCTGATTGGCCGTTTCCATATATTCCTGATAGCGGGAAAGCGCCTGTTCCGCTGACGGCTGATACCTTCGGTAAAGGGACTCCAATTGGTTTCGCGTTCCTTTTTTATCCATCACCTCAAACACGTCGATGGCGCCGAAATTATACCCCACCACAGGATCATAATTTCGATTGAACGTAGCGTAAAGGAGCATTTCTTTTTCCTCATCGCTTTTTAGGCATTGGCTCTCATAAAGCTTTTCATAAAAAGCAGGGGTCAGCTTCTTCATCGAATAATAAGAGAAGACCTCAAAGAAATAAGCCGCCATCTCCGTACCGGAAGAAAAGCCCAACTCCTTTGCCCTTTGAATATGATCCACCGATCGCGGAATCGCATAAACGCAAAGATCCTCAAAGGCTGCCGTGGTCACGTAAGCGATCTGCTCCACGCTCAATTTCGGCATAGGTAATACCCCCAGCTGTTTGGGGACAGCATCCGCACCTAAAAGGTGCGAAACTCTTTCGCAGGAAAACGCAACATCGTAATACTCAATTCTCTTATCATCAAAAGCGCGGAACGGAGCTTCCAAAAGGCCCCGAATCTTTCCCCACGCGTTTTGCAGTTCGCTCTTTGGTTCCGGGGGGATCTCAATTCTGCCGGTAGCGTACCGATTGGAAACGGTCACGCCGCCTGCGGCAACGTGCGCCCAAGCCGCTTTTTTCGATGCAAGGTACCCCACACGATCCGTACCCAGCTCCATTTTTCCGTTTCCGTTCACGTCTTTGGAAGCAGCAAGAGCCAATTCATACATTCGGTCTACCGTCCAGTTTCCCTGACGCACCTCTTCATACAGATCAATGCTTGGCTCTACCTGCTTTAAAATATCGTAATTGACCCGTATCAAATATAAGGACGTATCGTCCAGAATCGACGCGTCACCCGCCAGAAAATACCGAAAATCTCCCACGTTCACCTGATCCATCAAGCCCGTATCATACCAAGCCTTTTCGCTGTTGATATATTCGGATCCTTTGGTATCCTTTAACAGACCTAAGGAAACCAAGGTGCGCAGCTGCCGCGCTTCATCATATAAAAAATCAGCTACGTAATCCCCGGCAAGCAAAGAATCCCGAGCGACGCCGGAGGGCGAATATTCTTTTACCTCCTCAATGGAGCAATTGTATTCCCTTTCGATCAACTGATTGCGGCGATATACTGCATCGTTGATGGCATCACCCTTCAATTTTTCCGCCCAGACCTCATGGGAATCCAAATGATAATACGAGGATCTTCTGGTCATAAACCGAAACGAATAGCCCCCCAGATCCTTTTTCTCCAGATCCAGAATTCTGGCAGGATCGTTTTCTTCCTCCGTCTCTGCCGTAACCGTTTCCGAAGCGTTGTTTTCATTGGAGTTTTCTTTTTTCTTTTTCTCATCTTTTTGGCTATGGGAACAGGCACTTAAGGATACACACGTCAAAATTGCTAAAAACAAAGCCAAGATTCTTTTCATCGCAATGCCCTCCGAAAAACGTATTATTACTTCTTTTGTGGTTTACACATTTTCATTGTACTCATTTTTTTGAGTATTGTCAAGGGTTTGAGTATGATAATATAGATATGGTGATTAAATTTGATTAGTTATGCACCTTTTTACAAAACCCTTTATAAAAAAGGTATAACCGAATATTACCTGATCTTCAAGCAAGGTTTTTCCGCTAATACGCTCCATCGAATTAAAAAAGGACAGGCGATCAGCACAAAAACGCTTGATGCACTTTGTTATGCTCTGGATTGTGAAGTATCCGACATTCTTAAATTTGAAAAAGAATAGAACAAAGCGGTTAGGAAAACGATCATTCTGACCGCTTTTTTATATCTTTGTTGCTCAATTTAACACTGCGCTCTTTTCTTTTGGCAAATTCACACCCCTTTGTAAAAAATCCCTTGACAAAGGATTAAAATTATGGTATGATAACACCTGCGCCAAATGACGCGATTCATTAGCTCAGCCGGTAGAGCACTTGACTTTTAATCAAGGGGTCCGGAGTTCGAATCTCCGATGAATCACCAAGAAATAAAGACCGTCTGTTGACGGTCTTTATTTTTATCCAATCCGACCAAAGGGGAGGATTGGTATGGAATCAACGGGCAGAGCCCGTTGTATGGCATCACGGCAAAGCCGTGTATGGAATCACCCGCAGGGTGTATGTCGGTCGGATTGATTCCATACAACACTGCGTGTTGATTCCATGCCACCTACGGTGGATTCCATACAATACCTTGCGGCATTGATTCAAGTTAGACGGCATAAAAAAGCACCCGACCTTTTCGGTTCGGGTGCTATTTTACTTCGCAGTTGTCAATGGCGTAATCCAAAAGCAAGCCAATGAGTTCATTGCGGCTTCTGCCGGTTTCTTGGGAAAGAGCATCCAGTTTCTCTACCGTTTCTTCCTTGATTCGGATGGAAAAGGTTTTGTAACCGTCTTCTCCTTTCATTCCTTTTTTGTGAATGATGAGTTTTTCTTTCATAAAATCACCTCACCATTATTATGACTTGACATCCACACAAAATATATGTTATAATTCATAACATAAAATTCTTGTCGCATGGGCAAGAAAGAAAAGGAGAAATAACAATGGGATTTTTTAGTTTGAAAGTAACTTGTGATGTATGTGGAAAAAAAGTAGGGCTTAATCGATTTCAGCTTCAAAAAACAAAGGAATGGTGTTGCAACGAGTGTATGGCTAAGGCTACAAATGCAGTAAGTCTAAGTGAAAACAATACACTTCGTAACATTATGATTACAACTTATGACGCAAAAATGATAAGAGAGCATTTGGCTGAACGCGCAAAGCAAAATTTTGAAACGAGAAAAAAGTGCAATGTATGCGGTCATGTTTTTTGTTACAACATTGATGATTTGAAGAAAAATAAAAGTAATGCAAATTCCGCAATGCTTCATTCCATTGGTGGTATTGCCGGTGGTTTGGGTGGTATTGCCGGAGGTGTATCCGGGAATTTCGTAGCCGGAGCCGCCAACAATACCGGAGCTGCTGTTAATAATGCATCGGCAGAAGCAGCTCTGAATCGCATTGTCGATTATAACAAGTGTCCTCATTGCGGTTCTACTGATTTGAAGATTTTGAGCGCAGAAGAGTTTGAGGAAGAAAAAAAGAAAGCAAATACACCCGCCCAAGCATCCCCCGCAATATCTTCCGCCGACGAATTGAAAAAATTCAAGGAGCTTTTGGATAGCGGCATTATCACCCAAGAAGAATTTGACGCAAAGAAAAAAGAGCTTTTAGGTTTATGACCGAAAATAGCAAAAAAATGATCCGTTTTGCAACGGATCATTTTTTTATTCTTCAAAGCGGGCGGCAAATTCGCAGGTGGAAACCACCGTGGAGGTGTGCCTTGCCTCCTCTGCCGCGAAGCAAAGCAGATGGTTGGAAACGGAAGTTTCGATATCGGCGGCACGGTAGCCCTTATAGTCGCCGCTCATATAGTCGTAAAGCTCCCTGATGATCCCACGGTCTCCACCGCCGTGGCCGCCGTCAATGCTTTCCTCGGTTTTGGAAACGGGAACGGTGACAGGCTCCTTTTCACCAATGAGGCGGAGGGTGATCTCGTTGTCCTTCATATGGGCGTAAAGCTCTCCGCGGGTACCGTAGATCCGCACGTAGCGCCCCCCTGTGTTAAAGGCGTTGACCGTGAAGTTTGCGGTAACGCCTCCTTCAAACTCCATAGTGACCACCTGATGATCGACAACGTCGTTATCCATTTTATAAACGCATCTGCCGTAATCCGTTTCCCGCAGGGCCTGCATCACCTCTTCATCGGTGGGGTCGTAATTTTTTGAAATACCACGGGTAATAATGCGGCGGCGGGAATTGGTTTTGTTTTCCACGTATTGGCGAATGCAGTTGTACGGGCAGGTTTCCATTTTGGGGCAGGTACCGTCCGCACAGCGATCAGGTGCACCCTCCGGTGCATTTTCACGGGTAAAATGGGTCAGAGAGCCAAAGGAAGCGATCTTTTTGCATTTTCGGTCTAAAAGCCACTGGATGATATCCAGATCGTGACAGCTTTTTGCCAGCAGCATAGGAGCGGAATCGGCTTCCTTATGCCAATTTCCCCGCACGAAGCTATGACCGAAATGGATGCCCTCAATGGCCTCCACCTGATCCAGAGAAACGAGCTCGCCCAAGGTACCGTCCATCACGATCTCCTTTACCCTGTTGTAAAAGGGAGAATAGCGCAACACGTGGCAAACCAGCACCCGCACCCCCTTCTTTTTGGCAGCGGCGGCGATCTCGGCACATTCCTTTGCCGTTTGTGCCACAGGCTTTTCCAGCAGCAGATCGTACCCCTTTTCAATGGCGATCAGCGCCGCCTCGTAGTGCATACTGTCGCAGGTGGAGATCACGGCGATATCCGCCATTTTGTCACGGGAGAGCGCCTCTCTCCAATCCTCATAGCAAGCTTCAAGAGGTACGCCGAAGTGCCGGTTAAAATACCTTCTTCTTGCTTCCACGGGGTCTGCCACCCCCACGATCCGATACCGATCAGGGTATTCCTGCATATGGTTGGCATAACGCAGGCCTCGGTTACCCGCCCCCAAAATGATCACGGAAAACTGTTTCATAGCTTCGCCCTCCTTTTCTTTATAGATATTATACTCTTTTCAAGAAAAAAAGCAAATTACACGAAAAAAGTGCCTCTGCAAAAGCAAAGGCACTTTTTTGAAATGATTTAGTCAAGAGCGCGGAACAGGTCGATATCGTCGATCTGCAGTTTGTGCTTCAGGCGGGTCAGTTCGTCCTTCAGTTCGGGAATGCGCGCTTCGTCCATGGGAGAGAAGGGAGGGGGGTTGAAGCCTGCGTTGATGCCCATAAAGCCCATAGCGGTACGCATAACGGACTGGAGGTTGCCGTAACGGAAGAGCACCTCGATGATAGCGTTGGAGGCCAGGTAATCCTTCTGAGCGCCGGCAAAGTCACCCTTCTTGAGGCGATCGATGGCACGGATGCACAGATCGGGATACAGGTTATAGGTGCCGCCTATGACGGCGTCAGCACCGGACATAATGCCGGAAAGGCACATTTCATCGTAACCGGAGTAAACCATAAAGTCCTTACCCAGGGCTTCCTTAATACGACCCATCATATAGTGATCGGCACCGGTGTACTTCACACCTTCCACGCCGGGAATAGCGGCCAGCTTCCGGAACATTTCAACGGAGGGAGCGTAATCTGCCGTCTTGGCGTAAATGATCAGAGGAATGGAAACCGCTTCTGCAATTTCGCTGTAGTAGCGGTGCATCTCGTTGGGCTTCAAAATGTAGTAGTAGGAGGGAACGGCAGATACGGCAAGACAGCCAACCTGCTCGGCGTGGCGGGCCATTTCTACGGTCTCTTTGCCGGAAACGGCGGCAATGTGTGCTACAACGGGTACTCTGCCGTCAACGATCTTGCAGAGAGATTCCAGAGTCTTCATACGGTCAGCGGCATCCATAGCAGGTCCATAACCGTTACTGCCCAGGAAGTAATAGCCGCCGATGCCCGTGGAGAGCTGCCATTCGATCATCTCGCGTGCGCAAGACTCGGAGTAGTTGCCCTTTTCATCAAAGGGGGTGATGAATGCGGGAATGACGCCGCGGTAAGAATCCAGTCTGTTCATAATAATTCCTTCTTTCAATTAATTTTTATTTTTTGCAGATCGACCCCGTCGATCCGGGTAAGCAATTTTTTCTCGCGCACGCAAAGGGCGGCGGCTTTTCCTGCCGCTTCACCCGTAAGGGCGCAAACGGGAATCACGCGGGAGGCCTCCCATCCGTCACCCTCCGGTGCGGAAATGATACGTCCGCAGGCAAGGAGGTTGGGGAATGCGCGGTTCCACAAAGAGCCAAAGGGAATCTGGTAATGTCTGCCAATGTTCTTCTTGCGGAAGTCGCCGCAGTTACCGATGGAATCCTCAAAGGTCTGACCGTCAATACCGCAGAAATCGCAATTGCCTAAAATGCGGCGCACCGTGCGGTACTGGGGCATAGAGGGAAGAGTCATGATCTCATAGGTATCCTTTTCCCACCCGGAGATGCGCTGAAGAAGCTTTTCCTTGCCGAGAGTGACGAATTTAGTTACGTCATCTGCGGTAAGCCCGGTAAGGCGCTCCATTCCTTCGGGATGACCCACGCCAACCAGCGTACTGCCAACGTTATACCACTTACGGAAGGTGCAGAGGTTGCCGTTTTCGATATAATCCTGCAGTCCTTCGGCATTAAAGCCGTGGGCAATGTAGGTAAAATAGTTCTTCCCTACCTCGGTGGGAACGCCTGCCCGGTGCATCAGGGTGGCATCGCCCGTAGCGTCAATAAACATATCCGCTTCAAAAAGCTCACAGCCGCCAACGCTTTCTACCATAATGCCGCGGCAAACGCCGTCCTCCATTACGGGGCCCGTTACAAGGGAATCAAGGCGAAGGGCAACACCGTTTTCCATTACGAAGCTATCCAGCTGAACGGAAAACACAGTGGGGGAATAGTAGGTGGAAAAACGTTCGTTGCGGGGGGGATTTTTGCTCTTTCCGCCCCATTTTGCAGGGAGGTTATCAAAGCCGATACGGGTGGAAAGGCGGATCAGCTCCTCCGAAAGGCCCTCGATCATCTGCTGTCCCTGACCGTCGCAAAGGGGCTCGTACCAGGAGATCAGGCCGCTTGTGGCAAGACCGCCCAAATTGATACTCTTTTCAATGAGAAGAGTCTTGGCACCTCCGCGGGAAGCGGCAACGGCAGCGGCAACACCGCCAATACCACCGCCTACGACGATGACGTCAAATTGATATCGATTTTCGATCTTTCTTGTCAGTTCCATTTTTATACTCCTTCCAAGAATCTATCTACCACCAACTGGCGGAAAGCGGGTGAAAGAGAGGCAAAATATGCGGTAAAGCCCGTAACGCGCACCACCAGATCCGGGTGCAGGTTGGGATCCTTATGAGCTTCCAGAAGCGTATCCCGATCCAAAATATTGATGTTGATCAGGGTGCCGCCCTCCTTGAAATGCCCTTTCACGAATTGGGAGATCACGCGGACTCCCTCATCGTCTGCCTTCAGAAGAGGATCAAATTCGATCTGGAGAGGTGCGGGGTTTCCAAAGCCGCATTGCACAGAAGCAATACCCGCCGCCTGCGCAGTGGGTGCGGAATCCTTGCGGAAATGGGGATTGGGATTGGCACCGTGGGAAATAGGCTCCCCGCTCTTTCTGCCGTTGGGAGTGGCACCTACGGCCTTGCCGTATTCAATACTGCGCGCCCAGGAGAACCAGCCGGGTACCAGACAGCGCCCCTGAGGCATTACCTGTCCGTTGACCGTTTTGGTCCAACATTCGGTAAGCTTTAACGCCCAGCGGTCAGCGGCGGTGCCGCCCTGACAGTACTTGGGTGAGGAATGAAGGATCAGGCGGGTCCGCTCATCGGGGAAATTCTCCTCCAATGCGGAAAACACCTGTTCCCAGGTAAGGCGCTTCTCATTTTCCACCCTCGTTTCCAAGGCGGAAAAGGAATCTGCCACCACCGCAAGGCCTGCGCCGTCAAGCCCAACGGTGAAAAGCTCGGCACAGCGAGAAATATCTTCCCCTTGCTCTAAGGTGCCGTGCATCAGAAGGTTCATTACAAGCTCGGGGGTCACTTCCCACTGGTGATCCAGATGGAGGTTGACACCATCCGCCACCGTTTGCACTGCAATTTTCAAATGCTTTTGGAACAGCTCAAAGAGTCTGGCCGTGGAGGGGGCGCTCTCGCCCTTCATTTCCTCCAGCGCCACCTCGAATACCTTGGCAACGTTGATCTTGACGGTATCGTTCATAGGGTATTCCTTGCCGGGGACGCACATCCAGTTACACCCCACCGCAATGCGTCGGCGGGCCGTTTTCTTATCCACGCCGTTACGCATATAGCCCTCCGTGAGGGTAAGATCGTTACAGAAGCGGGGCCAGCCGTTTTTGTTTTTCAGCAAGTAAAAAACGGATCTTTCAAGGACACCCGGGTCACAGTTGGGGTGAAGGCGCACCGTCAGGTTACAGGAAATATTAATGCGATCTGCCGCATCCAGACATAGATAGGTCAGGTGGTTGGTCAGATCCCGATCGTTTTCATCCACACCGGAAAGCTGATAATAGTGGGGATCGGTCAAAAGAAGGTTGGCAATGAGGAAGATGGTTTTTTCATCATCCAGTCGGCCTGCTTCCTTATCCCGCAGATAATAGGGGTAAAGGAGGGTATCCAGTTGGAAGCCAGCGCCGTCACGGGTGTAAATGCGGGAAGCGCAATTGAAATACACGGTCCATTGCAAAACCTCGTGAAAGCTTTGGGGCGCACGCTCCAAAAGGGCGGCGTTGACGCTTCGCATTTCAAGAAGGGTCTCGCGGATCTCCGGGCGCACCTCCGTTACCAGTTGGCGGTCGATCTCTGCTACGTGGCGCTCCACAAAATCAAAGATCGCCAAAAGCACCTTTTCTTCCGCATCGTAAAAGGCCTTTTTTTCAGGGTTAAGGGTGCGGTAGTGACGGATCTTCTCCAAAAGACCGGGGAAGCCCAATTCAAAGCCGATGGAGTAATCGCAAGCAAAGTGGGCGTCGGAATCGATGCCGCTTTGAATGTTATACCGCTTTTGCAGAGGCTTTAATTCTTCGTAAGGAAAGCGCATCTCATCCCAACGCTTGGACCATTGGTTGGTAACGCTTTTCATCATTTCCTGCGTTTTAGGGTCGTTTTTCAGCCAATCGGGCAGGTAATGCACGTCACCGCGGTAATTGACCAGCATATCGCGCCATCTGCCGCAAAGCATTTCCAGAGGATCTACGTAGGGAGGGTGTGCGCCCAGCACGCGGCAAAAATTCTCCGCCATTCCCTCGTAGCCGTAAAAGGAGCCGTTTTCGCTGTTATAATAAGGAGTCACACGATAGCCCTCAGGCAGGGGAACGGTACCGAAGTCATCCAGATCGGTATAGCCGTTCTGTTTTCTTTTTTGAAGGGTATGACGGATCTTGGTCTCCCGAAGCAATTTCAATCGGTCATCGTATGAAAGCATTGCGCTGAATCTCCTTCATAAATTCTTTGGTGGGAACGGAAAATACCCGTTGCTTCTTCCCAAGTGCTTCCGCCTTTTTGGTGCCGATGGGGTGATAAGGAAGCAGCACGTACTCCCTTACGTTTTCGATTCCGTATAAAAAGCGGGAGATCTCTTCGATCCCCTGATCGATCTCGGGGATCACGGGGGTGGCACCCCGCACGGGTGTGGAGAGAGCGCCCAAACGGAGAAAATTTTCCTTGATGGGCTCCACCGAAACCCCCGTAAAGCTTCGGTGCAAACCGTCATCCCAGATCTTCAGATCCGCTAAAATAAGGTCGGTATTGCGAAATACCTCTTCATCAAAAATATAAAGAGAGGTCTCCACCGCTGTACGGATCCCTTCCTTTCGGCAGCGAAGGAGCATTTCCAATAAAAAGTCACGCTGTCCCAAAGGCTCGCCGCCCGAAAAGGTAACGCCGCCGTCCTCCCCGTAATAGGAAAGATCACGACGGATCTCCTCCATCAATTCATCGGGTGTATATTCCTTGCCGCAGAGAACCTTAGCATCGGAAAAGCAGCCCTCGGCACAGCCGCCGCAGCCCACGCACCGATCGGGATAAAAAAGGGTTTCGGGGGCAAAGGAAATGCACTCGGGGTTATGGCACCAAGCGCAGTTTAAGGGGCAGCCCTTGAAAAAAACCGTGGTGCGGATCCCCGGCCCATCGTGAAGGGAAAAGCGCTGTATATCAGCGATCAAGGCTTTTGGATGCGTCATAATCTAAAACTCACTTTATAAAGTGTTTCTTAAAAAATTATAGTAAATTTTCCAAAGGTCGTAAACAGATAATGTAACCGAAAACGAAAAAGCGATGTGTTGATCGTTCGTTTTTTTCAAAAAAATGGTTGCACTTTTCGCACAATGTGTTAAAATGGTAAAAACGAAAAAAGGAGGCAGGCCCATGAATACCAAGCGAACGGAGCTATCCCTTTTGCTGGAGGGCATTGGGGTTGAAGCAAGAATTGAAAATCTACACCCTCTCCGTCCCCTGCCCCTCACCTCCTTTTCCTCTCACACCCACACCGCCTTTGAGGTCTACTTCTTAAAAAAGGGCTCTATGCGCATTTCCGTTTCCGAAGAAGAGCGCTTCCTAAAGGAGGGCGAGGTTTTCATCATCTTTCCTCAAACGGAGCATTTCGTTCTTGAAACCTCCCGCGACGTGGAAAAATTCAACCTGCGCTTTCTTCTTCATAATGTGAACCGTTCCCAGTTTGAAAGGGGCGGGCTTCTTTACGAGACGGGCGAAGCGGTACGCAAGGAGCTGTTTTTCTGCATCGAGGGGATCTCCTCCAACATCAGAGTTCAAACCCCTATGAACGCTTATCGGGTCAAATCCTACCTGGGCGTATTGATCAGCCACCTTTTGCAGGGCATTTTTCCCGAGCTTGAGGGGCTGAAGCCCGGTGGCGGAGAAACGGGGAGAAACGCACGGTTGGAGCAATCCATCGTGATGGATGATTTTTTTCTGAAATATTACGATACCCACATTACTCTTGAGACCTTGGCAGAACACCTGCATTACAGCAAGACCCACGCAAACCGCCTTTTAAAGCAGATCTGGGGTATGAGCTTTTCGGAAAAGCTCAATCAGACCCGTCTTCAGGCAGCAAAAAAGCAACTGACGGAATCCGAGGCTTCCCTGGAGCAGATCGCCCGTCTCTGCGGCTATTCCACCTTGAGAGGCTTCGAGCTCTTTTTCAAAAAACAGACGGGTATGCTCCCCAGCAAGTACAGGCAGACCTACAAGCCCAAGGGAGACGATGGCTTCTGATATGATTCGACACTCTATGGAAACGGGCAGCGGGCTGTATTATAATGAAAATAAGAAAGGCGGTACCAAATGAAGCTTGTGATCGACGAAACCTTTGCGGGTCTTACCATCAAAAAGGTTCTTTTTGACCGCCTGAAGTTTTCCCGTGCCGCCATTACCTCCCTGAAAACCAAGGAAATGGGGATCTGCGTAAACGGGGAGCACAAAACGGTGCGTTACGTTCTCTGCGCGGGGGACGTATTATCCCTGCAAATTGAAGATACCAAGCCCTCACCCCGCATTCAGGAAAGCTGCGGCCCCATTGATATTCTCTTTGAGGACGAGCATTTTCTGGCAGTGAACAAGCCTGCGGGAATGGCGGTCCATCCTTCAAAAAAGCTTCAGGACGACACCTTGGCAGGGCGTATTCTCTACCACCGATATCCTTTGGTGTTTCGCGCGGCGGGACGGCTGGATAAGGATACCAGCGGTGTGGTAATCAGTGCAAAAAGCCAGGTGGTAAGCGCCCGCTTCTTTCACCTGATCCGCCAGCACGGGATCAAAAAGTGCTATCTGGTTCTCACCGAAAGCGAAAAGGAGCCTCCCTGTGAGGGCGAGATCGATCTGTGCATCCGCCGCCACCCCGAAAGCTACATTTCCCGCTTCTGCTTCCCGCCCGACGGCACCGAAACGGAAAGCGAAACAGCCCTGACCCGATTTCGCCTTTTGGCCAGCGCACCTCCCTATCACCTGTTTTTAGCCTCCCCCATTACGGGGCGCACCCATCAGCTTCGCGCTCATTTTTCCGCCATCGGCTTTCCCCTTGCGGGTGATACCCTTTACGGCAGAGAAAGCACCATCATCGGGAGGCAGGCTCTGCATTGCCACAGCCTCAGCTTTTGCCACCCCGTTACGGGCAAGGATTTATGCATCACCGCTCCCCTTCACGAGGATTACAAAAACGCACTCACCGCCGCCTTCGGCGCGGTGCCGCTACCGGATATCAACGATCTAAAGGAGAAAATATGAAACCCATTCAAAGCTTTACGGTGGATCACACCAAGCTTCTGCCCGGGCTCTACGTTTCACGGACAGACGGCGACGCCACCACCTACGACCTTCGCACCCGCCGCCCCAACGCAGGGGATTACATGGATAATCTTACCATGCATTCCTTAGAGCACCTTTTTGCCACCGTCATCCGAAACGGCCCCCATCGGGATAAGATCCTGTATTTCGGGCCTATGGGCTGTCAGACCGGCTTTTACCTGATCTGCCGCGACCTTCCCCGTGAGGAAGTGAAAAAAGAGATCTTCCGCGTTTTGCAGGAGATCCTTCGCTGGGAGGGGGATATGCCCGGTGGAAGCGAAAAGGAATGCGGCAATTTCCGCAACCTCTCTTTGGAGGCGGGCAAGGCGGAATGCCGCCGATACCTGAACGAGCTGATGAAAAGGAGGATCACCTTTGAATATGAAGTATAAGAAGATCGGCATTATCTGTGCCATGGAAATCGAAGCGGCGGAGATCCGCTCTGCCCTCTCACAAGTACAGGAGAAAACCGTAGGAGGCATTCTCTTTCACCAAGGAAAATTGGGGGAAAGAGAGGTAGTCATTGCCGTATGCGGCATCGGCAAGGTATTTGCCGCTATGTGCGCCCAAACTATGATCCTGGCTTTTTCCCCCGATGCCGTTTATAACTCCGGAGTCGCAGGCTCCCTGACGGAACGGCTTTCCATTCTGGACATTGCCGTTTCGGATCAGCTGGTACAGCACGATATGGATACAACCCCCTTGGGAGATCCCCCCGGGCTGATCTCGGGCATCAACCGCGTCTTCTTCCCCGGCGATCAAGATTTAGTAGAGGCCGTAGCAAGAGAAGGCGCCGCCTTAGGGCTTCGCATTCTCCCCGGCACCATTGCCTCCGGCGATCAGTTTATTTCCAAGACAGAGCAAAAGGAGAGGATCAAAGCATGCTTTGATCCCATTGCCTGCGAAATGGAAGGGGCCGCCATTGCACAGGTTGCCTTCGTCAACGGTACTCCCTTCTGCGCCATTCGCGCCATTTCCGATGCTTACGACGGAAAAAACGAAATGGATTACGCCCAATTTGCCCCTGCAGCCGCCCACAACAGCGCAAGACTTCTTATTTCCCTTCTGGAGGGTGACCTTCTGTAAAGCCTGCAAAATATAAACGGCAGAGAGTTTTTGGCTCTCTGCCGTTCTTTTATTTTTCCTTTTTCAGCCTTGCCTTGGCTTCCTCCACAGTCTCGCCCTCTTTTGTCAGGTAAGCATCCACGAAGCGATCCTCGATCTTGGCATACCCTTGGGTAACGCCCTTTTCGATCTTCTTGTAGCCATCCACCACGCCTTTTTCGATTTTTTTGTAGCCACCTGTGACAGCCTCTGCAATTTTCTCATTTGCCTTTACGATTTTGGATTTTGCCATGTTGATTCTTTTTCCTCCGATCAAATTCATTCCGAGAAGCAGTATGATCAAAAATACTGCCGTTCCCGTTAAAACGTTCATAGTCAGAATGCCCTTTTCCTCCATTCCCGGGAAGGAGACCAGCATGGAACGCTGCATACTGTAAAGGGATACGCACGCATCCGCAAGGGATATATTCCGCAGGGTCTTTTCCACCGGTGACGGGGCGTGCTTCACCTTCACGAGCCCAAGAATGGCAAGGGTGATCTTGGTAAAGGTATAAGTGGCAATGGTGATCATCACGATCTCGTGTAGCACCTTGCCACGGTCCTTCACCGCAGAAAGCACGTTGATCCCCGCTGTGCAAAGGGAAAGCGCCACAAGAAGTATTCCCGTAAGCCGTTCCGCAAAGCGCTGGATATCTCCTTCCCCACGGGCTTTTCGCTTGATCTGCAAGACCGAAAAGCGGGTGGTTGCCAGCACCGCGTAATAGGCGCCCACCGTAATAAACCACCAGGAAGGAGTGAAAAACCCAAGAACGCAGTTGCCGAGCGCGTAAAGAAAATTCAGCCCAAGGCTCACGTACGGGTTTTTCAGGGTTTTGACGATCTTCATCGAATACCTTTTACCATAGGGATCAGCGCAATGAGCATCACGATGCCTAAAAGCCCCACGAGGGTACCCCAGACGATCTCTTCCCACACAAGGCAAAGGCACATTCCAATACCCAGCACCAGCACCGCAAGGACGGCGTAAAGAGTGCGCAGTACGTTTTTGCCGTTCATTTTTGGCATTTTCTTATTTTCCATTTTGCACCAGATAAGAGCCGTGATCAAGCCGAGCACAAGACCGATCCCGCCAAACACGACGCCCTCCCAAAAGGCGTTCCACTCCGGAAGCAGAGCCATACACATACCAAGCGCAAACAATACGCCGCTGACCGTGCCCAAAACCAATGCAACGAAGCTGCTTTTTTTCATTTGATATCTCCTTTCATTAAACCAACACTTGTTTTTTTATTGCACTAATAGTATAATCAAAAATGAAGGACGTTACAATCACCAATTTCAAGACAAGTGTCGGAATAAAAGAAAAAACTGCCGCAAATCGGGCAGTAAGGAGTAAAAAACATGAACGTAAAGAATAACAAACGGCGCAAGGAATCGCAGGAAAAGATCCAAAAGGCCTTTATTGAAGCCTTGCAGACCAGGGAGCTTAATGAGATCACGGTGGCGGAGCTGATCCGTCAAACGGGACTGAACCGAAGCACCTTTTACGCCAATTACCTTGATATTCCAGATCTTGCGGATCAGACCCGCAAGCGCCTTGAAAACGAATTTTCCGATCTGTTCGCCCATTACGATTATTACAACCGCCGTGACGGAGCCCTTCTGATGTTCCGCCACGTAAAGGAAAACCAGCTTTTCTATAAGACCTATTTCAAGCTTTGCACCGACGACCGCCACCTGGTCTCACCCTATGATGCAAGCCGCGCAGAAAAGGAGCATATGGAAAAGAACGTGAAATATCACATTGAATTTTTCCGAAACGGCCTCAACGCCATCATCAAGCTCTGGCTTGCAGGCGGTTGCCGTGAGACCCCCGAAGAAATGGCGGAGGTGCTGAAGCAGGAATATATGGGAAGATAAAAAACAGAGGAACCAATGGTTCCTCTGTTTTTTAATATTTTGATATGAGCCGTGCCCTCTGCATGGCAAGAACGATGGGAGGAATCAAAACCAGCTGAATGGCAATGCCGTAAAGGGAGCCCGCAACGGTCTGCGCCACGATCAACTCCACGGAAAAGGGATTCTTCGGATCCAAAACGTTCAGGCAAAACTGCATCGCACCCCAGGCAAGCCTTCCGAAGAACTGGGAACAGAGAAGGGAAATGAAAATCCCCCCTGCCTTTTTGGGCAGATAGCGATAAAAAAGCCCTGCGGACAAGCCGTATACGCAAAGCTCCGCCGCCATCCGCAATGCATCGGGGTACAAAACCGGTGCCCCTGCAATGAGATAGCGCAAAAAGGGTGCCACGCACCCTACCACGGCACCCCAAAGGGGACCTGCAATAAAGCCACAGAGCAAAACGGGGAAATGCATCGGCGCAAACTGCCGCCCCAAGGCCGCAAGATTCCCCGTCAAAAAAGGAAGCACGATACAAAGCGCAAGGCAAACCGCCGCATAGGCAATGTTTCGGATCTCTACTGTTTTTCTGGTGGCCACGACGTTTTCTCTCCTTTTTCGATTCTCACGTTATCATAGCATTTTTTCAAATCCTTGTCAATGAGCAGAAAAAGGCACCAATTTCACACTTTTTTCATACCATACAGAAAAAGCCTTCTAAACCGAAAGGAGAAACAGTATGCCACAAGGTAGCCTTTTTGTCACCGTTCGCACCGCCGATTCCGCTTTTCCCGTTGCCAATGCCGAAGTTACGATCCTCTCCAAAGAGGGAGAAGTTTTGGGTGAGGATCGGGTCACCTCGGAAAACGGCTCCGTCTCCCGCACCTTTGATTTGGATGCCCCCGATCGTGCCCTCTCCCTCTCCCCCGGGGAGCCTCTGCCCTATTCCACCTACGACGTTTCCGTCAGGGCAGAGGGCTTCTATAGCTTTCTCATTCGCGGCGTGCAGATCTTCGCGGGAGAAAAGAGCCAGCTCCCCGTGGAAATGATCCCGCGGGGGCAAAGCGAGGATGAGGTATTGGAATACGAGATCACCCCTCACGGTCTGCGCACCACCCCCGAGATCCGCCGCGAAAAGCCAAACGAGGACGAGCGCATCTTAGGGCAGGTATTCATTCCCCAATCCATCACCGTGCACTTGGGTGCGCCCAACGCCTCTGCCCAGAACGTTACCGTTCCCTTCGTGGATTACATAAAAAACGTGGCCTCCAGCGAGGTCTACCCCACCTGGCCCGAACGGAGCCTACGCGCCAATATCCTCTGCCAGATCTCCCTTGCTCTCAATCGGATCTTTACGGAATGGTACCCATCCCGTGGGTATAATTTTAACATTACAAATTCCACCTCTTACGACCAATATTTCGTATACGGGCGCAATATTTACGATAGCATCGCCCGCATCGTAGACGACATTTTCAACCGCTACATCCGCCGCCCCGGCAGGATCGAGCCTTACTTTGCGGAGTACTGCAACGGAAGCACCGTTACCTGTGCCGGTCTGTCCCAGTGGGGCACCGTTTCTCTGGCAAACGATGGGCTCAGCGTAGATGAGATCCTGCAATTTTACTACGGAAACGTAGAGGTGGTTTCCACAAACGACATTCGGCAGATCGAAGGCTCCTACCCCGGCTCGCCCCTGACCGTTGGTTCCTCCGGGCGGGACGTGCGCACCATTCAGCAGCAACTAAACCGCATTCGCGTCAATTACCCCGCCATTCCCGCCATCAATCGGGTAGACGGTATTTTCGGAGCTGAGACCCGCGCCGCGGTACAGGCATTCCAACGGATCTTCAATCTCACCGTGGACGGTGTCGTGGGGAAATCCACCTGGTACCGCATTTCATACATTTACGTAGCCGTAAAGAAGCTGGCAGAACTGAACAGCGAGGGTGAGCGTCCTCAATACGACGACAATTCCTACCCCGGAATTTTGCGTTTCGGAGATACGGGTACCTCCGTTCAAACCTTACAATTATACTTAAAGACCATTGCAGCCTTCAATCCCTTTTTAGCGGATCTTGCCATTGACGGGCGCTTCGGCAGAAGCACCGAAAATGCCGTGCGCGCTTTTCAGGAATATTACGGGTTGTTCGTAGACGGGGTGGTGGGGGAAAACACCTGGAACCGCATCGTTTCCGTTTATCTTGACGTGACCGAAGGGGGCACTCTGGTCATTCAGCCTTGGCCGGGAAGAACCTATCAGGTGGGGAGCAGCGGTGACGAGGTCTTATACCTTCAGCTTCTTCTGAACCGCATTCGCCCCGTATTCGTAACCATTCCTGCCTTGGAGGAGGACGGCATCTTCGGGCCCCGTATGCGTGCCGCCGTGCGTGAATTTCAGCGCATTTTCGGGCTGGAGGTGGACGGAGTGGTAGGAAGGGTCACCTGGAACGCCATGAACCGCACCTTCGGCTCCATCGCATCAGGCTGTCTGGATAACGGAGAGACCCTTACGGGCAGACTTCTGCGCTACGGCTCATCCGGCGCCGACGTTCGCTGGGTGCAGGAGAAGCTGAATACCATTCACACCTCCGTTCAGGCGATACCCTCGGTAACGTCAGACGGGCAGTACGGCAGGCGAACGGAAAACGCCGTCATCACCTTTCAGCGCCTATTCGGTCTTAGGGCTGACGGCATCGTAGGAAGTGCTACCCGCACCCGCCTTGCGGCCATCTCCGACGCCGTGCGCGCAGGGTGCCTCCCTCTTTCGGGAAGACTTTTTTCGGAGGAGATCCCCACCGCCGCGGCTTTCCGCGAGGAAGCACCTGCCGCCGCGCCGATACATTCCTTGGGTCAATGGCCCGAAGGCTGCCCTTGGATCAGGGACGAATGGGATGGGGATTCTGCCACGGAAGAGGCGGCTCCGCCACAGCCCGGCGCCGTTTTGTACCGAACGGGCTCTATGGGGGAGGCAGTATACCAAATCAAGCTGGCTCTCCGACAAAAGGGCTACGCAGATCCTAATTCCTTTGGTGAAAAGGAGCTGTACGGCAGGGATACCGCCCTTGCCGTTCAACGCTTTCAGGCTGACCACGCTCTTGCAGTTACGGGCTTTGTGGACGCCGCCACCTGGGAAGCACTCTTTTCCTGACCCTTTCGGGAGGGGATACACCGCAGATCGCCCCCTCCTCCGCCAAACAGATCAAGGCACAAAGCCTGTATTCCCGCTGTGAAAAAGGAGAAAAGCAAAAGAAAAGAGCAAGGTGATCCTCTTTCCACACAGCCTCCAGCCCGCCGAACCACACCTCCCCTCCCTGTTTTTTACTCTCTTTTTTCCAAAATGAAAGAACCGCATCCCGCAAAGACTCAAAATACGCCGCACTCTCTCCGTTAGATATGCTCGGCAGGATCACCCGAAAGGCAACGGTCCTCTCCCCCGCGATCTTCCCGCTCCAAACGAAATTGTGTGTGAAGGGTGCCCCCGAAAAAGCGGGGGTACGGATCGGCGGCGGTAGTAAAACGTGCTCTGCCTCCACCGCCTGTTTCCTTCGCCCCTTTTCTTTTTTCATCTTTCATCACCTCTTTTTTAAAATGTATGAAAGAAAATGAGATTTGAGAAGAAACATTTTTTCTTTGGTGCATATACTGATAACAGAAAACAAACAAATAGGGAGTCGATCATGATCACGAAAGCATGTACCGTGGGCATTGGCGTTACGGCCTTCGGATGCGGTATTCTGGTGGCGTTTTTTCTTCCGGAAACGGTCCTCATCGTGCTGGAGGCAGGCGTTATCATCACCGCGGGAATCCTGTTTTCCAAAAGCTGATACGCAAAAGGAGGAAAAGTATGAAGATCATCGTTTTCCGTTCACCGCGCCTTTTCAAGGGCATACTGAAAAAAATTTTCGGTGCATAAGCCAAAATATCCGATCGATGGGAGCTTGTCCCTCGGTCGGATTTTTTCTATTGCTTTTTTCTCCCTCTTATGTTAAAATTTAACCGTTATCTAAAAAAGTTGAAGGTCTCACTATAAAGAGAAATCATTCTATCGACGTCATATAGTTCATTTTTTCCATTGTAGTTATTTTGTATCACTTTAAGTTTCTCTTTTTGAGCGGGTACCTTGTTGTAGAAGGGTTCTTCGTAATCTCCGGTTTTCTTATGATGAATACCATCTACTCACAGAAAAAAGAGATGCTTCTTGAGGAGAACAGCACCGCCTGCTTTGTTTTCAAAAAGTATTCCTCGCTTTTTTCCCTCTTTTGTATTCCGCTATCAGCGGTTTTTTGATCTACGAAAAATTGGTTGGTCTCAATTCCGGGCAGCCTGTTCAAGAAAAGATCCCTTACCTGCTTTTTGAAGTATTCCCTTTGCAGGTTGCAGGCTTCCAAGCCTTTTATGCCACCGGTGTCTCTTGGCAGAAAGTGCTTCCTTGGTACTTGCTTTGCGTCACCGTTTCATCGGTTGCCGTCTTTGTTTTAACGTTGCTTTCCAGATTGATCCTAAAAAAAATTCGGGTTTTAAAGAGCATTCCAAACGCTCTGTATTATAAAATAACAAAAACGAAAGGAATTTCAGAGCAATGAAAAAGATCCTTGCCCTTCTTCTGGCAATGCTGATGCTTGCAGGCTGTCTCGCCTCCTGCGGGAGCACCGCCCTGCCGGAAAGCACCGAAACCTTGGAAACAAAAGAGACCGAAAAAGACCAAACCCCTGAAAAGACGGAGGAAAAGACCGAGACGATGGAAGAAAAAGAAACCGAATCCGCCACCTCCCCTGCACAGACCGCAGAAACCCCCGCAGAATCCAATCATATGTTAAACGGCAAAAAGGTGATCTTCGTTGGTAACTCTTACACCTATTACGGCAACTGCGTTCTCACCAAAAGCGCCGAGCTGCGCACCCAGAGCCTCCGCATCAACGACCGCGGCTACTTCTACCAGCTTTGTAAGGAAAAGGGCGCAAACGTTCAGGTAACCAACTGGACCTTTGCCAACCACGGCATCGGTGACCTGTTTGAGAGCTGCACCATCACCAAAAACTGCAAAGCAGGCTATCAGCACGCCGCCGATCTGAAGGATGCCTTCTATGATTACGTATTCCTGCAGGATCGCTCCGGTGAGGAATACACCACCGACGTTGTGGTTCAAAATGCCAAAAAGGCCGTGGATTTTTTCCGTGCCGCCAACCCTGACGTAAAGATCTTCTTCTTTGCTCAGAGCCGCCTTTACGAGTGGAAGGTGCAGTGGCTTCCCGCTTTGAAGGAAATTGAAAAAATGGGCGTTACCATCATTGAATGGGGCGCATTGGTGGAAGACGTGATCAGCGGCAAGACCGCCGTTCCCGGTGGCTCCGAACAGTATGACCGCAACAGCTTCATCATCAACCAAAGCGCCAGCGACGGCTATCACCCCAATATGCTCTCCGGCTACATCACCGCACAAATGGCCTATTGTGCCATCACCGGGGAAAGCGCCGTGGGTCAGCCCTACGCCTTCTGTACCGATGCCAACATTCTCTCCGCCTTTAACCCCGCAAGCTACGTTTCCCGCTACTATAAGAACGGCGCTACCACCAATATGCTGAACGTATTCCGTTCCCCTGCAGAAATGAACGGCCTTCAGACCCTGATGGATCAGTACCTGGCCGCGCAGAACTACAAGAATTATTAAGCAAAGATTTTCAAGGGCACCTGCTTGATCGGCAGGTGCTTTTTTGCGTCGAAAATTTTTTTGAAAAAGGACTTGACAGATTCGCTCTAACGTGTTAGAGTGTTTATGTACTCTAATACGTTAGATCAAAGGAGGATGCGCCGTGGAAACACCGAAAATCTTTGAAAGCGAATACCGTTTTTGTCTGATCCTTTGGGAAAACGAGCCCGTAAAAAGCAGTCGCCTTGTGGAGCTTTGCAAGGAGAAGCTTGGGTGGAAGCCCACCACCACCTACACGGTTCTCAAGCGCTTATCCCAGCGAGGCGTTTTAAAGAATGAAAATACCGTGGTCACCTCCCTTGTATCCAAAGACCAGGCTCAGGCGGCAGAGATCGATGAAATGGTGGAAAGAACCTTTGAGGGCTCCCTGCCCGCCTTTATTGCCGCCTTTACGCGGCATCAAAGGATCTCATCGGAAGAAATCGACGCCTTACAGAAAATGATCGATCGCTACCGCGAGGGTGAAGAAAATGAGTGAATTTTTCTTGCGCATTTTAAATATGAGCATATCCGCAAGCTGGATCGTTCTTGCCGTTTTGCTCTTGAGACTGCCGCTGAAAAAAGCGCCCAAATGGATCACGGTGCTGCTTTGGGGGATCGTGGCCGTTCGCCTCATCTGCCCCTTTACCGCCCGCAGCGTGATGAGCCTGATCCCCAGTGCGGAACCGGTCAGCCTGCAGATCGCCACCGACCCCGCACCGCAGATCCATACGGGCATTGCCTTCTTTAACAACGCCGTAAACCCCGTGATCGAAGGCTCCCTTGCCCCCACACCGGAGGCAAGCGTCAACCCCTTGCAGATCTTGATCCCTTTGATCTCTGCCCTCTGGGCTTGCGGAGTAGCGGCAATGCTTCTTTATACTGCCATTAGTTTCTTCAATCTGAAACGGAAAATCGGCACGGCCGTGTTGCTTCGGGATGGTATTTATCAAAGTGAAGCCATCTCCTCTCCCTTCGTGCTGGGTATATTTAAGCCCGTGATCTACCTCCCCTTTTCCATTTTGCCCCGGGATGCAGAAAACGTCATCGCCCACGAACGGGCTCACATTCAGCGCAAAGACCACCTCATCAAGCCCATAGGGTTTCTGATCCTATCCCTTCATTGGTTCAACCCTCTGATGTGGCTTGGGTACGTACTTTTGTGCCGTGATATTGAGCTTGCCTGCGACGAAAAGGTGATCAAAGGGCTGACCAGAGAGGAACGGGCAGATTATTCCCAATCCCTCCTTACCTGCAGTACCCACCGCCGCGCCGTTGCCGCCTGCCCCTTAGCCTTCGGTGAGGTAAGCGTGAAAGAAAGAGTGCGCTCCGTTCTGAGCTATAAAAAGCCCGCCTTTTGGATCATTGCCGCGGCCCTTTTGGTCTGCGCGGTGTTGGCGGTGTGCTTTTTGACCGATCCCCCTTCGGATGAAGTGAGCGTGCCCGGGGATCGCTATTATCTCCTCATCGGGGCAGAGGGAGTCACAAGCATTGAGGTTTCCACCCCAAATTCGGGAGGTGGTTGTGTCAACGCCAATGGAACCTCCTTTGAAAAGGGGGAAAAGGTGTGGCTTGAATGGCTGGATGGCTTCACCGATCTTCGGGGCGTTACCATCACGGCTATGGGGAAAAACGGAACCGTGCTGTACGGCTTGAGTATCCCCGCGGGTATTTCCCAAGGAGAGATGGTCGATCTCGTTTCGGGCGACGGTTGGCTTTTAGCCCCGGAAGGCTACCTTCCCTCCCTCTCCCAGACGGGCGGTGCAGATGCGCCTGAAACCGTCGTCCTTTCACCTGTTACGGTTGATCTCAAGGAAAAATTTCCCGAATATTTTCAGCTGGATGCATCGGGCGGCCTTGCGGTCTATATCTGGCAGATGGCGAGGGATTCCTATTCCTGCGGCCTTTTACCCGTCAAAGACGGCGCCCCCTCAAAAGATGAAATATGGAATCTTCACAAAGCCCCCGCTTCGTTGGATGAGATGCGCGCCATCGTGGATTACTATATGACCGAAAAGGGCGTTACAAAAAGTCAGGTCGAGATCCGTGCTGTGGCTATGCCCCATTCCAGTTACGCCTATACCATTGACAATCAATACCGCCACCGCCTGCACGACCTTTTCTGGAGCCACGTTCCCGTAGAGGAAAGCCCTTTCACCATTCCTACCATTGATACTGCCGTTTTTGATCTTGACGGAGATGGAGTGAAGGAAGAATGCTCCCTTATGCACGGTCCCACATCAGGGCTGTTCACCTTCATTTTCTATGCCTACGAAAAGGGAGCCCTTGAATACTACAACGTTTTTCAATCTCCTTACACCGCCCTTTTCTTTGAACAGACCGAATCCGGAGAAACCGTTCTCTTTGCCATAGAGGGAGATACGAAGCACCGAATCACCATCGGCGTGAAGGAGGGTAACATCGTCCTTTCGGGGGGCGAAAAGGATTTCTCCTATTGGGGTACACAGGGGCTCTCCGCCCCCGACGCCTTCTCTCTGCTCCCCAAAAAGTACAACGATTCTCCGATACAGGAAACCTCCCAAAGCGACTCTGATTGGATCCGCCTGCCCACCAAAACCGATTTTCCCGATGCGGAAAAGCATCGGTTTTACAAAACGGAGATCCAATCTTACACGGTAGAAAACGAGACCGTTTACGGCTACGCCGTTTATCACCGCCTGTTCAAGCACTGTCTGGACTGCGATGAGATCGTGGAGGCCACGGAGCACTATCCCTGCCAGATCAACAATCAACTCTGCCAAGGCGGTTGTCTGGAAGGAATGAAGCGCACCGAGCGGTATTAAATCCCCCAAAGACGACAAAAAGGAAGTCTGCAAGGCAGACTTCCTTTTCATTTTAGTTTGCTTTTTAATAGGCAATGCCCCAGAGGACCATATGCTTGGCTTCCTTGCCGCAGCATACGCACTTGCCAAGGTCTCCTTCCTGCTGATCCAGAGGCATACAGCGGCTACCGACACCGGTAACCTCCTTCACCTTATCCTCGCAGGCCTCGTCACCACACCAAGCGGCACGGATGAAGCCGGGGCCCTTTTCTTCCAGAGCGGCACGGATCTCATCCATGGTCACGCAGGTATAGGTTCTGTTTTCTCTGTTTTCCATAGCCTTTTGATACAGGCCGTTGTTTACGTCCTCCAGTGCCTTCTGAAGCTCTGCTTCCAGCGCCTCCAGCTTCACCACTCTCTTTTCACCGTTGTGGCGCAGTACCAGAACGCAAACGTTGTTTTCGATATCGCGGGGGCCGATCTCCAGACGAACGGGCACACCCTTCATTTCGTATTCGGCAAACTTCCATCCGGGGGAGTTATCGCTGTCGTCAAGCTTTACGCGGAATTGGGATGCAAGCCTTGCCTTCAATTCCTCCGCCTTATCAAGAACGCCGGGCTTGTGCTGGGCGATGGGTACGATCACCGTTTGCACGGGCGCCACTCTGGGCGGAAGCACCAGACCCTTGTTGTCACCGTGGGTCATAATAATGGCACCGATCAGACGGGTGGTTACGCCCCAGGAGGTCTGGAAGGGGTATTCCTTCTTATTCTCGCGGGAGGTATACTGAATATCGAAGGCACGGGCGAAGCCGTCACCGAAGAAGTGGGAGGTGCCTGCCTGCAGAGCCTTGCCGTCGTGCATCAGGGCTTCAATGGCGTAGGTTGCCACAGCACCTGCAAACTTGTCGCTCTCGGTCTTCTTACCCTTGACCACGGGGATCGCCAGATCCTTTTCACAGAAATCGGCGTAAACGTTCAGCATTCTTTCAGTCTCTTCCACTGCCTGCTGTGCGGTTTCGTGAATGGTGTGACCCTCCTGCCACAGAAATTCGCGGGAACGCAAGAAGGGGCGGGTGGTCTTTTCCCATCTGACCACGCTGACCCACTGGTTATAAAGCTTGGGCAGATCGCGGTAAGAATGGATGATATTGGCGTAATGCTCACAGAAGAGGGTTTCGGAGGTGGGGCGCACGCAAAGGCGATCCTCCAATTTTTCACTGCCGCCGTGGGTAACCCAGGCTACCTCGGGAGCAAAGCCTTCCACGTGGTCCTTCTCCTTCTGCAGGAGGGATTCGGGAATGAACATGGGCATACATACGTTTTCGTGCCCCGTTGCCTTAAAATATCCGTCCAAAAGGCGCTGAATGTTTTCCCAGATGGC
>JAFWZW010000021.1 GCA_017517325.1 Clostridia bacterium | reverse complement strand
GCTTCGGAGTGCTTTGGAAAATATGACTATTCCAGTTTACGAAGAAAATATAGAAGAATAAATAGTAGCAAGCAGAAGGCACTTCAATTAGTTTGAGGTGCCTTTTGTTTATTAAAATTTAAAAACAATTGGAAATTCTACTCATAATTTCTACAAAAAGTGTGATACTAATATCACATTAAAATTGTAAAAAGAGGAGATTTATATATGAAAGCAACAGGAATTGTTCGTAGAATAGAGGCTTGTGTTATAATAGGGCAAACCTCCTGAAATCTGCATAAACACTAGGATTTTTGCAAGTTTGCCCTATTGAACACAAGCCCCTAATTTTATGGTTTTTCGGCGTTTTTTGTAGAATAAGGGCAACGCTCTACATAAATGAAGAATAAGAACCGAATGAACTCACTTGTTCATTCGGTTTTAATATTGCGATTTTATAATTAGGAGAATATGTGCAATAATCAATTGGATTATATTGACAATTCGTTTTGCCGAAGTTATAATAAAAAGTGTTGATTAATATCTATTTTTGGCGAAACGAGGTCGATTATGGAATTTAATTTTATTTCTGTGAAAGAAGCAGCCGAAAAAGCCGATGTAACTGAGCGTTGGATCCAACAGCTTTGCAAAGATGGTAAAATTGAAGGTGCTATGCGACTAGGTGGAACGGGGCCGTGGTTGGTACCTATAGATTACGTTTTAACGAAAAGCAATTTTAAACAAAACGCTGTTATTTGAAAAAATTTCAATGAGAATTGCAACAGTTGTTGGTATAGGAGGTTTATGGTGTTTAACATGTTCAACATTTTTATTTCATACTCTTCAAAAGATCAAAAAATAGCAGATGAAATTTATAGAGTAGCTACAACTAAATACGATCAAACATGTTGGCTTGCTCCTTCTGAAACTGGAATCAAACCAGGAGAATATTATCCGGAAGAAATAATTAATGGAATACAAAATTCCCAAATTGTATTATTTATTGAGTCCTCTCATTCTATAAAATCGAAATATGTTTATCGAGAGTTAGAACGAAGCGTGCATTTTGAAAAAATCATTATTAGATACACTATAGAAAAATGTGATGATATAACACAAACGGGCAAAAAAATAATAGATTTTTTCACATGCGTAGAACAAAGCATCGACGCTGTTAATGATCCTTTCAAATGTATTGACAGCCTCTGTTTGAATATGAATTCTTTATTAGGGAAGAAATCTACAATTTCACTAAAACAGGAAAAACTCAAGAAAGATATCATAAGATATATCAATTCAAGAACATTAACTGACCAAAATTGGGTTAGCGCTATTTCATCTCAATACTTCCTTATTGAAATTGCGTTTATGTTAGGTTTAACAGATAGAGAGGATTATTACAACTTAGAAGAAGAATTTTATGCTCATAGTTGTAAGTTGGCTCGGGGAGGTCGAATTCTTCCTGATCCGAATCAAATACTCGTCGTTCCAGAAGAAAACGAAAAGCTTATTGCCAACATGAGAGATGAAGATGATAATGGTGTATATTATAGTGAAAGATTGCGCGCTAAATATATAGATAGCCAGCAGAAAAAAGATTTAATTTTCTATAATTACTATTATGGCTTAATGGTTGGAATAATTAACAGACTGTGTCAAAACAATCCTAACAACGATATATATAACGCAATACGTGTGGCGACAGTTGAAGAATTATTCAAAACAGAAGCTTGTGATACCGCGGGAGGAGGATTGTATCATTATAGATTACCGTGGATAACTGCACGTGCTTTAATAAGTTTGGCGAGATATAGTAACGATGATATTCGAAATGTTTTGCGCTATTATCCTAAATTTGGCAATCTAACTTATGTTGAAAGAAATGATTTTTTTGATATTAAAAGCAGATGGCTTCAATCTGTTGTTGATAGATTAGAATCAAGTGGTTATTGGAAAAGCGGAGCCGGAAGTTGGGTTTCCCAATGGGAAGCGACTGGACTTTGCTTAGAATCCATTTTGGTAAACAATGCAACAGGTGAGTATATTACTGAAATAAGGCAAATTTTTTCTCATATTTTTGCCAAAGAAAACATATCACATTGGTTAAGTATAGCAAATTTCAGCTGCGAATACGATTCCAATCAAACTTTAGCAAGTATCATACTTGCTTCTGTAAGTTTTAGAATCATCAAAAAAGGTATAGTGGAAGGATACAAAAGCGAATATGTTCGCATACTTTCTTATTTTGAAGATTGTCTTGAGGCACTTTTTGAATCGGAACAAGACAATGTTCAGCAGCAATGTACTATACCACAATGCCTGTATTATATTTTAGTTGCAATAAAGGAGGAATAAGAACAATGGGATGGAATGGAGAACTTGCTCACATATGGACCAAAATGGTGGGGCCATCTCGTCCAACCGTATCCGAATTAGCGATATACACTAAATACGCACATCGTCTTATGAATTTTGAAAAAAGACGCTTACGAATGTTGGTTTTGGGCTCTACACCTGAGTTTAGAGACTGGGGATATGAAGAGAATTTTGAAGTTTGGGTTATGGATATAAATCCAGATTATAACAATGCGATAAATAGAGAACTTAGGCATAAGGTTATAATTGAAACAAGTGAATATAAGGAACACTACATATGCGAATATTGGCAAAATTTATCCTATGAAAATTACTTTGATATAATAATTGGAGATTTAGCCATAGGCAACATACCTCCAGAACAATTAGAGGAATTCATAGAGAAAATCGGCAAAGCATTAACCCCAAATGGGTTGTTTCTTGGTAAAAGTTTCTTCGTGCCTAAAGAGAAAATAAAGCCAATAAGAGATGTAATAAAAGACTACTATTCAGGAGCGCCTTATCACCCGTATTCTGCTTTATCTTTTTATCTTACAATGCATTCTCTAGATAAAAACAATTTGCTTTCTTTTCAAGATCAGTACAATTTGTTGATATCGTTACACAGAGAAGGACTTATTACTAGTGAAACATTAAAGCACTTTAAAGGTGTAGGGTGGGATAGTGAAATGAAATTCAAATTTCATGTTCCCAATATTTCGGATTATGAAAAACTTCTCAATAAATATCTTAAAATTCATTGCGTAGAATACGGTGAAGATGTTTATTCAAACAATTTCCCATTGTATATCGTAACAAAACAAAATTCAAAATGCTTTTAGGAGGAAAATCTAATGAATGTTTTTATTTTACACGGCTCGTACGGAAAGCCCTTTGAGAATTGGTTTCCCTGGATGGAGAACAAGTTGGCAGAAGAAGAAATTTTATGTACAATTCCTACTTTTCCCACCCCGAACAATCAAGAATATTCTTCTTGGAAGGAATTGCTTGATTATTATGTAAAAAAAGGTATCATCAACGAAGAAACCGTTTTAATTGGTCATAGTTGTGGCGCAGTATGTGCTGCAAAGTTTTTAGCGGAGACTAACATTAAAATCAAGGCTTTAATATCTGTAGCTGGCTATAATAATTTCTATAGCGGAGATCATATGGATGATTTAAACGGAAGTTTCTATTTCCCCTCCAATTTTTGCTCAGATATAGATAAGACTGTTCCGACAAGGTATGCTTACTTTTCTGACAATGACCCATTTATTCCATTTGTCAAACTAGAGGAATTTGCTTTTGAAATTAAAGCGACTCCGAAATTAATTAAAAATGCGGGGCATTTCAATGCTTCTGCTGGATATTGTTGTTTCGAAGAATTGTTAAACACAATATCGGCTATTTAAGTTTTGCTGAACGTCAAGTATAAATCTCCTTGTTTTACAGATAATAGTATCACTATTACTAAAACAAGGAGATTGATTTATATATGAAAGCAACAGGAATAGTTCGTAGAATCGACGATTTGGGTCGTGTGGTTATACCGAAAGAGATTCGCCGCACTATGCGCATCCGAGAGGGGGACCCGCTGGAGATCTACACGGATCGGGATGGGGAGGTAATTTTTAAGAAGTATTCCCCGGTGGGAGAAATGCTGGCGGAGGCGCAGGGGTATTGCGACACACTGCATAAGAGCTGCGGGATCGCAGTGGCGGTATTTGATCGGGATGCGATCATTGCCTGTGCGGGGGTCTCAAAAAAGGTTTCGATTGACCAAAAGGTGGCTTCCGAGGTAGAGCGAGTGCTGGAGGGGCGGCAGATGTTTACCTACTACTCCGGTGCTCTGCGGATCCCCATGGGACCGGAGGGGTGGTACGTTTCCTCCATGATGCCCATTTTATCCGAGGGAGACGTGATCGGCGGGGTTGCCTGCCTGCGACAGGAATTGAAGGAGGTGGGCGAAACGGAAAAGGCCCTGATCCAGACGGCGGGTATCTTTTTGGGGCGCCAACTGGAGGAGTAATACGGCATAGAAAAAGGCTATCACCTTACGAGAAGGTCATAGCCTTTTTTGTTTTCAGTTCAGAAGGTCGGCAAGCAGTTCACGGATGAAATCCATAAACATTGCATATCCTTTTGGATTTAAGTGGGTATCGTCTACCGCCCAGATATCCTCGCGCACCTTATCGTAATCGCCCACGTCTTCGGGATTTTCGAAGAAGAACGCCTGCTTTTCCAAGGGAACGTAGATGCAATTTTCTCTGGAGGCGCAGAAAACTTCCAGATATTCGTTGTATTCCTTGCGAATACGGGTGAAGGCGGATTTTTGCCCTTTGCTCTTCAATGTGGGAACACAGTTGAAGCAATAGACGGGGATGCCCGGAAAATCCGCCTGTGCCCACTGGACGATACGGGCCTCAATCTCCATAATATCTTTTGCGTTGTAGCCGTAGCTCACGTCGTTTGCCATGGTGGCAAGCACCAGAGCACGGGGCTTATAGGGGCGGATCAGTCGATCGTAATAATACAAAAGGTCATCGGCACTGCTGGTACCGAAGCCGTGGTTGATAATGGCCTGGGAGCCATCCTTCATACGTACCTCTTCCACAAGCTTGGGGTTTTCCTGAGATCTGGTGATGAAAGAGCAGCGGGTGAAAAGGGAGTGGCCGTAAAAAAGGATCTTGCCCGTTTCTACCGGAACGGATTCATAACGCTCAACACGGCTTTCAAAGCGGCGCACTTTTAATTTTGAACCAAACATATTGTTTCTCCTTTTTAAACCGTATTAGAGCAGATCGTCAAGAAGCTCGCGAACAAAATCCATAAAGAGCGCATAGCCTTGAGGATTGAAGTGGCCATCCTCCAAGAAAAGATCGTCTCTAACCTTATCGTAATCGCCGATGTCTTCGGGGTTTTCATACAGGAAGGCTGCCTGATGCATAGGAACGTAAACGCAATTCTCCGTTTGATTGCAGAAGGCCTCCAGACATTCGTTGTATTCCTTACGCACGCGGGTATAGCGATCCTTCATACCCTTATGCTTGGCGCTGGGGCTGCCTGCGAAACAGTAAATGCGGATATCGGGGAAATCCGCCTTGGCCCACTGGATCACCCTTGCCAGGATCTCCATAATATCCTTGGCATCATAGCCGTAGCCCACGTCGTTACCCATAGTGGCAAGCACCAGAGCGCGGGGCTCATAGGGGCGGACCATACGGCTGTAATAATACAAAAGATCATCGGCACTGCTGGTACCGAAGCCGTGGTTGATAATGGCCTGGGAGCCATCCTTCATACGTACCTCTTCCTCCAGCATAGGGTTTTCCTGATGCCTGGTAATAAAGGAGCAACGGGTGAAAAGGGAGTGGCCGTAAAAAAGGATCTTGCCCTTTTGAACGGGCACGGCTTCATATCGCTCGATACGGTTTTCAAAACGTCTTACGTTAAGTTTGGATCCGAACATACCTTACTCCTCACTTTGTTTTGTTAGAAAAATTATACATCCCCTGCCTGACAAAGTCAAGGAAAGCAGTGGATTTTGGCAAAGCTCTGCCCTTTCCTCCCACAAAGCAAAAACAATTACTCTTGGGTTTTATTCGTTCTGAAATACTGCTTTACGGAGACGTAGATCAACCGGAAAACGTGCTCTGCGGTATCTTCGTTGTCCGGCAAAGCGTCACTGAAGACTTTGACCGCAAAATCAAGCATAACGTTGAGCATATGATTTAAGAGCATCCATACGTTCGCTTCATCACGAAACGCTCTTTTCAGCTCGTTCACGATGGGATCGTAACGGCGTTTATGAGCCTCTTGAGAATACTTCTTAAAATACGGTGAGTAATAATAGCGAACAAAGGTCAGGCATTTTTCACGGTTTCCCAGCAAAAAGCGCCACACGGAAGAAAAGACAACCCTGCAACGCACCTCCCCCTCCATTTCCGACATAAACATAAGGGGAACGTTTTGCATAACCACGTTCATCAGTTCCTCATCAAGGCAGTCGAAGGTTTTGGAAAACATATCCTCCTTATTGGAAAAACACCGATAGATATACGCTTCGTTGATCGAAGTCTCCAAGCCGATCAGCTTCGTGGTTGCCTTGTCAAGACCGTCTCTGGCAATCACGCGGATCGTTCCTTCAATCAATCGGCGCCGTGTCTCTTCATGTTTCATAGCCTTCTCCTTCCTAAAATAAATATTTGCTATGTTTCTTTAATAAAAGAAGCAAATACCAAGCATTCGTGCAGGGGCAAATCGATGAGAGCCTGCTAAAACGAAGAAGACAATGACTGTAAAAGACGCTCGTCCTGCTCTGCTTTGCCGAGTATTAATAACAACAATATAGAATCGTATTTTTGAATCGAAAGAAATCTATATTTTACCTTTTTCTATCCATTCTTTAATTTTACCATTCTTTTCTACAAAAATCAAGTGCTTTTTGAGAATTCGGCAGTATACGTATTTTCAACAGCTTTCGCGTGCTTTTTTTACCTGTTTGAAGCACCAAAAGGCCGTTTCAGATACACCATATCCACAAGCTGAACACCGTCTTCAACGATGGGATGATCGTAATGATCCGTAAAAAAATTCGGAATCACGTGGGAACGAACGAAGCCGCATTTTTCATAAAACGGTACGGAACGGGGGCTATCCCCCGTTCCCACCTGCAGAACGCTGTATTTTCCCTTGTACCTTTCAAGGATAAAGCCGATCAAGGCCTTGCCGTAGTCCTTCCTTTGATATGCGGGAGAGACTGCAATGTTTTTGATCTCCAGCACCCCTCCTCCTTCATCGGTAACCACGCACTCCCCCATTACCCCGTGATCCACCAGCACGAACATTTCTCCGCACTCCAGATAGCGATCGATCATATTCTCCTGTTCGTCAGCCAATAACAGCAAAGAAAGGTATTCTTTTTTATTCCCCGTAACCTTGAAAATTCTCACGAATAAACCTCACGGATCTTTGCAAGGATCTCTACGTCGGCAGGGCAAAAAACGAAATTGGGAATCTCATAGGGAGTGATCCAGCGGATATCGTTGTGCTCCAGCTTCTGCGGAATGCCTTCGGCAATTTCAGCATTAAACAGGGTCAGGTGCACCGTCATATCGGGATAAGAGTGAACGACTTCAAAAAATACGTTTCCCACCGAAACGGTCACCGCCAGCTCTTCCCTGCATTCACGGATCAGGGCTGCCTCACGAGTTTCCTCGGGCTCCACCTTGCCGCCTACAAATTCCCAAAGAAGCCCACGGGTCTTATGGGCAGGCCTCTGGCAGATCATAAATCTCCCGTTATCCCATATCAGGGCGGCTACAACCTCAGTCATTCTCAGCATCCTCCGTTTCATTTTCCTTATTTTATCACAAACTCCACCATTCTACAACAGCGTTTCTTTACATATAAGTATTGGCAGACGCAAAAAAGCGTCTGCCAATGGGATCGTTTTTTAGGCGCCGGGCAGGGTCATGGGATTCTCTAAAGCGTAATTGGCGCATTCCTTGATGACCTCTTTCAAGGTATCGTTCAAAACCAGGTCACCGTCTGCCTGGTAGTGAGCCTGTCTCTTCTTGGCAGGCAAAACGTCCAACTTCACTTCTTCAATGGGCTTGCCCGTAAACTGAGCATAGAAGCAATAGGAACCGATAATTCTGCCCAGATCGGAAAGATGGGTATAATCCCGATAAAGGGCAAGCTGCGAAAGCCCCATTACCCGCTCGGCATACATAATGGCACTGCCCGGGGAGAAGACGAAACGATAGCGATCATCGGTCAAAATATACTGCTTGACCTTCTCATTATTTTTATTGAACTGAAGGATAGGATCAAAACCGAAATCGTCTTCAAATCTTTTCCTTGCAGTTTCCGGAGGTTTTCTCCACCAGCTATCAGACCAAAGCTCGGGTGCAATGGGGTTGGACCAAACGCCCATATAGCCGAAGGTGTGCTCGGTGGGAACGTAGCGATCCACCATTTGGAACAGAAGCTCGCGGGATTTTTGGTGGAGAGTCTCATCGGAACAGTCCGCTCTGGTAGTCTGGATCAAAACCATATCCCATTGGTGCTTTTTCAAAGCACGATCCATGGTATAGCCTTCCTCGCGGGTATACTCCGAAGAGCTGCTTTCATAGTAATCGTAAACGGCATCGCCGGAGGCACCGAAATTCACGTGCATATCAAAGGAACAGCCGCTGTAATACAAAAAGGCAAGAGTATAGCGACCCGGGAAGCCCTGGGCGGCAAAAACACGTGCCAGGTGGAAAAAGATATCGTTGGAGCCGCTGCTTCCCAATACCAAAATCTTGGTAACGTTCTGCTCAAAGGGGCTCTGGGGCAAATACCCTTCTTGTGTTTTGGTTTCTTCGGTCATCGTTTTTTTCTCTTCTTTCGTTTCATTCGTAACGGTGGTCTCGGCGATCTCCTCCTGAGAAAGGGATGCCGTTTGGCATGATACGCACAAAGGCAGAACCGTAACGAGAACCATCAGCAAAGCCAGAATTCGTCTCATTTTCCTACTCCTTTTTCGACTATAGTATCCACTTCTGTCTGCAAAACGCATTATATTATAAAAAACGTTCCTTTTCAATGGGAAAACATAATTAAAACTACCGTTTTCAAGCGACAATCACCGTGCAAACGTTTGTTATACCAAATCTGCGGCGGGGATAAAAAAATAAGACAGTCGATTGACTGTCTTATTTTTGGTGCGAGAGACGGGACGGGGCTTTGCTTTTGCAAATCCCCACTGCTTGGCGACCGCTCCGCACTGCTCGCGGTGCCCGCCTGCGCACCCGTCGGCTACCAAACAGTCCCCCGGACTGGTTGGCTTCACGCCTCCGGCCCTCTTAGGGTTCAAGTTCCACCATCTTCATATAAAGCAAAAACGGACACCGTTAACGGTGTCCGTTTTGCTTGGTGCGAGAGACGGGACTTGAACCCACATAGAATTACTTCCACTAGCACCTCAAGCTAGCGCGTCTGCCAATTCCGCCACTCTCGCAGGAAGCAAAGGTTATTATAATGGCTTGAGGGGGATTTGTCAAGGTTTTTTTTAAATTTTCTCCAAGGATTTCAAAGGTTTTCGGAATTTTGGGTTTGTGCCTCCGACGTGAGGGAGATTCTCTCCTTGAGAAGAGCTAAAAGGGTGTCATCCGGCTCGAAGGACAAGCAAACGTAGCCCTGTCTTCCGGGGCACAAGAGGTAATGGGTACGGGGAGAAGATAGATTCTGGAGGTAGGAAAAGCGGCTTTCGATGGAATACTGCTTCTTCGTTTTTTTCCACTCCCCTTCCGTGAGGAGGATACAGCGGGAATGGATGGGCACGCCTCCCTGGTTCTTGATACGTCTGCCTTGCTTGGCAGAGATAAAAAGGGTGTCGTTTTCCAGCTTGTAGCAATACTCCGTCAACAGGAATTTCGTTGTGATCTGAATAAACAGAAGGAGGAGCAGGGCGGCAAACAGCTGGCCCACCCCTTTGGCGACAGGAAGATAATTTGCCGCAACAAAAGAAGCCACCGCAAGAACAAAAAGCACAAAGCAAAGAACCTTTGCCTTGCGGGCTTCCCTTTTGGGAATACAGGAATAGCTTTGATTCATAACTTGATCTCCAAAAGATTGACAACGTCAAGAAAGGCGTTGCCGGAAAGGGTGATAGGCAATCCCTTCTCCTTCAACAGGGCACTGCGGCGGGCTTTGGCATCGGCGGTGCCGGAATAGCCCAAAAGGAAAAGATCGGTCTTGGTATATAAAGGAGCCTTTTCCTTCTCCTCCCCCAAAAGACCGGCGGCTTCAAAAAGGGAAAGAAGGGTTTCGTTGTTCATTCCCTCTACCCCCAGAAGACCTTCCTTTGAGGGGGCGCTCTTGCGGCGCTCTTTACCCGGAATGGGAGGGATATACAGATCCGTAACTCCTTCTTTACCGCAAAGGGTACGAATGTGAGAGCGAATGAGGCTCCCTGCCCCATCGGAATCCGAAAGGATCACGATGCCGCGGGTGGCGGCAAGGCGGCGAAGGAGGGAACGCTTCTCTGCGTCTTTGAAAATGCCGAAGCCCTCGGTGGTCACAACGGTAGCGTCTAAAACGGATTCCAGACGGATCTTATCGTACTTTCCTTCCACCACGATGATACGGTGACAGCAGGGCTTCATGAGGCTTTTCCTAAAAGGCGGGCCATCTGCAAAACGGTCACCTCGGTAACGAGCATAGAGTCAGAACGGAATCCCTTTAATTTTCCATCCAGCTCAAGGCAGAGAAAGAGGGCTTTTTCCAGCGCTTCCTTCTTTTTACCGAAGAGAAGGCGACGGTAACGCTCGAACTGCCAAGCCTGCAAAGCCGTTGCCTTCTGGCAGGCGGCGGCATCGGCACCTTCAGCAATGAGAAGGGCGTTGGTAAGCATACGGGAAAGGGAGGCGGCGATCATAACGGGCTCCACCTCTTGCCGCTTCAGATTGGCAAAGATCTGCTCCACGGCACCAACGGCACCCTCCAAAACGGCATCGCAAAGATGATAGACGGCAAACTCGGTAGAATCCTGAGCAAAGAGAAGCACGTCCTCCTGTGTGATCTCCGTGCGCCCCTGAGAATGGGCGTAAGCGGAAAGCTTTTCCAACTCACCCCGAATGGTCTGCATACGGTTGCCTGTAAAGCGAAAGAGAGTGCGGAGGGCGCCATCGGGAGCGGAAAGACCGTCAGCCCCCAGGATCTTGCGACACCAAGGGAGGAGCACCCGCTCTTCCTGCAAGGGAAAGGAAACGAAGGTGAGCTTTTCCGCCAACGTGCGAACGCTTTTCTTTTTCAAGGTGGCTTTATCGTTTTGAAATTCCTCCCACTCTAAATAGAGGATCAGAATGAGATAGGGAGGGAAGTTTTCAAGGAGCTCCATAAGGCGCTTTACGTCACCGTCGTTCATCTTGGCGGGGTTCAGCCCGCGGCAGATCACAAGGCGCCGCTCTCCGCAGAAGGGGAGGATCTGGCTTTCATCCAAAAGATCGGACACGGTATGATCCCGCGTAAAATCAAGGCGCACCAAATTAAAATCTGCCGAGCCCTCTTTTTCAATAAGGGTAACGTATTTCTGCAAATAAAACTGTTTGAGCATCTCTTCCATGCCGAAAAAGGCGAAGGCGCCGCAGGGATCATCCCGCAGGCGCGCCTTTAATGCCGACACGGAGATGCCAAAGGCTTCTCTGGGTGCCATATTAATCCATCTTCTCGGAGAGCTGTTTGCCGCCCAGCACGTGAAAATGCAGGTGCTTCACAGACTGACAGCCGTGCTCTCCCACATTGGTGATCACGCGGTAACCCTGTTCCAGGCCGCATTCCTTTGCGATCTTGGGAATGGCCTCAAACACGGCGGCAACCTTGCCGCTGTTGACCGCGCTCACGGCATCGGCAGAGGGAATATGCTCCTTGGGGATCACCAGCACGTGAACGGGTGCCTGGGGATTGATATCCCGAAAGGCGTAAACGTTTTCATCCTCGTAGACCTTTTGAGAAGGAATCGCTCCCTCCAAAATGGAACAAAACAGACAATCCATATTCATTCTCCTTTAAAAGAGATTATAAAATGCAGCTTTTGCTTCCTCAAGCTTTTCGGGGTTCTTACCGCCGGACTGAGCGGAATCGGGTCTGCCGCCGCCGCCACCGCCCACGATGGGAGAAATGGCCTTCAGAACGTTGCCTGCGTGGGCACCCTTTGCCAGAGCATCCTTACCGCAGGTGGCAAACAAGAGCACCTTGCCGCCCCGTACCTGAGAGAATACGGCCACTACGTCGGCATTCTTTTCGCGGATCATATCGCCCAGTTTTCTGCCGTCGGTCTCTTCACCGATGGCGGTGAAGACCAGCCGCATACCGTTCTTTTCAACGGCGCCGTCCAATAGGCTTCCCAAGGATGCGGCCGCAAGCTTGGAGGAAAGCGCTTCCACCTTATCCTTGGCTTCCTTCAGCTCTGCCTTGAGACCACGGGTCTTTTCGGCGATCTGGGGAGCGGTGGTTTTCAGCACCTCTGCGGTTTCGGCAATGAGGGCTTCCTTTTCGTACATCAATTTCAGCACGTTCTTACCCGTTACCGCTTCGATACGGCGCACGCCTGCGGCAACGCCCTGCTCGGAGAGGATGCGGAAGAGACCCACCTCAGCCGTATTCAAAACGTGAGTACCGCCGCAAAGCTCGCGGGAGAAATCGCCCATCGAAACCATACGCACCTCGGAGCCGTACTTTTCACCAAAGAGAGCAAGCGCGCCCTGCTCCTTGGCCTTATCAGCAGAGGTAACCAGAGTATTCACCTGCAGAGCCTGCAGAATCTTTTCATTGACCAACGCTTCCACGCGGGAAAGCTCTTCCTTGCTCATTGCTTCAAAATGCTTGAAGTCAAAGCGGGCGTGCTTTTCGTTTACAAAGCTTCCTGCCTGTTCCACGTGGCTGCCCAGCACTTCACGGAGCGCCGCCTGCAGAAGGTGAACGGAGGAGTGGTTGCGGCGAATGGCGTTTCTTCTTTCACCGTCCACCAGACAGAGCACCTCGTCTCCCACGGAAACGGAGCCGTGATCCACGCGAACCGTGTGCATAAACACACCTTCGGATTTTTTTGTATCCACAACGGCAAGAGCGCCCTTTTCACCGGTGATGATACCGGTATCGCCCACCTGACCGCCGGATTCTCCATAGAAGGGGGTAGTATCCAGAATGAGAGTAGCTTCTCCTTCGGAAAGGGTCTGCACCTCCTCTTCTTCTGCGAAGATGGCAAGAACCTTTGCCTTGGTGCTGATGGTATCATACCCTGCGAACTTGGTCTTTTCCAGTGCGGAGATCACGGATTTAGCGGCATCGGACCAACCGGAAATGTTGGCTCTTGCACCGCGGGCTCTCTCCTTCTGCTCCTGCATCAGGGACTGGAATTTTTCCTCATCGATGGCAAGACCTGCTTCCTCTGCGATCTCACGGGTCAGATCGATGGGAAAGCCGAAGGTATCGTAAAGCTTGAATACGTCTTCACCTGCAAGGCTCTCCTTCTTTTCTGCCTTTGCTTTTTCCACAAGGTCGGAAAGAATGGAAAGGCCGGAATCAATGGTGGCGTTGAACTTCTCTTCTTCCAGAGAAATGATCTTTTTAATATAGGCTTCCTTTTCACGAAGTTCGGGGTAACCTGCCTCGTTTTCGCGAATGACCACGTCACAAAGACCTGCAAGGAAGGTGCCGGAAATGCCAAGGAGCTTTCCGTGGCGGGCGGCGCGGCGCAGGATGCGGCGAAGCACGTAGCCTCTGCCCTCGTTGGAGGGAATGACACCGTCGGAGATCATAAAGGAGGAGGAACGGATATGGTCGGTAACAATACGGATGGAAACGTCGGTATCCCCGCCGTGGCCGTATTCCTTACCGCAGATCTCGCAAACCGCATCGATGGTATTGCGGATGGTATCCACCTCGAACATATTATCAACTCCCTGCATTACGCAGGCAAGGCGCTCCAGACCCATACCGGTATCGATATTCTTCTGGGCAAGCTCGGTGTAGTTGCCGAAGCCATCGTTATTGAACTGGCTGAATACGTTGTTCCAGATCTCCATATAACGGTCGCACTCACAGCCGGGCTTACAGTTGGGGTCACCGCAGCCGTATTTTTCGCCGCGGTCAAAGTAGATCTCGGAGCAGGGGCCGCAGGGGCCGGAGCCGTGCTCCCAGAAGTTATCGGCTTTGCCCATACGAACGATGCGCTCTTCGGGAACGCCGATCTCATCCTTCCAAATGTGGAAGGCTTCGTCATCCTCTTCGTAGATGGAGGGCCAAAGAAGCTCTGCAGGGATCTCTAAAATCACGGTGAGAAATTCCCAGGCAAAGGCAATGGCCTCTCTCTTAAAATAGTCGCCGAAGGAGAAGTTACCCAGCATTTCAAAATAGGTGCCGTGGCGGGCAGTCTTACCTACGCGCTCAAGGTCAGGGGTGCGGATACACTTCTGACAGGTGCACACTCTGGTGCGGGGGGGTACTTCTTCCCCGGTAAAATATTTTTTCATAGGCGCCATACCGCTGTTGATCAGAAGCAGGGATTTATCCCCCTGAGGAACCAGGGAGAAGGAGGGCAGGCGCAGGTGCCCCTTGGATTCAAAAAAGGAAAGGTATTTTTCGCGCAATTCGTTCAGTCCGGTGTATTTCATAGTCATCCTCTATTTGTTATTGGTTTTAATCTCATTCCAGAGATCGGTCATCAGATCGTTAATTTTCACAGGCAGATATTGGAAGGCTTCCCAACTGGTCATACGCTCACGGAAGGCCTTCAGATCCTCCGTGCCCTGGGGGTAAGCCACCTTATTCTCCTGCATTTCAGGCTCCAGCACGTCAAACACCGCCTGATTGGGGGTGGAATAGTAAACGTATTCGGTGTTGGCCTTGCCCGCCTCGGCAGTGAGCATAAAGTTGATAAAGGCTTCTGCCTGTGCCTGCTTTCGGCTGGTGGCGGGAACGCACATAGCGTCACTGAAAATATTGGTGCCGCATTCGGGGATCACGAAGCGAAGGTCCATATCCGGGTTATCTTCCATCACGTACATACAGTCACCTGCGTAGTAGGGGGCAATGGCAAGACTGCCGGAGGGGATCATTTCAAAGAACTGATCCATTCCGTAATAGAACTTCTGCTCCTTCAGAAGGGCGGCGGCTTCGCGGATCTCCGTTTCATCGGTGGTGTTCTGAGAATAGCCCAGCTGCTTTAAGGCAATACCGAAGGCGTCGCGGGGGTTATCGAACATCATAATTTGATTTGGGTAATTCTTGCTCCAGAGAATGCTCCAATCCTTGGGATTCTCCATCATAGCAAGGTCTTTCTCCGTAAGCATATCCGCATTGTAAAGGATCCCCACCGTGCCCCAGAAATAAGGTACGGTGTATTCCTCCTTGGGGTCGTGCTCCATTCCCTTGAAGGCATCCATAATGCTCTCGTAATTGGGAATGTTATCGTAATCCAGCTTTGCCAACATCCCTTCGTCGATCATACGCTCCGCCATATATTCAGAGGGGAAGATCACGTCGTATTTGCCAGAGCCGGATTTCATTTTGGCATAAAGAGCCTCGTTGGATTCCGCCGTTACGTATTCCACGTTGATACCCGTTGCCTTTTCAAATTCCGCGATCACGTCAAAATCGCAATCGCCCGTGGACATATACTCACCCCAGTTGCAGACCACGATGGTATTATCGTCGCTGCGTAGCACGCGGGGCAGGCAGATTCCCAGGATCAAGGCAATGCAAAGCACGGCAGCAGCTGCCTTTACGTAGCCCATACCCTTTTTGGGGGTTGGTGCGGAGATTTTGTTTTTCTCAATAGCCTCCGCCCGTGCATCGTGAATGTTCATGATCAGAAGGATCATAAGCACCGCAACGAAGATCACGCCGGTCATAGACGCCATCCAAGGCTGAATGCCCTTTTTCATACTGTTATTGACGAAGACCGAAAGGGTCTGAAAATTACCGCCGGTAAAATAACTGATGATAAAATCGTCAAAGGAGTAGGTCAGAGAAATGAGAAAGCCTGCGAACACGCCCGGAAAGATCTCGGGCAATACCACCTTGAAAAAGGCCTTGGCAGGAGGGCAACCCAGATCCAGCGCCGCCTCAAAGAGATTTTTATCCATACGGCGAAGGCGGGGCATTACGTTGAGGATCACGTAGGGGGTGTTAAAAACCACGTGGGAGAGAAGCACCGTAAAAAAGCCCAGCTTCATACCGAATACGGCAATAAAAAGAAGCATCAGGGAAACGCCGGTAACGATCTCCGGGTTGATGATGGGAAGGTTGGAAAAGTTCATCAAAACCCCTCTTCCCTTTTTCACGTTGTTCAGCCCCAGGGCACCCAGAGTTCCCAAAAGACAGGCGCCCACTGCTGAAAGCAGAGCGATGACCAGGGAATTGATCAGAGCGTCCATCAATTCTTCATTTTTCAGAAGACTTGCGTAATTCTCCAGGGTGAAGCCCTGCCAGACGGAAATGCCGTGGCGGGCATCGTTAAAGGAAAGGGCGATCATCAAAAGGATCGGCGCGTAAAGAAACAAAAAGATCAAGCCAAGGTAAAGATAAGAAGCTGTTTTTTTCATACCTTCACCCCCTAAACCAGAACGATATCATCGTCTTTATCAAAGTGATTCATGACCACGATGGAAATGACGATCACCACCATCAGAACGAAGGAAAGCATACTGGCGGCGTTTAGATCAAAGCTCTTGGTGTAATAGGAATCAATGGTATCACCGATGAGGTAGAAGCCGCCCAAGCGATTGCCGATAACAAAGGCAGAGGCCGCGGGAACGAATACCATAGTGATGCCGGAGATGACCCCGGGTATAGACAAAGGGAAGATCACCTTCCAGAGAAGGCGCCAGCCGTTACAACCCAGATCTCTCCCCGCCTCCAGAACGGATTTGGAAATTTTGGACATAACGGTATAAAGGGGCAATACCATAAAAGGCAGGTAGTTATAGACGATGCCGATGACCACCGCCGCCATGGTATGGTTCACAGGGTTGGAAAAGCCCAGGATCTGATCCAGCACACCGCCCGAACGGAAGATCACTTCCAGGGAGCAGATGCGCAGAATAAAGTTCATCCACATAGGGAGCATTACGAGAATGTTCATCATTCTCTGCCCACGGGGGGACATCCGCATCATAACCAGAGCGAGGGGATACGCAATGAGAAGGCAGATGGCCGTGGAGATCAGGGCGATCAGAAAGGAATCCAGATAGACCTGGCTGTTTTCCGCAATGTAGCGGAAATTGGAAAAGGAGAAGCGGCCGTCTTTACCGGTAAAGGCGTAGTAGATCACCATTCCAAGGGGAATGATCACAAATGCCGCCATCCAGAACAGATACGGAACCAAAGGCTTTTTTGATTTCATGCCTCCCCCTCCCTTCAGAGCACCGTTTTACCGGTTGCAAAGCGGAAGGCGACCTCAGAGCCTGCCTGCTCGTCCATCTGGCTCTTGATCAGCCAACGGCGATGCTCGCTGATCACGATCATTTCATAGAAGCTGCCCTTCCAGACGTTGCTGTCTAAAATGCCGGTAAACTGTGCATCGTCGGGATCGCAAAGTTCCAGATCCTCAGGCTTAATCTGCAGGGAAAGCACCTGATCCTGCTCGTAGGTACCCGTAGCAGGCAGGGTAACGCTTTCGCCATCGATCTCAAGGGTGACCTCGCCCTCCTCCGAAACCTCGGTGACCTTGGCCTCCAGATGGTTGGATTCGGTGGGAAACATACGCTTCATTACATGAATGTTTTCGGGGGCAACGCGCATACCGATGGTATTGCCCGCCTCCACGGAGCGGGTGGAATGAATGATCCACTGCTCACCGCCGCAGGAAACGGTCATTTCATAATGCACCCCTTTAAAGAGGCTGGCTTCCACGAAGCCCGTAACGGTTCCCTCTCCCGCGGGAACGATCTCTACGTCCTCGGGACGGATGACCACGTCCACCAGATCGGCGGGCTTGGGGTCCACGCAGTCGAAAACGGAGCCGCAAAGATAAACCTTGTTATCCTCCTCCATACGGGCATCGAAGATATTGCTTTCTCCGATAAAATCCGCAACGAAGGCGTTAGCGGGCTCGTTATAAATATCCTGAGGAGAACCGATCTGCTGAATGGTGCCGGATTTCATGACCACGATGGTATCACTCATGGTCAGGGCTTCCTCTTGATCGTGGGTCACGTAAAGGAAGGTGATGCCCGACTGGCGATGAAGGTTCTTCAACTCCAGCTGCATATCCTTTCTCAATTTCAGATCCAGCGCGCCCAAGGGCTCGTCAAGAAGCAGAAGGCGGGGCATATTCACCAGTGCGCGTGCAATGGCAACTCTCTGCTGCTGACCGCCGGAAAGCTTGGAAATGGGTCTTCTTTCATACCCCTTCAGATCCACCATGGCAAGCATTTTTCTCACCTTTTGGCGAATTTCCTTTTCCGGGGTCTTTTTTATGCGCAAGCCGAACGCCACGTTATCAAAGACGTTCAGATGCGGAAAAAGAGCATACTTCTGAAAAACGGTGTTGATGGGTCTCTCGTGGGCAGGCGTATCCAAAATGCTTTTTCCATCGAAGAGCACGTTACCGGAATCCGGGGTCTCAAACCCCGCAATACATCGCAGGATGGTAGTTTTGCCACAGCCCGAGGGGCCGAGCAAGGTAACAAATTCTTTATCCCGAATGTAAAGATTGACGCTTTTCAGGATCTGCTCGTTATCAAACGATTTGCAAAGGTCCTCCAGACGAATGAGTACATCTGTTCCGGAGACGCGGTTTTCCATTTATCTACCTCCTCACTTTTATGCTCCTTTTCATTAAAGGAATGCACCGCAAAAAATAGCAAGATAATGATACTCTTTTTCCCGCGAATTGTCAAGAAATGCAGAAGATTTTTATGTGTTTTTGTATCCCCGCCAAAACCCTGTTTCTTTCCCATCTTTTTCCTGCCGTACGCTTGACACGAGAGGGGAAAGAATCTATAATAGTATTATGCTTAAGAAACTATACCAAAAACTGTTCCCCGACCGCTATTACGCTTCCCCCACCTATCGGCGGGAGGCTGCAGCAAGATATGACAGCAAGATCTTAAAATACGTCACCGAACGGCTCGAGACCGGGGATATCGTGCTTTGTAAGGACGCTTATATCTGTGTCAGATCGGGGTGGGTCTTTGTAAACAGTGAGACCGCCTCTATCTTCAAATGTCGGGACGAAGAGGTGCAGTCGGGCGAACTGATGAGCCACGACGGCGTTATCTTTACCGGCTATGATGAAATTCAAGGAAAGGAAAGAAGTATCGTCTGTTACTTCAAATATTACCGATGAAAAAAATGAACCGAATCGTATCAATCCTTTTATGTATGCTGCTCCTGATTGCCTTCTCCGCCTGCACCGATGAGGAAAGCGGCGTGGCAAGCGGCCTTCCCGAGGGCTTTTCCGCCGCTGACGGAGAAACAGATTTCGTTTGTATTCAGATGAATACGGGAAAATGCATCGTGGTAGAGCTCTACCCCGACGTTGCCCCTGAAACCGTCAAGAACTTTAAAAAGCTGGTAAGCGACAAGTTTTACGACGGGCTCATCTTCCACCGCGTCATCAAGGGCTTTATGATCCAGGGCGGTTGCCCCGAGGGTACGGGCTTCGGCGACCCCGGCTGGGAGATCAAGGGTGAATTTTCCTCCAACGGCTTTGAAAACAACTTAAAGCACACCCGCGGCGTTCTTTCCATGGCACGGGGTCAAGACCCCGATTCTGCAGGAAGCCAGTTCTTCATTATGCACAAGGAAGCCCCCCATCTGGACGGCGACTACGCCGCCTTCGGTAAGGTAGTCAACGGAATGGACGTGGTGGATGAGATCGCAGGCTGTATGGTTGCAGGTGAAACACCCGTGGAAAAACAGATCATGGAAAAGGTATTCTTCGTGGAATCCGCCCTTTCCGCCGAAAACAAAACTGCAGAATAAAATTTAAGAAACGTGAGGATCCTGATATGGCATTTGTAAAAAGTGAAACGAAAACCGATTTTGTTAAATTCGTAATGGAAAACGGCGATGAAATGGTGGCGCGCCTTTACCCCGAAATTGCCCCCATCACCGTTGAAAACTTCAAAAAGCTGGTAGACGGCGGCTTCTACAACGGGCTCATCTTCCACCGCGTGATCCCCGGCTTTATGATCCAGGGCGGTGACCCCAAGGGCATCGGCATCGGCGGCCCCGGCTGGACCATTAAAGGTGAGTTTGCCGCCAACGGCGTAAAGAACGATCTGAAGCACACCCGCGGCGTTCTTTCTATGGCACGCTCTCAGGCCCCCGACTCTGCGGGAAGCCAGTTCTTCATTATGCACGAGAACGCCCCCCATCTGGACGGCAGCTACGCTGCCTTCGGTGAGCTTGTGGAAGGCATCGAAACCGTCGACGCCATTGCAGACGTACAGACCGACTATGCGGATAAGCCCGTTCTGGATCAGGTAATGAAGGAAGTGTACTTCGTTCAGGAAGCCTGAATGATGCAACAAATCGACTTTGCCCGCGGCACCTGCGTAGCACTGGGCAACTTTGACGGGGTCCATTTGGGGCATCGCGCCATATTGGAGCGCTGTGCAACGTGCGCAAAAAAAGACGGCCTCCCTGCCTTGGTCTGGAGCTTTCGCCGCCACCCGGAGCATTTTCTGAAGGGTGATTTCACCTCGGGCACCATCACCTCCCTCTCTCAAAAAGAAGCCCTTATGAGGGGAATGGGCATCGAAAGTCTGATCTTAGAGGATTTTGAAGCCGTGCGGGATCTTTCCCCCGTCGACTTCTGCGAGCAGATCCTGTTGGATCGGCTTGGTGCAAAAAAAGTATTCTGCGGCTTTAACTTCCGCTTCGGTAAAAACGGAGCGGGGGACGCCGCCTTTCTCAAGAAATATCTGGAAGAAAAAGGGACGGAGGTTCAGGTGGTCAATCCCGTCTGTGCAGGCGGCAGCCCCATTTCCTCCACCCGTATCCGCGATCTTTTATCCAAGGGAAAAATGGAAGAGGTCAGCGCTCTTTTGGGGCGCCCCTATTCCATCCTCTTCCCCGTTCTTCACGGGAAGCATTTAGGCACCCGTATGGGCTTTCCTACCTTGAATCAGGCCTTTCCGGATGATTACGCCCTCCCTTTGAAGGGCGTTTACACCGTTGCCATGAACGAAGGCGGAAAGCGTTACCCCGGGGTTTGCAACGTTGGCCTTCGCCCCACGGTAGATTGTGACGGAGTCGTGCTGGCGGAAACCCATTTATTCGATTATACCGAAGATCTGTACGAAAAAGCCGTGCAGATTGAATTTTTTTCATTTTTGCGCGGCGAGACCTGCTTTGCATCCTTAGAGGAGCTGACGGATCAGATCGCTGTTGACACGGAAAACGCGCGGAAGTGGTGGAAGGAGAACCAATGAAAAAGAGGCTTTTGGTATGGATCTGCAGCCTTCTTGCGGTAGTGTTATTACTGCCGCCTTTTTCTGCGTCCGCCCAAAGCGCCCCTCCCGAAGTATCCAGCACCGCCGCCGTCCTCTACAATTTGGAAACAGACCAAATTCTCTTTGAAAAAAATACCGACGTGCGCCTCAGCCCCGCCGCTTTCACAAAGCTGATGACCGCGCTTTTATCCTACGAATACAGAGCCGCCAACGGAAACGTTACCGTTACCGTTACGGAAGAAATGCTCTCTTCCGCAGGGGGCACCTCTATGCGCCTGAAGGCTGGAGAAGTGATCGACTTCGATCAGCTCCTTTCGGGCCTCGTGGTACAAAACGCCAACGATGCCGCCTTGGTGCTGGCTTCCGTTGCAGGGGGCAGTATCGCCACCTTCGTGGAGCAGATGAATCAGCGTGCCAAAGACCTGGGAATGGAGCACACCTATTACGCCAACCCAACGGGGGTAGACGCCGCGGTGATGTATACCTCTCTGCAGGACACCCTGATCCTTTGCAAGGCTCTCTATCGAGTCAACAACTTTATGCTTCTTTCGGAGACTCCCAAGATCACCATACCCGCCACCAACCTTACGGAAGAGCGGGTCTACACCAACAAAAACGCGCTGATCCCCTTCTCTTACGTCACGGATTATTATATGAAGGGCGCCAGAGGGATGGTTGCCGGCTACACCCAAGGCGCAGGCTACTGTGTGGCATCGGTCCACCAAAAAGGCAACGCCACCTACCTTGCCATCGTTTCCGGCGGAACGGATCGGAGCGAGGCACAGAACCAAACGGATATTTCCTCTTATCGGGAAGCCAAAGCCCTTCTGGAATGGGGCGAAGAAGCCTTTGCCATTCAGGAGGTGCTCCCCAAGGGTAAGATCCTCTGCGAAAAGAAGGTGCGTTTAGGTGCCGGAGTCGATCATATGATCCTGGTTTCGGGCGAAAGTTTTTCTGCTCTTCTCCCTTCGGATCTGAAGGAGGAAGAGATCACCTACGAGATCCATTCAGATTCGGATACCGTAAACGCACCGGTAATTGAAGGGGATTCTTACGGAACACTGGATATCCTCTACCAAGGGGAAGTGCTGGGCACCGTGCCCTTAACGGCCCAGTCCAACATCGGTCTTTCACGGTGGCTGGTCACTTGGGACGCTATTACGGGCTTCTTCTCCCAAGGTCCTGCAAAGGTGGTTTTGATCTTAGCCATCACCGCCGCCATTCTCTACGTTTTGATCCTCATTGGAACCGTATGGATCCAGTACGTTCGAAAAAACCGTGCACGGCGCCTTGCCATTGAAGAGATCAACCGTCAGGAAAACGAGCGAATGAGAAAGGTACGCCTGGAGGAAAAAAAGGCGGCCAGCGCCAGAATGCACCGCGTCAAGATCGTTCTGCGGGAAGGCTACCGCGTGCTCTCAGGCGAGAGCGATGCATTTGAAGCCCCTACGAAAAAGAAAAAGCACCCGCAAGCAGGCCCCCGCGCCGTTGCCAAGGTACCGGAAAAGTACCGAAAAGAGCATCCGTCCAAGCGGCCTCAGACCTCCCGCGGTGGCACCCCTCCCCCAAGAAAAGCGCCGCCCGCCCCCGCAAACGGAGAGCGTTATCGCGTCGCCCCCTCAAAGTCTCGCCCCCAAAATTCACAGCAGATCCGTCGCCCCTCTCAGCAGAGCCGACGTGCACCGGGTGACCGCAGACCGCCCTCTCCTCGGGAAAGCCGACAAAATACCCGCCGTTGGCCCGACTGATTTTTAAAAACAAAAAAAGAAAAAGCCCTTGACAAAAGGGCTTTTTTTTGTTATACTAATCACCGCAAATTCACGGAGTATGGGCCTTTAGCTCAGCTGGTCAGAGCAGCCGGCTCATAACCGGTCGGTCCGGGGTTCAAGTCCCTGAAGGCCCACCATATTTTATCATTCATATAGTGGTATAGCTCAGTTGGGGACGTTTGCGAGCGCCGTCGGTGGCGGATCGAGCGAGCAATAAGGAGTGGCTGCGGTCGAAATTTGCGAAGCGAACAGCGAGCAGAAATTTCGGGCACCGCAACAGAAAGAGCAGCGGTTCCGCTGCCGAGTCCCTTCCGTGATTCCTCTCGATCCATTTTTAAAATTTAATATAGGGGTATAGCTCAGTTGGTAGAGCAGCGGTCTCCAAAACCGCGTGCCCAGGGTTCAAGTCCTTGTGCCCCTGCCAAAATAAAAGACACCACAAAGTGGTGTCTTTTATTTTGCTATGAGTATACGGCTTGAAGCCCGGGTGCGCGGAGCGTGCACTGGGGCACGTGCCTGAGCGCCACGGAGTGGGAGGAGCGAAGGCTAAGTGGGTGCCGCGGTCGAAAACGGCAAGGATGAAGGGCGAAAGCCCGCCGCAGACTTTTTCGGTAACCGCAAACGGTAAGTCCTTGTGCCCTGCCAAAAATCGACAAGTTTCCGTTGAAACTTGTCGATTTTTCATCCATTACAAAACAATGGTATATCATCACGCAATACACAAAGCACATCTTCGGTGTGTGAAGTTTGCTTCGCAAGTAAAGTGCCTGCGTGTGTGGTGCCACACTTAACTTCACTTTGTGCATTAGCACAAAACTTCATTAAGACGAAAATTATAATTTCACATCTGCAAAGCCGAGGCTTCACTAATAGTTTGCCCCTCCACCACTTTTATGCTATAATAATATACATGGAGGCGGTGTTACAATGAATATGAATTTTTATAGAGAAATAAAAAGCATTTTTATCTCTGCTCGTTTCTCGTTTGCAAGAAAAATTTCAAAAAGAGAAAATGAGGAAAAATTTGAATATTTTAAGGGTCGTTTGATACCTTTTTTTGAAGAATTGAATTTACATATCAGGGAAAACAACAATGACATTTTAGTATATTGCATAGAAATGCTATTACGAGTTATAAGTGAAGGTGATTCTGTAAAAGTCAATGCTTTTGCTGACACGATTCATAATATGCCCGAAATCTGTATGAATCTTCGTCCATTGCATACTTTTTACGGAGAAATTTCCGGATTTAGAGCAAAATACGGAAGTCAATACTTTCCTTTTTTCGATCAATTTAAGGTTACGGAGGACGATATAAATGAATGAGTTTAGTTTATGGCACGTAGGTGATGCCTTGATTATTTAAAAATGTGTGATAAAGTATATTCACAGATAAATAGAAATTTGATGGAGGGCAAGGCACTACATGAAAACAGATTTATATTTACATCACAGCAAATATATATGTGCAATTGTTACGGCTAAAGAAGGCTATAAATTCATTGATAATATCGAGAGATTTTGCCACACCTGGACTTCTCTGATCGAAGAAGCAAAAGCAGGGTTTGAGAGCTTCCCCTTTTACGATAGATATAATAATTACGATATTGATTTTTGGGAACATTATCTTGATATTGTTGAAGGCGAGGATGATAATTACACGTTTTTAGGGTGTATTTGTGATGGCATTATTGACTTTGCTTCAGAATTCTTAACAGGAAAAGGAGAATACTTTGACCCCCTATGTGTTGCAATAAAACTTTCCGAAATATATGATTTTCACAGTATCCGCGACATCATTTTCACAGAAGACTACATTATATTGTCTTCCGATTGTGAAGTGATGGCTTGTTCGAAAATCAAGATACCATTTGAACCCGATTCAAAGCAAGCAGCATTTCGAAAACTGATACAATCCAAGTTGAAAGCGTTACAACCATTTGGCAATCAAATTCTACATGCCCAATATGGATGTGCCTCCTCTCAGTTTACTGATGTTGAAAACGCCTTGTTTTATAATATAGGTGCAACATCTTTTTATTCGGCACTAAGCAAAGAAACTACTGTGTATTTTCAAAGAATGCAACCGAACGAAATATGCATCTTTGAGAATTGGGATTTCCAATACCTCTATCGTTATTCTTTGGCCCCCAAAGGGAGATGCAGATATTGGTGGGAGCATGAACGAATTTGCGAATGGAATAATGTTCATCTTGAAAGAGTCAATTCAATCTCAAAAGCAACCGATTATTTTTTAGCAATCAAGCAATCACCGGAGTTAGTAAAATGTTTTGAAGATGGAAGCGAAACTACTTTAGGACTAAAAATCAAGTTATCTATACCAAGAACTGCTAATTTTACAAATGTTGTTAGCATAATGAAACCGATGATTGATGGTGTTATCTGTGCGTTTCATACTCCAGATGGAATTGCCGCAGGCGAAGTAAGCAAATTGCTAAATATAAATGAAGAAATCTTTTCGACGACAGAAAAAACTTGTCTTGGAAAGCGTTGTTATGTTAGTCCATATCGAAAATCCATTAAATGGAATCCTCAAGATGATAGATTGGATTATGTAGTTATAGAACCTATGTTGGTCGATGAAAAGGAGTTTTTCTTTAGTGGTCAATTGTTTGCTATTCCATGCTACATGTAACTTTGAGAACGAGTTTTCTAATACGAGATTAGTGTACTTTTCGCTTTCCCCCTGCTTTGCGCACCATTATACTGCTCTTTCAACGAAGAACTGACTTCGCCGTGAGATTAGAACGGATTTTATTATTACATCTGAGGCTAAACCGAAGATTTCATCAGCGTTAGCTGATTTCATCCTTGCCTCAAGCAAGGATTTCATTTTATGTAAGAGTCCCCCCATACCCCAAACTGCTGAAAATATCTTTTCCACAGTCCCTGCAAGAAATAGATTGCATTTCTATTCCGTTTTGTGTAGAATGGAATAAAACAAAATGCAAGGAGTCGATTTATGCCGAAGGTACTTCTGATCGACGTTGACGATACACTTTTAAGCTTTCAGCAATACGTGAGAGAATCCATGATCCGTGGCTTTGAAGCCTTTGGGATCGGGCCCTTTCGTGAGGAGATGCTCACTGCCTTTCATCAGGTCAATTCCGTGCTTTGGCACAAGCTTGAGGAGGGGGCTCTTTCCTTTGAAGAATTAAAGAAGGTGCGTTGGAATCAGGTTTTTGAGGCCATTGAAATAAAAGCTGACGGTGAAAAATTCGAAGAATTTTTTCGGGATTATCTCTTTGACAGCGCCATTCCCGAAGAAGGAGCCAAGGAGCTTTTGGCGTATTTAAAAGAAAAATATATCCTTTGCGCCGCCAGTAACGGCCCATACCACCAGCAGGTAAACCGATTGAAAAAGGGTAGTATGCTCCCCTATTTTTCTCACCTTTTCATTTCAGAGGAGATCGGCTTTTCCAAACCCTCCCGCGAATTTTTCGACGTTTGTTTACAGCGCTTGAACCGCAAAGCCGAAACGCCCTATCTTCCCTCGGATCTGATGATCATCGGTGATTCCGTCAATTCCGATATGGCGGGCGGGATCGGTGCAGGTCTTCAAACCTTATTTTACAACGCCAAAGGACAAGCGCTTCCCGCGGAGATAAAACCCGATTTCACCGTTTCCTCTTTGAATGAAATCAAAAACATACTGTAAGGAGAGTCGTTATGAGTGAATCCCGCATGAAATTACCGATGTTTGATGATTACTGGATCGACTTTCGCATGGGAACGACCCGTCGCTGGTTTCAGCCAGAGCGCCATTCCCTCTGCCCCTCCGGGTTATACACCTCTCTGATTTCCGATGAAGAACGGGGCGTATACCGCATTTATTATGAAAGCAAAATCACGCCCGAAAAAGACGGTCCCCGTCACCTGAAACTTTTGGAGAGCCGCGATCTGATTCATTTTGAGCCCGTTATGGGTTCGGACGGAACCGACGTAATCTGCCACGGAGAAACCGGGGTTCACGGGTGTACCGTGCTTTATGACCGCAACGATCCCGATCCCGCGCGGCGGTACAAATTCTGCGGTATGACCCGCATGGGTCGAAAGGGGATGCCCAAGGAAGTGGAAATTGCCTTTTCGGCAGACGGAATCCATTGGGATCTGGATCACAAAATCATTGCCCACCCCTTTACCAGCGATACCCGAAACTCTCTGCTTTACAACCCCATTACCGAGGAATACACACTCTTTCACCGCAGCGCCCACGTAGACCGAAGAATCTCCATCAAGCATTCCAAGGATCTGATCCATTGGACCGACCCGCAGATCGTTCTCCACCCCGGCCCCTCTTACAGTGACGGCTTTACGGGGGTACAGCATTACGCTATGGGCGTAAACTATATGGACGGAATTTTCTACGGTCTTCTTTGGGATTATCAGACCTGCCTTTACGGGGATGATTTTCTCCGTATGTACGGCTATTACGAGCCCGAATTGGTATACAGTTACGACGGAAAAGAATTTCTGCGTACCTCGGGCAGACCTTTGATCGATCGTCCCATGCCCCCGGAACCGGGTTGTGCGGGTCTTGCGCCTCACGATATGTGTCTCAGCCTCGACGGGAAGGATTACTACATCATCTGCGGCGGCGCCTTCCTTTCCCACGCAACTCAGGAGCAAACCAACGCCGCCATTGCCGCCATCTGCGCACACGGGCCGATAAAGCGCGGAAGCCCCATTTATAAGATTCGCCGCGATGGCTTTTGCGGCCTTGAAAGCGTTTGCCCCGGAGGCAAGGTAATTACCAAGCCCCTTTCCCTCCTCAAAGACGATCTCACCTTCAACCTCCGCGCCAATACGGGAAGCGCGCGCTTTGGTATTATGGATCGAGACGGCGCGTTTTTAGAGGGTTTTTCCTTTGACGACTGCATCCCCTTTGAATACGGCGACGGAATCGAAGTGACCCCAAAGTGGAAAAGCCATAAGCTTTCGGAGGTGTTGGGCCGGCGCATTCGCATTGCCGTGGAACTAAACACCGCCATCCTCCATTGCGTGTCGGCAACGGCGCGCCCCCACATCCGTCAGGCGCAAAAAAGCTTTGCGCAGCCTGAGGGCATTGAATACTAAAGAAAAAAAGATGAACCGATGGGTTCATCTTTTTTCTTTTTCGGTGATGGAAAGCTCCTCGTAGCAATCCTGCTCACGGAACAGGCGGCGGAGGTAATCCTTGCCGCCGTCTACTGCGCAGGCGCCGCAACGGCACACCACAAAGTCGTGGCATGTGCGGGATTCGATAATCTGGTTGCACCTTTTACAACGAATGGCATTATAGATGATTTTTTCCATTTCTTAATCCTTTTCCGTTTTCAGGCTTTGCGGCCCTTCTTTTTCAAGAAAATAGTAATCCAAAAAGCCGATCTTCCCCGCCACAAGGGCTTTTTCCTCACGAAGTCGCTTTTCCGTTATTTTAAGGTAATGGGCGCGGATGGGTGCGTATTCCTCGCTCGTCATACGTTTCAGGTAGTTTTCAAAGAGAAGCTCCACCAGATCCTCAGACTCGGATGCAAGGCACGCTGCTATAAAAGCCGCTTTGTTTTCCTCCGTTTTCTCTTGACGGATCAAAAAGTATTCCACAGCAAGCTCGTCCTCCCCCGCTTCTTGGGCACGGATGGCTTCCTCCAGCGTAGCATAGCCGGAATCAGGCTCCTTCAGGCAGGCTTCCAAGTCAAAATCATCCTCTTCTTCCTCCACCGCTTCCGTGAAGAAATCCAAAAGTTTCTCCTTTAGGGAACGGAGAGAATCCAGCTTTCGCCACTCTTTCGCAAGGTAATCCAAAGCAAAAAGAAACACAAAGGACAAAACAAAGATATGCAGAATCCTGAAAACGCCCGCATCCTCGGAACGCCATAGCATCAGCCACGCATACCCAAAAAAATCGCCCACGGTCACGTTGTCCTCCGCAAAAACGCAAACTTGCAGAAAAACGGAGGTCAAGAAGGAAAAGAGGGCGTAGGCCAAGGAAACACCCATAGCTCCCACGGTACCAACCTTAAGAGAGCGCTCCTTGCTCCAAGCCAAGAATATGACGAGAAAGGCGACGGCCGTAAGCACACAGCTTTGATATTCTGCAAATTCCAGGGGGAGAACCCCCTGACAAAGTTGAAAAACCGCAAGAGCCGTTCCTCCAAAGCATAAGCCGAGGGTCACCCAAAAAAGGATCTTCTTCCAAATCTGTTTTTTCATATTGTCTCCTTTTCATTCTTCTCTCGAAGGAAGGTCACACCCCCTCCTTTGAGGAAACGTAGATATGCGCCCCCCAGGGAGGCTCGATCTTACTGTCGGCAAGGATCCAGATCACGGGAATTCCCAATGCTGCTTCCTCCTTGGGAAAGCTTGCCTTGCCATCGGTAAGGATCAGGATGGAGGTGGGCTTCTCTTCGGGGAAAAAAACCTCGATGGAGGCGAAGATCTCACCGAAGCTGGTGCCGCCCCCACCCACGGGGGTCATTTTTTCCAATTCCTCCACCTCCTCAAAATAGGCGGGAGGTGAAACCTTGGCATCGAAATAAGAAAGGTAGCCCCTGACCCGATCCAGCTGGCTCAGAGAGGCCTTCACCTCTTCCAGAACGTAGCCCAAGGCTTTATCGCTGACAGAGCCGCTGGTGTCCACCACGAACCAGATCCCCTCTACGCCGCTTCCCTCCACATCCTCCTGAAAGGAAGGGAGGATCACCTCATCTCCGTAGCGGCGGTCGGGAGGAGAAAAGGTATAATCGCTTCGGCAGGTGCGGATAAAATCGGAAAGCACCTGTCTCCAATTGATCTTGGGCTGCGTATCCACCTTATCGATCAGGCGCTGTAGCTCATTTGGAATACCGCTTTCGTTCCCCGCAAGGTGGGAGGCTTCCCGCAGGTGACGGTTCCACTCCTCCTCTAAAAGACGGTCAGAGGCACAGTCTTGCCAATTTCCGTGATCGTCAAGCCCTGCACCGTATTGCTTCATCAGTTTTTCACCGTCACAGGAGAGGAGCATTTTGTATACCTCCTCCGCCGTATATTCGGCCCCCTCTTTTCCATCGGGCGCCAGATGCATGGCAGGGGATCCGCCGATCTCTATTTCATCTCTTCCAAAAGCCTTCAGCAAAAGAGAATTTACCACCACGTCGCAGGCCACGTTATACAAAAAGGGAATCTTTCCGCCGCAACGGGTACAATGCTTAAGAACACAATGGAAGGTTTCGTGAAGCAACACGAATTTCAGCTCCTCGTTTCCCATTTCCTCGGCAAAATCAGGGTCGAACACGATTCGCTTCATATCGGTATAGGCAGTACCGCAAGGAGCAAAGCCCAAGGGGAGGTGCATCAGAAGACGGCCGAAAAACGGGCTTTCCTGAAGGATGCTCGCTCTTGTGTCTATCAAACGCCCTGCCACCCGTTTCAATTTTAAGGGATCCATCTTTTCCCCCTTTTTACGCTCTGTTTTGATTCAGCCAGCTTTGAAAGGAGTGGCATTTCATCAGTTTTCCATCCATTTCAGGGAGACAGCGAATATCACGAAAAAATGTGAGAGCAAAATCCTTGGGCAAACGGCGCACGTAGAAGCAAACGTGCTCCAGTTCCTCCACAGTCACGTTTTTGCCACGGGCTCCAAGCCTCGCCACAAGAGCGGAAAGCAAGGCGTAGGTCACGTCATACCCACGGGGCAGCTCCACACTCTTCCCCGCAAGGATCAGCTCCGGATCGGGAATTTTCAAAAGCCCCTTGCAAAAGGCCTCCAGCTCCAAGGCGGTATCCACCCCTACGCAGGCTGCAATGAGATCGCGGATCTTGCCGGGGTCATCCCCCACGGTTTCCAAAAGGGTGCTGACAAATTCCCAGGAACGGGGGGAGCAGTAAGCCAGCTCCGAGGATTCAGGCTCCACGCAAAGGCGGGCGGGATCCATTCTTAAAAATGCGATGACCTTAGGGTCGATTCCGCGGCGCACCGCCCAGGAACGCCAAGCCTCAAAATCTACTGCTACCTGAAAATGCATCAGACGGTTACAAAGAGCCTTGGGCATTTTGTAGCTGACGGAGCCATCGGTGGTGCGGTTGCCTGCGGCAATGACGATGCAGTTTTCAGGGAGCACGTGCTCTCCGATCCGCCGATCCAGACAGATCTGATAGGCCGCCGCCTGCACGGAGACAGGAGCGGCGGAAAGCTCATCCAAAAACAGAACGTTGATGACCGCCTCCCCTTCTTCCATTTGAAAAATGCGGGGCATCAGCCAATTAGTAAAGCGGCGGTTTTCATCAGGGGTGGGTACGCCCCTGAGGTCTACGGGGGAAAAGAGAAGCAGGCGCACGTCCGTAACCTTTACCCGCTTCCCCGTCGCCTTCTCCAGCCGCTGTGCCAACTGGCGGACTCCATCGGATTTTCCAACCCCCGGGGCGCCCCACAGAAAAGGGGTTGGCAGCTTTTGAAAGCGGATTCCCCGCAAGACGGCGTTTTCATACAAAAAGCTTAGCCTTTCCACCATTTCCTCTACGGTAAAGGTGGGGATATTCAGCCCGTCCAATTGATCTTTCATGCAATTTTCTCCTTTGCTGCTTGTTCCAGTTTTGCGTCAATTTCCATTAGTTCCTCTTCCAAAGCGCAGATCTCAGCAGGATAGGGGTTGCCCTCTTCCAGATCCTGAAGGACTTCTTTTTCCCTTTTCTCGTATTCGAGAATGGTACCCTTCAGCTCTTCCCCAAAGCTTGCAAGGTTTTCCAGCCGATAGCTGACGGTGCGGGTACAGCCAAGAGGCGTTTTTCCATCCGGCACGGGGCAGTAATAGGAACCGCCGTTTGGGCTGCGAAGGTAAACGAAGGGCTCTTCTGCCCGCATACCTGCAGGCAAAACGATATCAAACCCGCGGAAGGCTTCAAACTGCCGTTCCTTTTCCTTGCCGCAGTTTTGTCCCAAGGCATAGAGAAGCTCTTCCCCAAAGGCCACCAGCTCTTCTCGTGAAAGAGTTTCCTTATTTTGATCGTAATATGCCGCATCCAAAAGGGCGATCCGCCGCTTTTCTTCCAATTTTCTGCGTTTTTCAGGGTAGACCTCAAGAAGCGTTGTCAGATCCTGCAATTGATTTTGCCGCTCCTTAGATGAGATCTTCGCCCGCTCCAACCGAATGGAAAGTTCTACCCGCACCTTGATCAGGGGATTGCCGATGGCAATCGCCTTTACCGTGGCGTAATCCAGAACAGAATCGGCAATATCCTCGCTTTCACGGGCGGAGGATAGCCCCTGCAGCAGCGATACGATGAATTTCTGCTTGGTCTCCAGAAGCTGCCAGGAATAGGCATCAAAAGTGCCTTCGGTAATATAGCGGTATATGGAAACCTTCTCGCATTCATTCCCCTTTCGCAAAATGCGCCCTTCCCGCTGAACCATATCACTGGGGCGCCAGGGCACGGAAAGGTGATGAAGGGCCACCAAACGCTTCTGAACGTTTACCCCCACCCCTAATTTTTGAGTGGAGCCAACGATAACGCGGATCTTACCTTCGTTTACCTCCTCAAAAAGGCGGTTACGTGCCGATTCGGTTTCGGCATCGTGAACGAAGGCAATCTCGTGACGGGGGATCCCCCCTGAAACCAAGCGATGCGCCAGAGCGTCGTATACGTTAAAGGAAGCTTTGGGCGTTCCGATATCGCTGAATACCACCTGAGCACAGCCCGGGTGGGCTTCATATTCTGCCAGCACGCGGCGTGCGCAGGCCTCCACCTTATTGATATGGCTGAGGTTCCTTGCATTTTCATCCACCAGGCGGATATCCAACGCTGCCTTTCTGCCGTCAATGGTCACCTTCAAAAGGTTATCCTCCACCCGATCCACCTGACAGCTTCGTATGGCATCAGTACGGCGGGAAAGATAGTTGATATAACGCTCTTGGGCTTCACTGCGGGGAACCGTAACGTTCACGGGCCCATCGTACAGTGGAACGCCTTCCTCCTTTTCCTGTCCACGGTGAAAATCACAAACCTGGCAAAACATAGACATAAGCTCGCTCAGATTGTGAAAGGAGGTAAAGCGGGTCACGGAACGAAGGGCGTTGCTGTTGGCGTCCACGTCGCATTCCACGCTGTTTTCCCGTTTTCCGAAGGTATTGACCCAGGCATCAAAGGTGTGAATGCCGTGGTAGCGCAAGACCTCAGGCTGAAGGTAGGTCTGAAGGGTGTAAAGATCCGCAAGGCTGTTGGTCAGCGGTGTACCGGTAGCAAAGATCACACGCGGGGTAGAATGTACCTTTTCCAGCATTTCCGCGCTTTTCTGGCTCCCCTTCCCCGAAAGACCGATCACGTGATCGGAACGGCTTTGAATGGGAATATTCTTGTAGTTATGAGCCTCGTCTACCACGAGGGTCTCGATCCCCAGCTCGTCGTAATGGAGCCAAGGGCAAGCCTTTGCTTCCGCCAAATAAGTGACGAGCTTTTTGGAAAGAGAATCCGCCCGTCTTTCCATCATTTTTTTCTCCTGCTCGGAGGCAACGAAGGTAGCACCGCGCAAAGCGCGGATCTCCTTTTCCATTTGGTCAACGTAATAGTTTCGGCTCATAACGACCATATCAAAGCAGGTGGCGGCCATATAAACCGCAGTAACGTCACCATCTCGGATCTCCTCCAACACACGGCGGCGCTGAGAGGGCTTGAATTTTTGAGGAGAGACCACCATCAGCCGATCCGAGGGATACAAGAGCCTATGAGCGTTAACCATAGCAGAAAGAAGATGATTGGGGCACACCACCATATTCTTCCGTGAAATTTTCAGGCGGTACAATTCGTGAACGGAGGCGATCATTTCATAGGTCTTGCCCGTGCCCACGTCGTGAGCGAAGAGCACCTTAGGGCAAACCAGCGCCCGTACCACCGCCGCTTTTTGATGGGGGTAAAGCCGGATCTCGGGGTTTAAACCGGGAAAGCGCATAAAGGAGCCGTCAAACCGAGGGAAGGCGTAGCCCACGAAGGCATCGTTATAATATCCCGCAAAGCGATCTGCCCGCTGGGGATCATCCAAAACCCATTTTTGAAAGGCCTCCTGAATGCTCCGCTTTTTTTCCTGAGCCTCCACCGTCTTGTTGCGGTTGAATACAGGCTCGTACCGATAGTTCCCACCGCTTCCAAGAGGGTGATAGTCAAATACCTTGACGGTTTTTGCGTTGAGCATTGCCTCCACCAGATCCATAGCCGTCAGATACTGCTTGCGCCAGGCATTGCCGTAACGATCTTCGTCAGAGCGCACCCCGTAGGTAATGGTGTTGAGAACGGAACGGGAGGCCTCCGGCGGTGGAGTGATCTTATAGCAAGAAAGAGCTTTATTGTAATCCAGCTTCGGCGCCACCCTCAAATGAAGAAACTCACAGAGGAATGACACATACTCCCATTGAGGGATCCATACGGCGCCGATGCTGATGTAAATATCCTCAATACCCAGTTTTTTGGGAAGGATGCGGCGCAAAGCCTTGATATTCCGTGCAAAGCGCCCCGGAAAGCGGCGGTTGGCCTTCAATGCCTTTTCCAGCTTTTTTGCGGCATTACCGCTTAAATAATGAGCGGAAAGCTGCCAGCCAACGGAAATATCGTAATCCCTTTCGTCCTCCAGCGCATCGGGATCCTGAAAGATGGCCCCTTCCAGCTCCAGCGCCGCTTCTTCGCAGGTCATGGCCGCACCTGCCGCAATAAAGGGAAGATCCACTCCGCCGAAGCGGTTGAGAGATTCCATAAGCATATCGTCGGTACTGACGGGCGCATCCCCCGTTACAAAGCTTTGTCCCGAATCTTCCATAGTCAAGTCAAAGGCGTCTACCACGGTTTCTTCAAAATACGGTTTCATTTTCATCACCATCCTTTCTTTTTCCTTACTTAAGAAGAAATTCCACGATATCATTTTACCAAATGGAAAAACCGATAGTAAAGCGCGAAAATGGGCAAAAAAAGACAAAACAAATCATTCGATTTGTTTTGTCTTTTCTCTGATATCAATCCCGCAAACTGCGGTATCGGGTAACGACTTCTTCAAATTCGGGGTTTTGAAGTACCACCGTATCGGCAATTCCCTTGACTACCTGCGTTTCCAGAGTACCGATGCCATCCATCCAGTAGCCGATCTGTTCATCGGTATAGCGCCCGGGATCTGCCTTGTAATACTGACAGAATCTGAAAACCGTCTGAAGATTATCAATATCCCTGGCGATGGCGGCGTTGATCCCATCCTTCTCATCCCACGAATCCCAAAGGGTAAGGTATTCATCTAAATTCACCGCAGAGGGATAGGTACCGGTAAGGAAAAGCGATTGCATTGCCGCCCGCTCTTGACTATCGTAAAAGGCGGGATTCTTTTTCTTTTTGGGGCGGCTGATATCCCCCGTCACCGTCTCGCCCAAATCGTGAATAAGTAGAAGCTTCAAAACGGTGTTTTTATCATACCCTGCCGCATCACTTTCCCCGGGGAGATACAAAAGACCCATCAGCCAGCAGTTGTACATATGCTCTACGATATTTTCGGGTCTCTCAATCCCAAGATCTACCCAGCCTGCGCGCTCCACCTTCGGAGCCATAGAAAAGAGATTCATAACGCTTGAGGGGTAATGAACGATCCTTTCTTCCTTTTCAAAAAGCCCAAGGAAGTCCTTCAGCTCGTGCTCCATCCATCGAAAATACACAGCGGTACGGCGGAGGCCGGCAGGCATTCTGCCACGAAGAATCCACCCCAAATACTTCAGGCACTTTCCTGCAAAGGGGGTCACGTCCATAGAAGGTGCCACGTCGGTGCGATGCTCGATCCGCGCCTGAATCAGGTTGCAGAGGGTCATAATTTCAAGGTAAGCTACCATAGCGGGCGCCGAGGCGCTGCGCATACGCCCATCCAAAGAAAGGCACAGCACCGTCATAGTCACCTCACCCTTTGACGTATCATCCTCAAAATCAGGCAGGGTCTTATTGGGAATATAATACTTATCCCCGTAATACTCTAAATGAAAGCCGCGGTTCACGGAATTGGCAGTTTTATCCCGCAAAAGGGAATCCAGATAGTACCGCAGAGCGTTCCCGTCGTTTTCATAAATGAGGCTGACGGCGATCCCACGGATCAGAAAGGCGGCTTCTCGCTTTTCCTGTGGGTTTTCGTAAAGGTGATTCTGATATTGATTCAGTTCCTTTTGCAAATACTTTTTCAAAAGCCCTACGCTCTTTTTCTTTCTCACGGGATTTTGAAGCCTTGCCATCCAGAAAGTCAGCTCACTTTTACCAAAGAGAGAAAGATCGTTGTAATAGCGACTTGCAAGAAGCATGATCCGATGCTCCAGATCATCCACCCCGCGAAGCATTGCCACCACGAAGCGGGTCACGTTTTTCTGAAGCACCATATTGAAGAAGGAAAGGCTCTCCACGTTTTTCCCGTGATCTCCGTTTTGCAGATCCGGCTCCGAAAGAAGCTTAACGTAATGCTTTGCCAAAAGGTAATCCAAAACGCTTCTGTGCTTGCGGATCAGCTCCCACCGACGGTCAAAATACGGGTTCACCGAGGGGTCCAATCTGCCAAATTCAAAGGCGAAGGCAAGCTCTGCCGCAGAATCCACCAACTCGTGAGAGCCAAGGAATTTCAGGCAAATGGAATCGTAGAGATTGGCAATATCAATTTCGGAATCCAAGAGATCGTAAAAATTTTCAGAGAGGATCCGCACCAGCCAATACGCATCCACCGTAAGGAAATCAAGACGAAGCAGGCTTTCATACAGCTGTTCCGTGCTGATCTTGCGGGGCAACTTCACACCGAAAACACCGATGCAATTGCCGATAAACTCCATACAAGCCTCTCTGCGGAGAAGATTCATGGAGCGGATACGCAAATACATACCGTATTGATCCGAAACAATGGGGTGCGGCTGATAAAGCTGCTGAACGTTCACCGTAAATTCCGTATCCACGCAGGTGATCAGGCGGAAGGGAGAATTCTGGATCAGGTCGTGAATGGCGTAATAGAGCGATTCACGGCTGCAGAAGAAATCCCGCACGCCATCCAGCAGAAGAACGGGGGTTTTCCTCGGTTGGCGTGCGGCAAGAACGGTGGCCTTTTGGATATCGGCGGTAAAATCCTCTAACAGTTCCTTTTCCGCCGTATCCCCATCTCCGTCGGAAAACTTTTCGTAGGCGGCGAGGTCGATATAGAAAGGCAGGATGGGCTCTCCGCTCTTGTCCAGAGAAAGGCAAAGATACTGCATAATGCGGTTTTTATAGCAACCAAGGGGACCCTCGATCTTAAGGATCTCGCGTTGGTCGGTACAGAGAACGCGGCGAACGATCTCATCTCTGATAGAAGAAAGAAGCTTTCCTTTTTCGGGATACGGATCCAAAGGAGCATCCGTATGAAGGGTGGAGATGCTTTCAAAAACCGTAGAGATCTGCCCAAGGGCGACCTCCATCTCCTCCCGCTCGGTACGGATCAGGGAGGCTGCCCCCTGATGGAAGAAGCGCGCAGATAATTCCTCGGCGCTCCCTTCGTTTTTGGGAGCGGATATAGGCCGGGTCGTAACGTTCCCGCCCCCCTCCTTTTTCACGTTTCTGCGGCCGGTATATTTGGCGCGGCGGTCCACAGAGAGCAAATAAAGGAGAAACGTATGAAAAGTTTTGCTTTCAAAAGAATCGGACATACCGTCGATCTTGTGGATATGCTCGGCATATTCCGACGGCATCACCCCGTTGGCCACCAATTCGTGGTATAACTGGCTGGCAAATTGCTTTTGATAATCAAGATCGGAATAAAAATTATCAAAAACCAGATCGCAAAATTCCTCCGGCGTTACACCGCGGGGAAGATTGCCCCTACCTCTGCGGGTGTGGGCGACGCGGATGCTTTCATCGGTAATAGATTCCCGCCCGTAGGCATCGCTGATGGCATCGTATGTGATCCCGTCGCTGACAAACACATCCAATACGTACTGAAGGTAAGTTCTGGGCTTAAAACCTGCCTCTTTCTTTTCTTTTTTCATACGTTCACCTCTTTCCTTAATTTTTTGTTGAAAGGAAATTTATTCTATCACAGGCATTGCCAAAAGTAAAGTAATTTTCGACATTTTTTTAATTTTTTTTGAACATCTACACTTATTTCCCCTTTCCGTGAGGGCGGGGGTGGGCAAGGCAAAGAACGTATACCTTTTGAGCCCCTGCCCCTTTGAGGATACGCGCGCATTCCCGCACACTGGCGCCGGTGGTGACAACGTCATCCACAAGGAGAACCGTTTCTCCCGCAAGGCGGCGAGTAGCAGAAAAAGCCCCTTGCACGTTCTTTTTCCGAGCAGAGCCGGAAAGACGGTGCTGTGCTTTTCCGAAGCCGCGCCTTTCAAGAAGAGCGACGGACGGGCGACCGATTGCCTCCGCAACGATACCCGCAAGCTCCTCCCCCTGATCGAAACCGGCACGGCGTTGAGCCGAAGGTCGGCGGGGTGCAAAGGTCACAAGATCAACGCCTTTATAAAACATACGACCTTTAACGGCACGACCCACGAGCCAGCGGGCGCACCCACGGATCTCTTCATAATTTTCCCGCTTCCAACGGAAAATAAGGGAACGCGCCGATATGCTCTCATAAGGAAAGAGCGCCAGCATACGATCGGCAAAGCCGTTGCCGCCGTAGCAAAGAAAGCGCCAAGGGGAAAGATCCCGCTGAAGCGCTTCCCGACATTCGGGGCAAAGAGGGTGCCACCCGCATTCACCGCAAACGGCGCATTGATCCGGCATAAAAAACTTTAAGGTCTCTTTTCCCAGCCTTTGCAGATTCGATTTTTGCTCTTTCATTTTCCCTCACAAAAAATGCCGCCTTTTGGCGGCATTTTACTTTTATTTCTTTTTGTTCTTTGCGTTGACCTGTGCCTGCACGGAGATGGGCAGACCCCACAGGTTGATAAAGCCGGTAGCATCGGTCTGATCGTAAACCTCGTCTTCCTCGAAGGTTGCGATCTCCTCAGAATAGAGGGACCAATCGCTCCAAGCACCTGCTTTGATCATATTACCCTTGTAGAGCTTAATGCGTACCTTTCCGGTGACGTGTTCCTGAGTCTTGGAAACGAAGGCGGAGAGTGCTTCACGCAAGGGGGTATACCACTGACCGTTGTAAAGCAGTTCACCAAAGGTGATGGAAAGTTCTTCCTTCTTGTGCTTGGTCATCTTATCCAAACAAAGAGTTTCCAAATAGTTATGAGCAAAATACAGAATGGCTCCACCGGGAGTCTCGTACACACCGCGGCACTTCATACCAACCAGACGGTTTTCTACGATATCCAGAAGGCCGATGCCGTTCTCGCCACCCAGCACGTTGAGCTTCAGAATGATCTCCTTGGCGCTCATCTTCACGCCGTCAAGCGCAACGGGCTTGCCTGCTTCAAATTCCAGAGTGAGATAGGTGGGTTCATCGGGAGCCTGCAAGGGAGAAACGCCCATTTCCAAAAAGCCTTCCTTCTCGTAGAGAGGCTCGTTTCCGGTATCCTCCAGATCCAGACCCTCGTGGGAAAGATGCCACATATTCTTATCCTTGGAATAGTTGGTTTCACGGTTGATCTTCAAGGGTACGTCGTGTGCCTCGGCGTATGCGATCTCTTCCTCGCGGGATTTGATATCCCACTCACGCCAAGGAGCGATGATGGTAAGTTCCGGTGCAAAAGCCTTGATGGCAAGCTCGAAACGAACCTGATCGTTGCCCTTACCGGTGCAACCGTGGCAAATGGCGTCTGCCCCTTCCTTCAGGGCGATCTCACAAAGACGCTTTGCAATGATGGGACGAGCCAGAGCGGTGCCCATCAGGTATTCCTCATACTTGGCACCTGCCTGCACGGTGGGAATGACCATTTCTTCCACAAACTCTTCGGTCAGATCTTCAATGTAGATCTTGGAAGCACCGGTCTTGATGGCCTTTTCTTCCAGACCTTCCAGCTCGTCTGCCTGACCCACGTTACCGGAAACGGCAATGATCTCGGGGTCGTTATAGTTCTCCTTCAGCCACGGAATGATAATAGAAGTATCCAGACCGCCGGAGTATGCTAATACTACTTTTTTAATATCTTTTTTCATTGATAATTCCTCCTACGGGGCAGCTGCCCCACAAAACTGCTCCTATCTTATCACACCAAAAAATAAAATGCAATAGGTATTCTCACAAAATATGCAGATATTTAGTGAATATTTCGTGAATGTATGAATATTTTATTCAATTTATTCACTATCCGCGAATACTGTAGTCAAAAATATGCAAAAAAGGCGATCAAAATTCGATCGCCTTTTTCCGTATCAATAATCAAATTCGTTTATGCCACCAAAGCGCCGCTGTAAGCGGTGATCAATTCGCCCGTGGAAAGCTGAACCAGGATCTCAACGGTATGATTTCCTTTTTCCACGAAGGAACGAACTGCGTTGATGGGAACCGCTTGAGCGAGAGACGTGCTTCTGTTATAGTGACGCTCGAAGCGGAAAGCGTAGCGAAACACTTCTTCGCCCTGCTCATTTTTCAAAACGGTGAAAATATCGGAAATGGGGTAATTCGCCTTAATATTTCCTCTTTGAAGATCGTTCACCGTAGCGGTGGGGCCGCTGTGTTCCATCGTGACCTTTCCGGGCTCTACGGGATTCGTTCCCAAAAATTCAGCAAAGGTATGGGGAAGATAGCCGCTGGAATAGAGCACGGCAAAATAGGTCTTCAGGTTATCGTTCCCCTGGATCTTATAAACCGTTCCGTCGGCAGCGGTGCGATCGTGAATGTCGCTGCTGGTATAAAGCCCCTGCTCGCACTGGATCACGTAGCTCTTATCGCCGATGATGGTGCCGTTGGGATATCGCTCCACGTGAACTTCTTTGATCATACGCACGTGCCCCTGGTTCACGATGCAATCTGCCTTCTGCAGAGCGGCGTAGGATTCGTACATCGTCTGCATCCCGTTGCGTTTGCAAATGGGCTTACAATCCTCTGCCCCATTCTTTCCGTATACCTCTATGGAGGCATCGTAGGTGTAAGGACCCACGGGAATAAAGCCGTGCTTCTGGTTCATATTGGAGGTCCACTTCATAACAGCCGAGTTGACCACACGTGCCCAGCCCCAGCAAGCGGTGCCGGAGCAGGCCGTTCCGAAATAGATCTTATTCTTGTTATCGTCAGCAAAATTGTCAATATTCAAAACACCTGTTTCCGTATTATAAAGCTCCATCATACGGTAAAGGTTACCGGAGGCCAGATTTACGTAGGGAATACCGCCGTAAAGTTTTCCTTCGTAGAATTTCACCTCCAGATCCACGCTGCTGGTGATGTAAGAAAAGGTCTTGGAGGGCAACCACTGGAAGGTAGTGGAAAG
>JAFWZW010000020.1 GCA_017517325.1 Clostridia bacterium | reverse complement strand
CAAGTATGCGCTGGATGTTCTCCCATATAGCGTAGCCGTAGGGACGGATGACCATACAGCCCTTTACGCTGGTATATTCCACCAGCTCTGCTTTTTTACAAATGTCGGTATACCACTTGGCAAAGTCCACGTCCATAGGAGTGATCTCTTCCAAAAGTCCGTTCTTTTCTTTGTCTGCCATAATTCTATATCCTTTCGATTTTCGTTTTCGTTTTAACAAAAGGGGGTCATATCTTCAAAAAATACCCCGGTGCGAAGAATACCTCTCTCCGCAAAAGGTGCTTCTCCCAAGCGATTGCTCAATACCTCCAGCACCGTTTCGGGCTTTAAGTAGCTTTCCCCTGCGGCGGAAAGGCAAGCGTTCAGCACAACGCCCTCCTCACAAGGCTCAAAATCAAAACTTCGGATCCCTGCGGAAATATCCTTTTCCACAAGCTTACCTTTTTTGTTTTTCTTTTGGATCACAAGGCTCCCCTTCAGAGCTTCACGGGCGGCGGGGATCCCGCTTGGATCCATTTTCGGAAGCCGCACCCGATAGGTAGCAAAGGCAATACGGGAAAACTTTTCCTCCTGCTCCGTTACGGATCGTAAGCGTATGCCCGCGGGCATCTGTGCCTGCAGGGCCTCCCGAAGGGCCTCCGTATCCATTTCAAAGCCGGGCTTTAGGGTAAAATCCGCCAATTCCACCACACTCTCCGTTCCCACGGAAAGGGGCAAGGCAAAGGCAAATTTCGGATGGGGCGAAAAGCCCTCGCTGAACTTCAGCGGGATCCCGGCTCTGGCAAATGCCCGATGAAAGGCACGGGTCAGATCCAAATGGGAGATATAGCGGATGGGTCCGCATTTTTCAAAGCGGCAACGCAAAGCCCTTGCCGCAGGCAATTCCTGATTCATACTTCCTCCCCCAGGCTCATTCCAGCCAGATACCCGGTGGAAAAAGCGATCTGTAAATTAAAGCCCCCCGTCAGTGCATCGGCATCCAGCACCTCACCGGCAAAATAGAGGCCGGGCACAAGGCGGGATTCCATGGTTTTGGGGTTCACTTCCTTCAGCACCACGCCGCCGCGGGTCACAATGGCTTCCTCCATGGAGCGGGTACCGATGACCGTCAGGGACAGAGCCTTCAGACAGTCAACAAATTTCAGCCGTTCCTCTCGTTTGATGAGGTTGACTTTTTTTCGTTCATCCAGTCCCGCATAGGCAAGGATCGGACGGATCATTTTTTGCGGTAATAAGCGATCCAGTGCGTTGACCAGATCACGGTTCTGATTTTCTTCAAAGTCGGAAAGCACCCGCTTATCCAGCTCCTCGCGGGTCAGAGCAGGCTTCAGATCCAAAACCAGGCGGTACCGTGCTTCCTTTTCAAAATCCAAATAAGCAGAAGCGGAAAGGATCGTGGGGCCCGACACGCCAAAATGGGTAAAGAGCATTTCACCGAAATCCTCGTATACCTTTCTGCCGCCAAGGGTCTCAACGCGAAGAGCGGTATTCTTAAGGGAAAGCCCCATACAGTCAGAACAAAAGCCCTCTTTTACCACCAGCGGGATCAGAGATGGTCGCGGTGGGGTCACCGTATGCCCCAGCTCTGCCGCAAAGCGGTAGCCGTCACCCTTGGAGCCCGTTGCGGTATAGGAAGCACCACCTGTGGCGATCAGTACCCGATCAAACGTATCTTCCCCATCCTGATGGGTCAGGCAGAAGCCCTTCTCCCCGGGTTTTACGGAAAGGATCTTTTGTTTCTTCAGGGTCACAAGGGGGGATCGGAGCGCCGCCCCGCAAAGGGCGTTCACAATATCACGGGCTTTATCCGATACGGGGAAGACTCTGCCGCCGCGCTCCACTTTCAGGGGAACGCCCGCTTCCTCAAAAAATTCCATCACCTGCTGTGGCGGGAAGGCGTACATAGCGGTGCGAAGGAACTTTTCCCCTCTGGGAATAAAAGCGGAAAGCTCCTGCACGGAGGCGGTATTGGTCAGGTTGCAACGCCCTTTTCCGGTAATGCCCAGCTTTCTGGCACAAAAGGGATTTTGCTCCCAAAGGGTCACGTTTACAGCCCCTCGGCTCCCGGCTATTGCTGCCGCCATCAGTCCGGCGGCACCGCCACCGATGATCGCAACTTTTTTCATGGAATCTTCATCCTCGTATAGAATATCACTTTATTTTACCCTAAAGTGCCCTTCTTTGCAAGGAATTTTTATGATTTTTACAAAAAAGTTCAAAAGGAGCCGCTTTTTCCCAACCCATTTTCTTGACTTCCCTCTTTTGGGGGGATATAATATATAGTAGTTAATTTTTTTCAAGGAGGATACCGTTATGAAGGTATTTCAGATCAAGCTTTCCACCATTGAAGACGTACGTGATTTTGTGAACATCATCACCCTTTGTCCCCACGAGGTAGACCTCGCCAGCGGCCGATATATCGTGGATGCCAAATCCATCATCGGTATCTTTTCTTTAGATCTGCTCAAGCCCATCCGTATGACCGTACACGCTGACGAATGCGATCAGCTGGAAAAATCCATTCAGCGCTTTATCGTAGAATAAAACGCATCAGGGAGAGATTATGGCACAAAAGCTCCTTCTCATCGTCAATCCCATTTCAGGGAAGATGAAGGCGAAAAACGAGTTGATGCGCATTTGCAAGACCTTTTGCGACGCCGAATTTTCCGTGAACATTCACATTACCCGTTGCCGTGGCGATGCCACCCACGAGGTTGTGGAAAACGGAAAGAATTTTGATATGATCGTAGCCTGCGGCGGTGACGGCACCTTAAACGAAGTGGTCACCGGTGCACTGCGCAGTCAGTTCATCGGCACCTTGGGCTTTTTGCCCTGCGGTACCACCAACGATTTTGCGGAATCCATCAAGATCCCCAGAAATTTGGGGAAAGCGGCAGAGTTGATCACCTACGGCGCAGCGCGCTTTCTGGATTTCGGCAATTTCAACCGCAACCGTTACTTTACCTACGTGGCATCCTTCGGCGCTTTTACCGACGTTTCCTACTCCACCGATCAAAAGCTGAAAAACGTTTTGGGGCACGCCGCCTACGTAACGGAAGCCATTGCCAAATTAAAGGATCTGCGTTCTTACTATATGAAGGTCACCTATGACGACAATACCGTCGAGGGAGATTTTCTCTTTGGTGCCGTTGCCAATTCCCTTTCCATCGGCGGTGTGATGAAATTAAAAAAGGATCAGGTGGATCTCAGCGACGGACTTCACGAGGTCATCCTCATCCGAAATCCAAAGAACGCGCAGGATCTTGCCAACCTTTCCCGTGAAATGCTCAGTGGCAATTACGAGAATCAATCCGTTCTGTTTTTCAAAGGGAAAAGAATACAGTTTCAGTGCGATGAGGCCATCCCTTGGTGTGTTGACGGTGAGTACGCAGGTGCCCACGAAAAAACAGAAATTTCCAATATTCATCACAAACTTCGCATCATTTGCCCTTAAAACACACAAAAAATATGTGTTTTTGACACATTTTTGATCAATTTTACAATTGCAATATTTCATTTTTCGGTTTATAATGGTATTTGTATAAATCCACGTGTTGTGGAATCGATTTATTTTTGGAAGGAGAAAGAAATTATGAAACCCATCGAAGCTTTGGATCTCGGCATTGCAGGCAATGGCAAGATCTACCGTAACCTTTCCGTTCGCCATCTGGTGCAGGAAGCCCTGCAAAACGGCGAAGGCACACTTTCCGACACCGGTGCGCTGATCGTGGAGACCGGTAAATACACCGGCAGAAGCCCTGACGACAAATTTATCGTTGACGCACCCTCCGTTCACGATGAGATTGCCTGGGGCAAGATCAACGTACCCATCTCTGTAGAGCGCTTTGAGAGCATTAAGGGCAAGATGCTGGCTTATCTGCAGAACAAAAAGCTTTACGTGTTCGACGGCCTTGCAGGTGCAGACCGCAAATACACCCAGAAGTTCCGCATCGTGAACGAATTGGCTTCTCAGAACCTGTTCATCCATCAGCTTCTGATCCGTCCCTCCGCTGAGGAGTTGGAAGCCTTCAACCCCGATTACACCATTTACGCTGCACCCGGTTTCAGCTGCATTCCCGAGATCGACGGTACCCACAGCGAAGCTGCCATTATCATCAACTACGAGACCCGCGAGGTCCTCATTGCAGGCAGCCGCTACTCCGGCGAGATCAAGAAGAGCGTATTCTCCGTTATGAACTACGTTCTCCCCAAGATGGGCGTTCTCCCCATGCACTGCTCCGCCAACATTGACGATCAGGGCAACAGCACCGTATTCTTCGGTCTTTCCGGTACCGGTAAGACCACCCTTTCCGCTGACCCCTCCAAGATGCTCATCGGTGACGACGAGCACGGCTGGTCTCCCGACGGTGTGTTCAACGTTGAAGGCGGTTGCTACGCAAAGTGTATCGGTCTGAAGGAAGAGAACGAGCCTGAGATCTTCAACGCTGTTCGCTTCGGTACCCTTTTGGAAAACGTTGTGACCGATGAAAACGGTACTCCCGATTACGATGACGGAAGCCTTACCGAAAACACCCGTGCAGGCTACCCCATCCACTACATTCCCAACGCAGAGCTTTCCGGCAAGGGCGGCATTCCCAAGACCATCATCTTCCTGACTGCCGACGCCTTCGGTGTTCTGCCTCCCATCTCCAAGCTTGATAACAACGCTGCTATGTACCACTTCGTTTCCGGCTACACCAGCAAGCTTGCCGGTACCGAGCGCGGCATTACCGAGCCCGTTACCACCTTCTCTACCCTCTTCGGTGCTCCCTTCTTCCCCATGGATGCTTCCGTTTACGCTGAAATGCTGGGTGAAAAGCTCCGTGAGACCGGTGCCAACGTATTCCTGGTTAATACCGGCTGGTGCGGCGGTGCTGCAGGTGACGTTCCCAGAATGAAGCTGAAGTTCACCCGTGCTATGGTTACCGCTGCCATCAACGGTCAGCTGAACCAGGTTGAGTATGAAAAGGATGAGATCTTCAACCTCTTCATTCCCAAGTCCTGCCCCGAGGTTCCCTCTGAGATCCTCAACCCCAAGAATCTCTGGAAAGACGAGGCTTCTTACCTGGCTCAGGATAACGCCCTTGCCGCAAAGTTTGCCGAAAACTTTGAGAAGAAGTACCCCGATATGCCCGAGAACATCAAGAACGCAGGCCCCAAGAAGAACTGATCATAAAAAAAGAAGCGATCCCGCGGGATCGCTTCTTTTTTGCACTTACGTTAGGAATACCCCGCCCTCGCCGGGCAGGCATACTTTCTTTGAAAAGAAAGTATCAAAGAAACTTTGCACTAATAGAATATAAAATAAAAATGCTCTGCACGAACAAAGTGCAGAGCATTCTTTTACACTCTTCCATTACGAAGTTTTCTTGGTTACTTCTTTTTCAAAAGAAGTAACGCCTGCCCGGCGAGGGCATCAAAACTGCAGCGGAACGAAGCCGCAGCCAAAATTACCTCTGCCTGACTTTGCAAAAGAATTTTGAGCGAGGCGAGGCGCGCAAACGAGGAGGTGAAGGGAGTTTACTTCCGTAAATGACCGAACCCCGATGCGCAGCGGAACGAAGCCGCAGCCAAAATTATTTGCAAAGCTCGTAGGTATCTTTTGCGATCATCAACTCTTCGTTGGTGGGGATGACCAAAAGACGGATCTTGGAATCGGGAGTGGCAACGTCTGCTTCCTTGCCGAATTTGGTTTCGTCGTTGAGAGCCTTGTCGATCTTGGCACCCATAAATTCAAGGTGTTCACCAACGTACTGGCGATAGTGGGGGTTGTTCTCACCGATACCGCCGGTGAATACAACGGCGTCTACACCGCCCATTGCAGCGGCAAAGCCACCAACGTACTTGGTGAGCTGGTGGTTGAGCATAGCCTCTACCAGAATACATCTCTCGTCACCGGCCTTGGCACCTGCTTCGATATCACGGTTGTCGGAGGTCTTCTGGGTCACACCGAGAATACCGGACTTCTTGTTCATAATGGTGTCGATCTGGTCGGGGGTGAGGTTTTCCTTCTTCATCAGAAGGGGAACGATCGCGGGGTCAATGGAACCGCAACGGGTACCCATAATGATACCTTCCAGAGGAGTGGTACCCATGGTAGTATCCAAGCACTTGCCCTTCTGAACAGCGGCGATGGAGGAGCCGTTGCCAAGGTGGCAGGTGATTACGTTGATCTCTTCGGGCTTCTTACCCAGGAGCTCTGCGGCGCGGAGAGATACGTAGCGGTGAGAGGTACCGTGGAAGCCGTAGCGACGGATCTTGTACTTCTCGTAGTACTCATAGGGCAGAGGATAAAGGTAAGCGTGCTTGGGCATAGTCTGGTGGAAACCGGTATCAAACACGGCAACTTGAGGTACACCGGGCATAATTTCCTCGCAAGCACGGATACCGGTGAGGTTGTGGGGGTTGTGAAGCGGGCCAAGCTCGCAGCACTCCTCGATGGCTTCGATCACCTTTTCGTTTACGATTACGGAGCCGGAGAACTTTTCTCCGCCGTGCAGTACGCGGTGACCAACGGCGCCGATCTCGGAAAGAGAAGAGATCACGCCCAGCTCGGGATCGGTGAGGGTCTTTACCACCAACTGGATGGCCTCACCGTGATTTTTCATTTCTACTTCGGTCTTGTAAGCGTCCTTACCGGGGATCTGGTGCTTGAAGTTGCCACCTTGAATGCCGATACGGTCGCAGAGACCCTTTGCCATAAGCTGATCGTTTTCCATATCGATAAGCTGATACTTAACGGAGGAAGAACCTGCATTGATAACCAAGATTTTCATACTTGTCTGATTCCTTTCAAGCTTTTATTTGTCCTAAATTTTACCACAAAAGTCCTCGTTTTGCAAGGGCTTTAACCGTTTTCCTTTATAAATGCAATGTTTTTTCGTTCTTTTTTACCAAAATCAAGCCGAAACAACTCCCTTTTCCTGCAGAATGCGGAGCTTCAGCTCCACAAAGGGAGCGGGAAGCTTCAGCAGGGCGGCGGCTTCCTCCAGCGTTTTTCCACTCCGCAAAAGGGGCAAAAGGGCTTCCTCCGAAATCAGAAGCTGAGCGGCAAAAAGGTTGGCTTCGTATTCCGGTTTTAAGGTCATATCCACCAAAAAACGTTCCTGCACGATGCTATCCTCCCCCATTTCGCGGTGGAGTGCGTCGTGCCCCAATTCGTGGGCAAGGATCTGCCCTGCCCGTCTGCGAGAAAGGCTCCCTTTGAGGAAAACGAAACGCTCCCCCAGGATCACCTTATACATTCCCTCTAAATTTTGAAAATCCGGGCAGGAGACCACCCGTATCCCCATAGCATCCGCCAGAGAAAATGGGTTGCGGGTACCGTAGCGAGCTACCAGATCGTCACACAGGCCGGCAATGCGCAGAATTTCGCTCAAGCCTCTTCCCCGCTGTTTTTCGCACCGGTTTTTCGGTTTTCTTTTTTGGCCGCCCAATAAGCGGCAATGATAGCTTCCATAGCGGCATCCCGATCCTCTTCACCGATCTGACCGCCGGAAAAGAGACCCGAAACGGCGCGGACCAGATCCTCAAGCTGGGCTTTGGCAGACGGAGAAGGCGCCGTTACGATGCTCTCCTCCCCCGCGGATAAAAGCCGCTCCGCCGTGGTATTCAGCGCCGTTGCCAGGCGCAGGGTAATTTCAAGACTGGCGGGGTAGCGCTTACCCAATTCATAATTCTGCAGGGTCCTGAGACTGATCCCTGCGGCCTCCGCCAAGGCACTCTGGGAAAGCCCTGCTTCCTTTCTTGCGGCTCTGAGTTTTTCCGAAAACGTCATATTGCACCCCTCTGACGAACGAATTTACATATTTTTCCCATTGACAACGAACATTTTTTCGCTTATCATATCAATGCGAAATATCGTTCGTATTTATTATAGCAATACGAACAGACTTTGTCAAGGGAGGATCAAAAATGGATCGAAGTATTTTACATTGTGATATGAATAATTTTTACGCCTCGGTAGAGCGCCTTTACAATCCCGACCTTGCGGGGAAGCCCGTGGCGGTATGCGGTGATAGGGAAATGCGCCACGGGATCGTGCTGGCAAAAAGCGAGGAGGCAAAGCGTTGCGGTGTCAAAACGGGAGAGGCCATCTGGCAGGCTCAATTCAAATGCCCCGAGCTTGTGATCGTTCCTACTCACTTTGACCGCTACGTAAAGTATTCCCGCTTGGCACGGGAGATCTACTGTGAGTATACCGATCTGGTGGAGCCCTTCGGTATGGACGAATGCTGGCTTGACGTTACCGCTTCCAGCTTTGCCTTCGGAACGGGGGAAACGATCGGCGGGGAGTTGCGGGAGCGGATCCGCAAAGAGCTGGGGCTTACCATTTCCGTGGGGGTATCCTTCAACAAGGTCTTTGCAAAATTGGGGAGCGATATGAAAAAGCCCGATGCTATGACCCTGCTTCCCAGAGATGCCGTTGCCCAAAGGATCTGGTGTCTGCCTGTGGAGGAAATGCTTTGGATCGGCCCAAAAAGCGCCGCTATTCTCCACCGTTTCGGCATTGATACCATCGGAAAGCTGGCGCAGGCAGACGATACCTTTCTCCGCCTGAAATTCGGAAAGCTGGGAGCACAAATGAAAGCAAGCGCCCGCGGTGAAGATCAAAGCCCCGTGCTTCCGGTCAACTACGAGCCGAAAATGAAAAGCATCGGCCACGGGATCACCACCCCGCAAGATCTGACCACCTACGACCAGGTTTGGATCCTGATCTTCGCCCTATGTCAGGACATCGGTGAAAAGCTGCGCTTTCACAAAAAAATGGCAAAAGGAGTAGCGCTGGAATGCAAGGATCGGAATTTTTTCGTCAAGACCCTTCAAGCCAGACTTTCGGAGCCCACCGATTGCACCATTACCATCGCAAACGCCGCCTTTACTCTGTTCCGTGAGCGCTATCTTTTTCGTGAGCCTCTGCGCTCCGTATCGGTGCGCGCCATTGATCTGGAGCGGGATGAATTCCCCCAGCTATCCCTTTTCACGGACCCCAAGGAGATCAAAAGTCAGGTGCTGGATCACGCCTGTGATTCCATCCGCGCCCGCTTCGGAAAGGGCGCCATCCGTGCCGCCTCCCTCCTTTCCGTCTCCCTTCCGGAGGAAGAGGGCTACATCCCCTTCTCTGCCCGATAACAGCCACGCTTCAGGACTTCGCCCCGTGCACACCCATTTTTTTGTAAAAAGCGGGGCAAAAATTTTTTTAAAAAACATACGAAAATCATTCGTCAAAGCGGTGGTATTTGCTTTTCTAAACCTTCCCCCAAAAAAGCAAAAAAGATCCCGACGTACAGTCGGGATCTTTTTGTTTCTTCTTTAGATTAGTCTTTTTTACCGAAAAGCGCCTTGAGGCCTCGGGTAAAGTTGCCGTCGCAATTGATCTTTCCCAAAAGAGAAATGGTCAGAATAATAATACCGATTACAACGAAAATACCCATCATACCTGCTACCATAATGGGAAGCCCATCGGAAAGGACCTTCTGCAGGTTGGTCATAATGCTTGCTAAGATCATTTGATTCATTTCCTTTTCCTCCTATTCTTAACCCTGTACCATTGCCAGAATGATACCACCGGCAATAACGGATGCAACCTGACCGGAAACGTTAACACCGATAGAATGCATCAAAAGGAAGTTCTGGGGATCTTCGGCAAGGCCCATCTTATGAACCACACGGCCGGACATGGGGAATGCGGAAATACCGGCAGCGCCGATCATGGGGTTGATTTTTTTGCCCTGGGGCAGGAAGATGTTCATCAACTTTGCCAGCATTACACCGCCAACGGTATCGAATACGAAAGCGGCAAGACCCAAAGCAAGGATCAGAATGGTTTCCCATGTAAGGAACTTATCGGCGGTCATCTGTGAAGCAACGGAGATACCCAAAAGGATGGTGATGAGATTTGCCAGTACGTTCTGCGCCGTTTCGGAGAGAGAATCCAGAACGCCGCATTCGCGGAGCAGGTTACCGAACATCAAGAAGCCAACGAGAGCCACGGAGCCGGGAGCAAAGAGACCTACGATGATGGTTACCACAATAGGGAACAGGATCTTGGTCAGCTTGGAAACGGGCTTGCCCACGTGCTGCATACGGATCATTCTTTCCTTCTTGGTGGTGCACAGTTTGATAATGGGGGGCTGAACTACGGGAACCAGAGCCATATAGGAGTAAGCGGCTACCATAATAGCACCCATATACTTGGATTTCAGAGTCTGGGCAACTACGATGGAGGTGGGACTGTCTGCCGCACCGATAATGGCGGCGGAAGCGGCGTCGTTCAGATCAAAGCCGCAAAGCAGAGCCAGGCAAAGGGTAAAGAAGATACCGAACTGGGCTGCTGCACCGAAGATCATCAGCTTGGGGTTGGAAAGCACGGGGCCGAAATCGATCATAGCACCGATACCGATGAACAAAAGCAAGGGGAAAAGTTCGAAGCTTTCGTGGGTCATACCCATATTAAACAGGTGATTCAATACACCGTTGATACCTTCATCGGCTTCTTCGGGGTTGATGGGGAGGTTAACCAGAATAGCACCGAGACCCATAGGCAGAAGGAGCGTAGGCTCCATTTCTTTTTTGATGGCAAGGAAGATCAGCAGACCGCCGATTACCCACATTGCCAGTTGATTCAGATGCAGATACTGAAAGTTCTCAAAAAGTTTGAAAAATTGTTGTAAGATTTCCATTTGTTTCTCCTATCATCAAGTATTTTTCATCACGACGGTTTCGATACAGTCACCCACGTGCTCACAGGCATCGGAGCAATCCTCCATCTCGTCGTAGATCTCCCGCCAGAAGAAAATATCCAAGGGCTCGCGGGAAGCGCGGCGAAGGTTGAGGCAGGCTTCCATATAAAGGCGGTCACACTCCTCTTCGGTGTGGTTCAGATCCACCACCATCTGATGGAGCTTTGCAGGCTTTTTGAAGTTCTCAAATTCGCCCAACATATCCTTCATCTGACGGCAACATTCCACGATCTTCTTGGAAAATTCCACTGATTCGGGGGTCACTTCCTTGATCTGATCCATATAGAAGCGCTGCAGCACTTCCTCTACGGAGTCGGTCACCTCGTCGATGTTCTGGCTGATCTGTGCCAGATCCTCGCGGTCAACAGGCGTTACGAAGGCCTTCGCCAACGCGCGGGACATTTCGTGCTTCTTCTCATCGCCCAGATGCTCGAAGGCGTGCATTTTATCCAGACGCTCGTGGAATTTTTCGGGGTCGTACCCTTCCAGACATTCCACCAGATACTCTGCCGCTTTTACGGAAATCTCAGCGGCATCAATGAGGTTTTGGTAATAAAACTTATCCTGCTTGCTTGCCATAATATCTCCTTTCTACTTTAAAAACAGGAACATAAACAACTTGGTCATAATAAATCCAACCAGGCCGCACCCGGGGAAGGTGAGGATCCAGGTCATTGCCATTTCCTTTACCACTGCGAAATTCACAGCGGAAAGACGCTTCACCGCGCCCACACCCATAATAGCAGTGGTCTTTGCGTGGGTTGTGGAAACGGGAATGCCGAATACGGAAGAAAAGAGCAGGGAAAGGGAGGAAGCAATATCAGCGGAAAAGCCCTGATATTTTTCCAGTTTTACCATATCCATTCCCACGGATTTGATGATCTTCTTACCACCGATGGAGGTACCGACTCCCATTACGATGGAACAGATGAGCATCAATTCAACGGGGAGATTCACCTCGCGAGGCGTCTCCCCATTAGCAAGAAACATACTTAAAAGGATAACGCCCATAAATTTCTGACCGTCTTGGGCGCCGTGCATAAAGCTCATAGAGGCGGCTCCGAAGATCTGGGCACCGCGGAAGAACTTTTCCGTAAATTTCCGTTCCACGCGGCGGAACAGGAGAATGACGGCCTTGCAAACCAGCCAGCCGAGACCGAAGCCCAGGATCACGGAGATCACGATGCCGTACAGCACCTTGATCCACTCGTTGGGGTTGACCCCCTCCAAGGAGCCGTGAAGGGCAATGGCACCGCCCGTAAGCCCTGCGATCAGTGCGTGGCTCTCGCTGGTGGGGATACCGAAGACCCAAGCCAAGGTCGCCCAGATCACGATAGCGAACAGTGCCGCCGACAGGGCGATAACGGCGTGCTCGGAATTATCACCGAAATCCACCATTTTCGTAATGGTCTCTGCAACGGAGGAGTTGATCAAGCTCATTACGAATACACCCAGGAAGTTGAACACCGCCGCCATCAAAATGGCCGCACGGGCTGACATACACCGAGTCACCACGCAGGTGGCAATGGCATTTGGGGCATCGGTCCATCCGTTGACCAGGATCACGCCCAAAGTAAGGATCGTTGCCAAAAGCAAAAGGGGATTATCCAGAACCTGATGCAAAAAGTCGTTAAAATTCAGATCCATAAGAGCACTCCTATTCTACCACTTTCACGGAAAGAGTGACCTTTTCACCGTTGATATCCCATTCCTTCGCCTCATCGGAAAGAGCGGCGGTAATGGCAACGGCAAGGGTATCGGAGCAGATCTCTTCCTTATTGTCTTCTGCCAGCTTCATCAGCTTATCGTTTCCGAAAATACCGATCTCAATGCGGTCGGTCACGTTGAAATCCGCTTCCTTACGCATGGTCTGCACCTTGCTGACGATCTCTCTGACAAAGCCCTCGCAGATCAGCTCATCCGTGAGATTGATATCCAGCACCACGGCCAGATCTCCGTCGGTCACGGCAAAGAAGCCTTCCTTCTGCTCGTTCTGAACAATCAGGTCTTCCTTCTCCAGCACCACTCTGCCGGAGGGGAGAGCCAGCGCGAGAGAGCCGTCTTCGGTGAGTTCCTTCATAGCGGCGGCACCGTCAAGATTCTGAAGAGCCACCTTCAATTCACCCAACTGCTTGCCGAATTTGGGGCCGCAGGTCTTAAGCTGGGGCTTGAAGGAGTAGGAAAGGTATTCCGAAACCTCATCGGTAAAGAGGATCTCCTTGATATTCAATTCGTCGCGGATGATGGCCTGACAATCTTCACTGCAGACCTTACCCTTAACGATCATCTTCGCCAAAGGCTGACGGTTCTTTCTGCCAGAGCCTGCGCGGGCAGCTCTGCCACTGACAACGATGCGCAGAACCTCTGCCATTTCCTCCTCCAGATCCGGCTGGATCCAGGCTTCCTCCACCTTGGGGAAGGTGCAGAGATGAACGGATTCGGGTGCGTCCTCCTCTACGGAGCAGACCAGATTGCGGTAAATATCCTCTGCCATAAAGGGGATCATAGGAGCGGCGGTCTTTGCCACCGTTACCAGAGCCGTATACAGAGTCATATAGGCGTTGATCTTATCCTGAGGCATACCGCTGACCCAATAGCGCTCTCTGCCGCGGCGCACGTACCAGTTGGAGAGATCGTCCACAAAGCTCTGCAAGGCTCTGCAGGCTTCGGGAATGCGGTAGTTTTCCAGATCCTCATCCACGCTCTTGACGGTGGTGTGCAAGCGGGAAAGAAGCCACTTATCCATCACGGAAAGCTGATCGTATTCCAGCTTGTACTTCGTAGGATCAAATTCGTCAATGTTGGCGTAAAGCACGTAGAAGGCGTAGGTATTCCAAAGAGTACCCATAAACTTTCTCTGCCCCTCTACCACAGCCTTGCCGTGGAAGCGGTTGGGAAGCCAGGGAGCGGAATTGGTGTAGAAATACCAGCGGATGGCATCTGCACCGTAGGTCTCCAGTGCATCGAAGGGATCCACCGCGTTTCCTTTGGATTTACTCATCTTCTGACCGTTTTCATCCTGCACGTGCCCCAGAACGATGACGTTCTTGTAGGGGGCTTTATCGAAGATCAGGGTGGAGATGGCAAGAAGAGAATAGAACCAGCCGCGGGTCTGATCCACCGCTTCGGAAATAAAGTCTGCGGGGAACTGAGCTTCAAAGAGCTCCTTATTTTCGAAGGGGTAATGGTGCTGGGCGAAGGGCATAGAGCCGGAGTCAAACCAGCAGTCGATCACCTCAGGCACGCGGTTCATTTCCTTACCGCAATGGGGGCAAGGGATGGTGACCGCATCGATATAGGGGCGGTGCAGCTCAATATCATCGGGGCAATTCTTGCTCATTTCCTTCAGCTCTGCAATGGAGCCGATGGCGTGGCGGTGACCGCATTCGCATTCCCAGATGTTCAGAGGCGTACCCCAGTAGCGGTTGCGGGAAAGGCCCCAATCCTGCACGTTTTCAAGCCAGTCGCCGAATCTTCCCTTACCGATGGATTCGGGGATCCAGTTGATGGTGTTGTTGTTTTTGATCAGCTGATCGCGCACCTGGGTCATACGGATGAACCAGGATTCTCTTGCATAATAGATCAGGGGGGTATCACAGCGCCAGCAGAAGGGATAGTCGTGCTCGAATTTGGGTGCGTCAAAGAGAAGTCCACGGGCGGAAAGATCCTTGAGCACCTCCGGATCCGCATCCTTCACGAAAAGCCCTGCGAAGGGGGTATTTTCGGTCATACAGCCCTTGCCGTCAACCAGCTGAACAAAGGGCAGATCGTAGCTTCTGCCTACCCGTGCGTCGTCTTCACCGAAGGCGGGGGCGATGTGAACGATACCGGTACCGTCGGACATGGTAACGTAGCCGTCACAAACGATGTAGTGACCCTTTTTGTTCTGCTTTGCGGCAAGCTCGCCTGCAATGGCAAACAAAGGCTCGTATTCCTTACCTTCCAGCGCCTTACCCTCGAAGGTTTCCAGAACCTCGTAAGCGGCACCCTCGGGAGCCAAGGGAGAAAGAACCGTTTCAAGAAGCTTCTTGGCAAGGTAATAGGTCTTGCCGTCTACCGCTTTCACGCGGCAGTATTCCTCCTCGGGGTTTACACAAAGCGCCACGTTGGAGGGCAGGGTCCAGGGGGTGGTGGTCCAAGCCAGGAAGTACGCATCCTCCCCTTTTACCTGAAAGCGCACGATGGCACTTTTTTCTTTTACGGATTTATACCCCTGCGCAACCTCGTGAGAGGAGAGGGGGGTGCCGCAACGGGGGCAATAGGGAACGATCTTGAAGCCCTTGTATAGAAGCCCCTTATCGTAGATCTCCTTCAGCGCCCACCACTCGGATTCGATAAAGTCGTTGTGATAGGTAACGTAAGGATCATCCATATCCGCCCAGAAGCCAACGGTGCCGGAGAAATCCTCCCACATACCCTTGTATTTCCAGACGCTTTCCTTACACTTGTCGATAAAAGGATCCAGACCGTATTCCTCGATCTGCTCCTTTCCGTCCAGCCCCAGAAGCTTTTCCACTTCCAGTTCCACGGGAAGGCCGTGGGTATCCCAGCCTGCCTTACGGGGAACCATATAGCCCTTCATGGTGCGGTAACGGGGGATCATATCCTTGATCACGCGGGTGAGCACGTGACCGATATGAGGCTTACCGTTTGCGGTGGGGGGACCGTCGTAGAACACGTAAGGCTCCCCTTCCCTACGGCTTTCGATGCTTTTTTCAAAAATTTTGTTTTCCTTCCAAAATTCGCCCACCTTTTTCTCTCGCTGGACGAAATTCATATCGGAATTTACTTTTTCGTAAATCATGGAAAACCTCCTTGATAGAATCGTAAACAAATCAATTGAATGCGGAAAAGCGCCGCAAATTCTTCCTTCACACGTAGCAAAATGCCCTTCTGCCCCATGCTACATCCATTGTAATCTATCATAAATAGGAACAAAAGTCAAGGAAAAAGCGACAAAAAGCCCTAAAGAAACGAGACTTTTTTAACTTTGACTCTCAGCCCTTTTCAAAGTTAAAAAAACGCAGATGTGAAATGCAGCCAAGCTATTGACATTTAAACCAAAACAGATAAAATGGTAGCAGAATGTATTGGTCAGTTTAACGAAAACGGAGAAAACGAAATGGAGAGAGAAAACGCATCCGCGATTCGTTGCGGTTTCGGAAGGCAGGACATTACACCGCCCCTCGGAAGCCCTCTTGTTGGCTACTACCGCCCTCGCCGTGCCAAAGGCGTCATCAGCCCCTTGATGATCCGCGCCGCCATGTTCGAAGCGAACGGAAAAAAAGCCCTCGTGATCGCCATGGATCTTTGTCTTATGACGAAAGATCTTTCCGCCGAGATCCGCACGCTGGCGGCGGAAAGGATCGGTATGGATCCCGACGCGATCCTCATTAACCTTTCCCATACCCACACGGGTCCCTTAACGAACAAGGATTTTGCTTCCGATACGCAAGCGGATCCCAATTATATTGCCATGCTGAAGCTTCGCACCGTAGCCGCAGCTCTGGAAGCGGAGAGTACCCTTGCACCCGCACGGCTCTTTTACGCCAAAACCACAGCCGAGGGCATCTCCTTTATCCGTCGCTACCGTATGAAAGACGGAAGCACCAAAACCAACCCCCGTACATTGGATCCGAACATTGACCACCCCTTGGGAGAGCCCAACGAAGATCTGCGTCTTCTGAAGATCGTCAGAGAGGGGGCGGAGGATCTTTATCTGGTTCACTTCGGCACCCACGCAGATACCGTAGGCGGTGAATACGTCTGTGCCGACTACCCGGGCTTCGTCTGCTCCATTCTGGAAAGCGCCATTCCCCAAAGCCGTTGCATGTTCCTTTTGGGGCCGCAGGGCGACGCAAACCACCTCAACCGTCTGGCGGAAAACTCCGGCATCGTCGGAAAAGGCAAGGCTGAGGAAGACCCCGCCAAGATGGCAACACACGCCCGCTACATGGGCAGAGTGATCGCAGGTCGGATCCTGACCGTCTGCGATCGTGCCGAAGAGATCCCCGCAAGTGAAATTCGCTTCGGGTCTCTGGAAGTTGCCCTCCCTGCCAATCGGGAATGCAGCCGTTTGGAGGAAGCGCTTAAGGTGCAGGAGGCATACCTTGCCTCCTACGATGAAAAAAAAGGATCAAGCATACAAAAATTAAGCGGATTCAATATGAGCGTGCCGGAAGCGCGGCGCATCATCCGAATGAAGGACGCGCCCGATTTTTACCTCTATTCCGTTTACGCACTGCGGATCGGTGATTTCGTTTTCGCCGGGCTCCCGGGGGAGCCCTTTACGGAGATCGGCCGCAAAATCTACAGTCACTCCCCCTTTGAAACCATGATGCTCTGCGCGCAGACCAACGCATCCTGCGGCTACGTAGGCACCGAGAAAGCCTATGACGAGGGCGGCTACGAGACCCTCACCTCCAGTTACAAAAAGGGCACAGATAAGGTACTGACAGAGGGAATGCTTTCCCTTTTGGAGCAACTGAAACAGTGAAAACGGAGGAGCGAAATGAAAGAAATTCGTCACAGAATGGCGGCGTGGTGGATCAACTGGGAAGACCTGAACTGGCCAGACCCGGATAATCTGGATCAGATCCGCAGGCGTGCGGAAGGCTTTGCCGAGGCAAACGTCACTGCCGCAGTGATCTTCGGCACCCATTTCCGTTGGGACTGGCTCCCTTTTTTCCCTCTCCTGCACGATTACCTTGCCACCGTGGCGGAGGAGCTGCGCCCTTACGGAATTCAGCTTTTTGACCATCATTCGGTGAATCTCGTTCACCGCTACGGCACCCGTGAGGAAATGCGCCGCGTAATGACCCACAGCGGTCCTCATCTGCCCTTCAGCCCAACGTGGGAAGCGGCATCTACGTGGGAATACAAGGGCAAGCGGCTCAACGACTGGCGTATGATCGACGTAAAAAACGGAAAGCCCCTGTACTTTCCCCAATACACCGGCGAGGGCTTCTGCTTCAACAACCCCGAATTTCAGGAGGCCTATTTTGACTACGTAAAGGGTCTCGTCTCCGAAACGGGCATTACGGGGCTCGGCGCTGACGACGCTATGTTTTATATGCACTACAACGCCTGCGGCTGCAAGGTCTGCCGTGCCAAATTAAAGGAGCGCACGGGAATGGATCTCCCCCCTGCCGACTGCGGTGATTTCTGGGGAAATTGGGACAATCCCGCCTGGAGGGCGTGGCTGGATCTTCGTTTTGAAGGCTCCGCCGAATTTTACCGCAAGCTTCGCGCCCATCTGCCCGAGGATTTTGTTCTGTTCGGCTGCGGCGGAAGCTCCGCTTCAGCGGGCTCGGTGATGTCCGCCTCCGATGCGAGAGGATTTCTCAAGGGTGCCAACTACGTGAATATGGAGATCGTGGGCAATATCCCGCCTTATAAAAACGATCCTTTGACCACCAATACTCCTCTGCCCAACCGCATCGTTCACGCCTCTCACCATCAGGCGGCGGCAAGAGAAGCAGGTGTCCGCGCCTTCTGCACGGGCTACGCCCACAGTGCGGAATCCGCCAACCACGCCTGGGCGCTGGCAAAAATGCTGGATGCCGATATCTGGCTGGGCACCCTGAAAAAGCGTTTGGGTCTCCCCCGCCACGTGCTGGATACCCTCCCCACCGACGCCAACGTGGTCAAGGAAGCCTTCACCTTTGAAAAGGAGCATCCGCAGCTTTTTGAGGGTGAGACGGCAGGAAGCCTTGGGGTCTATTTTTCCTACGAGACACGCAACTATACTCTGTACGGAAACCTGACCCATGGCTACCCGCGAGATTATTCCTCCGTTCTTCAGCTTCTGTTCAGCCGGGGCATTTGCCCTCACACGGTCTTTTCCTTCCCGAAGGACGCCAAAACCTACCCTCTGATCCTTCTTTGCGGCGCTCTCGGTATCACCGAGGAAGAAAAGACCGCCTTGAAGGGCTACCTGAAAGCAGGAGGCAAGGTGATTGCCATCGGCCCCTGCGGGCTGGAGGAATGCGAAAATCATTATTCCATTCCCAACCGCGTGGACTTGTGCGACCCCGCTGAATTTTTCACCTCCGTACCCGATGGGATCCACGTAAAAATGCCCGATTGGGTCAAGCAGGATTACGACTTTTCCACCACCGATTCCGATCAATGGCACGAGCCCTTATCCGGTCTCTTCTATCACCCCTACCGCTTGGGGGATGAAAACCGACAAAAACTTTTGGAGCTTTGCAAGCTCTACGCCAAGCCACAGCCCGCGAAGATCAAAGCTGCCAAGGGCTTTATGTGCACCACATCGGAAAACAAAGAAATGACGGTGCTCCAGTTCCTTGCGGCGGACTACAACGTAGACGTGGACCACGCGCTTGATGACAACCGCTTCCACCGAAGCCGCGTCAGCGTGCTGACCACCATTGAGCCCATCGGAACCGACGGGATACTGGAGCTGGAGGGCGAAGGAGCCCCCACGGTCTATACGCCTTTTTCCAAAGGAGAAGCAAAAATCGAGCAAAAGGGAACCTGCGTCACCGTGACCCTCCCCGACAAATGCTCCTATGCCATCGTCACCTTCCCCAAAAAAGCCTGAAAAAACAGAGACCCTTCTTGAACAGGGGGTCTCTTTCTTCTTTGTTTTCAAAAAGCAAAAGAAAATAATAAAAAAAACAATTTTCACCTTGACAAATCCGTTTTCCCTTGCTATAATATCTCCCGCAACTGAACACGGCGCCATAGCCAAGTGGTAAGGCAGAGGTCTGCAAAACCTTTATTCCCCAGTTCAAGTCTGGGTGGCGCCTCCAGAAAAAACTCTTGTTCTTTCGAACAAGAGTTTTTTCAGTTATATTCGCCTTCGGCGAGTTATATTGCTTCGCAGTGATATTTAGGCTACGCCTAAGTGATATTGCCCTTTGGGCAGTTAAGGGCGAATATAATATCACTGAAACCGTAAGGTTTCAATATCACTTTCACGAAGTGAAAATATCACTCTGTGCGATAGCACAGAATATCACTAAAATCTTGCGTCTCCTCTACTTTTTATGCTATAATACACTCAAGGCGGTGATATGATGACATATAAAGAACTTATGATTGAGGCTCTAACCGATTTATTAGAAGATGATGAAACACTAATGCACCCCATTTATGGATTGCTTAATCAGGGAAACACACAGTATTATGGTTATTTCGGGTTTACAGAGCATTATTTGCTGATTGCACTTATTTCT
>JAFWZW010000019.1 GCA_017517325.1 Clostridia bacterium | reverse complement strand
GGCCTGGTAGTTCAGTTGGTTAGAACGCTAGCCTGTCACGCTAGAGGTCAGGGGTTCGAGCCCCCTTCAGGTCGCCACAATATGCTGATATAGCTCAGTAGGTAGAGCGCATCCTTGGTAAGGATGAGGTCACCAGTTCGACTCTGGTTATCAGCTCCAAAAAATAAGACAGTCAATCGACTGTCTTATTTTTATCCAATCCGAAGGATTGGCATGGCATCACCCGCAAGGGTGTATGGAATCAGTCGCTTTGCGACTGTATGGTATCACGCGTTAGCGTGTATTTCCTTCGGATTGATTCCATGCCGCCTACAGCGGATTCCATCCAACACTTCGTGTTGATTCCATGCACGGCTTTGCCGTGATTAGGAACGAAAGGATCGAGTGATGAGTACAAATTATCTTTTGAAGTATTCAGAAGAACTTGCAACGGGCATTGAGGAATTGTGTAAGTCCCTCAATGGTAGAAGAGGGAATTCCAATACGCTTTTTCAGTTGAAGAAATCTTCTTCCAGTGTTTTTGCAAACATTTCCGAAGCACAATACCCTCAAAGCCTTCCGGATATGCTGTCAAAATTTGAGATTGCACGTAAGGAATGCATGGAAACGGAATCTTGGTTAAAACTCCTTCTTTCCTCTTCTGATATTGATGATATAGTATTCAAGAAATACCGCAACCTCTGCGGTAGAATCCGCAGAATGCTCACGTCCTCTTGCATAACAATCGAAAACAAGATCAATAAAAATAAGCCGTGAATTTTCACGGCTTATTTTTGAAACTAATTATTTACCAAAGTAAATAATTCTTGACATTTAGTGCGATTTCGGATAAAATAATAATAGCGAGGAGGTGTTTTCGTGTATATCAACTATTCTAAGCTCTGGAAATTATTAGCCGAAAAGGGGCTTTCAAAATCGGATTTGATTGATTTGACAGGTCTCAGTTCTCGTGTTATTGCAAAACTTGCAAAGAATGAAACCGTAACAACAGATACTATTGCCAAAATTTGTACTTCCCTGAGATGTGATGTAGGGGATATGATGGAGTGCTCTTTGGAGAGTGAACTGTCTCTCTATCATTACAGTCGTGCTTTTGGGAAAACTGTTGAGGAAACGGATAGTGTGCAAAAAAGTAGTTTTGTGTGGAACGGGCAGAAATTCGTTTTGTATGTAACAAAGAAAAAAGCCACTAAGTCTACGAGAATTGATTGCGGCGAGGATAACACTGTCTATTGGACCCAATTTTACATAGCCGGAGGGCATAGCCGTCCAAGTGTTGTAAAAGCGCCTCTTGTGAAACCGCTTTTAGTGGCGGATACCATTACCATTGTTATTATCAAAGGCAAGCCCGGTACCATTACAGGACTTGACGAAGGAATTTGGGGATCTGCTAAAAACGGAAAATTGCGGGACAAACATCAAATTTTTGTGATGACTGAAGCAGCTTTTAAGGTTTTTGAGCCAAAGGAATGTGTTTCCTTGCAAAGAATTAATTAAAAAACTACAATTTGATAGAAAATCAAGTTATTATACCGGTTCCATTTTGAGTGTCGGTCCCAAAAAATAAAGCACTTCGCAAGAAGTGCTTTATTTTTTGTGTTTGTGTCCGTAAGGATACAACATCATTTGACCTTTAGGTCAACATCATTCCGCTTTAGCGGACACAAAACGAGGTTGCCTTCGGCAAACAGTGTTGTGCTTCGCACAAACGGTGTGGACTGACGCCCAACGATGTTGACTTCGTGCAACTGTATGCTATAATATACCTAAGGTGGCAATTTTATGGAAGTATTATTTGAAGATAGTTATGTTAGAAATAAAGAGTTAGCAAAAGAAATTCACATGTATAATGACTATTTGTTTGATTTTGATGGCACGTTAGTGGATTCTATGCCAACATTCATTAATGTTATGTTGAGAATTCTTGATGAAAACAATATAAAATATGAAGATGATATTGTAAAAATCATTACACCTTTAGGTTATGCCGGAACTGCCGGATATTTTAGGAAGTTGGGGGTTCCGTTATCCGAAGAAGAAATGGTTGCAATGATGAAAAAATATGCCTATGATGAGTATGCACATAATATTCCGGCAAAAGCAAATGTTGTTGCAACACTCAAAAAGTTAAAACAAGAGGGTGCGAATCTTCATATTTTAACTGCAAGTCCTCATTCGGTGCTTGATGTATGTTTGAAGAGATTAGGAATATTTGATATTTTTACAAATATATGGTCTTGTGATGATTTTGGAACAACAAAATCAGATGTGGAAATTTATAAAATGGCAGCCCTGAAAATAGCGAAACCTATCAACGAAATATTATTTCTTGATGATAACTGCAATGCTGATAAAACGGCAAAATCATCAGGAATGAAGGTATGTGGTATATACGATTCATCCTCCAAAGATTATATAAAAGATATAAAAAGTGTTTCGGACTATTATATTTATGATTTTTCAGAGTTACTCGAATTAAAATGTGATGTAAGAGAAAGAAGTATTACATATTAAACGGTATAGTTATTATTAAAAAAGGGAGTGTTTAAAAATGAAATTATCTGTGGAATTATACACACTTGCACAAAGGTTTGGGGATTTTAGGGCTATAGAAATATCAAAGGCTGCAGGCTTTGATGCGATAGATTATTCATATTATTATGACAAAGAATGTGAAGAAGTTTTAGGTGATGGTTATAAAGAATATGCAGAAAAGTTAAGAGTTCACCTTGATAAAGTTGGAATAGCTTGTAATCAGGCACATGCGCCTTTTTCACTCAAATATGGTTTAGAGCGTAATATTTTTGAAGAAAAGTATCTGTGGATGATACATGCTTTGGAATCAGCATCAATTCTTGGCGCAGAAAATATAGTTGTTCATTCCATAACGGTTCCCGATGGTGTTGATTTTGAGAAATATAATATTGAATATTATAAAAGCTTTATCCCGTACTGTGAACAATTTGGTATACATGTTGCAGTGGAAAATCTGTTCAGCAGGGATAAAAAAAGAAAAAGGTTAATAGGCAAACTGGGGAGTCCTGCAGAATTAAACAGTATTGTTGAAAAAATCAATTCGCCATGGATTGTAGCATGCGTGGATATTGGGCATGCAGCACTGACCGGATATGAACCAGAAAAATTTATTGAAGCTGTTAATCCGGGGATTTTAAAATCATTGCATGTACAGGATAATGACTATCTTGGTGACAAGCATATTTTGCCTTATACAGGCGAGCTGAACTGGGAAGCAATTATGCATTCGTTGAAAAAGGCGGGATATACCGGTGACTTGACTTTCGAAATTATTAAGTTCCTTGATAAGTTTCCTGACGAGCTGTTCCCGGAAGTAATGCGATTTGCAGTCTCTGTCGGAAAACATCTTGTTTCGCTTTATAATAAATAGTTTTCATCAAAGCCTTACATCCTACATCGAATGTTGTTAGTTGAAGTTTTTTAGAAATCCTCGGTTTTCGACCAGTTCTTTTTCGGACACGAATGACAAAAATCCCGAATGCGAAAGCGTTCGGGATTTTACTTTTTCACTCTTCACTTTTCACTTTTCACTAAAAAATTGTGAACGGGATTTTTGGAAAGGAATAGGTAATAGTGAATAGTGAAGAAGTATTGCGGCTTCGCCGCTTTTATGCTATAATGCAAGGCAGAGGTGATACAATGAAAAAACGCTTTTTGATGATCGGCAGCCTTTTGGTTGCTGTTATAAGTGTTTTATTGATATTGTGGCAAGTATTTTGTTTTCTGCTTGTCATTTCCAATCCAAGTCGTTCCGTAGCTATTAATGATCATAACAGACAAAAAATCGAGCAGTTGATTTCTCAAAATATAGCAGAAGATAGCCTTTTGCCTGATGTGGATAATGCAACCAACGTTGTGTGGCAATCTCTAATGCACAAAGAACGAATTGTTGTAAATTATGATGATGAAGAAGATTATGTTTTTTATATAACGAATCGTTATGAAAACGCTTTGATTGAATATATCAAATGTAATGGAAATGTTTTATATTTTGATAGCGAAGATTTCGTTGTGGATTTGGTGAAAGTTTCTTTATACGTAAGTTTATTAACTTTCGCAATGATTGTATTTGTTAAGCAAAAAAACAATTCAAAAAATCCCACCTTTCACCCGCTTCTTTTTTGTGCGCGAGAGTCAAGTAAATAATGCTTTGCCTTGATTTTTTTTCCTCGCTATGTTATAATATGCTCATTAATTTTTTTATAATAAAAAAGGAGAATGAAAATGGGGTTTTTAGCAGGTAAAACAGCTATTATTACCGGCGCGGGATTTGCTACTTTGTCTGATGGAAGATGCGGCTCGATCGGTTACGGAATCGCAACTGCCTATGCAAAGGAAGGCGCAAATCTTGTTATTACGGGAAGAAATGTTTCAAAGCTTGAAAAGGCAAAAGAGGAACTTGAAAAGCTGTATGGAATCAAAGTTTTGATTTTTTCTGCCGATATTTCTGCAGGCTCCGACAATGAAGCTACTGCAAAATCCGTTGTGGAAGCGGCTGTTTCTGAGTTTGGAAGAATCGACGTTTTGATCAACAACGCCCAGGCCTCTGCTTCCGGTGTTACCATTCAGGATCACACCACCGAACAGTTTGATCTGGCTCTTTATTCAGGTCTTTATGCAAGCTTTTACTATATGAAGGCTTGCTATCCTTACCTGAAAGAGACTCAGGGAAGCATTATTAATTTTGCATCAGGCGCAGGTCTGTTTGGAAATTACGGCCAGTGCGCATACGCCGCCGCAAAGGAAGGCATTCGCGGCCTTTCCAGAGTTGCCGCTACCGAGTGGGCTAAAGACGGTATCAATACCAATGTGGTATGTCCTCTTGCCTGGACTGCTCAGCTTGAAAACTTTGAAAAGGCTTATCCTGACGCCTTCAAAGCAAACGTAAAGATGCCGCCTGCAGGGCATTTCGGTGACCCTGAAACTGAAATCGGTCGTGTTTGCGTTCAGTTGGCTTCTCCCGATTTCAAGTATATGAACGGTGAAACCCTTACCCTTGAGGGTGGTATGGGTCTGCGCCCTTGATTTTTCAGAAGGCGAATTGACGGCTTTCATACCCATTCTGTTTTTGCACGGTTCAAAAAAGAACGAGTCAACCGAGTCGTTCTTTTTTTGGATTATTGATGTGATCAAAAACAATTGTTTTTTTCCATTGGTTGTGTTATGATGAAAAAGTGATTTCTTGCCATAAGAAAAACATCAGTCTCGGGTGGCTTTCCTATGAATTTTTGGACTTCAATGCTCCTTGTTTTGATCGGCGTCGGCGGTGGATTTATTCAAAGGGTCAGCGGCTTTGGCCTCGGTATCTTCGTAATGCTCTTTTTGCCCCATCTTATGCCGACCCATACGGCGGCTGCCGCTATTGCGGCCCTCTTTTCTGCTGCCACCTCCACCTTCAACGCCTTTCGCTACAGAAAGAATATTTCCTATAAAATCGCGTTCCCTATGATCTGCGCCTCGCTGATCTCCATTCCCATTGCAGTAGGGTTTTCAAAGGCTGTATCGGGAGATCTTTTTCAGATCCTTCTGGGTGTGGTACTGATCCTGTTAAGCCTTTATTTTATGTTTTTCAATCAAAATATCAGGCTGAAGCCAACGGCGGCAAACGGCGTTCTCTCCGGTGCACTGGGGGGAGTATTGGGAGGGCTTTTTTCCACGGGCGGTCCCCCTGCGGTGCTGTACCTGAGCAGTGCCATCGACCAAAATATAACGTATTTTGCCACCATTCAGTTCTACTTCTGCTTTACCAATTTATATGCCACCGCTATGCGCGTCGCAAGCGGTATTATGGATCTTGAGATCCTGATCCTGGCGGCAGTCGGTATGATTGGCTGTATGACGGGGGATCTCATCGGCAAAAAGGTCTTTGACAAATTGGATTCTAAAAAATTAAAGCAGATCATATACGCGGGCATGCTCATCAGCGGCATCGTAATGTTTTTTTAAAACGATAAAAGCTTTATCAACGAGGTGTTGAAAATGAATGACATTTCCTTGATTGATTCGAATTTTGCGGTGGAAACCAAGCTGGAAGAGAGCGATCTTCGCTTTTTTGACGCAAAGGAAGCACCCTTTCGTGTCTACGGCGTCTTTTATGAAAACGGTTGCTTCAGAAGGCTTCCGGAAGCGGTTGCCGCAAACGTCAGCCGAGGGGTGAAAGCCCTCCATGCCAAGAGCTCAGGGGGAAGAGTGCGCTTTCGTACCGATAGCCCCTACGTTGCCATTCACGCAAAGCTTCCCCGTATTTACCGTATGTCGCATTTTGCCCTCACGGGCTCTGCGGGCTTTGACCTTTACGTTCGGGAAGAGGAAGAAAAATACCTGAAGACCTTCGTTCCTCCCTACGGTATGGAGGATGGGTACGAGAGCATTTTCCGTTTTTCTACTGAAGGTATGCGCGAGATCACCGTGAATTTTCCCCTTTACAGCATCGTAGAGGATTTGTATATCGGCCTGCAGGAGGGTTCTTCCATTCTTCCGCCCACGCCCTATAAAATTGAAAAGCCTGTCGTGTATTACGGCTCCTCTATTACTCAAGGGGGCTGTGCCTCCCGCCCCGGTACTTCGTACCAGAGCATTCTCTCCCGCCGCTTTGATTGCGATTATATCAACTTGGGCTTCTCCGGGAACGCCAAAGGGGAAGAGGCAATGGGGGAATATATCAGCAATCTGGATATGTCCGTTTTCGTGTACGATTACGATTACAACGCCCCTTCGGTGGAGCATTTGCAAAACACTCACGAAAGAATGTTTCTGCAGATCCGTGAAAAGCACAAGGAGCTACCCATTATTATCCTGCCGAGCCCCAAGTATTATTTAAGCGCCACCGATGAAAAGCGGCGCGAGGTCATTTTGAATACCTACCGTAACGCACGCGCACGGGGAGATGAAAACGTCTACTTTATCGAAAACCGCAAGCTGATGGAGCTGGCAGGAAACGAGGGTACCGTTGACGGCGCTCACCCTACCGATCTGGGCTTTTATTCTATGGCAAAGGCCATCGGTGACGTTCTGGAAACCATTTTCTGACCCATACCTGCTATCGCATTTTGGTATACCTTTTGGCTTGTATTCCCAAAATAGATGTGATAAGCTTTTTTCGTAGATCACCTGTTTTGGGAGGGTACGGTCGTGAAGGATTATGGACAAAGCAAAGGCAGGATCGCCGCCTCTTACGTTTTTGTGATTCTGGTGGCAATCCTGCTTGCCTTTAATTATCAGCTTTTTATCGTTACCAACGGCTTTGCACCTGCGGGGCTCAACGGCATCGCTACGATGGTACAGTATAAAACGGGCTTCAGCATCGGCTATATGTCACTTCTTATTAACGTGCCCCTTTGCGTGGCGGCGTTTTTTCTTATTGATAAGACCTTTGCTCTGAGGAGCCTTGTTTTCAGCGTTTCTTATTCCTTTTTCTATCTGTTTTTGCAAAAGGTGGGCTTTTCTCAGTTTCAGTATAACGCAGGCGGGCACGATACCATCTATCCCGTTTTGCTTTCGGGTGCCATCAGCGGCTTCGTCTACGGGGTCTGCTTCCTCTTTCAGGCTTCAACCGGCGGCACGGATATTCTCTCCAAATATATAAGCTTCAAAAAGCCCAATCTCAATTTCTTTTGGGTCACCTTCGCCCTGAACGTGGTGGTGGCGGTAGCATCCTTTTTCGTCTATGCCACCCCCGATACCACAGGACAGCTACAATACGATTATAAGCCCGTTTGCCTTTGTATTCTGTATTGCTTCATTTCAAGCTTCGTGGGCTCCTTTATGATCAGCGGCACCAAAAGCGCCGTCAAGGTCACGATCATCACGGAGCATCCGAATGAAATTATGAAGCGCATTGCAGGGGAGTTGAAGCACAGCTCCACCTACGTTCCCGCCCGCGGCTCCTTTTCATCCCGGGAAAAAACGCTTCTGATCAGTGTGGTCAACCGCCATCAGTTGATGGATCTTCAAAAGATCCTGAGTTGTTACGACCGCACCTTTTCCTTTTGCGAAAGCGTCAGTCAGACCTTTGGCAATTTTAAATTTGTAAAATAAAGGAGAGTCTTCTATGATCAACTACGCACACAGAGGCGCCAGCGAATACGCCCCGGAAAATACCCTTTCATCCTTTTATTTAGGGCTGCTCCAAGGAGCCAACGACATTGAGACCGACGTGCGCCGCACCCTTGATGGGCACTTGGTGCTTTTTCACGATAAGAAGCTGGAGCGCGTTACCGACGGTAGCGGCATTCTTGCTGAGCATACTCTGGCGGAACTGAAGGAGCTTCGGGTTTTCGGCAACAGCACCAATTCCTTCTATGACCGCATTCCTACTTACCGTGAATTTTTAGAGCATTTTGCCCGCTACGATATCCGCTTCGCCATTGAACTGAAGGCCGAAGGGATCGAGGAAGACGTGTTGTGCCTTTCCAAGGAATTTGGTTTGATGGAAAAAACCACCTTTACCTCCAATAATTTGGAATATCTGAAAAACCTCAAGGAACTGGAGCCCACTGCCCGCATCGGTTGGCTTTTGGGATGGAAAGCCGAGAATATTTCCGATGAAGAAGTGGAAATGCTTCTTTCCATCGGTGGGGAAGAGATCTGCCCCATTGAGAATCTGACGACGGAAGAAAGCGTTGCCGCCTGGCGAGCCCGCGGACTCGGCGTAAGAGCGTGGGGTGTTAAGGACGTTGCCACCATGAAGCGGCTTTGCGCCCTTGGGGTAGATGGTATGACGGTGAATTTCCCCGACCGTCTCTATAACTATTTAACCGCACACAAGTCTTGACGGAAGCAAAAATCCGTGCTATACTTCTGAAAAAAGAAGAATCGGTATGAAAGTAGCAGAGTTTCAAGAGAAGTTAGAGATTTTTCCTGTAATTCCCGCCGTGCGTGGCGAGGAACTGCTTTCTGCGCTCCATTCAGAGGCAGAGGTGATTTTTCTTCTGGATGCCGACGTAATGACCGTGGGTGAAAAAATCGCCTTGGCCCACGAAAATGAAAAAAGCATTTTCATCCACGTGGATCTGATGAACGGCATCGGAAAAGACCGCCAAGGGATCCGCTATCTTGCGGAGTTGGGGGCAGATGGGATCATCAGTACCCGCGCTCCACTGATCAAATGTGCAAAAGAAATCGGCCTTGTCGCCATTCAGCGGTATTTTGCGGTGGATTCTCACGGCCTTGAAAGTATTCGGGAAATGATCGCATCCGCCAAGCCTGATTTTGTGGAGATCATGCCCGGCATCATTGAAAAAGTCATCTGCAGATTTGCCGATGAAAAAACGCCGGTGATCGCCAGCGGCCTTCTGGAAACCAAAGGGGAGGTTACGGCGGCATTGGCAAACGGCGCCCTTGCAGTTTCCACGGGAAAAGCGGCGCTTTGGTCCATTTAAAAACTGAATAATCCGAAGAGTATAAGAGAAACGGAATCAATAAGAGGGCATTGCCCCCTTATTTTCCGGTTCTCTTTTTTTGTTGTAAAAAAGGAGGTTAATATGAATTACGACGTGATTGTGGTGGGAGCAGGGGTAATAGGCGGAATGCTTGCAAGAGAGCTTTCCCGCTATCAGCTTTCCCTTTGCCTTCTGGAAAAGGAAAACGACGTTGCCCGCGGGGCATCGGCGGCCAACAGCGGTATCATTCACGGAGGGTATGATCCCGAATCGGGTACCTTGAAGGCACAGCTCAATACTTGCGGGGTTTCTCTTCTGTACCGCGCGGCAAAGGAACTGAAGGTGCCGCATCGGAACAACGGGTCTATGGTCTGCGCTTTTGGAGCCGAGGAGGAAGAACAGATTCGAATCCTTTACGATCGGGGCGTGGAAAACGGAATCTGGGGACTTCGTATTTTAACAGGGGCAGAAGTAAGGGCGATGGAACCCTCTTTGTCGGAAAACGTAACGCTGGCGCTTTGGGTGCCGACCGCAGGTATTATTTCTCCCTATGAATTGAATCTTGCGGCGGTGGGTAATGCAATGGATAACGGCGCCCATCTGAAATGCAATTTCCGCGTAAGCAAAATTGAGCCGAACAAAGAAGGCTTTTTGGTAACCTCCGCCGACGGAGAAACGGTGCAGGGGCGCTTTCTTGTGAATTGCGCAGGCGCATTCAGCGATGAGATTGCCTCTCTTGCGGGGGACGATTTCTTCCGCATTTGCCCCAGGGCAGGGGAGTACCTCCTTCTGGATCAAGAGGTAGGTGCGATGGTCTCGCACACCATTTTTCGCGTTCCCACCAAGGCGGGAAAAGGAATTCTGGTCACCCCCACGGCGGACGGCAATTTGCTCTTAGGACCTACCGCCGATCAGGTGAAAAGCCCTTTTGATACCCAAACCACGGCACAAGGTCTTGAAAAGGTAAAGAAAGAAGCCTTGTCTATGGTGCCGAGTATCCCTCTGTCCAAGGTGATCACTTCCTTTACGGGGGTACGCGCTTCTACAAGTAGCGGAGATTTTATCATTCAATCATCTGCCCGCGTTGAAGGGCTTCTTCATCTTGCTGCCATTGATTCCCCGGGGCTTACTTGCTGCGTAAGCATTGCCCGTCGGGCAGTTCGGGAACTGGAGCAGATGGGGCTTTGCCTTGACAAAAAGGAGAAATGGATTGCCACCCGCGAAGATCCACGCGCCTTTCAAGATCTTTCCATTCAGGAGAAGAATGCGTGGATACAGCGGGATCCGTCGTATGGAAGAATCGTTTGCCGTTGTGAAAAGATCAGCGAAGGTGAGATCTTGAATGCGATCCGTCAAAATCCTCCTGCACGTGATCTTGACGGTGTCAAGCGTCGTACCCGTTCGGGTATGGGGCGTTGTCAGGGCGGTTTTTGCGCCCCCCACGTGATGCGCCTTCTGGGTGCGGAGTTGGAAATCCCGCAGGAAGAGGTGACGAAAAGCGGAGGCGGCTCCGTTATGATCAAAGGGAGGATCGGATAATGAAGGAACATAAAATTGTTGTGATCGGCGGCGGTCCTGCCGGGATGGCGGCGGCACTGGCCGCCTATGAGGCAGGGGTGAAGGACGTAGTGATCCTGGACCGTGAGGAGCGTTTGGGAGGAATATTGCCCCAATGCATTCATAACGGCTTTGGGCTTCATAAATTGGGGCAGGAATTGACGGGCCCTGAATATGCGGAGTACTACGCCGAAAAGATTCGCAAAACCGATATCAAGGTTTATACCGGTACGATGGTAACTTCTCTTACGGAAGATCGGGTGATTACCGCATCCAATGAAAAAGGGATCCTTCAGATCCGTGCAGGGGCTGTGATCCTTGCAATGGGGTGCCGTGAGCGAAGCCGCGGTGCCTTGGGTCTGTGTGGTACCAGACCCGCGGGGATCTATACGGCAGGAACGGCGCAAAAGCTTTTGAATTGCCACGGTCTTTTGGTTGGAAAACGGGTGGTCATATTAGGCTCGGGTGATATCGGTCTGATCATGGCAAGGCGTATGACCCTGCAAGGCGCAAAGGTGGAAGCCGTTTGTGAGGTAATGCCGTATTCGGGAGGGCTTCAACGCAATTTGGTGCAATGTCTGGAGGATTTTGATATTCCGCTGTATTTGAGCACAACGGTAGTCAAGATTGAAGGAAGAGAAAGGCTGGAAGGGGTCGTTTTGGCAGAGGTGGATGAAAACCGCCGCCCCATTTCCGGAACGGAACGGAGCATTTCCTGCGATACGCTGCTAATCTCCTGCGGGTTGATCCCTGAAAATGAATTGGCGCGCATGGCAAATATTACACTGGATCCTGTAACGGGGGGAGCTCTTGTAGATGAAATGCGTCAAACCGATGCAGAAGGGATCTTCGCTTGCGGCAACGTGCTTCACGTTCACGATCTGGTGGATTTTGTGTCCGATGAAGGGGAGGTAGCAGGTCTTGCCGCCGCGGAATACGTATTGGGAGAGGCGCAGTCGAAAGTGGCGGTTCCTACCGTTTCAGGCAACGGAGTGCGCTACGTGCTGCCCCAAAGGATCTGCGATCAGGAGCGGGAGATTCCCCTTTATTTCCGTGTTTCACAGCCAAGAAGAAATGTGAATCTTATTATAAAGCAAGGGGATTCGGTGCTGAAGAAAGTCAAACGCATCAAGGTCAGCCCCGGTGAAATGGAGAAGGTGGTACTTCCCGCAGGTTGTCTTCGTAAGGGAAAGGGCGAAATTAAAGTAGAGGTAGAAGTATGAAACGAGAATTGATCTGTATTTTATGCCCCAAAGGGTGTACCCTTCAGGCAGAGATCCTTGAAACGGAAGTTTCCGTTACGGGGAACGCTTGTCTCCGCGGCGAACGGTATGGGAAAGAAGAACTTCTTGCCCCCAAGCGTACGGTAACGGCAGTTCTTCCCGTTTCCAATCGTCCCGATACGGCTGTTTCCGTGAAGACCGAAAAGCCCGTTCCCAAGGAAAAGGTAATGGAATTGATGCAGCTGCTTCAAAAGGAAAGTCTCATAGCACCGCTGGAACCGGGTCAGTGCGTTCTGGAGGATGCTTTTGGTACGCGCGTCATAACCACCTGCCGCGTTCTGTAAAAATGAGTTGTCAAGAGCGCGGGCGTATGATACAATGAATGTATCATACAGTGAGGTAATCAAAATGTCTGAGATTCTTAAAGAGATTTTTGCCTTGAAAGGGGCTTGCTCCTGTGGTATGGTGCACGAAAGCGCCATCCGTGATATTCGCATCGGCTCGGGCCTTGTGCATCAGGTGGGACAGATTCTGAAGGAAAATGCATTTCCGAAGAAGCTTCTTTTAGTAGCAGACCGCAATACCCTCCGCGCCGCCGAAGGAATTCTGGAAAGTCTTTCCGATTTCGAGGTGGAATGCCACGTGTACGATTTCATTCGAGTGGCAGAAATGCACCACGTGGAAGAACTGGAGGAAAAGGTGAAAGGGCGTGAGATCGCCATCCTCTCCGTGGGCACGGGCTCTGTGAACGATCCCTGCCGCCTTGCCGCCGCACGGCAAAATAAACTTCTTTGCATCTTCGGCACCGCCCCCTCTATGGACGGCTTTGCTTCCTACGGCGCACCCATCGTGGCCAACGGCTTCAAATTCAGCTACGATGCCAAAAGCCCCGAGGTGATCATTGGGGATACCAAGATTTTGGCGGAAGCACCCGTGAACCTGAAAGCCGCAGGCTTTGGGGATATGATCGCAAAATACGTAGGTCTTGTGGATTGGGAGATTTCCCATCTTCTTACGGGAGAATGTTTTTGCCCTAAAGTGGCAAAGCTTACCCGTGAAGCGGTGGATGAATTGATGGGAATGGCCGATCGGGTCACCGTGCGGGATGAGTATACCGCAGGCAAGATCTTCGAGGCCTTGTTGAAAACCGGCGTGGGCATGAGTTTTATGAAAAATTCACGCCCCGCCAGCGGCTCCGAGCACGTGATCTCGCACCTGATGGAGTGCAAGGAATTGCAGGAGGGCATCATTCCCAATCTCCACGGGGATGATATTGGTGTTTGCACTCTTGAAATGCTCCGCTATTACGGTCAATTGGCCGAAAAAGCCTTCATTCACGCAAAAAAAGAAGAAATCGATTGGGAAGCGATTTATTCTTACTACGGTCCTATGCGGGAGGACGTGGTCAAGGTCAATGAGCCCGAAAATATTATGGATGCAGTGGACCCCCGCGCACTGGAAGAAAACTGGGGTGAGATCCGCCGTATCATCCAAAGCGTTCCCGATTATGAAACCTGCCGCGCCGCAATGGAAAAGGCGGGGTGTAAGCTTACGGTGGAGGACATTGGCAAACAGCGTGACCGCTTCAACGGCTATGTTCGCTATTCGCCCTTTATGAGAAAGCGCCTGACCCTTTTGAGAATGAATGAAAGTATTTTGGAATTTCAATTGGAAGGGGCGAAATAAGATGGCTCTGCCGAAGAATATTTTTACGGGCTATTTCAGAGAAGGGCATATTCAGGGCATCGCTTTTGATTTTCAGCGCCGTTTCGTTTATTGCTCTTTTACTACGGTTCTTTTAAAGCTGGATTTTGAGGGCAATCTTTTAGGCAGCGTAGAAAACCTTTTGGGGCATTTGGGCTGCATTGCCTATGATCCGAAGCGCAACCGCATTTACGGTTCCTTTGAATTAAAGCACGATGGGATCGGCGCGGAAATTATGAAACGCACGGGGAAGACAATCTCCGAGGAAGATGCTTTCTACCTTGTCTCCTTTGATGCGGCCGCCATTTGCCGCGTGGGAATGGATGGGGAACAAGACGGTGTAATGCGCGCGGTTTATCTACGTGACGTGGTGGAGGATTACAATGGCAGAGAGAAGGACGGAGCCCTTCATCGCTACGGATGTTCGGGGATCGATGGCATTTCCTTGGGGCCCGTTTTCGGTTCTTTCGATCCTTCCATTCAAAAGATTATGATTGCCTACGGCATTTTCAGTGACGTGGAGCGCGAGGATAACGACCATCAGGTGCTCCTGCAGTTGGATCCCTCGGTGGTGGATGCATACGCCATGCCCTTGAATCAGAAAAGCCTTCATCATTCAGGCCCCGAAAAAGCGGAAGCCCGTTACTTCTTTTTTACGGGCAATACCCGCTATGGCATTCAGAATTTGGAATACGATCCTGCCACGGGCTATTGGTTCCTGGCCGTTTACCCCGGTGAAAAGCCGCAGTATGAAAATTTCCGCCTTTTTGCCATTGATGGAAAAATCCCACCGCGGATGGCTCCTCTCAAAGGGCGGGGCGGGGAAGAAGGCGCCCTTCTTTCCTCCGCTTCCATCGGCAAAGCACCTGAAAAATACGCTCCCTGCGGCTCCCATTTTCGCTGGGGCTCCACGGGTCTTGCCTCTGTGGGGGACGGCACCTTTTACATTTCCAAAAGCGGAAAGCTTGAGGAAGGAAGGGTACGCTTTTCAAACCTGATCCTCCATGGCTTCGATCCCAAGAATCCGGGCTGGTTTTCATCGGCAGAAGAATAGAAAAGAGGAAGAGATCAAAGCTCTTCCTCTTTGCTGCATATTTGGGTCAAAAGCTTGGCAAACTCTTTGACGCATAAGGGCAGGTGCCGTTTTTTATTCAGGTAAAGGCAGGTGGTGCGGGTGTAGCCGGGCAAAGTTTTTAGGCGGATCCGTGAGGAGAATTGCCCCCTCCAGGAAATGGCGGGTACCAGCGCTACCCCAAGCCCCAATTCCACGCATTTTCGGATGTAAAAGGGGTCGTCGCTCTGTACGGCGATTCTGGGGGTAAAGCCTGCATCGCGGCAAATGTCAAAGGTCATACGGTAAAGATTGCTCTGCTCGTTGGCGGTAATAAAGGGCTCGGAGGAAAAATCGCTCAAGGAATGAAATTTTTCTGCCATAGGGTGCTCTGCCGATATGGCCAGCGCTACGGGCTCCGTGATGAGATGGTTTTCTTCATAGTGGGGGAGAAGGGCGGAATCGGCGGCAATGATCAGGTCAAAATCCTCCTTGGTGGGCTCGAAAAAGAAATGGGTCTTGAATTTTACCTCGGGGAATTCCTTGCTGAATTTTTCCACCGCCTCCATCACGATCCTTCGGTTGGTCTCCACACAAAGAAGGATCTCCCCGCTTTTTCCGTCGTCGGAAAGGGAAGTGGCGCCCTCGTCCAAAAGACGCAAAGCAAGGGAGGCTTTTTCTAAAAAGAAAAGTCCCTTTTCGTTGATCGATACGCGGTTGGCGCTTCGGTTAAAGAGAGAGACTCCCAATTCATCTTCCAGGCGCCGTATGCTCTGGGATATATCCGAGGGAGGGACGGAAAAGCGCTTTGCCGTTTTGGAAAAGTTTTCAGAGCGTGCGGCATCGCAAAAATATCGTAGCTGTAATAATTCCATAGCTTCACCTGCTATTGCTTTTTTTTCATTGTAGCACAAATTACCATCACTTTCAAGTGATGGTGGGAAAAGAAGTTTCATTCTTTACAGTTCGGCATTGTTTTTTTATAATGAAAATGTCAAAAAGCAATTAGAGAGGAAAAAAGACTTATGAAATGCGGTTTTTTTGAAAAGAATATTACCCCTCCCTTGGGGAGCATCATCCCCGGCGGCTTTGCCGCACGCTATAACGAAAAAGTGCAGGAGCCGCTCTTCGTTCGAGCCTTTGTGGCGGAAAATGATGAAACCACCCTTGCCATTGCCGTTGTGGATGCCTGCGGTATCACGAAGGATATTACCGATGCCATCCGTCAGCGTGTGGCAACTCTTACCCCCATTCTTCCCGAAAACGTAATGGTAATGGCTACCCATTGCCACGGCGGCGGCCCCACCCTGAACTGGGGTGAAGAGGTCGTGACCGATCCCGCTTACCTTGATTTTTTGGAAAAATCTGCGGCGGATTCCATCGCAATCGCTTATGAGAATGCAGCGGAATCCCGGCTTACCTTTGGAAAAGAAGAGCTGTTCGGTGTTTCCTTCATCCGCATCTATCGGATGAAGGACGGGTCCTTCAAGACTAACCCCTCTGCAGCGGTGGGGGATGAGCCCGTAGAGCCTTATACCACCATCGATCCCGAGGTGTTGGTTCTGGGCGTTTGGCAGAACGGTGCGCCCGTAGGCGCCATCGTAAACTTTGCCAACCACCCTGCCATCGTTTCAATCAGTGTTACCAGCAGTGACTATATTTATCACCTTTCTCAGGCTTTGAAAAAAGAATTCGGTGATGATTTTATCACCCTCTTTATCAACGGCGCCTGCGGCAACATCAACCACATCAACTTCTTTGATTCCGAAACAAGACTTCCCGGCCGTCAAAAGGTGGTGGGCGAAGCCATTGCGGAAAAAGCCGTTTCGGCCCTTCGCAGAGGCGCTCCCATGAAAACGGAAGCCCTCGGCTGTTCCTTGGGAAGCACCACCGCCCATTTCCGTAAGCCTTCTGCCGAGGCGCTACTGGAAGCGCAGGCCGTGATGGAGTCTTACGGGGACGATTTGATCAATCAGGTTCCCAAGGCAAAGGGATATCAGAAGGTCTTCTTTGCTATGAACGCCCTGCGTGCAATGGCAGATAAGCGTACCCAAAGAGAATTGGAATTGCAGCTGATGCAGATCGGTGATTGCTACGTCGCAGGTACCCCCACCCAGATCTTTACGGAATTCGGCAAAGCCATCAAAGAGGGTATCGGTGCCCCCACTATGGTCTCCGCCTTTGCCAACGACTATTGCGGCTACGTTCCCATTGCCCGTATGATCGGTGAGAAAAAAGTGTACGAGCAGAAGCTCTGTCCCACCAGCGCCCTGGCACCCGATACGGGTGATCGGGTCTGTGAAGGCATCATCGCTTTGAAGGCAAATTTATAAAAACCTTGAAAACGCTTCCCTTGGGGAGCGTTTTCTGTTATACTTATGAAAAAAAGAGGGGAGGGGAATTTATGTCTTACCGTGATCTGAATACCCACTTGCGTGAACGCTTTGGCACCAAGGTCTATAAGATTTCTCTTTCCACTCCCTTTACTTGTCCCAACCGTGACGGAACCGTGGGCTTCGGTGGCTGTATTTTTTGCTCCGGCGCAGGCTCGGGGAACTTTGCCGCAGGCAGCACCCTTCCCATCAGCAGGCAGCTTTCGGAGGCAAAAGCCCGTGTGAAGAAAAAAGCAGGGGCGGATCCCCGCTATATTGCATATTTCCAGTCCTTTACCTCTACCTATGGGGATCTTGATACCCAAAGAAGGCTCTTTACCGCCGCCCTTTCCGATCCGGAGGTGGTGGCCCTTTCCGTTGCCACCCGCCCCGATTGTCTCCCGGAGGAGGTGCTGGTGCTTCTTGCGGAGCTGAATAAAAGGAAGCCCGTGTGGGTGGAGCTCGGCTTCCAGACCGCAAGGGAGGATACGGCAAAATTGATCCGCCGTGGGTATGAAAACGCTGTCTTCGAAAAAGCCGTGGGCGATCTGCACCGCCACGGTCTTGATGTGATCGTTCACCTGATCGTAGGACTTCCGGGTGAGGATCACACAGATGAGCTCCAAAGCCTTTCCTACGTCTGCGCCCAAAGGGTCCACGGAGTCAAATTCCATTTGCTCCACGTGCTTCGTGGAACCGATCTTGAAAAGATGAATTATACCCCCCTTACCAAGGAGGAATACGTTTTCCGCGTCACCGATCTGCTTCGATACGTTCCTGAAGACGTTGTGATCCATCGCCTTACCGGTGACGGGGACAAAAGGGAGCTGGTAGCCCCCCTTTGGAGCGGAGATAAAAAAGGCGTTCTCAACGCCATTACCCGCCGTATTCGGGAGGAGGGGATTGAGCAAGGATCCGCTCTTTCGGAAAAAATCTAAAAAAATTCAAAAAAAACTCTTGACAAAAGCCCCGATCATCGCTATAATAATCAAGTCTTCGGCCCGTTGGTCAAGCGGTTAAGACACCGCCCTTTCACGGCGGTAACATGGGTTCGATTCCCGTACGGGTCACCAAAGTCGGCAAGCTCAATCGAGCTTGTCGATTTTTCATTATAAACCGAAGGAAACAGTATGAAAAAAATCGTCATTTTTGATCTGGATGGCACCCTCTTTGATACCACGGGTGCTATGGCCGCCTGTGGAAATCACGCCTTATCTCTTTTGGGGCTTCCCACCTTTACCCCGGGGGATTACGCCTTGTTTTCCGGCGGCGGGATCGAGGGCTACGTTAATGCTATTCTGGAAGCGGCGGGGGATAAAGAACACCGTCATTTCGATGCCTTTTGGCGCACGTATCTTGAAAAAAACGCCACCCTCGGGAAAGAGGCCAACGTGCCTTACCCTCATATCCCCGAGGTTCTTGCCGCATTAAAAGAGCGGGGTGTTTGCCTTTCGGTGCTTTCCAATAAGGATCAGGCCTCTTGCCAGCAGATCGTAAAGGATACCTTTGGGGAAAACACCTTCTCCGTGATCCGCGGTGATAGGGGAGATCTTCCCGTCAAGCCCCACCCTGCCGGGGTTTTTGACGTTCTTTCCCGTTGCGGTATGAAAAAGGAAGAGGCCCTTTACGTAGGCGATACTCAGGTGGATATTCAAACGGGCAAAGCCGCGGGAATCGAAACTGCCGCCGCTCTTTGGGGGTATCGGCCCCGCAATGTTTTAGAGGCGGAAAAGCCCGATCATCTCATCGCCTCTCCCCTTGATATTTTAGAGCTTTGCAAATAAAAAAACGGCCAACGGCCGTTTTTTTTACGCTTATTCAAACTCCGTTTCCGGATCCAAAGGATAAAAGGGGCGGGGCGTTTTTTTATAAGTAAATACCGAGAGATCCCCTGAATTGAACCCGGGTGGATCACAGGAAATGATCCTTGCCGCTTTTCCCTCAAAAAAAGAGCGGAAATGCTGGGTGGATTTCAGACCTACGTAGCGGTAATCCTTCAAATCCGCACCGGTGGTAACGAAGGGGCGATCGTCAAAGGTTTGGTTTCTTGCGGATCCTATGATGATATCAACGTTCCCCACGCGCACCCTTGCGGTTTTCCCCATGGTAGAACGGACCCCCAAAAGACTTGGTGAGGTGTGACGGATCACACCGTCGGAGAGGTTGAGGAGCTTGGCGTTTTCCAGTTTCAGGGGCGCACCGAAGATGGCTTCGTGTTTGCCGCCCAAGGAAAAGGATACCGAATCTCCGGGGCGATGCTCGAAAAGAAATTCGGCGGCCGTTGGATCAACTACGTAACCGAAAATGGTCCCGGGGAGATTTCGCTTCAGCATCTCCCGAAGCAGATGAGTACCGTCACCGGGGCAGCCGCCACCGGGGTTATCGCTCATTTCGTTGATCACAAGGTAGCCTTCCCGGGTTTCCTGCTCCGCAAGATCCATGGCTTCTGCGGCGGAGAGGGATTGAATTTTAAAATAATGCCGCTTCTCCCATACCTCTTTTGCAAGGCGGCGGGCAATGACCTCCGCTCCCTTTCCTTTTTCTGCTACCACTACTACGCTTGCGCCGCCTGAAGCAACGTCTGCGTAAGGGAAGCCGTGAAAGAGACTTGCATCAACCAGCCCTTCCTTTTCGATGACGGAAGCAAAGATCTCTTCCAACTCCGGGAAGGGGGCTTTTTTCGTAAGTCCTGCCGAAATGGGAATTTGAAGGGGGAGATGCACCACGGCCGTTTCCGTTTCCAATTCCTTCCGAAGGATACGAGCCAGAGTTTTCATTGCAAGATAAGAGGCGTCTGCTTTATCGGTGTGCGGATATTTCCGAATTCCGAAAAGTCCGTTTGCGATACTTGCAAATTCCGTTGAAATATTGCCGTGAAGATCCATTGGAACCGTAATGGGAACGTTTTCCCCTACGATCTCGCGTATTTTTTTCAAAACGTAGTATTCCAGATCGTCGTGATCCTCCGAAACGCCCGCGCCGTGGAGGGCAAGGCAGATCCCGTCGATCTCATCACGGTGCTCTTTGCAAACGGAAAGAATGGAATCCAGCATCCTTTGGGTGCAATCGTGGGTCAAAACGGGTGCCGCCGCCGTATAAGCACAGGTTGGGATCATTTCGATCCCTTCTTCGCAACAGGCACGGATGATGCCACCGAGATAGGAAGGAGTACCTTCGTTGGCACGGATGGATTCCTCCCCAAGAAAAAGACCTCTGCCCGTATAAACATCAAAGGTGGCGTGTTCTTCCGCATAGGTGTTGGCCTCGTGCCCCCAATGGCCGATCAGTACCTTCATAGTTCTTTTCCTTCAGCCATTTTTACAATTTCCCCCACTCCCGCTAAAACCGCGGAGGGGCGGTAGCTGAAGGTCTCCAGCGTTTCAGCGGTGGAAACGCCCGAAAGCACTAAAACGGTGGACATACCGCATTCCAGACCCGAGATGATATCCGTATCCATACGGTCACCCACCATTACCGCCTCCGCAGAGTGACAGCCCAAAAGCTTCAGGCCGGTTCTCATCATCAAGGGGTTGGGCTTTCCGCAGAAATACGCCTTTTTCCCCGTTGCCATTTCAATGGGGGAGACCAAAGCACCGCAAGCGGGTGCAATACCGTTTTCAATGGGGCCGGAAACGTCGGAGTTGGCGCCGATGAGCTTTGCGCCCCGAAGCACCAGATTGGTGGCTTTCGTCAGGGTATCCAGAGAATACGCCTTGCCCTCTCCCACCACAACGTAATCGGGGTTCACGTCGTTCATGGTGATCCCCGCATCGTACAGAGCATTAAAAAGCCCTGCCTCACCAATGGCGTAAACACTGCAGCCGGGCGCCTGCTCCTTTAAGAACGAGGCGGTTGCCAGCGCACTGGTATAAAAATGCTCCTCGGATACGTCCAGCCCCATACGAAAAAGCTTCTGTCGCAATTCTCTGGGTGTGTAGCCGCTGTTGTTGGTGAGGAACAAATACTCTTTTTTCTCGCGGTGCAGCCAGTCAATAAATTCTACCACTCCGGGGAGAATCTTGTTACCGTGGTAGATCACACCGTCCATATCACAAATAAAGCCCTTCTTTTCGTTGGGATCAAAAGCCATAGCGGTTATTCCTTTCCGATTTTTTCTTATTGTAGCACGTTTGCGCCTCTTTGACAAGAAAAAGCCACGGAATTGCCTTCCGTGGCTTATGATTTATTCTTCTTCCTTTGCCATTTCTTCGTGGCGTTTGACCTTGGCGGTGCTGGTTTTGATCAGCGGAGTGGTCTGGAAGGTCAGGTGCTTGATGTGTTTGTAGCCGGGGAGATTCTCGTTGATCTTCACGATGTCCTCTTTCATCAGCGTTGCCAGCTCCTGCTCGTTCTTTCCAGGCTCTTTATCATCAAAGTATTCTTTGCTGTATACGATCTTTGCGGAGACCAAAAGGTCGTCTTCCTTTTTCTTGCCGTAAACCATAACTTCGGAAACGTAAGGCAGCTTTCCTACGATGCTCTCCAGCTCTTCGGGATAAACGTTTTTGCCGCTCTTGAGCACCAGCACGTTCTTCTTTCTGCCCGTGATATAAAGAAAGCCGTCTTCATCCAGATAACCTAAGTCACCCGTGTAGAACCAGCCGTCCTTCAATACGGCGGCGGTCTCCTCGGGCATTTCGTAATAGCCCATCATCACGTTGCCGCCTTTGGCGCAGATCTCACCGATGCCGTCCTCGTTGGGGTTATCAATGACGATCTCTACGGAAGGGAATACCTTGCCCACGGAGCCGTAGCGCATATCCTTTGGGTTTTCTGCGGTGAGAACGGGGCTGGTTTCCGTAAGTCCGTAGCCCTGCACGGTGAGAATACCGAAATCGTTAAAGCCCTTGGCAACCTCGCGGTCAATGGCAGAAGCACCGCTGATAATAAAGCGAAGCTCGCCTCCAAGCTCTGCCAGAATGGATTTGAAAAGCTTTCTGCGAAGGTCGATACCGGTCTTCTTCAGACCCTCACTGACCTTCAGGAGATTCTTTACCGTGGAAGTAAGCTTCTTCTTTTCAATGCCGCGCCAGATATTGCGGTACATTACCTCCAGAAGAAGGGGAACGCATACGAAGGTGGTGATCTTGTATTCCTTCAGGTTCTTCTGCACGTGGCGAAGTCCGTCGCAGAACATATTGGTGGTACCGCTGCAGAGAAAATAGGTCAGTCCCACGGAGCCGAAGGTGTGGTGCAACGGAAGGAAAACAAGGTTGCGATCGGTGGGGTAGAGCTGTTCTACGGATAAAAGGTCAAAAAGGTTGGTGGCGATGTTGCGGTTGGAAAGCATGACTGCCTTGGAAAGGGAAGTGGTGCCGGAGGTGAAAATAATACTTGCCAGGGCATCGGGGTCGGGATCGTAGGAATCAAATTCGGATCCTTTTTTTAAAGCCAGTGCGCCCAGCTCCTTTACCTCGCCGATGCTTTGAACGCCCTCGGCAAGCTTTTTGGTGGAGATAAAATGCGTGATCCCTAAATCGTTTCCTTCCTTCAGGCGCAAAAAGAGATTCTCGTGCTTGGCGTCAAACACTACGGCATCGCATTTTGCGCGCTCCAAAGAAAGGAGCACTTCAGGCTCCGTCAGCTCCTTGTCAAGGGGAACGATCACGCCCACCCCGCAAATTACCGCAAGGTAGGTGAGGATCCATTCGTAGGAGTTAAAGCCGATAACGGCAATTCTCTTCCCCTGAAGGCCCATGGAGCAAAGCCCTGCGCCGAAAGCGCGAAGCTCTTCCCAAAATGCGTGGTAGGTAACGTGGCGGTAATAGGCCTTGCCGCCTTTTTCCGTCTTTAATACGAAGGCGTCACTCTCACCGTAAAGGGAGATGGCGTCTAAAACGTAATCCTTTACAAGGGGGTGAGAGGGGACTTCCTTTAAAACAGTTAAATGATTCATATACATTCACCTCATCTGGTTTCTGAAACTATGTTATCAGATTTTGCAAACTTTGTCAATGGATTTTTGCTTCAAAAGGTGTTTTTTTCGAAAAACCGAGGAAAGAAGGGATTTTTTATTGCTTTTTTTCTCCCTGTTTGCTACAATGAAAGAAAAAACGGAGGATGGTATGGCACGGAATCAAAGAGAAAAAATGTGGCTCAGGCTTGACAATGCCGCCAAGATTTTTCCCGCATCCATGCGCCGCGGCTGGAGCAACGTGTTCCGCCTCAGCGCCACTCTGCGTGAGCCGGTGAAGCCCACCTTCTTGGCTGAAGCCGCACGGCGCGCCTGCAAGCGGTATCCCTCCGTCTGCGTTCGCTTGAAAAGAGGGCTTTTTTGGTATTATCTGGAGGAGACGGGTGCCCCTTTGCCCAAAGAGGAGGGCTGTCAGCCTCTCTACCCCATGACTCGTGCGGAAATGGGGAAGTGCGCCCTTCGTATTCTTTATTACGAAAACCGTATTGCCGTTGAGTTCTTCCACGCCCTGACCGACGGAACGGGCGGCATGACCTTTTTAAAAACGCTGGTTTTGTGCTATCTGGAAGTCCGCTACGGTAAAGCGTTCCCCCGCGGGGAGGCAATTCCCGATCCCGACGGTGCCGCTACCCCCGAGGAATTGGAGGATGCCTTCTTGCGCTACGCAGGTAAGAATGCTGTCCCCCGTGATCCATCCCCCGCCTTTCGCCTTCAAGGAAAGCCCGAGTCCGATGGCTTTCTTCACGTGACCTGCGCCACCGTTCCCGTTAAGGAAATACTGGCACTTGCCCGTAATAAAGGTGTAAGCCTTACCGCCCTTCTTTCCGCTTCCTTCGCATATTGCATTGCAAAGCTTCAGCGGGAAAAGGTTTCCCCCGAACGGGAGAAGGCCGTTCGGGTGCAGATCCCCGTGAATCTCCGCCGTTTCTTCCCATCCTCTACCGTGCGCAATTTTGTCGCCGTGGTCAACGTAGGGCTTGAAAAAGGGGAGACGGATGCGGATTTTGATGAGATCCTCTCACTGGTTCATCATCAAATGGCACTTCTTATCACCCCGCGGAATTTGAAGGCAACCTTTACTGCCAACGTAAAAAGCGAAAAGGGCGTGGTGATCCGTCTTGTGCCTCTTTTTCTTAAAAATATCGTAATGCGCGCCGTTTTTGATCGGGTAGGGGAATCCTCCGCTTGCCTGTGCCTATCCAATTTGGGGCAGGTGGTTTTGCCCGAAGATATGGCGGAGCAGGTGACCCGTTTCGATTTTATCATCGGCCCTCAGGCGATGGCACCCTATAACTGCGGCGTGGTATCCTACGGAGGAGAAATACGCATCAGTGTGGTGAGAAACACCCGCGAGCCTGAACTGGAAAGAGTGCTGTTCCCCTTCCTTTCCTCCCTTGGGCTTGATCTGACTTTGGAAAGCAACGAGAGGTAATTATGTATTGTCCTAACTGTGGTGTGAAGCTGGAGGAGGGGGGCAAAAAATGCCCCCTTTGTCTGGCAGAGCTCCCGCCTTCCGAAAAAGGTAAAGGGAGGAGCTTTTATCCCGATCTTCCGCGCCCCAGACAAAAAGAAGATTTCAGAGGGCTGTTATTTCTTATCACCCTTTTCTTTTTGATCGCGGGCGGGTGCGTACTGGCGCTGGATCTGATCCAGCACCGAACGGTGACCTATTCCGTTACCGTTCTCACCATTCTTTTATTATTCTACGCCGCCTTTTGTCTGCCCCGCTGGTGGCGCCGCCCCAACCCGGTGATCTTTTTGCCCGTGGTGTTCTGTTGCCTGATGGGCGCGCTCCTATACCAAGATCTGCGCACGGGCGGTGGCTGGTTTCTTTCCTTTGCCCTTCCGGTTTTGGGCGGCTTCTTTCTCTTTTTGGAAGCGGCGGTGACTCTTCTTGAATACGTGCGCGGTGGCAGGCTCTATATTTTCGGCGGCTTCTTTCTTGCCATCGGCGTTTTGTTCTTCGTTTCGGAATTGCTTTATCGGGCTACCTTTTCCATGCCCATCTGTCTGACCTATTCCATTTTGCCGCTGATCCTCTTTTGCACCTTGGGAATGGGGCTCATCGTGATTGCCATCGTGCCCCCGTTCCGCCGCTATTTTGAACGCCGCTTTTTCTTTTGATCCCATCTTAAGAATATCTTAAGAATTTAAACGATTTTTTCTTAATACTTTTTTTGATATGATCTTGGTCGGAGGTGATATAAATGTATCACATTTTGATTTGTGACGATGAAAAAGACATCGTTTCCGCTTTAAAGATCTATCTTTCCTCCGAAGGATACGAGACTCACGAGGCCTATACGGGAAAGGAAGCCCTTGCAATCCTGAGCACCCAAGAGATCCACCTGGTGCTTCTTGATATTATGATGCCCGAAATGGATGGCATCCGCGCCCTCTCCCTTCTTCGGGAGACCTACAATCTCCCCGTGATCCTGCTGAGCGCTAAAAGCGAGGATACCGATAAGATCCTGGGGCTTTCCGTGGGTGCGGATGATTACATCACAAAGCCCTTTAATCCCGTGGAGCTTTTGGCACGGATACGTTCCCAGCTTCGCCGCTATACCAAGCTTGGCTCCTATTCACCTCCTGCCCAGGAGCCGGAAGCAGAAGAAATAACCGTGGGGGATCTTACCCTTTCCGATACGACTAAGGCGGTTTTCCTTCTTGGTGAGCCCGTCTCCCTGACCCCAACGGAATTTGAGATCCTAAAGTTTTTTATGAAAAATCCGGGAAAGGTGCTCTCTCCCAAAAAGATCTACGAAACCGTCTGGAAGGAAGCGCCCTTCGGTGCGGAAAACACCGTTGCGGTGCACATTCGCCATCTTCGGGAGAAAATCGAGATCGATCCTGCCGACCCTCGTTATCTGAAGGTGGTTTGGGGGCAGGGGTATCGCCTTGAGGGAGGCACAAAGCCGTGAAAAAGTGGACCTATAACATCGCGTTTAAGACTCTTTGCATCCTCCTTGCCGCCCTGTGCCTTGTGATAGCGGTGGTATCAGGTACGGCCATCGCCGTAATGGTGGAAAAGGGCGCCTACGAGGAAGGCACCACCTATGAGGATCTTTATAAAGAACAGCTGGAGCATTATTATTCCTGGCTTCCTTACGAGATCGCCTCCAATTACGATCTTTATACCAAGGGGGAAATGCAGCGTTTTCAGGATTGGCTCCGCTCTGCCTCCAAGGAATATGGGTTTGACTGCTCTATATACGATGAAAACGGAGCCCTTCTTTACACCTATGCTACCGGCTCGGAATCGGATTACGTCTTTACCTTGGAAGAGTGTGTAAACGTTGGGGGCTATTGGTCGGAAACAGTCGAAAAGCCTGATTTTTCGGATCTTGATCTGGACTATCAGTATTATACCCAGATCAACTATCTGGTTTCCGTTCACGCCAAGGAACCGAATCTTTCCGGTAATACGGAATTGAGCCTGTGGCTTTTGAACGTAGCCTTCCGTTTCCGCTTCATTGCCATTGCCGCTCTTTGCCTTAGTCTTGCCGCCTTTGCGATTTTGATGGTGTTTCTCTGCTGTGCCGCAGGCCTTAGCGGTGAGGATAAGGAGATCCGTGAGAATTTCTTTGACCGTTTGTATCTGGAGCTTTACGTATTCGCCGGCTTCTTTTTCCTTTTGTTTCAGTTTTGGCTGATCCAATGCGTGGGGCCTCTGTGGCTCGTTCTGCTGGTGGTAATGCTCTCGTTGGTGGCAGATTCTCTGCTTTTGGTGCTTTTGACTTTGACCCTTGCTACCCGTATCAAAGGGGGAAGCTTTTTCCGCCACACTGCCACCTATCGCTTGTTTTCGCTTCTTCGTGTTCTGATGGAGCAGATCAGACTGGTGCCCAAGGTGGTACTGATCCTTTCGGGCGTTGCCGTATTCGATCTGTTTTTGGCCACTCTTTTGGAATTTACGGAGTTTCTTGCCGCCGTATTGGTGGAAGGGCTCGTGTTGATGGGGATTCTCGTTTGGTACGCCGCCTCCATCCAGCGTCTTTTCCGCGATCAAGAGGAGCTTTCCCGCGGGAATCTGGATCACCGCTGTGACCCCTCTCGCCTGCCTCCGGGGCTTCGAAGCTTCGGTGAATCCTTGAATCGGAGCGCCGAGGGAATGGAGCGTGCCGTAGCAGAGAAAATGAAGAGCGAACGGTTTAAAACCGAACTCATAACCAACGTATCCCACGATATTAAAACCCCTCTTACCTCCATTGTAAATTACGTGGATCTGATGAAGAAGGAGGAAACCGGGAATCCCAGGATCCGTGAATATCTTGAGGTTTTGGATCGGCAGTCCTGCCGTTTGAAAAAACTCACGGAGGATCTTGTGGAATCCTCCAAAGCGGCAAGCGGTGTGCTTCCTGTGGAGCTCGCACCGATGGACGTTCGGGTGCTTCTCCAGCAAGCCCTTGCGGAGTATGAGGCGGGCTTTGAGGAAAAAGGCCTGACCCTTTGCACCGCTTGGCCCGAAACGCCCGTCTTTATCCTTGCAGACGGAAAACGCCTTTGGCGGGTTTTGGATAATCTGATGAATAACGTCTGCAAATACGCTCTTTCCGGCACCCGCGTTTACTGCACTCTGGAAGAGGAAAAAGAAAAGGTGAAGGTCATTTTCAGAAACATCTCCCATTCTGCGCTGAATATTTCGGGAGATGAATTGATGGAGCGCTTCGTGCGGGGGGATGCCTCTCGCAACACCGAGGGAAGCGGCCTTGGCCTCGCCATCGCCAGAAGCCTTGTGGAATTGCAAAAAGGAACCATGGAGATCTTCGTGGACGGCGATCTGTTCCGCGTTACCATTTCCTTTGATTCCATCCGATAAAATTTGAAAAGAGAACGATATGCCCACTATGACAAAAATGCGCGTAAAGAGAAAGGCGCGCACCGTAAAAGCCCCGGAGCCGCCACGTTGGCCGTATATCCTTTTGGTCTCGGTAACGGTGGTATCCTTTCTCCTTTTGGGAGTTTTTTCGTATTTGGATCGGATCACCCCGGAGAACAAAACACCCGAAACCGAGCCTTCCGCTACCGCTGAAGCGCCGGAGTTGAACGTTCCCGATTTCGTTACGGTGGATCTGATCGCCGTGGACGGTGATTCCAGAAGAGGTGAAAAATTAGAGGCGGTGCGTGATATTGCCGTGCATTACGTGGCAAATCCGGGAACCGGTGCCAAAGCCAATCGCAATTACTTTGATTCGCCGGACTCAGAAACCAGCTCCCATTTTATCGTGGGTCTTGAGGGAGAAGTGATCCTGTGCGTTCCGCTTGATGAAAAATCCAGCGCCACCAACGAGCGCAACCGCGATACCATATCCGTAGAGGTCTGCCATCCGGATGAAACGGGGGAATTTTCATCCGTGACCTACGAATCCCTGGTGCGCCTTTTGGCTTGGCTTTGCGATACCTATGAGCTCAGTGAAGAAAACCTGATCCGTCACTACGACGTAACGGGAAAGCTTTGTCCCCTTTATTACGTAGAGCACCCCGAGGCTTGGGAAAAATTGAAACAAGACGTGAAAGATCGGCTGAATACGGAGATATAATATGAAACGGATGACCGAAAAGCAAAGAAAGAGAATGGGCACGCTGGTGCTCCTTGCCGTGGTGCTCTTTTTTGCTCTTTTGACGGCGCTTCTCTGGGAGCCTTTCCGTCAATTCTTCGGTGATCCTGAAAAATTCCGCACCTGGGTGGAAGAAAAGGGCTGGGGTGCCCGCGGCATCTTTGTGGGAACGGTGGTCCTGCAGGTGATCGTGGCGCTGATCCCCGGTGAGCCTTTGGAAATTGCCGCAGGCTACGCCTTCGGAAGCGTGGAGGGAACCGTTCTTACCTTGGCGGGCATCGCCATCGGAAGTACCCTTGTGTTCCTTTTCGTCCGCATTTTCGGAATACGCCTTGTGCAGGTGTTTTTCCCCTTGGAAAAGATCCATTCCCTCCGTCTGCTTCAAAATTCAAAACGCTTTCATACCATACTTTTTATTATTATGTTCATTCCCGGCACCCCCAAGGATCTGATCAGTTACTTCGTGGGTCTTACGGAAATGAAGCTTGGCCACTGGATCCTTCTGACCTCTGTTGCGCGGATCCCCTCCGTGGTCACCTCCACCGTGGGCGGCAACGCTTTGGGGGAGGAAAAGTATCTTTTTGCCGCTCTCGTCTTTGCGGTGACGGTTGCTGTCAGCCTTTTAGGGTTTTTTGTCTACAACCGCATCACGAAGCGTCGGCAACAGAAAATCAACGACAACGATAGCCCGAAAGGAGAATCGTGATGCTGGAAATTAAAAATCTTTCTAAAACCTATAAGCCAAAAAAGGGCGTGCCCGTTAGGGCTTTAAATTCCGTCTCTCTTGCTTTTCCGGAAAAGGGAATGGTGTTCCTTTTAGGAAAAAGCGGGTGCGGCAAAAGCACCCTTTTAAATCTCCTTGGTGGTCTTGATTCATACGATTCAGGTGAGATCATCATTTCAGGTCAGTCCTCCCGCACCTTTCGTCAGGGAGATTTTGATTCCTACCGCAACACCTTGGTAGGCTTTATTTTTCAGGAGTACAACGTACTGGAAGAATTTACCGTTGGTGCCAATATTGCCCTTGCGCTGGAGCTGCAGGGAAAAAGAGCCACCGATGAAGAGGTGGGCAGGATCCTTGAGCAGGTTGATCTTGCGGGGTACGGTGCCCGCCGCCCCAATGAGCTTTCAGGCGGTCAGAAGCAAAGAGTTGCCATTGCCCGTGCACTGGTTAAGAATCCCAAGATCATTATGGCAGACGAGCCCACCGGTGCTTTGGATTCTGCAACGGGCAGGCAGGTGCTTGAGACCTTAAAGAAGCTCTCCCGTGAAAAGCTTGTGATCGTGGTTTCTCACGACCGTGAATTTGCCGAGCAGTATGCCGATCGCATCATTGAGCTTTCCGACGGTACCGTGATCTCCGACCGTGAGTTCACCCGTGGCGAGGCGGCCTTCGAAGCCAAGGGCTTGACCTATGGTGAAGGGGAGATCCTGGTCTCCCAAGGCTATCGCCTGACGGAGGAGGATCGCACCGCCATCAACGAGTATCTTGCCGCTCTGGATCAGGGCGCCGTGATCCGTCCTCAAAAAATAACGGCGCGGGTCTCAAGAGATACGGTAAAGCCCGATCATTCCCATCTCTCACCCGTACAATTTATCAAATCCCGCCTGCCCTTGAAGGCGGCGTTCCGCATCGGCTGCGGTGCCCTGAAGTATAAAAAGATCCGCTTGTTTTTCACGATCTTTTTATCCTGCATCGCCTTCGGCCTTTTTGGCCTTGCGGATACCTTCAGCGCTTACGATCACGTTACCACCTGCACCAATTCCATTATAGATTCCGCCATCGAATATGCCTCCGTGGTCCGTGCGGAAAAATATTACCACGGGGATGATAAAGAAGAGTACTATTACCGTCAGGGCAGTAAAATGACCCCCGAGGATCTGGAAGAGATCTGTGAGCAAACGGGCATCACCATGGAAGGGGTTTTCATTCCCTACGGCGAAAGCCTATCCTTTGACTCTCTTTATAACGTAGACGCTGAATTTACAAAATCCAATTTTCATATTTACCCCTATGCCTTTAACGGCTTTGCAGAGCTGGATGAAAAGGCGCTTCTGGACCAGAATATGGAGCTTCTTGCAGGCAGGCTTCCCAAAGGTGATCAAAAGGAGATCGCCGTTTCCTCTTATATTTGTGAGACCTTCTATATCGGCGGCTTTGCCCGCGAGGAAGAAAACGGAAAGATCGTGTACGATCCCATCAAAAAGCCCGAAGATCTCTTGGGGAAGGTATTCCCCCTGAACGGATGTGATTATACGGTGGTGGGCATCGTTTCTTCAGGCTTTGATCTGGAGCGCTACCGTGTCCTGACGGAAGAGGTGAAGGATGAATCCACCGCGAATATGCTGGTCTCCTACGCCCTCTTTCAGGAGCTTTCGGGCATCCGTAATTACTCACTCTGTCAGTTAGCGTTTGTAGGGAAAGGGCATCTTGATACCCTTATTGAAAACGATCCCCCCTTCCGCACCCCGGAGGACGGCTATTTGGATCTGATGCAAGTGAAAAAGGAAAATGGGGAAGAGTGTTATTACGGCTACGGCGGTAACGTTTTGGGAACCGTAGAAAACCACGGTAAATACCCCATCGTCTGGGTAGACGGAAAAGAAAGAGAACAGCTTGAGGAAAATGAAGTCGTTCTTTCTCTCCCTCTCATCGAGCAGGCCTTTTCGGAATTGACGGGGATGTATCCCGATGCCTTCGGAGAGCGCGGCTTTTCCTATGATCGGCTTACCGATTCCGAAAAGCAGTCGTTCCTTCAGTCCGTAGGCGAGCTTGGTCCCTTTATGATCAATACCCATAACTGGGCAACGGGGGATTATAAGTCCCGTGAGATCGAGGATACCCGTATCGTGGGCATCCTTTTACAAGGGGAAGAAAGCGCGCTTCCTCCCGTAGGCTCCGTTTTGCTTGCCAACGAAGAATTGGTAAACCGCGTCGTGCGCGTTGATGACGGTGTTTACGAATACGCCGTAGGGCCTATGCCGGAAGAGAGATCCGAGGTGGAAAATCTGGTTCGCTTCTCTAACCGGGAAGAAGAGGTGCGCTATGAGCTTCAAAACCCCGTTACCTTTGAATTGGAAGGGATCCACGAGGTCCTTGTGGTGCTGGCTGACGTGTTCCTCTATATCGGCATTGCCATGGCGGTCTTCGCCTCTTTGATGCTTGCTAACTTCATCGGAACCAGCATTGCCTATAAAAAGCAGGAGATCGGCATTCTCCGTGCCATCGGTGCCCGCTCGGGTGACGTTTTCCGCATCTTTTTCTCCGAGGGCTTTGTGATTGCGATGATCAACTTCGCCCTTTCCGCCATCGGTACCTTTGCCGCCGTTTCCCTTATCAACTATTTTCTCCGTTCCGAAACGGGCATTCTTATTACGATGCTGACCTTCTCCTTCCGTCAGGTGGCCCTGCTCTTTTTAATATCCCTTGCGGTAGCGGCCGTTTCCTGCTTCCTGCCGGTAAAGAAGATCGCTTCCAAAAGGCCCATTGATGCCATCCGCGGCAGGTAAAAAGTCAATAAACTTCGGCTCCCTTGGTAAAACAGGGGAGCCTTTTTTCTTGACAAAAAGGGAAGGGGCTGATACAATAAAATTAGTAAGGTACCTTATCAATTGCAAAAGGAGGATCAATGATGGATCTGGATGAAAGATTGATGACTCAATTTCGCCGAGCTTCAGCCCAAAGCCGCCGAATGCATCGGGAAACCTCAAAAGATCAAGCCCACCCAGATGGGCGGCACGTCCGCGGGATGGGGCACATATTGGAAGCGCTGGATCAAAAGGAAGGGGTCAGCCAAAAAGCCCTTGCCGAATCGGTGGGGGTACGTCCTCAAAGCATTTCGGAAGCTCTTATCCTTTTGGAGGAGCGCGGTGAGATCCGCCGCGAGGTATCCCCCCTTGACCGCCGCGTTACCTTGGTATATCTGACGGAGCGGGGCGCAGAAAAAAGGGAACAGAGAAGGGTGCTTCGCACCGCCCACGCCCACCGCTATTTTCAGCCTCTTACAAGGGATGAGAAAGAAGTATTAATGCAGCTGCTTACAAAGCTTTGTGATGAAGAAAACGGAAAGGAGGAGGTTTAATGCCACCCAGAATGCCTTATCAATACGCCAAAGTACCGAAACCAAAGAATCTCCGCGATCTGCCCCGTTATCTGAAGGAGGTGCTGGGCGGCTTTTTCCACCGCTTCGCCTACATTGTGAATCTGGTCTGGAAAACGGGAAAATGGATCCTCTTTCTTCTGTTTTTCGTGGCTCTGTTCCGCGGCGTTTCTCCCGTGGTGGGGAGCCTCATCTCCCAGCGGATCCTCAACGAGCTTCAAGGGGTGATCCGCGGTGGCGGCGGTGCCTTCTTTGCCTCTGCTACCTTCCGTCTTCTCATTTATCTTTTCGTATACCGCATTCTGGTGCAGGTGGTCAACAACGTCAATACCGCCCTGAACCGCATTGCCGGAGAAAAGGTGGTGCGTCAGGTCAAATTGCAGATGATGGAAAAAGCCAAGGAGATCGACCTTGCCTCCTTTGACGACCCTAAGTTCTATGAAAAAATGGAAAATGCCAATCGGGAAGCGGGCAACCGCCCCCTCACCATTCTTTCCGAAACCTTCGGCATCGTCAGCACCGCCATTGAGCTGGTAAGCTATCTGGTCATTCTCCTTGCGGCCCCCGGCCTTTCCTGGATGACCCTTCTGATCCTTTTGGTCTCCATTCCCTCTGCTGTGATCAATTTTATCTACCGAAAGAAAAACTTTCAGTATATGCGCCATCGCTCCAAGGATCGCCGCCAGATGCATTACTATTCCGATATTCTTGTGAATAAGGATATGATCAAGGAAGTCCGTATGTTCGATCTGGCCGATACCTTCATCACCCGTTATCTTTCCGTTTTTGAGCGCTATTATAAGGGGCTGCGGAATCTCATTATCAGCGAGCGTCTGTGGCACGTGGGTATCGGTGTGGTTTCAGGCATTCTGAATCTGTTCTTTTACCTGATCATTGCCCAAAAGGTATTCGAGGGCACGTGTATGATCGGTGATTACTCCCTTTATACCGGTGCCATTCTATCGGTCTCCAATTGTGTCAGCACCCTGATCACCACCTCCGCCACCATTTACGAGGGCACCCTCTTCATTGATAACCTCATTGCGTTTATGAAAGAAAAGAAGACCGTGAAGCCCTTGGTGGGAAGCGGCATTCCCGTCAACCGAAACGTGGGTCACACCATTGAGTTTCGCGGCGTCAGCTTTCGTTATCCCGGTACCCGCCGCAACGTTCTGCAGGACGTAAGTTTTACCATCAAACCCGGGGAAACGGTGGTGCTGGTCGGCCTTAACGGTGCGGGCAAAACCACCCTTCTCAAGCTCCTTACCCGCCTTTACGATCCAACGGAAGGGGTCATCTTGCTGGACGGAAAGGACGTGCGTGAATACGACGAAAAAAGCCTTTACGCTATGTTTGGCATCATATTTCAGGATTTCGGGAAATACGCCGTCTCCGTAGAAGAAAACATCCGCTTTGGAGATATTCACAAGGCTTGGGATCGGGATCTTGTGGAATCCGCTGCAAGACAGAGTGCTGCAGAAGAATTTATCCGCGCCTTGCCCGCGGGCTTTGATACCCCCTTGATGCGCATCTTTGAGGAAAACGGCATCGAGCTTTCCATCGGTCAATGGCAAAAGCTTGCAGTGGCAAGAGCCTTCTTTGCCGATTCAGAGGTTTTGATCCTGGATGAACCCACCGCCTCCTTGGATCCCCTTGCAGAGCAGGAGATCTTCCGTCAGTTCGACGAGCTTCGGGATCAGAAGACCTCCATCTTCGTTTCCCACCGTCTTTCCAGCGCTACCGTGGCCGATCAGATCTTGGTACTGGAAAACGGTAGGATCGTGGAATCAGGCTCCCACCGCGACCTGATGGAGAAAAAAGGAAAGTATTATCAGCTTTTCTCCACTCAGGCAAGCCGCTATATAGCTGAAGCTGAATAAAAAGAAAAAGACTACGTTCTCTCTTTTAGGAGTTCGTAGTCTTTTTTGTATCGCAAAAATATTTTACAGAATACCGGAGTGATCCACGGGGTAGAGAATACGGAGTTGATTCATCTTGCTCTGGTAAGCCTTCTGTTGAGCTTCTGCCAAAAGACGCTGGTGCAACTCAGCCTTTGCCTCTTCAAAGGATACGGGTTTTGCCGCGTTCTTCTTTTCCAGCTTGATCAGGTGATAGCCGAACTGGGTCTGCACAGGGCCGCGAACCTCGCCCACCTCCATAGAAAATACAGCCTCGTCAAATTCCTTCACCATCTGGCCTTTTCCAAATTCGCCCAGATCGCCGCCGCGCTGGGAGGAAGGACAGGTGGAAAAGCCTTTTGCGGCATCCTCAAAGGTCATCTCGCCCTTTTGGATCTTCTCCAGAAGGTCGGTGGCGCGGGCTTTCTCCTCCACCAGAATGTGGCGGGCGGAAACGGTTTCTTCACCCTGAAACTCTTCTCGATGCTCGTCAAAATACTTCTTCATTTCCTCATCGGAAACCTTTACGTCACGGAGAAATTTGTCTACGTAGAAATTGGCAAGCAATTCTTTTTTCAGCTTTTCAAGCTCAGCTTTAAATTCCGCGTCGTGCTCCATCAGATTCTTTTTGGCATCCAACACTACAAGCTCTTTGTTGATGATCTGATCCAAAATGATCTGTTTGCCCTGAGGGGTGTTGTACTGGGCGGCACGGCTGCCTAAATTCATCAGTGTTCTCTGTACGTCCTCTTCCGTAATGGCCTTTCCGCCGACTACGGCAAGAACCTTGCTTTGATTGTTCATAGGAGATCTCCTTTTCTAATTTGCTTTTTAAAGTATAGCATAAGCCCGGGTGAAAAGCAAGCGCTTTTGACTCACACCAAAAAGCATTCCAAAAGAAATACCGTGGCGCAGGAAAGGCAGGCAACTTGAAATAGCCCCAGCCCCCGCCAGGCAAAAACGATTCCCACAACAAGGGCGGCAAGCCCCGCCAAGGGTGCTTGGGTTGCCGAGAGAATGGCGGGAAAGGTCATCACTGATAAGGTCACGTAAGGTACGTAGTAAAGGAAAGAGCAAATAAAGCGACTTTTTATCTGCCCGCGGATCAGGGTCAGGGGCAGGGTACGGATGAGATAGGTCACCGCAGCCATAATAAAGAGATAAACGTAAATGCTGTGGTTCATTCTGCTACCTCCTCGTATTCAACGGGAAAGAAAAAGGCACCAATGGCAGAGATCCCAACGGTCAGGATCAGGGTGCGGCTTCCTTGAGAAAGGGAAGAGAGAAAGGGGATCACCGCAAAAAGAAAGCTGAAAAGAAAGCTTGCCAAAACAAGCCCCAGCACCACGCGGTTTTTCTTTGCAGGAGGAATGATAATGGCAATAAACATACCGTAAAGGGCGACGGAAAGAGCGGAAACAACGTTTACCGGCAAAATGCTTCCCGCTAAGATTCCCATTACCGTACCGCCCGCCCAGCAGGGAATCGCCACGGCCATCGCGCCGTAGTGATAGCGGGGCTCCAGCGCCCCGGGCCTTGCAATGGAAATACCGAAGATCTCATCGGTCACCCCGAAGCCTACCGCCAAACGGTGAAGAAGTCCCGTTCCGGGTGCCATTCGCTGGCTGAGGGCACAACTCATCAAAAGATAGCGGGCATTGGTCACAAGGGTAACCAGCGCTATTTCCCAATAGGGTGAATCGGCGGCAATAACCAAAAAACCTGCGTATTCTCCCGCAGAGGCGTTGTTTAACAGACTTGCCAGAAACCCTTGAAGAACGTTGAGCCCGGCGTTTTTGGCCGCAATGCCCAATGAGAAGGCAACGGCAAAGTAACCAAGCCCAATGGGGATCCCGTCCCGCAGGCCTTCCGTAAAGGGTGAGAGCTTCTTTTTCATTTTGTATCGTTCTCCTTAAAGAGGTGAATATAGATCGGTTTGATTGATTATAGCATATTGGGAAAAATATTGCTGCGCAATGTGAAATAAAACCAAGGCGAAGCTTTGTATATCATCAATTCTGAAGGAATTGCATATTATCAACACGAAGTGTTGTATTTCATTAGGCCGCAGAAATACAGCCTTTGGCTGATGATATGCGCTTGCGGCGATGATATACACGCATACTGCGTGATAATATGCCAAGGCTGCGGCTTGGATAAAAAAAGAAGTAACTTTCGG
>JAFWZW010000018.1 GCA_017517325.1 Clostridia bacterium | reverse complement strand
GGGGTGGAGAGGATCACCACCGCAAAATTCATTTCCGGTTCGTGGGTCAAAAGCGTTTTGCCTCCTTGATCCTTCAGAAGGATCTTGGTGCCTGCTCCTTGATTTCCAACGCTGATGGCGATAACGCCTTGTTCGGATTCGCTGAAGGTTTGCGCCATACCGGAAGCGCCCGTTCCGATAAAGGTTCCGCCCGTAATGGCGGCGCTTTTATCGTAGTCCAAGGTGGCGGTGTCGCCTTGGGTGGGGCCCACTACCACCGTGTAGCCGCCGCTGATCAAAAGGGTGCCGTTGGCGTCAATGCCGTCGCCGGAGGAATTGATCAAAAGGGTGCCCCCTGAAATGGCGATGCTTCCGTTGGAATCTGAGGACATACCGCCCCCGCCCATTCCGCCGGGTCTTCCGCCCATGCCACCCAGACCGCCGAAGCCGCCGCCGAACATACCGTCGCGCCCGCCGGTGGTGCCGCTTTGATCGGTGCCCCCTGCGGCGTTGAGCCCGTCGTCTGTTGCCCTCAGGGCTATATCGCCCCCTTGCACGTCCACGTGCATTGCTTCCAGCCCCTCGTAGCACTGCGAAATATCGATCTTTCCTGCGGTTACGGTCAGGGTATCCTCTGCGTGGAGGGCATCATCACCCGTTGCAATGGTAAAGGGACCTCCGTTTACGGTCACGGAAGCATCTGAATGCACGGCATCGTCGGCAGAATCAATGGTAAAGGTGCCGCCTGAGATCAGAAGACCGTTTCCTGCTTTGAGCCCTTTCATACTGGTGCTTGCTTCGTCGGTCAGATCCGTGCTGAAATCCATGCGCTCGGGCTTCATCATCCCCCCGGGTCTGCCGCCGCCCATAAAGCCGCCGAAATGATCGGAGGAGGCCTTGGCTCCGTTTTCAGCACCGCCCCCTGCCAAAAGATCAACGGTGCCGCCACCGATCTGCAGGTAAGAGCCTGCGGAAATACCGTCACCCTCAGCTTCCCCTTTTACGGTTCCGCTTGAAACGTAGATAAAGCCCAAGGAAGCGTCGTCAGTGTTTTCTGCGTGGAGGGCATCTTTGCCTGCATCTACGGTGAGGGATGCGTTTTTAATGCGGATGCTGTCGTTGGCATCCAGCCCGTGAGAGGCGGAATTGACCGTATAGGTGCCGCCGGTGAAAACCAGATCGTCCTTGCATACGATGCCGTGGCCCGCGGGAGAAGTAACGGTGAGAGACCCGCTTCCGTTCAGGGTCAGATCCTGCTTTGAAAAAAGAGCGCCGTCAATGTTGTTATCGTCGATGGCTTCAAAGCTTCCACCGTTTGCAAGGGAGTTTTCGGTGTTGTTCCCCAGGGTCACGAAAACCTTGTCGGCCTCCAAAACGTATAGCGCCGCAGAGGTCTTGCTGGTAATATCCACTCCGTTGAAAACAAGCTGAAGCTTTGCCGTATCGGGAGCATCTACAATGAGCATTCCATCCGTCAACTTCCCTGATATCACGTAAGTGGCTTCTTCGGTGAGGGTCACTCTGGAGCCCGAGATCCTCACGCAGTCGGCGCTTGCCTTTGCGGAGGTGCCCGTAAGCGTAACGGTCACGGCACCGCTTTCGTCATAGTCGGTTTTCTCATCTCGCCCCGTGAACATATCCTCTTCGTTTTTGGAAAAATCCACCTCCGCAGGGGGAGGGGAGGCCTCACCCTTTTCAGCGGTGAGGGTGCTTTTGGCAGGGATTCCACAGCCTGCCAGAAGGGAGAATACCAGCGTAACGGTACATAAAAATGCGAAAGCTTTTTTCATATTCATTACCCTTATAATTTTGTCTTATAATTCTGTGCCGAGGTCTTGTTTAGACACGGAGATCTCAAGATTTCCGTTTCGCTGACGGATCTGATCAATCATTTCTTTTTCTCGGGCAACGTCACGGAGGGATAGGTTGTAGGTGAGCTTGAACATACTGCCCATATTGGTGCTTTTCACCCGAACAAGATCGTGTGAGCGGGTAAATTCCGCAAAAATATCATCAAAAAGATCGGAGTAATTCAGATCCTCTGGAATGGTGACGGTCAAGGTCTTGAAGGTGGCGGCGTTCCTTTTGGTGCCGAAATCCAGCAGATTGTAAAGAATGAATGCGGCGCACATAACCAGTGTAAAAAGAAGGGAAAAGCCCAAATACCCCATACCCGCAATGAGCCCCGCACCCATTGCCAGAAATAAGGTGCAGATCTCCTTTGCCGTTCCGGGCACGGAGCGAAACCGCACCAGACTGAACGCCCCCGCCACGGCCACGCCCGTTCCCACGTTGCCGTTGACCATCATGATCACAACGCACACCACCGCAGGGAGCAGTGCCAGCGTTACTACAAAGCTTTTGGTGTAACGGGTGCGGATCATATAGGCAAGTGCCATTAAAACACCGATGAGAAGGGATGCCCCGAGGCAGATCAAAAAGTCGGTTACGCTGATCACGTCCGTCAGCTCCGTATCAAATAATCCTTTGAAAACCATTTCAAGCATGCTTTGTTACCTCCAGCCTGTTATAGGAATTTACTTTGTGATTTTGTGGGAAGATCAGAGTTTGGTATGCGGTTCCGTATTTGGAGAAAGAGGTTTTGTATATCCTCTCCCTCGAAAGGATCTCCGTCATCCAAAGAGGAATGCCTCCTGCACATTTGATTTCCATCAAAACCATGCCTTGGGGAAGAAGAGGGGTACCGTAAGGCTCGGATTGCAGGGAAAGCGCCTCCTGCCTGCAGAGGATGTTGTCATCAAAGGTCACGCGGAAATCGGAATCATCGTTTGCATAGAAGGCCGAGCGATCGTAAGAAAGGAATACCGCGGGGTGAAGGGTTCCGTACAGCTTCAAAAAATAATCGATCTCTCGGGAGATCTGCGTATTCTGCTTTGTGTGCTTTTCCCCCGAAAGCCATTTTACCGCTTCTTCCTCAGGCAGAGAGAGCCTCCGTTTATATACGACCTTTTTGTATTTCTTTTTCAGCTCCACGAAGACTGTGCTGTCGGGGGCCGCCGTGCCGTAGCTTCTTACCCGCAATTTTTCTTTATAGACGGGCTTTTCAATGGAGCGGCGGATCAGAAGGTGGCTGTCCGTATCGAAGTAAAGGTTTCGGATGGTGGTCTCTCCGTAACGGTCGGGCTTTATGTACGGCTCCACCTCTGCCAGCACCTTTTCTTTTTGCTGACGGGTCAACAGATATTTCAATTCATATCGCTTGAATACGGTTTGAAACGCCATAAAAAACCTCCTGCACTCTGGTTGCATCATTGTACAGGAGGAAGATTGAAGTTTGATTGAAAAAGCTTATTGTTTCCGAATGGGGATCTGCACCTTAAATTCCACCAGTCCGTTAAAGCAACGCACTTCGATACTGCCCTTGTGAGAGGTGACGATGGCCTTGGCAATGGCAAGCCCCAGCCCGTAATGGGGATCCTCGCCGCTTCTGGCGGGATCGGCGCGATAAAAGCGCTGAAAGAGCTGCGCGCGCTGCTCGGGTGGAATTTCATCTCCTTTGTTGATGACGGAAAGGACGGCAAAACCCCTCTCCTTTTTAAGGGATAAGAATACTTCACCCTGTCCCTTGCTGTGACCGATGGCATTATCAAGGAGAATGGAGACGATCTGCTTTAACTCTGCCGCATTTCCCTCCACTCCGATCTCCTTTGCGATCCAACATTTCAGCTCCAGCCCCTTTTCGAAGGCAACGCTTTCAAAGGGCAGGGCTTCTCCTGCTACCAGGTGACTGAGATCAATTTGCTCCATCTGCGGAGTCACGTTTTCCGTGCGTGCCAGCTCCAGGAGCTTTGCTACCAGCATTCCCATGCGTTCGTTTTCGTATTGAATGTTTTGGAGCCAAAGATTTTCGCCGATCTCCCGTTCCAGCAGCTCCGCGTTGGCGCTGACCACCGAAACGGGTGTTTTTAATTCGTGCCCCGCATCGGAAATGAACTGCTTTTGCTTTTCATAGCTTTCTTCCAAAGGATCCACGATCTTTCTTGCAAGGTATACCGAAAGAAAAAAGAATAGGAGAAGCGCACCGCCGCCGAAAAGAAGGGTGTAGCGAAACAGGGTGGTGGCGCTTTCGTTAAAAACGGTGTTATCCATAAAAGCGATCAGGGTGTAATCGCCCTTGTCGGTCTTATGAAAGGATAGGCTTTTTTTGGTGCCGTTGGTATCGTTCTCCTTAAGAATGGCTTTTGCCAGAAGCGCAAGGTCCTCGTTGGTATGCACCGTGGGCGGATCGTTTTTGATATCGAGGATCTCGCCGCTTTCAGATACGGCAACCGTGTAGAAGGTGGAGAGGCGGAACATAGGCGATTGGGGATCAAAGCCCGGTGCAAATTTGTGTTCACCCCCCGGCTTGGGCCCGGTAGGAGGAAGTGCTTCTCCAAAGGTACCGGGTAGGGAATACATTTGAGCGTGGGCTTGAAGCATCCTTTGATTTTGATTTTTCATTTCAAAATAACTGGATGCATAGATGGTGCCCAAGGTGCCGATCCACAAAAGCACCAGGATCGACATAATGGCAGCAACGATCTTTCGTCTTGATTTCTTAAACATCCTCATACCTCAGCTCGTATCCGATCCCGCGCACAGCCTTGATCTCGGTACGTGCCTCCACAAAGGAGAGCTTTTTGCGGGTAAAGGACATATATACTTCCACGTTGTTGTATTCAGCCTCGTTTTCAAAGCCCCATATCTTCACCGCCAGCTGTTCACGGGTGAGGATCCTGCCGCCGTTTGCAATGAGGTATTCCAAAATGCGGTATTCTTTTTCACTCAGCCTTACGCTTTGTCCGCTTTTCGTGCAGGTCAGGGTGAGGGTGCTTTGATGCAGGGTGATATCCCCAAAGGAAAGATACCCGTCGGCGGTGCCGTTCCCCCTTCTTCCAAGGGCGCGGATGCGGGCAAGAAATTCTTTGGTCATAAAGGGCTTCGTCAGATAATCGTCGGCACCGCTGTCAAGCCCCGTGACCTTATGGTCAACCTCTGCCAGTGCCGTCAGCATCAGAATGGGCGTTCCAATGCCCTTTTTCCGTGCATTTTTCGTGATCTCGTATCCGCTCATTCCGGGGAGCATAACGTCAAGAATGGCGACGTCGTAAAAGCCGCTTTCCAGCGCCATCAGCCCCTCGGTACCGGTTTCGAAATGGTCGACCTCGTATTTTTCAAGACGCAGGATCTGGCAAAGGGCCTGCGCCATTCTTTTTTCGTCTTCTACCAGTAATATTCTCATAGGCCCACCTCCCCTTATTTCATTATACCACGAAAGATTGAAAATTTCTTGAAGAAAAGCGTTTTTTCGTGAGTATCAAAGTAGTTGATTTTTTCGTTAGGGTGTGATAAAATGACGCAACCGAATAAAGGAGTGAAAACGATGCTGAGAAATCCTACGAAAACCAATCGGTTTGAATATCGCGTTGAGGAAGGGCAGAATCCGTATATCGGCTTTATGTCGTTTCAACATTTTCGCGGTGAAAAAATGTATTCCGATATCGTTGTAAAGCCTGAAAACAAAATGACGGAGACGGAGCGGGTGGAATGCTACCCGATTTCTGCCGATGCGGAAGAAAACGGCAGAAACGAAGGCTGGTATCCTGATAGCAGCGTAGTCTATATCCGCATTTTGTGGAAGGAATTTGAGCCTGAACAGGGCGTTTATAACTACGATTTTATCGAAGAGATTTTAAACGAAGCAAAGCGCCATCAGCAAACCGTGACCTTCCGCTTGATGGCACACAGTACCCGTGCGGAGGACGACGTGCCTGAGTGGCTGAAGAGCCTGGTGGATTGCCCCGAGAGGCCCCCTATGGAGCGGGTGAAGGCCTCGCCTACGGATCCACTTTTTATGGAGCTTTTTTTAAAGGCCGTTACGGCTTTGGGAAACCGCTTTGATTCTAACCCATGGCTGGACGCGGTGGATATTTCTCTGCCCGGTGCCTGGGGAGAGGGAAACCGCTTGAAGCTTTACCCCGAGGATCTTTTTAAAACCATTATCGATACCTATGCTGCGGCGTTTCCCACCACCCAGCTTCTTACCCAGCTTACCCGCCCGCACCTTGTGGAATATGCGAAAAAGTATACCGAGCTGGGCTGGCGCGGTGACGGCTTGGGTGAGCCCAGTCACACGGAAGAGCATTATCCCGCACGCATTGAAAAAATGCCGGAGCAGTGGCGGTTAGCCCCCGTCTCCTTCGAGGCCTATTGGTGGCTTTGTGAATGGAAGCGTCAGGGGTGGGAAATCGATCCCATCATCGAAAAGACCTTAGAGTGGCATATCAGCTCCTTCAACCCCAAATCCATGCCCATTCCTACCGAATGGAAGGAGAAGTGCGAATATTGGATCAGCAGAATGGGCTACCACTTTTCCATCGAAAGCGTTGCCTTTCCTCAAGAGGCTTCTGCCGAGGATGAGATCTGCTTGACCCTTGCGGTCAACAATGTAGGCGTTGCTCCCTGCTACAAGTCCCTGCCTTTGGTGCTGAGACTTGCGGGCGGCGGACAAAACTATGAATTTGAGCAGAGCATTGATATTCGCAGATGGCTGCCCGGCACCCACACCGAAAATCTTATGGCAAAGCTTCCGAAACATTTGGCCTCAGGGGAATACACCCTTGAAATCGCTCTTACGAGCCCCCACGCAGACGTGGTCTATTTTGCTACCGATGCTCCCCGCAAGGGCGCTTTCTATCAGGTGGGAAGCATCACCGTTCACACCGCAGAAACAGAGGACAACAATGGATAACAGACTCCAGGCGCATTTTCGCAAACAGCTTATCAATATGCACGCATTGGCTTTGATTGCGGCTTCATTCCTTGAGATCATCGGATACTTTTTATTGGTTTTTGACGGTAGGGAAGAAGCTTCCTTGCAAAGTCGTTATCTATGGTGCTCCGTGGTATTGCCCGTGACTTTAAATGTAGCCATTCATTGCGTTATGCGCTTTGTTTTGAAAAAGCAAAGGATTACGAAAAGAATCAAAAACGCTACCGCCATTGGGGCGGCTCTTGCAATGGCCTTCCTTGTGACGGTGGTGCACAAGGAGCAGGCTCTTGCCGGTTGCACTTTCATTTTTCCCATTATGCTCTCCGCTTTGTTTAATGATCGGAAATTGTTGAACGTAAGCCTGATCGCTTCGCTTTTGATTCTGACGGGCACCTATTTCGTCTTTGCCGCAACGGGGGAAGAACTCCTTTCTACGTGGTATAATTATTTGTGCCTGGTGGGTTTTGCCGTTGTTTCTTACGGGAGCGGCACCGTGATCATTCGGTATTCCGGTTACAGCGTTGCCGCCATTCAAAAACACACGGAAAAGTATAATAAGCTTCGGGCGGACCTTCTGCGGGATCCGATGACGGGTCTTTTTAACCACAACACCTTTATCAGCCGTTTGGATCGAACGGTGAAGCGTGCCGCCGCTTCCGCCAAGCCTCTTTGCCTTGTCATGCTGGACATTGATAATTTCAAGCAGATCAATGATACCTACGGACATGATTGCGGAGATGAGGTTTTACTGTTTCTGGCCAACGCCATTGGTGAACGCTGTCAAAAGGGGGATACCCCTTCCCGATACGGCGGGGAGGAATTTGCCATCATTTTTGAAAATAAGGGCGTTGATGAAGCTTTCGATATTATCAGCGATCTGTTGGAGCATTTCAGCAGGCATCGCTTCAGCTTTACGGATACTCCCATAACCTTTTCCGCTGGTATTTCGGAGTATGATGAAGGGCTTACGGACGAAGACTTTTTCGAATTGACGGATCAGGCCTTATATCAAGCTAAAAAGCAAGGAAAAAATCAGATCTTCGTATGTAAATAAAAATAACACCGGCTAGCGAGATTTCTCATAAGGAAGTCTCGCTAGCCGGTGTTATTTTTATTTTCCGTATAGCTTTAATTCTCTTGGGGTACAGCCGAAATGCTTTTTGACCACCCTTGCAAAATATTTGGGGTCGTTGAAGCCGCTTTCATAGGCTGCACTTTCAATGGAAATCCCCCCTGAAATCAGGTTTCGTGCATTTTCGAGCCTCAGGGTGGTAACGTATTCAACGGGGGTCTTTTGATAGTATTTTTTAAAAAGGGCGCGGAACACGGTGCCGCATATCTCCGATTGGCGGCAGACGGCTTCCATATTGATGTCCTCCTTGAAATGGGCGTTCAAAAAGGAAACGGCTCTGGTAAAATGCTTCGGTAAATTGGCCTTGGTGTCTTTCTCAAGCAGTGTTCCCAAAATGGTATAGAGCCGAGCGATGACAAAGGGTGCGGAGGAGATGGCCTTGTCCTTAAAAAGAGTGTGCGCTTGCAGAAAATGCTTATAAAGCTCCTCACCGTTTTCGCAGGAGTAAACCTCCATTTCCCTGTGAGGGGTGAGGGTCTGAAAATGAATGACGAGCATTTCCGTGTCGGTATATTCTGCCTGATACTCCATATTCTGGGGCAGATACAGAATGTCTCCGGTATCGGCGAAGATCCTTTGATTGCCGCTTTCGATGGTGGCCGTACCACGTATCCGAAAAGAAAGGGAGGCGTAGGTGCGCGGTGCTACGGAAAAGACCCCTGCGGGGAAAGAAAGATGCTCCACCTCGATGATCTTCGTGATGGGGTTATCCAAATGATAAAGCATAATTTCACCTCTTTGGTATTCTATCATATTATTTCGTTCTTTTCAAGTGTTGAAAAATCCACCTTTTTGTTAAAATATGGGTTTTCATAAAGGGGCGGATTGAATATAATGGAAAAAAAGCCAAAGGAGCAGACCTATGAATGAACTGAAAAAGAAGATCGAAGCTTTCGCAAAGCAAGAGGGGATCGACCTGATCGGCTTTGCAGATCAATCCCGTTTTGAAGGGGTCTCGGAGCGGTGTAATCCTTTTACCGTTTTTCCCGAGGCTAAAACCGTTATTATGGTAGGAAAGCGCATTTGCAGAGGTTCTTTGCGCGGTGTGGAGGAAGGAACAAACTTCGGGGATTACGCCCTCTTTGGCAAAAACTGGCTGGAGGATGAATTTCTCGCCCTTTCCGCCTATAACCTTACGAACTTCATTGAAGAAAACGGGTATGAAGCCGTGCCCATTTTTCCAAACCCCAGCGATCTGCCTCCCTCCGGCGTATCGGTTGCGGAGGGAAGAGCCGCCCCCAACGTATACCCTGATTTTGATTATGCCGCCGTTGCCTGCGGACTTTGCACCCTCTCTTACAATCGCATTTTGTTTTCGAGGGAATTCGGCTCCCGCCAGAGATTCCATATGATCCTGACCGATGCGGAGCTGGATGTCACCCCCTTGATGGAAGAAAACGTTTGTAACGCCTGCGGTGCCTGCGCCGAGGCTTGTCCTTTGGGCGCTATCAGCAAGGAGGAAACGGAAGAGATCAAAATCGCAGGGAAGAGCTTTACCGTGGGAAAAATTGATTATGAAATCTGCAACCGCTGTCAGAACGGTGCCATCGTTAACCGCTTCTCACCCCGCTGCGCCCCTGACCGCATTGCCGCTCTTTGCAACCGCAGCTGTATGTGCGGCCTTGAGGAACGCGGCGCGCTGACCAATACCTTCCGAAATTCCTTCCGCAACAGCGAAGCCTGGAGCATTGGCGGAAACGGCACCGTGGATCGCTCTGATGAGCAGGCAAACGTGCTGGGCGGTGTTTTCTCAAAAAGCGGAAAGCGGGGTCACTGAAGATGAAGCTGACTTCGGAGATCTTAAAAGCGAAGGCAAAGGAGCTTGGGATCAACTGTATTGCCATCGGCAATATTGAGCGTTTCCGCAACGCCCCCACTCTGATGAGCCCCATCACCTATTTCCCGGGCGCAAGATCCGTGATCGCCATTGCGATGCCCATTCCCCGCGGTGCCAACCGCGGTATTGAAGAGGGGACCCATTGGCACAATTATACCTTCTATACCTATAACAAGCTCAACGCCTTTTTCCGGCCGATGAAGACCTATCAGCTCAGCTGCTTCATCGAAGATTGCGGCTATGAGGCCGTAGCCCATTATCCCGCCGTTCCCGAAGGTAACGGCACGACCAGAAGGCCCGTGGCCGAGGGAAAGGTTCCCCCGGACGTGGTTTGCAGCATCCGCGTCATTGCCGCAGGCTGCGGTCTGGGCGAGATCGGCTGGTCCAAGGTATTCCTGACAAAAAAATACGGTCCCCGCGTTCGTTTGGGGCTTATCTTTACGGATTGTGAATTGGAACCGGATCCCATTTTGGATACGGGCACCCTTTGCCTCCATTGCGGCGCTTGCACCAAAAGCTGCCCCGGCGGCGCCATTCCCGATCCCAAGGATGAGAATGCCCGTATCACAGTGGATTTCGGCGAAAAGAAGATCTGGTTCGGTGACGTACAAATGGGCAGGTGCACCCTTTCTCACCACGGTATGAATGCCGAATGCTCCCCCTTCCTGAAAAAGGAATTTCCCAATATGGCATTTGACGTTCGCAATTCTCAAATGACAGAGGAGGAGGCCTATATCCTCAGTTATTCCGTGGCAGGTGCCAAGTGGGGCCGTAAGCCCGGCAGCCACGCCGTTATTGATTATTACAATCAGATCATTGACCACACGGGCTATTTTTCCATTTGCGGTGCCAAGGGCTGTATCCGTGCCTGCAACGATATGATGGAAAAGGCTAAAAGGGAGGAGCAGAGCTTCCATAACCCCTACTACAAAAAGAAATCCTGGGCGCTGCCCCTTCAGCCTGCCGCAAAGCCTGCAGGCGTTAACCCTTACCGAGAAAAATATCTTGACGAGCATTATCCGGGCATACGCGAAAACGAATACGTGTGTCCCACGGCCAAGAAAAAATAAGAAGAAAGACCTTGAAAACCACAGGTTTTCAAGGTCTTTTCTTTTCGCTTTTTATAGCTCCGCAAAGGGGATATTGTGTGCTTTTGCAAATTCAACGGCGTAGCTTCCCGCCGGTGCGTAGATCATCAGCTTTTCGCATCCCTCAAAGGCGCTTTCGTCAATGGATTTTACGCTTTCCGGAAGAAAAACAAGGGCAAGGTTTTCGCAATAACCGAATGTGCTTTCGGGAATGGCTCTGACGTTTTCGGGGATCACCACGGCCTCCAGAGATTCGCAGGAGAAAAAGGCTCCTTCACCAATGAAGCTCAGAGACGTGGGAAGGGAAAGATTCTTCAGTTTTTTGCAATAGGAGAAAGCGCTGTATTCCACGTTTCGGATGCCCTCTGAAAGAATGGCGGTTTGCAGGCTCTCACAGTATTCAAAGGCAAGACCGCCGATGGTATCTACACTGCCGGGAATCACGATGGCTTCAAGCCCCGTGCAGCTTTGAAATGCACAGCTTTGAATGGCTCTGACGCTTTCGGGAATGACAACGGATATAACGTTTCGGTCGCCGCGGAATACGTTTTCCCCAATGGTTATCACCTTGCGGGGAAGAACGATGCGATGCCCGTCTGCTTCGGAAGGATAGGAATGCTCCGTCAAAACGCCGTTTTCAATGGTGAGAAGATCGTTTGTCATAATGGTATCTCCTGTAGAATGCTTTTTAATAAAGCCATTGTAACACAAATCGTTTGCGGAATCAACTGCTTTTTTCAGTACAGCTTTGTGAACTGATAATCGGGGTCGATGCCTAAATCCCGCAGGGCCTGCTCCTTCTTTTTTGCAATGGTCTCATCCATACGGTCAAAGAGATTTTGGCCTTTCGTATCAATATCTACGATAAAAGGGCCTAAATCCTTGACGCGGAAGAACCAAGCGGCCTCGATCCTGCCCAATTCATCGTAAAGGTGCACGTCCTGCACCTCAATGGAATCGATCCAAAGGTTGGGGCTGACGGAGCGGGGAGAAACGTGAACGCATTTTTTCGCCTTCATCATTTCAGCGGTTTCGGTACCCATGGTGGTTTTTCCCACGATCATTTTCAGAGTCCATTGATCCACGCTTTTTGCACCCCATTTTTCAAAACGGATGCTGGAGGTGGGCATAAAAGAGACCAGCTTCCACTTGCCGTTTTCCTTAATGATGATGGGGCCGTTGTGGATCAAAATGTTTCTGCCCTCGGTGGAAAATGGAAGAGTATTCTTTTCGTCAAAGACGTATTTTTGCAGACGGGAACGGCAGGTGAAGACTTCTCCGCTGATATAAACGATATCGCCCACGTTCAACTGTTCCACGTCGGCATCGGTAAGAGGACCGTTCAAATGATATTCAGCCATTTTGTAACTCCTTTCTTATCGGTCGCCGAACCACATAGGGCTCTTCATAACGGTCACCCTGCCACCCTCTTCGATTCGGGTGGAGGCGCGACGGGCTACCATACAGTTGGTGCTGGTGGCAACGGCAATGCCGGCAATGTGCGTGTAGGCGTATTCAACGTTTACTGACAGCACCGAGGTATCACCACCTGCACCTAAAATGCCGATTCCGAGGCTGTTTAGTGCGCGGTATAGGTCCTCTTCGATCTTGGCAAACATAGGGTCGGGGTGCTTGGAGCCTACGGTACGAAGGCAGGCGGCTTCCTTTGCAAGGTTTGCGGCAACGTTTGCCGTGCCGCCGATGCCGATCCCCAAAACGGAGGGAGGGCAGACCGCACCGGCGCGGGCGGAAGCAACGAAGCTGTCAATGACGAATTTTTCGATCCCCGCAATGCCGTCGGCAAAGGCTACGATCCGATGGCGGGTACCGCCGAAGCATTCGCTTCCGCCGCCCTTGGCGGCGTAGGAGATCTCAATGGAATCTCCGTCAACGAACTGATAGGTGAAATCGGGAATGTTCATACCGATGTTATTGCCCGGGTCGAAGCCCGTAAGAGGATGCTTCATGGTTGCGCGCAGATAGCCCAGCTCCGTGGCTTTGGCAACGGCACGCCTTGCGGCATTTTCCAATTCTACAAAGCCACCCTCCAGAACACACCGATTACCAACCTTAAAATAAAAGATGGGCCAGCCCGTATCCACGCAAAGGGGATTTTCTCTCTTTGCCGAAAGCTCCATACTCTCAAGGGTTGCCTTCAGCCCCTTTTTGGCATCCGTATTCGTCTCTTTTTCAATGGCGGTAACGAAGGCTTCCTTTACGTCTGCGGAGAGCTCCGTGGCGCCCCGTTTGACGGTTTCCAAAAGTACCTGTTCGTAAAGCTCTGTTTTAATCATTTTGTTTTACCTCTGTTTTACTCTTTTCTGCGTTCGTCGGAAGCGGCAACCTTGTCCATATCAACACCGTTCATATTGTCAAGGACGAATTGCACGCAGGCATCACTGCCGACGGAAAGGGCGTCCTCGTCCAGCATAAAATCGTTGTTGTGGGGAAGCGTGGTGCAGCCCTTTTCTTCGTTTCGGGTGCCCAGTCGGATGAATACCCCCGGCTTTTTGGTTAAATACTGGGAAAAATCCTCCGAGCTTAATTTTTCAGGCATTTTCTGAATGTTCTTTGCAACCTTTTCCGCACTTTCAAGAACAAGCTTTGAAAGGTACGGATTGTTATAGACCACGTAGGCCTTCAGTGAAGTCTCAAGTACTGCCTCCACCCCCGTTTCCGAGGCGGTATTTTTTGCGATCTGCTCGATCCTGTTTATCAAAAATTCATCTAAGTCCATATCGTAGGTGCGAATGGTGCCCAGCATAAAGGCGTGATCCGCAACGATGTTTTGACCGGTGCCCCCGCAAAGTTTTCCGATGGAGCATACGTGCTTGCTGAAGGGATTGATCTCTCTTGCCAGCATATACTGAATATTGTTGTACGTGCGCACGGCGGCAGCCAGTGCGTCTGCACCCGTTTGGGGCATGGTGGCGTGGGCGGTTTTTCCGTTGAAATCAAGGCGGAAGCTTCGGCTTGATGCCATGGAACTGCCTGCACATACGCCAACGGTTCCGCTTTCCAGCCAGTTTTCGATATGCAGACCGATGATGATATCGATCTCGTCCATCAGGCCCCCGCGCACCAGCTCTGCCGCACCGCTTTGTATGCCCTCTTCGCTGGGCTGGAAGATCAGCATCACTCTGCAGGAGAGCTTCTCCTCCATTTGCTTCAGGGCTTTGGCGGTGCCCAAAAGCATAGCCGTGTGAGCGTCGTGCCCGCAGGCGTGCATCTGCCCGGGGATCTTGGAGCGGAAGGGCAGATCAGTCTTTTCCTCAATGAGAAGGGCGTCCATATCGGCGCGGATGCCAATGGTGAACTGCTTTTTATCGGGACAGAGCGTGGCTACAACGGAGGATCTTCCGTAATTCTCAGTGTATTCGATCCCCATTTTTTTAAGCTCGCGTTTTACAACGGAAATGGTTTTGGGAAGCTCAAAGCCGATTTCGGGATATTGATGGATCTCCCGCCGAAGGCTTACAATATATTCTTGATCAGCGTACATTTTTACCTCCAAACGGTGCTTTATAAAATAATATTTGCCAGAGGAACGTGCTGCTGGCAACCGTAAATATCATCGTCGGCGATGCTTCCGCTGACATTCTTTCTGGGAAAGGTGATTTTGATGGAATTGACCACGTCGTATGCGATGATGTCGATCTTTTCCTCAGCCGTTTCGTATGCTTCGGCGATATGTTTTTTCGTCAGGTGTGCCGAAACGTACTGCATATCCTCTAAGTTGTGAAAGATCAGATCAAACGTAATGAAAAGGGGACCTGCGTTTTTTGAACGAAGGATCTTGGTATAATCAATGAGCTTTTTCATCCTGCTACCTCCTCAATGGTGATCTTTGACGTTTCAAGAAGGGAGTCTACCTTTGCCAGATGGAAAACGGAAAACTCATATACGGCACCCACGTGAATGTCGGAGGGGGAGAAGGGAAACGCCAGATTTCCTGCAGAGGATTTTCTTCCCTCGTAGTCGCAGTGAAGCATTCTGCTTCTTGCCAAAGCGCAGACCGTATCTGCGATCTCCTGGGTCTTTCCCACCACGTCCATTATGATACCTAAGGAGCTTTCTTCGCCGCCGTTGGTTTTGAATCGGATGGAATAGTTTTCGGGAGGAAGGGTGTTTTTTGTGTTTTCCTTTACAAAATCCGTAACGGTTTGAATGATCTGATCCATATGACGGCATGTTTCGGGATCGTAGACCGTTGCGGGGCAAATGGTGCGGTAGCCGGAGCACTTTACGCCCTCCAACTTCAGGGTTTTCTCATCGGCCTCGCGGAAAACGGAGCCGGAAACGCGCACGGTGCGATTATCCACCTGTCGGAATTGGGAATGGGTCAGGTCACACACCCCATCAGGCTCGAAGATCAGGTAGGGGTTTGTTTGCTCGTAGAGGGTATGGGCCGCCACGCGGTCAACGGTACAGCGGCGATGAGGGCTTCCGGGTCGAAGCTCGAAATAGTCCTTATGCATATACGCCTGCATTACGTCTGCGGCGGCAACGGGCTCGGAGCACATCCCACCGCATTCCATAATTTTTGCCATATGAAAAGCAAGGCCGGGGTCAAAGCCCTCGAAAATGCAGGGGGCCGCGTAAATGGCGGTATCGCAGGCTCTGCCGCAAAGGATCACGTCAACCTTTTCTTCCAAAAGCTTTATGATGGGTGCAATGCCGATCTGGCTGACGATGGCGGTGCTTTCTTTTACGTTTTCCTTGGTTAAGGGAAAATCATCGCTCATATTGAGGATCTTTCCGTTTTCCAGCTTTTCCAGAACATAATCGCCCGTTACGTCGCTGTGCACGATGCCCATACGGAAATGAAGCCCCTTTTCTGCGGCAATTTCCAGAATGATCTCCTTCAGCCAGGCTACGTGACGGGCACTTCCCGCACCGCCTGCCGTTCCAATGATAAAGGGCGCCCTTTGAGCCAGTGCCTTGGGAAGGGCCAGCGCCAGATCACGCTTGACTGCCGCGCGATCCGTAAAGGATCTTCCGCTTCCCAAATAATAGGGGCCGGGGTCGGTGGAGCCGGCGTCTACGCCTAAATAGTCGACTTTTTCGGAAAAGGCAACCTCCAGCGCTTCTTCGCTGTAGCCGTATCCCAAAAGTCCGTTTAAAGCAACGATTTTCATAATATACCTCGTTTTTCTTTGATACGATACCATTTTATTGAAAACAGAAGCACAGTTCAATGCTATTTGTACAAATTTTATTGCATTTTGTTCGACCTTTTGTTACAATACAAAGGGAGGCGCAGGATGAATATAAAAAAGTTTGTTTTGTCTTATTACGAAAATGCAACGGATGATTTTCACATCATTCGGATCAGGTCGCCCCAAGAGGCGCTGAAACTGCATACCCACGATTATTATCAGATCTATTTTGTGCAAAGCGGCGGCATTCTGCATCATTTGGAGGGGAGCACCGCGCACCTTTTGGCGGGGGACGTTTTCATTCTCCCCCCGGGCATTCCCCATTATATTGAGAAAAAGGAAGCCGAGGTTGATTTTTATTCCCTCTCTTTTATGCCTGCGTATTTTCAAAGCGCAAAGGAGAGCAATAAGCTCCTTTTGGATTTTCTCTATTATCTGAAGACCCAGCCTATGGAAAGCATTCAGCCGAAGCTTACCCTTTCCTATGACGATATGACCTTCACCCGTATACTGGTGGAGCGGATCCTTCGGGAATTTAACGGTAAAAAGGCAGGGAAGGATGAGATCATTCGTGAGTGCGTTTCCGTTCTCCTTTCTATTTTTGCCGATGCTTATTTTGAGCAAAAGGCAAAGGTTTTGGTTTCGGAAGAAAATAAAAATTTGGTGCTTCACTCCATTGAATACGTAAAGAATCATTTTGACGAAGAGATCACACTTGCCGAGGTGGTGCACCTTTCCGCTATGTCCAAAACCAGCTTTTGTTCTCTGTTCAAATCCATTACGGGTACCTCCTTTAAGGATCACCTGAACCGTTATCGCATCGATCGGGCGACGGAATACCTTTCCGCAGGGGAAAAGATCGCCACGGTGAGCCTTCGTTGCGGTTACAGCGATTTCAGCACCTTCTACCGCAATTTTAAAAAATACAAGGGCATCTCCCCACACGAATTCGTCCGGGCGCGGCGGAATACGAAAACGTAGCGCGGTATTTACTTTTTGAGGAAAACGTGTTACATTGTAGAAAAATGTCAGGAGGAGAAGAATGAAGCGCTTTTTCACTTTTTTTGCCGCGGCAATGATCCTGCTCTTTTCCTTGGGTGGGGATGGACTTCCCGCGGTGGCTCCGCCCACCGATCTGCCGAAAACCGAGGAGACGGTGTTGCCTGTTTTTCAGGAAGAGGAGCCCGAGATCGCGCCCGTTTATGCAGGTGCTGAATACGATCCCTTGTTACCTCTTTTAAAATACGCAGACCCCCGTGAGGAGGAGCCGAAATTTGTTATGATCCATTTTACCAGTGCGGTTGCCCTTACTCCGGAGGATCCCTACAATATGGAGCGGATCCGCTCCATTTTCGTGGAAAATGAAGTGAGCACCCATTATATCGTGGATCGGGAGGGAACGGTCACCTGCTATATTCCCGAAACGATGGTAGCCTGGCACGCGGGCAAGGGTACCTGGCAGGAGAATCCTCTCTATGAAAATCGAATGAATCAATACGCCATCGGCATTGAAATTGCGGCAATGGGCTCAAAGGAGGATATGAGTCTGTATCTTACGCCCCAGGAATACGATGAAATCCCCCCGTCTCAGATCGGCTTTACCGACGCCCAATACAGTGCCCTTTCTCAGCTGGTTTCAGATATCTGCTACCGCCACGGGATCCCGATGGATCGGGAGCATATCATCGGCCACGAGGAATACTCCCTCGCCAAAAACGACCCCGGCGAGCTTTTTTCCTGGGATCGGTTGCTCTCTTCTCTTTCACCGCAAAAAAACGGAAACTGAATTTTCAGATTCCGTTTTTTTACTTTTATTCGAAGCGTGTTGCCCACGCTTTTCCTTGTTCGGTAAGTGTGCAGGATTCCGTTTCATCCATTGCAATAAGGCCTTTTTGGAATACGTATTCCAACGCCTTGGCAGTTTCGGCGGCGGCCGTGCCTACCAGACGCTTAAAGCCTAAAAGACGAATGGCTTCGTGGGTCAGCGTATCACGGGGCATAGCGATCTGCTTGTAAACGCAGTAGCAAAGGGCGGTGACGATCTCACAAAGGGGGATGGTTTCAAAAGCGTAAGATGCCGTTTTTTCCTTTCGGGTGCGCACAAGGGCGAAGGTCTCTTTCGTTACCTCATCGTTCCAAAGAACCTGCTCGTCTCCTTCACCCGTTACGGTTACGTTCAGGTTCTGAAGGATCTCTTCAAGGAAGGAGACCACCTCTTCGTCCTGCTCGGAGAGGCCAAAGGCGTTCAGAACTCGCTTGAAAAGGAAACTACGCTTAATGGGAGCCTCGCCTTCCAAAAGACGGCGGAAGGCGTGGGTCAGTTGGAAGTTGTATTCGCCGTCCAAAATGGCTTTGCGGTCGGTGGGAACGGATTCCAATTCTACTTCCACATAATCCGTTACGAAGCGTTTGGGTACGATCACCTCCGCTTCCGAAGCGGGGCTTTCTTCCACCGCATCAGCAGGATTAGTTTCGGCGGAGGTATTGCCGGGAACTTCAGTTCCTTCGGAGTCACTTGCAGGAGCTTTGGGTTCCGCAAAATCGTCTGCAGGCGCTTCGGGCTCTGCGGGCGTTTCTTCCTTCTTTGCCTTTTTCTCTTCCTGCAAGCGGCGGAGTTCTTCCAGAATACCGCCGATCTCTTTGTTACGGTTATCCCACCAATCCATAGTCCAGACGCGCATCACGTTCCATCCCAGCTGTTGCAGTACGTTGATCTGGGCGATCTCGCGATCACGGGTGGTTTTGGAGGATTGGTAGCCGGGACCGTCAAGGAGAATGCCCAAAATGTATTCTTCGGGCTGATCCGGATCCACCACGCCCACATCTACGCGGTATTCGGAGTGACCGACCTGAAGCTGGGTCTCGTAGCCGTTTTCCTTCAGTATTGCGGCAATGCGCCGTGCCACACCGTCCTTAGTGTTTTTCAGGAATTTGCCGGTGTTTTCGTCAACTGAAAGCTCTTTTCCGTCTGCATAGGCCAGGAATGCACGGAGTGCAACCACGCCCTCTGCGCTGGTTTGAGAAAGGTTGATCTGTTCGGGAAGCAGTGAGGAGAAGACTACCATTTCGTTTCTGGCGCGGGAAACGGCAACGTTCAGTCTGCGCCAACCGCCATCGCGGTTCAGCGGACCGAAGTTCATATAAACCTTGCCGTTTTCATCGGGGCCGTAGCCCACGGAGAAGAGGATCACGTCACGCTCGTCACCCTGCACGTTTTCCAGATTCTTGATAAACAGGGGCTCTTCGCCGTCGTACACCCATTTTTCCAGCTCGGGATCTTCCTTGCAGGCTTCGCTTACCAGATCGTCAATGAGAAGCTGTTGGGGAATGTTGAAGGTGATAACGCCTATACTCTGATGGGAAAGGGTATCGTCGCGTGAGCGGCGGCGGAGCTCTTCCACAACCGCCTCAGCTTCGCGAAGGTTCTGGCGGTTCTTTCCGCGTCGGAACACGCCGTCAACGTGGATCAGAGAGACCTTGGATTCGCGGTCGTTGGCAGAGGGGAAGGTGAGAAGCTTGTTCTCGTAGAACTGGTTGTTGCTGAAGGAGATCAGGCTTTCGTGGCGGCTTCTGTAGTGCCACAGAAGGTGGGTCTGGGGGATCTGCAGTGCCAGACAATCATCAAGAATGCTTTCTAAATCCTCTACCTCCAGATTATCTTCATCTACCGTGTTCAACGCAAAGAACGAAGTGGGGGGCATCTGCTTGGGGTCGCCTACGATTACTGCATTTTCACCTCTTGCCAGAACGCCAACCGCTTTGCAGGTGGGAAGCTGAGAGGCTTCGTCAAACACCACGATGTCAAAGGGCATACGCTTGGGGTCTAAATACTGGGCGGCTGAAATGGGGCTCATCAGCATACAGGGGCAAAGACGGGGAAGCAGATTGGGAAGCTGGAGGAATAGATTGCGGATGCTGGTGCCTCTTCCGTTGCTCTTGATCATTTTCTGCAAGATGCCCAGTTCTGAACTTTGTGCCGCTTCGTCGGTGAAATCGGGCAGATTGCTTGCCAGTCGGCAGAAGATCTCCTCCCGTACCAGGCGGGTCAATTCAGCGTCGATCTTCTTGTACTGTTCCAGTTTTTCGTTGAATACCACACCCGAGAAGGTGTTCAGCGCACCGCCTTCGTCAATCGCGGTCATAGTGAGGGCAGCAAGAATTGCTTTCTTGTAAGCGGGGATCAGATCGTCGTGCTCTGCACCGCCGCGGTATGCGGCAAGCAGATCGCCCAATCCGCTTTCCACCGCTTTCTGAGCGTATTCGTTAAAGGCGATCCATTCCTTGAGACTATCCTTGTATTCCAAGGTATTCTCACAGATCTCGATCTGTTTGTCCAGCCAGCCTTCTCCGTCGGTGTTCTCGATGCACAGGGTCTCGTAGCAGATGTTTTTGGCCGTACGGAAATCACCTAAGTGCTCCAGAGCAAGGACGGCACTTTCCACGAAGCTTTCATCGGAAAGGATGAGCCCGCGCAGACGGTCGTCACCGTTCTGGTCGAACAGACGGATCACGCTGAGCTGAGCGGAAACGGAGGCCTTCTCCACTTCCTCCCAATCGGTTTCTTCAGCACGGTAAAGATTACCAAGCTCGGGACCGTAGGTATCAAAGAGCTCTTCTGCCGCGGCCGTTTCTTTTTGCATTTTGCGAAGGGCTTTGATGTCATCTGCAAGGGTGTCGGTGTTGATGCCGTTGCGGCTCAAGGGGCGCAGCTCCTTGAGAAAGGCTTTCTGTGCGATGATTTTTGCCACCAAGGATTTTGATTGAACGGCGTTGTATTTTGCCACCAGCTCGCCGCTATCCAAAGAAAGAAAGTCCTCGCTCCAATTTTTCAGCAGATTCTTTCGGATGGAAGCGGCAGCAAAAAAGTGAGCTGCCATTTTCTTAACGGAAGTAAAGTACAGATTGTTGTACTCCGTTTTTGCCCAGGATCTGGGCAGACTCTTCCAAATGGCTACGCTTTCCGCCAGTTCCATGGCGCGGGTCAATTCATATTCGTTTTGAATATCTCCGATGCCTGCAAGGGCGGCAAAGGAAAGGACTGCGGGAACGAAGTCGTCCAGCACCTTTTTGTATGCGCCGACGGCAGCGGGAATATCCACGCGCAGCTGTTGGTGGTAGCGGGTAATACCGATGTGAGAAAGGGGGTTATATTTGGGATGTCCGAAGGATCTGCCCAAAGCGGTGAGCTGCTCCAGCAGCACCACATGATCCTCAAGAGAAATACGGGTCTGCTCCTTTGCGAAATCCCGCGAGAAGACCACCAGATCCTTGGCGTCGGCATATTCTTCGTATTCGTTGATCAACTCGTACACCGTGAAACCGCAGGAAAGGGGGGTGTGAAGCTGTTTTGCGTAAAAATCAAGGCTTTCACGCAGATCTTTGATCTGCTCTGCCTTTCTGGCGTAATCCAGCGGGGATTTGCGGCGCACCACCTCGACGGCCTGGCGAAGCTGATCCAGAACGTAACTCTTTTTGGATTTGTTGGAGTGAAGCTCTAAACAGAAGGGGCTGAGACCAATGCTGTCAAGTCGGTTCTTTACCACCTCAAGAGCGGCCTTTTTCTCCGCTACAAATAAAACGGATGAGCCTTTTGCCAGTGCATTTGCTATGAGTGAGGTAATGGTTTGAGATTTTCCCGTTCCGGGTGGTCCGTGCAGTACGAAGCTTTCCCCGTTGCAGGCCGCCTGAATGGCAAATAGCTGGGAGGCATCGGCGGGCAGGGGAAGCAGGGCGGAATCCTCGCTCACCCGTTCTCCTACTTCCATCGCTTTTGCATCCCAGGAGAGTTTTCCGTCAATGAGGCTCTTAACGATCTTGTTCTTCATAATATCCTCGCTGCGGTGGCGCAGATCGCTCCACATCACAAACTGCGAGAAAGAGAAGATTCCCAAATAAGCGGATTCCAAAACGTCCCAGCGATCCTGGCTCATTACTGCTTTTCTCAAAACGGTAAATACCATTCGCATATCGATACCCGATTCATCGGCGGGCAGGGGGTCAAGCCCCTTCACCTCAATGCCGAAATCCTGCTTGATCTTTTCCAGAATGGTGATGTTGATCTGAGGCTCGTCGTCGCGAAGGCGCAGGGTATAGCCCTTGTTTGCTGATTTGCGCACCAGCTCCACGGGTAGGAGGATCACAGGTGCGTAGCGGGGCTTTTTAGAACGGGGGGATTCATACCAGCGTAAAACGCCCAAAGCCAAAAAGAGGGTGTTGGCGCCGTTTTCTTCCATGGCGGTCTTGGCTTTTCGGTACAGATCCTTGACCGTTTTTTGCAGTTCGTTTTCCGTCAGCGCGGTGCGCAGTCTGTGATTGGCGTATTCCGAAGAAACGATCCCCGTTTCGCTTCCTAAAACGTGCATGGTCTCAAAGCCAAATTCTTGTTCCGAAGTCCAGTCGGCAGGGCGGGGAAGAACGGTAAATTCTTCACCGTCGGCAAGGGCGTTTTCCAGCTCGTCCAGCGTTGGAGCAAGGAAGGGAACGATGGTTCTGGAAAAGCGAAGGTTGATCAGGGTGTTACGAAGGCTCAGATCCAGAAGTTTGCGCTCCCACTGTACCATCTTGGGAATGCCCTGGTTGGGGTCAAGTCCATCGGTATCCAGCGCTTCGTCCATCTTCTTGGGCGCTATGATGCTCTGTCCCTCGTCGGCAAGGTCCATTTCAATGTGCCAGCCGTTATCGTCGTGCACACGCTGAGGAATGGGGGTAATGCTGCTCAGCCTTGCGCGGCGAACGTCAATGATGCATTCAATGGGGTCGGTTCCCACAAAGTGCTTTACGGCCGCATCCACCGCCATATCGAAGGTGGCGTTGTGTCCGTTGACCACTTGTGTGGTTTCTACTACGTTGATCTGATTGACGCCTTCTGCCATGCGCTTGGTGATGAGAGAGGGATCGTCCAGCACCGATTCGGGGAAGGTCAGTTCTTCCAGCCAGAAGCCGGAAAAGATGTGGCCGGATGAAAGGATCAAAAGGGGGTTGAGACCGATGGCCTCCAGGCACGAAACGTACAGAAGGGTCAGATCCAGACAGGTGCCCATTTTTTGTTGAAGCACCGCATCGCAAAGGCGGATCCGCTGACCGGTCTGTTCAAAGCTTGCGGGAGGAACGCAATAGATCAATTTCTGTTCCTTCAGGGCGCAGAAAATGGCTGCCGCTTGCTTGTTTACGCGGTCGGGGTCTTTGTATTGATATCCGTCGAAGGAGGGGTCGCCGGTCCATTCGCTGAGCAGTTCTGCGGCGCGTGCCAGAATGGGCACGATGGCGGGATGGTTGGGCGTCACGAAAGAGGCAAGCAACTCAGGGTGGGTGCCGTAGCCGTGCCATTGGTCAAAGGCAAGGGCACTGACGGATATTTTTTTTGTGGCGATCACTTCATTCTTGACAAAAAGGGAAGCGGTGAGGCTCCCTTCTACTTTTTCGGTGATGCCTGCGAGAAAATCCACGTTCAGTTCCAGATTGATCTTTTTGATCTCGTAGCTCTTTTTTGCGGGCACGAAATCTACGTGCAATTGAAACGGCTTAGAAAACTCCGGTTCCGAGGTGATGGACAGTACCAGATCCGACAGATCTTTTTCCGTGTCGTTTTTAATGGTAACGCTCTTTACGCTTTCCACGTGATTTTGGTGCAGGGTGTAATTGATAACGTCAAGTGCCGCTAATTCAATGGAAACACCTTCACCACGGAGGATCTCCTGATTATCCGACATAATTCTTCCTCTCTTTCGAACTTATAGACCGCAGGGCTTTAACCATTGGGGGCCAAAGCGGTCGCTTAAAATCAATTATATCACAGGTTACAACATTTTCCAATAGGTTTCAAAATAAAACTTTATGTCCTAAAATGTCCCAATTTGTACCGGCGATATCCTTGACTTTGTTACTCAAAATGGTATAATATCCGTTGTATCGGGTGACAGATTTTAATTTAGAGTTAAAGAGGTGCCAATATGAGATTTGATTTTACTCAGAAGGAAAAAAGCGGAAACGGAGCTGCAGCTTCCGCCGGTGCATTCGGCGGTATAACTCCGTGCGAATTTACCAGACCTCAGATCGAGGCTGACGGAGAACAAAACCTGATGGGCTGTAGGGTCTTTCAAACGAAGCCGGTGATCGGTGGCGTTCCCAGAGAACGGATCAACGTTGCCGTAACGCCGGAAAACGAAGTGCATCTGGAAAAGATCAAAAATACTTTCGCCTTGCTTGATGAGGAGAACAGTGGTGCCTTTGCCGCTCTCAAAGGCTTTTGTATGGTGGATGAATACGCCGTATACAGCTTTTCTTTCCCCAAGGATAGGAAGTGGGTGCAGTTTTCCAAGCTGTCTGAAAATCAGCAGCAGGATCACGCATCGGGGGTATTTAAAAGCCTTGTGAAAATTTTGTTTCAGTATAACCGCAGTGCCATCCACGAAAGCGGCTACAGACCTCTTGGATTTTTGTGCAAGGATTGCATCTACGTCTCTGTTCCCCAAAATGAAAGCGAGAAGATCAGCGTAATGCTTTTGCCTCTGCCGGTTCCCGTTAAGCCTGGGTATGCAGGTATGCCCGGCGAGCTTTTTACTCCCGGGGCAGACGTTTCTACCGATCTTTATATGGCGGCATATTTTTATTTTTATGCCAAGTATCCCGGCGGCACCGACAAGGCCTTTGAGTCTCAGGAAATGTGCATCGAACGTTGCCTTTCTCCCTTGAAATATCGCAGACCGGGGCTGGAAGCTTTGATCCGTGATCTGAAGATCGATATGGATGATAATTACGAATACGAGAATCAAAAAGGCAGATCCTTCTCCTTTGATTCTCACGGAACGGGCACCGGGATCTCCCGCGATCGCATTCCCACCGGCAACGAGAAAAAAAGAGATCGGATCCCGGGCGGAGATACTCTGGAGGATGATGGGAAAGAAAAGGAAGATCTTGCAAAAAAAGCGGAAAAGGTCATTCCGTTTCTCAAAAAGGGAATGGATGGTGTTTCCGACTTCTTTTCCGCTGTAACGGATAAGTTTCAGAAGGCAACACTGATCGAAGAAGAGGATACCGAATCAACCGTTGAAGAAGACGAGTAAAGAGCGATGCTTTATATTGAAGACGTTTTTCATTTTTCCCGTAAACTTGCCCATGAGGAAAACGGCGACAAGACGTTTTACCTGCTTTTTAATACGGCTCCGGCGTCCTTGACCCGGTTCGGTGTTTTCTGCGTGATCGACGGAGTCAGTACCGCAAACCCCGCCCTTTCTTCCGCTCTGGCACAAAAAAAGATCAGGAGCGCCGTAGCTCCCCTTATGGTGGATGCGGATTCTCTTGCCGCTACCGACGAAGAAGGGCGTACCAAGTATTTTTTTTCTTTGATGCAAAACGCCATTCTTTCTGCCGATCAATTGCTGTTTGAGTATCCTAACGAAAATTGCGCCTGCTCTGTGAGTATGGCCATCGTGTTTGAGGATGCGGTGTACGTTGCCAACGTGGGGGATTCCCCTGTTCGCCTTACGGATCTGATGTGCGGCTCGATCAAGGATATATACACCAGCCACAGCGAAGGTGCGATCCTTGCAAGAAACGGCAAGCTGAACGAGGCGGAAGCAAAGCATTACAAACGGAAAAACGTTTTGCACCGCGTGGTAGGTGGGGCTCGTTCTCTTCTGGATCCTGCTGACGTTTTTGTACAAAGGCACCCCCTTTTTCAGGATTCCGTTTTGCTTTTGGGGAGTGACGGCGCCCTTTCTACGTTGGATGAAGGGGTGCTTGATGAAATCGTTTTCTCAAACCGTGAAGATATGAAGCAGCTCTGCGTCAAGGTGTACGAGAGCGTTGTGAACGCGGGTGGCAAGGACGATACGTCCATGATCGCGGTTCGCATTAAAAAAGGCGTTTAACGTAGGATCAGCAAGGAGGACTTCCATTGGGTACAATTGAGGTAAAGCAAACCATCTGCTTTCAACAAAACAATCAAAAATATACGTTTACCGTAGAAAAAAGACTTACCCCCGATGAGCGGTGTAAGCAGATCTACGCAGGTACTTTTTGTGGAAACGGGCAATTTTCTAACAAATCGGCACCCGTCGGCTGCGAACTTGACCGTAAGTATTGCCTGAAAAAGGTGAGGATCCAATTTCCCTTTGAGGAAGAGCGTCTTCCCCAAAGCCGCCATTTTTGGGATTTTTTCAATTTCAAAGGGAAAAATCTCCGTCAGGTGCTGGCTCAAAACGACGATGCAAAAAGAATGGAAGAAGAGATCCGTTCCGGGGCGCTGGATGTGTTTGAAACGCCGGAGTATAAGGATTTTAATTGTATGGTGATCGAGCCTTTTTATAAATCGATTTCGGATTTTAATTTTTCTACGGCGGCAGAAAAAATCGACTGTATGCTTCAGATCATCAACGGTCTGAAGGAATTGATGGCCCAGGGACCCATTGCCGATACCAACGTGATCGCCCATCGGGATCTGAAATTCAAAAACGTAATGGTGGAAGAAGATGAAAAGGGCAAAAAAACAATGCGCCTTATTGATTTTCCATCTATCAAACTAAAATATTCGGATGAAGAAGAGGATCCGGATGCAACGGTGGAGACGGCGTTTTCGCGTAACAACACAGCCCCTGAGGATGTGGTACGTGGAATGACGCGCACCTCCAAGATCGATGTGTTTGCTTTGGGGCTGATGCTGGTGGAGATCTTTGGTATCTGGTCTTATAAGGAAACGAAGAATCCGCTTTCTATGTTTTTTGACGTTCTGGACGTGGGCATTACCAATGCCTCGGAACTTGCGGGTCGTTTGCGGGAGATTCATAAGCAGTATGAGGATGACCCTGTTCATCTTTCCCCAAACTGGCTGGAGCAGGTGATTCAAGGACATGAGATCAATGCCAACTGGTCGGAGGTTGAAACGAAGTGTCCCGAGATCCGTTCTCTGTTTCGGAAGGCAACGATGTTCGACCCTGCCAACCGCATCACCCTCGCGAACTTCGAAAAAGAACTGAGATCCATATTAAAGGGCTTGCCGGAAGAAGAGAAAAACGGCTGTGCCGTTGAAAAATTTGACTTTTTCCTTTTTGATACCACCGAATTTGAAATTTGCCGCAAAATCTATAAGGCTGAAGCGGAAAGGGTGATGAAAAATTCTGGAAATCTTGCCTGGTTGTTCCTTTACGGATCCTCCAGCCGTTTTTATCCCATTTGCCCAAGCGACTACTACCTGAAGGTGGATAACGCAGAAGTTACCACTATGGAGAACGTTCTTTCTCAAATAGATTTCTTTCCTTCCCACCCCGCAAGAGCCTATGAACTCAGCCAATTGAAAGGTTGCTTGTATGAGATGATCGGCCTTTTAGAGCACGAAGCTTACGAAAAGGCGTTTTCTTATAACATTCACGTGTTTACTCCCCATCTTCCCTTGGAGAACAGGCTTTGCGCGTTGGAGGTGATTTGTGATTGCCCCGACGGGACTCATTCTGTTGAAAGACCCTCTACCGCTGAGATCTGCCAAAAGGTGGGTAAAGGCCCTGTAACCGTTTACGTTCATACCTTTAAGTCGGATGAAAAGCCTGAAAATTGGTTTATTCCGGTTTATTTCCCCGATTCTGCAGCGGCTACCGTTCCTACTCAGGTGGATTCCGCTTTGGAAATGCCTGAAGCTGCGGAAGAAACGGGTGACGGTGCCGATTCCGATTTCGAAATATTCTTTTAAACTAAAAATAAATAGACAGAGGTTCATGGTATGATTATCAAATCACTTTCAAAACCCGTTTCGTTTTTTACGGCGCTGTGGAAGCTTTTCAGCGCCATTAGAAGATCGTTCTGGAAATATTCGATCGTTCTGTTTTTGATTTTGTTTTGCGCATCTCCCGAACTGGTGGCGGATATTCCTTTTGTAGGGACCGCGTTCAACACTATCCATATTGCCCTTTGCTGGGTGGGGGATCTGACCATCGTAAGGCTGATTCTTGACAAGCTCTCGTTCTTGTTTCCTTTGATCTCCGGCCTCTTTGAATGTGCGGTGATATTGGTTCCGTTTTTTTGGGTGGTATCGGTCCTTATCGTACCTGTGCTTACCTTCCTTCGAAAAAAATTAGAGCTCTTAGAAGAAAAACTGATGGAGAGAAGAGCCATAAAGGCTGCTGGTCTCGATCGAAAAAAAGAGCCTGTTCAAAAGCCCCCGAAAAAGAAAAAAGTTCGTCGTCTTAAGACAGCAAAAAAAGCAGTGCCTGTTTGGGGTTATGCCAAACTTTTGTCACTTCGTCAAAGGCGGCGCGCCAAGGAAAATTTGCGCGAATTGAAAGAGATAAGCGAATTTTGCTTTAATAAGAAGGATGAAACCTACATCCGTATTCAGTGGATCGCCGCTCACGATGGCATGGAGCCTGATGATGTGCTTTACACCTTTAAGGAATTGAAAAAAAAGAAGGGAATTATCATTACGGCAGGCGGGACGAGCAAGCGTCTCTGTTTTGCGAAGGATGCCGTTGGTGCTTACGCGTACGTTCCCTCTACCTCTGAGGAACTTGTAAACCGTTTTGCAGAACAGCAGATTCCTCTTGAAATGAACGTTCCCGTGGGTATTTTTGGTGGTTCCAAGGCAGAGGGAGAGAGGATCCTTCTCTTTGTTATTACATGGATTGGAGATGATAGATTATGCTAAACGCCGGAATCGTACTTTGTCACAAGTGCGGAAGAGTTACTTCCGATGCGTATTATTATCACAGCACGTATAACGTTTGGGTGCAGCTGAAGCGCAAGCCTTTGGGAGGGCTTTACGTGGAGCATTTTGTTCCCGAATATTCCTCCGATTCCAAGAACGTGGAGTGCAAATATTCCGCACTGAACCGTGCTGCCAAAAAGGACTCGCACGGCGGTCAGGATAATTTTCAGCACACTATTAAGGTGGATCTGGCCATTAACGGTGGCAAAAAGGAAACGGTTCCCTTTAAAAGATGTTGCCCCTTTTGCGCCGAGAGCGGGCTGACTGAGATCCTCAAGGGAACGGGCGACCTCCCCACCTACGTTATCGGTGTAACGGGTGTTCGGCAGGTGGGAAAATCCTGCTGGATCCACGCCCTTGGCTGTGCCGAGAATCAGAATGCCGTCAATCGTTTTCCTTATTACCTCAGCTCCGAAACGGTGGAGGATTCTTCAGCCCCACGAATTGCCGCCACTTTGATCAACGATAAGGGAAAAACCAAGATCATCACCATCAATAAGCCCTCTCGTAAGGGGGGGATTCCGATCGCTGCGGTGGTGGTACTGGATTTTGCCGGTGAAATTTTTGAGGAAGACAAGGAGAGCGCGTTTGAGGATTCTTCCGGGTATGCGCTGTTGAGCGGTACTGAAGGCTATAGTGGGTTGGATGCCATTGTGGTGATGGATGCGCCCGGTTCTTCCAATGTAAATGATCCGCGATTTGTGGATGCCTTCAACCGTGCAAAAGAATACGGTTTGCTGACGGGACGCCCCGTGGCCTACGTTTTGAATCAGGCAGACCGTCTTTTTGCAAATCCGCCTCAGCAGGAATTGTCCAATATGCCGGAGTATCAGGTTCCCTTGTTTAGCAAGGATTCCTTCCGCAAGACCTCCAAAGAGCAATATGCCAAAGATAAATTGCTTCGCAGGATCAAATTGCAGACAGCCTTGTCAGGGCGTTACTCTGCCATTGCTCCTTTGATCTATCAGGAAAATCCCCAGTCCGCAGGCTTTTTCGTAAAATCCACCCAGCCTGAAGAAGAAGGACAGATGCTGAATTTTAAAGAATCCATCAACGTAATGGATCCTTTGATCTGGATCCTCAACGAGCTTGATATTTTCCCCATTGATGAGCCCAATTTAAAAACAACCCGATAAGGAGTCTATATGAAATATATCATCTATGCCGGTGGCAGCAGCGGATACCAGCTGTACGACGGATCTTCCGATTTTCCAAAGGAATATTCCGCCAAGATCGAAAATCTTTATGCCAACGGCAGAATCGTGCAAGAACCGTTGGATCGGGAGAGGGACTATCGTTGCCTTCGTTTCGCTCCTCTTGGTGACCGTTTCCTTTTTTCCGTGATCTACAAGGGTTATGGCGGAAACGGTGATGCACGGGGAAATGCTGCTACCGTCAACTGGCTTTTTGATCCCTTCGAGGCAGACGATTTCTTTGCGGCTGGCTTCCGCGGGCGTATGGTAGATTTGATTGCTGAATCAGATTCTATCGTCATAGAGCGTGGCTACGAGATCCCGTTGAAAAAAGTGGCTTTGAAAGGGGCTTTTATGCCAACCTTCAATGCGCAGAGTGCCCTTTTTTCGGCAGCTTACTACAGTACCCTTCGCACTGAAAATGAGAGAATAAAGGTACAGACTTACGTGGGTTGCAATTGTGAGGAGGATATTTTAAACCATCTCTGTCGGCTTTACGACTGCTTGCCTCCCAAAATGCGTCGCCTTGTCAGCTTCCACGCAGGCGCGTCTTCTGCGGCGGAAACCAAGGATGCGGTGCTGGTTTTGATGCTTGACGATATTTTAAGACCCATGAATCGAAAGGACGACTTCTACGGTGCACCGATGGTGGATCGTATGATCCTTTCGGGTGATGCTTTCAGCGGCGGCGTAGCCGTTCCTGAAGCGGCGGAGCGTTATGCCTTGATCCCCGACCAAAAGAAAGAGAAACTTCTGAACCTGCTCTATAATAACGATGATGCGGCGCTTTTTTGGGATCTGGTGAACACGGAGAATTATAACGATCTGTTTTCGGCGACGAAGCTGTTTTCCGTCCTGCCGGAGGAGATCGTGCTAGATTGTATCCGCCGAAGGATTTTTTCCGTGGAGCATTTGGAAAAGGTATACCGTCGGCGGGAAGATTTTCCGCATCTCCCTTGCGTGATGGAAAAACTTTCCGAATTGTTCCGAGAGAGGGAAGTTCCGAAGAAGGAGGAGAGTCCCAAAGAAAAAGAACAAGAGGACGTTCTGGTTACTCATACCCGCAAGAGTGAAGAAGTACAGCAGGAAAAAGATACTCGGAACAAAAAAGAAAAGAAGGAAAAAAGGGATAAAAAGAAAAAGCTTCCTGTTTTTGAAAAGAAAGCGAAACAGGCGCCCGATCCCGCGCTCTCCGAAACGGCGGCGCCTACTTCTGATAAGGCTGATGCCTCTTTCAACGAAAAAACAAAAACGCCCAAGGTAAAGTTGACGAAGGGCTTCAGGCTTTTCCTAATGTTGACCTTTGCGGTACAGATCCTGCTTTTGCTTTTAAATTTAGGGCTCGTGGCCTATTGGCTGGGGATCGGGTTTATCGCCCGCCTTTCAGGAAAAATTGCCGCGATCTTGTTTGCACTGCTCATTGCCGTCATCATCGTGGCAACGGTGCCTTTGGGCTTCCTTTTGCTCAGTATACTGGATAAACTCTCTGAAAAATAAGGAGGAAAAGCCTTGTATTTTCTCATTATTCTCGTGGGTCTTTTGTGTGTTGCTTTTTCCTTTCATCTTTTGGATATCGAATGTACGAACCGCAGAAGGCGCTACCATAAAAAACTCGGCAATCACGCGATCCTGGTGCACACGGGTAAGGTAGGGGAGGATGGGCGTGAAATTATCAATCGCTACCCCGTGGTTTCCGCCCGTCTGTCCTTCGGTAGAAAGCCCCGCATTTCTCCCCTTAGGGTGGATATTCCCGGCCCCGTGGAGGATAAGACCCTCTCTCATTACGCCGCTACCTTTTACTACAACGACTACGGTGAATTTTGCGTTCACCGCACCTGTAAAAAAATATGGGTCTGCAACGCTGATGCAACGGATATTACCGTCTTGAAGGACGGAGGCGCTCTGGAGTCGGAAGAAATCCCGGAATTGTTCCGCATTCCCGGCTATTCCTCTTCCTATCGGGAGTACGATCAGGATATCCGCCTGGAAGTGGGGGATCATCTGCTCATTGGAAATACGCATTTGGAGTACGTTGAGGTGAATTATGCTTAAAACAACCGGAGGTCGCGGCTTTATCTTGATGATCCTTGCAATACTTTTTGCGATGGGTCTGACTGCATTTACCATTGAGGAGCTTGCCCCCGTTACCGAGATCCGTATTGCGGATTGTGAAGAGCGGGTTGCCGCTCTGGAAGAAAAGCTTTCCTCTGCTTCGGCGGATGAAAGCAAAAGCATTGAAACGAAGATCGAAGAATACACGGGTCGCATTTCGATGCTGAAAAACCGCGCTGTGTTGTATATGGTATCAATGGGAATGATCCTCCTTTTTTTGATCCTTGCCCTTGTGTATCAGCAGAAGACCCGCGCTAAATTTTCAGCGGTCGTGGTGGCACTCTCGATTTTGCTTGCCATCGGTATGTCCTTCCGTGCTGTGGTGGCCATCTCTCTTTCCGACGTTTTGTTCCTCGGATTGGCAATGGCGGCGATGATTGCCGTCTATTTTGTGATGCGCAACGTAAAAGACGTGAAGGACGGCGTGTTCATTGCCTTGGCAGTCTGCATTGCACTTCTGATCCTCGTCAACCTCATCTTCGGCTCAACGGTCAACGGGGCCCGCCTTTGGATCCGCATCGGCTCTTTTTCCTTTCAGCCCGGAGAACTACTAAAGGTGTTTCTTATTGCCATGTGCGCCTTTTCCTACGGCAAAAAGTGGCGCGTTACTTTGACTTTTGTGATGGGTGCCATTTCCTTTGCAGCCCTGTTCCTCCTGCGCGATCTTGGCTCAGCAGCCATTATCTTTGCTTTGGTTTTGGGAATGACGGTGCTTCTCCTTGATAATGAAAAACTTTTCGTGATCCTGCTTCTGATCACGGTAATGGTCTTCTTTGCCGCCGTTACCTTCGTTCCCTACGCCCACGAACGTGTTGAAAACGTAGGAAAAGCGATGGAGGAGAACGGCCAGCAGGCGCAAATGCTCAAGGCTTGTATTTTTGGCGGGCTTGGTGGGCTCGGTATTGAAAATTCCTCCCATATTATTAATATTTACGCCATCGAAAACGATATGGTCATAGCGGGCATTTATTCTGTCTTTGGGGTCGGGATGCTCCTTTCGGTGATGCTTTCTTATTGCATTTTGGTTCTGATTCCCCGTAAGAATTACGCCATTTTCCCTTGGTGCTACTTTGTGACGACGCAGGTTTCCGTGGTGCTTTGCGCCCACGTGCTTTTAAACTTTCTCGGTTCTCTGGACGTGCTTCCCTTTACGGGCATCGTTGCTCCGTTCCTTTCCAAGGGCGGCACCTCGCTTTTGACCTTCGGTATTCTGATGGGAATGGTTTTTGCTTCCCTAAATCCTTCCGTGAAGTTTAAGGAGGTGGAGAAAAAGTGAGAAGAAAAGAAAAGAGGATGGGTGTCGTATTCAGCATCCTCTCCTGGGTTTTGGCCATCTCTATGGTCATCGCGCTTTTTCGCATCGGCGGTGCTACGGATGATTTGACCTATGACGACGTATTCCGCTTTGCTGATATCCACGGCGTCATTACCGACCGAACGGGTCAGATCATCTACAACGGGCAGGTAAGCGATTTCAAGGCCTATGGCAACACCATCGGCCACGGCAATTTAATGCACAATACGGTCTTGTATCGCCACGCCGCCAAGCTGGTTCCCGGCTCCGTCAATTCTCTTACCGGCTATCGCACCGTGGAAGGGGAGCCGCGCCAAATGAAAACAACCCTTCTCTCTCAGGAGGATCAGCTGCATTTGATCTCCCAGTTTGGGGATCGGAAGGGCTGTTGCTTTGCCTATAACTACGAAACCGGCGAGATCTATACGATGATCACCCTTCCTCATTACGCCCCTGATTACGAAAACGCGGCCTTTATCAACCGCTGTGTGGATTCCCTCTATACTCCCGGCTCTACCATGAAGCTGGTTGCTACTATCGTAGCGGCGGATCAAAAAATCAAATTGAAGGATCTGTCCTACACCTGCAACGGCTCTTTTCAGCTTCCGGATGGCTCCAAGATCAATTGCCCCGGGTCTCACGGAAAGCTGGTCTTTGATGAAGCTCTGGGAAAAAGCTGCAACGGTTTCTTTGCTTATCTCATTACCCAGTTTGACGTGGAAAAAGCCATTGAAACGCTGGAAGAGCTTGGCTTTGAGGTGAATGAAACCGAACACGAAAAAAACGAAATGGATGGCTTGACCCGCCCCAACTCCTCCACCGTTTTTGCCAATACCAAGCGTTTTGACGACGTTTGGGCTCTGATCGGTCAGGGGCAAAGTCAGGTCAGCCCCGTTTCAATGGCAATGATCGCCGGCGCCGTGGCAAACGGAGGAAAGGTTGCCAGACCCTATCTTGTCGAATCCGTCACCAACCCCAACAAGAATAAGGTCACCTACGAGGCAGAAGGGGATGCCGAAAAGCTCCTTTCCTCTTCCACCGCTTCCACGGTGAAAAAGAATTGGTATTCCGGTACCCGCGAATACGATTATACCTATTACAATCTTGGTTTGGATGAAACCGTTACCTATGCCAAAACGGGCACCTCCGAGGTTGGTGAGACCGCGGAAAACAGCCTTTTGGTGGGGGTGATCGAAGAAGCAAAGACTGCCTTCTATATCATCGTGGAGGATTCCCGCGGCAGCGGCGTCAGCACCTTCACCATCGCCAACGAATTGGCAAAGCTCGTTCCAAGAGCAAAATAATCAAAACAGAGGTATTGCATTGCAATACCTCTGTTTTTTCTGGCAAAAAAGCTTAAAAATTTTTCAGGAAAAATTTCAAAAAAATCTTGAAAAATGCAGAAAAAAAGTAGTATAATTTTTGCGAAAAAGGTGAACTGACAATATGAGGTTGACCTTTGTCTTTTTATTTTTGGAGGTTTTTTGTGGAAACACATACTTTTTTGATGCCGGATTATTACATGAATTTTTCCTGTAAAATGGGTGCGTGCCGCTCGGCTTGCTGCGTCGGTTGGCCCATCTCCATCTCTATGAAAAATTACTTTCGCCTGTTGGGGCTTGATTGTAACGAGGATCTTCGGCGCCGCCTGGATTGCGGCGTTCGTGTAGTCGACCGTCCCACCGAGGAGAAATATGCACGGTTTGAGCCCCGCTACGACGGCAACTGCCCCCTGCGAATGCAGGACGGGCGTTGCGCCATCCACGCCGAGCTGGGAGAAGAGATCCTGCCAGACGTTTGCCGTCTGTATCCAAGGGGAATCCGCTGGGAGGACGGGTTGTACGAATGCTCCTGCGCCAACAGCTGTGAGGCGGTTTTGGAGCTGATGTTGGAAAAAGAAGAGCCCATTGCATTTGTTCGCCGTGAGCTGACGGTGGAAATGCCGCCCTTGCCCGAAAGACGATCCTTTTTTGAGACCTTGGGCGTTGAGCAGAACGTAAGGCTCTATCTGATCTCGATCATTCAGGATCGGGGGATGCCCTTGTCCCAAAGAATCATGTGCCTTGGTCAGGTGCTTGACGATATGGACGTTGCCTTTGAAAGAAAGGATAAGGCAATGTTGGATCACATCCTGGCCCGTCGCCATCGCGATTGGCTCACCCTTGCTCATATCGATGAAATACGTGAGGAGCACTTGGCGTTCGGGCTTGATATGGTGGAACAGATGATCGCCATTCTGGATGAGCGAAGTGAAAGCATCCGCGGGTACGGAGAAGCGGCACTTGCATATTTCGGAAGTGGTGACGGTGCGCTCCGACGCTATCACACCGCAAGGTCTCGCTTTGAAGCTTTGGCACCGAATTGGGAGACTTTTTACGAGCATATGCTGGTCAACCATATGTTTTTCTCGGTGTTTCCCTTTCAGGATCGCCCCAAAAGTATGCATAGCGAGTACGTTGCCCTTTGTGCGGTTTATGCGATCCTGCGTTTTCTCGGCTTGGGAATCACGGCAGAGCACCCCAATAAAAGCGGTTTGATCGACGGAATGGCTGCTGCGTTCCGCCTGATCGATCATACCGAATTTGACCGCCTCGCCGCCCACCTGATGCAGCGGCTTGACTGTACGTCTCCCCTCCGACTGTGCCACCTGATCTCGCTTTGATGCAAGCTTGAATCAAAAACGCGCCGCATAGCGGAACGCGAAGGCTGCAACTCCAAAGGCTTATCATCAAAAATAAAAATAGGACACCGAATTGGTGTCCTCTTTTTGTGTCTATGGGCTATGAAAAAGATATTTTCGGAAGCTTTGCGTATGAATTCGAACTCTAGTAAAATATAATGCTTTTCGACTAAAGGGAGAAAAGCTTCATCAGCACTTCTTCACTATTCACTATTACTTATTACCTAATCGACAAGTTTCGAAAGAGAAGAGTGAAAAGTGAAGAGTTAATAGTGAAAAAGTAAAATCGACAAGTCTCTGTCGAAACTTGTCGATTTTTGGTCGAGGCGACAAGACTTGAACTTGCGGCCTCCGCGTCCCGAACGCGGCGCTCTACCAAACTGAGCCACGCCTCGATAAAAAACAAATTTTAGTAATAGTGCCTGAAAAAACTATGCTCTGCCGCTACGCGGCGCTCTTCCTGTTGCAACATCGTCTCTGTCTGCGCAAAGGCGTTTGCTTGCCAATCGGCGTGTTGCTGCCACTCCTTATTGCTCGCTTGATCCGCCTCCGGCGGCGCTCGCAAACGTCCCCAAACTGAGCCACGCCTCGATAAAAAACAAATTTTAGTAATAGTGCCTGAAAAAACTATGCTCTGCCGCTATGCGGCGCTCTTCCTGTTGCAACATCGCCTCTGTCTGCGCAAAGGTGTTTGCTTGCCAATCGGCGTGTTGCTGCCACTCCTTATTGCTCGCTTGATCCGCCCCCGGCGGCGCTCGCAAACGTCCCAAAAATGAGCCACGCCTCGATCATGGTGCAGTGGGCTTTGGGGTGGGGAAGTGCGTTGGATCTTGCGTTTTCGACTGTGCCGAATCCATAGCCAAACCATTATAACATTTTTTTGTGGATTGTCAAGGGAAAAGAGAGAAAAGGGGCAAGGGAGCTGCGGGACCCCCGCAGGGGATCGGTTGACAAACGGTAGGGCAAATGGTATAATTTTTTCTATGCGAAGGGGGTGGAAAAATGGATTCAAAAGAAAAAACAACGGTTTCCGCAAAAAATGCGGAAACGTATGAAAAAACATTAAAAGAAGTAAAAGAAGTGGTCAATGCACTCCTGCCCGCTTTGGATGAAGCAGAGAGTGCAGGAAATGAAGCGTTGACGGAGGAAACCGTCCGTGCATTGCAGAAGATCACCGAACGGTTCGGTACAGGGGAATATGCGTTTAATCTTGCGCTTGAGTATTTTGTGGAAAAGACCTTTCGGAGCATTGCCGAAATCTTGGAAACGATCCTGGAGCGCGCCCTTCTCTCTTGCAAAAAAAAGATCGTTCCGAAGAAATCGGATTTTGCCGCTTATTACGCCCTGTCTCTTATTTATAAAAAGACCGATGATCTGGAAGGGCTTCGCGGGCTGGCGGAGGAGATCTTCGAAGATGCCTTTTTCGATTATCCCCTTTATAACGAGGTTTTTTCCCGCTATTATAAACGGAGCCGTTCCCCTTACGATTATCGGAAGGCGTTGAATCACGATGGGAATGCCATTTTCCGCCTCATGGAGGAGAAAATCTGCAACCCCGGCGTTTATTGCTCCTTTGCCTCTACGGTTTGTATGGTGCTGGAATATGATGCGGATATGCTGTCGGATGATGAGCTCCCCCGTGCAATGAAGTACATCAAAGAAGCTATCGCTCGCAATCCCCGATATCCCAAGTATTATTACATCAAAGCAAAGCTTGATTTTTTGTCCGGCCTTTCCCTTAAGGGAAAGGAGTTTGATGCCCTTTGCAAACGCGTGCTTTCAGATCTGCAGAGAGCGGAGTCTTATTTGGTGGAAAAAAAGGTGTACCGCGGGGCAGAACGAAAGGAATATCAGGAATTTTGCCGAAAGGTGTGGGATATTCAGGATAAACGGAAGCACCCCCGCTTCACCGTTCCTGCCGAGAGGCTGGATGAGATCAAAAAGGCGGTATTGGAAGCACCCGTCCAGAATCAGTGTCACTTGCTTCCGCCGGTTCCCGAACACAGGGAAGAGGACCGTTACTTTTTCGTTTGCTATTCCACGTTGGATTTTCATTCCGTTTACTGTGATCTTCTGGAGCTTTACAGACACAAGGTGCCCTTTCTTTACGATCAGAATATAGCCTCCGGAAATCGCTGGCAGGAATACGTAAAGGAACGTATTACGGATAAGCGTTGTGTGGGAGCCGTGTTTTATCTTAGTAAAAATATGCTCAACTCTCCCTCCTTCTGTGAGGAGATCGAATTGGTGACGGGGATGGGAAAGCCGTATTTCTGCGTGAATTTAGAGGGGAAAATGCCCCCCTCCGAAATCCTCATTGATATTATTTTAAAGAATTGCAAACCGGGGAAGCGCCCCCATCCCATCAGTGGCAAACAGATGCGCATTATTTTAGATGCCTTTGAGGATAACGTTGTGTATACTTCAAAATTCGGTGCGTGTGACGATACCCGCCATCTGGATAAATATATCTTTGATATCACCACCCGCTTTGAAGAACTTACCGTTGGAGAATAGAAAAAATATGATGAATCGCTATCAGTATCGGGCTTTTACCGCAACGAAGCCCCATACGAGAGATCTGCCCAAGCCCCTTGAGGACTGCGTGTTGGCAGATCCCGCAAACGGATTTTATATGGTGCTGGACGGAATCACCCGCATCCATGAGGAATATGAGAAAGCGCCCTTTGAGAGTGCCGCCTGCAAGGTGAACGAGATCGTTTCCGAAGCGGTGTTCCGTTTCCTTTCGGAGCACGGGGAGGGGGAAGACCCCATTGCTCTCTTGCGCCGTGCCGTTTTATCAGCCAATGATAAGATCCGTGCTTTTCGCGGTTCCCGTTCCCTTGAAGAGTGGGGCTTTTACCCCGGTACCTTGGGAATCGTGGGCTTGGTGCGCAACGACTGCTTTTATTACGTTTATTTAGGGGATTGCGTGGGCGTGTTACTGCGGGATGGAAAAGTTGAGTTTTTCGGAACGCAGACCGGAGTCAGCGCAGTGGAAAAACTGGGTCTGACCAAAGAAGAACGCTACGCGCACCATTGCAACCACCCCGAAAGCGAGTATTGCTACGGTATATTCAACGGAGATGAAGCCGTTTGCGAAACCTTGGATGAAGGACAGATCCAACTAAAAAAAGGCGACGTGATCCTTCTTGCCAGTGACGGCTTGAGCGAATATTTGAAAGAAGAGAATCCTGTGCTTCTTGGGGAACAGACCCCCGAGGAGATGATAGAGGCCTCCGCTTCCTTCGATCAGCCCCCCTACCGCCGCTATGCGGACGATAAGGGAATCGTGAAGATCACCGTGATATAATAAGGAGAGATTCTGAAATGGAAAAAGCCTATTATTTAGAGCAATTGGAAAACGAATTGGGGATCTATATACCCGGAGGAGACGGATACTTCCGCTTTGCCCTTCGCCACATTGAAAAGCCCTTTACCGACGGCGGCACTCACCAGAATCAAAATCTGTGGCGCTTGCATAAGCTTCGCCTTTGCCGCAAAGAAGGAGAGGGATTTCAGGATATTTACGATTTTCCCCTTACCACCGCCGGAGAATGGGAGTGTGCCTTTAAGATCGAGGGCACGCCCGACTTTCACGGGGGCTTCCACGGCTACGAGCACCTGACCGCCTTTGACGTTCAGCCCGAGGCCGAGGCTCTTTTCATCCGTCAGGAAAGCCGCATCGTTCTTCAAGGCACCCGTGACGAGCCTGTTGCCTTTCATAGCAAGGAGTATGTATTCAAAGATGGAATGCTGACTCTGAAGCAGAATTTGAAGTGGGAAAAAAGCGTTCATATCAACCGCGCCTTTCTTACGATGCTTCCCATTCGTCGGAACGAAGGGGATTTTCTCATTACCGATACCGCCCTTTATCAGGGGAAGGAATACGATGTCAGCAAGGAAGGGCACAAAACACCCCTTTCCCCCGGCTGCAAGGAATCCATCGACGAAATGACCATTATCGGAAAGCAAAGCGGCATTCGCGCTACGGTGACAGCCTCTTACGGTAAGGAGTTCTCCATTCAGAATACATCCGCATACAATAAGTTTTATTTCTATTACGCCAACAATCAGCCGGTAGAAAAAGGGGATGAGTGGAACGCCCTTTCTACCTTCCGTTTTATCTATGAGGATCCCAAAAAATGACGGACTTGCAAAAGCAGTATAAGCGGGTAAAGCTTGCCTGCTATGCGGGCTCCTTTTCCATGGCGGTGGTGGCAAACCTTCCCCCCATTCTGTTCCTTACCTTCCGTTCTCTCTACGGGATCGGTTTTGCACAGCTGGGGCTTTTGGTTTCTCTGAATTTCTTTACACAGCTTGGTGTTGACCTGATCTTATCCTTCTTTTCTCACCGCCTTGATCTGAAAAAAACGGTAAAGACAATGCCGTATCTTACGGTACTGGGCTTTCTTCTGTATGCGCTTTTGCCTTGGCTTTTCCCCCGATACGCCTTTTTGGGGCTTGTGACGGGTACGGTGATCTTCTCTGCCTCTTCGGGTTTGGGAGAGGTGCTTTTAAGCCCCGTGATCGCCGCCATTCCCGCAAAGGACCCGGATCGGGAAATGAGCCGCCTTCACTCCTTCTTTGCTTGGGGCACCATTCCGGTGGTGATCCTCTCGACCCTTTATCTTCTGATCTTCGGTAGTAGCGCCTGGCCCCTTTTGATGCTCTTTGCCGCCCTTATTCCCCTGACAGCCCTGATCCTGTTTGCGGGCGCTGAGATCCCCCCTATGAAAACACCGGGAAAGGCCACGGGGGTTTTGAAATATTTGAAAAACGGTGGCTTTTGGCTTTGCGTAGCCGTGATCTTCTTGGGCGGCGGCGCGGAGCTGATTATGGAGCAATGGGCGTCGGGCTATCTGGAAAGCACCCTTGGGATCCAAAAGGTCTGGGGTGACGTACTGGGTGTTGCCTTCTTCGGGGCGATGATGGGCTTAGGCCGAAGCTTTTACGCCCAAAAGGGAAGAAGCGTTTATAACGCCGTTCGTTTTGGCTTTTTGGGAGCGGCCCTTTGTTATCTGCTTGCGGCTGTGACTCCGTATCCTTGGCTTGGGCTTTTGGCCGCCGCCGCAACGGGGCTTTGCGTTTCTATGCTTTGGCCCGGCTCTTTGACCATAGCCTCCGACCGTTTTCCCGCAGGAGGCGTATTCCTTTACGCAATGATGGCGGCAGGCGGTGATCTGGGTGCGTCTCTTGCGCCCCAAGCGGTGGGGGTGATCACGGATCTTTCTATGGTGACTCCCGTTATGATCGCCCTTTCCGAGAAGCTTGCTTTAAAGCCTGAGCAGCTGGGCATGCGTCTTGGTATGCTTCTGGGAATGATCCTTTGTCTTGCGGCGTTTCCAATGGTGGTGACGCTTGGAAAAAAAGAAAAAATGATTTTAACAAATTAAAAGGAGACAGTATGATGAAACGAATTTTAGCTTTGCTTTTGACTCTTGTCATGGTGCTTCCTCTTCTGTTTGCCTGCGGCGTCTCCGAGCTTGCCGTGGATGAGATGAAGGCAGAAACCGAAACGGTTGTGGCGGAAACCACTGCGGAAGAAGAGACCGAAATCAAGCAGGAAGGATATCTGCCCCAAAGTCAGCTGGAACGAAACGTAACCAGAATTCTGATCATCGGAAACAGCCATTCTAACGACTTGTTTTTCCAGCTTGCACGGGTTTTTAACGCTCAGGGCTTTGATACGCGTTATACCTTGGGCTTCCTCTACTACAGCGGCTGCAGCCAGTATCAGCACGTGCATTTTTGTGAAAACAATCAGGCGGTTTACGACTATTACGAAAGCAGTGAAGTGAATTACGTCCGTACCGAGCAGTCCACTATGCAGGACGCCCTGAAGGACCACGAATGGGATATCGTCTTCTTCCAGTGTGGCCACACCGATTTTCAGGATGAAACGCTGGCACAAAAGCATCGGGATCGGCTGATGGAGCTGGTGGATCAGTACCTCCCCACGGAGCACGTGTTTGGTTGGCACGCTTCCTGGCCCAACCCCAACGATCCCGATATCTGGTCTAATAATTGGCCTGTCAAGCCTCCTGCCGGTCATCAGCAAAAAATGATCGACCGATATGGCTTGGATCCCGTTCGTCAGTTCAACCACTATATCCGTCTCACCGAAAAGAATATCACGCCCGATCCCCGCTACACTTACGTCTTCAGTACCGGCTCTGCTATCCTGTATGCCAACCGCGTTCTGGGTTTGAGTCAGAAGGCGCTCTATCGGGATTATACCCACCTGAGCGATCTGGGCAGAGTCATCGCCGCGTACTCTTTCTACGCGCAGCTTACGGGTAAACCCATTGAAGAAGTAAAACTGGATAAGGTTCCCGCCAAGAAGAGACAGAGCCGCTATCAGTCCCAGGGCGATCTGATCCTCACCGAGGATTTGAAGCACACCATTAAGGAAAGCGCCAATTACTCGCTGGAAAACACCTGGACGGTTCCGGGTGTTTGATCATAAAAGAAAAAAAGACTTCAATTCGAAGTCTTTTTTCTTGCTCAAAGGCTTGCCGCTGTGACCCGCGGCACTCTCTCGAAGCGATCGTTTGCCAGATCGTAAATAAAAGAGCCGAAGGCAACGTTGAAGCGGCATGGCTTCCCGGGGTGGTTGAAGCCGTAGCGCCAGGTCTCGCCTGCCATTCCGTGGCCGTACAGGCAGTATTTTCGGTCGAAGATCATCTCCTTGACCTTATGCCCCAAGCGGCAAGGAACGCCGGAGAGGATCGCCTCGCTTCCGGGCATCAGGATCTCAGCATCAGGTGCCAATTCCTTTAAGATATCATAGGAATCGTGGTTTCCCACAACAAGGATCATGTTCGCACCGCTTTGGCGCATAATGTCGATCAGGTGAGCGGCTTTGAAGCGGTATTCCTCCGCCCGCTCGGGAAAGCGCTCCAATTTTACTTCGTCTGCCAGATCTCCGGTGTGAAGAATGATCTGCGGCTTTACCATTTCAATGAGCTTTCTGAAATAGGGGTAAGTGGCGGAATCCGTATCTCCGATGTGAAGGATCCGCTCTCCGGTAAAATCGGAAAGATCCGGCAGGGGGATGACGCCTTGATATTGGGATGCGAACAGCTCCGCGTCTAAATCTCTCGCGCTCTTTTCTCCCAAGGTGATAGCATCATAGGGGAGGTGAGCGGTATCGAACACGGTGGGAATGAAGCGCCAAGAAACGGGGTTAAACACGGTAAGAGCGCAGTCAAATGAATGAACGCCCTTCGGGATCTTCAGTTCAAAAAGGGAAGCAAGTGCTTCGCAAACCTCCCTCGGCGCCAAAAACAGAAGATCTTCTTCACCGTGAAAGCCAAGGGCGTTTTGATAGCCCTCTCCCACCCGCTCTTTAAGGGCTTCGTTCTCCTTTTCGCCTACGAGGAAGGCGGCTTCTTTTTTTGGAACGGAGAGGATTTCCGAAAGGATATCGGCGGTCTTTTCGCAAGGGGAATCAGGCGCAAAGAGGATCGTTCCCTCAAAGGGGATCGCTTTTAAACGTGATCCTAAAAGCGTTGCCTGCTTTTTTCCGATTTCGGTGAGAGCACCGCTTACGGCTTGGCCGGAGCTTGAAAGATAATGGATCATTTTGCCTTAGAAAATACTGAACAGCGTTTTAACCGTTTCGTTGTGGTATACTTCACCTGGGAAGTAAAATAGATAGAAGCTGTGAAGGGGCTGTGGATCTGCCAGAGGATCCTCTTCCTCAAACTCTGAAACGCAGATCTCAATGGTGTTGCCGGTATTGTAAATGGATGAAATATCGCAGTAGTGACGGTCGCTTTTGGCTGTGATCTCAAGAAGCACGCAGTAACCGTTTTTATCGGCAAGGAAGGCTGTTTCCTCTTCCTCTGTCAATTCCGTCAGGAAAGAGCGGTAGGGGTCGAGGTCGGATTTGGTTTTGATGGGTACTGCCTGAAAGGAATCGGGGGTGTCCAGCACACCGCGATCGGAAAAACCGACCCAGGAGCGGACCACGTCGATCATTTCCGCCTCGTCTATCTTTTCTTCCCGCTCGGCTAAAGCTTCGGTATCAATGGGGGGATCGGTCTCTGCGGTGTTTTCGGCTCCATCCACAAAGGTGGAAAACCCATCACCCTCTACGGTAGGAGCGGCAGTCTCACCGCAGGAAAAAAGAGAAAGGGCAAGGGAAAGGGAAAGAAGCAATGCAAGTCTGCGACGCATCCGTTTGCTGTTCATAAATGATTCTCCTTTTGATTAAATTCGTAATTTTTACCAATTAAGACCCATAGAGCAGTGATGGTCTTCCGTAAATTCCGTTACGCCCCATTCCATCAGCTCTTCAAATTCCTCGTAATGCACCTGCTCCTTTAAACCGAATACGGCGGCAAAGAAGCCCGCGTTGATGATTTCTCTGGCAAGCTCACGCGTCATATCCTTTTTGACCAATTCAATTCCAAGGCGGCAATTTGCACCGTAGAGCTTGGATTTCTTGAAATCCTCCACGTTGCCCTTATCCCAGGTGTAGCCGTCAATGGTATCGCCGAAGATAGAGTAGGCACGCTCCAGGATTGGCAATTTAAAGGATTTGACGTGGAATTTTTTCGTCAGCCCGTAGCGCAGAAGCATATCCTTTACCTTTTCCCAGGCCGCGTCGGAAGGGGCAGGGTGGGTGCTGAACATAGGATGGATCCCCGTTTTTGCCATAATGCGGAAGGCCTCCTCCATAGTCAAAATACGGAAATCGGAAAAAAGAGGGTGTCTGTAGCTGCCAAGATCCCATTCCCGGAGCTCCTTTAGGGTCATTTCCGAAATGGGCAGGGGCGGAACCTCGGGGTTATCCTTAATGCGGTTTCCGTCTTTGTCGGTAGCGAGCTTGTTGATGGTGGGATCGTGATAGCAAACCACGTGCCCGTCAAGGGTTTCTTTGATATTTACGATGCAGGAGGAAAATCCGCATTGAGCGGCCAGCTCCACGGCGCGGCGGGAATTGGAGGGGGCGATCCCCCAAAAGCCAAGGTGGGCGTTGTGGCGGGGTCCGCTTTCGGGCCAGGGCCTTGAGCCGAAGGAATAGCTGCTGTGAAAATCCGTCAGCTCCAAACGGGTACCTTCGGGAATGGTAACGGTGATCTCCGTGTGGATAGAGGGATGAAACGCAGGGGGAACACGCCACTGCTGACGGGTCCATTCCCCAACTCTTCCCACTCTATAGAAATGGGAACGGTAAACCGCCCGTTCGGGGAACAGGTCGCTGATCAGGGAAAATTCGATCCACGGGGCAACCTCCCCTTCGTAACGTGAAAAAGCGGTGATGATCATACAGTCGCTGCAGGGGGAATGCAACGTAAGCGTAAAACTTTTTTCAAAAAAGCCGTTTCTTCCAAATTGGCTGATATCTTTGATCTGAAAACTGTCTATCATAAGTAAAAACTCCTTTAGTTTAGTTTACCACATTTTTCCGTTTCTTACAATATAAAGTAGGAAAAAATGAAAAAAATAAAAAATGTCTTGATTTTTTTAAAAAGCTGTGGTAAAATACTTCCATAGCAATAAGATGATGGTATGGGAGTAGAGTGGGAAGCCGCTCTACTCACTTTGCTTGTTGTAAGACTTTTTTTGAGAGGAACGGATTTGGCAGAGAAAAAAGGACGCGGCAAAATCGCCGCATTGGTAGAATCGATCGTCCGCGAGCCTGTGGAAAAAGCAGGTTATCTTCTTTGGGACGTTGATTATTATAAAGAAGGGACAGATTTCAACCTTCTTGTAACCATCGAACAGCCCGACCGCACCCGCCAGATCGATCTGGATGACTGCGAAAAGGTCTCCCGTATGTTAAGCCCCCTTCTTGACGAGCACGACCCCATTGAGGATAACTACTACCTTGAGGTTTCCTCTGCGGGGCTGGAGAGAGTCCTGAATCGGGAAGAGCACGTTCTCTACTATCTGGGCGAGAGGATCTCCTTGCGCCTGTATGCACCCGTAGACGGAGAAAAAAGTTTTATCGGCACTCTTTTGTCTTATGAAGACGGTGTCTTTTGCCTTCTGACCGACGACGGCAAGGAACGGAGATTCCCCGGCGAGCAGGTGGCAAGAGCCGCAACGGTTTATGAAAATTTCTAAAGTTACAAAGCTTGAAAGGATCACGAAATGAACAACGATTTTTTTGACGCCCTGGAGGCACTGGAAAGAGAAAAAGGAATTCCCAAGGAATTTATGCTGGAGAGGGTGGAAGCCGCTCTTCTTGCCGGCTATAAAAAAGAAAACGACAATGAATCCAACGTGCGTGTGGTCATCGATCCCGTGAAGCGCAACGTGAAGATGTACCGCCTGATGACCGTTGTGGAAGAGGTGCAGAACCCCAAGTGTGAGCTGGATCTGGAAACCGCGAGAAAGAAATCCAAGCGCGCCAAGATCGGCGACGTTCAGGAATACGAGTTCAAGCCCAAGAATTTCGGCCGCATTCCCGCCCAGAACGCAAAGCAGGTGATCGTGCAGGGCATCCGCGAGGCTGAAAGAGGCAGGCTCATCGAAGAATATGAAAAAAAGACCGAAGGGATCATCACCGGTACCGTTGTGATCATCGAGCGCCTCACCGGTAACGTGATCCTGGAATTTGAAAATACCCAGGCAACTCTGGTTCGTGCAGAACAGCTTCCCACCGACCGCTTCAAGGTAGGTGACAGCGTGAAGGTGTATGTTTGCGAAGTGAAGAAGGAGACCCGCAACCCCATTATCGTGCTCTCCCGTACTCACCCTAACTTCATCAAGCGTCTGTTTGAGAGCGAGGTTCCCGAAATTCAGGATGGCACCGTGATCATCCATAGCATCGCGAGAGAAGCGGGCAGCCGCACCAAGGTGGCCGTCTATTCCAGAGATGAAAATGTGGATCCCATCGGTAGCTGTATCGGTCTGAAGGGCTTGAGAAAGTCCAACATTCTGCGTCAGGTTCCCGGTGAAAAGATCGATCTGGTAAAATACAGCGAAGATCCCGCAGAGTTCATCGCCGCCAGCCTTTCCCCTGCGACAGTTCTTTCCGTTGACGTGATGGATGATAAGACCAGTCAGGTGGCAGTTGCCGCCGATCAGCTTTCCCTTGCCATCGGTAAGGAAGGTCAGAACGTGCGTCTGGCTGCAAAGCTTACGGGCTATAAGATCGACATTAAGGCATAAAAATGACGGTAAAAAAAGTGCCCCTGCGCCGCTGTGCCGGTTGCAGTGAGCAAAAGAGTAAAAAGGAATTTGTCCGTGTGGTAAGAACCCCCGAAGGGGAGATCGTTCTGGATGATACCGGTAAGGCAAACGGAAGGGGCGTTTACCTCTGCCCCAAGAAGTCTTGCTTGCAAAAGGCCAGAAAAGCAAAAAGGCTGGAGCGAAATTTGGATACCGCCATTCCGGAGGAGATCTGGAATGCTCTGGAGGAGAAGATCGAAGGATGACGGGTGAAAGGATCGCCGGTGCCCTTGGGCTTTGCCGCAGGGCGGGCAGAATTACCAGCGGGCTTTATCTGGTGAAGGAAGAAGTGCATTCCGGCAAGGCAAAGCTTGTGCTTTTGGCGGAGGATGCGGGAAAGGACGCGGAGAAAAAACTTTGCGCTCTGGCAGAAGCGGGAAATGTTCCCGTGCGGCGCATCCCCTTGAACAAGAATGAGCTTGCCCGCTGTATCGGAAAGCAGGGAGAAGCCGTTTGCGTGGCGGTTCCCAAAGAGTTTGTGAATTTAGTTTTGGCTTCGCTTTGAAGCCGTTTGGAGGGATTTTATGGCAAATACAGTGAAAATCAGTCAACTTGCAAAGGATCTTGAGATCAAATCAAAGGATCTGGTTGCCATCTTCGGCGAGCTCGGTATGACCAAGCAGACCGGCGGTACGCTGGAGAATGACGAGGTAAGCTTTGCTTTGCAGAGCTTGATGGATCGTTTTCCCGTGGAGAATATTAACGATTATATCGACGGAAAATATAAGGTGAAGGCAACGGCGCAGGAAATCGCCGAAAAGGAAGCAGCCGAAAGAGCTGCCGCCGAAAAGGCCGCCGCAGAGAAGGCTGCTGCCGAAAAAGCCGCCGCTGAGAAGGCTGCTGCCGAAAAGGCCGCTGCTGAGAAGGCCGCCGCCGAAAAAGCCGCAAAGGAGGCTGCAGAGAGAGCTGCTGCCGAAAAGGCCGCCGCTGAAAAGGCTGCTGCTGAGAAGGCCGCCGCCGAAAAGGCTGCCGCCGCCAAGGCTGAGGCTGAAAAAAAGAAGCAGCAGATGACGGATCGCTTCGCTGCCGCCCGTCCCGGCAAGGTTGACAACAAAAAGGATAAAAAGCGTGAAGAAAAGGGTGAAAAGCGTGTTCCCTCCACGAACAATACCCCTGTCTTCAACGGCCCCAAAACGGAATTTGTTGCCAAGAAGAAGGAAACCCGCATCATTGATACCAAGATCGTGGATATCGATCTTTCCAAGTACGACGAAAAGAACTATGAATTCGGTAACGATCAGAACCGCCGTCGTATGACCCCCCGCCGCCCCCGCAGACCCGATAAGAAAAAGCGCGGCAACGAGCCTGTGGTAAGAGCCACCATTCCCGAATATATCGAGATCCCCGAGACCATCGTGGTATCGGATCTGGCAAAGGAACTGCGCGTTACCACTGCTGACGTTATGAAGAAACTGATGCTGATGGGTGCAATGGCAACTGCCAACCAGAGCATTGATTTTGATACCGCCGCCTTGGTTGCCGATGAATTTGGCTCCGAGGCACGCCCCTTGAAGGTGGTCACCATTGAAGAAAAACTCATTGACGAGCACGTGGACGAGGCGGAAGATCTGGAAGAAAGAAGTCCCGTAGTGGTAGTTATGGGTCACGTTGACCACGGTAAGACCTCTATTTTGGATGCCATCCGTCACGCCAACATTGCTGCAGGAGAAGCAGGTGGTATTACTCAGCATATCGGTGCATATCGCATTGAGGTGGAGGGCAAGCCCATCACCTTCCTGGATACCCCCGGTCACGCCGCCTTTACCGCTATGCGCGCCCGCGGCGCCCAGCTCACCGATATTGCTGTTCTGGTGGTTGCCGCTGACGACGGTATTATGCCTCAGACGGTGGAAGCCATCAACCACGCCAAGGCAGCCGGAGTTTCCATCATCGTTGCCATCAACAAGATGGATAAGCCCGGTGCCAACCCCGATTCTATCAAGCAGGAATTGACCAAGTACGATCTGGTGCCTGAAGAGTGGGGCGGTGACGTGATCTGCGTTCCCGTTTCGGCTCTTACCAAAAAAGGCATTCCGGATCTTTTGGAGAACATTCTTCTGGTTGCCGAAATGGCAGATCTTAAGGCCAACCCCGACAGAGAGGCAAAGGGCGCCGTTATCGAAGCCAAACTGGATAAGGGCAGAGGCCCCGTTGCCACCGTTCTGGTGCAGAACGGTACCCTCCACGTGGGTGATGTGATCATTGCGGGCGGTGCCGTGGGCAGAGTCCGTGCTATGACCGACGATAAGGGCAGAAACGTAAAAACCGCAGGTCCCAGCGTTCCCGTAGAGATCTTGGGTTTGGATCAGGTGCCCGGTGCCGGTGACATTTTCAACGCCGTTAAAGATGAAAAGATGGCAAGAGAGCTTGCCGATCAGAGAAAAGATCAGCAGAAGGAAGAAGAATTTCGCGCCAACGCCAAGGTCAGCCTTGAGGACTTTTTCAACCAGATGAAGGAGGGCGTCAAGAGCCTGAATATCATCGTGAAGGCTGACGTGCAGGGTAGTGCAGAGGCTGTGAAGGCTTCTCTGGAAAAGCTTTCCTGCGAAGAAGTAAAGGTTAAGGTAATTCACAACGCCGTAGGCGGTATCACCGAGAACGACGTTATGCTTGCCGCCGCTTCTGAAGCCATTATCGTCGGCTTCAATGTGCGCCCCGATCGCGGTGCAACGGAGAGCGCGGCTCAGAATCAGGTGGATATCCGTACTTACCGCATCATCTACGAGTGCCTGGAAGAGATCGAAAAGGCTATGAAGGGTATGCTGGCTCCCACCTTCAAGGAGAACGTGCTGGGTCAGGCAGAGGTTCGTCAGACCATTCGCGTACCCGGTGTAGGCGTGATCGCAGGCTCTTACGTGCTTGACGGTAAGATCACCCGTAACGCTATGATCCGCGTTCTTCGCGATTCCGTAGTAATTTTTGAGGATAAGATCTCCTCCCTCAAGAGATTTAAGGATGACGCCAAGGAAGTGGCTCAGGGCTACGAGTGCGGTATCGGCCTTGAAAAATTCAACGATATCCACGTGGGTGACGTTCTGGAAGCCTACGTGATGGAAGAGGTCAAGAACTGACCGTTTTGAAAGGAATCTATGAATCACAGACAGGAACGGATCAATGATTCGGTAGCACAGACTCTGGGTGAGATCATTCGCAACGTAAAAGACCCTCGCGTGTCAGGCGCCTTTGTTACGGTGAATGCCGCCAGAGTAACGCCGGATCTGAAATTTGCCAAGATCTATTTCGGCACCATTACCGGCGACCCTGCCGAGGTGCAGAAGGGGCTGGAATGTGCCGCGGGCTTTTTGCGCTCGTCTCTTGCCGCCCGTCTCAACCTGAGACAAACGCCGGAGCTTACCTTCGTGCACGATAAATCTGCAGAGCACGGCGCCTATATCGCTCAAGTGTTGAAGGAATTGAACGTCAATGGAAATGAGAACTGATTGGAACGATCTCATCAAAGCCTTACAGGACCCGATCTTTGACCGGGTCCTTGTAGCATGTCACCGTTCTCCCGACGGAGACGCCGCGGGCTCTGCCCACGCCTTGGCTTACGCCTTGCGGAAAATGGGCAGAAAAGCAAGGGTCTTTTGCCCCGATCCCTTCGGAAAGGAATTTTCTTATCTTACGGGAGAAGAGGAGGGGATCCCTCCCTTTGAGCCGACCCACTTCGTAACGGTTGACGTGGCAGAGCCCGATATGCTCTGCGGCGCGGCTTTTGCAGACCGCATTGATATTTGCCTGGATCACCACAAAAACAGCAGGGTTCAGGCGCGGTACCGCTTTGTGGATCCAACCGCCGCCAGCTGCGGAGAGATCATTTTAGAGGTGATCCGTGCCCTTGGAATAGAGCCGGATGCCTACCTTGCCCGTGCCCTTTATACGGCCGTGGCAACGGATACCGGGTGCTTCCGTTATTCCAACACCACGGAGAAGACTTTTTTGGCGGCGGCGTACCTTTCCCGCTTTGCCGAAAAAAATGATTTTTACAAGATTAACAAAGCAATGTTTGAAACAAAATCCCGCGTTCGCCTGCTTTTGGAGGCAGAGGCGGCCGAGAACGTTTCCTTTGCTTCCCACGGTAGGATCGCCTATCTTGCCGTTACGCTGGAGCGCCAGAAGGAGCTGAACGCCGATTATCGGGAATTGGATACGATGATCAACGTGATTCGCCAGATCGAGGGAGTTCAGGTTGCGATGGTGGCAAAGGAACGGGAGCCAGGGGTATTCAAGGTCTCCGTTCGTTCCGAGGCACCCTTTGACGCTTCCGCCTTTTGTGCCGCCTTCGGTGGCGGCGGGCACGTTGCCGCGGCAGGCTGTACCCTGAACGGCACCGGTGAGGAAGTCCTTTCCGCTTTGGTTGAAGAAGGGGAAAGGAGACTTTCTTGAAAAGCGGCATTTTAAACGTATATAAGGAAAAGGGCTTCACCTCCCACGACGTGGTAGCAAAGGTCCGTTTCCTTTTGGGTACCCGAAAGGTGGGTCACGCAGGCACGCTGGATCCGGATGCCACCGGTGTGCTTCCCATTTTAGTGGGGAACGCCGCCAAGGCCTGTGACCTGATCCCTGAGGATACCAAAACCTATCGCGCCGCCCTTCGATTCGGAATCTCCACCGATACGGAAGACGTATGGGGGAAGGTTTTGCAGGAGGATGCCGCCAGACCGCAACGGCCTGTGCTGGAAGCGGCAATGAAGGAGTTTTTGGGGGAGTACCGACAGATCCCTCCTATGGTTTCCGCCGTTAAGGTGGACGGAAAAAAACTGTATGAATATGCCCGTGCAGGCATTACCATTGAAAGAAAGCCGCGTCCGGTTACCGTTCATTCCTTTGAACTTTTGTCTTTTTCCAAGGAAGAGGCGGTGTTTCGTGCCAAGGTCTCAAGGGGAACGTATATCCGCACCCTTCTGGTGGATCTTTGCGCCAAGGTAGGGGTGCTGGGGGCAATGAGTGCGCTGGAGCGTGAGGAAAGCGCAGGGCTTGGACTGGATACGGCCGTTCCCCTTTCCCGTCTTGAAGAAATGGATCGGGAAGAACGGGAAGCATGCCTTCTTCCTACTCAATGGCTGTTTCGCTCCCATCCCGTCTTTGAGCTTCCGCCCTTTTTTGATCGGCTGATTGCCAACGGTTGTGCGGTGAACGTGGAAAAATTAGGGCTTGATTCCGCTATCACGGGAAGCCGATACCGCTTGTATCAGGGCGGCGCCTTCTTTGCCTTGGGTGAGATCCGCGAGGAAGAGGGCGCAAAAAAACTGGTGAAGATCAAAAATTTCCCCCCTGATGGGGAAGCGTAAAAATAAGGATTCTTTGGATCGGCGAGAATAGCCGCGGTGCCCGCGGGAGAAAATAGGAATAAATCTATTTTCTCGGAGGCACGTATGAAAGCAGTTATTTTAGCAGGTGGGCGTGGCGAGCGGCTTCGTCCCATTACCGATACAAGACCCAAACCACTGGTTCCGGTTCTGGCCAGACCCGTAATGGATTATTGCCTGTCCCTTTTGGCTCATCACGGTGTGACCGAGGCCTTTGTGACTACCCATTATCTGGCGGATCAGATCCGTCACCGTTACGGAAAAAGCGCCTTTGGTATGGACCTGTCCTATTCCCGCGAGGATGCGCCTATGGGAACTGCAGGGGCGGTCAAGCTTCTGGAATCTAAGCTTTTGGATGAGGAACTTTTCTTCGTTATGAGCGGTGATGCCCTCTGTGATTTTGATCTGACGGAGGCAACCCGTTTTCACAAAGAAAAAAAGGCAGACGTGACCATCGTTTTATCCAGCGTAAAAACGCCTTTGGAATATGGTGTGGTGCTTGCGGATACCTTTGAACGCATTTTTGCTTTTGCGGAAAAGCCGGATTGGTCCGAAACCTTTTCCGATCTTGTTAATACGGGTGTCTATATACTATCTCCCAAGATCCTGGATCGGATCCCGGAAGGAAAGACCTTTGATTTCGCACGGGATCTTTTTCCCCTTCTTTTGCGTGAGGGCTGCGCACTCTACGGCTATAAGGACGAGGGATATTGGTGCGATATCGGAAAGATCCCCGCACTCTACCGATGTAATCAGGATCTTCTTGACGGTAGGGTGAAAACCTATCTGCCTATCCAAGGCAACACCGTTCCCGGTGCTGACGGTAAGGGGCATTACTTCATCTCTGACGGCGCTAAGGTCTCAAAAGACGCCGTAATTGAATCAGGCACCGTTATTTCTCCCGGTGCCACCGTTGACGCAGGTGCCAGGGCATCCGGCGCTCTGATTATGGAACGGGCGAAATTGGAGCAAGGTGCCTTGGCACGCGATGCCCTTCTTTGCGAAAACGTCACCGTGCGTGAAGGAGCTATGGCTCTGCCCGGCAGTATTTTGGGGGCAGGAAGCGTAATGATGCCCGGTGCCGTAAGCAAAAGAGGAAAGAAATATCCTCCCTTTTCGGTGATCTCCCGTCTCCCTTCCTTTCGCGAGGATTCCTTGGTCTTTACGGAACTGGGCGCCTCTGCGGGAACCCTTCCGGGGCTGACCTCGGAGGATGCACAAAAGCTGGGTCTCGCCTTTTCTCACGCCTTTTCCGGTGCAGTTGGGGTGCTTTGGGATGAAAGGGAAGCGGGGAGCGCCTATTTTGCTACCCGCTTCGCCGCCGGTGTGATCAAGGGCGGCGGTGAAGCCCGCCTTTTTGGGGACGGTACGATGGAGATGGCCTCCTTTGCAGCCTCACGCTACCGTTTGCCTGTGGTGTTTTTAAGCACTGCCGATGCAAGGGGACTGGCTTTCGCCTTTCGTGAGGATGGCTTTTCTTTGCTACCCGGAGATGCGGGGCGCATTGCACGCTTCCACGGTGAAGAAGGGAAGCACGCTGTGGGGCAACTCCGTTTTCAAGGGGGGCTTTTGGAGCAGTACGTGGATCTGCTTGCCCGTGAAATGGGTCACGGCGGAGGCAGAAGCCTTGGCTTCGGCGGAGCCGCCGCACGCTATCTTTCGGAGGCTGCCATAAAAAGCGGATGGGCCGCATACAATGGTACCAGAGAAAAAGGTGTTTGCCTTGAGGTTTTCGACCGAGGGGTGAAGCTTTTTGTTGACGGAGAAAAAATTGCGGATACAGAGAAGATCAGGCTGTATCTCATTGAAAAACAACTGGAATCGGGCAAACGGGAGTTTCTTCTGCCCGATACCCTGCCGAGGCTTTTGGGTGCCCATATCGAGAGCCGCGGCGGTAAGGTCACCTTCTTTTCCTTGGATCATACCCCGCAGGAGCAGATCCCCCTTCGTGCAGAGGGAGAAAAGGAACGCTGGCTTTACGATCATCATTTGATGACTGCCCGCCTTTTAGGGGTCATCAAAGAAAAAAGCGAGGAAACTTGCAGAAAAGAATTCCGTGCCACACCGGAGATCTACGTGACACAGCTGCGCTATAGCCCGAAAGAAGAAAATAAGGCGAAGCTTTTGGGGCTCGTTCCCAGAGAAACTGCTGAACGGGGCGCCAGCGTGAGGATCCGACCGGGCTTTTACGGAATCCGTATCGTTTCCGAGGCACTGAGTGTTGAGGCTGCCTTGGATCACGCATTTGAATGTAGAGGAAAAATAAATGAAATCGAACAAAAAATCGGGGGAAGGTAAAAACCTTCCCGTACATAACAGTAAATCCAAACGCACCGGGTTTTTCCAGAACCGCAAGAAAAAACAGAATAAGGAAAAGAAGGAAAAACTTACGGTAGAACAGGAGATCCTTCGTATGAGAGAAGAGGAGAGAAAGAAGAAGGCACAAAGCGCCGCCCCCTCCCCGAAAAAGGATCCTGCCCCAAAAAAGAACAAAGGGGCAGAAAAACAAAGGAGTGAAAATAAGGCTTCCCGCAAAGGAAACCACAATCATAAACCCCGTCAGGACAGATCCAATCAAGTTAAAAGCAAGGGGACTGAAAAGCTTGGTGCCCCCGTGCGCGTGATTCCTTTGGGCGGCCTCGGCGAGATCGGCAAGAATATGACCGTGGTGGAAACCGATGAGGATATCATCGTGATCGATTGCGGCATGGGCTTTCCCGACGACGCTATGCCCGGCATTGATCTGGTCATTCCCGATACCCAGTATCTGGCAGAGAACGCTCGCAAGATACGCGGAATCTTTCTGACCCACGGCCACGAGGACCACATCGGTGCCATTCCTTACGTGCTCCGCAATCTTTCCGTTCCTCTTTACGGCACCAAGCTGACCCTTGGCATCGTGGAAAACAAGCTGGTGGAATTTGGGCTGGATAAAACTGCGGATTTCCGCGTTTGCCGCCCCGGTGAGACCGTGCGTGCAGGTGCCTTTGACGTGGAATTGATCTCGGTAAACCATTCCATTGCCGACGCCGTTGCCTTTGCCATTCATTCACCTGCGGGAACTCTCGTTTTCACAGGAGATTTCAAGATCGATCCCACCCCCATTGACGGAGAAATGACGGATCTGACCCGCTTCGGCGAATTGGGAAAAGAGGGAGTTACCGCTCTGTTTTGCGATTCCACCAACGTGGAGCGTCCGGGCTTTACCCCCAGTGAAAGAACGGTGGGCACCAGCCTGGAGCAGATCTTCCACGAAAATACCAAGCGCGTCATCGTTGCCACCTTCTCGTCTAACATTCACCGTGTTCAGCAGATCATTGACGCCAGCGTCAAGCATCAACGTGCCGTTTGTATTTTGGGCAGAAGTATGACCAATATCGTCAGAACCGCCTCTAACCTTGGTTATATGCGGATTCCTGCAGGCACCATCATCGAGCCGGAGGAACTGAAAAAATTTGCTCCCAAGCACGTGACCCTTATTACCACCGGAAGTCAGGGTGAAGCCATGAGTGCTCTGTCCCGTATGGCTTACGGCACTCACAGCCAGGTGAAGCTCTCTCCGGAGGATATGGTGGTCATTTCCGCCCATCCCATTCCCGGCAATGAAAAGACCATCGGTAACATCATCAACGAATTGATGAAAAAACACATTCAGGTGGTGTACGACCGTATTGCAGAGGTGCACGTTTCCGGCCACGCTTGTCAGGAGGAGATCAAAATGATCTTTGCCCTTACAAAGCCCCGCTTCTTTATGCCGGTGCACGGTGAATACAAGCATCTGGCAAGAAGCGCCGCCTTGGCGGAATACGCCGGGATCCCCAAGGAAAACATCTTTTTATCCGAGGTGGGAAAGGTGCTGGAATTTTCCGCCGATGGAAAGCATGCCCACTTTGCGGGAAGCGTTCCTTCCGGTATTCTGATGGTGGACGGTCTCGGCGTGGGTGACGTGGGCAGCGTTGTGCTCCACGACCGCAAGCTCCTTTCGGAGGAGGGGATCATTACGGTGGTGGCCGCCGTAGATACCTATGGAAAGTTTTTAGTCAGCGATCCCCAGATCATAACTCGCGGCTTCGTTTACGTAAAAGAAAACGAGGATCTGATGGATGAGATCCGCACCTTCTCCCGTAGAGTGATCGAAAACGCTCTTGACAGCGGCTTGGACCTTGCCTCCGTTCGTACCCGTTCCCGTGACGAGATCGGAAAATTCCTGTTCGGAAGGATCCGTCGCCGTCCTATGGTGCTTACGGTGCTGATGGAAGTCTGATTTTTGAGAGTGCAGAAAATTTCTGCACTCCTTTTTATTGAAAATACACAAGAAATCGAGCACAAAATAGTCATAAAATTACTTGATTTTTATATTCGTCTATGATAGAATAGGATATACATAAGACAAAATAGGTTCAAAGTACATATTTGAACTGAGAAAGGTTAAGAGTTATGAAAAAGAGGATTCTTGCTTTGGTGCTTGCTCTGGCTGTGGTAGTTCCGGCATTTTCTATTTTTGCTGCTGCCGTGCCCTACTCTCCTTCTGCCAACGCTTGGAAGGATTTTAGCCAGGAACACAACTATATTTATGAGGTCAAGGCGGGGAGAGCGGTTCCCAAGATCGACGGTCTCGTAACGGAGAGCGACGGTTACGGTGAGCCCATTGCCACCTACGCCTATCGGTACACCACCACTGCCACCAACTATCGCGATGATTTTGACAACGGTGAGTATAAACTGAAGGATAACGGTGACTATTACGTTTACCCCACCTCCGATACGCCCGAAGAGATCTGGAAGTCCATCGCCAATATTGAGACTAACAATCCCTTTGGCTATCTTTATACCTATTATCTGGAAGCATCCTCCTTTGCTGCTTCTACCAACTATTACTTCCACAATGAAGAAACTAAGAACTTTGTAAGAGCTTACAAGGTAACCGAGGATAACTTCGATCAGTACACCGCTATGGATAATTCCGGCAACTACGTTCTTGCCGGTGTTCAGCGTCTCGACGGCGGCGAGCCTGTAAATTGGGAAACCAATTATATGGATTACTACACCAAGGTCGGTAGCAACTATAAGCCCGTTGAGGCTGTGGACGGCAAGGCACCCGAATTTAAGGCAAAGACCTATTATCACGGCACCCGCATCGTCACCGACCGTCTTTTCACCCGTTCCAGCACCAACACCTCCGTTGCCCGTGTTGCCTATCTTAAGAGAGACCACGTTCCCGTTCCCGAAGAAGTCAACCTCTACGCACGCTATGACGATCAGTATCTCTACTATGCTATTGAGGTATATGAACCCGCTCATAAGTACGTGTACTACAATAACTCCAACTACTGGGGTACGACAATGTCCAACAGCCCCTACGTCTTCTCCTACAGTTACGATTATGCCAGCTACTACCGCAGACAGTTGACAGCCGATAAGGCTCAGTCCAATATTCTCGGCTCTATTCGTACCTACGTAAACGCATCCACCAACGTTGCCTCTACAGCTCCCATTTTGGCAAAGTTCGGCAACCCCGAAGCAACCTACAACCAGGTTCAGGTTTCCGGTGTTGACTACAGCATTGTTCACACCCCCGCACCCGTTAAGACCACACCCCCTGCGGAAGAAAACACCGATGACGATGCAATGCTGGATGACGGCTTCGGCGGCGATATGGGCGCAGGCGAAGAAACCAGCGATCCCATCACCCGCACCGGCATCAAGGAATCTCTCCGCTCCGGCACCTACGGCACCACGGTTTATGAATACCGTCTGCCTTGGGTGGTGATCAACGGCAAGTACAACCCCGATACCTGCACCACCGCTGTTCCTGAAATGTTTACCGTTAGCCAGTCCATTCAGTTGGATAACAACGTGGGCAGAGATACCCATACTCTTTCTCTTACCCTTCCCCGTTACGTTTACAATATGCCCGGCTCCTTCACCGAGGTGAATTACCTGTTCCGTTATCCTGACAGAACCGGTTTGACCGAGGGCGATAAGTACGGTACCTACAATTTCTACTGGAAGAGTATTTCCGGTGCCACCGTTTGGGACGTTGAGCCCTTCACCACCGATTATTCTTCCGTTTCCAACCGCAAGGTCGCAACGCCTTCCGCTCTGAACCCCGTGTTCTTTACCGCAGGCAAGGAGCCCGCAGAAGGCTACGTTCAGCCCAGCTATGCAGGTGCTAGCATCCGTGTGGATAACGCAGAAGCACAAAAGATCAGAATTAAGATCAACGTTCCTGCAACGGAAAAAGAAATTGCCGAGGTTGGTGCCATCGTGGCTCCCACCGAAGTGGTTCGCTCTATGCAGCTGAAACTCGGGATTTCCTCCGTGGCTTACTATGCTTACGATAACCCCGTTCTTTACGGCATTGTAGACGGCAAGTGGGTGAACCTCTCCACCAATGCTGAAAAGTATTTCGCAACTTCTGCAACTCCCAACGATTCTGATTCCTTCATTTCCTATGAAGAATACGGTGGAAAGCCCAGCGGCGTTTACACCGTGCACACCTTGCCCGTAGCCGATCTGGAGAATCCCTACGATACCGATAGCGACGGCAACAAGACCTATACCGTGGTCTACGGCGGTGCCAACGGCAACGGAATCTACAACGATTTCGATGACTTTAACACCTTCTATACCATCCGTCCTTACATCAAGTATAAAGACGGTACCGTAACCTACGGCGAGCACGAATACAAGAGCATCTACTACATTGCTTGTCAGCTGATCCAGCCTATGCTTTCCGACTATAACGTTACCGTAATTGGTTCTACATCCGTAGAAAAGAACTATAATATGGATATGATGGCGCTTGCCACCTACAAGGATGCCGAAGGTAACGTTGTGACCGATAGAGCCGGTAATCCCATTTATATGCCTGCTGAAACCACCAGCACGACCTATTCTCCCTATGCAGGTGCCCGAGAGTATTCCATTTATCTCCCTGCACGCCGCGCTGAAGTGTTCCGTTGGTATGCGGTTCGTACCGTAGGCCGTCGTAACAACAATACGCCTCTCCGTGTAGATGAATACGAAACCTTTGATGCAAATACCAAGCTTTTGGTGAAACAGTACGAAGATATGTACGAGAACCTCTGGAAGGTGATCACCGCTGCAGAGAGCAACCGTTACATCATCCAGAAATAATCAAACAAAAAAAGAAAGCCTTCGGGCTTTCTTTTTTTGCAGAACGAATCTGTTTGTTATTTTCTTTCTTTTGTGCGTAGAGTGCGGGTAGCATTGAGAATGGCAATGAGGCAAACACCGACGTCAGCAAAGATCGCAAGGAAGAGGGGAATGCTTTCCTCGCCCAAAAAGATGTTGGGAATCAGAACAAAAAGCTTGATGCCGATGGATAGAATTACGTTTTGCCAAACGATTCTAAGTGTTTTCTTTGCGATGGTAATGCCGTGAGCAAGCTTGGAAGGCTTATCTCCCGTTAATACAACGTCTGCGGCTTCGATGGCAGCGTCTGCACCGATACTACCCATGGCAACGCCAAGATCCGCTCTGGCAAGTACGGGGGTATCGTTAATGCCGTCACCTACGAAAACTACGGTTCCTTCAGGGCAGTCCTTGCGATAAGCTTCCACAATATTCAGTTTGTCTTCCGGTAGTAATTCAGCCATAACTTCTGTAATGCCTACTTGCTGTGCAATGTCTCGCGCTATGTTCTCTTTATCACCTGAAAGCAGGCAGATGCGTTTTACGCCGTGGGCTTTTAATCTCTGAATCGCTTCGTTGGAATCATCTCTGAGCTCGTCAGAAATGACGATATGACCTAAATATTCCTTGGCTCCGGCAATGTGGACCACCGTTCCGCTGTGATGACCGTGAGAGCACGGGAGAATGGCAATGCCCGCTTCCTCTAAAAGAGCTTCGTTTCCTACAAAGTAAGTTTTTCCGTCAAGCTCTGCTTCCACACCAAAGCCGGCTCGCTCCTGAATTTTCCCAATGCGAACGGGGTCGATTTTTCCGTTAAAAGCCGCTTTCAACGAAAGGGAAATGGGGTGATCGGAATAGTGCTCGCAAGCGGTAGCGAGTTCAAGGAGTGCCTCTTCGCTTATGATTTCAGGGTGGATCGCAGTGACCTGAAAGTTACCTTTTGTGAGGGTGCCTGTTTTGTCAAACGCACAAGTGTGAACCTTGGCAAGTTTCTCTAAGCAGTCGGCACCTTTGATCAGGATGCCGTAGCTTCCTGCACAACCAATTCCGCCGAAAAAGCTGAGAGGTACCGAAATAACAAGTGCACACGGGCAGGATATAACAAGACAAGTGACTGCCTTGTGTACCCAGGTGCTGATATTTCCGCCAAACAAAGGGGGAACGACGGCAAGTAGCAAGGCAAGGATCACCACTGTTGGGGTATAGAAACGAGCAAAGCGGGTAATGAAGCGCTCGGCATTGGATCTTCCGTTCCCGGAATCCTCAATGAGAGCCAAAATTTTTGATACGGTGCTTTCTCCAAATTCTTTTTGAGTTTTTACGGTGAGAACGCCGTTCATATTAATGCATCCGCTGGTAACCGTATCGCCGGGATTTACTTCTTTCGGAACACTTTCACCAGTGAGTGCACCGGTATCCAGAAAGCCGGTACCATCCGTTACGACTCCGTCGAGGGGAATTTTTTCACCGGGTTTGATAACGATAAGGCTTCCCGCCGGTACCTCTTCAGGCTGAACGCGTCTCAAATTACCGTTTTCTAAGAGATTGGCACCGTCCGGGCGGATATTCATCAGCTCCGCAACGTTGCGGCGGCTTTTGGATACTGCCAGCTCTTGAAAAAATTCACCGATGCTGTAAAGAAGCATTACCATAACGCCTTCGCCGGCTTCGCCGATGGCAAAGGCACCTGCGGTGGCAATGGCCATCAAGAAGTTTTCATCGAAGAACTTTCCGTGAAACAGACCCCATATTGCCTTGCGCAGGGCATGAAACCCGGCCGTCAGATAGGCGGGTAAAAAGGTGAGAAGGGAAAGGAGAGTTCCTTCTTCGGTGATCCCAACCACTTCCAGTACCTTGGCAAACAGAAAAAAGAACGTGGCAACTGCAATCTGTATGATCTCCTTTTTTTGGTCACCTGAAAGGCGGTAACGGTTTTCGTGGAATATAACGTCGGGCTCTACGCTTCGGCAAGCCCTTTCAACCTGATGAAATACCTTTTGGAAGGACTTGTCCTCTGCTTCCAAGGTCAACTTCATCGATAAAAAGTTTACGTTGACAAATTCAACGCCTTCAACTTTTCCTGCGGCTTCTTCCATTTTCATAGCGCAATGGGCGCAGTCAAGATTTTCAATTTGATATTGCTTTCTCATTCTCTGATATGCTCCAATCCGATTTTTGTAATATCCATAACGTGGTGATCCGCAAGGGAATAAAAGAGGGTCTTTCCCTCACGACGAAAGGCTACCAGCTCCGTTGCCTTTAAGAGCTTTAATTGGTGGGAAACGGCAGAAGGGGACATATCCATCAAAGCAGCCAGATCCCCAACGCAAAGCTCTCCTTGCCCCAAATAGAACAAAATGCGAAGGCGCGTCTGATCGCCAAACATTTTGAAAAATGAAGAAAGGGAAGTAAGCTCCTTTTTTTGCGGCATTGTCTCTTGCTTTTTTGCCGCCTCATCTTCCGATAGCAATAAAAACGGTGTGATCAAGGATGAATCTTCCATTGTTTATTCATACGTCCTCCTTTCAATTGAACAATTGCTCAATTGATATTATATTCAAAGGAGTGCTGTTTGTCAAGAAAAAAGATCTTCATTAAAAAATGAAGATCTTTAACCGTATTGACCCGTGAAGAAGAGGGCAAACATTCGTCGTAATATGTCACCAAATACCAAGGCGGGGATGGAGGTCTCTGCCGTAATGACCTCTTCTCGAAGTACTCCACCTTCCTTTTGGTAGAGAATTTTGCCAAGAGCCTGTCCTGCCTCAACGGGTGCCTGTAATTCTGAGGGCAATTCAATCTTTACCTCCAGCCCGTTTGCTTCGCTTTTAGGAAGAAGGAAACCGCTGTTTTGGGCTTTAGGAATGATTCGATCCTGCGTTCCTCCCCAAATACGGATTTCTCCAAGTTGGGGCACTTCAGGTTGACAAAAGGCGTAGCTTGCAAACCCGTGGTCTAAAAGAGTCTTGGCCGCCTGAAAACGGTCTGCACTGCTTTCGCCCGCCAGCACCACTGCACATAGCTTCAGACCGTTTCGCTCGGCAGAAGCGGATACACAGTATTTTGCTTTGGCCGTAGAGCCGGTCTTGAGCCCCGTCGCCCCCGGATAGAAGCGAATGAGCTTGTTGGTATTGGATAGCCCAAAGGCACCGCCGCGGATCGAATCGATCCAGATCTTGGTATATTCATAAATATCGTCAAAAGCTAATAGCGCCTTTGACATAACGGCAACGTCGCGGGCGGTGGAAAGATTGGTTTCCCCATCGTCAAGCCCGGTTGGATTATAGAAGATCGTATCGTGCATTCCCAGTGCCGCCGCCTTTTCGTTCATTGCCGCTACGAAGCTGTCCACGTTTCCGGAGATCATTTCTGCCAGAGCAACGGCTCCGTCGTTGGCACTGGAAACGAAAACAGCCTTCAAAACGTCACGCATGGAGATAACTTCTCCGTGCTCTAAATAAGCCTGACTGCCCCCCATAGAAGCCGCCACCTCACTGATGGGTACGTTTTCGTCTATGGATACAGTGCCTGTTTTTAACGCTTCCATTGTGAGAAGCAGGGTCATAATTTTGGTAACGCTGGCAATGGGGAGTCGCTCGTCGGGATTCTTTTCGTAGAGGATTTCGCCTGTGGTCTGCTCAATGAGAACGGCACTTTTGCATGGCAAGGTCAATTCTACTGCGGCAGGAACAGCCTCTTGAGAAGAAAGAGCAGAGACGGGTAGGATCAGAAACAGTAGAGAAAGGAACAGCGCGGTGCAGCGCAGAGCAATTTTTTTCATAGTCAAGCCTCCTTTTATCACAAAATTATGAGAAAACAGAAGGGATTAGAACTGATTTTTTTGAAAAAAGATAGGAGAAATGTAAATAAATTAGCAGATTGCTTGACGAAAACACAAAAAAGTATATAATATAGAGAAGGTATGTACTACCAAATTTATATTAAGGAGAAATAAAATGAAGAAAATCGTTGCACTGCTTCTTGCTATGCTGATGGTTGCCGGCTCTCTCTTTGCGCTGGTATCCTGCGGCGAGACCGAAGAAGCAAAGGGCGGCGTTAACACCGCCACCGAAACCGTAGAAGAAACCGTTGAAGAAACTGCCGAAGGCAAGCTTGTTACCGTGAAGGAAGGCAAGCTGATCATGGCCACCAACGCTTACTTCCAGCCCTACGAGTACTACGAAGGCGAAAAGATCATCGGTATCGATGCTGAGATTGCCGCTAAGATCGCAGAAAAGCTCGGTTTGGAACTGGAGATCTCCGATATGGCGTTTGATTCCATTATCACCGCTGTTGACGAAGGCGCTGCTGACTTTGGTCTGGCAGGTATGACCGTTACCGAAAAGCGTTTGGAGGACGTTGACTTCTCCATCAGCTACGCAAGCGGCGTTCAGTCCATCATCGTTCCCGAAAACTCCCCCATCAAGAGCGTTGATGATCTCTATGCGGATGGCGCAGCTTACAAGGTAGGCGTTCAGCTGGGTACCACCGGCGACATCTACGCTACCGATGATTTTGGCGATGATCTGGTTACCTCCTTCACCACCGGTAACGAAGCCGTTAACGCCCTTCTGGGTGGTGACGTTCAGTGTGTGATCATTGACAACGAGCCTGCTAAGGCTTTCGTTGCTAACAACACCGGTCTGAAGATCCTGGATACCTCTTATGCAGACGAAGACTATGCTGCCTGCATCAAGAAGGGCAACACCCAGCTTCGCGAAGCCATTGACGATGCCATCGAAGAGCTCATTGCTGACGGCACCATCGATGCTATCGTTGCAAAGTACATCAAGTAATTTGAATTGAAACCAAAATTAAGCAGGGGTGAGCGATCTCATTCCTGCTTAACCTTTGTAATTGGAGCTTTTATGAAAAAGAAAAAATGGGACTTGCGTTCCTTTGGTATCTTAGGTCTTGCGGTCGTGGTACTGGTGGCTCTTGCCATTCTCATCACAACCAGCTTTGCCGATACTAAGGTTTCTCGGGAAATGAGCGTGAAGGAAGCCCAGCGCATTGTGGATACAGGCTTTTCCGAACTGCCTAAGAAGGTAGCCTTCGGCGCCGTAACGGTGTTTGACCATTCTAAGGTCACCGTAAAGTCGTGCGATTACGGCAACAATAAAGACGTGATCCTCACCTGTGAATACGAAACCATTGACGCTGCCTCTGAAATCAGCAAGAATCAAAAGGATATCATTGATAACGCCTATGCCATCTATCGCCGCGAAAAAGATGCCGGCAATATGATGAATGCCACCAAACTTCGCCTTGCCATTCGTGAGCAGATCGAGGGCTATATTGAAAATGCGAAGCCCCTTTCGGGCGAAGTCACCCTTTATCTCTATGAGATCGAGGAAGGGAAGTTTTCTTTGTATCTCAGCGATGAGGCGGTGGATACCTGCTTCGGCGGTGTGGTCAAGATCGGTAAGATCGCAGATTCTCTTCAGACTGCCGAATATGAGCACGAAACGGTTGATATTAAAAATAACGGTACCGTGCGGACTGCCATTAAGGATTGCTTTAAGTTATCCAATTATGACAGTCAGAAGCCCGAAACGGGAAATTTTGTCGTGAAGGCTTGGCGTGGCTTTGAATATGATTTCCACCGCAACTTCGTTGAGGATGGCCGCTGGGCTTATTTGGTTCAGGGTCTCGGTACTACCCTTTCTATTACGGCTCTTGCAGGGCTGATGGGTGTTGTGCTTGGATTTTTGGTTGCCATTATCCGCTGCACCAATCAAATGACGGGTAAATTGGTCTTCATCGATCGGATCTGTCAGGTGTACCTTACCGTCGTGCGGGGTACCCCTGTTATGGTTCAGCTTTTGATCATCTACTTCGTTTTACTTCTTCCCATTGGTGTTCCCAAGTTCCTTTCTGCAGTATTGTGCTTCGGCTTGAATAGCGGCGCATACGTTGCTGAAATCGTTCGCGGTGGCATTATGTCTATTGACAAGGGGCAGAATGAAGCTGGCAGAAGCCTTGGCTTCAACTATGCGCAGACCATGGTGCATTTTATTATGCCACAGGCCTTTAAGGCAGTGCTTCCTGCTCTTGCCAATGAGTTTATCACGCTGCTGAAGGAATCCTCCGTTGCCTTCTATATCGGCGTTGCAGATTTGACACAGGGCGGCTTGAAGATCCGATCCCTTACGTACAGTAACTATATGCCCCTTATTGCCGTAGCATTGATCTATCTGGTGATCGTCTTGGTTTTGACCAAGCTTGTCGGCATTTTGGAAAGGAGGCTTCGCAAGAGTGAACGGTAACGATGCATTGATCCGCGTCAGCGGGCTTTATAAAAGCTTTGGAGAGTTAGAGGTTTTGAAAGGAATCGATACTCGGATCCAAAAGGGTGAGGTGGTGGTAATCGTAGGTGCTTCCGGCTCCGGTAAATCCACCCTCCTTCGCACTTTGAATCTCCTTGAAAATCCAACTGCAGGCTCAATTTTCTTTGAAGGGGAAGAGGTTACCCACCGCAAGGCCGACGTGAACCGCCACCGTCAAAGAATGGGTATGGTGTTCCAGCAGTTTAATTTGTTCCCTCATATGACTATTTTGAAAAATATGACCATTGGCCCTATGAAGCTTTTGAAAAAGAGTAAGGAAGAAGCCGAAAAAACAGCTCTTGAGCTTCTGCGTCGTGTTGGTCTTGAGGACCGCGCAGGTGCATACCCCAATCAGCTTTCAGGAGGTCAGAAGCAACGCGTTGCCATTGTACGCGCCCTTGCCATGGAGCCTGAGGTAATGCTTTTTGATGAGCCCACCAGCGCTCTTGACCCTGAAATGGTAGGCGAAGTGCTTGAGGTTATGAAGGACCTTGCCAAGAGCGGTATGACCATGGTGGTGGTTACCCACGAAATGGGCTTTGCCCGTGAGGTGGGAACACGCATTATGTTTATGAATGAGGGTGTGATAGCGGAAGAAGCACCACCTGCCGAGTTTTTCGGTAATCCTAAGAATCAGCGATTGAAAGAATTTCTTTCCAAGGTTCTCTAACATTACAAAAAGATCCGACAGATTCAGTCTGTCGGATCTTTTTGTATAATCGGTGATTAACCGAAGATCTTGATTAAGAAATTAGCAATGGCTCCGGGAATACCAACGGTAGGAAGTTCATTTTCACTTCCGCTACCTAATTTAGCGGTGGTAGTGGTGGTTTCCTCGGTCTCGCCGGGGTTCGCAGTGATGGGAGCATTGGTAATATCGAGATTCTTGGTGGTAGTGGGAGGAATCGGTCTCGTTGTGGTGGTTGCAACCGTTGTGGTGGTTGCCTTGGTTGCAATATTAGCCTTGGTGTAAACGGGCTTACCGGTGGTGGTGGTAGGCTTCGTGGTGGTGGTAGTAGGTGCAGCACCCCAAGTTTCGAGAGGCTTTTTGGTAGTGGTGGTCTTTACTTCCTCTTTTTCTTCGGTGGTGACCTCTTCAGTTTCGGTCCAGGTTTCGGTTTCTTCATCGGTTTCTGCACAGGAAACCAGAATCACACCGGTGATCAAAAGCACCAGGATCAAGGGGAGGATCAATCTTTTCATATCTGTACCTCTTTCTTCAATTGGATTAATGAATTGGAATAGGCGGAAGCTCAAGACCGCCGCCGGGAATGCCGGGGATTGTACCGCCTGTGGTAGTTGTAGGCTTTTTGGTAGAAGAAGTGCCGGGCGCCTTTGTTGTAGTCGTTGTAGTTTTTTTCGTAGTGGTGGTCGTGCCGGGCGCTTTCGTCGTAGTCGTTGTGGTTTTCTTGGTCGTTGTGGTCGTGCCGGGTGCTTTCGTTGTAGTGGTACCCGGTGCCTTGGTCGTGGTGGTAGTGGGGTCTTCGTCACCACCTAAAATAATCTCGCCAACCTCGGTAGGTTCTTGTGTGGTAGTGGTGGGAGTTTCAGTAGTTGAATTTTGTTCTTCGTAGGTTTCGGAACGATTCTCTTCGGTAAGAACCTCTTCGGTTCCGCTGGGGTAAAGCTTGTTGCCTTCGTCGGTATCTCTGTCCTTATCTCCGCAGGAGACTAAGGGGATCACCAGAAGCAGAACTGTTAATAAAATAGGAAGTGCTCGTTTCATTCCGCGTCCCCTTTCTTTGGCAGATCGTCACAACAGGGATCCGGCTTTATCTCAGGGATCGGAAGCTTTCCGGGTGCAGTGACATCTCCAATGCCGGAGATTTCTGAAAGGAGAGAAGCTTGTGTGGCGGTGTTGACTACGTCGGTGGGAATGATGATCTTGGAAGCAACGCCGTTTGAGAGCTGCACCAGAGATTCATACTTTTTTAGTTCCAATACGGCAGGAGTGGGAGCGGCTTCGCGCAGTGCACGCAAACCGTCAGCCTCTGCTTTTTTTGCCAACAGGATCGCTTTTGCTTCACCCTCTGCCCTGGCAATGCGAGCGTCACGCTCGCCCTCTGCTGCAAGGATCATGGCTTGCTTGTCGCCTTCTGCTCGGGTAATGGCGGCAACCTTATGACCTTCTGCCTGAAGTAGAGCTTCGCGCTTGTCGCGTTCCGCTTTCATCTGCTTTTCCATGGCAGATTGAATTTCTTTCGGAGGAATAATATTCTTAAGTTCAACGCGGGTAACCTTGATGCCCCATTGATCCGTTGCTTCATCAAGGAACTGGGTCATTTGTGCGTTGATCTGATCTCTCGAAGTGAGGGTAGCATCCAGATCCAGACCGCCAACGATATTTCGAAGCGTTGTTGCGGTTAAGGTCTCAAGTGCCGAGATGGGGCTGACAACACCGTAAGCATAGAGCTTTGCATCAAACACCTTGAAATACACTACGGTGTCGATCTGCATGGTAACGTTGTCCTTGGTAATAACCGGTTGGGGAGGGGAATCCAAAACCTGTTCCTTCAAGGTGATCTTCTTTGCGATTCTCTCAAGGAAAGGGATTTTCAGATGAATGCCTGCGCCCCAAGTGACGCGGTACTTACCGAGAAATTCAATGACAAACTCGGAAGCTTGAGGAACGATGTGAATGCACCGAACCAAGATCAGAATAATGAGGATACCGATCACGATTGGTAACATGTTTACACGACTCCTTATAATAATCTATAGTCATTATATAACAGAAATAAAAAAAATGCAATAGATAATCGAAGGAACTTGAGTGTTTTTTTGGAAAATCGCACAAAAAAAGAGGAGAAGCATTGCTTCTCCTCAAAATATCGTAAAATTCTTACTTCAGTTCAGCAGCAGCGCCGGCTTCAGCAAGCTTCTTAACGATTTCGTCGCCGTCAGCCTTGGAAACAGCTTCCTTGATCTTGGAAGGAACGTTCTCAACGAGATCCTTAGCGTCCTTCAGACCGAGACCGGTGATCTCACGAACGACCTTGATAACGTCAAGCTTCTTTTCGCCGAAGCTGGTCATCACAACGTCGTATTCGCTCTTCTCTTCAGCACCTGCAGCAGCAGCGGGAGCAGCAGCACCTGCAACAGCAACGGGAGCAGCGGAAACGCCGAATTCTTCTTCCAGTGCGGAAACGAGATCCTTCATTTCAAGGATGGTAAGGGATTTGATTTCTTCCAGAATCTGGGTGGTCTTTTCAGTAGCCATTTTAAATTACCTCCGAATTAAAATATAATTTGTTTTGTGATAGGTTAAGGAAGAGGGGATTACGCTTCGGCAGCTTCGCCGGATTCTTCCTTGTCGATCTTCGCTTGAAGAACGTATGCGAGTCCGTAAAGGGGACCCATCATGCTGCCCATAATCTTGCAGAGCATTTCTTCCTTGGAAGGAGTGCTTGCCAGATCATTGACTGCAGCGGCATCGATCACACCGCCATCAATAAAGCCTGCTTTGATCTGGAAGGTTTCGATCTTATCTGCGTATTCCTTCAGGATCTTTGCGGGAGCGATGGGATCAGTTGCGGAAATAGCCAGGGCGTTCATGCCTTCCAGATGAGCTTTGATTTCGCCGTAGCCACAAGCCTCACAAGCTCTTCCGGTCATGGAATTCTTGTAAACCTTGTAGTCAACGCCGGCCTCACGAAGCGCTTTGCGGAGCTGGGTATCCTGCTCAACGGTAATACCGGTGTAGCTAACCAGAACACCTGCGGTAGCGGCTTTGATCTTCTCTGTCAGTTCGGCACAATCTGCCTGCTTCTTTTCAAGAATCTTTGCGCTGGGCATCTTTCTACCTCCATTTTAGATTTTCGACAACAAAAGGGCATTCCTTCTGCCGAAGAAATGCCCTTAAATGCATAATTTAAGAGTCCGTTTCCTCGACAGGCGCTTTCGCTTTCAGAGTCCCCTCACCTGTTGTCTTAGGCAACAAACGAATTATAACACAAGTTAACCTTGTTTGTCAAGAGTTTTATGCAAGTTTGGCAGCGTTAACCTTAACGCCGGGGCCCATGGTAGAAGCCACTACACAGCTCTTGATGTACTGACCCTTGGCAGCAGCGGGCTTAGCCTTGATGATGGCACCCATAAGTGCATCAAAGTTTTCAACCAGCTTTTCCTTACCGAAGGAAGCCTTGCCGATGGGGCAGTGGATGATGTTGGTTTTATCGAGACGGTACTCGATCTTACCTGCTTTGGCGTCCTGAACTGCTTTAGCCACGTTGGTGGTAACGGTGCCTGCCTTGGGGTTAGGCATCAGACCTTTGGGGCCCAGAACCTTACCGAGACGACCAATCACGCCCATCATGTCGGGGGTAGCGATCACAACGTCAAATTCGAACCAGTTTTCGTTCTGGATACGAGCAACCAGATCTTCTGCTCCAACGTAGTCGGAACCTGCTTCTTCAGCTGCCTTTGCATTGTCACCCTTAGCAAATACCAAGGTGCGAACCTTTTTACCGGTACCGTTGGGGAGAACAACTGCGCCGCGGACCTGCTGGTCTGCGTGGCGGGAGTCAACGCCAAGACGAACGTGAAGTTCGATGGTCTCATCAAACTTTGCCTTAGCGGAAGCAATTACGTTCTCGATTGCTTCTTCGGTTTCATAAAGCTTGTGGGTGTCGAATGCGGCAACACTTGCCAAATACTTCTTGCCTTTTTTCATTTCTGTGTCGCTCCTTTCTTACTCTTCCACAGTAACGCCCATGCTACGTGCGGTACCTGCGATCATGCTCATAGCAGTCTCGATGGATGCAGCGTTCAGGTCGGGCATTTTCTGGGTGGCGATGGCGCGGAGCTGCTCCTGAGTCAGTTTTGCAACCTTGGTCTTGTTGGGAACAGCAGAGCCGGATTCGATGCCGACAGCCTTCTTAACCAGAACAGCCGCAGGGGGAGTCTTGGTGATGAAAGAGAAGGTTCTGTCAGAGTAGATGGTGATGACAACGGGAATGATCAGACCGATGTCGTTTTTGGTACGCTCATTGAACTCCTTGCAGAAGTTGGGGATGGCGATACCGTGCTGACCCAGTGCAGGACCAACGGGGGGTCCGGGCATTGCCTTTGCAGCGGGGAGCTGGAGCTTAACATAAGCTACGATTTTTTTTGCCATAATGGTACTCCTTTCGTGGTATGGCGGGAACCGAAGTTTTGATTCCCTCCCACAACTGCCGGTTTCCGACAGTTGTTTAAGCCCTCTCGGGCGTTAAACCAAATTAAATTAGAATAATTGGACCCAAGCGGAATCCAGTTCGATCTTGGTGTTTCTGCCGTGAAGATCGGCAAGCACCTTGACCTTTTTGAAATCGGCGCTGATCTCTTCCACAACGGCGGAAGAAATGTGAGCAGCCAAAGGACCTCCGATGACGCGCACCTTATCCCCAACCTTGTAGGGGAGAGATTCGGTGGCGGTTTCCACACCTAAAGCCGCAACTTCCTCATCGGAAAGCACGACCGGCATAGATCCGGGGCCTACGAAGCCGGTAACACCGGTGGTGTTACGGACAATGTGCCAGCTCTCGTCGTTCATGATCATTTTAACCAGAACGTAGCTGGGGAAAATTTTGCGTTCGGCTACGCCGTCGCCGCCTTCGGATTCCGGAATGATCTCCATAGGAATCTTGATGGCATGGATCAGATTGCTCACCTTACGGTTCTCTACGATCTTTTCCAGATTAACGGCTACCTTGTTTTCATAGCCCGAATAGGTATGGACAACATACCAATGGGGTGTCAGGTTATCTTCCAGCATGTTTGTCTCCTTACGATAAGAAGCTTTTTAACCGCCGATGATGATCCAAGTGAAAAGAAGATCCAGGAGGCCGATCACCAGACCGCAAACAGCCAGAGCGGCACAAGCCACGCCGGTGTCGTGCAGAACGCGGTGACGGGGATACCAGGTAACCTTTTTCAATTCACTGCGGTATTCCTTGAAGAAATTGCCGATCTTTTTAAAAAGGCCGGGCTTCTTTGCTTTCTTTTCTTTATTTTCAGCAGATTTGGCGGGAGCTTCCTTTACGGCGTTTTTGATTTCTTCTGCCATATCTTTTCTCCTAACCTATTTATTACTTGGTTTCCTTGTGAACGGTGTGCTTGCGGCAGAACGGGCAGAACTTTCTCATTTCCAGACGGTCGGGATCGTTCTTCTTGTTCTTCATCGTGTCGTAATTTCTCTGCTTGCATTCGGTGCAGGCAAGTGTGATTCTTTCTCTCATGATTATCCTCCGAATTTTTGATCCGCCCTAAGGCGGTGATTCTCCCTCTTGCGGAGCACTTTCCATAAAAAAAGACCCCGAGAGGTTTATATAGTATATCAAATCCTTTTCTGCTTGTCAATAGCTGCGGAGATTTTTTACATTTCTTT
>JAFWZW010000017.1 GCA_017517325.1 Clostridia bacterium | reverse complement strand
GATATTTGCCAAAAGAAATTCAAGATCTTTCTTCCCACCGACCTTTATCAGAAAAATCCCGCAGGTGGCCACACCCTTTTGACTGATACGGAAAAGGGTGCCAATTACCTTTTTGGCAGTGAAAAGGGCGTTACCATCAAGATCAGCGGCATCATTCGCCTCAATGAAGATGCCAATGCAGGTATGCTCACCGGCGCTCTGGGATACACCACCGCATTGACAGAGCACCTTTTGGAGCAAACGAAGAACAACTCCTTGATCCTTGAACAAACAGAGAACCCCGAGCAAGATATTCTCTTAAACCTTCCCTTCCTTCCCGAAGATTTCGTCGATTACAGCGACGAAGAAAAGATCAGTATGATCAAAGAGCATTTCTCCGGTCTTTCCACCGAAAGGAAAGCCGAGATCTACACCGAGATCTCCTCCGTTCCCTCTGAAGAATATTTGAACAACGCTCTTTCTTCTCTTGATGCAATGAGCCGCAACGAGCTTGAAATGCAGGTTTCTCAGGCTTTGGCTGAACAGGAAAAGGAAGGAACCGACATCTCTTACATTCAGGAATACATTAAGAATATGAGTGATGACGAGCTGCGAGATGCCGTGCGAGGCGGAATGGAAGAGCAGATCAAAGTTCAGTACGCCGAAGGAGTGAAGGCCAATCTTGCCGCGGTTCCCAAGGAGCAGCTTGCTATGATGCTGACTGCTGCCATTCAGACCCCTGAAACCTACTCCAACGAAAAGTGGCTTTCTTTCTACGAAGACTATATGCCCGCTACCCATTCCGATCAGACCTTGGAAGAAAACCTTGAGCTGCTGGGTCTGGTAAAAAAAGAAAGCCCCAGCTCCATCAGCATTTACACCGACACCTTCGAGAACAAAGACGCTATTTCCGACCTGATCGATGCCTACAACGACACGAAGGATGAAGAGGATCAGATCGAATATACCGATTTGTTTGCCATTATGATGTCAGGCATTGCAACCATTATCAACGCCATCTCCTACGTTTTGGTGGCATTCGTTTCTATTTCTCTGGTGGTATCCTCCATTATGATCGGCATCATTACGTATATTTCGGTTTTGGAGCGTACAAAAGAAATCGGTATTCTCCGCGCCATTGGTGCCTCTAAGCGTGATATTTCCCGAGTATTTAACGCTGAAAGCATCATTGAAGGCTTTGCCGCAGGTATAATCGGCATTGGGCTGACCTTACTGCTCATCATTCCCATCAACATCGTGATCCGCCACCTCACCGGTATACAGACCTTGGGAGCTGCACTTCCCGCAGGCGGCTATATCCTGATCCTCGTTAGCGTTCTCCTCTCCTTTATTGCGGGGCTCTTCCCTTCAAGATTTGCCGCAAACAAGGACCCGGTGGAGGCTCTTCGCACAGAATAACACCATTGAGAGATTCCCGTGGGAATCTCTCTTTTTTCGCTTGGATAAAAGAAGGAGCTATTGCTTTTTTTTGAAAAAAGTGATAAAATCAGTTCACCTTTTAAAAAGCTTTCTGGAGCACCTTATGAATTCATTTTTGTTCTCAGTCAACGCCGTACTTCCCATTATACTAACGGCGGTTATCGGTTATTTTCTCAAACGCACTGGCCTTTTACCTCAGAGCTTGGCAAAGCAATTGAATGCGCTGGTTTACCGTGTTTTCTTACCTGTAATGCTCTTTCTCAATATTTACAAAATCGAGAATTTTTCAAGCACGAACAATCTCTTCATCCTATACGGAGGCGTTGCCATCTTTCTTCTGTTTCTCCTTGGGATCCCCATCTCTTTTCTCTTTACCAAGGAGCCAAGCAGACGAGGAGTGCTGGTGGTTACCGCCTTCCGCTCCAACAGCGCCCTGATCGGTCTTGCTCTTACTTCCGCACTCTTTGGTGATGCAGGTGTACAGGCGGCCTCGCTTCTTTCTGCCGTTGCCATTCCGATCTTCATTATTCTAACCGTTATCACCCTCAACGTATTTGGAAAAACAAAGGCAAAGATCGACGTTACAAAAACCATTTTGGATATTATAAAGAATCCTTTATTAATCGGTCTTTTCGTGGGCTTCATCTCTCTTTTGATCCGAGCCGTTTTTGAAAAATGCGATATACAATTCAGGTTTCGCGATCTTGAGCCCATTTATAAAACTGCAGAATCCCTTTCCTCTCTTGCAACACCCCTTGCTCTTTTGGTTTTGGGCGCACAGTTTGAGTTTTCAACGGTAAAAACACTGAAAAGAGAGATCGTTCTCGGAACGGTTTTAAAGGTTTTAATTTCTCCTTTTCTTGTTCTTTGCACGGCTTTAATTCTATTCCGGAATCAGTTTTCAGGGGCGGAATTTGCCTCCCTGATTGCCTTTTTTGCAACACCTGCAGCCGTTTCATCCGTTCCTATGGTTCAGGAAACAGGCGGTGACACCGCGCTGGCAGGGCAGATCGTGGTATGGACCACCATTTCTTCCGCGCTCACTCTCTTTCTGTTTATCTTTGTATTTCGCTCTATCGGTATATTGGTTTAAAGAAAAAAACGGTCCTTGGTAAAAGGATCGTTTTTTTGTGAAAAATTAAAAATATTTTAACTTTTATTTTGACAAGAGCACCTTTCTATGATATACTGTATACGAGTATTTATATATTCATATATAAGCCCATCAAAGGAGGACCTTGATTATGAAAATGGTTTTTGCGATCGTAAACAATGATGATGCGCCCGACGTTATGAAAACACTGAATAAAGAACACATTCCCGCTACCAAGCTTGCTTCCACCGGCGGCTTCCTGATGAAAGGCAACACCACCTTTATTTCCTGTGTAGAAGACGATCTGGTTGAAAAAACGATTTCTCTGATCAAAGAGCATTCCAAAAAAAGAACCCAGCTTATGCCCGTAGACTACGCCCACTACAACCCCGGTATTGCTCCCTACCCCGTTGAGATCACCATCGGCGGCGCTACCATCTTCGTGGTTGACGTTGAACACTTTGAAAAAGCGTAAGCATGGCATATATCTTAGGTAACGAGCCCCTTCTTACTCTGCTCTTTTCTTCCCTGCGTCAAAACAAAGTAGCGGGCTGTTACGTTTTAGAAGGAGCCGAAGGAACGGGCAAACTAACCGTTGCCCGTTATTTTGCCGCAGCTCTTATGTGCACTCACCCCAATGCCGACTGCACCCCTTGCCTTTCCTGCCCTGCCTGTAAAAACGTTTTATCCGGCGGACACGTTGACGTAACGGAGCTTCGTCCAGAAGAGGAAGGGAAGCGCATTCCCGTAAGCGCCATTCGGCAACTCATCGCCGAAACACACCTGCTTCCAACACAAGGTGACTGGCGCGTTTTGATAATCGAAAACGCAGACCACATGAACAAAGAGGCACAAAACGCGCTTTTAAAAAGCATCGAGGAGCCCAGTCCTCAAACGGTATTTTTTCTTCTTACCGATGATCTGACCCGCCTTTTGCCTACGGTACGAAGCCGCGCTGTCAAGCTGAAAACAGAACCTTTGGAAGACCGCGTGATCCGTTCCGTATTAGCAAAAGAAAGCGGCGATTTCGCCTCAGTCGAAGAAGCGGTGCTTCTTTGCGGCGGTTCCTTGGGCAAAGCAAGATCCATACTGTGCGACAAGGATCTTCACGAAGCCAGAGAAAAGGTTATCTCATATTTTAAGGCTTTGATGGATGGTGCAGGCTTTACCAAGCTCTCACTGATCCTCCCCCCCGGTAATATGAATCGTGCAGATCTCGGAAGGGTTCTGCCTATGATCAAGATTGCGCTACGCGATCTTATAACGGCGAGATACAGTAACGTAAAAAGCGAATTTTTTACCGATGAACGTTTTCGCCGCGACCTTGCAAGCATCATTTCCCCCGCTTCCGCACTTCGGCTTTTTGAATTGATTCAGGATCTGGAGCGTGCGGTAGCACAAAACGTAAACATTTTTTCCGCCCTTTCCGGGTTTCACCTTACCGCAAAGAAGCTGACTCAGTCATCACATCTTTGATTATTTGTCATAAGATGGTATTATGACGTGTTTTTTCTTTCGGAACGAAAGGTTTGCGTTGTCACATTGAACATTTACAACTGTGAAAGGATTGAACCCTTTTAGCCATGGATAGAAGCAAAGGAAAAATTATCATTAACGGCGGAAAGCCACTCAATGGAGAAATCACGGTTTCCGGTATGAAAAACGCCGCAGTTGGCATTCTTTTTGCCACCATTTTGACGGAAGACAAATGTATCATTGAAAATCTTCCCGATATCAGCGACGTCAATGTATCCTTAAGCATTTTGGAAGGAATCGGTGTAAAAGTAACGAAACTGGATAAAAATACGGTTGAGATCGATTCTTCCGAGGTAACTCCAGGCATTGCTCCTTACGAGCTTGTAAGCAAAATGCGCGCCTCATACTATCTCATCGGTGCAGAGCTCGGCAGATTCGGCAGAGCCTTCGTTGGGCTTCCCGGTGGATGCGATTTCGGTGTCCGCCCCATAGATCTGCACATCAAAGGATTTGAGGCCCTTGGTTGCGAAGTAAAGGTTGACGGCGGTTACATAGAGGCCACTACGGAGGATGGACAGCTTCACGGAAACTCCGTATATATGGATGTTGTTACGGTAGGCGGCACCATCAACGTAATGCTTGCCGCCGTAAAGGCAGAGGGCATTACCGTCATTGAAAACGCCGCCCACGAGCCGCATATCGTTGATACAGCAAACTTCCTAAACGCCTGCGGTGCAGACATTAGTGGCGCAGGTACCGACGTGATCAAGATCCGCGGGGTCAAGAAGCTCCACGGTTGTACCCACGCCATTATTCCCGATATGATCGAAGCAGGCACCTTTATGATCTTGGCTGCCGCTACCGGTGGTACTCTCAAGGTCTCCAACCTGATCCCCAAGCATATGGAATCCGTAACGGCAAAGCTTTGCGAAATGGGCGTTCAGATCGATGCAGACGAGGATGCTTTGGTGGTCAGTCGTGGTCCCGGACCTCTTAAGAAGATCAACGTAAAAACCCTTCCCTATCCCGGCTTTCCTACGGATATGCACCCCCAGATGTGCGTTCTTCTTTGTCTTGCCAACGGTCTTTCCCACCTCACGGAAAGCGTTTGGGACTCCAGATTCCGCTATGTGGAAGAACTGAAACGAATGGGTGCCAAAATTACCATCAGCGGAAGAACCGCAGAGGTTGACGGCGTCCCCCATCTTTGCGGAGCCTCCGTTCGTGCCGTTGACCTTCGTGCCGGATCTGCTATGGTCATTGCAGGTCTTGCCGCTAAGGGTGTAACAGAGATCGATGAAATCTACCACATCTTTAGAGGCTATGAGGATCTGATCGGCAAGCTTCAAAGTGTCGGCGCTGATATCAAGGTGGTTTACCCCAAGAACATAAACTATACTGAAATTGAATAAAACCAAGGATCAAAATGGATAACAACCAGAACAATAACAAAAATCAGAAAAACAAAAGATTCAGAAAACACCGCCACTACGGTAAGAACCAGCACAAAAAAGCGGCAAGCGAAACAAAGCTTCCCGTACAGGAAACAAAGGAAGCCACTACCGATGAAGTCGGAGCAGTTCCCGTTATCGCTCCCTCAGAAGAGTCTCCTGCACCTTCCGACGTTGTTGAAAAGTCAAAAAAGGAAGCAAAGGTAGAAGCCGCAGACGAGACCAAGGAAGAGTTAACGGAACAGCTTGAGGTCGTTGGTATTCGTTTTCGCCCTGCCGGCAAGAATTACTCCTTTGCGCCTGACGGTGTCTATTACTGTATGGGTGAAGAGGTAATCGTTGAGACCAGCCAAGGCAAAGAATTTGGAATCGTATCGGCACCGAATCGTGTAATGGCAGTGAGAAAAGAGCACCTCCCCCTGAAAAAGATCCTTCGTCGCGCCAATGATAAGGACCGCGAGCGCAACCAAGAAAACTGCGAGCTTGAGCGTTCCGCCAGAAAAACCTTTCACGAAAAGGTTGAGGAGCACGGGCTTGATATGACCCTTTCCGACGTAGAATGTGCTTTTGATCGCAGCAAACTGATCTTTTACTTTACCTCTGACGGTCGCGTTGATTTCCGCGAGTTCGTAAAGGATATGGCCTCTGTTTTCAAAACCAGGATCGAATTGAGACAGATCGGCGTGCGCGACGAAGCGAAACAGCTTGGCGGTCTCGGCATCTGCGGCAGACCTCTTTGTTGCAGTACGTTTTTAGATGACTTCCAGCAAGTTTCCATTAAGATGGCAAAAGAGCAGAATCTTTCTCTTAATCCCACCAAGATCAGCGGCACCTGCGGCAGACTGATGTGCTGTCTGCGCTACGAAAACGACGTATACGTTGAAGCTGCAAAACGCTGCCCCAAAGCAGATTGCGCAGTATCTACCCCGCAAGGAAACGGGGTTGTGATCGAATCTAACATTCTATGCGGAAGATGCAAGGTGAAGCTGGATTCTGACCCTGAAAACATTGTAACCTTCCCAGCAGACGAGCTAAAAACCATTCCGAAGCAAAAGAAAAACCCACCTTCGGACAAAGGTAATAGAGAAAAGGGCAAGACCGACAAAGAATCACAATAAAATTGTTGCAAAACCCTTGAAATTTTCAAAAGTAGTGCTATAATGATTATATCAATTTTTGGAGGTACTTTATAATGGCTTACATCATTTCTGACGAATGTCTCGGCTGCATGGCTTGTGTAGACGAATGCCCCGTTAACGCAATCAGCGAAAAGGACGGCAAGGCTGTAATCTCTAAGGACGATTGCATCGAATGCGGCGCTTGTGTTGGCGTTTGCCCCGTAGAAGCTCCCCAGCCCGAAGCCTAAAAAACCAACAAAAAAGAAGCATCAATTCGATGCTTCTTTTTTTATACCCAGAAGAGAATCCTCTTTTAAAAAAGGCAGAAGAGCTTTCCCTCGTTGCAACTCTCCTTGAGCTGAAAAGGTCTGAATCAAAAGATATAACAAATAATTCTTTTTTCTTCCGCACCTTTTAACTTTATGCTTTTCTTCCAATTGATACCGATAAAGAATTTCTCCTTTCCTGTTCAGAAAGGCTTTATTCTCGCGGTAAACGAAAATCAAAAGATCTGCCAAGTAACAAAGAAATGCAAAAAACAAAAGAGATAGAAAACCGAATGTGATGGCAACGATCATTGGGTCAACCCCTGTCGAAAGCCTTCTTGTGCACGATACCAAGATAAAACACCTTCTGCAATGGCTTTGGCAACGGTATCGCTGTAATCACTCTGCAAAGCCCTTTGAAACTCAGCAGGGGCACAGATAAATCCAACCTCAACCAATGTCTGCGGGAAACGGTGATTGCGGCAAAGGGCAAGCTTTTGTGATTTCGTACCGTAATCATAATACCCCAGAGCATCGACGGTGGCACTTCTCACGTGATCCGTAAGAGAAATGCCCGAGGGTGACCAATAAAGCCCCCAGGTACCTCGGGCCGTATTGGCGTTCTTGGTTTCATTTACCGAATTATGATGAACGGAAATGGAGAGGTCGGGATCGGTAGCTGTCAGCAGATCCATCCGCTCGTAGAGAGAAACGGTTGTGTCACCATCACGGGAGAGGACCACGTTTGCTCCCAAAGCCTTGATCTTTTCTGCCAAAGCAAGGGTGATGGATAGGTTCAGATCCTTTTCGTTGTAGCCGTTTAAAAAGCCTGCTGCACCGGTATCGGTACCGCCGTGGCCTGCATCCAGCAATACAGTTTTGCCTGCAAGGGGTTTATCCCCCTCCGAAAGGGTCTGCGGTTGACGAAAACGCAGGATCAGAGAACCGTTTTCATAAGAATAATTAAAGCCGTAATAATTCTTTTCACTACGCAAAACCAGTATAACCGTTACGGCTTTTTCTCCTGCAGGGTTTACTTTTATACTTCTAAAAAGATAATCTCCCTCCGGAACGGGTACATCGCCTGAAAAAGCGCCGGAGGTTTCATAAACGGTAACCCGAATTTCTTTACCGTTCACAGAATAATTCAGAGGCGGCGCCGCACCCAAATCAAGGAGAACGCGGGTTTCTTCCGAATCAGCTTCGGAAACGGCATTTACAAGGCGGGGGTCGGGCATGGGCTCACCTTCTAAAATTTCGATCTCATCGCGACTGATATAACCACCAAAGGAAAGCTTTGCAAAGCCATCCAGCACCGATAATACGCGGTCGGTCATACCAACGGAAGCGGGTGTAAAATCATCGTAAAACGAACTGGAAGGGGAATTTTTTAAGTGAGCATAATCCTTTGTAACCTTAGCCAAAACGGTACAGGAAGCCGGAATAACGCGCACCTCGGGACCTTCGGAAGAGCGATACTCCCCTGCCCTTTCACAGGAAAACGTGATTCTTCCAACAGAAACGGGGCGCTCGCCTTGGAAATCATTGCCAAAATCAAGACTTCCGGCATAGACTTCTCGTGTCAAGCCACCTTGCCCCGGATTTTTGGTTGGACTCAGCTGTACGCTGTGATCGCCTACGGTTGCTTTTACGATCGCTCCTGCAGGAGCCGTTACCGTCACCGGGAGTTTCTCCCCTGACGAGATCAGGACAAAATCCTTATCCCCGGGGGTAACCGCTTCAATGGAAAAGGAGGTAAGGTTATTGGAGCTTGTAGACGATGTTTTGGTTTTCACAACCTTCAGCGAATAATCAACTCCGTTTTGAGTCAAGGTTAAAAAATTATCTCCGTTTTGAAGAGGCATTAAGATGGAAAAGAAGCCGCTTTTGGTGCGGCCTACCTTTCCATAAGCTGAATATACGGGATAACGCGGGTCGGATGCGACGGAAACGAATTGTGCAGAGGTATCGGTTTTCATACCGTACCAAGGCCTTGCGTAAACGATCCCTTTGACACCCGTATCGGGAAGTTCCTCAACATAGGGCTCCAAATAGAAGTTTTGCAGTGCATCGAAAATACCTGCCGTATTTTGCTTAATATCTGCAAAGCCATACTGAATATTCCCCGCAACGCCCATATAGGAGCGTGAATACGAGATCTGCTGAATGATCTCGGCAGCGCCAAGCTTAAAGTCAGCCACCCGATAGGCAGCATGCGCAATATAAAGCTTCACCTTGGTACCGTCCACCTGGGCGCTCCACCAACGGGTCAGGGTAGCAAAATCAGCCGCAGAATGGCCCCGTTCCCAATAGATCTGGGGAGCAAGGTAATCCACATAGCCCCCTTCGATCCATGCGAGGGCATCACAGTAAAGCTGGGAATAAGCTTCGCTCCCTTTGGTATCGCTTCCTTTTGGATCGGAAGAAGAATTCTGCCAGATACCGAAGGGGCTGACACCGAAGGTCATATCAGCGGAAACGGATTTTACCGTATCATAGCTTTGCTTTACCATTTGATTGACGTTATCCCTGCGCCAGTCCTCAAAGGAAAGACCGCCGCCGTAACGGGAATAGTTTTCGGCATCGTCAAATACTTCTCCTTCAACCTTATAGGGATAAAAGTAATCGTCGTAAATAACGCCGGCGACCTGATAATTCTCGCAGATCTCCCGTACGCCCGAGGTAATCAGATCCCGCACCTGCGGAAGCGCAGGATCATAATAGAGCTTTCCGTCGTAAAAGACAGTCCAATCAGGATTCTTTTTAGCGGGATTCTCGTCACAAAGCTCTGCCAGAGCCGCTTCTTTACTTTGGCTCTTAAAATTGGTAACGCGGTAAGGATTGACCCAGGCTACCACCTCCATGCCCAATTCCCCCGCTTTCTCAATCACGTAGCGAAATGGGTCAAAGGAAATCGCATCCCCTTCATTATTCACAAGATAGCGAGACGTGGGAAAAATCTCGGAAGGATAGAGGGAATCCCCCGTAGGGCGCACCTGAAAATACAAGGTATCAAGACCCGCGGAACGGCTGACGGCCACGATGGTATCCAACTCGTTTTTCATCTGTTCCTCAGTCAGACCGGGCTTTGACGGAAAATTGATATTGAAAACGCTGGCAATGAATACACCGCGCATTTCATCATCCTCCTCTGTGGCGGAAATCTCACCCGTAAAGGGTTCATCCAAGGTTACGGTCTCATCGGCCGAAGAAGCAGGCTCCGTTAGCGTTGGCTCAACGTCAGGCTCGAACAAGGGCGGATCATCAGAATCTCCCAAAAGAAGGATACCGACTGTAACGCCGATCAAGAGAAGTAAAACGGATCCCCACAAAACAGAAAAGAAAATCACTTTTCCCTTCTTTGTGGTAAACCAAGCCCAAAAGCCTTTATTTCCCTGTTCATCCATAGGTTTTTACCTCCAAAAAATCTAAAAACAGTATAACAAAATTTTCCCAGTTTGACAAGTACGTTCCGATAAAAGAGAATCTTGAAAGGCTTGACGAGGTTGAAAAAAAAGAATATAATCAAAAAACAAAGCGAAGGAGGCATTAAAGTGCTTTATAAAAACGTAGAAGAACTCATTGGGAATACCCCGTTATTGGAATTAACACGCCTTACAAAAAAGGCAGGTGTATCGGCTCGTATTTTGGCCAAAATAGAAGCCTTTAATCCGGCAGGCAGCGCAAAGGATCGGGTTGCTCTGCAAATGATATTGGATGCAGAAAAGAGCGGTGTGCTTTCTCCCGGAAGCACGATCATAGAGCCAACCAGCGGCAACACCGGCATCGGCCTTGCCAGCCTTGCCGCCGCAAGGGGATATCGCGCGATCCTGACGATGCCCGAAACCATGAGCAAGGAACGCCAGGCTTTGCTTCGCGCTTACGGAGCTGAAGTTGTGCTGACTCCCGGCTCCTTAGGGATGGATGGAGCCATTGCAAAAGCAAAGGAATTAAGAGAAACGATCTCCTCAAGCTTTATTCCGGGTCAGTTTGAATCGCCATCTAACCCAAAAGCCCATTACCTTACCACAGGTCCTGAAATCTGGGAGGATACCAAGGGGAAGATCGACGGATTCGTTTCCGCTGTAGGAACCGGCGGCACCATCACGGGAACCGGAAGATTCCTGAAGGAAAAGAACCCAAACGTAAAAATCATCGCCGTTGAGCCCAAGGGCTCTCCCATGCTATCCCAAGGAAAAAAAGGCCCCCACGGGATCCAGGGGATCGGAGCTGGGTTTATCCCGGAAGTATTAGACTTAAAGCTTTTGGATCAGATCCTTTGCAGAACGGAAGAAGAGGCCTACGCCGCCGCCAGGCTAATGGCAGAAACCGAAGGTGTTTTGGTAGGCATTTCCTCCGGAGCGGCGCTGAGCGCAGCCATTGAGTTAGCAAAGAAAAAAGATTGGTCAGGCAAAACCATCGTCGCGCTCTTACCGGATACCGGTGAGCGCTATCTCTCAACTCCTCTTTTTAGATAAAAAAACGGTCAGGGAGGTCCCTGACCGTTTTTTACGGAAGAAGCGCACGGCGAAGCTTTAAAACGTCACCGTCAAAAAGATAACCTTGTATTCCCACCCTTGCGGCACCATCTAAATTGATTTGACTATCGTCAATAAAGAGGCATTCCTCTGCCTTCAAATCGTATTTTCCCAAAAGATAGGAAAAGATCTCACGGGAAGGCTTGGTTACGTGCAGGGGACCTGAAAAGACCAGACCGTCAAAAGGAGAAAGAAGCTGGGCCAGATGGGGCGTTTCCCTATAGTGCTCCGCAAAAAAGCAGCTGATATTGGAGAGAAGGTAAAGACCTGCTCCCGTTTTCTTCAGATCGGAAAGAAGAGAAGGCATTCCCTCTATAATGGGGCGAGTTTGAAAGCAACGATCAAAAGCGAGACAAGCCGCTTCGTGGTATTCCTTTGGCAAACGCTGGCAAGCAAGGGCTTTCGTTTCTTCATCTGAAATGGTACCGTCATCCAGACGATCCCAATAAAGTCGGTCAAACATCGTTTCGGTTATGGCTTTGATCGCACAAGGATCATCGGTAAAATCCGCAACGATTTCTCGGGGGACAAAACGCAAAAGCACTTGGCCAAGATCGAAAATATAGTTTTGGATCATAATCATTCCTCCATTGTATCTGCACCAATTATACCATGGTAATAAAACGTTTTCAAGTCATCACTTGACAAACTGCAATTTTTCAACTATAATGAAAAGAATGATGTACGTATTGTGCACCTGTTTTAGAAAAGATTCGAATCTCTACACCAGAGGTTTGCCCTTTTTTAAAGCAGGTATTTTTTTATCCTGCCAAAGGGAAATACATTTTCTTTCAGGAGGAAAAAACAATGCACTATCACGTTTCAGATCCAACCGCAAATCAGGCTATCGCCAGAGCAGACCGCGAATTGGAGCGGATGCAAAAATGGGCGAATAGCATTCGAGAGCGCAAAATGGAAGGGCGCCTTTCAGAAGACGCCCTTGAAAAAGCCAGGAAGCATTTTATCGGTATTTACAGGATGCTTCTTCTGGAAGCGCTCAACGAATGAGTCTGAAAAAGACTGTGTTTCAACGAAACACAGTCTTTTTTATCAGCCGCCGAGATAGGCTTTTTTCACACTTTCGCTGGCCGCAAGCTCTGCACCCGTACCGGACAAAACGATACTGCCAGTTTCCAAAACATAAGCACGGTGGGAAATGGCAAGTGACTTTCCTGCGTTTTGCTCTACCAAAAGAATGGTGGTACCATCCTTATTGATATCCTGAATGATCTCAAACACCTGATCCACCAAAAGGGGCGAAAGACCCATTGAGGGTTCGTCCAGCATCAAAAGCTTGGGGTGAGACATCAAAGCACGCCCCATTGCAAGCATTTGCTGTTCACCGCCTGAAAGAGTACCTGCGATCTGATTCTTACGCTCCGCAAGACGGGGAAAGCGGGTATAGATCTTATCAATATCCTCTTTAAAGGAGGCGCTCTTCTTTTGGGAATAGGCGCCCATCACCAAGTTTTCATAGACAGTCAGTTCCTGAAAAATACGGCGCCCCTCCGGCACCTGTGACATTCCCAAATGCACGATCTTATGACAGGGCATTTTGGTAATATCTTGTCCTTCGTAAAGAACGGATCCGCTTCTGGAAGGGATAAGACCGATAACGCTTTGCATCGTAGTGGTCTTCCCTGCTCCGTTGGCACCGATCAAGGTTACGATCTCGCCTTCGTTGACCTCAAAGCTAATCCCCTTCAGCGCTTGAATCACGCCGTAATAAACTGTTAAATCCTTCACTTCTAAAAGCGCCATTTTATCCTCCTATATAGGCCTTGATCACTTCGGGATCATTGAGGGCCACCTCAGGCTTGCCCTGCGCCAATTCCGTTCCAAAGTTAAGAACGGTGATCTCATCGCAAAGACCTGATACAAATTTCATATCGTGCTCAATGAGAAGGATAGTCACCTGAAATTCATCACGGATCCTGCGAATGATCTCCATCAATTCCGCCGTTTCGTGTGGGTTCATACCGGCAGCGGGCTCATCCAAGCACAAAAGCTTCGGCGAAGTAGCAAGGGCACGGGCGATCTCAAGCTTTCTTTGCTTGCCGTAAGGAAGGTTGCAGGAAAGATTATTGCGTTCCTCTTCAAGGCCAACCACACGCAGGATCTCTTTGGCGCGGGCTCGCATTGCCTTCTCGGTTTTAAAATGAATGGGCAAACGGAAGATGCTGGCCATTACGCCGCATTTGAATTCGCTTTGGTTATGTAGCCCTACCATTACGTTTCGAATCACAGACATATTATTAAAAAGCCTGATATTCTGAAACGTTCTGGCAATTCCCTTGTGATTGATGGTCTCCTGGCCTTTGCCTGTAAGGTTCTCGTCATCAAGCCAGAATTTACCGGTGGTGGGCTTATACACACCGGTGATCATATTAAACACCGTGGTCTTACCTGCACCGTTGGGGCCAACAAGTCCATAAAGCTGACCTTTTTTAATATTCAGATTTAGTTCCTGAACGGCTTTCAGACCACCGAAGGAAATGCCAAGGTTTTCTGTTTTCAATACGATCTCAGACATTTATTTATCCCCCTTCTTCCCTTTATCGGGCGTATAAGGAGAGGTCGTCTGAAGGTCGACAGAGAGCACCTCATCCACTTTGATTTTACTGGGAACACGGTCCCATTTTGCTTCATCGTCTTTAATGTGTGCAGGATCGTGCTTTTTGAATTTCGCCCAAAGCGCCTTCAGGTTATACTTTTCACGGAAATCCTTGAACGCAGAAGCATTGTTATAGATCACAATAAGAATCAGAATCAGGGCATAGAACAGATCCTGAAGAACGGCAAGGTTGCCTGTGAGGATGGTTTGCAGTTTCATATCAAGGAAGGTAATGAGAGTTGCGGCAATGATGGAGCCGTTGATACTACCCATACCGCCTAAAACCACCATAACCAAAATTTCGATGGAATAGTTATAGCTGAATTTCGTGCTCTGCACCGTGTAATTGGAATAACTGTAAAGCACGCCTGCGATTCCTGCAAAAAATGAGGAAACGGTAAACACGATGAGCTTATACTTGGTAACGTTGATGCCCGTAGCGCGAGCGGCAATTTCATTATCCCGAATGGAGGTGATGGCTCTTCCGTGCTTCGAACGAATGAGGTTCTGTGTAACTGCAAGGCAAGCCAAAACCAAAACGAGAGCAATAATAAATAGCGTGTACTTATCAAATCGGGGCGTTTCAAGACCCAGGGAGCCGCCAAAGGACTCATCGCTGGAATTCATAAAGACGGAACGAACGATCTCACCGAAGGCAAGGGTTACGATGGCAAGATAGTCACCGCGAAGACGAAGAGCGGGTAGACCGATGATCACGCCAAACAGAGCGGCAACCGCACCGCCCACCAAAAGGGAGACGATCAGCGCCGGAATCTCACCCAGCGTAGGCTCTAAAATACAGGAGCATTTACCGCCCAGGTAAGCACCAACACACATAAAGCCCGCGTGACCGAGAGAAAGCTCACCAAGGAAGCCAACCACCATACTGAGAGATACTGCCAGCATAATGGAAATAGCGATTTTCTCAAGCATATAAATATCGGAGCTGCGAAGACCGCCGGTAAGAGAAAGAACGGCGAATACAAGGGTGAGAACACCGATCACAACGTAATTGAGATAAGGCTTTAATTTTTGATAGATTCCTGCCATTATACCTTCTCCCTTCTCTTTTTACCCATAATACCGGTGGGACGAACCAAAAGAATCAGAATCAAAATCAGAAACTCGATGGCATCGGTATAAGGCGCGATCAGCGGGATCTTAAGAGAAATCGCTTCCACAACGCCCATCAAAATACCGCCGAGCATTGCACCGGGAATGGAGCCGATACCGCCAATAACAGCGGCAGTAAAGGCCTTGATACCGGGCATTGCACCCAGAGTATTGGTAAGGCTGGGAGATTTCATCAGCATAAACAACCCTGCAAAGGCCGCAAGGGCGGAGCCGATGGCAAAGGTGATCATAATAATACGATTCACGTTGATACCCATCAGCTGGGCAGCACCCTTATCCTCCGAAACGGCGATCATAGCGCGACCGGTGCGTGTAAATTTAACAAACAAGCTAAGTGCGGTCATGATCACAAGAGAGCAAACCAAGGTAACCAAAACGTAAACAGGGATGGTAAGGCCCACAAAGCTGACGTTGCCCAAACTTGCAACGTTTACCATTTTGGGTGCGGAGCCAAAGATGATCTGAGCAGTAGATTGAAGCAGATAGCTGACACCGATAGCGGTAATTAAAACCGCCAAGGGAGATGCACCGCGCAAAGGCTTATACGCAACCTTTTCAATGGTTATTCCTAAAAGCATACAAAATACGACTGCCGCAAGAAGACCAAGAATGGGATTCCCCGTAGCAGTAAGGGTAACGTAAAGCATATAGCCACCCACCATAATAACGTCACCGTGGGCAAAGTTCAGCATTTTGGCAATGCCGTATACCATCGTATAGCCCAAAGCGATCATGGCATAGGTACTACCGATGCTGAGACCGTTGATCAAAGTTTCAATAAAATTCATGTTTCTTTCCTAACTATTTTATGACAATTTGCCGGAGCAGAAGAATCTGCACCGGCAAACGATCCATTTCAATTTCAGCCCAAAGGCTTATTTTGCGGAATTGGCTTCCTTCAGGGTGTATTTCACGGCTTCCTTGGAAACGTAGCCGTTATCTTCCCACTTAATATCAGTACCGGTTACACCGCTGTAGGAAAAGTCACCGGTAAATTCCTTCTTCAAGATCTCGCAGAGATCGGAAGCGGAAATGGTAACGGGGATCTCCTTGCCACCATCGATAGCGGCTTTCATAGCGTTGTAGATAGCGTATACACAGTCGTAAGCGGAAGCACCGAACTGGTTAAGGGTCTCAGCGCCATACTTTTCGGTGTACTTCTTGATAAAGTCAGCAGCAGCACCAGTGGTGGCGTTGGAATCAAAGTGAGAAAGCATAGAAACTTCCTGAGGAATAACGGAGAAGTCCTCAAACTGACCTGCAAGACCGTCAAAGCCGTCGCAACCGTAGTAAACGGCATCTGCAGCAATGATGGATTTTGCCTGAGTCATAAAGACGGAAGCGGGCTGATAGTAGATGGGCATGAAGATGAATTCGCACTCTTTGAGAGCGGAGATCTGAGTAGAGAAGTCCTGCGCGTCACCGGTGAACACAGCTTCAACGGTCTCAACGGAATCGTCAAGGTTATCCTTGAACTGCTGGAAAATACCGTTGGAATAGGGATCATCGGACTTATAGAAAACGCCGATCTTCTTTAGGCCGGTAGAGTTTACGTAGTCAGCAGCAACCTTACCCTGGTTACCGTCGGCAAAGCACATCTGGAAGCCGTTGGCATTTTCGGGGATCTTATCACCGGAGGCAGAGGGGGTAAGGAAGAAAACGTTATCTTCCTGAGAGAGCTTGGAGAACTCCATACCGGGAGCAGTGGTAACGGTACCCAGAGAAACCTGCATACCGCCTTCCAGCATAGAAGCGTAGTTTGCGGCTACCTTGGTAGAATCGTGCGCGTCATCGGTAGCAACAAACTTGAACTTGATACCGTTGAGACCACCGTTGGCATTGATCTCATCAATCGCCATAGCAGCAGAATTTTTAACGGCAACACCGTAAACGGCAGCGGCACCGGTCAGAGGACCGGAAACGCCCAAAACGTACTCGGTATTTTCTGCGGTATAGCGAGCACCGCCACAGGATACGAGACAAAGAATCATAGTAAGTGCCAAAACAGAAACAAGAACTTTTTTCAGCGTAGATTTCATAACAATCGTCACTTCCTTCGTAAAATTTGATACCTCATATAATATACAAGTTATCCTATCGGTATTTTACCATAGGTGTTAAATTTTGTTAACTGTCGAAATCAACAAAAATAATTATTATTTTTAACACATTTTGATAATACTAACAGAAATTTGGGATAAATTTGATAAAACTTCAACTTGTGATGAAAACAAAATAAAATTACAAAGCGGAATCAAACGTTCCTTGATGCTTTTGTACGGTCTTCAATAAAAAGCCGTGCATTTTTGGGGTACCGCACACGATGGAGGAGGGTCTGTCAAAGGGGAGTGGCTTCCCTTCCCAATCCGTTAAGACACCGCCGCATTCTTCCAGGATCAAAGAGGCCGCAGCGTAATCCCAAGGCTTGATGCTATACTCAAAATACCCGTTGATGCGTCCCTGAGAAATGTAAGAAACCGCCAAGGCTGAAGAGCAGATCCTTCTGAGATCCAGGCAGTTTAAGAACACTTCTTTTGCCATAGCAAAGGAAAGATCGGCAAAGTGCTTTTTGGTGGAGCCTGCACCAAATTCCACGATACAATCTGAAACCTCGCGGTCCTGTGCAACAGGTATTCTCTCACCGTTGTAATAGGCCCCTTCTCCCCTCTTTGCAACGAAGAGCTCATCGGTAAAAGGATCAAACACGACGCCGAAGGTTATCTTTTCATTTTCGCAAAGTGCAAGGGATACGGAGCTCTTATTGTAGCCGTATACCAAATTGGTCGTACCGTCGATGGGGTCAAGGATCCAGCGACGGGGCAAAAGTTCCGTCTTTTCCTCCTCGCTCATAAAGCCGATATCGGGGGTTAGGCGTGCAAGAGCGGCCTTCAAATAATCGGAAATGGCCATATCCACCGCTGTCACAAAATCGGCGGCACCCTTCATCGATACTTCCTTCAGTTTCGTCTGATCGTTCACGATCTGTTTAGTTGATTTTACCAATTCAATTACTTCGTTATACATATTCAATCTCCGTTTTCACTTTTCTGCGCAAGCGTTCTTTCACCTTTCGATCCCGCTCCTTCACATCGCGGAACACATATATCTTTCCGCATTTTTTTGAAGGGGCCTGATCGTGAAAGAGGCCGCGAAATTCAACCGTTAACTCTTCGTGAGAATCTATATCAAGGGTAAAATCGTGAATCCCTCTTGGTTTTTTATTATGCTCGTCTTCACCGGCGAAATTCGCCTGCTCATACTGGCGTTCATTGCTATAGATTCCTGTATAAGTCATATCGTCGGATTGGAGGCTATATTCACCATTCCATTTGCTTTGGCTTTCATCATCAGTTAAGGGATCACCGTTTTCATCCACAAGAATTGCCGTTTTATCGCAATTCAATTCAACCCCGTAATTCTTTCCCACAAATCTGCAGGTCTGAAAGCCAGTGGGGGTGAAATTCTGTTTTACGTCAATGGTACCAAGACGCAGATACAAAGGATCTTTATCACTGTAGTGAAAATGATACCATTTCCCCCGAAGGTCATAGGCTTTGTGCTTTTCCTGCCAATCAGCAAGTTCACGCCCCACGATCTCATCTCGGATCCACCCCGAAAAATCGGTTTGTGGGTTTGAGACATATTGATTGATAATCTTTTCAAGGGTCAGTGTTTCCGTAATCACACGGGTAAAATGTTGATGGTTATTGGTAATCTCAATCAGAAAATCCACCTGCTTCTTCTCTTCTCTGGTCTTGCTTTTCTTTTTCTGCATAGCTTCAAATTCCGGAGTAACTACAACGAGGATAGGCTTTTTGATTTCTCTTGCATATTCAAATTCAAGCCTCGTCATGCTTTTTTGCTCGATGGGGTCCTCCGTTCCGTAATCCGCTCCCATAAGAAGCAAAACAAAATCTGATACTCGAATATGCCACTTGATCTGATCAAAATTCTCAACCGTGAAATGCTCCATCGCATGGCAGAAAAAACCACAATCCATCAACGTTTCCGTTGCGATTTTTCGATATTTTTCAAGCTTTGAAGTAGAAGAAATAAAAGCAGAATACATCTTTTCCATTTTAAAGTTCCTCTCGATTGAAAACACACTTTATTTTTCTTATTTTAACACGGAGCACCTTCGCATGCAATACCGGGTTATATAATTGAATATCTTTTCAAAAAAAAGTTCGCACTTCCACACCGACGGGGGCGTCGATTTTCCACTCACTGTTTTCCAGAGAAAGGTTTAAAAAGCCTTCTTTCAGGGGGAAACGCGCTTGAATACGAGAAAGCTTACCCGGGTTAGGGGTAAAGGTTACGGTTTTGCCGTCGTTTTCTATATGCAAACCCAGAATATACTCGATAAAGAAAGAGAGCACCCCCGAGGACCAGCCGTGGCAAAGTGAATGACGGAAGCCTTCATAGCAATGCTTACCGAAATCACCGTGAAGATCCTTTTCTCCTTCCAAAGGAAATTCATCGATCCTTCCACTGTCTTTCAGCCATTCAAGGTCAAAATCCTCCCAAAAGGTAGTGGCACCGCGGGAGAGCATACCGCCGTAATATTCCTTGGCAATAGAAACGGGGTCTTTCTCGCCTCTTTTAGCCAAAGCCTTAAGGATATAGTAAGCCATAAAGGTTGAAAAGCCTGCGGAAGCGCCCTTGGCAAGAAGCCGGGCATCGTCAGGCGTTTCTCTTCCTGCCAGCACCTGAAAGGCTCTGACAGGCTTTGTTTCCGAAGGTGCGGTAAGGCAGGGAGAAAGTGCTTTGATCAAACGGCGGCAGATTTCGTTTTCCTCCATCAGGAGCCATTTTTTGGCCGCCAGTACAAAGAGCGCTCCAACGCCCAAGCGGGATTCATCGTTTCCTTGCGTAGACCAATCCAAAAAATAATTCAGCGGTCTGTCCCCCTCAAAGGAAACACCTCCATCAGGCGTGACACACGCAAGCATTTTTTCAAGAATCCTTCTGCCGTATTCACGGTTTTCTTCCCAAAAGGTAGTATTACCCGTGATTCTGCAATATTCGCACACGTTCACCACCCACCAGGCAGAATAGGAAGGAATGTTATTGATCCATTCATCCACCGGATTGTCAAGGGGGTTAAACTCCCGCAAAAGATTTAAGGAAGACGGGATCTGGGGTACGTCACCAAACCAATACAGCGCGGTAAGAATTTCGGGGTGCAGATCCCCACACCAGATCAGGCGGTCACGCTTGATCCCATCCCAGATATAACCTTTTTGAAAGCAAAGGCGAAGAGTATACGCCGCCGTTTCAATGATCTGATTTAAAAGCGGGTCATCGGTTTCAAACACCGCTTCCTGAGAAAACGTCGCCGTAACGGATTCCGCAAAGATATTCTGGATCTTTACCTCCACGTCAGAAAGAAGCTCCACTCGTAAAAAACGAAAGCCCGTTTGCCCAAAGGAATTATCACTCATTTTCCCTGCAATCACCTTAAAATCACGGGGAGAATGATCGTTTGTGGCATTCTTTTCGCCAATGGTACTCATAGCCTCGGAAACCGATTCGCCAAAGGTCAGACGAAAGGTGGCCATTTCCTTAGCTTTGCAAATGATCATTCTGGCGCCACCTTGGATCTCTTTTCCAAAATCAAGGAGCACCCACGCACCTTTTCCGTTCCAAACGGAGGCAAGATCGGGGCGACGGTACAACACGCTTCCCGGCTTTCGGGTAGTTAAGTTTTCAAGAAGAGAAACACCGTAAGATGCCATCACTCTCGTTGGCAAAAGAAATTCGTGCTTCTCATTTTGGGTATTCAGATCTGCAGAAACAATCATAGATACTCCTTTACTGCAACCAAACGAAGCGTTCCGTTTTTTCATATTTTCCGCCTGTCAATGCCTGTAGTGAGATTCGCGAAAACAGAACGTGGTTATGTCGACAATGCACAAGCCCCACAGCAGGCTCCTCTCCCTTTAAAATACAGAGATCGCTGTAGCCCGGCATCACGTCACCGGGCATTAAAGGAAAGCGCTCCGTAAAATGCTTTCCCCCATCGAAGCTCATAAGAATTTCCATATCGTTACGAAGGGTTTCGTGGGAAAGACGAGAAATGAAAACTGCGTTTTCAAGTCCGTTTTCACCGAACAGAGATACCGCACCGAGATCACAGCTTCTTGCAGGGGGCAGATCCATATGGGAAAAATCAAGCCAGGTCATCCCACCGTCAGAACTAAAGGAGGTGGCCGGAGACAGCCCCTTGGTGCGAGCATACCAACGGATGCCGCCGTCAACCTCCGCAAGGCGGGATTCGTTGACCATTAAGTCAGCACCCAAATACTCGGTTGTTTGCCAGGTTTCGCCGTGGTCGTCACTATAGAGCACTGATACACAATAGCCACGCTCCTCCAAGGAAGCTTTTCTATTTTCTGAACGATGCCAGAACTGCATTAAAAGTCTGCCTGCGAAAGGACCTTTTTTTAAGCATATACCGTGACCTGGACCCGCCAGATGAAAGGGCAACGGGATTTTCACCCGTTCCAACGCAGACGTAACGCTACGCGGCTTGGACCAGGTCGTTCCGCGGTCATCGCTGAACATCACCATATTTTCGGTTCTTACGTTATTTTGATTATCCGAAAAGAACAGAAATAGCCTGCCGACGTTATGATCGTAAACGGGGGAAGCGTTGGTCCAGCATACACCGTTTCCCGCAGAGAGAATGCAAACGTCTTCGCCGAAGGTTCTACCTCCGTCAAAGCTTCGTTTCATACGGATATCGTGGGCACAATCCGCATCCGATCCGTTACCGTAGCGACCCTCGGAAAAAACAAGCACCGTATCACCAATGGCGCAAAGAGAAAAGACATGGAATATGGAATAATCTCCCTCGTTATGACGCCAAAGCTCGGTTTCGGTATATTCCCAATTTGACATAATGAAAATTCCTTTTTAAAGAATGGCCCCTTGGGCGCGCAGAGTTTCGGTGAGAAGCTTTACGTTTAAGGCTGTGAACGTACTTTTTTCTTTCACAGAGAGTGCGGCAGCGGTGCCTGCAGCCTGCCCCAGCGCCATAGCCGTTGCTTGCACGCGGATCGATGCAAAGGAGGAGCGGTCCGCTGAAATACATCGCCCTGCTACGATCACGTTGGGCATTTTTTCGGAGATGAGAGATCGGTACGGAATATAACCCGCTTCGTTTAAGAATCGTACGTCCTGCCCTGAATCCTTTGCACGGTGCATATCCAGCGGATGGGCACCTCTTGCCACGGTATCCTCAAAGTGAACGGCAGAAACGTATTCTTCTTCCGTTAGGATATGTTCGCCCAAAATGCGGCGGGATTCGCGGAAGCCCACCTGCGTTGCACCGAAGATCATATAAGAATCGGAAAAGGCGGGAACGTACTTTTTCAAAAGATGAAAGAGAGTGAAAACGTCCTCCCGCAAGGTGCACTCCGCTTCCGTTATACTCTCGGCATCCACAGCATTTGCGGCGGTACGGGTGATATTCACGTTGACGATGCCCACCTCATCCCGCAAAACGGTACAAAACCAAGGGCCGCCGAAATTAGGAACCTTTTCATCGTTCAGGGAGCTGAAGATCTCCCTGACACTGACCATTTGAAACTTAGCACCGGGGGTACTGGGGTGTAGACCGACGATCTGATCCACCTTGACGCCGCCCAGACGGAAGCCTAACGAGGCGGGCTGAAGTTCCGCGGTTTCGGGCATTTCCTGCATAGGAAAGCCTGCAAGGAACGCAAGGTCGCCGTCACCGGTGCAATCTACGAACCGATCCGCAGAAACAGCACAAAGGGCAGATTTATTGGTAATCAGGGCGTGGGAAACAAAACTTCCTTCTTTCACCACGTCAGTAAGATAAGAGTGAAGGAATAAATGAACGCCGGCATCCTTTGCCATACGCTGAGCCACCAATTTATAAAGCTCCGCATCAACAGGAACGTTTCCGTTTTCATAATCGGAAGCAGCACCGCCGAGAGAAGAAAGGTTTTCAACAAACTCCCAGGGAATGCCGCCGATCACCTGCTTTCCATCACGCTTGAAGGTGCTGATGGGATTCACGAGAGAAGCGGTAGCGGCACCACCGAGAAAGCCGTATCGCTCAACCAAGGCGGTTTTTGCACCGTTTCTGGCAGCGGCAACGGCGGCTATAAAGCCTGCGGGCCCTCCACCGCAAACCAGAACGTCAAAATGATCCGACACGGGCACTTGGCGCTGATAACTTAAACGTTCCATAACATTCCTCCATACTCTGTATTATTTGAAATTATAACACAAGCGGCCTGAAAATGCAACCTGACCAAAAGCAAAAAAAGAGGCAAACAAAGCCTCTTTTTTACGACTTCTCCATTACAAAGCCAAAGGGCTTTATGCAGAAGGTTTCATCGTTTATTTCTATCTTTTCAGAAAGGAGAAGTTCCCCTTCTCTCTCACAGATATATGCGGTGTCGGAAACGTTGACCGTGGTGCGAATGCGTAAAGCTTCAAGGCTCCGCTCCAGCACCAAAACGGAAGGTGCCGGGCAGAAAACAGAAATTGTGCCGAAACGCAAAGCACTCTCGCGATTTCGTACGGATGCGAAAGCAGAAACAAGTTCAAATATCGGATTCATATCAGTACGAGACCAATCGAAATACCCACGGCAGAAGGGATCCTCAAGCCCTTGAGTTCCCAGTTCATCCCCATAATAAATACAGGGCATTCCGGGAAGCGCGAACTGCAACGCAAGCGCGCACGTAAGGCGTTGCGTAGCAATTTCAAGATCCGATTCAGACATCATAAATCCTGCACGATCGTCTTTATTTTCAGGCACGGGAGCAGGAGAAAGCGCAGAAAGAATACGGGGGGTATCGTGAGTGGAGAGCATATTCATCAGGTTCAAAACGACCCTCGGCGGATAGTTTTCTGCCAGATCCATCACGGTATTGCGAAAACCCTCACCCGTATCATGACCCGTTACAAAATTTAATATAGCTGTTCGAAAGGGGTAATTCATAACGGAATCCAGCTCCCCGTCCGTAAAATAGCGGCGCCGCTGACCGTAGCTGCACTTATTGGAGGCATCCTCCCAAACCTCACCGATCAAAAGAGCGTCAGGTTTCAGCTCTTTTAAGCGGCGGCGCAAGCGGAGAATGAATGCATCGGGCAATTCATCGGCAACATCAAGACGAAAGCCATCCGCGCCCGCTTTGATCCAATGGGCAACGACGCTATCTTCCCCATCGATAATATAGTCTAAAAAGCCCTCATCCATTTCGCGGACACAAGGAAGGGTTTTGATGCCCCACCAAGAGGTGTAGGTATGGGGATAATCCTGAAAATCAAACCAGGATCGATAGGGAGAATCGGGATGGTGATAGGCACCGCTTCCGAACAGATCCTTTTCATCAAAATAGCGACTGTTACTGCCGGTATGGGAAAAGACGCCGTCAAGAATGATCTTCATACCCCGTTTATGTGCACTTTTGCAAAGGCGGGAAAAATCCCTCTCGGTTCCCAAAAGCTCGTCGATAACCTTATAATCCGCCGTATCGTAGCGATGGTTGGACCAGGCTTTGAATATAGGGTTGAGATAGATCACCTTCACACCGAGTTTTTTCAGATAATCCAGCTTTTCCTCGATTCCCGCAAGGTTTCCCCCGTAGAAATCGCAGTTACATACCTCACCCTTTTCATCAGGCTTGTGGCAAGGGACCTCGGAAAGCTCCCGATGCATCCAAAAGGGCTCAAGTTTTCCCTTTACGGAACAAGTGCCCTTTCGATGGAAACGATCGGGAAAGATCTGATACATAACGGAGCCTGCGTATTCTTCAGGAGGGGCAAAACCAGGAGGAATGCAGGAGAGCTGCCAAAGCTCCCCTGCCTCCATATTGGTTTGATCAAAGCCCTGGCGGTAAAGGGTAAAGGCTTCTTTTTCCGTGGTAATGCGGAAGCAGTAGAAATAGAGTCCCTCCCTCGGAATGGAAAAGACGGTACCATAACGCTCGTAGTCACCCGCGCAGGAAATCTTTTCCATTCGAAAAGAAGCGTACTCTTCCCCACTCTCCCGCATAAGCACGAGCGAGACCTTGCAGGTGCGAATGGATACGGGAATCTCAATGAAAATCTCGCAAGCACTACTCGGGGTCAGGGTGCCAAACGGTCTTTTATAACGCAGATCCTTACTGTTATAAAGGATCCTCATGATCTCATTTTCCAGATATTATCGGCATATTCAAGAACGGCGCGATCTGCAGAGAAGATACCTGCCTTGGCAATATTCACAAGGCTCATTTTGGTAAATCGGTCGCTATCCAGCCAAGTCTTGCCAACCTCTTTTTGCGCTCTGGCATAATCGGCAAAATCAGCCAGTGCCATATACTGATCCGCAACACCGAAGCGGTCGGTAAGAAGGGATGCGGCAACAGCATCAAACCGTTTGCCTAAAATGCCGGAAGTGAGCATATCCAAAACGGCCTTCAGTTCCGGATCGGCAGCAACGAAATCTTCGGGGTGATAACCTCGCTCCCAAAGAGCGTTCACCTCATCCACGTTCATGCCGAAAAGGAACATATTTTCTTTGCCCACCTGCTCACAGATCTCAACGTTTGCGCCGTCAAGGGTACCGAGGGTCACGGCGCCGTTGATCATCAGCTTCATATTACCGGTACCGGAGGCTTCCTTGCCTGCAATGGAGATCTGCTGGGAGATCTCGGCAGCGGGAATGATGATCTCAGCAAGAGAAACCTTGTAATCCTCAATGAATACCACCTTCAGCTTGTCACGGGTGGCAGGATCGGAATTGAGCAGCTCGGAGACGGCGGAGATCAGACTGATGATCTGCTTGGCAAGATCGTAGCCCGCAGAAGCCTTGGCACCGAACACGAAGGTTCTTGGTGCAAATTCTTCGTTGGGATGATTCTTGATATGGCGGTACATATAAAGTATCTGCAGCACGTTAAGAAGCTGGCGCTTGTATTCGTGCAGGCGCTTGATCTGGATGTCGAAGAGCGAATTCGGGTCTACGTTGACACCGTTTTTCTCTGCAATGTATGCGGCAAGGCGGCGCTTATTAAGAAGCTTGATACGCTTCAGCTCATCCAAAACAGTCTTATCATCCTGATACTTCAAGAGCTTCTCCAGCTTAGAGGCATCCTTCAAAAAGTCCTTTCCGATCACGTCACCGAGGAACGAAGTAAGAGCGGGGTTAGACTGGCAGAGCCAGCGGCGGTAAGCAATGCCGTTGGTAACGTTACAGAAGCGGGACTGATCCATCACGAAGTAGTCGTGGAAGATGCTATCGGTAAGGATCTCGGAATGAAGCTTGGAAACGCCGTTAATGGTGTGACAGCAAGCAAGGCAAAGGTTTGCCATTCTCACTTCCCCATCCCCGATAACGGACATATAGTTGATCTTACCCCAATCGCCGGGATAGAAGGCGCAAAGCTCTTCCTTCAGACGACGATCAATCTCTTTTACGATGGCGTAAACACGGGGAAGCTGTTCCTCAAAGAGCCACACGCTCCAACGCTCCAGTGCTTCGCTCATAACCGTATGGTTGGTGTAGGAGAGGGTCTTTTTACAGATGCTCCAGGCATCGTCCCAGCCGTAGCCGTGCTCATCCATCAAAAGGCGCATCAATTCCGGAACGCAGAGGGCCGGATGGGTATCGTTAATGTGAATGGCAACGTAATCGGAAAGATTATCAAGGGTACCGTATTCCTTCAAGTGGTTGGCAACGATGCTCTGCAAAGAAGCACTGACCAAAAGATACTGCTGCTTCAAGCGAAGGCGCTTTCCTTCAACGTGGTTATCCGCAGGGTAAAGCACCTTGGAAATAACCTCTGCCATCGTATTTTGCTCAAGAGAACGAACGTATTCACCGCGAGAAAAAGCGGGCATATCAAAGCTGGGAAGCTTTGCGCTCCATAGCACCAATTTGTTGACCGCCTTACAGTTGTAACCGGAAATGTACATATCGTACGGAACGGCCATTACGCTTTGATAATCCGTCTGCGCTACGCGAAAGGATCCGTTGTCGTACCACTCAGAAACCTTGCCGCCGAATTTGACCTCATAGCTTTCATCGTTTCTGGGTTGTAGCCAGACCTCGCCCCGTTCCAACCAGTTATCGGGAAACTCAGTCTGCCAGCCGTCAATGATCTTCTGTTTGAAAATACCAAATTCATAGCGAATGGAAAAGCCGGTGGCGGGAAGGTCGTTACCCGTAAGACTATCCAGATAGCAGGAAGCAAGTCTGCCAAGACCACCGTTACCGAGGCCGGCATCCGGATCAAGAGCATAAAGATTTTCAATGTCAAATCCTTCGTCCTTTAACACCTGAGCAAAGGCCTGTTCCACCCCAAGGTTATAGAGATTGTTCCGAAGAGACGTGCCTACGAGAAATTCCATAGACATATAAAATACCTGCTTTTGCCCCTTTGGTTTAAAGGAATCTTTATATTCCTTGCGCTTGGTGGCAAGCATTTCACGAAGAAGCGTGCAAACCACTTTGTAGGCTTGCTTATCAGTGGTTTCCGAAAGGTTGCAGGAAAACAAACGAATGGCAGTTTCGTTCAAGCGGGAAAGAACTTCTTTTTTAGTCATAATTACTCCTTTGGTACAGATAGATTCGATTAGATCAGTGACTCGTAAAGAGACAGATATTCAAGCGCAGGATTTTTCCAGGAAAAATCTGCCGTCATACCATTATATACGGCCTTACCCCAAGCATTTCGGTCACAGGCGAAAACGGTAAGAGCACGGCGCAGGGCGTGGTGCAGATCATCCTTGGTGAACTTACTGAAGGTAAAGCCAAGCCCCTCACCGCTTTGGGGATCAAAGGGGATCACCGTATCCTTCAGGCCACCGGTTTCGTGGACCACGGGAACCGTTCCGTAGTGCATGGCGATCAGCTGTGAAAGACCGCAAGGCTCACTCTTGGAGGGCATCAGATAAAGATCGCTTCCCCCGTATATGCGTGAGGCAAGATCCTTACTGAAACAAAGAGCCGCGGCGATCTTCGTGGGAAAGCGCGCCGCAAGAGCGCGAATTTTTTCTTCGTATTGAGGGTCACCCGTGCCTAAAATGGCAATCTGAATATCCCAATCTCCCCATTCTTCAAGGGCAGCGCACAAAATTTCCATTCCTTTATGTGAAACAAGTCGGGATACCATACCTACAAGAGGCACGTCCTCTCTTACGGGGAGACCCAATTCCATTTGAAGGGCAGCTTTGCAAGCTGCTTTCCCCTCGCGGAAGGAGGAGGCGTCGTAATTTCGCTCCAAAAACGGATCGTTTTTTGGGTCGTTAGAGGCGAAATCGATTCCATTGACGATTCCCTTCAGTTTGAAAGCGTGCTCGCGGATAATGGGATCCAGCCCGTGTGCAAAATAGGGATCGCAGATCTCGTGGGCATAGGTGCGAGAAACGGTGGAAAGCGCATCGCAGGAAAGAATGGCACTTTTCATAAAATTATGGCTTCCCTGAAATTGAAAGGCGTTATCGTAGGATACGTCAAGCCCCAAAACGTCACCCAAAAAATAGGGGTGCACCCAGCCTTGATACTCAATGTTATGAATGGAAAAGACCGTTTTTGCCTTGCCTAAGAAATCCTCGTAGAAGCCGTGAAGCAGAGTTGGGATCAAGGCAGTTTGCCAGTCGTTGCAATGAATGATATCAGGGCAGAGATTCATCTGACACAGAGATTCCAAAATAGCCTTGGAAAAATAGGCAAACCGCTCCCCGTCATCCCCATAGCCATAAATGGGCTCGCGGTCAAAATAGCTTTCGTTGTCAATAAGATACACACGAAGCTTACGCTTGCGGGATCTTACACGGTAAAGCCCCACGTATTGATCTCGCCAGGAAAGGGGCATACGAAACTCGGCAACCTTTTCGGTTTCAAGCTTTGGATTCCGTTTCATAGAGCCGTAATACGGTAAAAATAAAAGCACTTCAACTCCCGGAATTTGGCTCAATTCAAGAGGAAGAGCCTGGGCAACGTCGCCCAGGCCTCCCGTTTTGATAAAAGGTGCAGCCTCGCTTGCTGCATAGACGATCTTCATACAACTTCTCCCTTTTGGATGATCACGGGATGCTCGGGCGTACCCTTAAGCACCGCACCATCCGTAACCGTTACGTTCTTATCCAGAATGACGCATTCGAGGGAAGCGCCCTTTCCGATCTTAGTTCCCTGCATCACGATACAAGCTTTGACACGAGCACCTTTTTCCACCCTGACACCGCGGAACAGAACGCTCTTTTCAACGTTTCCGTACAAAACGCAGCCATCCGCCATCATACAATCGTTGATATCGGAGCCTTTCCCGTAATAGGTGGGGGCTTCGTCACGAACCTTCGTATAGATTGGGGATTCCTGTTTGAAGAGGCCCTTTCGAACATCTGCGTTTAAAAGCGCCATATTATTGGCGTAATAACTGCGTATATCTTCATTTCTTAAAACCACACCGTCATACTCGTAGACGGAAAGCTTTAAGGATTTATCATTGAAGCGCTTTTGAAGATAGTCGCGCTCAAGATGCACGAGCCCGCGTGAATTTGAATCCTGCAAGGCTTCCACCAAGAGAGAACGATTGATAATAAACATCCCCATACCCACGTAAGAACCGGGGCGAACGTATGTATCCAGCATGATTTCCGTCACTCTTTTTTTCTGATTGGCCTTCAGGATCAAGGGGTGCTTTTTGCGGAGTTGATCCCCTTCCCGATTGGCAACGATGGTCACATCGCACCCCGACCCCAGATGGTGCCGAATGGCGGGGCGAAAATTCATATTACAAAGCACGGTGGAATCACAAATGACCACGCAATCGTAATCAGGATTGTCAATAAAATGAACCGCAGAATACAAGGCTTCCAGTTTTCCTTTATAAACGCCGGTGTTACCGCTGGCAAAGGGTGGAAGGACCACAACGCCTTCATTCTTTCTGTTCATATCCCAAGCGGCACAGTTGCCCAAATGGTCCATCAAAGAGCGATAATTATACTTAGTGATGATACCAACGTTATAAATACCGGAATTGGAAAAATTAGAGAGGACAAAATCCACCTGACGGTAACGGCTACCGAAAGGAAGGGATGCCACGGTGCGCTGGTTCGTTAATTCTCCCAAAGAACTATCGTAAATATTTGAAAAAATAATTCCCATTGCTTTCACGGTCTTTTCCTCCTTAATAGATCTCCTTGGGCAGAAGTATTTTATTCTGTTCCACGACCTTATCCTTACCTACCACGGCAATATCCCACTTGTTCTTATCGTAAAATTCGGGATTATCACCGATGCGGGCATTGGCGTGAACCACGGCGTCTTCACCGATGATAGCGTAGCGGATCTCGGAATGGGTCTCAACCACGGCGTTGGGCATCACAAGGCTATTGCGGATCACCGCATCCTTTTCAATGACGCAGCCTGTGGAAATAATGGAATGGTAGACCTTGCCGTAAACGGTGCTCCCCTCTGCCACGTAAGAATCAACGATCTCTGCTTCCGGGGCAATGTAACTGCTGGGGTGGGCGTAGTTACGGGAATAAATGCGATTCTTTTTTTCACGCATATCCAGAAGGGGCTTTTCACCAAGGATATCCATATTGGACTGCCAAAGGCTGGCAATGGTACCCACGTCCTTCCAATAGCCCTCGAAATCATAAGTATAAAGGCGGTATTGATCAGCAAGGAGCTTGGGAATAATATTCTTTCCGAAATCATTGCTGGATTCCGGATCATCGTTATCGGCAATCAAATATTCCTTCAAAACCTCCCAACGGAAAATGTAGATACCCATAGAAGCCTTGTTGCTCTTCGGTTCCTTGGGCTTCTCCTGAAACTCTATGATCTTTCCGTTTTCATCCGCGTTCATAATACCAAAGCGAGAGGCCTCTTCCATTGGGACCTCCAACACAGCGATGGTACAATCCGCACGATTCTTGACGTGCTGTGCCATCATTTTGGAATAGTCCATTTTATAGATATGGTCACCGGACAGGATCAGAACGTTATCGGGATGGTAACGGTCGATAAAAGAAATATTCTGAAAAATGGCGTTGGCCGTACCCTTATACCACTCGGAGCTTGCGCTTTTGGAATACGGGGAGAGAACATGGATCCCGCCGTTGCTGCTGTTTAGCCCCCAAGGAGTGCCGTTTCCGATGTACTCATTTAATTGAAGCGGCTGATACTGGGTCAGGATACCGACGGTATCAATGCCGGAATTGACACAGTTTGAAAGGGGGAAATCGATCAGGCGATACTTCCCGCCGAACGGCACCGCGGGCTTTGCGGTGTTTTCCGTCAAAACCATCAGACGGCTTCCCTGACCTCCCGCAAGAATCATGGCAACACAGTCTTTTTTTCTAAAATACATAAGACGCCTCCATAAATTTATTACGATATAAAGGGAACGGCTGCAAAAAAACAAATATACGCCGCAGTTCACCACAATGAACGTTATAAGATGTCACACAAACTTTTCATTGTGATTGCCTCCGGCGCTTTAATTTATTTCATTATAACATATTTATTTTAATTTGTACAGAGTAAAATTGTCGAAAAAGTCAAATATTTTTTCAAAAATATTCACATTTTACAAAAAATTGGATCTACGGAGACGGAGGATGCCTTGCCTTTTTGCGGATTTTGGTATATGATAAGAGAAAATAAGAAAAGGCAAGGTAAAGCAATGGCAAGAAAAAGCGGTGTTCTTCTTCCGATCTTTTCCCTTCCCGGCCCGTACGGCTGTGGAAATTTCGGAAAAAGCGCCTATCTTTGGATCGATACGTTAAAGAAAGGCGGTTTCTCCTGCTGGCAGGTGCTCCCCTTCGGTATTACCGACGAGCACAATTCCCCCTATATGTCGTATTCCTCCTTTGGAGGGAACTTAAATTTCATTGATCCGGAGGCTCTTTTTGAAAAAGGTCTTGTAACGAAGGAAGAATTAAACGAGCAGAAGGAAGAGGACCCCTATCTCTGCCGCTACGATTCTCTTCGCAGAAAACGCTTTTCATATCTTAAAAAAGCGGCGGGCAGGATACTTGACCGCACCCCCGTTCAAGCATTTTTGAAGGATAACCCTTTGATCGCCGAAACCTGCCGTTTTTTGGCACTAAAAATGGAAAATAGCGGAAAATGCTGGAACAGCTGGACAAAAAGCGAAGCCGACCCCGACCTCTTATTTACCTGGCAATTCATTCAATATGAATTTCATCGCCAATGGGAAGCGCTTCACCGCTACGCCAATCAAAACGGTGTTTCGGTGATCGGCGATCTGCCCTTCTACGTTTCCTACGACAGCTTTGACGTTTGGTCTGCCCCAAAGCAGTTTCAGCTTGACCCCAAGTGGAACCCTACCTTCGTTTCCGGTGTCCCCCCGGATTATTTTTCCGAAGACGGCCAGCTCTGGGGCAACCCTCTTTATAATTGGGAAGCAATGGAAGCGGATGGCTTTGCTTGGTGGAAAGAGCGTCTTTCGTATATGCTGACGCTATTTGACGGTATCCGCATTGATCATTTCCGTGCCATCAGTGCATACTGGAGCATACCCGCCAATGCAAAATCAGCTAAGGAAGGGAAATGGGTAACCGGCCCCGGCACGCGCCTCATCGACGCACTCCGCCCCTTGGAAAAAGGAAAGTTGATCCTGGCAGAGGACTTGGGGATCATCGATCAGGCTACCCGTGATCTTTTGGAATACAGCGGTTACCCCGGTATGGCTGTCTTTCAATTTGGTTTTGACGGTAACCCCCTCTCCCCTCACCTTCCCCACAACTACAAAGAGAACCTGACGGCTTACACCGGCACCCACGATAACAACACCCTTTTGGGCTTTATTTGGGAGCTGGATGATAAAACCCGCCGTGATGCCCTCGAATACCTTGGTAACCCCGCCGACGGTTGCACCGCCGCCATTCGTGCCCTCATGATGAGCCGTGCGGAAACAGTGATCTTCCCTGTGCAGGATCTGCTTCTGTACGGAGCGGATACCAGAATCAATACCCCCGGGAAAGCCGCGGGAAACTGGGCTTACCGCTTGGCGGATGACCAGCTTTTATCGCTGAATACGGATCATTGGAAAAAACAAAATCAATTGTATGCCCGATAAATGAAAATATGACCCGAAAGGAAATATCCTATCGGGTCATATTTTATAGATTGAACGGCTCTTCGGGAAGAACATCCGCCTTTTCCAGAAAACCTTTTCTCAATTGCTTGTACTCTTGCTTTTGTAAACTGGTAAAGCGATTTTCGCCAATGATAAAATGGTCGATCAAAACGACATTCATCTGCAAGAGAAACTTTCTTAATGACGAAGAGGTGGAAAGATCCTCCGAAGAAGCAATGGGAAGCCCTCTCGGGTGATTATGTGCCAATACCATATACGAAGCGTTGAAACGAACCGCCGCATCGCAAAGCTTTCGAACGGAAAAGCCAACGGAATTGATATTGCCCTCGTGAAGCAGCTCTTCCCCACAGAAGCAAAGAGAGTTATCAAAGAAAAGAGCAAAAGCTCTTTCGTTTTTCAAACCAGCGAAGCGAAACACCAGATCCTGCCCCATTTGCTCATATTCGGGCAAGCGCTTGCCCGGTCGGAAGCGGTCGCTGTAATAGCGCCTTGCCACGGCAGGATAGGTTTTCAAAAGCAGGGCGGCGTTCTCGCCGATCCCCTCCACCTGACAAAGCTCCTCCACGCTTGCTTCGAATACACGGGAAAAGCTTCCAAAGCGTTTTAAAAGGGCGTGCGCTATTACGTTGGTATCCCGCCGCGGTATTGCATAAAAGAGCAACATTTCCAATACGTTATGGTCCTCAAAGCCACCCAGACCGTCACGCTCAAAGCGCTTTTTCAGTTTTGCCCTATGCCCTGCGTGGGGATTCCAATTTTTCTCTTTTTCAGACATTTTGACTTCCTCACAAACAACATTCGCGAAAGTAGTTGAAAAAATTCAAATTCTATATTATAATAACACTAACATTGGAAAATTTCAATTAGATTCTATCTTTTCCTCAAAAAGGAGTTATATATGAAAGCAAAAATTTTGAGTTTCATTTTGTGTCTTGCCGTACTGGCAGGAACCTTTGCCTTGGTCTTCCGCTTTCCTGACGAAGCCTTTTCTCCTCCCAAAACCCAAGAAATACCCGTCACAGAGCCTGAAAACAAGACGGGAGAAGGCGCCGAGGTTGCCGCTTCCTCACTAAACTTCGTAAATGAAACGGGACACGATGCGGAGGACCTGCTGAAAGAACTGGCTTACGGCGAATCCAAGCAATACGAAAACGCTTTGGCGGACCTGGTGCTTCGCTTAGATAAATCTGCAGACTACCTGAAGGATGAGGCGCTGGATTACTACGGCGCCACCTACTATGCAAAAATCGCCGATCTGTTTGAAGACGTTCTCAACACTCCTTTTACCGATAGTGAAAACTTCGGAAGTAGAGTTTCAAAACTTTTAACGGAGCTTTCCAACGCACGCCCCGATGATCAGGCACGCACCGGCACCGACGTGGAATACGGCTATTGTCCCAAATTCGACACGGAGCCCAGCGGAACCACCGCACTTGCAATGCTTGCCATCTTCCGCCAGCAATATCAAAAGAGCACGGGCTCTGTTCTTCTTACCTTTGGCGGCAACGCTTTGATCGGTGACACCCTTTTGGGAGCAGAGGAAGAAAACAGCTTCAAAAAGCAGCAGGAAAAATCCAAATATCCTTATCCTTTCCACAAGGTTTCTTCCATTCTCGGAACCGACTCCTCCAGCTTTATCAACCTTGCAGTTCCTCTTACGGAAAACATTGGCGGTGTAGACAGCGCAGGTGCCATTAAAGGCGTTCCCGCTTACGCCTCCCTCCTTCGCAAAAGCAGCATAGAAGCCGTTTCCATTTCCGATCCGCGCATTTTAGGCTTCGGTTCAGAAGGCAAGCAGGATACGGAAAAAGCCCTGAAGGATGCCGCAGTCAACTTCTCCGATGAAGGCACTATCTGTTATCAGGATACCGCACTTGGAAAAGTAGCCTACCTGACCTATCACCTCATTGATGAAATCCAGGCTGATGCCAACGGAGCTTTCGTAGAAGCCCCCAAACAGGACATTGCAGCCGCAAAGGCAGCAGGAGCAAAGTTCGTCGTGGTCCACTTCAACTGGCTCACCGCAGAAAAGAACGCATGGGATCCTTGTATGGCGCAGGTGCTGAGCACGAGAGCCGCCGTAGACAACGGTGCGAACCTTGTAATCGGCTCTCACCCCGATTCCATTCAGGCTGTGGAAAAATACAAAGACGTTGCCATTATCTATTCCCCCGGAAACCTTTACAAGCAAGGTGCAAACGCCACCGCATTTATCTTCCAACAAGCATTCACCTTAAATGAAGCAGGCGAAGCCGTACCCGGCACTATGCTGTTTATTCCCGTTAAGGCAGATGAAGCCCAGGGTGGAGCCCCCACCCTTGCTTTGGATTCCGTTTCAGCCCAAGCCTTTAAAAACGAAGTGACCAGCGTATCCAAAACCGTAAAATTCGGTGTTGGTAAAAAAGCCGCTTTTACCATCGAAGAGCTTGGCATCATTTCCATCAGCAAATAAAACCGCAAAAAAGGAAGCGAAAATTCGCTTCCTTTTTTTGCTTCAAAAATCAGGTTACAAGTTCACCCTTGTAGGCTGTGACCCGTTCTCCGTTGCCCAATTGCACTTCAAGTGAAAGGGTATAGCCCTTGTCGCGGTTCATCCAAAGAAGGGCCGAGGGAACGCCTTCCTTCAGCCTTTTCTGCTTTTGATAATGTTTATCAAGGCGATAGGCATAACGCACGATCTCTTTACCTTCTGTATCAGTGATGACGAAAAAGATATCGGAAATGGCGTAATTGGCGGTCAGCGTGGCATCCTTAAGAGCTTCCAAATTCACTTTATCCGTAGCAATATTGGTGGTGGCTTCACCGGGTTCAATGGGATCCTGACTGTGAAATTCTTTAAAGGTATGTGGGAGATAGCCTGAATCAAAGAGCTCCTTAAAGGTGAAATAAAATGCAGTTCCGTCACCGGTCACACCGTCGTTGCCCTGGATCACATATTCAACTCCATCGGCAGAAAGACGCTTATGGTTAGCACCATTGGTATAGAGCCCTTGCTCAACCTGAACGATATAGCTCTTTTCTCCGTCGATGGTACCGTCTTCTTTTCTTACAACAACCGGATTTTCACCGTTCATACGAACGTGACCGTTGTTCACAAAGCAGTCAGCCTTTAATGAAAGAGCATAAGATTCGTACATCACTTGCTCTCCGTTACGGCGGGCAATGGTCTTGCATTCCTCCTTACCGTCTTCACCGTAGCGAACAGTAGTCAGATCGTAGGTGTAGGGGCCAACGGGCACAAGACCGCCTGCGGCATTAAGGTTTGCAGTGTAGGAGCAAGTGGCTGAATTGATCACTCTCGCCCACCCCCAGCCCGTAGTGCCGGAGCAGGCGGTGCCGAACATGATGGGATTCTGGACAAGGTATTCCACGTCGAGAACGCCCGTTTCCGTATCGTAAAATTCAAGGATTCTGTACAGATTACCTGAGGCTACGTTGATATAAGGGATACCACCGTGAAGCTTGCCCTCGTAAAAATAGGCGTGATACCTTTTGTCACTGGCAGCTAAATAGTCAAAACTTTTGCTGGGTACCCACTGAAAGGATACGGAAAGCTTTACGTAATCCACACAGATCTGGCGAAGCTGGTCCGATGACATTCCCTCCTTGGCAATGGGAATGGCGGCAAGGCGTTCGGGGGTAAGGGGGGTATCCACACGGTCGTACTCGACTTCCCCCAGCTCTTTCGTTATCGTAACCGCCTCTTCGGTCTTTTCATCTTCAGTCTTTACATCTGATTCAATCTTCGTTTCAACGATCTCCGCCGTTTCGGCTTTCCCCGCTTCCTCGGAACAAGCCACTAAGGGAATTAAAACCAAAAGGCATAGAAAACCCGATAACATTCGTTTTATCATACGGTCACTCCTTTAAAAATACTGTTTTCATTGTATCAAAGATCAAAAAGAAAAACAACAACTTAATTCTTTATTCGATCCTTTCATAAAACAACCTGCAGTTTATGAAAAAAGTGTATGGAAAAACCATACACTTTTTTTCTTTTCCTTATAAGATCAAGGCACCAACGTACCGGTATATGCGGTGAGAAGCTCACCGTTACCCAACTGAACTTCAATGGAAACGGTATAACCCTTATCACGGTACTGCCAGAGATAGGCTTTGGGGAGATGATCTTTTAACGCTGCTTTTCTTGAATAATGATGATCGAGGCGGTATGCGTAGCGAATCAATTGCTTTCCTTCCGTATCGGTGAGAACGGTAAACACGTCGGAAATAACGTAGTTTGCCGTAACCGTTGCGGCGTTGAGAGCATCAAAGCTGACGGTATCGCCGGTTACGTCAAGAGAAACGGTGGCAGGCTCAATGGGATCCTGGCCGTGAAACTCCTTGAAAGTGTGAGGCAGATAACCGGTTTTATACAATTCTTTAAAAGTGTAGTAAAAATCGCTTCCGTCACCTTTTTTACCTTCGTTACCTTGGATAACATACTCCACTCCATCGGCAGAAACACGACCATGATAAGAACCCGTGGTAAAGAGACCCTGCTCCACCTGAACGATATAGCTCTTTTCACCGTCAATGGTGCCGTCGGCATTTCGAACTACAACGGGGTCTTTTCCGTTCATACGAACGTGGCCCTTGTTTACGAAGCAATCTGCCTTTTTAGACAAGGCGTAGGACTCATACATCACCTGTTCACCGTTGCGCTTGGCAATGACGTCACAATCCTCTTTTCCATCCTCACCGAAGCGATGGGTGGAAAGATCATAGGTGTAGGGACCTACAGGAATAAGCCCTGCATTGGCATTAAGCTGAGCTGTCCATGCGCAAACAGCGGAGTTGATAACACGGGCCCAGCCCCAGCCGGTAGTACCGGAGCAAGCCGTACCGAAAATGATGGTGTTTTTGGAAAGATACGTTACGTCAAGAACACCGGTTTCAACGTCGTAAAACTCAAGCATTCTGTAAAGGTTGCCGGAGGATACATTGATATAAGGAATACCACCGTGAAGCTTGCCTTCCTCAAAGTGAACGGGGGTACCGCCGCCTTGGTTGGCCTTATAATCAAAGCTCTCGTTGGGCACCCATTGGAAGGACACGGAGAGCTTTACGTAATCCACGCAGATCTGGCGAAGCTCTTCCGAGGTCATTCCCTCTCTTGCAATGGGAATGGCGGCAACGCGCTCAGGGGTGAGAGGTGTATCCACACGGTCATACTTGACCTCTTCCTTTACTTCTTCGGTCTTCTTTTCCTCGGTCTTTTTTTCTTCGGATCCGGCCTTGGTTTCCATCGCATCAAGGGTTTCGGTCTTGGCTTCTTCCGTGCCACAGGCAACGATGGAAAGCAGCATCAAAACACAGAGAAGAGCGGCTAATATCCGTTTCATCATATCATACTCCTTTAAAAGATTTTATAGAGAAATTGTATCAAAAGTCAATTGAAAAAGCAATACAATTTTGTTAAATATTTATAAAGATTATGGTCGTAATCTATAAAACCAAACAAATGTGCCATCTTTCAAAGAAAAAAGTGCGTGGAAAACCACACACTTTTTCTTCATTTCATAATAGATCAGATAACGCCCTGAGCGATCATTGCTTCGGCAACCTTCTTGAAGCCAGCAATGTTTGCACCTGCAACGAGGTTGTAGCCGAGGCCACACTCTTCGGCCGCAGCAGCGGAAGAATCGTGAATCTCCTTCATGATCTGCTTCAGTTTCGTATCAACCTCTTCAGCGGTCCATCTGTATCTCTCGGAGTTCTGACTCATTTCCAGACCGGAAACTGCAACGCCGCCGGCGTTAACAGCCTTGGAGGGGCCAACCACTTCAACGTTCTCCTGCAGATATTTCAGGGTCTCGTTGGGAGTGGGCATGTTGGAAACTTCCATATAGTACTTGGTACCGTTGGCAACGATCTTTTCCGCATCCTCTTGCAGTACCTCGTTCTGGGTAGCGCAGGGCATTGCAATATCGCACTTCACACCCCAGGGCTTTTCACCGGGGTAGAATTTAGCGTTGGGGAATGCCTTAACATAGTCCTCCAAGGTGCCGTGACGGGAGGTACGGATCTCAAGAAGCTTGTTGAACTTTTCTTCGGTGGTAACACCGTCGGGATCGTGAACGTAACCCGCTCTGCCGGAAATGGTAACGACCTTTGCACCCAATTCGGCTGCCTTCTTGCAGACGCCCCAGGTAACGTTGCCGTAGCCGGAGCAGCAGATGGTCTTGCCCTTGATGCTGTCACCCATTCTCTTCAGAACTTCCAGGGTATAGTAGATAGCGCCGTAGCCGGTAGCTTCGGGACGGATCAAGCTACCGCCGAAGCTCTGGCCCTTACCGGTGAGAACGCCGTTCTCGTAAGCGCCGCGGATTCTCTTATACTGACCGTACATAAAGCCGATTTCTCTTGCACCAACACCGATATCACCTGCGGGAATATCAATGTCGGGACCGATGTAGCGGTAAAGCTCGGTCATAAAGCTCTGGCAGAAGCGCATAATCTCATTATCGCTCTTACCCTTGGGGTCAAAGTCGGAACCGCCCTTTGCACCGCCCATAGGAAGGGTGGTAAGGCTGTTCTTAAAGGTCTGCTCAAAGCCAAGGAACTTAAGCATGCCTGCATATACGGTGGGATGGAAGCGAAGACCACCCTTATAAGGACCGATTGCAGAGTTAAACTGGATACGGTAACCACGGTTCACTTGAATCTTACCGTTGTCATCCACCCACGGAACGCGGAAGACGATCTGCTTTTCGGGCTCAACGAGGCGCTCGAGCAGAGCATAGTCTTCATATTCAGGGTGCAGATCAATCACTTTATCAAGGGAGCTGAGAACCTCTTCCACGGTTTGGCAAAATTCGGGCTCGTGGGGATTCTTGCTCTTGGTTTCGGCAATGATACGCTCAACATACTGATTCATACGATAACCTCTTTTCTACAATAAAAATTATGTTCTATATTATATCAGTATCCATCCTTTGTGTCAAGACAAAATTGCAAAGCTCTGCAAATTATTTTAATTTAAATCCGATTTTTCTAATTTTTTCAAATTTTGAATCATCGTTTTTTTTATTTTATTAACAAAGAGATCGTTGTTTTTTTGATTTTTATTTAAAAAAAGACTCTTTTTCCCATTTGTTTTTCCCTTTTCACCCTTATTTCCCTCTTGATAGATTGCTTTGTTTTCGATATAATAGCAAGAAGAGCAAAAACGAGGGAGGTTTTTATGGATCCGATGCACCAGCGTTCCCGTATGGTTTTAGGGGATGATGCCTTACTACACTTACAGAATAAGCACGTTATCGTTTTCGGTCTCGGCGGTGTAGGTGGACACGCCGCGGAAGCCTTGTGCCGAGGCGGGATCGGTGAAATAACACTGGTTGATTTTGAAGCCTTTGAAGAAACCAATCTGAACCGTCAGCTGTTTGCCACTCGCAAAACGTTAGGTCTCCCCAAGACCGAAGCAGCAAAAGTGCGGCTTTTGGAGATCTCTCCCTCTTGTCGCATCCATTGCGTCAACCTCTTTTTCACGGAAGAAACGGAGCCTGCGGGACTGTTTGACGGTGTAAATTATATTTTAGATGCCATTGATACCGTTTCTTCAAAGCTTCATCTGATCCGCAGGGGAAAAGAGCTTGGGATCCCCGTGATCTCTTCTATGGGAACGGGGAACAAAACGGATCCAACTGCGTTTCGAGTTGCCGATCTGTTTCAGACCAAGGGCTGCCCTCTTGCCAGAGCAATGCGCAACCAATGCAGAAAAAATGGCCTTGGATCTTGCAAGGTCGTCTATTCAGAGGAAGAGCCAGTGAAAACCACTCTGCAAACGGATAGCGGCCATAGAGCACCCGGAAGCGTCAGCTTCGTGCCAGGGGTTGCAGGTATGATTTTGGCCGGAGAGATCATAAAGGATTTGGTAAAAGAATGTTTATCATCGGAACCGATAAATTAAGCGTTTCCTTTGGGGAAAAAGTACTTTTAAATGAAATCTCCTTTTCCATCAATCAAGGAGAAAAGGTGAGTATCGTAGGAGTAAACGGAGCCGGAAAAAGCACGCTGATGCGGCTTCTTTTCGACCGCAGTATTCCCTACACCGGAAACATTTTCGTAGCAAAGGGAAAGAGCATCGGTCACCTGGAGCAGCAGAACAAGCTGAATCCTGAGGATACCGTATACGAAGCGGCTCTTTCCGTCTTTCGCGCTCTGGCGGAGGATGAAAAACGGCTGGAAGCCCTTTCAGATGAAATGAAGGAAAACCATAGCGACGAGATCATCGCTCGCTTTACTTCCCTTCAGCAACGCTTTGAACGCGCAGGTGGCTACGAATACAAAAGCCGCGCCAAGGGAACGCTGATCAGTATGGGCTTTTCCGAAGAGATGCTGGATCTGAAGGTTGGCGCTCTTTCCGGTGGTCAGCGCACCATTCTCCAGCTTTCTCTTTTGATTCTGGAGGAGCCTGACATTCTTCTTTTGGATGAACCCACCAACCATCTGGATATCAAAAGCCTTGAGTGGCTGGAGGATAAGCTGAAGAAGATCCGAAGCACGGTGCTTTTGATCTCCCACGACCGACTGTTTTTAGATCATGTGACCGAAAAGACACTTGAGATCGAAAACACACACGCTAAGCTCTACTCCGTTCCCTACTCCCGCTATCGCGAGGAAAAGCAAAAGGAGCGTGAGATCCAGGATCGGCATTACAAGAATCAGCAAAAAGAAATAGCCCGTATGGAGGCCTTCATCGCTCAGCAAAAGCGCTGGAACCGTGAGAAAAATATCATAGCGGCGGAATCTCGTCAAAAGGCGCTGGATCGTATGGTAAAGGTGGAAAAGGCAGAAGCCTTGCCCGAAAGCCTTTCCTTTCAGTTTTCTGAAGCTCTGGAAACGGGTGAAGACGTATTGACCATCCGAAATTTAAGCAAAGGATACGGGCAAAAAAACCTATTTTCTTCTCTTAATTACGAGGTAAAAAAGAGAGATCGCCTTGTGATCATCGGTGCCAACGGAAGCGGCAAATCCACCCTTTTGCAGATCCTTGCAGGAAACCTTCCCGCAGACAGCGGCTCTTTTTCCTTTGGCTACAACGTTCGCCTTGGGTATTACGATCAGTACCAGCATCTCAACGAAAACAGCACTGTGCTGGAGGAGATCTGGGATGAGAGTGACTTGAATCACACGCAGATCCGCTCCCTTCTTGCCACTTTTCTCTTTAAAGGAGACGACGTGTTCAAGGAGATCCGCGTATTATCCGGCGGGGAACGGGCAAGATTGGTTTTGGCAAAACTGATGCAGAAAAAGGTAAACGTGCTTCTTCTTGACGAGCCCACAAACCATTTGGATATCGAATCCCGCGAGGCGCTGGAAAACGCCCTTCTCTCCTTTGAAGGAACCGTCATTGCCGTTTCTCACGACCGTTATTTTATCAACAAGATCGCAACCAGAATTTTAAGTTTTAAGGGTGACGGGGTGATCTTCGGCTACAATGGAAATTATGCTTCCTATCAAAGCTATTCTCAAGATGAAGCCAATGCGGCACAGGAAGAAAAGGGACGCGAAAACGCACCTGCCGCAAACGACTGGGCAGAGCAAAAGCGCAAAAAACAGGAAGAAAGAAAGCGCGCAGGCCGCATACAAAAGATCGAAAAAGAGATCAGCGAAGCGGAGGATGCAATGAAGCGCATCGATGAAGAGGCGCTGAACTGTGCCAGCGATTACGTAAAGCTTCAGGAGCTTTATACTAAAAGAGAAGCGCTCCAGCAAAAGTGCGACGCTCTTTTAGAGGAATGGACTCTTTTGGAAGAGGGACAATAAGTTTCATAAAATACCCTGCCCTTGCATACAGTGTAATAACACAATGCAGGAGGCAGGGTATGTTCATTTTATCCGTTAAAGCGCAAAAGATCAAGTTGTATTTAACCCTATTGGCTTCGGTTTTTGTAATCGTTTCGGTTGTTTTACTGGCACCGATCCAAAACCGCAAGGAGGATCAAGGAAAGCTTATATCCGTTGGAAAACAAATATCAATGCCAAATTTTAAAAACGTTGCAACCAATGAAGATCGGGTCAGTTTTCTCAGTTCATACGGTTGGGAGGTGGATCCCAACGCAGTTAAGATCCGAGAAGTCGTCATCCCCGTTGAGTTTGACGCCATCTATGAAAAGTACAATCAGCTTCAGATAAACGAAGGACTTGATCTGCAAAAATACAAGGGAAAATCAGTAAAGCTTTACACGTATCTTGTAAGCAACTACGAATACGACGGCTCCGTATACGCAAACCTGATGGTATTTAAGGAAACCGTGATCGGCGGAGATATTTCCTCCGCAAGGCAAGACGGCTTCGTTCACGGATTCTCAAAAGATAACAAGCTGATTACGTAAGAAAAGCCCGCTGCAGAACTGCAGAGGGCTTTTTGTTTACTTATTCTTTCCGAATTTTCTCTGGAAGAATTTCACAATCTCCACAACGGGAATCACAAGGATGGAAAGACCGAGACCGATGGCATATTCAGTCCAGGAGATATGCACGAACTCAAACCAGTTGTAGAAGGGATAAACCTCAATAACCAAGGTGGTCAAAAGCAGAGCGGAAACAGCGGCAAGCCAAAGCCATTTGTTCTGCTTTTTCATAGAGAAGATGGAACCACGGCGGGAACGAAGGTTAAAGGACTGGAAGATCTCTGCCATAGAGAGAGTGAGGAATGCCATAGTAGTACCGTGCTCACTGGAAAAGCTGCCTGCAACGGCATCGGGATCCATATTCCAGCCGATGAAATAAGCGATCAAGGTAAGAACGGCAACCAGAGCCCCCTGATAGAAGATGTCGAAACCAACACCACCAGAAAAGATCCCCTCTTTGGAATCACGGGGCTTTTGCTTCATAGAATCGGCTTCACCGTGCTCCATACCAAGGGCAAGTGCGGGAAGGCTATCGGTAATCAGGTTGATCCAAAGAAGATGAACGGGGTGCAGAATGGCAAAGTTCATCATAGACGCAACGAATACGGCAATTACCTCGCTGAGATTGGAGGAAAGCAGGAATTGAATTGCCTTGCGGATGTTGGCGTAGATCTTTCTTCCCTCTTCCACAGCGGCAACGATGGTGGCAAAGTTGTCGTCAGCCAGGATCATATCCGCTACGTTTTTGGTAACGTCAGTACCGGTGATACCCATACCCACACCGATATCGGCAACTTTGATACTGGGAGCGTCGTTGACACCGTCACCGGTCATAGCGGTTACCTTGCCGCGTCTTCTCCAGGCGGAAACGATTCTTACCTTATGCTCGGGCTGAACACGGGCATAAACACTGTAACGCTCGATCACTGCATCCAGTTCCTCATCGGACATTGCATCCAGCTCGGCACCGCGGATCGCCTGAGAAGCATCGGTAATGATACCAAGCTCTTTACCGATGGCAACAGCGGTATCAATATGGTCGCCGGTGATCATAACCACGTGAATGCTGGCTTCACGGCAAGAATTAACGGCGGCCTTCACTTCGGGACGGACAGGGTCGATCATACCGCAAAGTCCAACGAAGATCAGATCCTTTTCAAGGGTTTCGGAATCTTCTTTTTCAGGTTTTGCATTCAAGGTCTGATAAGCGCAGGCAAGAACGCGAAGGGCTTCATCTGCCATTGCCTTATTCCGGGAGAGGATCTCGTTTCTCTTCTCTTCTGTGAGAGTTTCAACACCGTCTGCCCCGAGAAAGGCGGTGCAACGGCGAAGGAGCTCGTCGGGAGCACCTTTGGTAAACTGGAGGAAGGCCTCGCCGTCAGCGTGAACGGTGGTCATCATCTTTCTGCCGGAATCAAAGGGAACCTCGGCAACACGGGGATAGTTTTTCTTCAGTTCATTCTTATCCTGACCGGATTTATGGGCAAAGTTTACAAGGGCGCATTCTGTGGGCTCACCAATGGCAGTATTCTTTTCAAGGTCAAACTCAGCATCCGAAGCCAGTGCCATACCGCGGGCAAGGAGGGGTTCATCCACCGTCCAGGTCTTCACCACGGTCATCTTGTTCTGGGTAAGGGTACCGGTCTTATCGGAGCAGATCACCTGAGCACATCCAAGGGTCTCAACGGCGGTAAGGCGGCGAATCACGGCTTTACGCTTGGACATTTTGGTAACGCCGATGGAAAGCACGATGGTAACGACGGCGGCAAGGCCTTCGGGAATGGCGGCAACCGCAAGGCTGACTGCGACCATAAAGGCTTCCAGATAATCGGTAAATTCGGGAGAAGCACCCCCAAGGAAGGAGCGAACGACTTCCACACCAAAGATCACGACACTGATGCCCAAAACGAGCCACGTAAGGATCTTGGAAAGATCGGCAAGGCGCATCTGAAGAGGAGTCTGCTCTTCGGCAGTCTGGGTCAGAGCATTTGCGATCTTGCCCATTTCGGTATTCATACCGATATCGGCAACGACGGCTTTACCACGTCCGTAAACCACGGTACTGCCCATATAGCACATATTTTTTCTGTCACCCAAGGGAACGCTATCATTCTCGGAATGAAGCGCCTCGGAGATCTTTTCAACGGGTACGGATTCACCGGTAAGTGCGGCTTCTTCGATCTTCAGAGAGGCGGATTCGAGGATACGGCAGTCTGCAGGAACGGAGTCACCCGCTTCCAGAAGAATCACGTCACCGGGAACCAGATCTTCACTCTTGATGGCTTCGATCTTACCGTCACGCAAAACGCGTGAGGTGGCGGCTGTCATAGTTTTCAGAGCTTCAATGGCTTGCTCAGCCTTGCTTTCTTGCACAACGCCCAGAACGGCATTCAGTACCACAACGAAAAGGATGATAAAAGCATCAGCGAAGGATTCGGAATGTTCGGGAGAGAGGCTGTTGCTGATCACCGTCGTAACCGCAGAAATGGCGGCAGCGGCAAGGAGCACCAAGATCATAGGGTTAACAAGCTCTTTAAAAAAACGATGAAGCAGCGTTTCCTTTTTGGCTTCCGCAAGCTTATTCTTCCCGTGCGTTTCACTTCTCTTTTTTGCCTCGGCAGAGGTAAGACCGTTTTCGGAAGTGCCCAGCGTTTCCAGAACTTTTTCACTGTCCTGCAAAAATGGTTTCATAGATATCGTGTTTCCTTTCGTATAAAAAAATAAACTCGATACTTACTGTATCGAGCTAACCTTCTCGTACAGCAAGACCTCTGTACAAGAGTCTGGTTCATTAAGGCGTGCCAAATTCATCAAAGATGAATCGGTACTGTTGACACACCACGCAACGCGCGCGAACTACTCCCTCAAGACCTTTTTAGTATACCAAACCGTACCATATTTGTCAAGAAAAAGAAATCGCGGAATCCGCGATTTCTTTTCATTTTAAGCCAAAATGCTCCGTTTATAAAGGTTTTTTAACCATTTGCGCCCATTTTCTCGGATATATGGGCAAAGTTTCTTTTTTCTTTTCAATCAGCAAAAGATATCGGCGCGCTTCACAGAAGGAAAGGATCTTCTCCTTTTCTTCTCCGTCAAAAAGAGCGAGGGGAAGATTTTCAGGATCCAGCCGAATCTCAAGGGTCTCTTTGAGCGTGCCACCAAGCATAGGAATGGCTTTTCGGCTATCATCCAGTTCTTCAAGAGCACGAGCTCCCTTCATAGCAACGAGCAACCCTCCTTTTTTCACAAAGGGCAGGCACAGTTCACAAAGCACGGGAAGAGCGGCAACGGCACGGGAAAGGCAAAGATCGTACTTTTCGCGGTGCGCGCCGCCTTTCCCAGCCAGTTCCTCTCCTCTTCCCCAAAGAGGTCTTACGTTTTCAAGCCCCAAAATATGAGCATTTTCCTTCAAAGCGTGAATCTTTTTTTCGGTACTGTCGATCATGGTGATGTCGGCTTTGGGGCGAGCGCAAGCAATGGGAAGACCGGGAAAGCCGCCACCGCAACCAATATCACAGATTCTTGCGCTTCTCTCAAGCTTTTCAAGAACGTCACGGCAGGTGAGAAGGCTGAGCGAATCCACAATATGCTTCAAAGTAACGTCAATGGGAGACGTGAGAGAGGTAATGTTGATTCGGTTGTTGGTTTCCACCACCCGATCGTATAGGGCTGAAAGACGATCCTCTGCCCCACTCCCCTGCAAAGCAGGAACAGCAGCAAGGATCAGATCTAAGTATTTTTGCTCTAAAGGCATAAGGCTACCTCTCGTTCATATTTAAATAGATCATCAAAACGGTGATATCTGCAGGAGACACACCGGAAATGCGGGATGCTCTGCCAATGCTCTCAGGCTTCATAGCGGAAAGCTTTTGCCTTGCTTCCAGACGAAGCCCTTGGATGGAATGATAATCAATATCGGCAGGGATCATACGGTTTTCAAGCTTTTGCATTTGCTCGGCCTGGGCAAGCTGGCGCTTGATATACCCTGCATATTTGATCTCGATCTCGGCTCGCTCAAAAACCTCTGCGGGATAATCCGGGCGGTTTTCGTCTACGGGTACGAGAATCTCGTAGGAAATGCCGGGGCGGCGAAGAAGATCGGCCAGACGAACGCCCCCGGTGACGGGTTGGCTTTCCTGCTGTTTCAAGATCTCGTTCAAAGCATCGGTGGGTGAAAAGAAGGTGTTTTCCGCACGCCGGATCTCAGAGTCGATCAAAGAAAAAAGCTTTTTCTTCTTTTCATAACGGGTGTCGTCAATAAGACCCACGCGGCGACCTTCTTCAATGAGACGGCGGTCCGCGTTGTCTTGACGGAGGATCAAGCGATACTCACAGCGGCTGGTCATCATACGGTAGGGCTCGTTGGTGCCTTTGGTTACAAGATCGTCAATGAGCGTACCGATATAGCTGGACTGGCGGGTGAGAAGAAGCGGGTCTTTTCCGAAACAGTTCAGCGCCGCATTGATACCGGCAACGAGACCTTGGCACGCGGCTTCCTCATAGCCGCTGGTTCCGTTGAATTGCCCTGCGCCGAAAAGACCGGGATGATCCTTAAATTCAAGAGTTGCTTTTAACTGGGTGGGATCGATACAGTCGTATTCAATGGCGTATGCGGTGCGCATCACCTGAGCATTTTCAAGGCCTGCAATGGAGCGGATCACCTGATTCTGCACGTCTTCCGGAAGCGAAGAGGACAGCCCCTGCACGTAGATCTCACGGGTATTTTGCCCCATAGGCTCCAGAAACAGCTGATGGCGGGTTTTATCGGGAAAGCGCATAACCTTATCTTCGATACTGGGGCAATAGCGTGGGCCCGTGCTTTTGATGGCACCGGAATAAAGGGGCGAACGGTGAATGTTATCGCGAATGATCTGATGTGTATTTTCGTTGGTATAGGTCACAAAACAACACTTCTGCTCTTTTTCGGAGAAAGCAGTTTTGTCAGTATAGAAAGAAAAGGCGCGTGGATCCTCATCCCCATACTGCACCTCGCAGCGTGAGAAATCAATGGAACCTGCGTGGATACGAGGAGGAGTTCCGGTTTTAAAGCGGCGGAACACAATGCCCATATTCTCAAGAGAGGCGGTAAGAAAGGTTGCGGGGCTGGAATGATCAGGTCCTGCGGAATAGGAAACGTCACCCACAACGATATTGGAATTTAAGTAGGTACCCGCAGAGACGACCACCTGCCCCACGTGATACCGAGCGCCGAAACGGGTTACCACGGCATACCCTTCGGGAATGGGACGGATCTCACAGATCTCTGCCTGAATCAAGCGTAGATTCGCCGTTTCTTCACAGCAGGTTTTCATATAATGGTGATAGGCGCGGCGGTCAGACTGATGGCGCAAGGAATGAACGGCAGGCCCCTTCCCCAAATTCAGCATACGGCTTTGCAGAGAGGTAGCGTCACTGGCTTTGCCCATTTCGCCACCAAGAGCATCGATCTCATAAACCAAATGGCCCTTTCCCGTACCGCCTATGGAGGGGTTGCATGGCATATTCCCGAGTGATTCAAGAGAAAGAGTAAAAAGGATGGTATCAGCTCCCATACGGGCGGCGGCCAGTGCGGCTTCAATGCCCGCGTGACCTGCGCCTACTACGGCAACCTGACACTCACCTGAAAAAAACTCAATAGCGTTCAATTGGTTCTCCTTCTATTTCCCAATACAAAAGCGGGAAAACACTTCGTCTAATATCTTTTCGCCGGCACTTTTACCGTCGATCTCCATAAAGGCGGCCAGGGCAGCTTCCAGCGTAAGGGATGCCACGTCTTTTTCACCGTTTCGGATCTGCTCCATACCTTCCTGCACCAGCTCCATCCCACGAACGAGAACGGATTTCTGCCGTGCATTGGTCAGGATTCGCCCCTCTCGCAAGGCGGCTTCATCGGAAATAAAGGCATTCTCGATCTTTCCGACCAAAGGAGTAAGGTCAGTAACACCCTCGCCCGTCACAAAATACTCTTCCCTTGCAAAAGGAAGGGTGGTAAGATCCAACACAGCGGGGAGATCACTCTTGGTAAGAACCGGAAGAATAACGGCACTTTCCTTCTTTTCCATTACTTTTTCAAGAACGATCCGATCCTCCTTTTCCAAGGGGCGTGCCTGATCGAAGAGAATAAAGATCAGTTCAGCCGTTTCAAGGGCGGCAATGGCGCGTTCAATTCCGATCTCCTCCACGCGGTCACTTGCCTCGGTGCGCACGCCGGCGGTATCCGAAAGGTTGATCAAAACGCGTCCCGCTTTCAAAGGATACTCGATCACGTCTCTGGTAGTACCGGGAGTAGAGGTAACAATGGCCCGATCCTCACCTAAAAGGTGATTAAAGAAGGTGCTTTTACCAACATTGGGCTTGCCCACGATCACCGCAGGGATGCCGGAATTAATGGCACGACCCATTTGGAAACTGTCAAGCAAGCGGCGTGCAGATGAAAGCAGATCCTCAAGAGTAGTGAGCATTTGGGAATCCGACATAGATTGCAGATCCTCCTCCGGATAATCCAGATATGCCCAAAGAGAGGAGGCGGCATCCAGCAAAAGCTGACAGATCCGCTGTATTTCAAGGGAAAGTTTACCTCGAACTGCCTTTGACGAAAGGAGAGCTGCTTCTTCTGTTTTGGCATCCAAAAGATCAGCAATCCCTTCAGCGGCGGTAAGAGACATTTTTCCGTTCATAAAAGCACGGCGCGAAAACTCGCCCGGCTTTGCAAGAACGGCGCCGGATTCCAGAAGAGCGGATAAGATCATCGCGGTGATCACTTCCCCACCGTGGCAGGCGATCTCAACCACGTCCTCCCCGGTAAAGGAATGAGGTGCGGGAAAACGGGTCAAAAGGCCGTCATCCAAAACGGTGGCTCCATCAAAAGAAAGAATGCTTCCGTAGATCTGATAGCGAGCCGGATAATCCCCAATGCTTTTCTGATTTATGGGACGAAAAATGCGATCCGCTACAAGAAAGGCTTCGGTACCTGAAATACGCAGAAGCGCAACACCACCTTTGCCTTGTGGGGTGGATATGGCGGCAATGGTAGAAAAATCCATACTAAATCACCTAATCTTAAAAAATAAAGAACAGAAAAGCGGCGTTTCCGCCGCTTTAACTTATAAATTCACCATTTCGGTATCTTCCACATCGGCGAGATTGATATCTTCGATGCTCTTTGCCTTCACGATGGTACGAGGCTCTCTCACGGGATTATATTCATACACCGTTTTTGGCTTATCCTGAGAAGCAGGCTGCTGCTTCTTGGGGCGATGATCTCTTTTGGGAGCGCCCACCAGTGACATCACCACGCGGCGTTCCTCGCCGGAGCCGATAGAATGAGTGGTAACCCCTTCGATCTCCTGAGCCTGAGAGTGGATGATCCTTCTCTCGTAGGCGCTCATAGGCTCGAAGGTTACGTTGCGACCGCTCTTTTTTACACGGTTTGCAGTTTTTCTTGCAAGCGCCTTCAAGGTGTTTTCGCGCTTTGCACGGTAGTTCTCAACATCGATGGTAACGCGGATAAAATCATCACCGTGGCGGTTGGTAACAAGGCTCAAAAGATACTGGAGAGAATCCAGAACCTCGCCGTGGTGACCGATCAGGATACCAAGATCCTCACCCTCAAGGGTATAGGCGATATCACCCTGATCCTTTTCTTCACAATGGATCTGTGCCTGAATACCGGCATTGTCAAGAAACGTACGGATAAAATCTTCCGTTGCTTCACGCACGGTAGGGGCATAGGTTACGCTGATCTTGGCATCGCTGGCACCGAGACCCAAAAAGCCTTTCTTGGCTTCCTCCAAAACAACGTATTCCAGATCACAAGCTTCTCTGTGAAGCTCCTGCGAAGCAAGTGCCAAGGCTTCTTCTACTGTTTTTGCAGAAAAGGTATATTCTTTCTTCAAAACCTTCACTTCCTTCCAATTACTTTTAGGAATTATTCCTCATCCTTCAGGGGTGCCTTATCAAGAAGGGTTTTTCCCTGAGGCTTCTTTTCTTTCAAAACCTTTTTTTCTTCAGCGGTGGTAACGGATTCATATTCGTCATCATCGTCGTAAACAAGGCTTCTTTTCTTCTTGCCGGGTTCGCCGGAAGAAGAAGGCTTCTTTTTCTTTTGTTTACCGCCATATAAACGCTCCGCTTCCTTCATTTCCTCTTCGGAAATTTCGCGAATGGGGAACATTTTGGAAAGGGCGATCTGCTGAACGGGGCTTAAGATGCTGGACATCATCCAGTAAATGCCCACTGCGGTGGGCACCTGAAATGCAATGTACAAGCTGAAAAGAGGCATAAAGATGTTCATCATTCTCATCTGGCTTTGCATTTCGGGGGTCTGTTCAGGCTGATAGGAAAACTTTCTGGTGAGAGCCTGGCCGAAATAAGCGCTGATGAGGTTCAGAACGGGGATAATAAGAAGAAGCTTTGTTCCAAGCTTTTCTTCTTTTAGAAGATTAAAGCTGGGAATGAGGCCAAGGTCGAAGCCGGAGCCCTCCCCTACTTCCAGTTCGGGAAGCGCTTCTACAATGGCTTTACCCGTAACGCCTTCCTTTTTCAGATCCTTTGCAACGGTAACCTTTTCGCCATTTTGATCATAATGAGTGGCAGAATCAAAATACTCGATGAATCTTTCTTCGTTTTCACGAATGTATTCAATGGAGTTGATCTCTGCATACAAAGAGAAGTTACCCTTGTTATAAAGCTCCCAAAAATCCTTTTCGTCATACGACTTTACAGCGTTTTTATTCATAGTGAGGAAGTTTTGCATACGGCGCTCTTCATTATTCTCCAGCGCCATATCATCCTCATATACCAAATAGGTAACGCTTTGCTTGACAGCCTCCACCGTATTAAAGCCATTTGCACCGGGGAGGTTTGCCGTATAAGTCAGGGGGGTACGCACAACTGCATACACCGCCAAAAGAACCAGCATTTGAACCATCATGGGAAGACAACCGCCCAAGGGGCTGAAGTTCTCCTTCTGGTAAAGATCCTGGAGCTCGGTTTGCATCTTCATTTGGGTCGCCCGATCCGTTCTGCCCGCGTACTTTTTGCGGATCACGTTTTCTTTCGGGCGGAGTTTTGCCTGCTTCTGAGAATTCTTTTGCTGTTTGATCCCAAAGGGGAACATAATCAGCTTCAAAAGAACGGAAAAAAGCAGGATGGCAACCAGATAGCTGCCTGTCCATCCGTAAATGGACTTGATAATAAATCCAAAGGGGATTCGAATAATATCAAAAATTCCTTGCAATTTTATCGATCCTTTCTTTTTGGAAAACAATCGGGCACCGGGTCGTAGCCGGCACGCCCAAAGGGATTGCAACGCAAAATGCGCCAAACGGTCAGCACCGTGCCCTTGAAGAAGCCGTGCTTCCCGTAAGCCTCAAGGGCATATTGGGAGCAAGTGGGCCGAAAACGGCAATGGGGACCGATCAGCGGCGAAATATATTTCTGATACAAACGGATTAAAAATATACAAACGTACTTCAATTTTGTGTTTCTTCAGAAAACAACGTAAGTTTTGCGAAGGCTTTTTCCAGATCACGCCGTACGTCATCCATTTTACGATCTTTCGCGGTGATGGATGAACGGGCGACCACAACGATCCAAAAAGGCTTTTTAAACGATCTGCCTTCCGTTGAATGGCGGAACGCTTCACGAATCAGCCGCCGCGCACGGGAACGCTGAACTGCACTCCCAAGCTTCTTTCCGGTGGTGATACCCAGACGGGTATCGGCGGTCTTATAATTTCTCAACGCGTAAACTGCTATATTTTTTTCCGAAGCCTTTTTCCCTTTTGCATAGATCTTGGAAAAGAGATAATTTTCTTTGATCGGGATGATCTTTGCCATATTCACCATTCCTTGCTGAAATGGAACAGATATAGAAAAAACCACCGGTTCACAGAGACCTCCGGATATCGGTGGTTTTATACTAAACTGTTTGCAAGAAGATTAATAGCTGAGTCTTGCTCTCATTTTTGCTCTGCGTCTCTTCAGGACCTTTCTGCCGTTGGCAGTCTTCATTCTCTTGCGGAAGCCGTGCTCCTTTTTTCTCTGACGCTTTTTGGGCTGATATGTTCTGATCACTTTTTGCACCTCCTTAAAGCATAGCGCTGAGTTTTCGACTAAAGTATATTATACTATAGAACAAATGAAAATGTCAAGCCTTTTTCCAAAAAAACGGGATCGATCAGCAATTTCTCAATTTATGAAAATGAAGAAGTGCGGCGCCGATCACCGTACCGTAGCGGGAGTTTTCGGGAAATATAAAATTCATATTGAACATCTGCCCAAGCTTTCCGAACACGCTTCTTGCCTTTTTCATCGAGGAAAGCTTACCCGTGAGCACCACGTCGCGAATTTCAAAGCCACGGGCAGCAAACACGCTGATCATGCCGATGGTTTCAAACACCATATTGATGATACCCAGCGCCAGATCCTCTCTGGTGGCAAGATCGGAAAGCTTGCCGAAATTGGAAGCGGTGGTATCAAGATCCAAAGTAGGGCTGAGCTCTTTTTTGGAAATATCGGAAATGCGCAGATCCACCTTGGAAATGTCACCGTTTTCCGCCAAGGTCTCCAAAACATCCATATCACGCACGTCAAGCATACTTTCGGAAAGGCCGAAGAGAGTGCCGCCGCCCACGCCGGTGCCCCCCAAATAGGCCATATGATCCCCTTTTACGTGGACCAAAGCAGTGCCCGTACCCATACTGACGACGATGGCTTCTTCCAGCTTTGCCAGATACTGCCCGCCAAGACCGACACAGTCAAACTCGCGAACGTGTTCCGTGGGAATGCCGTAAAGATCTTCGCTGATATAACTGCTGCCGGCGCCCGTGACCATGACCCTTTCCACCTGACCGAGGGTAATACCGTGAAGAGAGGTGAATTTTCCGAAGGCACCGTAGACGGAAGAAATGGGGTCGTCAGCCTTAACGGATAGGGGCTGGATTAGATCTCCCTCATTATGAAAGCCGCAGATCTTGGTGGTGCTGCCGCCGATATCAATGCCTAAAACAATCCCCATGCAATCTCTCCTTTACAAATTCTTGCAAAATTATACCACATAAATCCGTTACCGTCAAGGAAAACACCCGCCTCTATGGACAAAATGACGTATTTTCGCTATAATGGGTCATCAAATCAATTCAGGAGGCGGCAATGGATCAAAGCTGTTTTCTTTGCCCGCGGGAGTGCGGCACAGATCGTCAACTCCGATCGGGCTTTTGCGGTGCACAGAGCCTTCCCACCGTAGCTAAGGTTATGCTTCATCAGTGGGAAGAGCCCTGCATTTGCTACGGTGGCGGAAGCGGAGCCGTATTCTTTTCAGGTTGCCAAATGCGTTGTGTGTTTTGTCAGAATCACGCCATCTCCCAAAGGACATGCGGAGATCCAATGGACACCTACGCCCTTGCCGACCTTTTTCTCAAGCTGGAAGAGCAAGGCGCCTGCAACCTGAACCTGGTCTCCCCCACGCCGCACCTGGAGACTCTGATCCCTGCTTTGGAGGAAGCCAAAAAGAGAGGCTTTTCCCTCCCCGTGGTTTTTAACAGCGGCGGCTACGAAAAGGTCTCGGTACTGTGCAGACTGGAAGGCCTCGTTGACGTTTATCTTCCCGATTTTAAGTTTTTCGATCCGGTGCTTTCCCACACCTACGGAGGCGCCGCCGATTATCGGGAGCGAGCAACGGAGGCAATCGGTGAAATGCTCAGACAGACCGGGTCACCCCGTTTGGAGGGCGAAAAGCTTCTGCAGGGCACCATCGTGCGGCACTTGATCCTGCCTGGGCACACCGATGATTCCATTCATATTCTGGATCATCTTTGCGGGATGCTTTCACCGAAGGATATCATCCTTTCTCTTCTCCGCCAGTACACACCCATGCATCGCGCAAAGGAGTTTCCCAAGCTTAGAAGAAAGCTAACGACGCTGGAATACCATCGCGTGGCTAAGGTTGCAGATGCTTTGGGCTTCTCAAGGATATATACGCAGGAAAAGGAAAGCGCTACCGAGGACTACGTGCCTGATTTTCAAAAAAATAATTGACAAATATTTTTGCCCGTGATAAACTTTTTTCTCGTAATATTGTAAGCGGAGGTATCCTATGAGAATCGGAATTTTCGGCTACGGCAACTTGGGCCGCGGCGTTGAAACTGCCATTGAAAAAAACGAAGATGCTACCTTGGTTGGGATCTTTACCAGACGCGATCCCGCCACCATCAAGACCCGTTTCGGTGCGCCCGTCTATCACGCTTCGCGGGTGAAAGACTTTTGCGATCAGATCGACGTTATGATCCTTTGCGGCGGAAGTGCTACCGATCTCATAACGCAGACGCCCGAGCTGGCTTCTCTATTTAACGTGGTGGATAGCTTTGATACCCACGCAAGGATCCCTGAGCATTTTGCAAACGTTGACAAGGCCGCAGAGGCTGCCGGCAAGGTTGCCGTGATCTCCTGCGGTTGGGACCCCGGCATGTTTTCTCTTCTCAGAGTATATTCCGGTGCCATCCTTCCTGACGGCAAGGATTACACCTTCTGGGGCAAGGGTGTCAGTCAAGGACATTCCGATGCCATCCGCAGGATCGAAGGGGTGGTAGACGCCCGCCAGTACACCGTTCCCGTTGAAGCGGCGCTGGAGGCAGTGAGAAGCGGAAAGAACCCCGAGCTCTCCACCAGAGAAAAGCACACCAGAGAATGCTTCGTGGTGGCAGAAGAAGGCGCCGACCTTGCGCGCATTGAAAAAGAGATCAAGGAAATGCCCAACTATTTTGCCGATTACGATACTACCGTTACCTTCGTAACCTTAGACGAGCTTCGCCGTGATCACGCCGCACTCCCCCACGGCGGATTCGTGATCCGCAGCGGTGAAACCTCTGACGGAAACAAGCAGATGATCGAATACCGCTTAAAGCTGGATTCCAACCCAGAATTTACAGGCAGCGTTCTGGTTGCGGTAGCCCGTGCCGCTACCCGCCTTGCCGCCAAAGGAGAAAAGGGCTGCAAGACCATTTTTGATCTGCCCCCGGCAATTCTCTCTCCCGAAAGCCCCGAATCACTCAGGGCTCATTGCCTTTGATCTACAAAAAAAGGAAGTGACCGAATCGGTCACTTCCTTTTTTCTTTTTTTCTATTATTTCTTGTTTTTACGGTAAATATACCCAAGCCCCTTGAGAAGCAGGGTTTCATCCAACAAGATCTTGTGGCGGCAACAGGGGCAAACGACGCTTCCTAAGCCACCGGTACAAACCACTGATGCAGG
>JAFWZW010000016.1 GCA_017517325.1 Clostridia bacterium | reverse complement strand
GCCTTACTTCTTTTGAAAAAGAAGGTGACACCTTGGAACCGTGACTCTGCCATCGCCATTCGGCTCGGCACAGTCGGGTTCCGGCGGTCGAAAAGACATCGAAAATGACACCCGTGTCATTTTCTCGCTTTCCGCAAAGAAAACTTTGCACTGAAATAATAGAAATATATTCATTCGCTATCGTTTTAAGTTTTGCTAAAAACAAAACTGTGATCTAGGCGTTGTACCCGTAAGGATACAACGCCAGTTTTATTCGCCTTTGGCGAGTTATATTGCTTTGCAGTTATATTCGGCTACCGCCGAGTAATATTGCCTTCGGCAGTTTATTGGCGAATAAAATATCACTGAAACCGAAAGGTTTCAATAACACTATTGCCGTAAGGTAATAATATCACTGTGAGACCTGTCTCACAATATCACTATTAAAACTTATTTTCTTTTGATATAGTAAAAACGGATGTGCAGAAATTCTACACATCCGTTTAATAGTTGTCTCATACCGTAACAAGCAGGGAAAATGTACAGCACATTTTCCACTTGTTAGAAGAACCTAAAACCCTTTTCTAAACAAATATCATCTATTCGATAAATTGGAATTGGTCTGATTTACATAGTTTCAAAATCGAGCCAGTTTTTTTCACAATGACCACATTTTATACACGACAAAGAAACGGTAATCCATTCAAATGCATTTACCCAATCTTCTTGAGAAAAAGAATCATCATTTGCCAAACATTCTTCTGCAAAATCTTCTTTGCCTTGCGAGGATATATGCAGCGCTATCTTAAAACTACTTTCTCCACACTTAGAACAGCAAACTTTCTCAAGTGGTATTTCTCTGTCGAGAAAATCATCTTTGCACACAAAACCATTCCAACCATGCTTTCCACTATCGAACAAAACAAACTCTTTTTTACATTCTTTACATACTATTTTTAGCAGTTGTCTTTCATTGCTTTCGCAGATTTCAAAAGCATCGCTTTCACAATGGCATTTTATTGTTCCTGTTACTTCGCATTCATTGTTGTTACTGCCAACTGGAATCAAAATTGATTGAAGATGTGTTGGAATGGGGAGGGTTTCTTTAGGTGCTTTCTTTTTGCCTATCCAACTAAATAATCCCATTTATTGTGCCTCCTATCTATTCGTCAAATTCTTATTTATCGGTTAGTTGTATTATAGCACAACTTGACTAACAAAGAAAGAGAATATTAAAAAAAACCGTAGTGTTCTAAAAAACTACGGGTGTTTTCGCATCTTGTTGTACTGTCCTTTAGAGTACGACTGTTATGAATACTTCTTTATTTTTTTATAAAGTTTCTTCGGTTCCTTCTTTTCAAAGAAGGAACAAAGTTTTTGAGGGTTTGGGAACTTTTTTCAAAAAGTTCCCAAGAAAGCTGCGGGCAACCACCCTTGACGGAGAAAAAAAGTGAGAGTATAATAATAAAAAAGGAAAGGGGGGATCCAACCGTGTGGGCGGTACTGCTCTCCCTGTTGGGGCTCGGCTCCTTTTGGTATTACGGCCTTTGCTGTTACCGCCTGAGCCTTCGGTGCTCCATTTCCTATTTCTGGCTCCTTTTGGGGCTGTTCTTTTCCCTTTCCGCCATCAGCCCCCGCTTCTTTCTGATCCTTTCCCCCGCCTTTTTCCTCTTCTGGCTTCTGTTCGGTGCGTTTCTGCTTCAACAGAGAAAAAGGAGCGAAAAGCGGGATGAGCCCCACGTACTCGTAGTTTTGGGCGCTCGGAACGACGGCACCCTCCCACGGGAGATCTTTGAAAACAGAGTAAAGCTTGCCGCAGAGGTAATGGCCGCCAATCCCGAAATTTCCGCCGTTCTTTCAGGGGGCAGCGTCTTCGGGGAAAAGGAGAGCGAAGCCCAAAGCCTCAAAGCCGCCCTGATCCAAAGGGGCGTTGATCAAAATCGGCTGATCTGCGAGGAGGAAAGTCGCACCACCGTGGAAAACTTTTGCTCCTCTCTCCCCTATTTAAAGGATGCAAAGGTCATCGGCGTGGTCACAAGCGGCTTCCACCGCTACCGCGCAGAGCGCTCTGCCCGTGCCGCTGGGCTGAAAGACCTTGTGTTCTATAGCGCCGAAGCACCTAAATGGTTTTTACCACATTTATATATACGGGAATTTTTCACCTTTATGACCGATCTTCTGCGGGGAAAACTCGCTGAAAAATAAGGAGGCACTTATGAAAAAACTTGGCTTTGTCCGTGGCGTTGCCACCGCCGGAAACGTGGTATTCAGTATTTTTAACGTTGTGAGCATTATCGGTGTCGTGGCGCTCGTCTTTTCCATTCTGTTCCTCTCCTTCCTGCCGGGCGGGTCCATCCACGTAAAAACCGATACCAACGTAGAGCTCAACTTGGATCTGAAAACGCTCCTTGGCAAAACCTGGGATGCCCTTTCCCAAGAGGATATGGAAGCCTTCAAAAATCAGTTGGGCGACGGCTACGAAATAAAGGACGGGGTTGCAACCGTGAAAGAAGGGGAATCGGCAAACGTCAACAACCGCTCCATGGCATTGGCTATGATCCCCGCTATGACCCAAATGCTCATTATGGCCTTCTTCTACCGCTATATGGCAAAGGCCTGCGGCGCCATAAAAAAAGCAGTATTCACCCCCTTCGTGCCCGAGGCCGCACAAAACCTGAAAAACGGCGGCATCAGCCTGTTCTTCCTGTTCGCCGCACCCTCCCTTTGCGGCGGGCTCATTACGCTTTTAACCCGAGAAGCGGAGCTTCTGGGGCAGGAGAGCGATCTTTCCACCGTTCTTTGGGGCTTTATGCTGTTGGCGCTCTCCTTCCTCTTTGAATACGCCGCCACCCTTTCCCCTTATCACCAAGCCACTCCGCCACAAGATCAAACCAACGGATAAAGACCTTTATAGATCAAGAGACTCTTCTTTCGAAGGGTCTCTTTTTTTGCCCAAAATGCCCAAAGGATTCGACATAGAATCCCCCCCGCCCACAGACTTCGACAGAAACCATTGGGAAAAAGCACCCTTTTTCCCTTTCATTTTTGTTCATTCATACAAAATTGGTAAAAATTGGTAATTTTGTGTTCAAAAGCCCTTGCACAAATTACCAATTTTTGGTAAAATTATGGAGCTAAGCAAGAACGAACCAACAAATTAAGGGAGAATAAGCAAATGAAAGAGAAAATTGAGAAAAAAGAGACGGTATACATTATTGATTCGGGGAATGATTTTCGTTTCGTCTGTCGGGAGAGCCTGACCAATTTAGGGTTTCAGGTGGTAGGTGACAGTGGTGACGGCGGGGAAGCGCTCCTTGCCATCAAAAATCTGCGACCCCAGGTGGTCTTACTTGATCTGTGGTTTCCGGGGTACGATCTGGCAAGCCTCATTCGGGAGCTTCGGCGGGATCTGCGGGCAAAGGCACCCAAATTCATCTTGGTAACGGGGATCAACAACAAAAAGGTACTGGAGGATGCCTTCGCCAGCGGCATTTCCAGCTGTGTGCTGAAGCCCTTTGATTACGAGGCCTTGGGAGAAAAGATCCGTCAGGTCTGCCGTGAGGAAAGCTTCCGCTTAAAGGATGATTTTGATCTGGAGGCACAGGTGACCCGCATCATTCATCAGGTGGGGATCCCCGCCCACATCAAGGGCTATCAATACCTGCGCCACGCCATTATGATGGTGGTGCGGGATCACCGCATCATCGGCGAGGTAACCAAGACCCTCTACCCTTCCGTTGCCAAGGAATTTAACACCACCGCCTCCCGCGTGGAGCGTGCCATCCGCCACGCCATTGAGGTGGCCTGGGACAGGGGCGACGTGGATATGCTCAATTCCTTTTTCGGCTACACCGTTCAAAATAACAAAGGCAAGCCTACCAATTCCGAATTTGTTGCCATGATCGCCGATAATCTGCGCCTAAAAATGCGCGGCCTTGCCGGTTAAAAGGGTTTTACCATAAAAAAGATACTCTGCAAGAAAGCAGAGTATCTTTTTCTTTTTTGAGTACGATCCGTCAAATATAAAATTCTTCGTCGGTTTCAAGGCACAGACAGCCAAGCCGCCCCTGATATTCCGGATAAGCCGCGCCGCAATCCAGCGCGATCACGTTGCCCTTGCCCCGATAGATCTTGGCTTTTTCCCTTCCGTTGTCGATCAGGATCGTAGGCGTATGCCCAACGATCAGATAGGTATTTTCTCCTCGCAAATACCAGCCGTCAAAATCCGGCCTTGACCAGACCAGCTCCGAGGGCGCCACCTCTTCGGGCCCGCTGAGCCGCGCACTTCCCAGACCGCCGTGAACCAGAACGTAATGCCTGTCGCCCACGCGGCAGGTTCTGTAATAGGGCGTTTGCTTTATAAAATCCAAAATACGGCGGCGGCGCTCCTCCGATTCCTTGTAGAGAGAGACCACCGTTGTGTCACCGCCGTTTTGAAACCAGATCCAAAGCCGCGGGTCCGAATAAAGCTCGAAAAGATCCGGGTCGTTTCCCCGCTTCTCCCGAAGGAGCCACTCTAAATTCTCTTCCGCCATCACCTCGTGATTCCCTTTCACCACCAGCACGTTTTTTCTCTCCATCACGTCAAGGTAGATCTCGGCAGAACGGGGTCCTCTGTCGCAAATGTCGCCGTTGATATACAGCGTATCCCGGTCGGAAAATCGGATCCGCTCCAGCATCCGTATATACTTTTCGTATTCTCCGTGCAGATCCGTCATAACGTAAGTCATCAATGCCTCTCCTTTCTTCTCACCAAAAGGCGCAGAGCTTTTACGCCTTGCCCGTTTCCCGAAACCTCTCCTCCAGCCTTTCAAACACCTCGGGATTCGCCACCGTTGCCGTGGAATACGTCTCTCTTTGGCTTTGGATGCATTCCTCCTGTTCCTTCACAAACAATTGCCTGAGAAATTCAAATTCTTCCTTGGTGAGCATTTTCTCGTATCGTTTAATGAAAAGATAGATCAACAAGCCGTCTTCGTTTTCTATGGCATAACTTTTCAGCCTCTCTTTGCTTTTTTTCGTCAACGGCATTTGGGAAACGTAATCGCTCAACCGTTCCTTGGCAACGTTCCAGCGGTATTCTCCATAGAGATCCTCCAAGCTTTCGAGTCGGAGAAGCCCGAAGTAACCCCATCGGGAAATGCGCTCCCGCAAGCGGCCGACGGCCTCCTTGATCCGAGGCAAGGTGAAAACGATCACCACCCCGCAAAGGATCAGCATAGCCGCAAACACCAGCGGATAGCGGAACTCTCCGTAACCCGTGGTATAGGTGATATCCCAAAGCAAAAACGCCTTATAGGGAACGAAGAAGCGATCACCGAAATAGAAGTTGTCATTCAAACACCGCCAAAAATTATTGGCAAAAAAGACCGCCGCAGTATACAGGATCGAGGTGATCCCCGCTCCCAAAAGCTTCATTTTTAAAGAAAAGCGATCCCAAAAGACGTACCCGAACGTCAGCAAAGCAAGGGCGCAAAAATTTCCGTAAAAAAGAAACTCAAGCTCTTTCGTTGACGTAAGGTAAGGGCCTTTGGCACAGGCGCGGGTCTCGCAGATAAACAGCGTCACGCACACGGCGACAAGCAGAACGTAGGATGTTATTTTTATAAACGTTTTCATTGCTTCATCTCCTTATTATCATATTCAAAAATAGCGTTGTAATATTGTTCGGCGGCCTCGTCTGCGTAGCGATCGGCACTGGATTCGCACAGCTGAGCCGCGTATTTCTCATAGTCTTTATTGCCGTTTACGTAATTGGCATATTCTTTTTCAATGGTCTGAACGCTTTGAAACATCAGCATTTTCTTATACTCGTCCGGAAGCTGCTGATAAAGCTCCACCTGCTGGTGGGTATAGGCGTGATGGCATTCGTGCAGAAGCGTACGTACCACCTTTTCCACGGGGCTGTCCTGCATGTGGGCAACGTCGATCACGATTTTTTTCTCGTTGTGGGAGTAGTACCCCAGGGTATTCCCCTCCAGCTTATTTGAACTCAAAAGGATCTTGCGATAGACCCCCAAATGCTGAAGCTCCGTATTTTTCAGCACGTCAAGAACGTTCAGCCGTTCCTGCATATCAAGCTTTGCCCAAGCATCAGGCTTGAGCTTCACCAGCTCTTCCATCTCCCCCGCAACGCTCCATTCCTCCATTGGGGCAGGCTCAGCTTCCTGCGCCTGATACAGCTCGTTCCCAAAAAAGGAGCGGATCCCCAAGGGAATGATAAAGGCGCAAAGGCAAAGGACAAAGACGGTTCTGGCTCCCAGTAAGCCGTGATGCAGCCGTTTTCGGATCGCCGCGCCGTTCTTTTCCTCCGGACGAAACCCTCGGAAGGCCAACGTCATAAAAAACCAAATGAAAACGGTAACTGCCGCAATGAAAAACACCTTTACCTGAAAGGGGCAATACCTCCAATAGGCGATCAGAGCATAGATCTGATACGGAAACAGTACGTTGGTTGCCACGCTGAGGGTATTTCTTCTTTTCCGGAGCGTCAGAACGACCCCCGCGATCACGGCAACCCCCGCCATACCCCACAAAATTTTTTCGGAATCGGCTTCCGTTTGTCCCGCCAAGGGAATAAAGACCGAACAGCGAAACAAAATCATGGAAATCAAGAGCCAAAATGCATTTCTCAGCAGGTAGTTCCCCCGGGTCATCGTATTACAATTTGTCATTTTAAACCTCCAAAGCTTTTTACCAGCCAAGGTGTTTTCTTACCCAAGGCAACGTCACGTTTTTTCTGTTTTTTTCGCTATAAAAAGCGGCCGAAAGCAACGCCCCCTTCAATTGCGGAACGGAAGGGGCCCTTTCAATCAAAAGCTCCAGCGCGGGTCTTGTGATCCGAAAAGGGGAAGAAGCCAGAAAACGAAGGGCAATTTGTCTGCGCAGAGCCGTATTCGGCGGATCCACGTTGATAGAAAACGCCGTTTCCCGCCGCTCTTGAAGATAATCGAACAGGGGCATTTCGGCAGGAGCGCAGCGGGAAGCCATCACCACCTGCTGACCGTTTCCGCACTTGGTCAAAATCAGCCTCGCAATTTCTTTCTGTGTGGTGCATTTTCCGCACAAGAGGTCAAGCTCGTCAAGGATCAGCACGTCGCAATCTTCCAGCTGCCCCCAATCAGAGCCGTTCCCCACCAAAGCCTCAAGGAGCGCTTCGGCGGCAGCCTCCGCCGTTGCAAAGCGGATCCGAAGCCCCTCCTTTTCCTGCAAACGATGAAAGATCGCATATAGCAAATGGGTCTTTCCGCAGCCGGAAGGGCCGCAGATCCAAAGAGGATTACAGGCCTTTTCCTCTTGGTGGGCCACCCGCCTGCACACGTCCAAAGCAATCAGGTTGCTTTCATCCTCCACGAAGGTCTCAAAGGTCAAGCCTTTGTCTTTCATATCTTATTTCTCCTTATGCACCCGTTTCAAAAGATTCTCACGTCTTTTTCTAAAAAATGACAAACAATTTTCATTAATAGCATTATGGCATAAATTTCCTGCGGGGCGCAAGGACGGAAACGGACAAAAATCGACTTTGCGCTTTTCTTGTCTTTTGGAACGAAAAATGCGCAGAAATCGTGTTTTTTCAGAAAAAAAGAAGCAATCGCAACGATTGCTTCTTTTTTACTTTTGTTTTACTTTTGTTACGAGGGGATCTCCCAAGGATTTTGCAGGGAGAAATTGGCGCTTTCCTTGATAATGTGCTTTAAGTCCTCCGTGAGCACCAGATCGCCCTGCGACTGATAGTGGGCCTGACGGGCCTTTGCAGGCACCGAATCCAGCTTCACCTCTTCAATGGCTTCCCCAGTAAACTGGGCGTAAAGGCAGTAGGCGGAAATGACTCTGCCAAGATCCGTAAGGTGGGTGTAGTCACGGTAAAGAGCCGTTTGCGAAACCCCTAAGATCTTGTGAGCGTAGGCCATACCGGAAGCGGTATTGATGGTGTATTCATAGGTGGGATCGGTAAGGATATGGGCCTTTGCCAGATTCATTTCGATCTTGTACCGCTCCATATAATCCTCGGTACCGTAATTCTTCTTTTGATTGGAACGGAATCCCTCGGGGGGCTGCCGCCACCAATCGGAGGAGAAGAAGACCTCGTCGTCGGGGTTGGTGGCACGGTGGAGATAGCCGAAGGCGTGCTCCGTGGGAACGTGCTCGTTGACGTATTCCTCGATCTGCTTGCGGAAGGATTCTTTCAGATTCTCATGGGTCAGATCGTCCGATCCGCCGGGGTGAAGGAGGATCACGTCCCATTGCTCGTCCTTCAAGGCTTCCTTCATGGTAGCACCCGCCACGGTGGTGTAGCCCACGTCATTCGTCTTGCGGTAATCGTAAACGGGCGCGTCCTGCCGCATAAATTCCACGTGCTGGGAGAATTTGCACCCGCTGTAATACAAAAAGGCAAGGGTATACTGTTTTCCGCCGAAGCCCTGGGCGTTGAACACTCTGCCCAGCTGGAAAAACACGTCGTTGGAGCCGCTATTGCCAAGCACCAGAATGCGGGTGATCTTTTTTTCGTAATCGCTCTGGGGCTTCATACCTGCGGTTTCGGTGGCCGCTTCGGTAACGGTCTCTGCCGCGGCTTCCGTTTTCGTTTCCGCCTGGGCGGTCTCCTCCGCCTTCAGCTCACTCTGCCCGCAGGCGCAGGCCAAGGGGAGCAGGGTGATCAAAACCAAAAGTAAAGCTAAAACTCGTTTCATTATATATACTCCTTATTTCTCAATGGGATCCCAAGGGTGCTCCAAAGCATAGTTGGCGCTTGTCTTGATGATGTGCTTTAAATCCTCCGTGAGCACCAGATCGCCCAAGGATTGATAGCGGGACTGACGGGACTTTGCGGGAACGGCATCCAGCTTGACTTCTTCAATGGGCTCGCCCGTAAACTGGGCGTAGAAGCTGTAAGCGGCAATAACACGGCCAAGGTCGGAAAGGTGGGTGTAGTCACGGTAAAGAGCGGTCTGAGCAACGCCCATTCTCTCCTGCGCGTAGTAAACGGCGGCAGCCGTACTGATATTGTACTTGTAGGTGGGGTCGGTCAGAATGTGCGTTCTCACCGCTTCGGCGCCCTTGGAAAACTGAACGTAGGGATCAAAGTTGTAATACTCCTCCATGCGTTCACGGTAGCCTGCAGGGGGCGTCACGGGCCAGTTTCCGCTATAAAATTCGGGGTCGTTGGGGCAAACCGCACGAAGGTGGAAGCCGAAAACGTGCTCCGTGGGCACGTATTGGTCAACGTACGCTTCGATCTTTCTGCGCAGCTCCAGCTTCAGATCGGAATGGAGAACGTCTTCTTCTCCCCGAGGATGAAGGAAGATCACGTCCCAAGCCTCGTCTTCCAAGGCATATTTCACAGTTCTCTCGGTTTCCTTGGTTTTGGACGTGCCGTTGCTGACCTTATAATAATCGTAAACGGGAGAATTGTTCTTCATAAAATTCACGTGCTGAGCAAAGGTGCAACCGCTGTAATACAAATAAGAAAGGGTGTAAGATTTGCCGCCGAAGCCCTGTGCATGAAACACCTTGTCAAGCAGTGCAAATACATCGTTGGAGGCGCTGTTGCCGATGATGAGAATTCGGGTAACGCTCTGCTCGTAGGGGCTTTGAGGCTTTGGTTCTGCGGGCTTCTCTTCCGTTACGGTCGCCGTTTCAGACTCAGCCGCATCCCCTGTCTCTGCGGTTTCCGCTTTCGTTTCCGCAGTTACGGTCTCTTCGATTTTCAGTTCGCTCTGTCCGCAGGCGCAGGCCAAGGGGAGCAGGGTGATCAAAACCAAAAGTAAAGCTAAAACTCGTTTCATTATATATACTCCTTATTTCTCAATGGGATCCCAAGGGTGCTCCAAAGCATAGTTGGCGCACGTCTTGATGATATACTTCAGGTCCTCCGTAAGGATCAGATCCCCTTCGGACTGATAGTGGGACTGACGGGCTTTTGCAGGAAGCTTATCCAACTTCACCTCGTCGATGGCTTCCCCCGTAAACTGAACGTAGAAGCAGTAGGAGGCAAGAAGGCGGCCCAGATCCGAAAGGTGGGTATAATCACGGTAAAGGGCGGTCTGGGCGACCCCCAGCACCTTGTGGGCGTAAACGATACCCGCGCCGGTGCAGATGGCGTATTCATAGGTGGGATCGTCCAAAACGTTCCGCTTCATTGATTCGGTTGTTGCAAGAAACTGGGGAAGGAAATAATTCTCGCCGTAGGTCTTCACCAAATTATCACGGTAACCCGCAGGGGCCTTTCTCCACCAGTGATCGGAAAAGATCTCGTCTTCGGTTGGGTTGGGGCAACGCAGGTGCACACCGAAGGCATGCTCCGTGGGTACGTGCTCGTTCACGTAAGCCTCGATCTTTCTGCGGAAGGAAAGGTTCAGATCCTCGCTCTTCAAGTCAACCCCGCCGGGATGAAGGAAGATCACGTCCCAAGCCTCGTCACCAAGGGCGCGCTTCATGGTGCATTCTTCTTCCCGAACGTAGGCTTCCCCCGAGGTCTTATAGTAATCGTACACGGGCTTATTCATAGAAGAAAACTCCACGTGCTCGGGAAATTCGCCGCCGCTGTAGTATAAAAAGCCAAGGGTATATTTTTTACCGCCGAAGCCTTGGGCGTAGAATACTCTGCCCAACTGGAAAAACACGTCGTTGGAACCGCTGCTGCCGATGATCAGAATTCTGGTAATGCCCTTTTCATAATCGCTCTGGGGCTCCATTCCCACCTCGTCCGCGGTGGTCACCTCTTCCGCGTTCTCTTCCTTCGTTACGGTCTCTTCCGTCACGGTCTCTTCCACCGCAAGCTCGCTCTGCCCGCAGGAAACAAAAAGAGGAAGCACCGTCAAAACCGCCAATAAAAGAGATAAAATGCGCTTCATATTAGGCTCCTCTGTTGAAGTTTTTACCATTGTATCACACAAAAGCATCCGATTCAAGCGCTTTTTTCAAAAAGCAGCCTTTCCTCGCCCCGCAACCACCGATCGCCCACAGCCGCCCGCGCCTGACCGGAACGTACCCTCGCAGGGCTGCCGCCCCGCACCCCGCTTGGGAACTTTTTGAAAAAAGTTCCCAAACCCTCAAAAACTTTTGCAAGGGGGGATTATTATACATTCATAGTGCGAAACTTTTGGCTATGATCTATGAATACATTTTATTGTTCAGTGCAAAGTTTTCTTGCGGAAAGCGAGAAAATGACACCCGTGTCATTTTCGATGTCTTTTCGACCGCCGGAACCCGACTGTGCCGAGCCGAATGGCGATGGCAGAGTCCCGGTTCCAAGGTGTCACTTTCTTTTCAAAAGAAGGAACGCCAGCCCGGCAAGGGCGCCAAGCGGCGAGCGTTACGAAAAAAGAAGCAACCCTTGCGGATTGCTTCTTTTATTTATATAGGGATTATTCTTCGCCGTAGAGCTTCTCAAGCTTGGTGAGCTTGTGATATCTCTCTGCAGCAACCTTTTCAGCGTGCTCGAAGAGAGCGGCAGCTCTTTCGGGGTTCTGCTGAGCCAGTCTTGCGTAACGGGTCTCGCCCTTGATGAAGTCCTGATAAGATCCGGAGGGAGCCTTGGAATCGATCACCAGCTTCTTCTCAGCGGCGGGATTGTAGCGGAACATTTCCCAGTAACCTGCTTCAACAGCCTTCTTCATTTCAACCTGGCAGTTCTGCATGGTACCCTTGATACCGTGCATTTCGCAAGGAGCGTAGCCGATGATCAGAGAAGGTCCGGGATAAGCCTCAGCCTCGGTGAGAGCCTTCAGGAGCTGGTTCATATCAGCACCCATAGCAACCTGTGCCACGTAAACGTAGCCGTAGCTCATAGCGATCTCAGCAAGGTTCTTCTTGTTGATGCCCTTACCGGCAGCAGCAAACTGAGCAACCTGACCGATGTTGGAAGCCTTGGAAGCCTGTCCACCGGTGTTGGAGTAAACCTCGGTATCGAATACCATAACGTTTACGTCCTCGCCGCTGGCAAGCACGTGATCCAGACCGCCGAAGCCGATATCGTAAGCCCAGCCGTCACCACCGAAGATCCATACGGACTTCTTGGAGAGGTAATCCTTTTCTGCAAGGATCTTTTCCTTCCATTCGTTCTGGCAGGGGCAAGCTTCCATCATAGCAACCAGATCAGCGGTAGCCTTTTCGTTTTCAGCACCGTTATCCTTGGTATCCAGGTAAGCCTGAATAATTGCCTTCTTGTCAGCATCTTCAACGGTTTCCAGGAACTTCTGAACGTAACCGATCAGTTTCTCACGGATGGTCTTCTGACCCAGGTAGATACCCAGACCGTGCTCGGCGTTGTCCTCAAAGAGGGAGTTAGCCCAAGCGGGACCGCGGCCGGAAGCGGTGTTTACGGTGTAAGGAGTTGCAGGAGCGGAGCCACCCCAGATGGAGGAGCAACCGGTAGCGTTGGAGATGTACATTCTCTCACCGAAGAGCTGGGTGATCAGTCTTGCGTAAGAGGTTTCTGCACAGCCTGCGCAGGAGCCGGAGAACTCGAGCAGGGGCTGCTTGAACTGGCTGCCCTTAACGGTCTTGGCATTGAACAGCTCCTTCTTCTCGGATACGTTTTCTACGCACCAGTCAAAGGGCTTCTGCTGATCCAGCTGGCTTGCCTGAGCAACCATTTCGATTGCCTTCTTTTCGGGGTTGCCGTCCTTCTCAGCCTTAGCGGTAACGGGACAAGCCTTTACACAAAGGGTACAGCCCATACAGTCAAGGGGAGAGATGGCCATGGTGAACTTGTATTCGGTCTTCACAACGGGCTTCGCACAGAACTTGGTCTCTGCGGGAGCGGCTGCAGCCTCTTCAGCGGTGAGCGCGAAGGGACGGATGGCAGCGTGAGGACATACGAAGGAACAGTTGTTACACTGGATACAGTTCTCTGCGTGCCATACGGGAACGGAAACGGCAACGCCTCTCTTCTCGTAAGCGGCAGAGCCCTGGGGGAAGGTACCGTCAGCCATAGCGGCGAAGCGGGAAACGGGGAGGGAGTCACCGTTCATCTTGGAAACGGGCTCAACGATCTCGTTCACGAACTTCACAACGTCAGCGCGCTTGCCGGTAGCGGTAGCAGCCTTTTCTTCAACCTGAATGGTCTTCCAGGCTTCGGGAACGGCAACCTCGGTCATAGCGTTGGCACCTGCATCGATTGCCTTGTAGTTCAGTTCAACGATGGCCTCGCCCTTCTTGATGTAGGACTTGTAAGCCATCTTCTTCATGTATTCGATGGCCTCATCCTTGGGAAGAATGTTAGCCAGCGCGAAGAATGCAGACTGGAGAACGGTGTTTTTAACCTTGGGGTTACCGATCTCTTTGGTTGCGATGGTGGTTGCATCGATGGTGTAGAACTTAATGTTGTTCTGAGCGATGTAAGCCTTTACGTCAGCGGGGAGGTGAGCCTCAAGCTCTTCGCCCTTCCACTGGCAGTCCAGCATAAAGGTGCCACCGGGCTTCACGTCCTGAACGATCTTGTAGCCCTTCAGGATGTAAGAGGAGTTGTGGCAAGCAACGAAGTTTGCCTTGGTGATGTAATAGGGGCTCTTGATTTCCTTGTCACCGAATCTCAGGTGAGAAATGGTCACACCGCCGGTCTTCTTGGAGTCATACTGGAAGTATGCCTGAATGTACTTGTCGGTATGGTCGCCGATGATCTTGATGGAGTTCTTGTTGGCACCAACGGTACCGTCGCCACCCAGACCCCAGAACTTGCAGGAGATGGTGCCCTCTGCAGCGGTATCGGGAGCGGGCTTCTCTTCCAGAGAAAGGCCGGTAACGTCGTCAACGATACCGATGGTAAAGCCGTTCTTGGGCTCTGCGGCATCGAGGTTTTCATAAACTGCGAAGATGCTCTGGGGAGGCGTATCCTTGGAGCCGAGACCGTAACGGCCGCCTACGACCTTCACGTCGTTCTTGCCGTTTACTGCAAGAGCGGTAACAACGTCCAGATACAGAGGCTCACCAAGAGAGCCGGGCTCCTTGGTTCTGTCAAGCACTGCGATCTTCTTTGCGGTTGCGGGGATGGCTTCGATGAGCTTATCTGCACGGAAGGGTCTGTACAGACGAACCTTAACAAGACCAACCTTCTCACCGTTGGCGTTCATATAGTCGATCACTTCTTCGGCTACGTCGCAGATGGAGCCCATTGCGATGATGACCTTTTCAGCGTCGGGAGCGCCGTAGTAGTTGAAGAGCTTGTAGTTGGTGCCGATCTTGGCGTTGACCTTATCCATATACTCTTCCACGATCTCGGGAAGTGCATCGTAGTAGGGGTTGCAGGCCTCTCTGTGCTGGAAGAAGATATCACCGTTTTCAGCGGAGCCGCGGAGAACGGGATGCTCGGGATTCAGCGCTCTTGCACGGAATGCGGCAAGGGCATCCTTATCTACCATTTCAGCCAGGTCTTCGTAATCCCAAACGGAGATCTTCTGGATCTCGTGAGAGGTACGGAAGCCGTCGAAGAAGTTGAGGAAGGGAACTCTGCCCTTGATGGCGGAGAGGTGTGCTACTGCGCCAAGGTCCATAACTTCCTGAGGATTGGTGTTTGCCAGCATGGCAAAACCGGTTTGACGGCAAGCATAAACGTCACTATGGTCGCCGAAAATGTTCAGCGCGTGGGAAGCAACGCAGCGTGCAGAGCAGTGGATAACACCGGGGAGAAGCTCGCCGGCGATCTTATACATGTTGGGGATCATGAGAAGCAGACCCTGAGAAGCCGTAAAGGTAGTGGTGAGAGCACCGGCGGCAAGGGAGCCGTGAACGGTACCGGCTGCACCGGCCTCAGACTGCATTTCGGTGACCTTTACCTCTTCGCCGAAGATATTTTTCAATCCGGTGGCGCTCCAGGCATCCGTCAGTTCTGCCATTACGCTGGAAGGGGTAATGGGGTAGATGGCTGCCACTTCGGTGAACGCGTAAGATACGTGTGCCGCAGCGGTATTACCATCCATGGACATTTTCTTTCTAGTGACCATGTTCGTAAATTCCTTTCATCTTTTTTTGTATGAGAAATATTTTTACCAACGGAAATTATATCACCAAACCGAAGGAATGTAAAGAACAAATCCGCAAGTTTTTTAAAAAAGTCTATGAAATTTCAGGAAATTCACATTTTTTTGAATTTTTTGACAACTTATGGTATAATCCGGTCAGAAAAGAAAGAAAGGGGCTGAAGCCTGTGATCGCAAAGGTGGGAACCTGCGCCCTTTGGGGGCTTGACGGCTTTGAAGTCACCACGGAGGTGCACTTTGCTTCCGGAGATCCGGAATTGAATATGATCGGTCTGCCGGACCTGGCGGTGAAGGAATCCATCAACCGCATTCGGGCCGCAGCGGAAAGCATGAATCTGCGCCTGCCCGGGGGTCGGATCACGGTAAACCTTGCCCCTGCGGATCGAAAAAAGCAGGGCAGCGGCTTCGATCTGCCCATTCTCATTGCCCTTTTGTGCAAGACCGCTCTGCAAAATGTCTCCCTTGAGGGCACCTTCTTCTTCGGAGAGGTAGGCCTCGGGGGCAACCTGCGTGGGGTAACGGGGGCTCTGCCGCTGGCACTGGCGGCGCGGAGGGCAGGCGCAAAGCGCCTGTTCGTTCCCTTAGAAAACGCACCCGAATGCAGCGTGGTGGAGGGGCTTACGGTCTACGGCGCCGAAACGGTGCGTCAGGTCTCCGATCATCTTTTGGGTCAAAATCTCCTCTCCCCCACCGTTTTTTCCATGGAAAAGGCCGCGGCGGCGCAAAGCTGCCCCGTAGACTTCCGTGATATCCGCGGTCAGAGCGTGGCAAAGCGCGCCCTTGAAATCGCCGCCGCAGGGGGTCACAACCTACTTTTGGTGGGGCCGCCCGGCAGCGGAAAAAGTATGCTTTCCAAAGCCCTTCCGGGGATCCTGCCCGAAATGGATTTTGAAGAAATGCTCTGCACCACGGCCATTCATTCCGTGGGCGGCACCCTGCCCCAAGGCGTCTCCCTTCTCACCCGTCGCCCCTTTCGCTCCCCCCATCACACCATGAGCTTTGCGGGTCTTGCAGGAGGTGGGCAGAATCCCCAGCCGGGTGAATTATCCCTTGCTCACGGAGGCGTTCTGTTTTTGGATGAGTTGCCCGAATTTGAAAAGCGAAGCCTTGAGGTGCTCCGCCAGCCCCTGGAGGATCGGTGCATCACCATTACCCGCGCCGCCTGGAAGCTGACCTTCCCTGCGGAATTTATGCTGGTCTGTGCCATGAATCCCTGCCCCTGCGGCTACTTTGGGGACGAGAGCCACAAATGCACCTGCACCAAAAAATCGGTGGAGCGCTATTTGGGAAAAATATCGGGCCCGCTCCTTGACCGCATCGATATGCGGGTGGAGGTACCCGCCCTCTCCTACGAGGAGCTGCAAAGCACCGCCCCTGCGGAATCCAGTGAGACCGTGAGAGAACGGGTAAACCGCGCCCGCGAAATAGCAAAAAAGCGCTACGAGGCACACGGTGTTCGCTGTAACGGTGCACTTTCGGGTGCGCTGACCAAACGATACTGCATCCCCGACGAGGGCGCCGCCGCCCTTTTGCAGGAAAGCTTTTCCGCTCTGAATCTCTCTGCCCGCGGGTACGACCGCATCCTGCGCTTAGCGCGGACCATTGCGGATCTGGAGGAGAGCGAGGCTATTTTGGAGCACCACGTATTGGAGGCGGTGCAATATCGGGTCTCTTCCGAAAAATACTTCGGCTGAAAACAGGTTCGTTTTTGCAATGAAACCTTGAAAAAACTCACACATTCGCAAGGATCCGTCACATCCCCCACTTGATTTTATCCCATAAAAACTGCTATAATAAAAACGTTATAATGGAGACCGATTCAAACAATACGAAACTTGAAAACACCGCAAGGAGGATTTTTGTATGCGCACACGCACCCTTTTGACCAGGGCTACCTTTGCCAAGCCCGGGGAAGCTTTTGCCCCCGTTACCATTCCCCACACCTGGAATGCCTTTGACGGGCAAGACGGCGGAAACGACTATTTCCGCGCCGAATGCACCTACCGCATCCCCCTGCCCAACCCCACCAAAGGCAAGCGTCAGTATCTGGAATTTACCGGTGCCAACCACAAGGCAACCGTTTATCTGGGAGAGAAGGAGATCGGCTCTCACGAGGGTGGCTTTTCCACCTTCCGTTTCGATCTGACCGAGTACCTTGCCGCTACCGACAATGTGGTTACCGTAAAGGTCAGCAATGAAAAGAGCCACATTTATCCCCAGCGCGCCGACTTTACCTTCTACGGCGGCATCTACCGCCCCGCTTACTTGATTGAAGTGGACGAGCCCCATTTCGATCTGGAAAAGTGCGGCACCAGCGGCGTATTCGTTACCCCCAATCAAACCGGCAGAACCAGAATCGACGTCTTCCCCGTAAATGCGGAAGGCTGTATGCTTCAGCTCCGTCTTCTGGACGCAGAAGGCAGCGCCGTGGCAGAAACCCTTCTCCCCGCAGAAGCCCACAGCGTATGGGAGACCGTGGTGAAAAATCCTCACCTGTGGAACGGTATGGCCGATCCCTATCTGTACCGTGTGGAAGCAACCCTCTTGAAGGACGGCGAGGCGGTGGATCAGATCACCGAGCGCTACGGCTACCGCAGCTATCACATTGATCCCCAAAACGGCTTCTTCCTCAACGGAAAGAGCCTGCCCCTCCGCGGCGTCTGCCGTCATCAGGACCGTCAGGATATGGGCTGGGCCATTACGGAAAAGGAGCACCGTGAGGATTTTGAAATGATCCTTGAGGTAGGCGCCAACACCATCCGTCTGGCTCACTACCAGCACGCCTCCTTCTTCTACGATCTTTGCGATGAAGCAGGCCTTTGCATCTGGGCGGAGATCCCCTTTATCAGCGAATTTATGTCCGGCAAGGCGGCGCACGATAACACCCTCTCCCAGATGACCGAGCTGATCGCCCAGAACTACAACCGCCCCTCCATTATCGTTTGGGGCATCGGAAACGAGATCACCATCGGTGCCGAGTGTGACGATATCTACCTGAACCTGTGCGATCTCAACGCCCTTTGCAAAAAGCTGGACCCCTCCCGTCCCACGGTTATGGCACAGCTTGCCCGTGTTCCCTACGATCACCCCCACAACTGCGTGACCGACGTGGTCAGCTACAACAACTACTACGGCTGGTACGTAGGCACTCTGGAGGACAACGGTCCCAAGATGGACGAGTTCCACGCCCTCTACCCCGATAAGGCTTACGGTATTTCCGAATACGGCGCGGATAACCTGATCACCTGGCACTCCGCCTCCCCCTACGGGCACGATTACACCGAGGAATACGCCTGCAAGTACCACCACCACATGCTCAAATGCTTTGAAGAGCGCCCCTGGATCTGGGCTACCCATATGTGGAATATGTTCGAATTTGCCGCCGATCAGCGCAACGAAGGCGGTATCAAGGGCAGAAACTGCAAGGGTCTTGTTACCTACGACCGCAAGGTCAAGAAGGATACCTTCTTCCTCTATCAGGCATACTGGTCCAAGAAGCCCATGGTACACGTTGCCGGCCGCCGCTTTACCGACCGTGCCCCCGAGGAACGGAACGTGACCGTTTATACCAACGCTTCTTCCGTTACCCTGCTTCTGAACGGCAAGGAACTGGCAACCCTGCCCGTAACGGATCACGCGGCGATCTTTGAAAACGTTCCCCTTCAGGACGGTGAAAACACCGTGACCGCCCGCACCGCCGAGGCGGAAGACACCATCACCTTAAACGGTGTGGCTCAGAGCAACCCCGCCTACGTTCTCCCCGATATTGCCGAAGCCCTTCAGGCAGGCAACTGGTTCCTTGAGACCGATGAGGAAACGGACTGGGGCGACGAGGGCTACAGCCTCAACGATAAGATCAAGGTTCTCGCCACCAACGAAGAATGCCTGAAGATCCTCCGCGGCTGGATCATTTCTCTGGAAAGTCTTGATATCTCCCGCCGCCTCCACTGCTGCAACCGCGTAGGAAACTCCTGGCCCAACGGCCCCGCGGGTGAAAAGACCCCTCTTGAGATGAACTCCTTCAAGTCCTGCACCAAAGAAGAGTTCGCCGTTCTGGAAAAGAAGCTTCGCTCCGTTAAAAAAGCATAAAAACACAACCCCAAGAAATTCCGCCCCGTGCGGAATTTCTTTTTTTCGCAGCAAAGCCCCGCCCTCGCCGCGCAGGCACGCTCGCCGCGCAGGCACGCTCGCCGCGTAGGCACGCTCGCCGCGTAGGCGTTCCTTCTTTGAAAAGAAGGAACCGAAGAAACGTTCGCACTGAAAAAAACAATAAAAATAGTTCATAAATCATAGCCATCGTTTTCGCACTATGAATCTATAAAAACTCCCCCATTACGAACGTTTTGAGGGCTTGGGAACTTTTTCAAAAGTTCCCAATGGGTCGTAGGGCAAAGCCCTGCAAGCCTGATCCACAGCTTTTTTGCGTTTAACGGTAGACTTTTGGAAAAGCTTGTGATATAATATTCTATCTATTAGTTTTTATAGGGGGAAGTTTGTATGGCAAACCGCAACTCCAAAGAAAATTACTATCTGGATATCGCCCAGACCGTGGCGGAACGGGGCACATGCCTGAGAAAGAAATACGGTGCCATCATCGTGAAAAACGACGTGATCGTTTCCACCGGCTACGTGGGCGCGCCCCGTGGCAGAAAGAACTGCTGTGATATGAATTTCTGTCTCCGGGAAAAGCTGAATATTCCCCGCGGCGAGCGGTACGAGCTTTGCCGAAGCGTCCACGCGGAGCAAAACGCCATTATCAACGCCTCCCGTGATCAGATGATCGGCAGTACCATGTACCTCTGCGGCGTTGACGTAAAGACCGGCGAATACGTGGAAAATTCCTCCTGCTGTCAGATGTGCAAGCGTATGGTCATCAACGCGGGCATCGAAAAGGTGGTCATTCGGGATTCCAAGGAGGCCTATCGGGTCATCCAAGTCTCCGATTGGGTAGAAAACGACGATTCCCTGGGAACCGTAGGCTACTGATCCGTTTTAACTTTTCATATTTTTATGAGGTGATACTATGTCAAAATCCTTCGTGCCGGCAGGGTACGTAAACCGACTGGGGCCCTACGACACTCAGGCGGCCATCAGCATTCTCCGCCGCCGCTTTGAAAAAAATCTTGCTTCCGCCCTGAACCTGAAGCGGGTCTCGGCACCCCTTTTCGTAGACCCCGCCACGGGCCTTAACGACGATCTCAACGGTCACGAGCGCCCCGTTCGCTTTGATATCAAGGAAACCGGGGGAGACGCGGTGGTGGTGCACTCCCTTGCCAAGTGGAAGCGCATGGCCCTTCACAAATACCGCTTCCCCGTGGGTGAAGGTCTTTATACCGATATGAACGCCATCCGTCGCGATGAAGAGATGGATAACCTCCACTCCATTTACGTGGATCAATGGGATTGGGAAAAGGTCATCGCCCGTGAGGATCGCACCATAGATTATCTGAAAAAGACCGTGGGCGCCATCGTAGCCGCCGTGTGCGACACCCAGGATGAGGTGAAGAGCCTTTACCCCGCTTTGCGCACCACCCTCTCCCGCAAGGTAAAATTCATCACCAGTCAGGAGCTGGAGGATCTCTACCCAAACCTTACCCCCAAGGAACGGGAAAACGAGATCTGCCGTGAATACAAGACCGTCTTTCTGATGCAGATCGGCGATACTCTCCGCAGCGGCAAGCCCCACGACGGCAGAGCCCCCGATTACGACGATTGGGCCCTGAACGGCGACCTGCTTTTCTGGAACGAGACCTTGGGCCTCGCCCTTGAGATCTCCTCCATGGGGATCCGCGTTTCTCAGGAATCCCTGCGGATCCAGCTTGAAAAGGCGGGCTGCCCCGAACGCGCCGAGCTTGAATTCCACCGTCAGCTTTTAGACGGTACCCTCCCCCTGACCATGGGCGGAGGCATCGGGCAAAGCCGCCTTTGCCTTTTGATTCTGGAAAAGTGCCACGTAGGCGAGGTGCAAGTCTCCCTGTGGGATGCCAAAACCGAAGAAATCTGCCGCAACGGCGGCGTTGAGCTTTTATAACAGAAAGAGGATATTATGACCAACGTACCCGAAATTTTTGGAATCAACGTATTTAACGATACGGTAATGAAAGAATACCTCCCCGCAGACGTATACAAATCTCTGCGCCGCACCATGGCAAGGGGCGCCACTCTGGATTCCCAGATCGCAGACGCCGTAGCCGAAGGCATGAAGGAATGGGCGCTGACCAAGGGCGCCACCCACTTTACCCATTGGTTCCAGCCTATGACGGGCACCACCGCAGAAAAGCACGATTCCTTCATTAAGCCCGTAAACGACAGTCAGATCATTATGGCCTTTTCGGGAAAGAACCTCATCTCCGGTGAGGCTGACGCTTCCTCCTTCCCCTCAGGCGGTCTCCGCGCAACCTTTGAAGCAAGGGGCTATTCCGCTTGGGACCCCACCTCCTACGCCTTCGTAAAGGATCACACCCTCTGCATTCCCACCGCCTTTTGCTCTTACCGTGGCGAAAGTCTGGATAAAAAGACCCCCCTTCTCCGTTCTCAGGAGGCCATTGACCGTGAGGCGCGCCGCCTTCTGAAGCTGTTCGGTATGGATGACGTAAAGCGCGTCAACGCCGAAGTCGGCGCTGAGCAGGAATACTTCCTTGTGGATGCCGCTATGTGGAGCCGCCGCCCCGACCTGGTCTATTGCGGCAGAACGCTTTTCGGCGCTCGCCCCCCCAAGGGTCAGGAAATGCACGACCATTACTACGGCCAGATCAAGCCCCGTGTCCTTGCCTTTATGAAGGAGCTGGATGAGGAGCTTTGGAAGCTGGGGATCCTTGCCAGCACCGAGCACAACGAGGTTGCCCCCGCCCAGCACGAGCTGGCGCCTATTTTCGGTACGGTGAATATCGCCACCGACCACAACCAATTGACCATGGAAATGATGAAGAAGATCGCCGCCCGCCACGGGCTGGTATGTCTCCTTCACGAAAAGCCCTTCGCTACCGTAAACGGAAGCGGCAAGCATAATAACTGGTCCATTTCCACCGATACGGGCATCAATCTCTTAAAGCCCGGTCAGACCCCCTCCCAGAACGCGCTGTTCCTTTTGATCCTCACCGCCATTATCAAAGCAGTAGATGAAAATCAGGATCTTTTGCGCATTTCCGTTGCCGATGCGGGCAACGACCACCGCTTGGGCGGAAACGAAGCGCCCCCCGCCGTGCTCTCCATTTTCTTGGGCTCAGAGCTGGAATCCATTCTGGAGGATATTATGGCAGGGGAAAAGCCCGAGGACCGACCCAAGACCAAGCTGAACATCGGCGCCTCCGTTTTGCCCGTGCTCCGTTGTGACAGTACCGACCGTAACCGTACCAGCCCCTTTGCCTTTACGGGCAACAAGTTCGAATTTCGTATGCCCGGCTCCTCCTGCTCCATTGCCTGCCCCAATATGATTATGAATACCATCGTGGCAGAAGCCCTTTCTCAGTTCTCCGATGCGTTGGAGCAGAGCACGGATTTCACTGCAGACTTAAACAAGCTCATCTGTGAGACCCTTTTGGCCCACCGCCGCATTATTTTCAACGGTGATAACTACTCCGCCGCTTGGCGCGAAGAGGTGAAAAAGAGGGGGCTTTCCAGCTTCGCTCACACGGTCGAGGCCATTCCCCACTACACCGATGAAAAGAACGTCACGATGTTCGAAAAGCACAAGGTGCTCTCCCGCGCAGAGGTTGCCTCCCGTCAGGAGGTGCTCTTTGAAAACTACGCCAAGTGTCTGCGGGTAGAGGCCCTGACTATGATCGATCTGGTGCGTAAGGATATTATCCCCGCGGTGCTCCGCTACCAGAATTTCCTTTTGGATCAGCGCGCCGCCAAGAAGGATTTTTCCACCAAGGTGGAGGATTCCCTCCTGAAAAAGATCTGCGCCCTTTGCGATAAGCTTTACGACGGGCTGGAAATATTAGAGGCGCACACCGAGGAGGCCAAGGGTATTACCGATGCTTTCGAGCTGGCCCGCTTCTCCCGCGCCGCTCTCTTTGAGGATATGGCCGCCCTTCGGGAGCCCATCGACGCCCTTGAAAGTTTGGTGGATCGTAAGCTTTGGCCCTTCCCCACCTACGCCGAGCTTCTCTACAGCGTAAAATAAACGGCGCACCCTTACCGCGTAGACTTGCAGGGCTGCCGCCCCGCTCCCACGCAGGGCTCTGCCCTACCACCCGCAAGCCCTTTTTGTAAAAAGGGTTTGACCCCAAAAACTTTCGTATTGGGAAAAATAAAAATCAATTCATCCATCATAGCCGGTGCTGTGATGGATGTTTTTTATAAAGTTGATTTAGCATACAAAAACCCCACCTGCTTTAAGGCGGCCACAGAATCGTTTTTTAACCCCCTCAACTCATATAAAAAATTCATCCACCACGTAAAAACGGTGATGGATGAACGTATTTCTATTTTTTGGCATAAAGTTTTGAGGGTTCGGGAACTTTTTCAAAAGTTTCCGAGCGGGGTGCGGGGCGGCAGCCCTGCGTGCGTCCCGAGCGGAGTGCGGGGCGGCAGCCCTGCGTGCGTCCCGAGCGGGGTGCGGGGCGGCAGCCCTGCAAAAGCCATGCGTTCAAGCTTCCACAGGCTCCTTGCAAACGTTGACCCAGCCCACGGGTGCGGAAAATTCCTCCAGCTGAGGAATGGTCAGTTCAATGGCGCTGTTACTGCTGCCGCAAGCGGGGAACACGGTCTCGAAGCGGCGCAGGGATTCATCCAGATACACCGCAACGTCGGGATGGATCCCGAAAGGGCAGACCCCGCCTACCGCGTGACCCACCAGCTCCTCCGCTTCCGCAGGGGTGAGCATCTTCGCCTTGGTACCGAAGGTAGCCTTATACTTGGGATTGTCAATGCGGGCATCACCCGCCGCCACCACCAGAATCGCCTTCCCCTCCACCATAAAGGATAAGGATTTTGCAATGCGGCAGGGTTCACAGCCCAAAGCCTCGGAAGCCTGTGCTACCGTTGCACTGGAAACGGAAAATTCCAGAATCTGATCCTCCATTCCTCTTTCCTTAAAAAACGCACGTACCTTTTCAATTGCCATATCCATTCTCCTTTTTTGTAGTATTATCTTGGGAACTTTTGAAAAAGTTCCCAAACCCTCAAAACTTTTGTTATGGGGAATTTTTATAGATTCATAGTGCAAAGCTTTTGACTACGATCTATGAATATATTTTTTAATTTCAGTGCAAAGTTTTTGGGGTTTCAGACCCTTTTTTCAAAAAGTGTCTGAGCCCGCCCGGCGAGGGCGAAAGCGAGGGCATAGGGCGGGCGAGAACTAACGTTCCTTGCGGTAAGCCAAGGGCGTTTTGCCCGTTTCCTTTTTGAAAATGCGGGCGAAATTGCGGGGATCCAGCCCCACCAAAGCCGCCACCTGAGAAACGCTCTGCGCGGGATCGGAAAGCAAACCGCAAGCCTTACGCACCCGCAGGGAGGTAAGATAGCGGTGGGGGCTCAGCCCCGTTTTCTCTTTGAATACGGTGGAAAAATAAGCCCGCTCCAAGCCGATCTCCCCTGCGATCTCCTCCACGCTCAAGGGCTCGTGATAGCGCGATTCCATCAAGCCCAAGGCACGCTCCACCCATTCCTCTGCGGCGGCGGGGCTCTGGCGATCCCGCAGAAGGGTCCCCAAAAAGCCGTAAATGCAGGAGGTCAGGATCAGAGGGGCACCTGCGGAATCGGAGCGCCACACGCTCACCATCCGTTTCACCCAGGCACAAAGCTCCTGAAAAAGCTCAGGAGGTGCAAAGGGCGCAGAGCTTGTGATCCCCGCCAAAGAAAGAAGCCGCCCCATGGCAAGCCCGTCCACACTGCACCACATTCCCTTGCGTGGGCAGACGGTATCGGCGGTGTGGATCACCGTATCCCCCGGCAACAGCACGTAACAGCTCCCGGGTGTAACGGGAAATTCCCTTCCGTTGACGATCACGGAGCCGTAGCCCTCGGTACAGCATTCAATAATGTAAATATCGCGGATCACGGGGCCGAAGCGTGCCCCGGGCTTCAGGTTCACCTCTTCTTCGCAGTAGCAAACGGTCAGCTCTTCCTTGCCGGAGTATCGAATCTTCTTCATCGCGCCTCCACAAATCAAACAAATTGAAGAAAAACACAAACAAAAATACCTTGCAATCCTTTTGACCTTCTGTTATAATTATGACACAAAATTCCGAAAGGAGCAAGAGAAATGAGCAAAAAGAATTTGAAAATTGCCGTAATCGGCTGCAGCGGAATGGCAAAAAGACATATGGCAGGTGTCGTAGCAAAGGAAGGCGCAGAGCTTTACGCCATCTGTGACCCCGCTACCGACGGCAGAGTGGAAAGACGCCGTGACGAATTTAACCCCACCGTTGTGTGCTCCGATTACAGAGATCTGGTAAACGACCCTAACGTGGATGCCGCCGTCATCGTAACCCCTGACGACCTCCACCTTGAAATGAGCGCCGCCTTTATGCGCGCAGGTAAAGACGTTCTTTGCGAAAAGCCCATGGCTCTTACCATGGAAGAGTGCGAAGAAATGATGCGCGTTGAAAAGGAGACCGGCAAAAAGCTGATGATCGGTCAGGTTTGCCGTTGTACCCCCGCCTTCGTTCTGGCAAAGCAGCTGATCGACGAGGGCAGGATCGGCGAGCTCTTCTTCGTTGAAAGCGAATACGCCCACGACTACGGCATTGCCCGCGGCTACAACGATTGGCGCGTAAACCCCCGCAGAGAAGGCTTTATCGGCGGCGGTTGCCACGCAGTTGACCTCCTTCGCTGGATCGCAGGAGATCCCACCGAGGTTCACGCCTACACCAACCACAAGTGCCTCACCGATTGGCCCGTGAACGATGCTACCATCGCTATCTACCAATTCCCCAACAACGTTATGGGTAAGGTATTCGTTTCCATCGGCTGTAAGAGAGGCTACACCATGCGTTCCTGCTTCTACGGCACCAAGGGTACCATCGTCTGCGATAACACCTCCCCCACTCTCCAGCTCTTCGAGAATCTGGGCGGTAAGGCTGCCGACGGCAAAAAGCCCGACTACACCGAAGCCAAGGAGATCCCCGTTGAGGTTAACAACCACAATATCGTAGCCGAGATCGACGCCTTCGTTGACGCTCTCAACGGCCTCAAGCCTATGCCCGTATCTTCTATGGAAGGTGCCTCCACCGTTGCCGTTTGCCGCGCCACCGTGGAAGCCGCCAAGGCAGGCAAGACCCTTCCCATCACCTACCCCAAGGCATAACCTCCCATCAAACCCAAAAAGAACGCTTCAACCGAAGCGTTCTTTTTTTACCGTCACTCGCCCTCGCCGTGCCGGCACGCTCGCCGCTGTAGCTCGCAGGGCTGCCGCCCCGCTCCCCGCTTGAAACGCACGCTGGGCTGCCGCCCCGCTCCCCGCTCGGGAACTTTTGAAAAAGTTCCCGAACCCTCAAAACTTTCGTAATGGGAAAATTCATATATTCATAGTACGAAGTTTTTTGTTTTATAAAAGCAAAAAACTACAAATTGAGGCAAAAAAATCATCCACCACGGTAAAAACCCGTGATGGATGAAAGCGTTTTTTGTATTTAGTGCAAAAGTTTTTGGGGTTTCAGACCCTTTTTTCAAAAAGGGTCTGAGCCTGCGCGGCGAGCGCGGGGCAGAGTCCTGCAGGCTTATCTCTGAACGCGTCCGGAACCGTCGCCACCGGCAAGGGCCATTACCTCGGAAACGGATACCATATTGTAGTCACCCTCAACAGAGTGCTTCAGGCAGGAAGCGGCAACGGCAAATTCGATCACCTCTTGAGAAGCGAAGCCGTTGAGCAGAGAGTAGATGAGACCGGCACCGAAGGAGTCACCGCCACCCACGCGATCCACAATGTGGATCAGGTAGTTCTTGGAGAAGAAGTAGTCGGAGCCGTCGTAGAGCATAGCAGCCCAGTTGTTGTCGTTGGCGGAAATGGAGCCGCGGAGGGTAATGGCAACCTTGTCAAAGCCGAAGCGGTCAGCCAACGCCTTGGCAACCTCCTTGTAGCCCTCGTGAGAAAGGGAACCCTTGGTGATATCGGTGCCCTTGGCACGGATCCCGAATACGTCACCGGCATCCTCTTCGTTGGCAATGCAAACGTTTACGTAAGGCATAAGCTGGGCCATCACCTGACCTGCCTTTTCACGGGTCCACAGCTTCTTACGGTAGTTCAGGTCACAGGAAACGGGAATGCCCTTCTCCTTGCAGACCTTCAGTGCATCCAGGCAGATCTCCGAAACGTTATCGCCCAGAGCGGGGGTAATACCGGTAAAGTGGAACCAATCGGCACCCTCCAGAAGGGTGTTCCAATCAAAATCCTCTCTCTTTGCAGTGGCAATGGAAGAGCCTGCGCGGTCGTAGATGACCTTGGAGGGGCGCTGAGAAGCACCCTTTTCGCAGAAATAAATACCAACGCGATCGCCGCCGCGGGTGATACCGGTGGTATCAACGCCGAATTTGCGCAAGGAGTTCACAGCAGCCTGACCCATTTCGTGGGTAGGAAGCTTGGTTACGAAAGCGGCGTTCTCGCCGTAGTTTGCAAGAGAAACAGCCACGTTGGCTTCGCCGCCGCCAAAGGTTGCTTCCAAACGGTCGGACTGAACGAAGCGCAGGTACCCCTCAGGGGCAAGACGAAGCATCAATTCACCAAAAGTTACAATGCGTTTCATCGTTTTACGCTCCTTTTCTGCCTTGTACCAAGGCTACGGCTTCCTTCACCAAAGCTTCGATTCCGGCGAAATCTCCGGCAAGAAGGAGATCCTCCGGCACCATCCAGCTGCCACCGCAGCAGAGCACCTTGGGGTTGGAAAGATAGTTCAAAATGTTTTTCTGGTTGATCCCGCCGGTGGGCATAAAGCGAACGGCACCGTAGGGTGCGCTCATCGCCTTGATCATGGGAAGGCCGCCTGCCGCTTCTGCGGGGAAGAACTTCACCACCTCAAGACCGAATCCAAGGGCACATTCCAGCTCCGTGGGGGTGCAGATTCCGGGGATCACGGGATAACCCTTTTCAACGCAGTGACCCACCACCTTAGGGTTCAGACCGGGGGAAACGATAAAGGTAGCGCCGGCGTTCATAGCACGGTCAGCCTGCTCACAGGTGAGGACCGTTCCGGCACCGATGAGCATTTTGGGGTAAGCCTTGTGCATACGGGCGATGGCTTCTTCAGCGGCCGCGGTACGGAAGGTGATCTCCGCAGCGGGAAGACCGCCTGCCAGAAGGGCAGCTGCCAAAGGCTCGGCATCGTCGGCATTCTGGATCTTTATCACAGGCAAAACGCCCTTCTCTTCAATTTTTTTCAGCAATTCTTTCATGGTGCAACTCCTTTTCTTTGCAGAATCACGCAACTTTTCCTGATTTTATTTTACACCGTTTTTTTCAATTAATCAAGGGTTTCGGCTTCATTTCAATAAAATAGCGCTGTTTTTCCCTTATTTTGCACCACTTTTCACTGCCCCTTGCAAAACCCTCCCCTTTGTGCTACAATGATTTGGCGCCTCGGCGCGGTGAGTTCGAAACCTTCCTCACCCAAAACAAAACTAAAGGAGAAAAAATGAAACGTTCCACCTTAAACCGTCTGACCTTGGGGGCACTCATCGCCGCCCTCTACGCCGCCTTCACCACCCTTTCCGCTTCTATGGGCCTCGCCATCGGTATTTTTGAATTTCGCCTTTCGGAGGCACTGGTGGTCCTGCCCCTTTTCACACCTGCGGCGGTACCGGGTCTGTTTTGCGGCTGTATATTAGCCAATATTCTCTGCGGCGCACACGTGATCGACATCGTCCTCGGCTCTCTGGCTACCCTGCTGGGGGCGCTGGGCACCCGCGCTTTGCGAAAAAAGCCCCTTTTGGCGCTGATCCCACCCGTGGCCGCAAACGCACTTCTCATTCCGCCTGTTCTCTATTTCGTATACGGGCTCAAAAACCTTGGCTTTCCCCTTCTTTTCTTCAGCTTTCTCGTGGGGGAAGCGGCTACCGCAGGGGGCTTGGGCTTTTTGCTTTATAGGGCTTTGCGCCCCTTTCAACGTTTTTTTCAGTGAGGTAACCTATGCCTGCAACCATGATGCACGTTCTGGCGGGGCACACCCTTCGCCCCAACGGATCCGATTCCTTCTTTTTAGGCTGTATCCTACCCGACTGTGTGGATGCCCATCGGGAGCTGAAGGATCACCTTCACTTTCGTGACGTACCCGCGGAGGAACGGCTCCCCGCCCTGATCCGCTTTGGCCACGGTCTTGATCTGACCCGTGATTTCGATTTGGGCGTTCTCCTCCATTTTTATTTGGATTACCTTTGGGATAACGGCCCCCAGGCGGATCACCGCCGCAGCTACAAGGGGGATCTTTGGTTTCGTGATTACCGTCAGGAGCTTTCCAAGGCCGGAAATCGCGGTGCTACCCGTATGCCTTGGGCGGCGCCCCTTTGGGCGCGCCTTCGTGCACCGGATCCCTCCCTTTACGAAAATACCCTTTCTCTGCCGGAGGATGAGATCCAAAGCTTCCTTGAGTTTAACTACAACTTCCACACCGGGGTCTCCCTGCCGGAATCACCCGTCTTTACCGATGCCCTTGTAGATTCCTTTACCCTTGATGCTGTGGAAAAGTTCCGCGGCTTTATGGCTCTTCACTTCCCCGACGCGCACCTATCGTAAACGCCGCCCTCGCCGGGCCGGCACGCTTGCCGCGTAGGCGTTCCTTCTTTGAAAAGAAGGAACCGAAGAAACTTTGCACCGAAAAAATATAGAATACGTTCATCCATCATAGCCAAAACCGTGATGGATGAAAGCTTTTTTGTTTTTTGGCATAAAGTTTTTGGGGTTTCAGACCCTTTTTTCAAAAAGGGTCTGAGCCTGCCCGGCACGCTCGCCGCGTAGGCGTTCCTTCTTTGAAAAGAAGGAACCGAAGAAACTTTGCACTGAAAAATATAGAATACGTTCATCCATCACAGTTTTTCATTTTGCATAAAGAAAATGCTCTGTACCTTGTTCGTACAGAGCATTCTTTTTTATTTTTTTTTGCATAAAGTTTTGAGGGTTCGGGAACTTTTTCAAAAGTGCCCGAGCGGGGTGCAGAGCGTCAAGCATGCGAAGAGAGAATTACAGATTCGAGTCTTCTTCCTCATCTTCGACCGCGCCGGGCTCTTCTACTTCTTCTCCCTCTTCGCCGGAGGAAACGGATTCGTCGCCGCCCTCGGAAGGAGTTTCCGGGGTGGTGGGCTCAAGGGTCTCGGGTTGCTCCTCGGTAGAGGGTTGCTCCTCGGTGACTGCCTCAGCGGTATCAACCTCTTCGGTTACGGTGGCCTCTTCGGTCTGAGTCTGGGTTGCCTCCAGAGTATCGGTAACGGTAGCTTCTAAGGTGTCGGTGACGGTAATTTCATCATTTTTATTACCTGCAGGCTCCTTTTCATCGGTCTTATCGGTGCAGGCACAAAGGGAAAATGCCAAAGCTAAAGTGAGACAAATTGCGACAAGCTGTTTCATAGGGGGATTACCTCCAAAATAAATTTTTATATCAAATGCAAAGCATTAAAAGTTCCATATTAAGATACAGAAAAAGCCGATTCGCAAGGAATCGGCTTTTCTTTTGTGTCAGCGACGACCTATCTTCCCAAGACCCTTCGGTCTAAGTATTGTCGGCATAACGAAGCTTAACTACCGTGTTCGGAATGGGAACGGGTGTACCCTTCGCAACAAAGACACTGACTGGTGCACCTTCAGGGATTC
>JAFWZW010000015.1 GCA_017517325.1 Clostridia bacterium | reverse complement strand
TCACCGCCGTGTTCGCCGCAGATACCGCAATGGAGAGCTGCGTTTTCAGCTTTGCCGAGTTTTACGGACATATCCATCAGTTTGCCAACGCCTGTTGTATCGAGACGAGCGAACGGATCGGATTCGTAGATCTTTGTGGAGTAGTAAGCGGGCAGGAACTTACCGGAGTCGTCACGGGAGAAACCGAATGTCATCTGTGTGAGGTCGTTTGTACCGAAGCAGAAGAAGTCAGCTTCCTTAGCGATTTCATCAGCAGTGAGACAAGCACGCGGGATTTCGATCATTGTGCCAACTTCATACTTGAGATCGGAGCCTGCAGCAGCGATTTCGGCATCAGCGGTGGCAACCACGATATCCTTCACGAACTTCATTTCCTTTACTTCACCGGTAAGAGGAATCATAATCTCAGGAACGATGTTCCAATCGGCGTGTCTTGCCTTAACAGCCAGAGCGGCCTTGATAACAGCCTTGGTCTGCATAACGGCAATTTCGGGATAGGTTACTGCCAAACGGCAACCACGGTGACCCATCATGGGGTTGAACTCGTGGAGAGAAGCGATGATGTTTTTAATAGCCTCAACGGTCTTGCCCTGAGCCTGTGCGAGAGCGGCAATGTCAGCTTCTTCAGTGGGAACGAACTCGTGGAGGGGGGGATCCAGGAAGCGGATGCAAACAGGGTTGCCTTCCAGTGCTTCGTAGAGCTTTTCAAAGTCGCCCTGCTGATAAGGAAGGATCTTATCCAGAGCTGCTTCTCTTGCTTCCTTGGTATCGGAGCAGATCATTTCGCGGAATGCGGCAATTCTTTCTGCTTCAAAGAACATATGCTCGGTACGGCAGAGACCGATGCCTTCAGCACCAAGCTCTCTTGCCTTCTTGGCATCAGCGGGGGTATCGGCATTGGTACGAACCTTGAGAGTTCTGAACTCGTCTGCCCACTCCATAATTCTGCCAAACTCGCCAACGATGGTAGCGTCAACAGTCTTGATGATGCCTTCGTAGATGTTACCGGTAGTACCGTCGATGGAGATGTAGTCACCTTCCACGTAGGTCTTACCAGCGAGGGTGAACTTCTTATTCTCTTCATCCATCATAATTTCGCCGCAACCAGATACGCAGCAGGTACCCATACCACGGGCAACTACAGCTGCGTGAGAGGTCATACCACCGCGAACGGTGAGAATGCCCTGAGAAGCCTTCATACCGGTGATATCTTCGGGGCTGGTTTCAAGTCTTACCAGAACGACCTTTTCACCCCTTGCATTCCATTCCACTGCATCTTCAGCGGTGAAGACGACCTTACCGCAAGCAGCACCGGGGGAAGCGCCGAGACCGCGACCTGCGGGGGTTGCAGCCTTGAGGGCAGCAGCGTCAAACTGGGGATGGAGAAGGGTATCCAGGTTTCTGGGATCGATCATCGCAACTGCCTGCTTCTTATCGATCATACCTTCGTCTACCAGATCACAAGCGATCTTGAGAGCAGCCTTTGCGGTTCTCTTACCGTTTCTGGTCTGGAGCATATAGAGGTTGCCTGCCTGAATGGTAAATTCCATATCCTGCATATCTCTGTAGTGATCTTCCAGGATGGCACAAACCTTAGTAAAGTGCTCGTAAGCCTTGGGGAATTTGTTTGCCATTTCAGCAATGGGCATAGGCGTACGAACGCCTGCAACCACGTCTTCACCCTGAGCGTTTACGAGGAACTCGCCCATCAGACCCTTTTCGCCGGTAGCGGGGTCACGGGTGAAGGCAACACCGGTGCCACAATCGTCGCCCATATTACCGAATGCCATCATCTGCACGTTAACAGCAGTACCCCAGGAATAAGGAATATCGTTGTCGCGACGGTAAACGTTGGCGCGGGGGTTATCCCAAGAACGGAATACGGCTTCAACAGCGCCCATAAGCTGTTCTTTGGGGTCGGAGGGGAAATCCTTACCGATCTTGGATTTGTATTCAGCCTTGAACTGGTTAGCCAGATCCTTCAGGTCATCGGCAGTGAGTTCAACGTCCTGCTTTACACCCTTTTCTTCTTTCATTTTATCAATGAGCTCTTCGAAGTACTTCTTGCCCACTTCCATAACTACGTCAGAATACATCTGGATGAATCTTCTGTAGCAGTCCCAAGCCCAGCGGGGGTTACCGGACTTCTTGGAAAGAACGTCAACCACTTCTTCATTGAGACCGAGGTTGAGGATGGTATCCATCATACCGGGCATAGAAGCGCGAGCGCCGGAACGAACGGAAACGAGAAGGGGATTTTCCTTATCGCCGAACTTCATGCCGGTAATAGCTTCCATTTTATCGATGTATTCCATGATCTGTGCCTGGATCTCATCATTGATCTTTCTGCCATCCTCATAGTACTGGGTGCAAGCTTCGGTGCTTACGGTAAAGCCTTGAGGAACGGGAAGACCGATCTTAGTCATTTCTGCGAGGTTTGCGCCTTTACCGCCAAGGAGATTGCGCATAGAAGCATCGCCTTCGGTAAAGAGATAACAAAATTTCTTACTCATACTGTATATCCTCCTGATTTTTATACTTTTTCATTTTCTAATTTCGCAACGGCAATTATATCATAAAAAATGCAAGATTGCAACGATTATTGAACAATATTCTTCCAAAAATAAAAAACAGACTGGTACTATTTACGATTTGTTAATAAAGAAATAAGAGTTTGAACAACTCCTCATTCCGTTCTTCCCTTCCCGTTATGGCATTATACCCAAACACAGCCTCAAGCCCCGTAGCAAGACGATAGGAATAGACGTCGATATTACGAGGCGCGGAATTGGCTTTTGCATTTTTTGCTCTGGTAAAAAGATCGCGCTCTTCGGGGGTGAGATCGTCAAGATGCCGGCGGATTGCCTTACTTTGGCTCTCGGCGGTAACAAATTCCAACGCTTTTTTGTTGCATTCCGCACTGGAATTGCAGACGTCGATCAAGTGCTTGCGAACCAGCACCTCCATTACGGCATCTCCTAAATATGCCAGCAACAACGGAGAATCAGTCATAGTTTTCCTTTCAAAAAGAAGCAGGGTCTCCCCTGCTTCTTTTTCAGTTTTTATTCAGCTTCAGTGGTTGCGTTTTCCTGAGCTTCAGGCTCTTTGGTCTCGGCGGATTCTACTTCATCCGTCTTCTCTTCTTCCTTTTCGGAAGCTGTGTCGGCGGAGATGGAGCACCCTTCATCCTTCAGCCCGTCAAGCGTGGAAAGATCGGTGATCTCGTTACCGGTCAGGTACAGATTATCCAGGTTCTTAAGACCTACGAGAGGAGAAACTGCAGTGATCTCGTTGTCGGCAAGATCCAGGGTCTTCAGCTCGGTAAGATCCTTCAAGGGCGCTACGCTTACGATCTTGTTGCCGGAGAGGTAGAGAGAAGTAAGCTTTTTCAAGCCCTCTGCACCTGCAAGATCGGCGATCTCGTTATCGGTAGCGGAAAGACTGGTAAGAACGGTACCGTCAATGCCACCAAGAGCGGTAAGCTTATTCTCATTGACGCTCAGCTCAGTAAGAGCGGTAAGCTTGCCATCCAGAACGGAAAGATCAGTGATCTCGTTCTTGGAAAGAGACAGAGAGGTAAGCTGGGTAAGATTCTGGAAGCCATCAACGGAAGCGATCTTGTTATCATCCAAAATCAAGGTGGTCAGCTTGGTCAGAGAAGCCAAAGCGGAGACGTCAGCAACCTCATTACCTGCCAGAGAAAGGCTTTCAAGTTTGGTCAGGGATCCGAGGGCGGAAACGTCGGAAATTTCGTTCTGATCGGCAACCAACATAGTCAAATCCTTGGCACCGGAAAGAACGGAAATATCCTTGATACCGGTTTCGGAAAGGTTCACATCCTCCAGAGCGGTGAGCTTGGAAAGGAAGGAAGCGTCTTCGATCTTAACGAATTCAAGGCCAAGAACCTTCAGTGAGGTAAGAGCGCCCAATTCCTTTACGGAGGAGAGCTCAACGTGATCCAGCATCAGATACTCAAGGCCGGTAGCGCCTTCGATATCCGCAGCGGAGGTGATCACATCGGTATCACCGATGAAATCAAGATACTTAAGGCCACCGAGAAGGGCAAGGTCACCCTTAAAATCCTTCAGATCGCCGGAAATGGAAACTCCGGTCAGTTTGGTGGAGGCATCCTCCTCTTCTTCCAAGGCGGTAATGGCTTCAGCACCACCCAAGGAGATCTGGTTGATACCGTCAAAGCTCAGATAAGCGATGGAATCAAGATCCTGCTGGGTGATCTGACGGGGGGCCTTATCAAAATACTGAACCATTGCATCCAAAAAGACGGGGTCCTTGATCAGGGAGGACTGCTCGTTCAGCGCGCCGATCCCCAGGGTAACGAGGAAGGCTACCAAAACCAGGCAGATCGCGCCGTAAAGAATTACGCTTTTCAGATCATTGGCTTTTTTCGTTTTTGCCATATTTAAATTCCTTTCTTGAGGGAAATAGTATACCTTTATAATTTACAACTTTTTGGTGGAATTGTCAACCGTTTTTGGTATTTTTTGCCGTAACCGTCATAGTTTCAACGGAAAAGTTTTTCTCTTTTTCAAGGGTAACGGAAAAAACGTCACCTACACGGAGGTTTGATGCAGCGGGCGTTTTGGTATAGATGAAATTATCCGTATAACCAAAAACGAAGCCGTCACGAATGCGCTCCGCCAAAACGCGGTACTCCCTTCCCACACGCCGGTCTGCAAAGTCTTCGGAGGACTTCCTTGCTACCTCCAAAAGATAGGCGGCGCGGCGTTTCTTTTCCTCACCGTGGATCTGCCCCGAAAGGGTGGCGGCTTTGGTACCTTCTCTGGGTGAAAAGGGGAAAATATGGGTATGGAGCAAACGAGAGCGCTGCACCAAGGAAACGCTTTCCATAAAATCCGTTTCCGTTTCACCGGGGAAGCCGCAAATGAGATCGGCAGAAAGGCCGGCATCCGGGAAATAGCGGTAGACCGTATCCACGGCTTTTTCTTCCTCCTCTCTCCCGTAGCGCCTTCCCATAGCCGAAAGAACGGCAGTACTGCCGCTTTGGAGAGAAAGGTGAAAATGAGGCATTACCTTGGGAAGTGCCGCCAAACGCGCACAAAACTCATCGGTTATCAAGGTCGGTTTCAGGGAGCCGAAGCGGATCCTTTCAACACCTGAAACCCCGTGAACCGATTCTACCAAGGACAAAAGCCCATCCTCGTTTTTTAAATCGATACCGTATGCACCGGTTTCAATTCCCGTAAGAACGATCTCACGATAGCCTGAATCGGCCAGACGTTTTGCCTCTTCCACCACTTCCATCGTGGGGCGAGAACGCACTCTTCCCCGAACAAAGGGAACGAAGCAGTAGCTGCAAAAGCTATTGCACCCATCCTGAATCTTCAGAAAGGCACGGGCGTTGTGACTTCTGCAGAGGCTCATTGGCTCGTATTCACGGACTTTTTCAATATCCTGCCGCAGGTCCATACGAGATCGGAGATGCGGGGGCGTTTTACAAAGGCTTGCCAAAACCTGTGCGAGCCTTCCCTTCCCGGTGTTACCGGTAACCACATCCGCCTGTGCAAAGAGTGGATCCGACTTGGCGCCCTGTGCAAAGCATCCGCACACACATACCACCGCGGCGGGATTCTTTTCCTTCTGACGCAGAGCGCGGCGAAGCATTTGCCGCCCTTTGCGCTCACTTTCGCCGGTTACGGCGCAGGTGTTCAGCACGTACAGATCGCTTCCACCGTCAAACGGGACTTCTTCAAAGCCTTCGTTTATCAGTGCTTCCCGTATAACCTGAGTTTCGTACTGATTGACTCTGCAGCCTAACGTTAAAAACGCAACTTTCATGATAGTTAATAAACGTAATCGAATTCGATACCGTAAATATCAACGGTATCGCCATCCTTGACGCCTGCTTTTTGCATAGCATCCTCAACGCCGGAATCCTTCATAACCTTCTGGAAATAGCGAACCTGGTCACGATCGGCAAAATTGATCTTCTGAATAAACTTCGCCAGCCACTCCCCTTCCACAAGCCACACGTCGCCTTCACGGGTAACGGTGGTTCTCTGAGAGGTATAATCGGGCTCTTCCTTCTCGATCTCAACAAAATCAGTCTCGTATTCCTTCAAAGGAGGCAAGGTGGAAAGGAGACGCCCTGCTTCGTCAATGATGGGTTGAACGCCTTTGCTCGTTTCGGCAGAGAGATAAAACAGCTTCCAGCCGTTTTTCTCGCACTCTGCTTCCAGTTTTTCTTTCACTTCAGGGTCAATGCCAAGATCTTCCTTATTGGCGGCAATGATCTGGGGACGCTTCAAAAGCTCGGGATCGTAGCGCTCCAATTCCCTGTTGATCACGCGGATATCCTCCAAGGGATCGCGCCCTTCACTACCTGCGGCATCCACTAAATGCACGAACAAACGACAACGCTCCACGTGGCGGAGGAATTGATGGCCCAGACCGGCACCGTCGCTTGCACCTTCTATCAAACCGGGAAGATCCGCCATTACAAAGCTGCGCTCCGCATCCTGACGGACCACACCCAAAATCGGAGAAAGGGTGGTAAAGTGATAAGCGGCAACCTTGGGCTTTGCGGCGCTGGCACGGGAAATAAAGGTTGATTTTCCTACGCTGGGAAAACCGATGAGCCCCACGTCAGCCAGCATTTTGATTTCCAACGTGATCTCACGCTCCTGCCCCGGAAGTCCGGGGTTGGCAAACTGAGGGATCTGGCGGGTCGGGGTGGCAAAATGGGCGTTTCCCCAGCCTCCTCTTCCTCCCTTTGCCGCAACGAAGGTTTTATCTCGGGAAAGATCGAACATAACCTTACCGCTTGCTTTATCGCGGATAATAGTTCCGGGAGGAACGGAAATAACCAGATCTTCGCCGGTTTTACCGTGACAACGCTTGCCTTTACCGTCTTCCCCGTTTTCTGCCACGAATTTTCTCTTATAGCGGAATTTGATGAGCGTATTTTCACCCTCATCCACTACGAAGACTACGTTGCCACCGTGGCCGCCGTCACCTCCATCGGGACCGCCTCTGGCAACGTATTTTTCACGGCGGAAGGATACGGCACCGTTGCCGCCCTTGCCGGCCTTAATAAAAATATCTGTCTTATCTACAAATACGGACATATTGCACCTCATTTCAATAAGAAAAGGGTACGCCATAAGAGTCACCCCTCAAGACATACCCTTCAATTCGGAATGGATGAAAGATCAATCGCAGTATACGCTGACCTTTTTCTTACCGCCTGCCATAGGCTCAAACTTTACAGTACCGGCCTTCATAGCAAACAGAGTATCATCGGAACCGATGCCAACATTTACGCCGGGATGGATGTGAGTACCTCTCTGGCGAACGAGAATGTTGCCGGCGATGCAAGCCTGACCGTCAGCCTTCTTAACACCAAGTCTCTTGGACTCGGAATCTCTGCCGTTTTTGGTAGAACCTACACCTTTTTTATGTGCAAAAAATTGCAAGCTAATCTGAATCATTGTGATACCTACCCTTTCATTTTCTTTTTTCTCTCACCGAAACGTGAGAAGGATATTGATCCGCAAACGCTTCCAATTGAACAAGGAAGCCACGAAGCACCCCCTGCACCGCAGCATCATTTCCATTGGGAACGGAAATAAACCGAGCACGGATCAACGGCTTTTGCTCGTCGATCTCAAGCTCTGCATCAGCCTGAAACACATCCGTGACCGTATTGATCACAAGCTGTGTCATTGCGCTGACGGAAGCACAGAGAATGTCGTGCGGAGCAGGTGCAAGACCTGCGTGACCGCTTACGGAAAATGCGAGAATTTTGTTATCGGTGATAACAAATTCCACCCGGATCATTATTTTGCGATCTTGGTGATCTGAACCTTGGTGTAAGGCTGTCTGTGGCCCTGCTTCTTCTTCTCATTCTTCTTTGCCTTATAGCGAAGAACAACGATCTTCTTAGCCTTGCCGTTCTTTACAACGGAAGCTTCAACGGAAGCACCGGCAATGCAAGGATCGCCGACTACAAAGCCGTCGTCACCGGAGATAGCAAGAACCTTATCAAACTTTACGGTTTCGCCAACCTCTGCGTTCATTTTTTCCAGGAAAACGATATCTCCCTCGGAAACCTTGTACTGCTTTCCGCCAATCTCAAAAATAGCAAACACGAAAAGCACCTCTCTTTCTTTTATGTCTCGCTGATGAAGGTAGCATACGCTTTTCAAACCTTTTACACGCGGCGATATATTCTAACACAGCAAGATGTGATTTGTCAACAGTTTTTTAATTTTTTTAGTTATTAATTATAGAATTTTCTTTGCAGGACAAGAAAAGAAAAGGTGCCCGGTTTTCCGGGCACTCGTTTTCAGGTGTGACTTTCGATGTAAGCGGCAACGCTGCGAACGGTTTTAAGCCCCATCACGTCTTCATCGGGAACGAGAATACCAAATTCGCTTTCCAGCGTCATCAGCATTTCGACGATATCCAGACTATCGGCGCCAAGATCATCCAGGATGTTGGCATCGTCTTCAATGGTTTCCAAATCAATCTTCAACTGCTTGGAAAGAAGTTCTTTTACTTTTTCGATCATAAAAACAATCTCCTTATATTTTCGCTGTTTACACTAAAACTCCAAACGAACGCTGACATTGTACACAAAAATATTGAAATTGTCAAGCACTTAGAGTTCCCCTGCCAAAACACGCCTTGCGGTTTCCTTGGCATCGGACACGTAAAGACGGTACCAGGTAACGAACACCAGAATGGTCCAGAGGCGACGGTAATGATCCGCCCTGCCCTCCTTATGATCCTCCAGCATCTGAAGCGCCGCTTCCCTATTGATATACTGCGTACAGGTCATATTCTCCAAAATTTCTTTCGCCCAGGGATAAAGTTCATTCTTCAGCCAAGCGCGAACGGGAACGGGATACCCCAGTTTCGGTCGCATAAAGGTGGCTTCATCCACAAGATCGCGGAAGGCGTCACGTAGAATGAATTTCGTTGTTCCGTTACGAAGCTTTTCATCCTCACAAAGAGTTTGTGCTACCTTGAATACTTCCTTATCAAGAAAGGGCACTCTCACTTCAAGGGAGTGATGCATGGAGAGGCGGTCACCTTTTACAAGAATATCACCGCGGATCCATGAGCGCATATCCACGTACTGCATCTGATGCATAGGAGAAAGCCCATTCTCTTTGGCATGGGCGTAGATCTCTTTTTCCGGCTGATGGAAACGCACGGCGGGATCAAAGGTATAAAGGAATTTTTCTTTTTCCTTTTCACTAAATACAAAAGCGTTGCCTACGTAGCGCTGTTCCAGCGGAGTCGTGCCACGGTATAAAAGGTTCTTGCCCTTCACGTGATCCGGCAAAACGGAAGCAAGCCAGGCCAAAACGGAGCGCAAGGGCTTGGGAAGGCCGTAGATCTTGGATGAGAAGCGGGATTCATCATATATCTTATAACCGCCGAAGAGCTCATCCGCACCTTCGCCCGAAAGAACCACCTTCAAATGGCGCGCCGCTTCCTGACAAACCAGATAAATGGCAACGGTGGAAGGGTCAGCTACGGGGAAATCGAGGCTCCAGACCACGTTTTCAAAGGCGGCTTTAAAATCCTCAACGTCGCGCACAACCTTGATATGCTCCACGTCAAGATGACGGGTAATGGCGCTGGCATCGTCGATCTCGGAATAATCCTTCACGCCGAAAGCAACGGTAAAGGCCTTGATACCCGGATTGATCTTGGAGGAAAGAGCGGTAACGATGGCAGAATCAATGCCGCTGGAAAGAAAGGTGCCAACGGGCACGTCACTGATCATATGATAGCGAACGCTCTCCGTCAGGGTTTCGCGCAGAAGCGCTTTTTTCTCTTCGTAGGTCTTTTCACGGTTTGGCTTGAAAAGAGGGTCGAAATACTGTTGAACACGCACCTCCCCCGTTTTTCCGTCAAAGACCAGATAATGCCCTGCGGGCAGAATGGAAAGACCGCCGGAAAATTCCTTTGCGGGCATATACTGATAAGTAAAGTAGTGCTGAACCAATTCGTCCGTGGTTTGGAAGGTATCATAGGAAGGATCGAACAAGAAAGCCTTGGCTTCGCTGGCGAAGGTGATGCCCTGCGCCGTCACACGGTAATACAAGGGCTTGATGCCAAAGGGATCTCTGCCCAAAAAGAGGGTCTTATCCTCACGGTCAAAAAAGGCGATGGCAAACATACCGCGCAGCTTGCGAATAAAGCCCTCCCCTTCCTTGCGATAGAGCTTCAGCATAATTTCAAGCTCGGAAGCCGTCTCGAAGGATTCATCCGTGAGGGTCTCTTTTAAATCCCGATAGTTATAGATCTCTCCGTTGAAGACACCCGTCACTCTTCCGTCAGAGGAGGTTTTAGGCTGGCTGCCGCCTGAAAGATCGATTATGGACAAACGGCGAAAGGCAAAGGCGATCTCGCCTTCTGCCACAAGACTGTTTTCGTCAGGACCGCGAAAACGGATGGACTGACTCATACCCGCAAGGGTACCACGATCCTCTTCCACAAGACCCTGAGGGTTAAAAATTCCTGCAAATCCGCACATGGATCCACACTCCTTTATTTTGATAAAAATTGACTTTGAAAATCTGATAAAACACGGCAGGTTACATCAGTTGAAATTCAGCTTCCTCGTAAACGTCATCCAAACTCTTTTTGTGAAGGTAAACGGAAACCACCCAAACGATCCACTGCACGGAAGGCAAAACGGAATACGTAGACGGATAGCGATATTGAGCAAAGCCCAGATCACAGAGGATCACCGCCGCGATCGCCAACGTGACCAGATACTTCATATAGCGATATTGAGTAAAGCTCTCGGCGCAACGCTTGACGGTCAGAAGCATACAGGCGGTACAAACCAGAACGGAAGCACCCGATAGAAGGCCAAGAAAAGTCGGCAATGGATCGGAAACGAAGCTGACACCGAAATCAAGGGGATCTTCCATCAGGAAAAGGCGCAGGATCCGATGCAGATAGGTGCCGAAGCAAAGAATAGCCGAAGCAAGGGCGGCCCAGCCGAACCAGCCGGGAAAAGGAATGACTCTTTTTAATTTGTTAAGCCCTAAAAATACGAACAAGGGGAAGAAAAAGGTGGGGATCATACCAATATCATCCAGATACAGATCCGCCAAAAACAAAATTGCGATAAAGAAGTAAAGGAAGCCGCCTTTGATGGCAAGACGCTTTTGCATAGATTCGTTTTCGCTTACCTTCTCCTTATAGTCACGGAGGATATTATCAGAGAAGACCGTATCCTCCCGCAGGCGGCGAAGATAAGCCAAAAGAACCCTTGCAGTATAAATACCAAAGGAAAGAATGGCAACAACGCCCACCGCAAACAAGACGGTGCGCGCTGTCATAAACGGGCGACGTACACTTTCCACGACACCCGGGTCCGCATCAACGTTAGGAAAGAAAATGGCGGTTGCGGGGTGAAGAAAATTTCCAACGTACTTAATAAAGACGAAGCCCGTTACGAAAAAGCGACAGGTTTCAAAGCCCTTGAGGGCAAGATCCCCTTCTTTTCGCATCAGCAAATACTGCACACCTCGGAAGGCATTGGATACGGCAAAAAAGGAGAGGAACAGCTCCACCACGAAAAAGCAGAAGCAAATGGTCAGCCTGGTATTTTCAACGGTGGTAGTAAGAACGGCCGGAACCGAGAGGATCTTGGCGGCGCTGACCACGATCAGATAATGCACGAAGCGACGGGAGGTCAGGATATAATCATCAAGAAAGGCCGTTTTTTTCATTCCAAGCGAGATCAAAAAATAGCCGATGAGATCAGGCAGGAAATCAAAGGTGAACAGATCCGGATTCAGAAGAAAGAGAAATCCGGCAAAAATCAAACCCGTACCCATAATACTCCTTTCAATTTTCCGACAAGCGCAAAAGCGCCCGAAGCATAGCGATCACACCGTACCAGATGAGAAAGACCAGAAAGAGAAAATCTAAAACAGAGATCACGTTTACGTAAGGCAAGACGCCCCCCGGCAAGGGCAAAAGCCGAAGCAAACGGGCAAGAACGAAGAGAAAGCCCTCTGCAGCGGCAATGCGGGGAACGTTTGCGTGAGACACGGCTAATTTATCCTCACCGTTTTTTCTGCAAAAGACAGCCGTTTGGGAAAAGAGCCTTGCAAGGAAGGCAAGCTCCAGCAAATGCACGCAAAAATCCAGCACCTCACCTGAAAAAAGCTGGGTGTTTTCAGCATAAAACGTATTGTAAAGGAGAGTATCCTTTATCAGCGTTACAAGAGAAAGCACAATGAAAAGCAATGAAAACTTTTTTAAAGGGGCAAGGCTCTCCACATGCTTTGCAAGGCGGTTAAGACCTACGAATATCAGGATCCAACCGATCACATCGGGAAAAAGATCCAGCATTGCGTAGGCAGCCTCTTCACCGGAAAGGCGAAGACCCACCTGAAAATCGTAGAGAAACATAATGCCCAGAAACAATGCGCCGAAGCCCATTAGTTCGTCTCCTTCAGAGCGCAGCATTTTTTATATTTTCTGCCGCTTCCGCACGGGCAGGGATCGTTAGGCCCCACCTCAACCTTTTTGACCACCGGCTTTTTCTTAAGAGTATCATCGCCGCCGGAATTGGTACCGGTGATCTTGGCAACGGCTTTTCTGCGGATCTCCTCATTGGGACGAACGGGAAGGCTCAACACTGCCAAAGCCGTGGCGTTGTGGATCTCGTGTACCATTTCGTCAAACATAACGGAGCCCTGGATCTTAAATTCCACAATGGGATTGCGCTGGGCGTAGGCGTTAAGGCCAACGCTTCCCTTCAATTCGTTCATCGCATCCAGATGCTCCATCCAGAGACGGTCCACGTTCATCAAAAGCTGAGAGCGCTCCTGCTCGCGGAAGAGCTCCTCTCCGCAAATCATTTCTTTTGCACGGTAAAGGCGATCGGCACGATCCAAAAACATTTCTGTCAATTCCGCCACGTCAGGCTTTGCATCCTCTGGGCCGAAGACCAGATCCTTGGGGGAGCAAAGCAGCCCCATAAACTTTTGCTTCAACTCTTCATAGGGGTACTCTTCCCCATCTGCAGGGGCAAGAGCAGAAACGGTTTCCGTAACGTAACCTACGATCATACCGTGGATCTTTTCCTTCAGATCCAGACCGTCCAGCACCTCAAGGCGCTGTTTATAGATCAGCTGACGCTGCTGATTCATTACGTCATCGTAAAGGAGAACGTGCTCACGTCTGCCGAAGTTTTCGCCTTCCAGACGCTTTTGCGCATCTTCAATGGATTTAGAAAGAAGCTTAACCTCAAGGGCCTGATTTTCATCCATACCAAGACGGTCTGCAAGGCCAAGCACCCGATCGGAGCCGAAAAGACGGAGCAGATCGTCTTCCAGAGAAAGGTAGAAGGTAGAATCACCGGGGTCGCCCTGACGGCCGCTTCGGCCGCGGAGCTGGTTATCGATACGGCGGGATTCGTGGCGCTCGGTACCCAAAATGTAAAGACCGCCCGCTTTTCTTGCCTTTTCCGCTTCGGGCGCAAGCTTTTCGGAAAACTCAGCAAGCAATTCCTGATAACGGCTGCGCACAGTGAGGACCTCTTCCTCCTCCGTATCAAAGAAGGAATCGGCTACTGCAATGAGTGCGTCTTCAAAGCCTTCTTTTTCAAGCTGCTGCTTTGCCATAAACTCAGGGTTACCGCCAAGCTTGATATCGGTACCTCTTCCCGCCATATTGGTGGAAATGGTTACCGCACCGGGGGTTCCTGCCTGCGCAACGATCTGGGCTTCCAGCATATGCTGCTTTGCGTTGAGAACGTTGTGGGGGATCTTTGCCTTTTTCAAAAGGCCGGAAAGGTATTCCGAACGGTCAATGGAAACGGTACCCACAAGTACCGGCTGCCCCTTCTCGTAGCACTCGCGGATCTTTTCCACGATGGCGCGATACTTAGCGGCGGCGGTCTTATACACAACGTCGGGATGATCCACTCTCGCCAAGGGACGGTTGGTGGGGATCTCCACTACGTCAAGATTATAGATCTTGCGAAACTCCGCCTCTTCGGTCAAGGCGGTACCGGTCATACCGGAAAGCTTGCCGTACAGACGGAAATAATTCTGGAAGGTAATGGTTGCCAGTGTTTTGGATTCCTTTTGAATATCCACCCCTTCTTTGGCTTCGATGGCTTGATGGAGACCCTCGGAATAGCGTCGACCGGGCATCATACGACCCGTAAAGGAATCCACGATGATAACCTGACCGTCCTTGATCACGTAGTCCTCGTCGCGGTGCATCGTACCACGGGCTCTGATGGCCTGATTGATATGGTGATACAAAATGGAATTTTCGGGATCGGAAAGGTTTTCCACGGCAAAGAAGCGTTCAGCCTTGGCAATACCGTTTTTGGTAAGGGTAGCACTTTTGGCTTTTTCATCCACGATGTAATCCGCATCCAGATCCTCATAGAGAACCTTGTCATCGGTTTCCTTGATCTTATGAAGCTTCATGGTGCGGACCAGATCATCGGCACGGGAATAAAGCTCGGAGGAGGCCTCCCCTTCACCGGAAATGATCAGCGGGGTACGTGCTTCATCAATCAGGATACTATCCACCTCGTCCACGATGGCAAAGGCCTGGCCGCGCTGCACCATATCTTCCTTATAAAGGACCATATTGTCGCGCAGGTAGTCAAAGCCCAGCTCGTTATTGGTGGCATAGGTAACATCGGCAAGATAGGCGCGGGTCTTTTCTTCTTTCGTCATATCCCGCAAAATCAGCCCAACGGTAAGACCAAGGAAATCGTAGATCTTTCCCATCCATTCCGCATCTCGCTTGGCAAGATACTCGTTTACCGTAACGATATGAACGCCTTTGCCCGCCAATGCGTTAAGGTAGGCAGGCAGGGTCGCCATCAGGGTTTTACCCTCACCGGTCTTCATTTCCGCAATGCGGCCCTGATGAAGGACTACACCGCCGATCAGCTGAACGCGGTAATGACGGGTACCCAGCACACGATCGCCCGCTTCTCTGACAACGGCAAAGGCTTCGGGCAAAATATCATCCAACGTCTCGCCGTTTGCCAGACGTTCCTTAAAGGTATCTGTCATAGCGCGAAGCTCTGCGGAAGACATTGCGCTGAAGCGCGGGGCAAGGGCCTCTATTTCATCCACAATACGGGAGATCTTTTTTATGGCACGTTCGGAATAAGTACCGAACACTTTTTTAATCAGACTCATCGGTTCTCCTTTTCAGGCACAAGTTTTCCCATTCTTGAGAATATATTGTATTGATTATATATGATTTTCGGAAAACTTTCAAGTGCTAACGCAAAATTAACCCCTTGGAAAGGATTTTTTCCTGCATTTACCCATTTTCCGGACCAAAGACAAAGCCAGACACCCCGATTGATACAGAAGAATCAATTGCCACAGAGACCAGTCACACAGAAGGGAGAAGCCAACCGTGAACAGTGACCAGGAAAACAGATATTTTTCAAGTCCTCCTTTTGAGGAAAAGGATAACAAAAGCATCAAAACGGCGCTTCCCAAAAACGGCATCGTCAAAACAAAAACTCCTTTCATTTCCTATTCCGGCGGCAAAGGGCGCCGACGGAGATTTTCATTTCAAAGATTAATATTGCCATTATTTTGCTTCTTATTTTCCTATCTTTTGGTTTGCTTTTACGCCGAAGCCAAAATTGCTCCCGAGATCAGAGAACTCTCGGAGGCACAGGCGAAGAAACACCTGCTTGCCACGGTCAACGCCGCAGTTGGTGAAATGGCTGCAAGGGGTGACGTTCGCTACGATAATATGGTACATACCATTCGGGATGCAAACGGTGAGGTGATCTATTTAGAGGTAGATACGGCGATGCTGGCAGGCGCCAAAGCAAAGCTTGTGGCGGCGGTGGAGGAAAGCCTTGAGATAAACGACAGGATCAAGATCTCCGTACCCTTGGGAAGCATATCGGGCTGGAATCTTTTTTCCGGAATCGGTCTTCCCATACGGGTCAGGATCCATCCCATCGGTATGACGGAGGGCGAGATCTTCACAGAGCTGGAGGATTGCGGCATCAACCAAACCCGCCACCTGATCCAGATCCGGATCAAGGCAAGTCTTTACATCGTAATCCCCGGTGAAAATACGCGGGTGGATACTCAGGTTACCCTGCCTCTGGGTGAGAGGGTGCTGGTTGGAGACGTACCGGAAATCTATCTGGATACCCTTGGCGTCGGATGATCGAAATCAAAAAAATCAAGATTTCCCACAAATATTCACGGAAAATTCAAGGAAAAACAGAGAAATTTGATATATACTATGTGTATAATACCAGCAAACCAATACGAAAGGAAGAGAATAATATGATGAAACGCATACTCGCGCTCTTTTTGTGTCTCTTGTTTTTGATCCCCGCCGTCGGCTGTACCGATGAGACGGCAAAAACCGAGACCCTTGAGGTTACTGCTACCGAAGAAAAGAAAACCGAAGAAGAGAAAAAAACCATTGTAGATCCCTGGAAAAAGCCTGACGAACCGGAGGTTCCCACAGAAGAGATCGTCTACGCCAAGCCTGACCAGCCCCTTTCCTGGGATCGGATCAACGCCATCCCCATTGCAAACAGCTCTATGTCTTCCGAGCAGCTTCGGCAGATCTGCGTGGATTTTATGCAGCTTTCCATTACCTTCCAATGGGTGGCAAGCCATAATCTGAAATATACCGACCCTCACGGTGCCCCTCCCGTTTATAAGGCAGGAGGACTTTACGGCGGTATTCCTTACGTTTCTCAGGCCTCCGGCAACCCTTACCGCTGGCTTCTCTATTACGATTCCGAAACCGGCATTATGGATATGTCCTCGTTTTTGAATAACCTTCGTTTGTTCGGTACCGCCTGTTCCGGTACTGCCAGTTGGGGCTGGAGCCGCGCAATCAACTCCTCCGGTCTCGGCTTTACTGGTGACCTGAACGCGAAAAACGGATGCATCCCCCTGGGCCCTTACGTGTATGACCACAATACTGTCCGTTGGGGCGAAGACGGCTTCAAGGATTGCCAAGACGTTGCACTGGATAATGGCGAACAGGTGATGTACGAATCCTACGCCAAGGTGCTTACCGCCGACTGCCTGGTTTCCAACGGTCACGTTACCATGGCAAACTCCCCCGCTGTGGTAGTACGCAACGCTGACGGCACCATTAACGGTGAAGAAAGCTACATTATGCAGTGTGAGCAGGGTCTTTTCAACCTCACCGATGCTTACAAAAGAACCACCGCAGACGGAACCGAATACCGCATCCAAGCAAACCCCAATTTCAAGACAACGTTTGCCCAGCTTCGTCAAAAGGGTTACCTCCCTCATACCTTTGCAGAGTTTCTCGGCACCGATCCCGTTGAAGCCGGTAACGCTTATTTGGAAGGGGTTGAAGGCACTCTCGTTGCGCAGAACCTTACCAACATCAACCTCATTGCAAACTATAACATTTCCGATATTTTCACCACCATTCGCGATGCGGAGGGCAACGCAGTATACGAGCAGACCTTCCACGCCGTAGGTCATTACGGCAGAAAGCAGAAGGGTTCCAAGTTTTTAGCCGTTGGTGAAGTTATGAAGGTTGCCGCAGAGCCCGGCAGGACCATTGAGATCCGTGTGCAGCTTGGTAACGGCGAATTGGTTACCGCCTTCCAAGGCAATCTGATCCAAAAAGCAAACTAAATATGCCTAAGACAAAAACGACGTAATGCGCTGCATTACGTCGTTTTTTTGAAAAGCAACATTTTCTCTTGACCGATATTATTCCAATATGGTAGAATCGTAAAAATATCAAGAGCAAGAAAGGTTTAGCGGCTATGAAGAAAACAATTGCTTTCCTTTTGATCCTCGCACTTCTCTTTTCTCTCGCCTCCTGTTCGGAAGCGGAAGGCCAAACGGTAACACTTACTGAAACCGTAACCGCTGAAACGGAAGAAAAGAAAACCAAAGAGATCATTGAATGGAAGCCAACGGTGGAGCGGGTGCACGAAAAGGTTGAAACGCCTTTGTCCCCTGAACGCATTGCGCAGATCCCCATTGCAAATTCTTCTATGAGCACCGATGAGCTGCGTCAGATCTGCGTGGATTACGTTTGTCTTTCTACCACCTTCCAATGGACCCCCAGCACCGATTATCGCTATTTGGTTGAGCGGCAAGGGGCATCCGCTACCTTTTTGGAAGGTCAGCTTTACGGCGGTATTCCCTACGTCAATACCGCATCCGGCAATCTTTACCGCGTATTGGAATATTACGATAAAGAAACGGGCGTTATGGATATGTTCCCCTTCCGCTCCAACAATCTTATTTGCGGAACTGCCTGCTCCGGCACTGCCGGTTGGGGCTGGTCACGAGTGATCAACTCTGCGGTGTGCAAGTGGACTGCCGAGCTTAACGTTAATCACGGTTTGCTGCGCGTTGGCAATTACACCTACGATGACGGCATCACCCGATACGGCGAAGGAATTAAAAACGACTGCTCCGACATTGCCCAGCAAAACGGCTCCGCCGTTCTTTATGAATCCTACGCATTGACCGACGTGGGCGACTGTCTGGTGAACAACGGGCACGTGCGTATGGTAAAGGAAAAACCCGTGGTAGTCCGGAAGGAAGACGGCTCTATCGACGCAAAAAAGAGTTACATCATTCAGTGCGAGCAGGGGCTTTACACCACAAGCGATACGCACGACCGCTTCACCTCTGACGGTACCAAATACAAGATCCAAGGTAACGATAACTACAAGGCAACCTTTGAGCGTCTGTTTAAAGACGGCTATCTTCCCCATACCTTTAAAGAATTTTTAGGCACCGATCCGGTAGAAAAGGCGACCTGTACCATTGAACACGGCGAGCCAACCGCTAACCTCAATCAGCTTCACAAATGCACCGTAAAGGCAAATTACACCATTTCCCACATCATCACCATCGTCCGCGATACCGAAGGTAATCAGTTGACCCGCTACATCAAATACCTTAACAATCATTTCAGCCGCGAGATCAGTTTGCTCGAATGTCTGCCCGGCAACGCTGTTTTAAATCATGCAAAAGAAGGCACTAATACCATTGAGATCCAGGCGTATTTAGGAAACGGCGAGCTTCTTACCGTATATACCGGTACGTTGAGCGAATAACGCCCCTTCCCTGCCAAGGGATAAAACAAGATTTTTTTCGTAAAAAATTTATTATCTATTGCGCATTCAAAAGAAATTTGTTACACTATATAGAACAAAATTGAAATTTTAAAATTAAAGGAGGACTTATGAAGAGAATTATTTCACTTTTCCTGATTCTTGCAACCATCTTTTCTCTGGCTGCCTGCGGCGCACAGCCCACGGAGACTGCAACCCTTGAGGAGACCGAATCCGCTGTTAAAACCGAAGAGAAAAAGACCAAAGAAGAAAAGGAAGAAATAAAATACGTAACGGTTGAAAATCCCCTTTCCGAGGATGATATTGCCGCAGTCCCCATCGCAAACAGCTCTATGACCACCGATCAACTCCGTCAGATCTGCCTGGACTTTCTGGCTTTGCAGGTTTCCTTCCCCTGGGTTCCCAAAGAGACCTATGCTTATCACGTTGAACGTCAGGGCTACGACGTTGAATATAAGGAAGGTCAGCTTTACGCAGGCATTCCCTACGTCAACGTAGCTTCCGGTAACGTTTACCGCTACCTTGACGTGATCGATCCCGAAACCGGTATTTTAGATCCCACCCAGTTTAACCTTGATAACAACTACTTCGGCACCGCCTGCTCCGGCTCCGCCTGCTGGGCTTTGGGCAGAGTGGTCAATTCCGCAAACTATTCCTGGACAGCAACCATGAATCAGAAGCACGACTTTATCCTCGTCGGCCCCTACACCTATGATCCGGAAATTAATCGCTACGGCGAAGACGGATTCCCCAATTGTTCCGACATTGCTAAACAAAACGGCAAGCAGGTAATGTTTGAATCCTACGCAAAGATGCTTCCCGCTGACTGTATCGTTAACAACGGCCACGTACGACTGAACGCTTCCGTTCCCAACGTAGTGCGCAAAGAAGACGGAACCATCGACGGTGCAAAAAGCACCACGACCTGGAGCGATCAGGGTATGTACCGCAACCAAAACTATCAGATGAGAAAGCAAGCAGACGGAACGGAATACAGCATTCAGGGCGGTGTGAACGTTTCCATCACCTTTGATGAGCTGTACGCCGGCGGTTATCTCCCCCATACCTTCGCCGAATTCCTCGGTACCGATCCCGTTGAGGATGCCCAGGTTTCTCTTGGTGTTGATCTGGGTGACACTCTGAGCGCCGCACAGATCACAACCACCACTCTTACCGCAAACTACGCCATTTCCGACGTTTACTTCAAAATCTACGATGCCCAGGGCAACCAGAAGATCAAAAACGCTTACAGAACCGCCAACCACTTCACCTACCAGGTTGATATGGCCAAAGCCTTCCCGGGCGCTTTTGCCAACACCTTCGGCGACGGAACCTACACCCTTGAGATCAGCGTTCAGCTCTCCAACGGTGCAAAGCCTGTAGTGGCAAAGGGCATCTTAACAAAGTAAAGCATAACGATTGAAAGAAGAAGAGTTTACAGGCTCTTCTTCTTTTTTGCCGGTTTTTAAAAATTAAATGTTGAAGATTAATAAAAAACGATCCTTACTTTCGTGAAATTATCCATCGACAAACGACCGTTGATATGGTAAAATAATCAAAAGTATGGGCTTTTATGCTCAAGAAAAATAAGGAGAAAAAATTATGAAACGATTCCTCGCGTTGTTTCTTTGTCTCGTAACCATTCTATCAATGGTTGCCTGCGGCGGCGATGCTGCTTCCCAGCAAACCGAAGAAGAAAAGAAAACCGAAGCTACCGTTACGAAAGAAGACGAGAAAACCGAAGAAAAGAAAACTGTGGAAAAGGAAGAAGGAAACAAAAACACCGAGCCTCACGCCGTGAACGATCCCCTTACCTGGGATCGGATCAACGCGATTCCCATTGCAAACGCTTCTATGTCCATCGACGAGCTTCGCCAAATCTGCGTTGACTTTTTCGCTCTGCAGGTATCCTTTACGTGGACCCCCAAGAGCCCGGCCAACTACGAGGTTGATAGCAACAAGCACAAGGTTGAGTATACAGTAGGCGGCCTTTACGGCGGCATCCCTTACGTAAACCTCGGTTCAAACAACCTCTACCGCGTGATGGATTTTTATGATTCCGAAACGGGAATTTTCGATGTTTCCATGCTGGAAGTTAACGAGACTCTGGCAGGCAACGCCTGCTCCAGCTCCGCCGGAGTTGCCTGGGGCCGCGTGATCAACTCTGCTTCCCTTTCTTACACCTCCGGCCACACACCCAAGGCAGGCTTCTTGCCTATCGGTCCTTACAAAGCAAACCTTGATATCCCCACCTTCGGAACCGGTGGCAACCCCGACGTGAAGGATATTATTGCCTTGAATGACACCCAGACAATGTATGAATCCTACGCACTGCTAAAGCCTGCTGACGGTGTCGTTAGCGGCGGTCACGTTCGTATGGTGAAGGAGGCTCCCGTGGTCGTTCGAAACGATGACGGAACCATCAACGGAAAAGAAAGCTATTGCCTGTTCGTTGAGCAGGGCTGTTACAACGACAGCGCCGCTCATACCCGTACCCAGGCCGACGGCGCTTCCTACCAGATCCAAGGCAACGACAACGGCAAGTTTTATTTTGATGATCTGGCCAAGAGTTATCTTCCCTTCACCTTTGCAGAGTTTTTGGGCACAGACCCCGTTGAGCCTGCAACCGTTACGATGAGCGTAACCGGCGAAAACTTGAGCCTGAAACAGCTTTTGGCAGCAGAGGTAACTTCCAACTACATTATTTTGGATGCATATTGCACCATACGCGACGCAGAAGGCAATGTTGTTTCCACCTATGCATACCGCCAGCCCAAGCATTACCTAAAATCCTTTAAGCTTTCCTCCGCTACGCCCGGCCCTATCCTTCAAAAATACGAAAAAGAGACCGGCTACACCATTGAATATTCCGCACAGCTTTCCACAGGTGAGCGCCCCGTATTCTATAAAGGCGCTCTTCCCACCGCGTAAATACACAGAACGGAGACACAGATGAAAAGAATTATTTCCCTGATCTTGTGCTTTGTAATGGTCCTTTCCTTTGCAGCCTGCGCTCAAGAGCAAAGCAGTTCCACTCAAACCTTTGAGGAGAGCAAAACCGAGATCGATAAAGAAACCAAAGAAGAAAAGAAAACCGAAGAAGAAAAGAAAACCGAAGAAAAGAAGGAGATTGTTTACGCCACCGTAAACGAGCCCCTTACCTGGGATCGGATCAACGCCATTCCCATTGCAAACGCTTCTATGACCACGGACGAGCTTCGACAGATCTGTATTGATCTGATCTCTCTGCAGGTATCCTTTACCTGGGTACCGGAAGAGACCTTGACCTATCTCGTTGACCGTCACGGCGTTAACGTTACCATTGAAGAAGGTGTTTTGCGTGGCGGCATTCCCTACGTAAACGTAGCCTCCGGCAACGTTTACCGTATTATGCGCTATTACGACCCCGAAACCGGTCATCTGGATATTTCCCAGCTTGGAGTTGATAAAGAGCGCTTCGGAACCGCCTGCTCAGGCTCTGCCTGTTGGGGCTGGGGACGCGTAGTCAATTCCGCCAAGCTTTCTTGGACGGGCAATATGACACCTGCCAACGGCTTTATTCCCGTAGGCCCCTATGAGACGGTTGGTCCCGAAGTAACCCAATTCGGTCACGCCTTCGACGGTGACCCCAACCCCGCCACCGACTGTGGCGATATTACCAACAAAAACGGCGAACAGGTAATGTTCGAATCCTACGCTCTAATGCACAAGGCCGACGGGCTCGTTAACAACGGTCACGTTACCATGAGCTCCACGGAGCCTGTAGTGGTTCGCAAGGAAGACGGTACCATTGACGGAGAAAAGAGCTATCTGCACTGGTGTGAGCAAGGCCTTTATCAGACCGGAGAGAGCCACACCCGTACTCAGGCTGACGGCACCAGCTACCAGATCCAAGGTAACGTTAACCTGAAGAGGTCCTTTGCTTCTCTGTTTAAAGATGGCTATCTTCCCTTCACCTTTGCAGAATTTTTGGGTACCGACCCCGTTGAAAAGGGCGAGGCTTATCTTGTAAAGGAGAGCGGCGAACGCGTAGCCGGAACCGGATTTTCTCCCATGGAGCTCCAAACCTTCAAGCTGGAAAGCAACTATAACATTTCCGACGTATATACCATCATTCGCGACCCAGAAGGTAAGGTGATCGTGGACTACTTCAAGGCATCCGCCAACCACTTCGTTCGCTCCTTTGATATGAAGAGCGCATTCCCCGCACCTGCCGTTGCCCAGTTCGTGAAGGGCGACGGATACACCGTTGAAATCTCCGCTATGATTTCTACAGGTGAAAAGTTAGTGGTTTATTCCAGCGGTATTTTGCCGAACTAAAAGCCAAAAAGGAGCCGCTTTGCGACTCCTTTTTCGTATAAATATCGTAAAATAAATGTTAATAAATATCAAAAGCTATAGGCAAGATAATGAATTTGTGTTAATATTACGCTGTTTAGAGCATTTTTGATTCAATTCCCCCCGTTGCTTCAGAGCGCCAATTCAAGATGAACAGAAAAAGGAGAAAGACCATGTCAGAAAAGGTATTCAAAAAAGCACCTATTCCCAACCTTCTTGAACAACTGAAGGCCATTCCCATTGCAAAAAAGAGTATGAAGCCTGAGCAGCTTCGCCAGATCTGTCTGGATTACATGAGGCTCCAGCTTTCCTTTCAATGGCTCCCCAGTAAGGACTATGAATACGTCGTTGATTCTCAGAATTATACCGTAAACCTGAAGGGAAAATCTCTTCACGGCGGTCTCCCCTACGTAACCATAGGTACGGGCCGAGTCCGCCAGAACATCGTCCAGCCCGCCGTTCCGCAGGAGCAGCAGGGTTTTGATGCGGGAAAGCCGGAGCATGCTGTTGGTATCCAGTGCATAATCATGGGGACAGCCGTTGTCCGGCGGGACCAGCAGGGAAAGGGGTGGCGGAGCCTCCGCACCCTGCATCAGATCCCCGGTGATCAGCCATACCGGATAGGTGGTGCAGACGATTTCTTTTTCGGCAGATGCCGTCCGTTTACAGGCAGCGGGCAGCAGGGGGAGAACGAGCAGCAGTAAAAGAGAGATGATCTTATTCATGGCGATGTTCTCCGTGGTGTTTGCAATGGATCTTCACGCCGTTACATTCGTCACAATGTTCCAGCTGGTGTTCCTTGAGAAATGCCGCCCAGTGTTTACGCTG
>JAFWZW010000014.1 GCA_017517325.1 Clostridia bacterium | reverse complement strand
TTTGACTTAAAGTATTTGGCGAGTTCTTCTTCAGGGAGGTTTTGATCGACAAAGGTACACTCAATACCCATCTTTCTCATGGTTACATTAAAAAGATTGTATGTGCCGCCATAGATTGACGATAAAGCTATGAAATGGTCGCCGGCTTCACAAATGTTAAACAGAGCATAGAAATTTGCCGCCTGACCGGATGATGTCAGCATAGCGGCAACGCCACCCTCCATAGCGCAGATTTTTTCTGCCACGAAATCATTGGTGGGATTTTGAAGGCGGGTATAAAAATACCCGGTTGCTTCAAGGTCAAAAAGCTTACCCATATATTCACTGGTATCATATTTAAACGTTGTGCTTTGATAAATAGGAAGTTGACGAGGATCACCCTGCGCAGGCTTCCAACCTTCATGAATACATTTTGTATCGATATGCGAATTCATTTTTTTCACCTTTCGCTGATATACAGCGCCTTTCGTTTATGCTGATATCATTAAATCATACATAGCTCAATATGTAAAATACATAAAAACAAAGTTTGGTATAGCCAATGACTATACCAAACTTTTAAGAAGATTTTTGTATGTTTCCGCATAAACGGATAGACGCATATTGTTTCGAGTGATAACTCCTATTTTTATTTCCTCGTCACTTACAAGCGGTTTGGAAATAATATTCTTGCCATTTAACTCTTCGTTGACTATTCCCGTTCCGATTGTAAAGCCATTAAGACCTATCAGCAAATTTGAAAGTGTTGCTCTGTCGCTTATCTTAATATTTTTTGGTCTGATATACTCGCTTAAAATCTCTTCTGAGTAATAAAAAGAATTATGTTCGCCTTGTTCAAACGAAAGATACGGATAATCGTTAAGTTCATCAAGCGTCAGTTGTTCTTTATAAGCAAGGGGATGCATAGAACTCATAAACACCTTTGGAGAAAGTGTAGAAAGCTCTTCAAAAGAAAGCGAATATTGTTTCAACAGTTTATCTATGATTGCTTCATTCGCCTTGGATTTATAGATGATGCCGATTTCGCTTTTCATTTTGTTAACATCATCAATGATTTCATATGTTTGAGTTTCTCTCAACATAAAATCATAGTGGCTTGCATCAAATTGTTTTACGACTTCTACGAAGGCCTTAACCGCAAATGGATAGTGCTGTGTTGACACAGAAAACCTTGGACTTGTGCTGGGGTGTTTCAAAAAGCGTTCTTCAAGCAAACCGTATTGTTGCAAGACCTGTCTTGCATAGCCTAAAAAATCACTACCTTTTGATGAAACAATAACGCCTTTATTGGTTCTTTCAAAAATGGTAAAGCCGACCTCATTCTCAAGTTCTTTAACCGCATTAGTAAGGCTCGGCTGTGAAATAAAAAGTTCCTGTGCCGCTTTACTAATGTTGCCTTTATCAGCTATTGTCACAACATATTTAAGTTGCTGTAATGTCATATCACATCCGCCTTTGATATAGGATTTAATTATATCGGTATTTTACCATCTTTTACAGTAAAAAGCAATATTGTCTTTATGGTTCATCCGATAGCATAAGAGGTATAGACAAACGGCGGCAGAGAGACTTCAATCTCATTGCCACCGTTCTCGGTTGATTGTAAATTATATCATTGTTTACAATTTTTGCACCTCTATTACAGAATTATACATCATCACAAGTCCTGCACTGAGCAGTGCACCACCCACAATATCTGTAAACCAGTGAACACCGGATATAAGTCTGCCAATTACCATAAAAGCAATAAATAAAGCAATAATCAGTAATACGCACCATCTGAATATTTTGTTTTTTATACGAGCACCCAACTGCATCATTGCCGTTGGCATAACACACATCACAAGCAAGGTTGTTGAAGATGGGTAGGATGCTTCTAAATATCCGTTTATCAGCACAGGTCTGTAATTGATTACCACGTTCTCGAAAAACAAATAGGCAGCAATCGTGACAATATAAAACCCACCCAAAACAAAAATGTCGTAATCCACCTTGCGTATGCTTTTCCGCTTGATCCACTGCACCAGTCCAAGTATGCCGAAGCCTATACACACGAAGATCGGTACAAGTCCAAGCCCATCCGTTATGTTGTAAAGTCCCCAATGCACGCCCGTCAGATTATGGACAAAACCGTTGATGCCAGCAAATCCCACAGATGAATTTTGCGGGCCAATCGCTCGCACATCCACAAAGCAAATTGCCACCGTCCACAGCACAAACGCTGTAAGCAAACACATTGAAGCGATAAAACTTTTTCTGATTCTTTTCATTTTTCTACCATCCTTTTGATTTGTATTTTGGCTTTCGCCTGAATACAAGTTTAGGGAAAGACGATAAAAAATGAAAGAACCCCGCCGTCACATTGATGATACGCTTCGTATCATTGCCGTTTTATCAGCATTAAAGCCTTAATAATCAAAAATGCAAATACAAATACCGCTGCATAGGGTTGCTGGCTTATAATGAAAAGGCATACTCCAACGGCACTTAATGCCAGTGACAAAATACTTTTACACTGAATCCAAAGCCTTTGACGACAGTTTTGCAGGGCAAGGGTTATGATGCCCAACACTATCATAATACCTACGAAAGTGATGTATGCTGCTTTTAAGTACGGCTGAATATCACTCAAAGCAAGGAGCGATACCTCTCTGATAACGCCATCTGCTTTTTGACCGAAGAAAGGTAAAAACAGCAACAATGCTATGCCACAGTCAAGCAGACCGAAAATCAGATCCCGGAGTGTTCTTTCTTTTTGCTTATTATCATTTTCAGCAATCGCCAGTATTTCCTCACCGGATAATAGCTCGTCTAAGGAAACGGAGAAAAACTTTGATATTACTTTCAAAGATTCTATGTTTGGAAACCCACGACCTGACTCCCACTTTGAAATCGCAGTCCGGGATACATACAGCAGCTCTGCCAATTCTTCTTGTGTGAGACCTTTTCTTTTTCTAAGTTCCTGTAATTTTTCATTAAATTCCATTTGTGTATTCACCGCCATTTGAACTATTAAATTATATTGTACCACACAATTGTGGCTTTTTCCACCTGAGCCAAGATAATATGGTCCTGTCGCTTGTAGATTATCAACGTTTATGATATAATAATTTTACAAGCTACGGCTTGAATATTATTTTGGAGAGTGCTTTTTGAAAAACACCAACCTTTTGGAGATTGTATTGTAAACGAGAGGTTTGCAAATACATTCTCGGCAATCCTCTCGTATCTTGAGCGTCAACAATTTATGAAAGGATCAAACAATGGAAAATTTGACGATACGTTTAGAAACAGAAAAAGACTACAGAGCAGTAGAAGAACTTACCCGTGAATCGTTTTGGAATGTCTATAAGCCGGGTGCAGATGAACATTATTACGTGCATATGATGCGAAAGCACCCCGACTTTATCCCAGAACTTGCATTCGTGCTTGAGTTTAACGGACAGATCGTCCGCAACATTATGTACACAAAAGCTTGGCTTGAGGATGAAAACGGCGAGCGTAAGGAAATCCTTTCCTTTGGGCCGCTTTGCGTTACTCCCGAATACCAAAGACGGAAACTCGGCAAGATGCTGATCGAGCATTCGTTTGAGGTTGCACGTAAGATGGGCTACGACGTGAATATCAACTTCGGCAATCCGGGCAACTATGTCAGCCGTGGGTTCGTAAGCTGTAAAAAGAAAAACGTCAGCTTTGTGGTAGACGGCAACTTCCCGACGGCACTTCTTGTCTGTGAGCTTGTCCCCGGTGCGCTGGACGGTAAAAAGTGGATGTATATTCCCAGTGCCGCCGCTGATTGTTGTGAGGACACCGCCGCTGTTGAAGCCTTCGACAGCACTTTTCCGCCAAAAGAAAAGAAGTGGATGCCAAGCCAAGAGGAGTTCTATATCTATAGTCATTCTTCGGTAGTCCGATAAACGTAAAAACACCGCTGAGGAGTTTCGATTCCTCAGCGGTAATTTTTATCTCTTTTTATATATTACAAGTTCGGGATTTTCGCCGTTTTCTTCGTATGTGCAGACGAGGAGAAAGTCCATATTAGCGGCAATACCAAAGCATCTGTCACCGCCAAATTCACATTCAAGTTGACTTCCAAGATAGGTAGCATTATCATCAAGGAATTTCACTATTTGTCCGTTGGGCAGGCGATATTCCAAATTGATGAAGCTACCGGATAACACATTCAGATTTTCCACCTTGGGTAAGCCTTCAATATGAAGCAATGTGTTAAATTCGTGGATGATTTGCTTTTTGAATTCCTCGAACTTTTCCTTTCCTCCGATAGCGGCGTACTGTTTCCAAAAGTCCATAGTAAAATCACCGTCGGCGTAGCACCATCCACAGTAGTTTTCGTTAAATGCACCGTCTTTCTCACGGCTAATGTCGGAGTCCTTCAGCGGCATACCACAACACTCGCAGACGAGTTCACGAGGAGAGCCGAGGAGGGTGTTAATCGATACGTCAAAGAGTTTTGAAAGAAGTTTAAGAGTTTCAGTATTTGGGACTGTTTCGCCGTTCTCCCAACGACTTACCGCCTGTCGGGTTACAAACACTTTTTCAGCAAGTTCATCCTGAGATAATCTGTTTTTTGTTCTAAGTTCAAAGATAATATCTTTTGTTTCCATATGTTTTACCGCCTTTATTTACTGTGACTATATTATAACAATATGATAACTAAATAACAAGCAACTGACTGTTGCCCATAATTGTAAGTTCCTATATCTAAATGTGAAAACGGCGGCAGAGAGAATAAATCTCCCTGCCGCCGTGCTTCGTTTAGTTGTAAATTATATCGTGGTTTACGATTTCTGTGGCTCTGCTGCGAATGTTATTCATCCGAGCGACCCACTCCATTTGGTTATCCGATTTGAGTTTTTCTGTCACGCACTCACGCTCTGCCATCTGTTTTTCGAGCAGAGAAAACATTTCCTCTGCCTGCTTGTCGAGTTTTAAAAGGTATCCGTTCAGCTTGCCGCTGGTCAGCAGATTAAGATATAACACCTTGCGGTTTTGTTTGATATACCGTAAGTGCCGCTTCCCCCACATACCGATAGGTTGCTGTTCTTTTTCCGGCAACTTCAAGCAGGGAATGTAATAGTCGCCTTGCAGTTCATACCATAATCCGTTCTTTTCATCATAAATAACTTTTTCCATAATCACGCCTCCTTATAGATTACCTTGAATTTCTTTTGTTTTGCATTAATGATTTTCAGTAAAACCTCATCCACCGCATCAGTGTACTTCCCGTTGGCAATAAGGTTGTTCCGCATTTCGTTCAGGCAGTTCACAACCACCCGTCGTTCAAAATCATCAAGTGCTATGTAATACTTCTTATCTCGCATATCGGTCACTCCTTCAGTAAATCTTGGAACGGGGTATCTTTGGCAACGAAGGTGTCGTAGGTAAAATTAGCTCCCAAGCGAAAGCCCATCATAAAACTGTCGAGGTTGGATTCGCCGTTTACCACGCTCCACGCATTAACAAAGTCAAGAAATTTCTTTTTGTTTTCACCTGATAGCCGTTCTGTTAGGAAATCTTCATTGAGCATCAGCACTTCCATTTGCTTTTGCACGGCTTTGTTCTGCTTGGTGCTTCGTGCCTGCGGATCAATGTTGCCGTAGTAAAATTCTTCTATAAATTTACCCATATTATTACCTCCTTTGATTTTCTACCATAATTGTAATCAAAGTCGATGCGATAGTCGAATGTACCGCTATAAACAGAAAAATGGCAAGAAAAAAGAGAGAAGCCGAAACTTCTCTCAATTCTCTTGCCCTTCGCAATGCTCAGCGTTCCTATAAAACATATCTGTCCTTAGCAACCCTGCTCATTGGAACGAGGTCTTTCTTTTTACCGTTTCGGTGCCTTTTTCATTCAAACGCTTGTGTTTTTCGTTTAAAATATGTATAATGATAAAAATTACGTTGATACAAAAGGAGACGGAACGATGGGATACGAAAGTTTGATCGAACAGAACAAGGATTGGGTGGAAAACACCTGGCAGAAGCTGGATGCAAAGCTCTCCCGCCTTGCTGAAAAAAATTATGATTTTATTCCCTACACCACGGAAAACGGTGCCCACGTTGCAAAGGGCACGCCCAAAGGCATTGCCTGGTGGACCAACGGCTTTTGGGGCGGCTTGATGTGGTTGATGTATTCCGAGACCCGCAAGGATTGCTACCTGAACGCAGGGCGCCGTGCGGAAGCACTTCTTGGCGGGGCTTGGAGTTTTCCGGAGAAACTGCACCACGACGTTGGCTTTATGTGGAACCTGACCTCCGGCGGTTCCTTTACCCTGACCGCTGACAAAAATTCTTACGAAACAAGCATGAAGGCGGCTGATTTCCTTTTGAACCGCTACAACGAAAAGGGTGACTACATCGTTGCCTGGAACGGAGAAGATAAAAAGGAAAAATCCATCATCGATACCATGATGAACCTTTCCCTGCTTTATTGGGCTTCCGAACAGACGGGCGATCCCAAATACGCCGAGGTTGCAAAAAAACACGCTGATATGGCTCTGCGGGATCACATCCGCCCCGACGGCTCCGTGGTTCACATCGTCTGCCACGATACGGAGCGCCCCGGCGTGATCGAGACCTTGGCAGGACAAGGCTACGGAGTTGGCTCTGCTTGGTCAAGAGGTGCCTCCTGGGCTATTTACGGCTTCGTTCTTTCCTACGTTCATACAAAGGAAGAGCGTTATCTGGACGCAGCAAAACGCACGGCTCACTACGCCCTTGCAAACCTTGCCCTTTCGGATTGGCTCCCTCTCATTGACTTCCGCGCCCCCGAAACCCCCGTGGCATATGATTCCACGGCAGGAGCCATTACCGCTTGCGGACTCATTGAGATTGCAAAACACGTTCCCGAATTGGAAAAGGATCTGTACCTTAAGTCTGCCCTGAATATTCTGAAGGCCATAGAAACAAAGTTCTGCAACTGGACCGAAGAGGAAGACGGAATCCTTATGGGCGGAAGCGAACGCTATGGAAACGGAGAAAACATCAACATTATTTACGGTGATTATTACTTTGCCGAAGCGATCCTGAAATTAAAAGGAAACAAATTCCTTCCTTGGTGATAGATATGAAAGAACTGATTTTAGAATTGATGGAGCAGACCCTCTCCGCCTATACGGATGAGGCCATACGGGAATACTTTGACCGTGTGCAGACCGAAGGGCTGACGGAGCACGGCTTTCCCCGCCTTGCCTCTGACATCGGTATCCTCATTGCCCACGGCAGACGAAAGGATCTTCTTCCCATTTTTATCCAAATGTTCGAATTTTGCTGCCGCACCATTCCCAAGGTAAAAGCCCATAACGATTTCTCCGTTCGCGAGGTGATCTGCTGTCTTTGGGAGGTGGAAAAAAAGCGAGGTCGTTCCCAAAGAGACCGCGGAGCGTTGGCGCAATCTTCTGGCAACCATCGTACCGGAAGAATGCTACAACAAATACGCCGTTGCCTTGGATGATTCCGTTCAAAATTGGGCCCTCTTTTCCGGTGCCAGCGAATTTTTCAGACAGAAAGCAGGGCTTTGCGACACCCGTGATTTCATTGAAATGCAGGTGCTGCAGCAATCTCGCTTCTTTGATGAAAACGGTATGTATCGGGATGACGGGCTTGAGGCACACCACCAGCCTGTCGCATACGATATAGTACCCAGAGTTCTGTATTCCCTGATGTTCGATCAGGGCTACCGCGGCAAGGGCTACGAAGAGATCGACGCACTCCTGAAGAAAGCGGGTCTTTTGACCCTGAAGATGCAGTCCCCCAACGGTGAGATGGCCTTCGGTGGCAGAAGCAACCAATTCCTTCACAACGAGGCCCTCCTCATCGCCGTATACGAATACGAGGCAAAGCGTTATTTCAGGGAAGGAGACCTTGCAATGGCTGCCGCCTTTAAAGCCGCTTCCGCCAGAGCCATTGAGGTTACCCGCATCTGGCTTGCCAAAAAGCCCATTCGCCACATTAAAAACCGCTTCCCCACCGAAACGAAATTCGGCTGTGAAAAATACGCCTATTTTGATAAATATATGATCACGGTGGCCTCCAATCTGTACAGCGCCTACCTGATCTGCGACGAAACCATTCCCTATGAGAAGGAAGCGGATCTTGCTCCTACGGTAATGCAGACCTCGGTATTCTTCCAGAAACTGTTTCTCAAGAGCGGTGGCTACGGCATTGAGTTGGCGCTGGGGTGCGATCCTCATTACGACGCCGCCGGCCTTGGAAGAGTGCACCATGCAGATGCTCCTTCAACCATTTGTATGTCCTGCCCCTGCCCCGGAAATCCTAAATATACGGTGAATATTCCCCCCGTTCCTCTTTCTGCCTGTGCCGCTATCCAAACCGATAAGGGCTGGATCTTGGGTGCAGACGGAACCGCTGTTTACGAGGTGTTGGAAAAGGATACCGACGATCAAAAAGCCTTCGCTACTCTCTCCTGCCGCTTTGAAGAAGGGCGCGAGATCTGTGAGAGGTATGAAGTGGATCAAAACGGTGTTACCATTCACCTGACGGGTGAAGGAGAATTCGGATACGTACTCCCCGCCTTTGCCTTTGACGGGGAAAACGAAACCGATATCACCCTTGACGGTCAGACCCTGACCGTTGCCTACGAGGGCTGGATCTGCCGCTATACTGCAAGCAGCTCCGTTTCGGAATTTGACCGCATCGGCGCCAACCGAAACGGTCATTACCGCTCCTTTCTTGTAAAAGGTGAAAAGGAGATCCAAATCAAAATTGAGATCGAAAAGCTGAAAAAGGGAACGAAATGAGCCAAAAAGAATTTGAAAACGCCGAGATCGGCGAAAACACCATTGTTGAAGAAAACGTCATCGTGGGATTGAAGTACCACCCGGAATGCGGCAAAGCCGTCATCGGGGAAAACTCCATTCTGCGGGCGGGCACCATTATTTACGGTGACGTAAAGACAGGCAAATACTTTCAGAGCGGTCACCATACGGTGATCCGCGGCAGAGTGGAAATGGGAGATTTCTGCACCGTGACAAACGGCTCCGTCATTGAAGGTATGGTAAAAATGGGCGACAGCGTTCGTCTGATGAGTCACGTTTACGTAGCCTCCCGCACGTGCTTCGGCAATCGCGTGATCTGCGGCCCCGGGGTCACCTTTCTCAACGACAAGAGACCCGGCCGCGGCCCCGGTATGGCAAAGGGCGCTTTCGTGGAGGACGATGTGATGATCGGCGGCGGCTGCGTGATCCTGCCCGGCGTTCGCATCGGCGAGCGAAGCTTTATTGCCGCAGGCGCCGTGGTAACCAAGGACGTACCCCCGCGCTCTATGGTAATGGGCTTTCCCGCTCGCTGCACTCCTCTGCCCGAGGAGCTTGACGTTCCCTGCCGAAAAGGAATGGCAGAGCAGAAGGTAGACCTTTGGCATCCCCTTGGGCCTAATCCCTTTGAGGCAGAATGGATCGAAGGCTACGGCGACCCACCCGTACCCAAAAAGCTGTAAAACTCTATTTTTTTCGGCACAATTCTGCAAAACGAGGCGCATTTTAAGATTTACAGACCTACGGCCCCGTGCTATACTGGAAGCATAAAAATCCAAATGCAGGAGAAAAAGTATGAGAAACGCAAAAGACTTATTCAGCCTTGAAGGCAAGGTTGCCATCGTAACCGGTGGCAGAGGCCTTTACGGTGCCAGTATTTCCGAAGGACTTTGCGAAATGGGCGCCACGGTGGTGATCGCTTCCAGAAGCGGTGACAAGTGCGAAGAGTTTGCTTCTACCCTCCGTGAAAAGGGCTACGAAGCTGTTGGAATGAGCCTTGACCTTTCTAATGACGATTCCATTCAACAGCTTGTCTCTTCCGTTTTGGAACAATACGGAAAGATCGATATTCTGGTGAACAACGCTGTAGATCGGAGCAATCTCACTTCCCTTGACGCGGCAACCAGAGAAAAGCTGCAAGCCTCTATGAGCACCAACCTGAACGGCCAGATCCTTCTTTCTCAGGCAGTACTTTCAGATATGGTAAAAAGAAAAAGCGGAAGCATCATCAACATCGGCTCCATGCGCGGCGTTGATTGCCCCCACTTCCCCTTCTACCCCGAATCCTTTGGGGATCAAGCGGTAAATTATACCACGGAAAAATGGGCAATGGTAGGCCTGACCAAATATATGGCGGGGCGCTACGGAAAAGATGGCATCCGCATCAACTGCATTTCCCCCGGCGGTTTTGACCCCGGCCTTGCCGATGACCCTGACAAAAAGGATTTTCAGGCAACCTACATTGATAATTGCCCCCTGCACCGCTGGGCAAACGAAGACGATATCAAAGGCCCCGTTTGCTTTTTGGCCTCTGACGCCGCGGCGTACGTTACCGGTGAGAATCTGGTAATGGACGGTGGCTGGACCATTTGGTAAAAAGGGGATGAAAAAAGCGCAGACCGCACGAAAAAGCCTGTCAAACAGCTTGTTTGACAGGCTTTTTTTCTTTTTCTTATTTTTCCTCATCCGTTGCCACGGCGTGAACCAGAATGAGGAGGCGGGTAATGCGGTTGTGATCGTCAACGTGCTTGACCAGGACGGTGATATTCTTGTAATCGAAAGAATCAAAGGGAACAGGCATCGCACCGATGTTTTCCGTTGCCCAACCGCCTACAGTGGCGCACTCCGTTTCCAATTCATCCTCATCCATTTCCAGATGATCGAAGAATTCGGTCAGATTCATTTCGCCAACGCATTCAAAGCGCTCTTCATCCAGCTTTTGCCATTCGTTTACGATATCGTCGTTTTCATCCCAGATCTCGCCCACCAGAAATTCCAATACGTCTTCCATAGTGACGATACCCATAATGCCGCCGTATTCGTCTGCCACCACGACCATATGGCTCTGATGACGGCGAAACTCGTTCATAATATCGCCCAAATGCATAGTCTTGGGAATGAACACGGGCTTTAAGAGGAGATCCTGCAGGGAGGCCTCGGGGTTATCCACCAGCTCCTTTAAAAGGTGCTTGGCGTAAAGAATACCTACCACGTGATCCACCGTTCCATCGTAAACCGGGAAGCGGGAGAACTGGGTCTCGTTGATCACGGAAAGAATATGCTCCATACTGTCGCCGATCTCGAAGCCCACCACGTCGATACGGGGGGTGAGGATATCGGCCGCGTGCATATCGGTAAATTCCAGGGCGGATTGGAGAAGCTCGGTTTCCCGCTCTTCCATAACCCCTTCTTCTTCAGCGGTATCCAAAATATTTTCCAACTCCTCTTCGGTAACGGTCACCTGCTTTTCACCCTTTTTGATAAAAAGCTTATTCAGACCTTTTACCAGAACGGAGGTGATCCAGACCAAGGGGAAGAAGAGGATCATCAGCACCATAACGGGATAGGCTGCCATTTTGGCAAAGCCCTCGCTGACGCGGCGCGCCACCATTTTGGGAGTGATCTCGCCAAAGATGAGAACGAAGACCGTCATAATAAGCGTTACCAAAAATTCGGTCACGCCAAGATCAATGGCGATCCAGGTTGCAGTAACACCGGCACCGATGTTTACCAGATTGTTACCGATGAGCACGGTGGAAAGGGCGTTGTCATAATGGTTATAAATATAACAAACGACTTTCCAAATGGGAGAAGAAGGATTCTCCTTCTCCTTCATCATTTTCATTTTACTCAAGGAGGTATAGGCAATCTCCGTTCCGGAGAAAAACGCGGACCCGATGAGAAGGAATACAACTAAAATATAGCTACCCATCACGACACCCCCTTACATCAGCTGCAGGCCTTCGCCTGCATCGCTTTCATCCTGAATGTCGCCCACCAGCTCTTCCAGAAGATCTTCCATAGTAAGAATACCGCATTTTTCGCGTTTTTCATCCGTAAGGAAGACCATATGGAGCTTGTTCAAGCGCATTCTTTGGAGAAGCTCAGGAATCTCAACTTCTTTATCGAACACGTAAGGCTTTAAGAGGATCTTGCGAAGCAGGATCTTCTTGCCTGCGGTATACTGACCGAGAAAGACGTTGACGGGCAAAATGCCCACGATATTGTGAGGGTTACCTTCATACACGGGAAGACGGGAATAGGGAGAAGTCTTCACAAGGGCTGCCAAATCCTTTTGGGAAATGGAGCTGGGGATGCAGACCACCTGATCCATGGGAACCATAATATCCTTGGCGCGCTTCTCACGAAATTCCATAGCAGAAGAGACAAGCGCCTGCTTTTCAGGCTCCAGAACCCCTTCATCCTCGATGGTTTCGATGATGCTGATGATCTCCTCCTCCGTTACGCTGGTTTTGGAAGAAGAAGCGCAGAAGCGTTCTACCAGCTTGGAAATGGCGGAAAAGATGGCGGAAATGGGGGTTAAGATCTGCACCAAAAATTTCATACTTCCTGCAAAAAACAGACTGAAGAACTCGTTATGCGCTTTGGCAAGGCTTTTGGGGATCATCTCTGCAAACAAATACACGATCAGAGCCGTTACGATGGTACCGGGAAGAGACAAGGCCTTTGCCTTTTCGTCACCGAACACGTTGCTGAGGAACATAGCAGTCACGGTGGCACCGATCATGTGAAATACGTTGTTGCCGATGAGGATGGTGGTCAGGGTCTTATCAAAACGCTCCGTGATCCAAAGCGCCGTTTTAGCGGCACGCTTTCCTTTATCGGCCATGGTGCGAAGGCGAACCTTGCTGACGGCGGTAAAGGAAGTTTCGGAGGCGGCAAAATATGCCGATAAAACCAAACAGACGATGTAAATGACGACGATGGCGCCGGTGCTCAGATTCAAATCCAAATTCACACCGGACGCAAATATACTACCCGCGGGATCCACGAAAAAACCAACTCCTTTTCAATTAAAATATATACGCGGTTATTTCATTCTAACACATCTTTTTATAAAAAGCAATGATAAACGGGAAAATCGGATCGAAAGAGCGCAAATTATAAGTTTTTTTCGTTGGTTCTTGATACAAATTCCTCTTTGTGTTACAATAACCCCAACAAAAAGGAGGCGACCTTACAATGAAAAAGCAAAAAGAGAGCCGACTTCTCACCACCGGCTTTGAACCGAAGGATCCGAGAGATATTCCCTTTTCCGATTATCCCCGCCCCGCTTTGCGGCGCGATTCTTATTTTTGTCTCAACGGCACCTGGAAATTTTCCGTGGAGAAAGAGGCCGAAACCCTCTACAGCGGAAAGATCACGGTGCCCTTTCCCCCTGAAAGCCGACTTTCGGGTGTGGAGCGGATCACCGCCCCCGAAGAAACGCTGGTATATCAACGCGCCTTTTCTCTGCCTGCAGGCTTTATCCGCGGGCGGGTGATCCTGCACGTGGGTGCGGCGGATCAAAAGGCCGCGGTTTTTCTCAATGGAAGCCCTTTAGGCTCCCACGAAGGGGGATATCTGCCCTTTTCCTTTGATATTACCCCTTACCTGAAGGAAGAAAATACCCTAATCGTCAGAATAAAGGATGACCTTGACCACGCCCTCCCCTACGGTAAGCAGACCCTTGCCCCCGGGGGAATGTGGTATACCGGCGTAAGCGGCATCTGGCAAACGGTTTGGCTGGAAAGCGTTCCCGAGGACGCCATCGAAGGGATACGCGTGGAAACAAAGCGGGACTGCGCCCGGATCACGGTGACGGGCGGCAAAAGCCGAAAGCGCCTGCTTTTGCAGGAGGAAGGAGCCGCAAGGGAGTTTGTTTTTGCAGGGGAAAGCCTCACGATCCGCTTCCCATCTCCCCACAACTGGAGCCCCGAGGATCCCTTTCTATATCGCTTTACCCTTGTAAGCGGTGAGGATCGGGTGGAATCCTACTTTGCTCTGCGCACCGTTACCTGCGAGACACGGGAGAATAAGACCCTTCTCTGTCTCAACGGCAAGCCCTATTATTTTCACGGGCTTCTGGATCAGGGTTATTTTCCCGACGGTATTTTCCTCCCCGGCTCTGTGGAGGGCTACCGCAAGGATATTCTCACCGCCAAGGCTTGCGGCTTCAATATGCTCCGCAAGCACATAAAGCTGGAGCCCCAGATCTTTTACTACCTTTGCGACTGCTTGGGTATGGCGGTATTCCAGGATTTTATCAATACGGGCGAATATCACTTCCTGCGGGATACGGTTCTGCCGAACGTAGGGATCAAGCGAGGGATCCGCGGGCGCGTTTCCATTGAAGCAAAAAACGGTTTTCTGACCACCGCAAAGGGCATCCAGGATGTCCTCTTCCACCACCCCTCTGTGGTGTATTACACCATCTTCAACGAGGGCTGGGGGCAGTTTGAGGCTGACACCTGCTACGATCTATTCCGAAAGAGAGACCCCTCCCGCATTTACGACAGCACCTCCGGCTGGTTTTGGGAAGAGAAAAGTGACGTAAAGAGCGAACATATCTATTTTAAAAAGGTGCGCCTTACCCCTGAAGCCGGGAAGCCTTTCGTGCTTTCGGAATTTGGCGGCTACTCCTGCGCCGTCAGCGGTCACACCTTCCGCGACAAGGGGGGCTACGGCTATCGGTTCTTCGGAAAAATCGAAGACTTCCGCAAAGCCCTTCTGACCCTTTACCGCAAGGAGATCCTCCCCCTTATGAAAGAAGGGCTCTGCGCCACGGTGCTGACCCAGATCTCGGACGTGGAGGAGGAGATCAACGGTCTTATGACCTACGACCGCCGCATTCTGAAGGCAGACGTCTGCGAAATGAAAGAGATGGCAAACACCTTGCAAAAGGAATTTTTACGCTCTTTCCCCCGATAAGTTTTAAAATTGTAACGGGGCTTGAAAAACACGGGAAATTATGGTAGAATAATGCCAATTGAAATCAAACGCCTTGAAAGGATTTTTCATAATGAATACCACCGAACAGAAAAAAAGGATTCTCTCTGCCGTTCAGCCCTCCGGTAACCTGACCTTAGGCAATTATCTGGGTGCTTTAAAGAACTGGGCCGATCTGCAGGAAGATTTTGAATGCATCTACTGCGTGGCCGATCTGCACGCCATTACCGTGCGTCAGGAGCCTGCAGTTTTAAGAAAAAAGAGTCTTGATACCCTCGCTCTTTATCTTGCCAGCGGGATCGATCCCAAAAAGGCCGCCTTTTTCCTTCAGAGCCACGTACCGGAGCACACCCAGCTTTCTTGGGTCCTGGGCTGCAACACCATGTTCGGGGAGCTTTCCCGCATGACACAGTTTAAGGATAAATCCCAAAAGCACGCAGATAACATCAACGCAGGTCTTTTCACCTACCCCGTTCTGATGGCGGCTGATATTCTCCTTTACCAGGCAGATCTGGTGCCCGTCGGCTCCGACCAAAAGCAGCACATTGAACTGGCGCGGGACATTGCAAACCGCTTCAACAGTGTTTATTCCCCCACTTTCACGGTGCCTGAAGCGTATATCCTCAAATCCAGCGCAAGAATTATGTCCCTTGCGGAGCCGGAGAGAAAAATGTCCAAATCCGACCCCAACGCCAACGCTTCCATCTTTATGCTGGATCGCAAGGATGATATCATTCGCAAGTTCAAGCGCGCCGTGACGGATTCGGAGGCAGTGGTTGCCGCTGATCCCAACCGCCCCGGTATTTATAACCTGATCAACATTTATTCCTGCCTTACCGGAAAAGATGAAAAAGAGATCGAAAGAGAATTTGAAGGCAAGGGCTACGGCGATTTCAAGCTGGCCGTGGGCGAAGCCTGTGCCGACGCACTGGCACCCTTGCAGGCAGAATTTGATCACCTGACCAAAGACAAGGCTTATCTTGACGAGATCCTGCGGGAAGGCACAGAAAAGGCTTCTTGGATCGCCCGCAAGACCATTCAGAAAGTTTACAGAAAGGTCGGCTTTTATCAGTCGCAAAAATAAACTATGAAGGTGCTTCCTCTGTTTGCCGCCATTTCCAGTTCCACGGGCTTTGAGCTTTCCACCTTGACGGCTAACGATCTGATCTACGGTTTTTTAGCCTTTTTGTTCAGCGTGCTCCTCTCCTTTGCCCTGACCCCCAGCATTCGGGTACTGGCATTCCGAATCGGAGCGGTGGATATCCCCAAGGATGCCCGCAGAATGCACAAAGAGGCGATCCCCCTCATTGGCGGGCTTGGAATCTTCCTTTCTTTTTCCGTTTCCGCGCTTCTCTTTATGTCGGATATTGACTTAAAGATCATTGGCATTCTTTTGGGAATGCTGGTGGTAGTATGCCTTGGCATTGCGGATGACGTGAGAGAATTGGGTGCGGGCAAAAAACTGATCGGTCAACTGATTGCCGCTCTCTTTCCGGTGCTCACCGGCACGCGCATTGAGTTTATTATGGTGGCGGGAGAACCTTACTACTTCCCCCTTTGGCTCAGCATTTTTCTCACAGTCTTCTGGATCGTGGGGATCACCAACGCCATTAACCTGATAGATGGGCTTGACGGTCTTGCCTGCGGCGTTTCCGTTATTTCCTCCTTCTGTCTGGTTTTGACGGCAGTGATCAGCTCCTCACAAGGAAGCGTTGCGCTTTTGGCACTCCTGCTTGCAGGTGCGTGCCTGGGCTTTCTCCCTTTCAATATTCACCCCGCTAAAATGTTTATGGGCGATACCGGTGCCTTGATGCTGGGCTTTGCCCTTTCTACCATTTCCGTTCTGGGCGTTTTCAAATTCAACGCCTTGGTATCCTTCCTGGTACCCTTTCTCATTTTGGGGCTGCCCGCCAGCGATACCCTCACCTCCGTGGTGCGTAGGCTTCTAAACAGAAAGAGCCCCTTTGCCGCAGACCGTGGCCATTTGCACCACAAGCTCATTGATATGGGCTTTTCCCAGCGGGCTTCGGTTTTGATCCTGTACGCCATTTCGGCACTTCTGGGGATCTGCGCCGTAATGTTTACCACCGATAAGGTGCGCATTGCCATTTTTATTCTGGTGATCGGCGTAGCGGTATTGGTTTTGGATCTGCGGGTCTTAAGGAGCAGCAAGGGTGCACGCATGAACAGCGGCGTCATCAAGCGCCCTGAAAAATACGACGAGACCCAAAAGAAGGAGCTTCACAAGCAGGGCTTGCAAAAAGCCATTCACAACGATATGAAAGAGCGCAGGCAAAAATAAGAAAAACGGCCGTAGCACAAGGCTACGACCGTTTTTCTTTTGCCAAAAGGACGTACAGCAAAATACCCAGAAGCACCACGTCGTTGTTGGTGTTATCACAAAGGAGAAAGATGATCAGTGCAATGAGGGCGGAATCCTCAGGCGAGACCAGCTCCAAAAGCTTTTCGATCCTTTGGGGTGGCGGATGCGGCATAGTGGAGGGTGGCGCGGATAAAAGCCCCTCCTGCTCCCGCAGTTTGCGGGCGTATTCCTCCCTTTGGGCGGCGTGCTGCATCCGCTCCGGATCCGGCTGAAAGGGCGTTCGGTGCAAAGGACCTGAATACATAGTTCTCCCCTCCTTACAACAGCTTTTGAGCGGAGAGCAAAAGATCCAGAGTCTTCATGGTTTGGATAATGCGATCCAGCCGCTCCTTTTTTTCATCCTTCACGAAGGGCCGCATTGCCTGAAGGAGAGCCACCCGCTCACGGCTTCCATCCCCCAGCATTTTTAAGGCAGAGGCAATGGCGGGCTGCTCCAGCATTTCCCCCAAAACACCCTTTTCCCGCGGTGCCTCTCCCGCACCCGTGGGAAGCGAGGTCTCCGATGCCCCCGTGCTTTCTGCATTTTTCTTGGAGAAATTCTGCGCCAGACCGGCAATGGTTGCCATGGCATTGGGATCGGAGAGGACCTGCTGCAGTTTTTGGGAAAAATCGCCTTCCATTTAGTTCCCCTTTACTTCTTTTTGAATCTGCGTCATCAGATTTTGGGTATTTTCTTCCCCAATGGCTCCTTGGATCCGATCCAGATCCTCCTGTGAAAGACCTGCAACCGTTTCTTTGATCTTCCCCATATCGGCAAGATAGGGGGCCGTCATTTGCGGATCCAGCCCCATTCCCTCCGCCACGTTTCCGATCACGCGGCGCAAGCTCTCATCATCCAATAGGCGGATCTTTTCAAGCAGTTCCCGATCCATGTCCATGCGTTTTCCCTCCCTTACGTCATTCTTATTTTATTCTATGCAAAGGAAAAGAAAAGATTGACAAAAAATCCCCGCCTGCATTACAGGCGGGGTCTTGATCAATCTTCGTTATCTTCATCCTCTTCTTCGCTTTTTTCGGGAAGGGTGATCACGGCGGCGGCAACCTGATGGTCCTGCACGTCGTTTACCTGAATGACGATGCCTTCATATTCCAAAGAGAAGCGGCTTCCCTCTTCGGGAACGGAGCCGTGGATACCCAAAACCAAACCGTTGAAGGTATCGTAATCATCGGGAAGATCAATATCCAATTCTTTTTCCAGCACAGCAAGGGAAGGATTTCCGTTGATGCGCCAGCTTCTTTCATCGATCTTTTGAAGCTCGTCTTCCTTCAAATCGGCATCGTGTTCCTCTTCAATATCACCCACGATCCGCTCGATCAGGTCTTTGATGGAGATGATACCGGCAAAGCCTGCGTATTCATCCAGCACCACCGCAAAGGAAACGCGGTTCTTTTTCATATTGCGGAAGGTAATATCCGTCTTGGCGCCCTCGGGAACGAAATAGGGAGAACGAACAGCCTTTTCCATTACCTCTTTGCGGGTGCGGTTTTCCATACGAAAATAATCCTTGGTATCCAAAATACCCACTACGTTATCAATGCTTCCATCGCAAACGGGGTACATGGTAAAGCGGGTGGAACGAATAGTATCCTCCCACTCTTCATCGCTCTCTTCCATCCAAAGGAGGGTAACGTCGGTACGGTGAATGGTGATCTCCCCTACGGTCAGATCATCAAAATCGAAGATGTTTTCGATCATTTCTCTTTCTTCCTCTTCGATCACGCCCTGCTCAGCACCTGCTTCCGCCATCATCAGGATATCTTCCTCGTTCACCTCCTCCTCGTCTGCGTTGGGGTCAATGCCCATAAGGCGCAGAACTCCGTTGGTGGAAATGGTAAGGAACCACACGATGGGGGCAAATACCTTGGAAACGCCGTAAACCGTGCCGGAAACCCCCAGAGCCATTGCCTCAGTCTTTCTCATAGCAACGCGCTTGGGTACCAGCTCACCGAAGATCAGGGAAAGATAGGAGAGGATCAGGGTGATGAGGACCACCGCAATGCTTTCCAGAAGGGCTACGTCTGCACGGGGCAGAATCTTTTGAAAGAGGGCCACCACAGCGCCGGAGAAGTTTTCGGCGGCAAAAGCAGAGCCCATAAAGCCTGCAAGGGTAATGGCAACCTGAATGGTGGCAAGAAACTTTGCAGGGTCGCTTTTCAATTTCAGAAGGCGGCGGGCTTTTTTATTGCCCTGCTCTGAAAGCTTTGCCAATTTCCCGTCGCTGATGCTGATAACGGCGATCTCCGCCATAGCAAAAACGGCGTTCAATAAGATCAATACGAGCTGTAAAATCAAAGGTCCGATATACTGTGTCATAATAAAATCCTTTCATACAAATAGGTGTTCAATATCGAAAAAAACAATAAAAAGACATAGCCTATCTACGGTAATAGTAAGATAGACGATGTCCGATATAAAATTCTATATTGAAAACCATATTACGTATGGGAGGTTCTTCGCTACGCTTTTGACTGTGACTGTCCGTATCCATACTGTTCTCTATCAACTCCTCTCCTTCAAAATCGAACGGTATTATAACAGAAAAAGATTTTTCTGTCAAGGGCAAAAACACCCCTTTTTCCCGTTGACGCAAGGAAAAAAAAGATGTATACTATCCCTATTAGGAATGAAGGAGAACGAATATGGATTCATATCGCGCAGAATTTGAAATTTGGAAAAGCAGCCCCGTTTTTGACGAAGAGACCCGCCGCGAGCTGGAATCTCTTACCGATGAAAAGGAAATCGAGGACCGCTTTTATAAGGAGCTGGAATTCGGTACCGCAGGGCTCCGCGGCATTATGGGAGCCGGTACCAACCGCATAAACCGCTATACGGTGGGCAAAGCCACCATGGGCCTTGCCAATTACCTGTTTGAAACGGATCCCGAAACGAAAAAGAAGGGCGTGGTCATCGCTTTTGATACCCGTAACAATTCCACCTCTCTGGCAAGAAACACCGCAGACGTGCTCACCGCCATGGGGATCCCCGTTTATCTGTTCGATCAGCCCGTCCCCACCCCCGTGCTTTCCTTTGCAGTACGCCACTTCGGCACCGCTTCGGGCATCGTGCTTACCGCCAGTCACAACCCCCCCGCCTACAACGGCTACAAGGTCTACGACCCCAGAGGGTATCAGCTTGGCATTGAGGAGGCGGAAGCCGTTCTCAAAAAGGTAGGCGAGATCGAGGATTGGGGCGCCATTCCCACCAAAGGGGACGATTCTCTCCTGACGATGGTGGGAGACGAGGTGCTGGACGTTTTCACCAATGCAGTTTTGCGCCAGTCCACCCTGAAGGATGCGGCCGCAAAAAAAGCCCTGAAGCTGGTATTCACCCCCATTCACGGTACCGGCAGAAAGCCCGTTCTGCAAATTTTGGAGAAGGACGGCTTTACCGACGTAACCGTGGTAGCTGAGCAGAAAATGCCCGACGGAAACTTCCCCACCGTAAAAAGCCCCAACCCCGAAGAGCGAGGCGCTTTGATGATGGGGATCCGGCTGGCGCAGACGATCGGGGCTGATCTGGTGATCGGAACCGATCCCGACGCCGACCGCATCGGTTGTGCCGTTGCCCACGAGGGCGAGATGCTCCTTCTCACGGGAAACCAGGTTGGTGCCCTTCTTGTAGATTATCTGTTAAAAACCAAGACCGTTTTGGGTGAAAACCCCACGGTGCTCACCACCATCGTAACCAGCGATCTGGGCGAGGCAGTTGCCAAGAAGCACGGCTGTAACGTAAAGAAGGTGCTCACCGGCTTTAAATTCATCGGCGAAAAGATCACCGAATACGAAGCGGCGCAAATGGCGGGAGAAAAAGGAGTGCCAAACTTCCTTCTGGGTTACGAAGAAAGCTACGGCTATCTTGCAGGCACACACGCAAGAGATAAGGATGCCGTTGTGGCGGCAATGCTCATTGCGGAAATGGCCGCCTTCCACAAGACTCAAGGACGCACCTTGGCAGAGGCTCTTAAGACCCTTTACGATGAATACGGCTTTTACCTTGATAAGGTGGAATCCTTCTCCCTTCAGGGAAAAGAGGGGCTGGAGCGCATCGGTCAGATCATGACGGAGATCCGTAGCGACGAAAGCTTCCTTCCGGGTGTTGAAAAGGTGGCGGATTACTCCAAGGGAATCGATTCCCTGCCCGTTTCCAACGTGCTGAAGTTCCACCTTGCAGGCGGAAGCTGGGTAGTTGCCCGTCCCTCGGGCACGGAGCCCAAGATCAAGTTCTACTACTGCATTCGTGAAAAGGATCAGAAAAAGGCGGAAGAAACTTTGGCTTCCCTTCAGGCGATCATTCGCGAAAAGTGCAAGCTTTCATAAAGAAAAAAGCGTCGTTTGGCAAAGCCAAGCGACGCTTTTTTAGCGTTAAGTTGTATGTCGTGTCCGAAGGCGCACAAGAGTACGTCGAGAGGCGAAGTTTGTTCATAGCGAAGCAGTCTGCGCTTTTTTTACATCCCCTTTTTTAGCCGCGGTCGCGGAAGACGGCACCATCATCCTCATCCTCGTCTTCTTTTTTAGAGGAGGAGGGAGCGGTTTCTTCATAGAAGGGATCGATCATGTGCTTTTTCACCACGGGCCAGGCACCGTAGATCTGGAAAAACCAGGCCACGGAGGCGGTGAAGATAAAGAGCATTCCAACGCCAAGGGAAGGGATGAAATGAAATACCACAACGTTCAAGCCAAGGGTGATCAGAGAAAAGATGCCGCAGAAAAGGTTTCTGCCGATGCCGGAGACGGCAAGAATCCAGGAATTCTTTATGATCTTGGCGATCTTCAGATCAAAAGTCACCACCATCAGATACATATAGGGGCGCATCAAAAGATAGATCAGGGATAAGAACAGGGTAAGATAAAAGAGGATCAAAAAGCCAAAGCTTTGGGTGGTGTAAAGGTAGCTGACGATATCGAAGGCAATGACGAAAACGAAAAGAAGATCCAGAAGCCCCAAAAGGATAGACTGTTTCCAGTTGCGCTTGATACAGCCGAAGAAATCATCGGCGATCTCACCGGGCTCGCGGCGCACGAAATTGCGCTGGGTATAGGTCATAGCAGCGGTGCTGATGCCAAAGGTCAAAAGGGAAAGGAGCCCCACAAAAAGCAAAACGTTGGTAAGAGTGGAGGGGTAGCGGTGCTCCATTTGGGTACCCACCACACCGTAGAGGGCGTTGAGAGCATGACTTTCGCCGTGGCGCATCACACCCACAAGAGGCTGAAACAGCACGTTCACGGGTGTTTTATAAGGCACGCCGCCCACGCCTGCAAGATAAGCAAAGATGGCAAAAATGGGGCAGTTGATGAGAAAATACAAAAGGTTCAGGGTAACCAGATTCCAAAACTTATCACCAAAGGTGGTGAAAAAGCGTTTAAATCCAAAGTTTTGCGCTACGTCTTGCTTGCGGACACCCTTGCCCGGCTTGATAAATCCGTTAAATAATCCCATTGTGCTTTCCTTTTTATTCGTTCTTTCCTTGTTTTTCGTATTCCCGCAGGCGGGCATCGGTCTTGAGCCCTAAAAGGGAGCAGACCTCACGGCGCTCTTCGCCCCGTAGCAAAAGTGCCTTTGCCAAGGACTGGCGCAGTACCTCGGGGCTGCAATTGGCAATGCCCATCCGCATAGCGCGATCCTTCAGGTTTCCCCAAAAGCCCTGCCTTGTGATCCGCTTTCCCGTAGAGCCCAAAAACAGAGCCTTTCCGGCAGGTGCGGTAAGGTCAGCAAGGGAGCGGCAATGCTCCAGACACTGCATCGTAAAGGGGGAAACGGGCAGAAGCCTTTGCTTTTCTCCCGTGCCGCAACGAACGTAGCCCTTTGAGGGAAACAGATCCTCCCGATTTACGGATACCAATTCCGAAACGCTCATTCCCGTTTCGCAAAGAAGGCGGATCATCGCTTCATCCCGCTTGCCGCGAATGCCGTGGGCAGAAAAATCCAACAGTCTTGCCAGCTCCGCTTCCTCCAGAAGGGCTACGGGTTTTTCAGCAAAATCGGAAGAAAAAAGCCCTGCGGCGGGATTCTTTCCTATTTCGCCCCGTGCAAACAGCCGTGCGTAAAAGCCCTTGACGGCGGAAAGAGCACGTGCAAGACTGCTTCGGGCCGAAGCCGAAGCCAAGCGGGAAAAATAGGCGGCAAGCTCCGCCTCCGTAAGGGATCGGAGATCGCGACCTTCATAGAAGGAAGCCAGCTTTGCCAGATCTCTGCGGTATGACAAAAGGGTATTTTCTTTTTTCTCTTTTGCAAGTTCCGTTAAAAATGCTTCCACGCCGCGCCTCCTATGATTTTATCTATTTTACAATAAAAATCCCCTCTTGACAAGACAATTTTTTGAAAACGATTTTACCCAAGCCAGCTTCTGAAAAGGGAAAAGAAAAACACGCCGCCAAGGGAAGAAAAAAAGGCACAAAGAAACAGAAGAACGTAGGTAAAGAGAAAGCGCAGGTTAACGGTATCGGAAAAAAGAGCGGCACGAAACAGCGTACCCCCGAAGATGCGCTCCTCTTCTCTGCCGCGGGGCTTCGGATCGGTATAGATACGAAGAGAGACCTGAGTGCAGAAAGAAGCGTAGCTACAGTAAAGGCACACGGAAAACAGTGCATATAAAACAAACAAGATGAAAACGGGCAGTCCCCCTTCGGAAAAAGAAGGGACGAGGCAGGAGATCAGATACCCGTAAAACACGCCTCTGACACCGCAGGCCAAAAACTGAACGAAGGGTGCGTAAATGGTGATCCCGCAGAGAAAGGTAACAAGGTACCCCACCGCCTCTAAGGTAAAAAGGCGCCTGAACTGGCTCTGCCACGAAACCGCTTGAAGCTGTGCGCTCCGCCCGCCTGCACCGTAAAGCCAGATCTCACCTAACAAAAAGAGAACCACCGCGATCACGGAAAGAAAAAAGAAAATGCGGTAGCGCCCGTAGCGGGCACGGTACAGCCCCGAATGGTAATGACGGAGTTTCCACATAAAAAGCCCCCCTGTTTTTTACCATTGTATGAAACAGAGGAGCTGAAAAAGAACGGCTTATCGGTTATAGGTGATTTGGGCCAGAATGTCATCCTCCTCCAGATCGGGGGTGGCGATGCATTTATAAACGACGTTGCCCGCATCCAGCGCGTAAAAGGTGATCTGCCCGTACACCACCTCTTTTTCCTTCAGGGCACCGAGCGCCTGCGCAATGGCATCACGGAAGGCTTCACGCTGTGGTTTTTCTTCGCGGAAGGTTACAAAATACGCGGTTTTGGGGAGAACCTCCTCCGAAAGAGTACCGTAGGCACCGGGAATGGCTTCGTCACGCGCATAAAGAAGGGTGTTTGCCTCCGTCACCACGGAAAGCTCCTTTGCCTGAAAGGCTTCAATAAGCTTGGAAGAATGACGGCGAAGCACGTATTCGGCGTAATCGGCACGGTAACCGTCCTCCACCCTCTCGCCGAAGATCAAAGAGGAGGTCAAGGTATTCCCTTCATTGCCATAAGAAACGGTGGCGCGATAAGCCTTTTCCTCCCGATCGTAATAAAAGATCACAGAATCAAAGGTCTGCCCGGGATAGTTTTCTTCCAAATACGCATCGGCAACCTGCCGTTCTTTCACGTAAGACGCAGGTGAGCCCGTAAAGAAAAAGGGAGCCAGAAGCCCGGGAATCAAAGCCAAAAAGAACAGAATACTGAACTTTAAGCGGCTCTTTTTCAGATTCCGAAGAGCGGCAGCCAGAAGGGCGGCACAAAGCCCCGAGGTAAGCGAAAACAGAGAAAATCCCCCTGTTGCGGGAAAATTTGCCATAGAGCCGTAAAAAAAGGCAATGGCAAAGGATGCCACGGGAGCAAACCAAAGGCGAGGGTACACCACGCTCCCGAAAAAGCCAAAAAGAAAAAGCAGAGGGAAGGTTGCAGGAAGCCCTCGTTCGGGAAAATTAAACCAGACCCCGACAGTCACAAGCAACGTTGCCGCCAGCAGCTGAACGCTCTTTTTTTCAGGAAGCCACTTCTTCCAAAACGGCTTTCGTTTTTCCATGGTATCACCCCTTTTATTACTTCATTCATTATAGCGAAAAATCATCCGTTCGTCAACGGAGGAAAAAAACAAACTTCCCGCATTTTTCTGCGGGAAGTGTTGCAAAGCAAAGCTTTTTTCGCTATAATGAAAATAGGCTCAGACCTCTGCGGGAACGGATTCAGCTTCTTTTTGTTCCTCTAAATCCTTGCGGAATGCCGCCAGAATGGTCTCTTCCAGCTCGCCGCGAAATTCGGCGGTGATGGGATGGGCAATGTCACGGTAGGTACCGTCAGCGTTTTTGCGGCTGGGCATCACGATAAAGTGACGGTCGTTGGCAAAAATCACTTTTACGTCGTGCACAACGAAAACGTTGTCAAAGGTTACGCTTGCCACTGCAAGCATGGGGCCCTCGGTGAAGGTTTTGCGAATTTTAACGTCGGTAATCTTCATAAATGCTTCTCCTTTTATTCTTTCTATTAACATATTGAGATTATAGAAGGCAAATATGAATTTTAGGTGAATGATATGATGAATGTGCGTGATTTTTTTGATTTTTTGAAAGGAAAGCCAAAGCTGTTTTTCTTGGGGATCGGCGGGGTCAGTATGTCCTCTCTTGCTTTTTGGGCAAAGCGGCAGGGCTGCGACGTGGCAGGGTTTGATGCTACCTTAAGCCCGGTGACGGAAAAGCTGGAAAAAAGCGGGATCCCCGTAACCGATTCCTTTTCCGAAGAAAACTACCGCGGGGTGGATCTGATCGTTTACACCGGTGCCATTCACGATACGGACCCGGTGCTTTCTTACCCCAGAAGCCAAAAGATCCCCGAAATGACCCGTGCGGAATTTTTGGGACTGATGATGAAAAGCGCCAAAAACCCCATCGGTGTAGCGGGAACCCACGGAAAGAGCACCACCACGGGTATGCTCTCTTCCATTTTTTTGGCAGATGAATCCCGCGATCCTACCATTATGGTTGGAGCGGTAATGCCCGCGCTGGATTCCACGTATCGCATCGGCGGAGGGGATGATTTTCTGTTTGAGGCCTGCGAATATCAGAATTCGTTTCTTTCCTTTTTCCCCCATTTGGCTTTGATCCTCAACGTAGAGCACGACCACGCAGACTTTTTCCCCACTCTGGAGGATATGCTCCGTTCCTTTATTGCCTTCGCCGACATTGCAAAGGACGGCAAGGTCATCATCAACGGGGATAACCCCGGGGCAATGCGGGTATGCGAAAAAACAAAATCACCCGTCTTTATCTTTTCCAAAAAAGAAAAGAAGGATATCTGGTGCGAAAACCTGAAGGAAGAAAAGGGCTTTTTCTCCTTTGATATTATGACCCAAGAAGGGCTCTACACCCCCTGCACCCTTTCGGTGCCCGGTGAGCACAACGTGGAAAACGCCCTTGCCGCCGCCGCTGCCGCTTATCTTTCCGGCATTGAGGGCGAGGTGGTGCGCCGCGGGCTCCTTGCCTTCCGCGGGGTAAAGCGTCGCTTTGAATACCGCGGTACGTGCGGGGAGATGCCCGTTTTCGATGATTACGCCCACCACCCCGATGAGATCCGTGCCACTCTGAAAGCGGTAAAAAAACTGGGGTATGAATCCATTACGGTGGTATTCCAATCCCACACCTTCACCCGCACCCGTGCTTATTGGGATGAATTTCTCTCTTCCCTTTCCTTGGCGGACCGCGTGATCTTTGCCGATATCTACCCTGCCCGCGAATTGCCCCTTGAGGGGATCGATGCCCCCCATCTGGCTGCCGCCAGCAAAAACGGAGAGTATTTGGGGGATTTTGACGCCATTGCCAAAAACCTTTTGGAGGGCGGCGGAAAAGGCATCCTCCTGATTATGGGCGCAGGCGATATCATTCAGCTGACCGATCGGATCCTCACAAGGAGCAATTTTTAATGACACCAGGCGCGCTTCTGATCCTTTTGATCTTTCTTTCAGTGGATGCCCTTGCCCTTTTGGTTTTATTGATCTTTCACATCAAAAAAGAGGTTCGGCACCAAAGGATCCGCCATTACGGTGACCATGCGGAGGAGCTGGTTAAGGAATACGTTGAGCGGGAGTTTCCCGGTGCCGTTCTCATTAATAATCTGTTTTTAAAAACCGAGCACGCCACCACCCAGTTGGATCACGTTCTCATTTGCAAATGGGGCGTTTTCGTTCTGGAGACCAAAAGCCACAACGGCAGGATCAACACCCAAGGGCGGGAATGGGTTCAGATCCACGGTGAAAAGGTGGTGCACTTTCACTCACCTCTGATCCAAAATGAAGCGCACCGCAAGGCGCTGGTACGCGTGCTTCAAAAGAGCCGCCGTTTCCGAAATCTACCCGTTACGGGGCTTGTGATCTTCACCTCCCGCAGGGTGACGTTTTCAAAGAAGCAGGAAGGCGTGCTTCGCCTTTCGGAGCTGGCGCCCTACGTAAAAAGCGGCGGTGAGTACCTTGGAGGAAGGCGGGGCCCCATTACGGCAAAGCCCGGGGGAACTTACCTTTCCAGAGAAAAAATCGAAGCCCTTGAAAAATGGATTCGGCGCAGCCGCGTCAGAAGCCGTAGCCGAAAGCGCGACCACGATAAAAAGGTCCGCCGCTTTCACCGAGACGTTTAATTGATTATGAACATACTTTTTGTTGACGATGCCATCGTTGTGGCGATCAAGCCCGCAGGGGTCCTCTCTCAAGAAGGAGAGGCGGGTAGCCTGCCCGCAAAATTAAAGGAAGAGCTGGGCGGCGAGATCTACTGCGTTCACCGATTGGACCGTGAGACCGCCGGGGTAATGGTGTTTGCCAGAAGCCAAAAGGCGGCGGCCACCCTCTCTCAGGATATTGCTTTGAGAAAATTTGAAAAAGAATACCTTGCGGTGGTAACCGGCACCCTTGAAGAGGCGGAGGGCTCTCTTTCGGACCTGCTTTTCTTCCACCGAAAAAAAGGAAAGGTATTTCCCGTGAAGCGGGAACGGAAGGGTGTAAAAGACGCCCTTTTGCACTACAGCGTTCTGGAGAGCGACGGTGCCTTTTCCCTTGTGCGGGTCACCCCTGTTACGGGACGCACCCACCAGATCCGCGTGCAGTTTGCCAGCCGCAAGCACCCGCTTTTCGGTGATCGGAAATACGGCGGCGGGCACGGTACCCTTGGGCTTTTCTCCAATAGGATCACCTTTTCACACCCCATCAGCGGTGAAAGGCTTTCCTTTAACGCTTTTCCGGAGCACGGGGAGCCCTGGGCAAAGTTCGATCTGCACCGAAGCGAAGAAGCATAAAAAGGAACGAAGAAAATCTTCGTTCCTTTTTCATTTCAGTTGCCTTTTCCCAAAGCGGTGGAGATCCTTCCCTTCACCTGCTCCGGCTGATACAGCTGCATTTCATTTTCGCTGAAGGCCAATACCACCATTTCAATATCGTTGTTGCTGATAGGGCCGTTATGATCGCACATAACCAGATTATAGTCTTTATGCCCCACGGCGTAGCCGTCCAGCTCCGCGTAGGTGCCCCTCGAAACACCGGGCAAGGAATCCACCATACTTTCGTACAGATCGCCCAGCCCCAAGGCGTGACCGAATTCGTGCTTGGCTACGTGCTTCATTTCATCGTAATCATCGAAGCGGCCGCTTTTACTTTTGAGAAAGATCGTTTTTCTTGAATTTACGCTCCACTTAAAGCCAAGAAAGGCAAAGGAGCGTTTTTTGTCAATCAATATCTCGGCTCTCTCTTTTTGTTTTTCCGTAACAAGAACCTTATTGACGGAGTGCATTGCATCGATCAAATTCTCCGTAACCGGAAGAACGGTGATATGGTCAAACATATTGGAATCAAGAGAAAGCAAAATACGAACAGTAAGCTTTTGTCCGCCGAATACCTCGTATTCCCCTTCCCAGTCCATAATACCGTCGATCACCGCTTGCTCCAGTATTTCCTTGTTTTCCATGTCAGAATCCAAGTAACAAAAATCAAGGGTGGTACTCAAGGTTAAAACGTTTTTTCCGTTTTCATATTTCAGCACTGCATCCACTGGGGTGAAAACACCGCGGCGATCAATTTTAATGGGCTTTCCCTCAAAGTCTGTCAGCGGCCCCTCTTGAGGGGGAAAATTCTTGCCGACTTCAGCGTGGTAGCGGGCCTCGCAGTACAAATTCAAGAAAGTGCGGGCGCGCATATAGCCGTGGTTTGCCGCGAAGCAAACAAGGGAGACGGCGCGATCTGCAGGGTCTTTGTCCGAAGTGGTCAGTTTTCCACCAAGGATCAGCCGACCGATGAGAAAGCTTGCCTCCGGATCTTTCTTTTTTACGGCTTCCAGAAGCAGTTCAAGCCCAAGCTTTCGTTTTTCTTCATCACCGTCGGAATTGAAAAAACAGCTTTTTCCCAGTTCACGGGTCATCTCGATGGATTCTTTTACGTTTTCGTCCATTTTCTTCTTCCGCTTCTTATATTATTAACAAATGCTCAAGCTTTAAAGCTTGATCCATTCCCCATGATTGGGATAGATGAATTTAGCCCCCGGCACTTCCTTTTCAAACAGTTCTCCCCAGCGGAGCACCACCTCAGGCTTTTCTTTGGAGCGAAATTCCTGATGGTGGGGGATCAAAACCTTACAACCCGCCGCTTTGGCAAAATCCAATTTTGCTTGAATGTCCGCTTCACTACTGGGACGTTGAAGAATCAAAACGTCGGGCGCAAGGGCCTTGCAAGCATTGATATGCTCGATGGTTGCAGGGCCGCCCCACAAAACCATACGGGCACCACCGGGAAGGGTGAATAGCCAGTTGCGGTATTCCAGAGTGCCTGCTTCTTGCATTTCGGCCATTTTGGGATCCTTCTGACAGAGGGGATGATTCTTGACCCGATCCATCAGGGCGTTCCAATTGTTTTTCAAATTGCCGTGGTGGCCGTAAAGGGCACGGATCTTCACCTTACCGTAATCCAATTCCGTATTGGCAGGCATAGGATAGACCAGGAGGGGGTTACAATCCAGCCAGCGAACCATAGGAAGGGCGGACATTTCGCCACAGAGGATCTTGGGGCTGAATTTTTCTACCAGACGGGGAATATCGGTAATATGATCCCAATGCACGTGGGTCAGGCAGATGGCGTCACAAGCCTCCACTGCCTCCCAGGTCAGATCGTTGGTTTCACATTCGGTAATGTAAGGGTCGGTGACCACGGTAAAACCGTCAAAGCGCAATTCAAAGCTTGATACGGAAAGCCATTTGATCACAAAGCCGTAACTCATTTCTCTTTTTCTCCTTTTGTTGTGTGTTATCACATTGTTGGAATATTATACCACAAAGCAAAAAACTGCGCAACTTCCGATACAATTTCTCTTCTAAATTAAAAGCCGCACCTCAAAACGAAGCACGGCACGAAATCAAAAGCCCTCTCCCCTGACCTTTCGCACGTCAGAAATGAAGGTAAAGGCAGCGGGATCACGGCGGTGTATCAATTCCAGCAAAAGCGGCACCTGGCGATTTTTCAAAACGCAAAAGAGCATCTCTCCCGCGGTATTGCTATAGTAGCGGCGAACGGTGATCCCCGTGACCCCGCGGCCAAGGCGGCGGTGGATATCCCCCGCAATGGAGGAAGCGGCCGAGCTGATCACCCAAACGCTTTTGGCAAGATCTCCGCGGGTCAGCACCCAATCCACCGTAAGGTTACTGATATAAAGGGAAATCAAAGAAGAAAGGATCACGGTAAGATCACCCAGAAAAAAGCCGGAAGAAAGGATAATAGCGGAATCCATCCACAAAATCAGGCTCCCGGGGGTAAGATGGGGCTTTTTTCCATGGAGCACCAACGCCACCAGATCCGTTCCGCCGGTGGAGGCCGTCTGCAAAAGGGTCAGCCCTACCCCCACGCCCGCGATGGCACCGCCGAAAACCGCACCGAGGATCAGATTCCCCCTATAGACGGGAAGCCTTTGGGTCAGGGATAAGAAAACGGAAAGAGCCGCCACCCCAAAGAGGCTTTTGATCAAAGCACGGCGAGGCAGTGATCTGAAGCCAAAAATGAAAATTACGGCGTTGAGGGCAGGCACCGTAACGAAAAGGGGGATGCCAAGGGTGTAAAAGAGTACCGTTCCGATCCCGCTGGCCCCGCCGGTACTGATCTTGGCAGGCACCAGAAAGACCTGAACGGCAAATGCCAAAAGAAAGGCGCCAAGTAGGATCAAAGCATATTCCTTTATTTTTTGCTTCACCCCTTCACCTCCCCTTTTTCAAAATTCTTTTTTCTTTCTATTTTGGCATAAAAAAGACTTGCTATGCCAATCAATTTATGTTAGAATGTGAAATATTTTGAAGCACGTGAGCAATATAAAGCGCGATCCGTTACGTTTACTTGAAAGGAACCCGATGAAAATACTTGATTCATATTTGGAAAATATCCGCAAAGAGAAGCGCATTGCCGGATTTGCAGTGGCATTGACTGATGAAAAGGCCGTGCGCTACGCCCGCGGCTTTGGGGTGGAAAGCGTTGAGCGCCCCCAGGTGCCGGTGACGGAACGTTCCCTCTTCCGCATCGCTTCCATCACGAAGCTGGTAACGGGCATTACCGTACTGCAGTTGGTAGCAGAAGGGAAACTGGCGCTGGATGCCCCCGTCAAAGAGATCATTCCGTGGCTGACCCTTTCCCAAAGGGATGCTGAAAAGGCCCTGACCCTGCGGCACCTTCTCTCTCACACCGGTGGGCTTCCCGCGGAATACACTCCCGACGGGCCCTTGGAGGAAGCCGCTCTGGAGCCCTCCCTTCAAAGAGAACTTCCCGTAGCACAAATGGCAAGCCTCCCCGGCGACGGAGTCTTTCTTTACTCCAACCTTGGCATTCGTTTGGCTTCCCTGATGGCAGAAAAGGTCACGGGAAAGCCCTTTACCCTTTTGGCAAGGGAAATGACCCTTTCTCCTCTGGGAATGAATACGACCACCTTTGACCTGCACCTTGCCGCCACCTATCCCCTCTGTCTGCCTCACGAAGAAAAAGACGGCACTTTTACCGTATTCCACCGCCTTCAGGAAAACGCAGTGCGCCACGCCGCAGGCGGGCTTTATTCCAACGTTCTGGATCTTTGCCGCCTTGCCCGCTTTATAAACAGCGGTGTCACCGACGAAGGGAAAGCGCTGTTACCACCGCACCTGCTAAAGGAAATGAAAACACCCCACGGAAAAGACCCCACGGGCTTCTCTTACGGGCTTACGATGCGGCTGGAGCCTTACAGAAACGGCTTCCTCTGCGGTCACCACGGCTCCGCACCCCCTTACGCCACAAGCCTTATGACTCACAAGGAATCGGGTCTGGGGATCGCTCTTTTAATGAACACGCAGCGGGACGATCTGCGCACCGAAATTCCCAAAAAGATTCTGGATATGCTTTTATAAAAAAACGAATGCACGCTTGCGAGACTTCTCACAAGCGTGCATTCGTTTTTTCGTCAGATCGCAAGCTTTGTTACCGAGAGATCCTCTCCGATCACGGAGAACAAGGCGCGGGCGCCGGGGGCGATAACGCCGTATTCCGTAAGGCCCATTACCTTGGCGGGGGTGGCGGTGAGCATCGTAACCACATCCTTCAAAGGGATCCCTGCACCAACCGTGCGCTTCAAAAGCTGATCGGCAGTGGCGATGCTCCCTGCAAAGGCGCTTCGATCCGCAAGCTTTGCAACGCCATCCTCAATGACGTAGGGGATCTTTCCTTCCCAGACGTTGGCTTGATCCCCAAGACCTGCAAAACGGATGGCATCGCTGATCAGGCAGATACGCTCTGCCCCTTTGATCTGATAGATCATAGTCAGAAGCTCGGGGGGCAGGTGGCAGCCGTCACCGATGGCCTCAACGAAGATCTCGTTTTTCAAAAAGGCCGTTTCAATGACACCCAGCTTTCTGAAGCCGTCCTCACGGGTGACGGTGGAGGTGCAGGAGTATAAATGGGTCACAAGGCGGTTGCCCTTTTCCAGCGCAGCGAGCATATGCTTGTACTGTGCGGCGGAATGGGCGGTAGAAGCCGTAATACCCGCTTCTCGCAGAAAATCAGCAAACTCTCCGTTTTCATCCATTTCCGGTGCATAATCCCAACGGGCAATAAGCTTACCGAAGCGGTTAAAAATAGTGCGGTATTCTTCGGGATCAGGCTTGCGCACGATCCCCGGATCCTGGGCACCGCACATTTCGGGGGAAAGATAGGGCCCCTCCAGATGCACTCCGGGGATTACCAAGGGGGCTTTGGAAACGGTCTTTTCCAAGATCTCAAGGGCGCGCCAGGTGGTATCAAAATCGGCGGCGGAGACCGTAGGGTACAACACGCCGGTGCCGTGATCGCTATGGATCCTGCAGGCACCCAAAACGGCCTCCTCGGTGGCATCGATAAATTCAAAGCCTGCACCGCCGTGGCAATGCAGATCAATGAAGGCGGGGGCAAGGGTAGCCTCCTGCAGATCCACCACGCAGGCGTCTGCGGGCGGAGTGGGAAGGACGGAAAGGATCGCCCCGTTCTCCACCAATACACCGGTATTTTCCGTTACAGCGCCATCGGAAATCAGGCGTTTCGCACGAATCCAGGTCTTCATATTGATCTCACAGAAGCGCGGCGCTATCGGGGTCGCAGTACAACACCGCGTTTTCGCAATTGCGAAGCACCGTTGCGGGGCAATGGGCACCGATCTCGCCCGAAACCGTGTTCTTCACTGCCTGCGCCTTGGCGGCGGCAGGTACCACGCAGAACTGATAAGCGGCCCCTGCAAGGGTAGGAACGGTAAGGGTCATCGCGTATTTGGGCACCAGCTCCAACGAAGCAAAGCACCCGTCGTGCACCTGCTGCATACGGCAGACGTCATCCAGATCCACCACCTTAACGGCGGCAGGATCCTGAAAATCTGCAACGTGGGGATCGTTAAAGGCAATGTGTCCGTTTTCGCCGATTCCCATACATACGATATCCGGGGGATTTTTGGCAAGAAGCTGAGAATAACGCACCGCTTCCTCCTGCGGCTCGGCGGTACTGTCAATGAGATTCACGGAAGCAAAGGGCTTGCGGTCAAAAATAGCGCGGCGCAAAAACTGCGCAAAGCCCTGGGGTGCATCGGGGGCAATGCCTACGTATTCGTCCATATGGAAGGCGTGGATGCGCTCCCACGGAATGGTAGCATCCTCACAAAGATAATGAAGCACCTCGTTTTGAGAAGGTGCGGCGGCAAAGATCATATTGATCTGATCCTTCGTTTTCAAAAGGCTGTGAATACAGGCGGCAATGTCCGCCGCGGCGGCTTTGCCCATGGCATCGCGGCTTTCGTGGATCTGTACCGAAAGACGATGGCTCTTCATAGTTTTCATTGGATTCCTCCCTTTCACACTGCTGCGTGTAATTTCTACGAATACCATTATATATTAGGCTTTATTTGCAAGTCTATTGCAAATACGAGAAAAAATATTGCAAAACGGGATATGGAATGGTACAATGGAAGCGGAGCAGAAAAAATGTGCTATAATGCGAAAAAAGAAGAAAGGAGCGCCTTTTATGAAAAACGAAGTGATCTTCTCCTTCGGTGGAGATTTTGCCGATTATTCCCATAAGCTCACCCATTTCCCTACTCCTGACAGCGTCTCCTTTCAGCTTCATTCCCACAACAGACACGAAATTTTTTATATGCTTCAGGGCGATGCGGATTTTTCCATTGAAGGAACCTGTTATCACCTGCAAAAGGGTATGCTTCTTCTCTCCGCCAGCGGTCAGGTGCACCACCTGACCATCAATGATACGAAAACCCCTTACGAACGAACTGTGATTATGTTCAGTTTGGGGCTTCTCCCCCCCGTAATGGAGCGGCAGATCTTCCCGCCTGACGGTGGAAACCGCGTATTCCTTTTAAACGAGCGGGAGCAGATCTGGTTTGAGGAAACCTGCTTAGGTCTGGAAAAAAGCAACCTTGGGGAGGAAGCCATGCGGGATTCTCTCTCCGCTATGATCCGCATTCTCTTTACCAAGCTATCCTCCGTTCCCGAGGTGACGGGCAGGGTCGATCCCGCACAAAGCGATGTGGTCAACCAGATCGTACGCTTTATCAATTCCAACCTTACCGCTCCTCTGAATTTAGAGATGATCGAGAAAAATCTCTATCGCGATAAGGCACACCTAAATCGCATTTTCAAGGGGGTTATGGGCTGCAGTATCTGGGAATACGTGATCCAGAAGCGTGTCCATGGCGCACGGCAGGTGCTTTTCAAGACGGGGAGCGTCAGCGCCGCCTTTGCCGCCAGCGGCTTCCACGATTATTCCGTATTCTACCGCAATTACGTGCGGTGCACAAAAATGAGCCCCACGGCCGACCTGAAGACCTTAACGGAGGAGACCCTATGATGCCCTTGGATACCGCCGAAAACCTGAATTTTTTTCAAAAGGAATTAACGGAAAATCTCCTTTCCTTTTGGCTCCCCCGTTGCCTTGACGAGGAAAACGGAGGCTACCTCAACTGCTTCACCAACGACGGAAGTCGTCTGGTCTCCAAGGATAAATACACCTGGTCCCAAGGGCGTTTTTTATGGATCTTCTCCAAGCTTGCCACTTTGGAAAGCACCCTCTTTTCCCAGGAAGAAAGAAGAGCCTTTCTGGCACTTGCCAAAAACGGCCGCGATTTCTTGATGAAGCACGTTTTAATGGCGCCGGGCGACTTTCGCTGTGTCTTTTTAACGGAAGCGGACGGAAGCCCCAAATACGTAGAGGGCTACGATCAACTGGATATGAGCATTTCCGCTGATTGCTTCGTGGTGATGGGCTTTGCAAAATACGCCCTTGCCGCAGAGGATCGGGAAAGCTTTGAATTCGCAAAAAAGCTCAATGAATCCGTTTGGGAGCGCTACCAATCCGGCAATTACAAATCCTTGCCGTATCCCGTCTCCCCCGCCTATCAGCCCCACGCCAAGCCCATGATCCTTACCAACGTAAACTGCGAGGTCTACCGTGCCGCAGAGCACTTTGATCCCGAATATGCCGAAAACGTGAAAAAAAAGATCCGTTTGTGCCACGAAGAGGATTTTTCCGTCTTTATGGACAAGGATCACCTGATCCACGAATTTCGCTATACAAACGGAGATTTCCCCCCCGATCTCTTCGGTCAGCACATTAACCCGGGTCACACTTTGGAGGACCTTTGGTTCCAGCTGGAAGCGGCGGAAATCTTAGGGGATGATACCCATCTGAAGGCCATCGCCCGTATTGCCAAAAAGACCTTGGAAACAGGCTGGGATCAAGAATACGGCGGCTTCTACCACTTCGTTACCTGCGACGGAAAAGGAATGAAAGGGGAAGTGGGCGCCGCAAAGGACGAGCCCCAGATGAAGCTGGTTTTGGACGATTGGGGCAGTAAGCTCTGGTGGGTCCATTCCGAAGCCCTTTATACCACCCTGCTTCTCTTTGACACCACCTCGGATGAAGACTTCCTGAAGTATTTCTACAAAGTCAAGGATTACACCTTCAAAACCTTCCCCAACCCTGACCGCACCGTCAGAGAATGGATCCAGATCCGCACCCGAGAAGGCGCGCCTCAGGAAAAGGTGGTGGCACTTCCGGTGAAGGACCCTTACCACATTATCCGCAATATGGCACTGATCGTTGAACTTCTGGAAAGAAGAATGAAAAAAACGGGAGAAATCAAATGAATACCAAACTGCTGAATCATTTCCGAAACGCCTGCAATCAAGCCTTCGTGCCCATTTTCGTCCACGACAACTTTGATACCGAGATCCTTTTGAAGGGGTGCAAGCTTGCAGGAGTGAAGGTGGTGGAATACACCCTGAGAAGAGAGGACGCCCACCTTGTGATCCCCACCCTGCGGGAGAGGCTGCCCGAGGTCTCCATCTTTGTAGGAAGTACCCTTGATGACGAAGCCATCACCCTGCAAATGAAGAAAAAGAATCCACAACTGATGACCGTGAAGGAGCTTGCTCCCTTCGTAGACGGTTTCGTTTCCATGCTTCCCTATACCAACGAGACCCTGGAGGCATACCGCGAAAGTCACCTTTTGATCCCCACCGCCGAAACGGGCGGCGAAGCCCTGCGCCAGATGAGCCACGGTGCTACGGTGATCAAGGTTTGCGGCCCAGATTTTTCCTTTTCAAAATCCCTTCACGCCGCTCCAACCTTTAATTACTGCCCCACCTTCATTACCGGCGGCGTCACTCCGGAAAGAATGGAGGAGGCCTACGTTTGCGGCAATATGCTCACCGCCGCAGGCTTTGATCTGATCCTGAAGGGTGAGGATCCCCAAGCCCTGACAGCCAAAAGGGTAGCAGAGCGACTTGGGCATTTTCTTTCCACCGCAAAGAAAGCAAGAGCCAAAGTCAGTCCCTTCTGGGCAAAGGCGGAAGATCTTTCCGATGAAGCTTTCGTTGAGAAATTTCCTCATTACATCAGCTTCATTTAAAGACTTAAAAAGAAGGTCGCGAAAATCGTGACCTTCTTTTGTTTGCTTTCAGTGAAAAACGGGCTTTGCCCAGATCATCACTCCGTCGATCTCGTGCCCCAAAACACCCGCGTAGCCGTGTTCGTGATTGGCAGGGTCATATCCCTCCACCACGGGAAGCCATCCGTCCTGACGGGTGTGAACACGGTAAAAGATCCGCGTGGTGTCACTGCGAATCATAAAGCCGTCAATGGAACGCCCTAAAACGCCTGCGTAATCCTCCCGATTTTTCACTTCGGGAAGCCAGGAGCCGCCGATGAGATGGGCCTTGTAATACAGATTGCCGCAGGAAGCGGAGGCAAGCACCCCGCTGACGGGTGCGCCGAGGATCCCCGCATAGCCGTATTCCGCATCGGTTTGATCGTGACCGGATACGACGGGCAGCCAGCGATCCGTAAAGACCTGATAGGAGCAATCCACCGTTTCCTTTTTCATACCCAAGCTCGTTTCAATGTGACGGTTGACCCGCTCCGTGATCTCGTCCATTTTGGAAATGAGAAACGACCCCGGGCAGGCGGTGGGAGAATACATTTGGTGCCACGTGAGGTTTTCCCCCTTTACCAAAGGGTAAAGACCGTTTCGCACCGCAATATCCGCAATCAGAAGCACCAGAGAATCCATCGTTTTTTCCGATATCTGCCAATCGCCACCGGTTTCGGAATTGGCACATTCAATGGTGACGGCTCTGCAATTGGATTCCCAAAGGTCGTTGGTCCAAGCGGTATCGTCTTCGCTTACGTACTGGGCCATTTCCCCCTCAAAGCCGATCCCGTAATGGCCGGAGGCCTTTCTTCTCGGAGCCTGATAGGATTCGCCGCATCTTCGCGCCGTCCATTTTGCCGCCATATGGTGAATGGTGATCTCGGTGATGGAATAACCGCTTCTGCCTTTGGTATAGTTCCCCGCGTATGCCGGAATCTTTTCTGTGGCAAGATTTGATCCTTTCACGCTATTACCTCCTTATACTTCGTTTGTTTGTATTTCGTTTCCAACGTAATCGTTAAAGTACGCCACGTTATCACGCACCGCATCCTCGAACATCTTTTGAAGTGCGTTTGCCATGCCCGAATAAACGGGGGCGGTGGGATGGTCTACGACAATGTTGTTTTTATAAAAATCGCTATTGAAAAAGTCGTTTTCATACTGCTTCACGCAGGGAATCCCAAAATGCGCCGCGATCGCTTCAATGGCATCGTTGAATAACTTGTTAGTCCCTGTTTTGCCGATCATCGTAGACATAATGATTTTTGCGTTGGGTGCGTACGCCTTGATATTTGCGATGATTTTTCCGTAGTTACCGTAGAAGGTATCGGCATTTTGCGTATGATCCGTTTTGATATCGGCTATCGTGCCGATATAATCAACCCCGTGCCTCGCCTTATCATTGATACCGAGCATCAAGTAATAGATGTTCTGCGGTTCGGTTGCCAAGAGCAACGGCAAGCCCATATCATCGGTCAACCAGGTCCTTGTGGAAAGACCGCCCTTGCTGAAATTCGTGCAGGTCGTGCCAAGCTTCCTTGCCATAATCTGCCCCCAAGAAAGATCATAGTATGTGCCTTTCAATTCCTGCAAACCCTCTTCATTTAAAACGTAGATCGCACCGCTTGCATAGCTGTCGCCAACCACACCGAATTTTTCAAACATCGATAGAGAAACGTAATCGTCGAAGTTATTAACAACCGTTTTTTCCGTAATATTTTTCCACTCCGACCACGCGTTACTCCACATAGAGCGAACAAACACAGAGCAATCATTCGTTACGAAAAGTTGAGTTTTACAATTTGTACCACCATTGGAGTAGTTAAAAGTAATCATCGTACCATTTCCATACGGCAAATTCTTTACGTATGAACTTGCGCCGGAAAAACTATAAATAGTGTTTCCCGGATATGTATTCGCATCATCCAACGGTGCTTCTTGTGCGGAAGAAATGAGTTTTCCGGTTCTCATACCAACTTTTGTATCATTGTTTTCGTTGATAAAGAGTTGTATACGCGCATCATCCGCCATAAGGATCCACGAGGTCCAATTCTTAGAAACCCTAATGCGAGTATAAACGGTTCCGTAATATGCCACAAAAACTTGAACGGCACCGTTATTGGAATTGGTGCTGCCAAAGGTTATCAGCGTTCCCGTATGTACAGGGATATTAGCCACATTTGCCGCTTGCGTAATATAGTAGCTTGTGTTGTACGGAAACGCATCGGCATCCGTCAAACCTTCGGTAACTTGATAAAGGAACGCCGCAGGATGCATAAAGTTATCCGTTACCGCCTTTTGGCTCATTACTGCATCCGCGCTGTCGCCTATAGCCTGAACGACCGGGGCTGTACCGCCGAGATCACCCTTGTCGCCCTTATCGCCCTTGTCGCCTTTTTCTCCGTTAAAATCGCCTCTTTCCTTGGCATCCTTAATATCCTTTGCGGCCATTCTTGCTTCTCCTGCTGCTTCTTCCGCTTGATTGGCCGCATCGGCGGCGACTTTTAATGCCGAGACTGCCGCCGTATTGGAAACTTCTTCCGCGTGCTTTGCCGCTGCGTTTGCATTTTCAGCCGCCTCGTTCACCTTTGGAACAAAGTGGTAAAAATCCGCTTTCGTTGCCTTTTCCGCAAGGGCGCTGAACACCACGCGGTTTTCCACGGGGTTTCGGCTTTGATCGGAGAGGGCACCGTCGATCACAAGGCCGGGCACTTCACCTCCGTAACGATCCATTTCTTCGCTTTCATCGGTAATACTTCGCTGAACTCCCAAAACCATTTCCGCGCTTTTCGCCACCAAAACGGGCTCTCCTTCTTCCAAAACGTAACACCCCACGTAAGCCTTCAATTCAGGAGCTGCCATAAGAGAACGGGTCAGCAATACGGAAAGTGCTCCCGCCTCCGAGAGCGGGAGCGGCGCGGAAAATACCGCTTCTCCCGCAGCCGTTTCAAACAAAAAGCGATATTCCGCCTCATTCCCTTTTCTCATTCTTTCCGGAAGCAAAACGGTAAGAAGCGTGGCGTTATGCTCCCCCTCAAAGCCGGCAAAACGGTAACGGGGGGTGCTTTCGTTTTCGGTCAGATCAATTTCAATTTTTCTCATACAATTCCTTTCTCAAGACACGATCTCCCATTCATCCAGAATCTGATTTACCAGACTTTCAACGTAAGAGTTGCCCCCACGCTTTTCATAAAGCTCATACAAGGCCGTTACGTTTTCCAATGCGTAAACGGGAATGCGTTTTTCCTGTGCATATTGATAATAGGCGGTGGTAATAAGATCTCGAAGAACACACACGTCCACCTGGCGTTGAAGCTCAGCCTCCCGCTTTAAAACGTCGGCAGTCGCCTTTTGCTCCTCCATTAAGCGGCGAATTTCAAGAAGCTGTTCGTGGGTCTTATCGATACCCGAAAGGCGATCTGCCAAAAAAGAACGCAGCGAGGGGAGTGTAACGCAAAGCACCGTACCGCCTGAAATCAAAAGACCCAAAATTTCAGCGGTTATCCTTAAAAGATCTTTCATACCCGATCAAAAGCACCCTTTAATTCCGCCAGTGCCGCCTCCAGCCGGATCCGAATCTTCTCCTTCGGCAAACGGATCCCCTTTTCATTCAGCATTTCTTCTGCCATGGAAAGGGCGTGGGAAAGCTTTTGGGCTCCATCCAGCTCCCGATACATCATTTGCACCGCGGAAACGGTGATCTTCGCTACCCCCGCAAGGGTTTCGTTCTGCAGTTTTTCCTTCCAAAGGCGCCCCAGCGCCTTTCCCAAGTACGCTCCCAAAGCCGTGAGCACAACCCCCGATACGGCCAGCACCAATTCCGTCAACAATTCATAAATCCATTCCATTTTTTCTTCTCCTTCCTTGTTCAAAAAACGATCCGATCTCTTCGGCTCTGTTACCGAAACCTAAATTCTGAGCGGCATTCCTCCTTTGATCGCCTTTATATTATACCACAAATTACGATATTTCGGAATAAAAATATGTAATTTTGTTCGTATTTTGTGCTATTAACACGAAATATCGTTGATATTTTGCATAAAATAAGACCCGGTCAGAATGCTCTGACCGAGCCTGTTTTTCTATTGTTACGAACGCTTATGATTCTTTTTTATTTTTAGGGAGAATCACCGTAAATACCGAGCCTTTTCCGGGTCGCGAGCGAACCGAAATGCTACCCCCGGAGAGCTGGCAGGCGCGCTTGGCAATACAAAGCCCCAAGCCGTTGCCCCTGCCACCGTGGGATGGGTCTGCCTGATAGCACTTATCAAAGACGTGCTTCATCTGCTCATCAGTCATACCGATCCCCGTATCTCGAACGGTAACGATGGCACAGCTTTCATTCTCCGTAGCCTGCACCGTAATCTTTCCCTTTTTCGGCGTAAACTTTACAGCGTTGGAAATAAGGTTGGACCATACGTGGCGCAGAAGATCGGCATTGTCACAGAGAGTAACGGGGGCAAGATCCACCTCCAGCTCCAATTCCTTCGCCTCCCACTCTTTTTCTAAAAGGAGAATGCTTTGGCGTATTTCTTCATCAAGGCGAAAATCCTTTTTATCCCCTACGATCTGCTGATTCTCAAGCTTGGATAAAAGCAAAATATTTCCCGACATTTCCGTGAGCCGATCGGATTCGGAAATGATGATATCGCAGTACTGGCGGCGCTCCTCCTCCGTCAGATCCGGATTCTGAAGCTGCTTGGCAAAGCCCTTCATGGAAACGATGGGAGTTTTGAACTCGTGGGAAAAATTGCGGATGAAATCGCTTCTGAAGATCTCGATCCCGCCCAGATCCTGGGTCATGGCGTTAAAGCTGTCAACCAGCTCCCTCACCTCACCCACCATAGCATCCGATTGGATGCGCACGGAAAAATCACCCTTTGCTACCTTGCCCGTAGCCTCAATGAGCAGCTGAATGGGGCGGATCACCTTGGGCACCAGAATGTAATGCACCAGCGCCGTAATGGCATTGGCCACCAAAAGAAGGGCGAAGGGCATCCAGAGGGTGGCAAAAAAGGCTGCGGGAACTACCCGAAAGGCACGGAGCAATACCACGAAAAACAACGTAAGAAAACTGGATCCCAGCATCGTGATCATCACGAACAGGTTGATAAGGTTTTTGAATTTATAAGGTCTACCCATTTTTCTTCACCGCCTTATACCCAAGCCCACGAATGGTCACGATCTCAAAATCGGGGCTGGTTTCGAAGCGCTCGCGCAATCTATGAATGTGTACGTCAACGGTTCGCTCGTCACTTTCGGAATCCATATTCCAGATCTCATCCATCAGCTGGCGGCGGGTAAATATTTTATTTTGAAAGGAAAGAAGCTTAAAGAGCACCAAAAATTCCTTTTGGGGCAGAGAAAAGCTCCCTTCGGAGGTGGAAACGGTAAGGGCGTCGTAATCCAGAACGGTACCGCCGATCTCCAAACGGTGAGAAGCGGCGATCCTGCTTCTTCTCAATAAAGCGGCAATGCGCAGAAGCATCTCCTCCTCGTCAACGGGCTTGGTCATATAATCATCCGTTCCCGCTAAAAAGCCCTCACGCTTATCCCGTTGGCCCTCCTTTGCGGTGACCATCAAAATGGGAATATTGCAATCTGTTTCCCGCAGAGTTCGGGCAAATTCCATTCCGTCCATTTCGGGCATCATCACGTCAAGAACGATAAGGTCCACGTGCTCGTGATCCATCACCTCCAGCGCATCCAGCCCGTTTTTTGCCTCCAGAGGGGAATAGCCGTTCTGCTCCAACACCTTGCAAAAAAGAAGGCGGGTATTGGGATCGTCTTCTACTACCATAATCCGAAACATAATATTTCTCCCAAAATCATAACTTTTTCTCATTGTAACGCTGAAATATAAACGGAATGTAAACTTACGAAAAGATTCTCTCTTCTATCCTTGTAAATTGCGATTTTTCATGGGGAAGCCTTGCATAATCGAGGCTTTTTTGTTAGAATAGCGGAAGATAATAAACGAGGTGTACTATGAAAGCTATCTTATTCGATCTTGACGGAACACTGCTTGATACCTTAGAGGATCTTTACAACAGCATCAACTTTGCTCTTGATACCCTTTCCCTCCCCTTGCGAAACCGCAAGGAGGTGCGAAGCTATTTGGGGAACGGTGCCGCAAACCTGATACGTCGTTCCCTGCCCGATGGAGATACGGAGCATTTTGAAGAGGCTTATTCTATTTTCCACGAGCACTACGCCATTCATTCCTATGACACAACCCGCCCTTACGACGGCATTCCCGAAGCCCTTGCAAGCTGGCGGAAGCAGGGCTACGCCCTTGCCATTATTTCCAACAAGCCCGATTCTGCGGTGCAGATCTTAGGGGAGCGCTTCTTTCCCGATATTACCTTTACCGTAGGTGAACGGGAAGGGATCAGCCGCAAGCCCGCCCCCGATGCCCTTTTGGAAGCCATGCACGCCCTCGGAGTTAAAAAGGAAGATTGCATTTACGTGGGCGATTCCGAGGTTGACGTAGAAACCGCTCGGAACGCAGGCATTCCATGCGTTGCCGTTACCTGGGGCTTCCGCGACCGTGACGAGCTGGTTGAAGCAGGCGCCACCGTTTTTGCAGATACCACCGCAGACCTTGTAAAAAGAGTAAGTGAGCTTTTAGGATGAAAACAAAGATCGTCTTCGTTTGCCACGGCAATATTTGCCGCAGTACTATGGCGGAATTTCTCTTTCGGGATATGGTAGAAAAAAAGGGCGCCGCAGAGAGATTTGAGATCACGTCCCGCGCCACCAGTACCGAAGAGCTGGGGAACCCCGTTCATCCCGGCACCCGCAGAGTGCTGGAGCGGATTGGGATCTCCTGTAAGGGAAAATACGCACAGCAGATCACCGGACGTGAGTGTGACGATGCGGATCTGATCGTTGTGATGGATGGTCACAACCGCAGAAATTTAGCCCCTTTTATCGGTAGCAACGGCCACAAGGTCTCCGCTCTTTTGGAATGGGCGGGGCTGGATCGGGATATTTCCGATCCTTGGTATACGGGTAACTTTGAAGATACCTACCGTGACGTTGTTATGGGGCTGGAAGGGCTTTGGAAGGGCCTTTCGGAAAGGAATGAAAAATGAAGCTGTTTGATCGAAATTTTTCCGTTGAAATCCATACCGAAGAAGCGTGTGACCTTGCCGTAACCCTGGCGGCAAAGGATCTGCAGAGAGACCTGCGCCGGATTTCGGGGCAGACCGAGGGCTTCCCGTTGGTACAGGGGGGCAAAGGCGGCATCGTGATCCGTACCGTGGAAGGCTCGGAGCCCGAAGCGTACACCGTTACCGTTTCGGAAAAGGAGATCTCCGTTACGGGAACTGACGTTTTGGGCACGGTATTTGGCATTTACGCCCTTTCTACCCGTTGTCTGAATGTTCTCCCCACCCACCGATTCATTGATCTGTTTCCGGAAACAAAAGAGGAAATGGAGGCAGAGGAGGAATCCTTTTCTTCCCCCAAGCGCACGGTGCGCTTCCGTGGCTGGTTCATCAACGACGAGGATCTTCTGAACGAATGGAAGGACAGCGGCTATCGCCGTGATCTGGATTACCGCTATTACAACTGCGTGATGCACCCCGAGGTGATGGATGCGGTGATCGAAACGGCCCTGCGTCTGGAATACAACCTGATCATTCCCGCCACCCTTCTGGATATTGACCGCCCGGGTGAAGAAAAGCTGGTGGAGCTTGCTTACAACCGAGGAATGTTCATTTCCCAGCACCACATTGAGCCTATGGGTACCTCTCACTTTGCGGCAGAGCGCTACTTTGCAAGCCGCGGTCGCGAGGAGGAGCTTTCCTTCGCCTCCAACCCCAAGGCACTGGAGGAGCTTTGGCTCCATTACGCCACCCGATGGTCCAAATATGCAAAGCAGGTGGTATGGCAGCTTGGTCTGCGTGGCAAAAAGGACGAAGCCGTTTGGAAAAACGACCCCGCCGTTCCCACCACTTGGGAGGGCAGAGGGGAGCTCGTGACCCGTGCCATTCAAACCCAGCACGATATTATCAAAAGCGTTTTGGGGCACGAGAACTTTTACAGCACCGCAACCCTTTGGAACGAGGGCTCTATGCTTTACGGCAAGGGCTTCTTAAAGCTTCCTCAGGGCACCATTCCCGTACTGGCGGATTTCGGCCTCGATCAGATGTTTGGTGAGGATATGTTCACCACCGTGAAAAACGCAAAGGATTCTTACGGTGTGTATTACCATACCTCCTTCTGGGCCCTTGGGCCTCATATGGCTGAGGGCTGTCACCCGGAAAAGATGGGCTATTCTTACCGTCTGGCCGCAAGCCACGGTGGACTGATCTATTCTATGCTCAACGTTTCCAACGTGCGCCCCATGCACTTTTCCATTTCTATGAACGCCGCCTTCCTGCAAAATCCCGAGGCTGACGCAAAGAGCGTCGTGGAAGCCTTTGACCGCGCCGTCTTTGGTGAGGATGCGGAAAAGATCACCCCCCTGCGCTACGAATACTACGATTCCTTTGCGGATTTCGGGGAGGATCTGGCAAAGCAGTTTGCGGAAAAATGGTTCTTCTTCTACCACGATTACGAAAAGCTTCCCTTTATCCGCAACGCAGCCACCGACGGGCAGTTGACCTGGCTGGGCAAATACGCCCTGTTGGGCAAGCTCCATTGCGACGTGGATTTCGCCAGCCGTGACCGTTTGCCCGCACTTCTGAAAAGTGAAGAAAAGCTGATGGCGCTGATGAAGAAGCTGGATGCCCTCGCCCCCACCTTAAGCGAGGAAAAGAGTCTCTATCTCCGTCAGTTTCTCCGCTATCAAACGATGCACCTGTTCTATTTGACCCGCTGGTGCCTTGCCTGTCTGGATCTGGTAGATCCCACCCTCCCCACGAAGAAAAGAAAAACAGCAGGGACCCTTGCCGCTATGCAACTGGTAGCCATTCTGGAGGAACGAAAGGTTCTGGAACAGGGCGAATGGAGAAATTGGCACAAGGGCGATGAAAAAATGAATATTCCCCTGCGCCTGCAAGAAACCCGCGATTACCTTGCAAAGCTGTAAAGCAAAAGAGAGAGTGAGAATACTCACTCTCTTTTTAGTTGCTCTTTGAAATAGCGGAACGCTCCCGGAAGGGCGCATTCCTCTTCGATCTCATCCGCGGTTTTCCATTCAACCTGAGGTGAAGGGCAATTGACCTTACAAAAATACCCCTTCATTTCCCATTCCAAATGGGTAAAGATATGCCGCGCACTCCCCAAATCTTCCACCGATACGGGAGCAAAGCCCTCTTCTTCCAAATAGGCCAATACCGCGGCTTTATCAAGGTGCCCAGGCACGTGATAAAATTCCCACATACGGGAAAGAAGCCCTGTTTCGGGGCGCTGACGCAGAGCAAAGCGATCCCCGCAGGAAAGGACCAAAACCGTCATTTCCACCATCCTCCTTGGCTTTTTGGCGCTCTTTACGGGAATGGAGGACCAGGTGCCCTCCTTGCCTGCACGGCAAAGCTCCTTCAGGGGGCAAACGGTGCAAAGGGGTACCCCGCCGGGAATGCACACCCGCTCACCGATCTCCATGATCCCTTCCGTCAACAAGGCGGCCTCTTCCCCCGTGGGATACACAGCCCGCAACAGCTCCGTGATACGCTTTTTGGTGGCGGGCAGAGCAATATCGCTTTCATCCCCCATTACACGGGTCAGGACTCGAAGCACGTTTCCATCCACCGCAGGGGCAGGCTCACCAAAGGCAATGGAGGCGATGGCCCCCGCCGTATAGGCACCGATCCCCGGAAGCTTTTCCAGCTCCGCAGCGGTGCGGGGCATTGCACCACCGTGATCGGCACAGATCTTCTCCGCTGCTTTTTTCAAATTCCGCGCACGGGAATAATACCCCAAGCCCTCCCAAAGCTTCAGGAGCACCTCTTCGGGACAGGCGGCAAGCTCTGCAACCGAGGGAATACGCTTCAAAAAACGGTGATAATAAGGAATGACCGCTTCAATTCTGGTCTGCTGAAGCATGATCTCGCTGATCCAGATGCGGTAAGGATCGCGCCCTACGCGCCACGGCAACACTCTGCCGTTTTTCCGAAACCAATCCGTCACTGCCGAAACAAGCCCTTTTGGAAGCATATTCTCACCGCCTTTCCTTTTTTATCATTGTACCACAAATCCCGCCTTTCTTCCACCCAAAAGAAAAATTTTATCGATATTGTGAAAAATTTAAAAAAGCGGTTGATTTTCTCCCGCCTTTATGTTATAATCTCCCTTGCGCCGGAATGATGGAATTGGCAGACGTGCTGGACTCAAAATCCAGTGGTAGCGATACCGTGCGGGTTCGACCCCCGCTTCCGGCACCAACAAACTCCCGAAGCTATATAGCTCGGGAGTTTTTCTTTTCACGGGTCGGCACCAACACTCACAAAAACGGCAGTTTTTCTATGCTCCTTTGATTTTTGGGAGTGTTTCGACACACGGTTATGCCACCTTTTGGAGCTTTTTTCGTGCTTCTTTTACGATATGTTGGTAAGGTATTTCAACCTCTTTTCCGTCAATGACAACAGAAAAGGTGACCTTGTAGGTCACCTGAATGGAATGGTTATCGATCACAATGTCATCGAGGTATTGATGAAGCATTATTTTCGTCAAATCAACGTGTTTTCTCTGTAAAATATCCTCCCTTAATTGCTTGATTTTAGTCTCCACTTCCTCACGACTGATTGAGATTTCTTCCTTGCCTTTTTCACTCTCATCAATGATGGATTGATATTCAGAAATCTGTTTTTCGATGGACTCAATCTTATCACCGATTGTAGGATTGTACCCAGTATGGGCGATAGCTTCTACAAGGTTATTCTTTGCCAGATTCAAGCCTTTCAGCGCATTTCTCGCATCAACAACGAACTCGTTTTCTTTGCTTGTTATGTCCTTGATTTTTCGATTCACTTGCTCGGTAATTATGTCAATGATTTTGGGATCAAAAAAGTGCTTCATCAAATTGTCGATTACAAAAGATTCCAAAATATCTGCGTGGACCTCTTTACACTTGCAATCTAAATTATTTGAAGATTTATTGCAACGATAAGTAAGATAGGATTTTGTACTGCCATATCTACGATTCCCACACATTTTTCTTCCGCATTCGCCGCAATGAATTAAACCAGTAAGAATATACTCGTATCTCGCATTGGTCGAAAGCTTTGCGGAAATTCTTCGGGAGGCATTGGCTCTGTCCCAAAGTTCTTTCGAGACGATGGCTGGATTACCGCCCTCTATGCGAATGATCTCGGATTCATCTTTGTGCTTGCGCATATTCCTTGTGCCGCTTGAAGTTCTTTTGGCTCTTTGATTGAATATATAAACTCCATAATAACGCTCATTTTGAATTAGATCATATAATGAATTCTTTCCGAATGGATTACCTGCTTTCGTTTTGTATCCACGGTTATTTAACTCTTGAATGATCTTGTTATAGCCGTACCCTTCTGCCGATAATTCAAAGATTTTTCGGACAACGATTGCCTCATTTTCATTGATTACCAGTTTCTTGGTTACTAGATCAACGTCATATCCAAGGGGAGGCTTGCCACCGCACCATTGACATTTAAAAGCGTTTTCTTTCATACCTTTTAACACTTCTGTAGCCAAATTATCTATATAGTACTGATTTATATTCGACATAATTCCATATAATAGCCGACCGTTGGCATCGTCTCGAATTTTTTCAACAGTTGAAACAAGCTCTATGGAATAGTCCCTCAGTATATCCTTATATCGAAGTGCATCAGCAGCATTTCGGGAAAATCGATCCATCTTGTGAATTAATACTGCTTCAAAAGGACAATCCCTTGTACCAATCTTATCAAGCATTCTTTGAAATTCGGGGCGATTAACTGTCTTGCCACTAACAGCACGATCACAAAACCACTCAACAATTTTATAACCATTCTTACTTGCATACTCTACAATCGCTCGCATCTGTGCCTCAATGCTTTCCTCCCTTTGAAGGTCGGATGAGAATCTACAGTATCCGCACGCTGGGATCATTGATCCTTTGTCTTGCATTTTACCGATAATATTTATCATATCGTGTTCATTAAGTCGCATATTTTTATAGTCCTTTCTTTTAGTTTAAATTAGAATATATCTTTATGATCTTGGTAGAAGCATTTTTCTACCAAGATCGTTGTTTTCATTGTTAGGTTATTCTTTATCAATATCAGCAATTATCATTTGTGCAATCAAATCAGTCATAGGGGTAAGAAATTCAATTAGCTTATCTCTTTCAATTTCGTTTTCCTGAATGCACTTAGTTTTCATTATCTTTGTATAGTCTTCGCATTTGAGAGCTTCGCGACTTACTTTCACTTCGATCGTTGCCAACTTCATATTGACTCCGATCAGCCTTGCATTTTTAGAGCAACGGCATTTTCCATTCCTTCAATTTCTTCAATCTCGGAGAAGGTTTTGCAAAATCTTTCATCATACAGAATTTTAAAGAAGTCTAAAATTTCTTTGATAAGCGGAGCATTGTAAATCACTCTGCTTTTATTCATATCTTTTAAGGAAAAACCATCTTCATTTTCTGATGCTGAAATTACCAAATATCCTTCAATAAATCCAAATTGTACTCTGTCCGGATCACCAAGAAGATGAAGAACTCTTTTGGAAAATACAATTCTCTTTCCGTTTTTGTGATACACAAAGGTAACTCCACCGTCACGAACACCGCAAGACGTGTCCTTTGCTTTAGGTTCTAACAAATCAAAACTACTTAAATCAATCATTGTTTTCATCCTCCATAATTACATCGAGTGTAGCAAATCTTGAATAGATTGCTCCGTTAATCTCTTTGTCTTTCAGCGTAAATTCAATCTCTGTATCAACAAAGTCTTTGGTATCTACCTCACCGTTTGAATCAGCAAAAGCAGAAGCAAAGGCGTTGAACAACATTGAGCCAGTGGGAATTGTAATGTTGAGCATACTACTCTTTCCCTCTACCTCAATGAGAAGCCAGATAAATCTTTCATCGGGAGTCGGCTTTTGTTCTACAATAACTCCTTTGTACTTTTTTTCAGCAGGAAAATGACCTACCACATTTTTGGGGATAAATTTCATAATAATACCCGTCCTTTCTTTTAATACATAATTTTAAATACAAAGCATGGTTGAGCTGGAATATCCTTCGAGAGTCGTAATCTCTTATATGGTCTATCCTTTTCGGAGCTTAAGATCTTTTTCCGCTCCCATCTTTGTAAATCATTTTTGGATTTTCAAAACCGTTTTCACTTAAAATCTTCTCAACTATACACTTTAAAATCGCAACTTCTTTACCCATATTGATTTTTTGGATTCTTCCTTCGATCTTCGAAGCGGATGTTTCTCCGTCAAGGATGAAGCAATTTTTATGGGTAGCGATGTACTGACTAATGTAATCCAAAGCTTTATCGCCTATGTCTCGTTCATCTGCAACGGAACGCTCCAAATCAACAATGAAATTCACAATGGCTTTCAGATCAATACTGATATCGTGAAAGCATTCTTGCAGATATTTTGCCGTTAAGAGAACGACTGATAATTTTGACAGTATTCTCTTAGAAAGTTTGCCAAATGCAAGGCTGTTGGTTTTGTATAGATCGAGCAAGGAATTGTAGCAATTATCATAATCTTCTAAAATCATATCAAGCTTATTGGCTACAACGAAATTCACAAATTCAATGCCCGTATGACCGTAATTGCAATACACACATTTTTTGATGCGATCTGCATTGGCGGCTGAGGTAGTGATAGCTGGTGTGATATCTGAGGTGATTTCAAAAACACGACAACGAAGACCCTCGGGAGCCGTTTCATCTATGATTTGTGTTTCGGCAGTTGTACAAATTACCGAGTTGAACGTTTTTGCTTCCTTGTTCTTGCCTTCCTTGGTGTTGCGGCTTCTCTCTTTTCCACTAGCTAATTGGTAAAGTAACTTGCGCAGATTTTTCGCACCAATAGTTCCAACCTCATCAAAAACAACGGGATGGGAATCGGCAGTGCTTGCGAAGGTCACCAAAGATTGCTCTGTACCGTCCAGCGTTGAGAGCAGAGCTTTGCCAACCGAAGGATTACCAAATGGGGAAACGATTAGCTCAACCGCAGTAGATTTTCCTCGGCTTGATTCGTTTCCAAAATTGAAAACCAAACAACCAAGATCACGGTAATGATTTATATACCCCAGAATAGGCGAACAATGTCCTAACACAAATGCAAATTCCAAAGCTGGATTTCCTACTAATACTTCAGATTTAATCATTTTGAAATATTCTTCTCTTAATCCATGTTTTTGGATATCAAGATTGCCAACGTACTGACTTTGAATATCTAATTTGCTAACACATTCCGATCCTAAAAATATAGGTTCTTCTTCATCAAATCGCCATCCTAACGTGGAATGAACGTTTTCAATAGGAGAATTGCAAGCTGAACTTGAAAGGTATGTCAGTAAATATTTCAAATTATTTTCATCGTATATAAAACCTTTTGAAAGCAACTCTTTTACACCAGACGAACATAATATAGAACTATTTGCAGAAGTAATGATCTTCTTTTCGCCATCAAAAAACTCAATCTTATATTTTCTTTCTGATGTTGATATGTCTTGTTGAGATGCTCTAATACTTATATACCTTGCTATGGGGAACAAATAATGGGTTACATTATCTTTTACTTTCTTTTCACATAAATACACAATCCATTTTTTCGTTTGAATAAATCCATTTGAAGCAATGTCACTGTATAACTCATACTCCTCATCCATTAAATGAATCGGTGTAAAACCGTTAATCATTCCATCCAAAGCCTTGTATTGATTAACGTTTATTTTCATAACGTTTTTTCCTCCTTTCTTAAGAATTAGCGCATATTTCATTTGCGCTTAAAATAGTATTATGCAGAAATTGGAAAATATTACACACATATATCAAAAAACTTAGAAAAAAAGAATCTACACATTAAGAATAGCAAAGGCAACCAAACGGTCACCTTTGCCATTTTTTAAAACAAACAATATGTATCAATCAATATTTTCCAGTTTCTCAACCGCCCACACTCTTGCCCGAGGGGAAAGAGGGTGCGAGAAAGGCGCACCTGCTGAGTCAATGATTGTATACAGCTTTCCCTTGAATTGTTTTTTCAGAGCTTCTTTCAACTGTTCTTTTCCTTCTGTGTGTGCTGTTCCTCGGCCGTATGCTACGATGATGACGTCCGCCTTGGCGCATTCCTCAGCGATGACTGAACTGTTGGTTCTGTCGGTTTCTGGTTTTGTGAGATCAAGACCGCAAAAGACGTTAACAATGGAGATCGATCCGTAGCCTTGCGCAACTGCATTGTTTCGGACAAGCATTGATGTTTGATCGAGTTCATATTCATTAGCCGTACTTGGATACGTCATAATAATACACGCTTTTGCTTTTTTCGCATCCCATTCCATTTTCAAAAGATAGCGTTTTTTGTGATCCTTGGAAAATACCGCCGTTGTTTTAATATCGCTTGTAAATTCAATCGTATTATTCATTTTTTATATCCTTTCAAAATATTTTATATGCATCACAAAAAGACTTCCGGGTTCCGATACATTCCTGTGAAATGCTCGATCTGCTCATCCGACAAAGAACCGAAATTCTCTTCTTCGGGCGGTGCAGAGCAAAGAAAAAACGTTCCGCAAACAATGTCATAGATTTCTCCATTATCGTCACGCAACGTTCTGTTTAATGGGAGTCCGTGAAGCTTCCCTTCCTCGTTACAAATCAAGGCAACCGGTTCCTCGAAGGGGAAAAGTGCTTGTATGTAGCCACCCACCTCTTTTTGCATCGCTTCCAAGGAACCATCGATTTCTTTCACCGCAGGAGCCTCTAATGGTTCAACAACAAGTATTTTCATTTTAATCCTCCATATACTTAGTGAAATATTCTGCTTTTCCAATTAGATTGATCGCTCGCTCGTTATCAATGACAATACAGCCATTGACATATCCGTTCCCTACCTCATCGATCCATTCAAATCGCTGTTCTCTCAAGGGCAACGACAAATAAAACTCGCGATGTTGCAACAGCTCCTCTTCTTTTTCAATGTAAAAGATTGCACCAAATTCCTCAATGCTGTCCACTTCATACGTTTGAAAAAGCTCCTCAAGCAAAGCTTTTATGTATGCATAAACATCCTCTTCTTCGATCCCTTTAAGATCATCGTATTTCTCTACTTTTTTCATTTTTTACCCTCCGTTTTCAAGAATTTTAGCGGTGTTTTTCCGGTATAGATTGCGATGGCACAACTACTCCCCATTGCAAAAGCTGAAACAGCCGCCCGTGTTAGAAATAGCCACATTTTTATCCCTCCTTTTTTAATCGATGTTTTCTGTCAAAAAGCAACAACAATCCAAATGTAATTCCAAACCCCAACAAGAATTGTTTATACATTTTCACTCTCCTTTCCCTTGTAATACTTTTCCAAGGTGTCTTTTAAATGTACTTCTTGCGCGAAAATATTTACTGCCGTCGTTCCTTTTTCTGCCACCAAAATATGTGTAATGAATAGCGGCTCATTATTTTCAAACAGAGTTAGTCCTACTACTCGACAAGGAGGATGTTTTAACAAAAATCCTTCTAATCCGTATTTCTTGGTATCTTCTGCGGATTCAATTACAAACACCGTTCCGATTCCACTAAGATCATTTACGGAAAATCTTTTTGTCATTTCAAGAAAATAGCGTTCCACATAATCGCGGAACGCATCGGGAATCTTGATTTTATTTAGATTTTCAAGTTCTTCTTTTTTTACTATGCTTATCAATGTTTTAACTCCTTTATTTTTTACATATATATAAAACGAACCCCATCTGCAAATGCAAACGGGGTTGTATGGTTTGAGTGCGAACTATTAATATGTACTGGTTAGAAATCCCATCTTTTTTCGTGATCACTACAATGCATCCATGCTTTTTTCTTAAAACCTGTTAAATTACAAGTAGCTTCTTCAGACTGATTATAGTCAACAAAGGTTTTACCTTTTACTCGAACTGAGCAACCAGTCCAATATCTACAAGTATAGCAATTCTTTGCATTTTTGTTTCCAAGACTCATAATAAATCCCTCCAAAATGATTAATTAAATTAACGAAAAAATACTGATTAAAACTTTGTGTTATTTGTATTTTTTTCGCTCTGCTTTAATTCTTTCTTCCAGTTCTTTATTTCCTTGATTGTGTGCTTTTTGTTGAGCATCCATCAACACTCTATTTTTCCTTGAACGATCATTTTCTGAAAGATAATCAAAGCTTTTTCTTGTAACATCACCAGCCTTACTACTACTATTCATAAGAGCGGATAAAATAATATCGCCGAGCAATCCCATTTTTTCACCTCCTCTCGTTTATTCTTAACTGCAAACATAGACTTTGCAATTATACTCTCACTTCTTCATCATCCCAATCAGTATTAAAATCACGATTGTAATTACAAGGAACAAAAACAGTTTCCAAAGACTTGCAAGGATCAAAGCGACAACAATATAGATCAAATAGAGAATTAAGCCAATAATCAATCCATATCCGATCACTCTCGGAAGCTTGCCAAGAAGTGTCTTCAATAGACTTCTTCCGACATTCGTTGCCAAAAGAAACACACAAGTCAAAAGAAAAATGAATTTTATAATCATCACTTTATCAATGTTTCTTATTGATTACTGCTTTTTTCAGCGATTATATGTTCAATAATACAGATTGCGTTTTCCTGCTCAGAGCATTTTTCTAACCAGTTGTCATAAGCAAATTCATCATTTTCATTCGGCTCATTGTTTTCAAGTTTCTCAAGAAGAATTTTCTCTGCCTTCAACTCATCTTGCAACTCTTGTATGCTCATATTTCTGTATGCAGCCAGATCCGTTATAATAGCATTATCTACTCTTTTCTTTCTGAGTCCCATATTATTACTCCAAGTTTTTTCTTTTCTCATTCAAATATTTTTCTATCATTTCGATATCCTGTTTGAGAAAATAAATGTCGTCGTCCAATTCATCCAGTCTTTCTTCATATTCCTCTTGGGATTCGAAATCGAAGTCACCCAGTTCATCTTCGCCCAGATCTTCAATCTCTTCTAACTCTTCGTCCAATTCTTCCAGTTCTTCTTTTGCATTCGCAAGATTTTCTTGAAGTTCTTCAATCGTTGCATTTTTATATTCCAATAAATTGTAATAAGATACGGAACACTTGTAATACTCCTTGCCGTCGGCTTTTTCGATATGAGAAACACGTGTTACGATTTCAATATCCCCTTCTTTTACTCCTGTTTCAATTTTTAAAGCTCTTTCTTTTTGCTTTAAAATATTACTTCTCAATTCTTTTTCAACTTTTTCCCACTCGGTACTTTTTGCAATATACGTATAACAACCTCTGAAACCCATTTTTTCCTCACTTATCCTCGTTTTCCAAATGCTCCTGCAACAATTTGCGAATGGTACGCTTGACATTACAATTTTTCATTGTCCCCAATCAGGCTTATTTGAATTTCCCATATTTTGTCTGAAATTCCAATATGCTCCAATTCTTCAAAATGTTTTTCTAAGATATCTGCGGTCCCACTCGTAAAAGAACTTCTATATTTTAATATTGTTTTTTGAATATCAAAAAGTTCGTCCTTTTGATTCTCTAGTTCGTAAAGATTTCTCTCCTTCCTGCCTATTTCATCAGGTGTTTTTTTGATTTTTTCTATATCCTTATCTATGTTCTCAATCCGACTCTCTATATTTCTATGAATACAACGAAAGACTTCTTTTTGCTCATCGCTTTCACATTTCAAAACCTTTTCATATAATTCGCCCATCTTTTTGGAATAGGATTCATAGTAGTAAGAATCAAAACAACTTAAGTACTCAAGAAACTCATCTCTCAATAGAGGCGGAATTTCATTCAAAAGCTTAATCAATCGATCCAACAAAAGATCTTCACTCACCCTTGAAGAATTGTTATTTTTTTCCATATTGTTTTTCCTTTGCTAATAATTGTTTTCTGACAGTAATTTTTTCACTTATCGCTTTCTAAATGCTCCTGCAACAATTTGCGAATGGTACGCTCGCTATATTTGTATTTCACAGCAATTTTATTGATGGAAGCTGAGGTTCCATCGTAGTTTTGAATGGCTTCTTGCAAGACAAATTCCTTTGAAAAAAGTCTTGTCGGAAAATTGACTTGACTTCCTGCGAAATGCTTGTAGATTTCGACCGTGTTATCAAACCCGATCAATTCACTGATGGCTTCATATACTCCGTTCAATACGGGTTTTGAGTTTTTACTCATTTTCACGATCTCCGTTCCTTTTAGTATTTCAGTATATCCCCTTCAAAAAATCTTTTCCACCGCCCTTTTCCACGCAAATTTCCAAAAAGAAAACAACCACCTTCTACCAAGCAGAAAGCGGTTGCTATAAAGAGTATTGAATTGTAATAAGCAATCTCCAGATTCCTAAGAAACTTCCAAGGAGATCGGAGGGAGAGAGGGTGTTTTCCCCTTGAAAGTCCTTGGAAAAAATTCTTTTTCCAGAAATCCAGTTTTCCAGAGGATGAGAGAGAAAAAGGAAGATTTATTTTTGCTATTTTAGAGGTTATTTGGGGAATGCTGTTTTCCTCCGATTCTTCCAAAGGAAAAGAACTTTATCCTTTTCGGTGAGTTTTACCCACCACGAACTTCCGGCACCAACAAACTTCCGAAGCTATATGCTTCGGGAGTTTTTCTTTTCACGGGTCGGCACCAACACTCACAAAAACTCATGTTTTTCTATGATCCTTTGGTTTTTGGAAATTCACTTCTTTTGATCTATCTCCGATGGTTTTACCAAGCTATGCCCACATTGGTAGCACACATCTTTTGCAATATCGTTTTCTGTACCACACACGATGCAGCAAGTTAATGATTGGGGGGAGGCGGGTATGTATAAATTCCGATCAATTCCACGGAAATGATATACCGTGTCACCAACGTGGTACTTTCTCAGAAATTCTTCAGGTTTGCCACACAACACGTGCTCAGCATATTGATACTCTTTTCCGATCCGAACATTTTCTCCGCCGTCGGATTTGCTGACGAACGTTTCGGCGGGAACTCCGATTTGCTTTCCATTATCCTTTTCAACGATCAAAAGAATTGTATTTCTTTCACAAAGCCTTGTCTTTCCGTATCCGGAATAGGATCCGGTTTTTGTTTCCACTTTTACGTCCAGTATTTTTCCCTTCCAGTTACGGTCGATGACGAGAAAGAAAACCTTGGAAAAATATGCGGAAACTCCAATTGCTCCAAGACATAATAAAAGAATCGGAACGAATCCCATATGCCGAGAGAGCGACGGAATCAGCCCCCACAAAACAAAAGCACTCAGCACTAAATAGCAAAGAAGCAGCAAGATCTTTTTTACCATTTGCTTTTTTGCATAGTTTTGAACGTCCATCGGTAATTTCATCGTTAACCTCAATTTTCTCATTTAAAACAATCTGTCCACACGGTCTATGTAATTGAAAAACGTATATACGCTATGGATTTCGTAGCCATTTACAGTATCTGTAAAACACGAAGGTCTGGATACATCTTCATCTCCCGCACGAATGTTGTTGCTTTCTTGGGTAAGGATCAAAACCTTTTTTAGCGGCTTTTGATCGGAATTTGCATCAAATTTATATTTGTGTCTAGGGTAAAAGATCCACCACCAGAAAAAACGTTTTTCAAAACAGTAAAAAGCCTCATCTAAGAAATATATAATAGCTCGCTTACTGTGAACAGGAAGAAAAGAGCCTGCAATCCGTTCCCTTTTTGTTTCCAAAATAAAATCTACTTGACCGGAGCAAGCTTGCGAATCCTTCAAAGGTCGCACATTCCATTCAAAATGAAAGTTGTGATCCCGTGCCGCTTTCACCAATCTTTTTTTGAATCGAGCTTTGGCTGATGCCACCTTTTGCCATCGCAAAAACGGAACAAGACAAACCGCCAACAAAGTCAAAAAGCTTAGCAAAGCATCTCTTACAACCAAAGAAGTAATGGAACCGATCAAGCCTAATATGGTGAGGAAAAAGATATGAATCAATGCTCCGCCAAACACCGTAATCGCAACGTTGAATAAGCACCGCCCTTTGGGGATCGGATTCAATTTTGCTTTGCCGTTCTCTATCTGAAAGCAGTTCATTTTCCAGCATCGGTACCAGTCTCGACGAAGCGCCCCTTCCGCGAAAAGAAAAACGACAGTTTCGGGAATCAAGTACAGCAATATTTCAAATAGAGTTCGGATCAAAAAAATTCGTTTCAGGCTTTTGGGACAAAGCAGAATCAAAACGTTTCCGATGTCAAAAAAGAAGAGCAGAAGCAAAAGCGGCAGCACCGAAGCCCAAAAATAACGGGACCAAAAGGAATCGGAAAAGGATTTTAAAATACCGGGCTTTTGCGTATAGAAAACCGTCACCCTTGCTTTCTTATCCTGATTGTATTCTTCAAAAAAGATATAGAGGATCGGGGGTAAAATATAAAACAAAGGCAAAACAATGAGTTCTTTTTCAATGTGAAAACCAAAATAACCCGTTGAACCGATAAAGACGGCAAAAATGATGGCTACGTTCACCAAGAAGAAAACCGCTATGGCACGAAGCAAACAAAGAACGGCGTATTTGATTTTGCTTTTTATTGAAGTTTTGTCCCCCTTCACACAATCACACCTTTCTTTGTTATGCTTTCAGAATTTTTTTCGTGCACCCATCAGCTTGTTCTAAATAATTCAGTTTATTCTGCGGGGGTTAAGGAATAAGCAATGCTATTTAGGAGTTCATAGTTGTCTTCCCAATATCCAAATTCACATTTGTTGAAGTTTTTTATGTAATCTTTTTCTGCTGAAAAGAGCAAGAAGCATAATTAAAATAACCAAAATCACAACACTGAGAATCGGCGCGAGAAAAAGATTGAACTTATCATCTGCAATACGAAAAGGAAAAAGGAAGGCGTAGATATAGACCAAAAACCAATGCATACGAGTATTCAAAAGCACTGTTACGGTTACGATCAATTCAAACAAAACGATAAACACACCGTACAAAATCAAAAACGGAATGCATTCTTCTTGGAAAAAAGATTTTCCCTCTTTCTTCCAATCAAATAAATCATCTCTCTTTACATTGAGCCTATATATTTTGTTTGTATTCGTTGTATAAAACCAGTGGAACAGAAGGGCATAAATCATTGTTGCTGCAATGGAGGACAAAAGATTTGCAACAAACGAGGAATAGTAGCCGTCCACCTTTCCTGCACCGATAAACTGAGTAATGAAAGCATAACAGATAAAATCCAAAATAACTGTGATCACAATCGCTTTGAGTAGTGAAGCAGTTTTTTCTTTCATCCGTTTTGAAATATCGGTTTTCTTCATAACAAAGCTCCTTTCTGCTTTGATTCAAAAAAATAACATCTTCCGCCAAGGCAATAGCCTTCGAACACATTATAACATACCCCAAATGCACCAACAATACGTTTTTCACCAATGAAGAAAAATCTTCATTGGTGAACAAAAAAGATTGCACCCAAATGGATGCAATCTTTTTTATGCTTTCACTTCGTATATCACCTTAACGGTAAAAATACCGTTATCGTGGTTCAGAATCAGATTTCCGTTGCTTTCGGATATAATTCTCGCAACGTTTTGCAATCCGATTCCTTGGTGATTACCTCCTTTTGACGTGTGCTTTCTTTGGTTGGCTATAGCGGAAAAGTTCAATTCTTCATATGGATTCTGAACATAAAGCAAGTGCTGCGTTATCCCATCCGGAAGCGAATTTACTTGAAGAGAAATCTTAACCCATTTTTCTCCCCTTAAAGTAGAGGCACATTCAAAAGCGTTATCTAAAAGATTATCGAAAATCTCCACAAAGCGGTAATTGGGAATCGGAAAAACAGGGAGAATCGTTGTTCCTTCTAAATGAAAATCTATTTTCAATTTTTCCGCTTGCAATTGCCGACGAAAAAGAAGAGCTCGATACATCGGATCTTCAATTTGAAGTTTAATTTCTTCCTGCTCGGAAAAAGTCAAAATATCCTTACAATAATCATCCACGATTTGCTTTAAGTTTTGATCTGATGACTGAGTAGAAACCACGCTTCGAAGATAATTGATGTGCTTATTAAAATCATGTATTTTTTTCTTTGATTCATCCAAATACAGATTCAATGTCTCAATCGCTTCTTTGGTTTGTTTGATGCGTCTACGTTCCTGCTTTTGATTGGAAATAAGAAAAGCTACAATCAAAACAAGCAAATAAGAGAACTGCAAAAGAAGCAAGCAAATGATCAAAAGTCGATTTTCTTTTTCCAGATTGGAGGCAACCATTTGCATTAATACAATCGTTGGAACAGACAGTAGGACAATGAAAAGCCACGTTGTTTTTAAGTTCTTTTGATAGGTTTCCGACCAATTCATTTTCCAAGCCAAATATTTCAAAAGGAATGCGACCATTAGTACCGCTGAGTTAATGCAAAGCATTCCGCTTCCGGAGGTGAAAAAAGAAGAGGGGAAAAACCACATTAAAGTTACTTGGAGATACATTAATGCTATTAATGAGAAGACGGTATTTAAAAGAACATTCTTCCATCCCACGATTTTTCCGTATCCTGCGAACGTACAGAGAAATAAAAGCAAAAAACTCAGGGGTAAAAAAGAACTTTCCAAACTGGCAATCACGATGGAAGCTCCGCACATAAGAGCAAAGGTTACGCCTCTTCTGACAGCCGAAAAACGTTCGCTTTGCAACACGTTCCAAAGTATTAATAAGGTGCAACTTTCTACTATGCCATTCAAAAACAGAATGAAGCTGAATTTATCCATTGGAGCCTTCCTTTATCCCGTGAATTATACTTGAGATTTTTTCTCGATATCGGTTTCCCAAGGGTTTGGGGATTGAATCGGAAAACAGCCATACAAGACCGGTGTTTTTTTGTATCTCAATGTCTTTAATTTGGTTGATATTAACGATAACAGAACGATGAATTTGTTTTAAAACACATTTATCATTTTCTATTGTTCTCAACAAAGCTTTGAAAGCACCGGATGAACAAAGCACTTTTTCCAATCTACCATCGATGTATTGAATGGAAAGCTCCCCTCTATTGATTTCGATATAACTGATGTTTTGAGGATTTATCTCGATTTGAATTTGTTTGGTGATCGGAATGGTAATCATTGAGCTTTGATGATATTGCAACAAGCAATCGCCAACGTTCAGTAAAACACCGCATTGTAAAACAAAATCTGTCTTTTCAAAGGGTTTCTTCAAAAAAGAGCAGTTTCGGTATTGAGCAATGATCCGATAAGAAAAATGGGAATGCATGCTGACAAACAAAATAGGAGCGTTGATATACGATGCCGAGGACCGAACAAGATCTGCAAATTGAATTCCGGTAAAACGCTCTCCCTCCAATTCAATATCCAAAACAAATAGGTCAAAGTGTTTTTCACCAAGCAACGAAACCGCCTTTGTATAGCTTTCTGCGTGGAAAACTGCCGCATCCAATTGCTTTTTTAATTCATCTTCGTATTCTTTGATGAATTCGACATGATCCTCCAACCATAAAACGTTGAATCTATGTCCTTGGCTCATTCTTTCACCTCCTTGTTCAAAAATCGATCATACTTGTCTATAACCTTCATAAAGTCATCAAGTCGCCACAAACGAATTGCCTCGGTTGAATATGTGAATCCCATTTACAATCTCCCAATGATATTTTAGCAATGCAATATCAACTGAAACTCTCCACACCGCGATAGCCGTGCTTTTCGGCATTGCCGAGCAGGTATAGGAACGCGAAGGCGGGAATCCTCAGCATTTCTTTTCCTGTCTTTGTGTGATGCACTCCAAAATCATCTGCATTTTTCGTTACAATAATAGCGGCAGAGGCATCTTCACACAGCTGGGAAATCGCAGCATCGTCGGCAATGGGAGCTCCGTCACGGTATTTAACCTCGATCAGAATATTTCTGACGGTTGGATAATCCACCACGATATCGATTTCCTTATCCTTGCCGCCGCCACGGAAATAGCCGACAGAGGTAGCAAATTGGTAATAAAATGCCGCTACGTGCTTGTATACGGCTGTTTCTACCACCTTGCCCATTTCGGTAGAGTCCGTCAAAATGGAATCATCCATTAAGACTGCATTTCTGATGGCTGCATCGGCAATATAAATCTTAGGTCTTGCCTTCAGAACCTTTTTACCTGCCATATCTACAGGCATACTGCGATAAATCAAGTTTGCACTTTCTAAATACTGAATATAGGTTTCTACGGTTGCTCTGGTAACACCATTCAATTCCTTTGCGATTGCATCAATAGAAACGATTTCGGATGATACGTTGCACAAGTAAAGGAAAATTCGTTCAAGCTCCGTTGCGTTTCGAATGCTGTACAAAGAAGGGAGATCACGCTTTAAGACCTTATCCACCACGTCTTCACGCAAAACCGTTTGTGCCATAATGTCGTTGTTCGCCAAAGCAAGTTCTGGAAATCCACCCACTTGCAAGTATCGCATAAAATGATTTTGCACTTTGGATAGCTGCAGCATCAGTTGCGTCCGTTCAATCTGCGATTTTCCAAGCAGAGAAGTAGGCTTTAAATCTTGTGGAATTTCCGGTCGGTCAATTCCCAAAAGCTCACAGTATTCATAGAACGACAAGGTTGGAACCTGAATGACAGTCCATCTTCCAGCGCCACTCTCTTGACTCCCCCTCATTAAGGCAGGACTTGCGGAACCGGTTGCCACAACACGTGTTTCCGGCTGGGTATCGTAAATGATTTTTAACCAACGATCCCAGTCCTTGGCATACTGAATTTCATCAAAAAAGTAGTACACATCTTGTGTCGCACAAATATTCTCGTGATAGCATTCTAGAACGTCTTGGAAATCGCTAAGCTTCAGCATAGGATGATCCATAGATATAAAAACTATTTTTTGAGGAGCAACACCCGATTTTAAGAGCTCTTCAATCATCTGATACTGAATGGTGGTTTTTCCCACTCGACGTGTTCCCGTGAGAACAACCGTTCGGCGGATCTCCTGCTCCTTCAGTCTTTTCATTGCTTCATAAAAAGCAAATCTCTTATAATTTTTGGTCATCATCGGATTAACAACGCCGGTTTTCCACCATGGATTGTAAGCAGTTAATACCTTTAAGATGCCGTCTCTTGATGTGATTGCCATAATATATTTCACTCCTTTTACTGAATTTTAGCAGAAATCAGCATTTTTGTCAACAAAAATGTAAGGTATAGAATACATTTTTTGTATTTAAAATAATGTTTTTTATTATTATATGTTTTTTTAATTATTATCAAGTTATTCTGTAATCCAAGAGTATTTCCACCGGCTGTTTTCCTCCGATTCATCAAAGGGAAAAGAACTTTATCCTTTTCGGTGAGTTTTGCCCACCACGAACTTCCGGCACCAAGTAAAAGGCCTAATTTGTCTTTCAGACAAGTTAGGCTTTTTACAATGATATCCGTTTCTCGCGGAACGGGTGATATATCTTTGATATGATATCGCTCCGTGAGCGATGATATATGCCTTCGGCATATGAAATAGCTGACGCTATGAAATACGCTACGGCGGTGGGTGGATTTAATTTCATCTGTGCTATGCCGCAGATTTCATTGAAATATCCGATGATTTATGATAGAATTGGTTTGACCAACAAGAATTTGACAAGGAGAGTCATATGATAGAGATAACTTCTTGGATGCAAAGTTTCTTACAGGCTTTAAACGAGACTTTCGCAAACCGTGTATGGTTTGTTGGTTTGCAAGGCAGTTACGGCCGTGGGGAAGCCACGGAAACAAGCGATATTGACGTTGTTGTAATTTTGGATGAATTATCGAATACGGATATTCAAAGGTATCATAATATGCTGGATACCTTGTCTCACAGGGAATTGATTTGCGGTTTCCTTTCGGGGAAAAGAGAAATTATGAATTGGGAACCCGCCGACCTGTTCCAATTCTGTCACGACACCGCGGCAATTAAGGGAAGCCTTGACGAAGTAATGGCATTGATTGACGAAGATGCTGTGAACAGAGCCATCAAAATCGGTGCCTGCAACGTATATCACGGCTGCGTTCACAATATGCTCCACGAAAAGAGCGAAGATTGTTTGAGAGGCTTATACAAATCGGCTTCTTTTGTTATACAGGCAATCGCTTTCAAGCAAACGGGAAACTATATCAGCCATCAAACAGAGCTCATGCAAGCGGTATCTTCCGAGGAACGGGTCATTGTGGAAACGTTTATAAGCTTGAAGAAGGGTGGAGCGGTCCATTTCGCTTCCATGTCCGAAACGTTATTTGCTTGGTCAAAAAAATGGATTTCGGAAAACAGTTGAATTAACAACGATTTGACGTTAAGTTTCGTCAAAAAGGAGAATGCAAAATGAAGCGCGTGCTTGTGATCGGGTGTCCCGGAAGCGGCAAGACCACTTTTGCCAAAAAGCTGCAAGGGATCACGGGCATTCCCCTGCACCACTTAGATGCCATTTGGCACAGGGCTGATAGGACCCATATAGAAAGAGACGAATTTGATCGGATCCTTTCAAAGCTTTTGGCGGAGAAAGCCTGGATCATAGACGGAAATTACGGCAGAACTCTTGAAATGCGCCTGAAGGAATGCGACACCGTTTTCCTTTTTGACCTGCCCGCTGAGGTTTCCCTGCAGGGTGCTATGGAACGGATCGGAAAAAAGAGAGACGATATTCCATGGTTTGAAAAAGTGCTTGACCCTGAATTTCAGCGGTGGATCCTATCCTTTTCCGCAAAAGTGCTACCGAAAATCTACGGCTTGTTGGAGAAATACGGATCCGAAAAGGAAATTATTATTTTCAAAAGCAGAAAAGAAGCGGATGATTTTTTAAAGTCTCTGCCCTGAATGCAAAGCACGAAAAAAGAGCATCTTTCGATGCTCTTTTTTATTTTAAGAGGCGGCGGAGGGCATCCTCATTTTCTATGACGTAGGTGCCAAAGGTTTCATTGAGAATGTCTTCAGCCATATGGGCGATCATTACGTTTTGGATGGAGTTTTGAGCACCGTTTTCCCATGAGGTTGCTCCCGCGGTGGCGCGGGTCTCTACCACGAGGATCAAGCGCTCCTTCAGTTTTTTGAGGGAAAGGCGGCGGAGTCGGCAATGAAACTCTATATGCTTTTTGGCTTTTTTATAAATAGCCTCCAGGTGTGTGCCTCCGCAGGAAAGGAGCTTACCGTTGTGGTAGCAGGTAGCGGTGCCTTCCCTTCCAAAGGAAAGGACCAGAGAGACAGAGGCCTTATGGTGGGGGAGATTATAACGATCCTTCCCTTCGGCTTCCATCTTCCCTTTGAAAAAGGGCAAGAGGGCATCGGGGTGCTTTTCTTCGGCCAGCTGGTAGGTGCCGCCGGGGTAAGAAAAGTTTTGGCAAGTGCCATCCCTCTCATCCTTTAAGGAAACGGTAAGGCCCGGGGCAGTTACGGCGGCGTCCTCCAAAAAGCGCATCAGGTCATAGCGGGAAAACCGGATCTCCCCGAACACCTGCGGATCAGGCTGAAAGTGAACGGTAGTACCCGAGGCCCCATCGGCCGCTTCCTTTTCAAGGATAGAAACGGAGTAGCCCTTTTCAAAGGATAACCGACGTATTTCACCATCCCTTTGAGATCTGACCTTCATAAAGGAGGAAGCGTATTGCACGCAGGCAAGATAGGTGGGAATAAAGCAATCCTTTTCATAGGCGGAATCGGGCGTCACTTCCCTTCCGAAGATCCACCCCTGCATACGGGTCAGCGCCTGATAATCGCCTTCCCTCAAGGATCTGGGCGTATAGTAAAGGCTGCAGAAAAGGTTGTGCCAGGCGGGGTTGCCGTTTTCCTCCTGCTCTTCCGACAGCACCATACCCCCGTCGGCACTTTCCACCAAAATGGAGTCGTCCTTTTTCAGGGTGATGGAAACGCGGGGGTTACAGCCTGCGTAGGCCTCTGCAAAAAAGAGGTCAAGCAGCATCGTCACCGCTTTCAGGGCACCTTTTTCCCCGATGTCTCCGAACATAACGGCAGGGCGAAGGCGCACCCGATCGGGGCCTTTCAGAGGAATAATTTTATCTACCATGATTCATTCTCCTACAGATCATATCTGATCTCTATACTTTTTCGGTGTGGTACCATAGTTCTTTAAAAAAATGCGATGGAAATAGCTTTTATTCTGATAGCCTACAAGGCGGGAGATATCCTCCACGGGAAGACGGGTATTTTTCAAAAGATACGTAGCCTGAGCCATTCGCTTTTCCTGCATAAATTCCGTAAAGGTCTTGCCCGTTTGGGCGGACAGAAAATGACTGAGCCAGAACAGATCGTAGTGAAGTTCGGTAGCCGCATCGGAAAGGCTTCCGTCACGGTAGTGCTCTTCGATATAGCGATAGATCTTCACCAATGCTCCCTCTTCCCTGTTCTGAAACACCAAGGTCTCCATATGATTGGTCAGTTCCATAAAAAGGAGAGCCATCGTGTTCTGACTGATATTTCGTTTGTTGGAGCTTGTTTGAATCAAAGTCCAGATAAGGTTTTCCACAAGGTTTTGAACGGGCAAAACCGAAGAGACCTGAAAATGCAGATAGCCCTTGCTCCCCTCCTCAAAAAGGGATTCCAACAAAAAGCGCTTAATGGGGGTGTTCTCCCCACCTAAAAGCTCCAGCGTTTTTTGGAAGAAGGCGGGCAGTACGATAAAGTTAACCGCAAGATCGTCCTTTGAGGCAGGCAGGATCTCCTGACGGGCATTTTGCCCCAAAAAGAGAAGCTCTCCTTCCCGCAGTAAAACAGGGACACCGTTGACCACGTGCTCCGTTTTTCCCTTGCACATATAGACCATTTCCACAAAATCGTGGGTATGCTCCGGAAAATGCACGAAGCGGGTGTGAGGGCGAAGGGATATGAGCTTTCCGCTTTCAAGAAGCTTTTTGGCATTAAAAACCCCCTCCTCCCCCTCGGAATAAAGGGTCGGATCGATTCTACCGCCTGAAAGAATGCTTTTTTCCTCAGGTGTGATGGGATCGAGCCGTTCCATCAGTGTAGGATGGATCAAAACAATCACCTCTTTTTTATGATAACCCAAAATCGAAAAAAAAACAACACAAATAAGGACACTTTTTTAGCAAAAGATAGTCTTTCTTTTTTCTTCGAAATGCGGTATGATACAGTTAGCATAAGAAAGGAGTCGCATATGACGTATTATCTTGCCATTGATATCGGTGCATCCTCCGGGCGACACATTCTGGGTCACTTGGAAGAGGGGCGCCTTTGTTTGGAAGAGATCTACCGCTTTGATAATAACCTTCTTGAAGCAGACGGAAGCCTTACCTGGGATATTGAAGCCCTCGTAAGGGAAGTTAAGCGGGGCATTGCAGACTGCACACGGCTGGGAAAGATCCCTTCAAGCTGTGCCATTGACACCTGGGGTGTGGATTACGTGCTTCTGGATGAAAATGAAAAAGAGATCCTTCCCGTTTATTCTTACCGTGACAGCCGAACGGAAGGCGTTCCCGAAGAGATCGGAGCGATTCTTCCTCCTGAAAGGCTTTACGCCCTGACGGGGATCCAAAAACAGAATTTTAACACGATTTTCCAGCTTTGGTGTGACAAAAAGAGCGGAAGGCTTTCCAAAGCCAAGCACCTTTTGATGATGCCCGAATATCTTTCCTGGCGTCTTTGCGGGGTGATGGCAAACGAATACACCAACGCCACCACCGGCGGGCTGATCGCGGCGGAAGAAAAGACCTGGAGCCACGAGATCTTAGATGCCCTTGGCTACCCCAAGGATCTGTTTTTGCCCTTATCCGTACCCGGGCAAAAGCTTGGCAGCTTTACGGAAGAGGTGCAAAAGGAGGTGGGCTTTAACGCCCGCGTGCTTCTGGCACCTTCCCACGATACGGCCTCTGCCGTTGCGGCCATTCCCGTAAAGGAAGACAGTATGTACGTTTCCTCCGGCACCTGGAGCCTTATCGGAACCGAAAATGCCAAGGCCGTTTTATCAAGCGATGCAAGAGAGGCAAACTTTACCAACGAAGGGGGCGTGGAATTCCGCTTCCGTTTTCTCAAAAACATTATGGGTATGTGGCTGTTCCAGAACGTTCGCCGCGAGCTTAATAAAAAATACAGCTACGACGAAATGATGCACCTTGCTATGGAAAGCACTTTTACCGAGACCTTTGACCCCAATCACCCCTCCTTGGTGGCGCCGAAGAGTATGCTTTCCGCCATCCGCCGCCTTTTGGGGAACGAAGAGCTCCCCTTGGGAGACGTATTGGCTTCCGTTTATCATTCTCTTGCGGCATCCTACGCCAAAGCCGTTAAGGAGATCGAGGAGATCTGCGGCAAAAAGATCCGCGAGATCCACGTCGTTGGGGGCGGAAGCAAGGACGAATACTTAAACCGCCTTACGGCGAAGACCACGGGGCTGACCGTTTGTACGGGCCTTTTGGAGGCTACCGCCACCGGAAACCTGCTCTCCCAGATCATGGGTGAAAAGGGCATCACCTTAAGTCAAGCAAGAGATATTATCATAAATACGTTTTCTATGAAGGAGGTAACACCGTGAGCCGCTTTGAAGAAGCAAAAAGCATCTACGCCCGCCTTGGGGTGGACGTTGAAAAAGCACTGAACAAAATGAAAGAGGTTCCCATTGCCGTACATTGCTGGCAGGGGGATGACGTTGTGGGCTTTGATTCAAGAGAAGCCCTCTCCGGGGGGATCCAGACCACCGGTAATTATCCGGGCAAGGCAAGAACGCCTGAAGAATTAATGGCAGATTATGACTTTGCCTTTTCCCTGCTCCCCGGAAAAAAGAAGCTGAATCTCCACGCAAGCTACGCCATTTTTGAGGAGGGTGAGAGCGTGGGGCGCAACGAGATCGAGCCCCGCCACTTTGCCCCTTGGGTAAAGTTTGCCAAGGAGAGGGGCGTTGGTATTGATTTCAACCCCACCTTCTTTTCCCACCCTATGGTAAAGGATAACCTGACCCTATCTTCCCCTGACGATACGGTTCGCCGTTACTGGATCGACCACGGCAAGGCCTGCGTGAAGATCGCGGAATACTTTGCAAACGAAACGGGCGTTCCTTGCGTTATGAACATCTGGATCCCCGACGGTTACAAGGATCTGCCCGCCGATCGCCTGACCCCGCGGCGCCGCTTCAAGGAAAGCCTGGATGAGATCCTTTCCATCCCTTACGATAAAACGAAGGTTTACGTAACCTTGGAATCCAAGGTCTTTGGCATCGGTCTGGAAAGCTACACTGTAGGCTCTGCGGAATTTTGCCTTTCTTATTCCGACCGTGCAGGGATCACCCCGCTGATGGACAACGGCCACTATCACCCCACGGAGGTAGTCAGCGACAAGCTCTCCTCCCTTTTGCTGTTTAACGAAAAGGTGGCGCTCCACGTAACCCGCGCCGTCCGTTGGGACAGTGACCACGTGGTAATCTTTGACGATGAGACCCGCGAGATCGCAAAGGAGATCGTGCGGTGTGATGCGCTGGACCGTGTCTTTTTGGCAACGGATTACTTCGACGCCTCCATCAACCGCATTGCCGCTTGGGTAACGGGTGTCAGAAGCCTGCAAAAGGCTCTGCTCTTTGCCCTGCTTCAGCCTGACGAAACGCTCTTTTCCATGCAGGAGAACGGGGATCTGACAGGGATCCTGGTACTGCAGGAGGAGATGAAGACCGCCCCCTTCGGCGATATCTGGGCAGAATTTTTGAATCGAGAAAACATCCCCGCCGATTACTTTACAAAAGTAAAACAATATGAAAAGAAAGTTTTGGTGAAACGAGTATGAAAAACATTTTGAACGCCCCCTTCGTGGAGGAAATGAAAAAGACCTGTGCCAATATGTACCGCCTTGGCTGGGACGAAAGAAACGGCGGTAACATCAGTTATCTTCTGAAAAAAGAAGAGGTTGAAGAGTATTTGGATACCACGAACGTGCTCCGCACCATTCCCACGGGCTTTGACGCAACGGCGCTCATCGGCGAGATCTTCATCGTAACCGGAACGGGCAAGTATTTTAAGAACGTAGCGGAAGACCCCGAAACCAACCTTGGTATCCTTCGCATCGCACAGGACGGTACCACCGCTGAGCTGCTTTGGGGCTACAAGGACGGGGGAAAATTCACCAGTGAGCTTCCCGCCCACCTGATGAGCCACATTGCAAGACGCAAGGTAGACCCCGAAAACCGCGTGGTCATGCACTCTCACCCCACCTACACCTTGGCAATGAATTACGTTCACGAGCTGGATGAAAAGAAATTCACCCACACTCTTTGGGAAATGTGCACCGAATGCATCGTTGTGTTCCCTGACGGAGTCGGCGTTCTTCCATGGATGCTTTGCGGCACCAATTCCATTGGAGAAGCCACCGCAAAGAAAATGGAGGAATTTCGCCTCGTAGTTTGGGGCATGCACGGCATTTACGGTGCAGGCAAGACCATGGACGAAACCTTCGGCCTTATTGAAACCGTTGAAAAGGCAGCACAGATCTATATGCTCACCGCCCACCTTCCCAGAGTCAATACCATCAAGGATAGCGAAATGGTAGAGCTGGCAGAGTTCTTCGGTGTCAAATACAGAAAAGATTTTCTGAATCTGTAATAGAGATAGCAAAAAAAGAAGTTTTCCCAAAGGAAAACTTCTTTTTTTTGATTCAATTTTGTGATCAAGCGCCGGCCCCGGCGTCTTCAGCAATGCGTTCCACGATGGCCTGAGAAAGCTGTGCCAGAGCCAGAGTCGAATCTTTCTCAACCTGAGAAGCATTTTCATTTGCCTTATTCACCGCAGCCACATACTGTGCATAGGCCTGAATGCTGGTGTTCAGTTCAAAGAGCACTTTACCGTTAACCTCAATTTCAATGCTAAGAGGCTGATCCACCATTTCCATATTGACGTATACGTCAATGGAGCTTACGAAAGCTCAAAGGCACCGGTATAAAGCTGATAGTATTTTCCTCTTTGAGCAATGAGATCGTCGTGGTCACCGCGCTCAATGATCTCGCCGTTTTCCAGCACCATAATGGCGTTGGAATTGCGAACGGTGGAAAGGCGGTGAGCGATGACGAAAACCGTTCTCCCTTCCATCAGGCGATCCATACCCTTTTCGATGAGGGCCTCCGTTCGGGTATCAATGGAGGAGGTAGCCTCATCCAAAATGAGAACGGGGGGATCCGCAACGGCGGCGCGGGCAATGTTCAAAAGCTGAACCTGCCCTTGGGAGAGGTTGGAGCCGTCACCCGAAATATAGGTGTGATAGCCCTGAGGCAAATGACGGATGAAGGCATCGGCATTGGCCAGCTTTGCGGCGGCGATGCACTCTTCATCGGTGGCGTCAAGCTTACCGTAGCGAATATTATCCAAAACGGTGCCCGAGAACAAATGGGGATCCTGAAGCACCATAGAAAGACTGCGACGCAGATCCGCCTTTTTGATCTTATTGATGTTGATGCCGTCGTAACGGATCTTACCGTCGGGCACGTCGTAAAAGCGGTTGATCAGGTTGGTAATGGTGGTTTTTCCTGCACCGGTAGAGCCAACGAAGGCGATCTTCTGACCGGGCTTGGCATAAAGGGAAACGTTTTTTAAAACGGTCTTTTCAGGCACGTAGCCGAAGGTAACTCCATCCAATTCCACCTTGCCCTGCACCTTGGTATAGGTTACGGTGCCCTCTGCCTTATGAGGGTGGCGCCAAGCCCAGATGCCCGTGCGATGATCGGTCTCACGGAGGTTTCCGTTTTCATCCTCTTCAGCATACACCAGAGTAACGTAGCCGTTATCCTCCTCGGGCTTTTCATCAATGACCCTGAAGATCCTTTCCGCACCTGCAAGGGCGGTAAGAATGGAGTTGATCTGCTGGGACATCTGACTGAAGGGGCGGGAAAACTGATTGGAGCAGGTGAGAAAGGCGATGAGCGTACCCGTGGATAAAACGGAGGGAAAATAGATGGCAAGCCCCGCACCAACCGTTGCCACAAGAGCGTAATTGATATGGTTCAGGTTATTCATAATGGGCATCAGGATATTGGCAAAGGTGTGGGCTCTGGTGGCCGCGTGGCAAAGCTCGCCATTGAGCACCTCAAAATCAGCCCTTGCCTGATCCTCGTGGCAGAACACCTTGACTACCTTTTGCCCTTCGATCATCTCTTCAATATAGCCGTTTACCTTGCCCAAGGCACCCTGCTGACGAATGAAGAATTTTGCGCTGTTGCCGCCGATGGTCTTGGTCACATAGGTCATAACGAAAAGGCTGACTAATACAACCAGAGTAAGCTGCCAGGAGAGCACCAGCATCACCACGAAAAAGCCAACCAGGGTGATCAGCCCGGAAACGATATTGGCAAGGGAGTTGGAAAGCATCTCGCGCATGGTATCTACGTCGTTGGTGTAAAGGCTCATCAGCTCGCCGTGGGTACGGTTATCAAAGAAACGGATGGGCAGGCTCTCCATACTGCGGAACAGCTGGGTACGGATACGAAGCAACGCCTTGGTGGAGACCGAAAGCATAATGCGGGAATAAAGCCAGGCACTAAGGGCGCCCATGCCGTAAACCAACCCCATACGCACCAGCATCCAGATGAATTTTGACATTCTTACAGGGTCATCCACGTGGCCGATCAGGGGCTTGATACCCTCATCCACAATGGGGCGGAGCAAATAGCCGCCCAAAACCTGACTGCCTGCGGAAAACACAACGCAGCAGAAAAAGACGATCAAAAGGAATTTGCTTTCGGAAAGGTAGGAGAACACGCGCTTTAATGTGGCAGCCACGTTCTTCGGCTTTTCCGGGGGTCTCTTGGGTGGTGGCATCAGTCGTTCTCTCCTTTCTGCTGAGAGGTGTAGACCTCTCTGTAAATTTCGCTGGTCTCCAGCAGCTGCTCATGGGTGCCCACGTCACAGATCCTGCCGTCATCCATTACCACGATGCGGTCAGCATCCTGAACGGAGGAAATGCGCTGAGCGATGATAAAGGTGGTGGTGCCCTCAAGCTTTGTGCGGAAGGCAGAGCGGATCTTGGCGTCGGTGGCGGTATCCACCGCGCTGGTAGAGTCATCCAAAATGATGATCTTGGGCTTTTTCAGAAGGGCTCGTGCAATACAAAGCCGCTGCTTCTGGCCGCCCGATACGTTGACGCCCCCCTGCCCCAGCATCGTCTCATACCCATCGGGGAAGGAAGAAATAAAGTTGTGAGCGTCGGCGTTTCGGCAGGCCTCTTCGATCTCCTCTTGTGTGGCGTTTTCATTGCCCCAAAGGAGGTTTTCCCGAATGGTGCCTGAAAAAAGAACGTTTTTCTGCAATACCATGGCAACGCCGTTGCGAAGAGTTTTCAGGGAGTATTCCTTTACGTCTCTTCCACCTACCAAAACCTTGCCCTCAAGGGCATCGTAAAGGCGGGGAATCAGCTGAACAAGACTGGTTTTGCCGCTTCCCGTACCACCGATAATGCCAATGGTCTCACCGCTTTTCACAGAAAGATCGATCCCCGAAAGGTTGAGGTTTTCGGGATCCTTGTGATAAGAGAAGGAAACGTTTTGAAATTCCACACTTCCGTCCTTCAGCCGGGCGGCGCTGTTTCCTTCACCGTCGGCAATATCGGGCACCTCGTCAAGCACCTCGCAGATACGCTTTGCCGCCGCTACGGAAATGATCATCATCATAAAGAGCATGGAAAGCATCATAAGGCTGGTAAGGGTCTGACCGATGTAGGTAAGAAAGCCCGTCATCTGCCCCAGATCAAATTCGCCTACGCCAATGAGCTTCCCGCCGAAATACAAAACGGCAATGATGCTTCCGTGCATCACCAGCTGCATAATGGGCATGTTGAGAATGATCAGCTTTTCCGCACGCTTTTGAGCGATGCGGACTTCATCGGCAGAAAGCTCGAATTTTTCGATCTCGTGCTTTTCCCGCACGAAGGCTTTTACGATGCGAATGGCAATGAGGTTCTCCTGTACGGTAGCGTTGAGCCCGTCGTACTTTTTCAGCATCGCTTTAAAGCGTGGATGGGCGTTGGTAGAAATGAGGATAAAGGACAGAGCCAGAATGGGAATGGCTATCAAAAACACCGTTGCAAGACGGGAATTGACCCGCACTGCCATGATTACGGCGCAAACCAACATGATCGGACTGCGGAAGGCAGAACGGATCAGCATCATAAAGGACATTTGCACGTGGTTTACGTCGGTGGTAAGGCGGGTGATCAGGCTGGAGGTGGAGAAATGATCCACGTTTCCAAAGGAAAAATCCTGCACCTTGGCAAAGAGGGCGCTTCTTAAATTTTTGGCAAAGCCCATAGAAGCCCGTGAGCCAAAGGTTCCGCCCAAAGCACCGAAGATCAGGGAGATTACCGCCATCAGCACCATCAGGGCGCCCTTTTGGGCGATATACCCAAGGGTTGCGGTCTTATTCTCAAGCGAAGAAATAATATCCGCAGTTACAAGGGGAATCAAGACCTCCATCACCACCTCGCCGATCATAACAAGCGGGGTCAAAATGGCATAGATCTTATATTCCTTTACGTAGGAAGCCAATTTTTTGATCATACGCGTTTCCTTTCCGTTTTTTCCAGATTATAAAGCATTTTCACCAGTGCTCTTTGCATTACTTCCTTCTCTTCCCGCGATACCCCTTCCATCAGGGAATCCTCAAGAGAATGGATATAACTTCTCAATTCCGCATCCAGCGCTTTGCCTTTTTGGGTGAGAAGCACTATTTTTACCCTCGCATCGTGATCCGAGGCGGTGCGCTCCAGAAGCCCTCTTTTTTCCATATTCTGAAGGATCCCGGTAACACTGGATCTGCGAACGCCAAATTCCTCCTCCAGATCCTTCTGATATACGTCTCTTTCTTCGCCGAAGCGGGCAAGATACCCCAAGATCCGAAGCTGACTGATGCTGATATCGTGATTGGAAAGGTTTTCATCTCCCAGACGGCGGAAGTGGTTTGCCACCATCTGAACGGCCTTGCCGAAGCGAAATTCCCCGCCCTCTCCGCAGATTCTGCCAAGCACTTGTTTCAAAGTATATTCTCCTTTTAATTATCTTTGCCGAGATCAAATTGTTAGGAGCCTAACGATTTCAACATTATAGCAACTTTCAGGTGCCTCTGTCAAGGGGAAACGGAAGATTTCGGAACTTTTTCCAAAAGAGAGCACAAGGAAAAAAGCCTTTTCGTCATTCCTACAAAATGTGACAAAATCCCTTCTCAAAGGAGCCTTTTTATGTTAGGATTATTTTGTGGAAAAATGAGAAAAGTCAAAAGAAAAATAAAAAAGGAGAAACGAATTTTATGGAATCATTTATCTTCAACGCGCTCACCATGATCGGCGGTTTATGCTTATTCCTTTTTGGTATGAACCTGATGGGCGATGCATTGGAGAGAAGAGCGGGCTCTTCCCTCCGTACGATCCTGGAAAAGCTGACCAACCGCCCCATCGTGGGGCTGATCACGGGTCTGGCGGTCACCGCCGTGATCCAAAGCTCCTCTGCTACCACCGTTATGGTGGTGGGCTTCGTCAACTCGGGGCTGATGACCCTTCGCCAATCCATCAGCGTGATCATGGGTGCCAACATCGGTACCACGGTTACTGCCTGGATCCTGAGCCTTGCGGGCATCTCCAGCGATAACTTCTTCGTAGCGCTGTTAAAGCCCAGCTCCTTCACCCCCATTTTAGCCCTCATCGGCATTATCTTTTATATGTTCGGCAAATCCGGAAAAAAGAAGGACACGGCCGTGATCCTCTTGGGCTTTGCCACTCTGATGTTCGGTATGGAGACCATGTCCGACTCAGTTTCCGGCCTGAAGGACAGCGAGGCTTTCCGCCAGCTGTTCCTGCTCTTTGAAAACCCCATTTTAGGCGTCCTCGCCGGTGCGATCCTCACTGCGATCATTCAATCCAGCTCCGCTTCCTTGGGTATTCTCCAGGCTCTTGCCGCTACCGGGCAGATCACCTACGGTGCCGCCATTCCCATTATTATGGGTCAAAACATCGGTACCTGCGTAACGGCGATCCTCTCCTCCATCGGAGCCACCAAGAATGCAAAGCGCGCCGCTCTGGTACACCTTTCCTTTAACGTCATCGGCACCGCGACCCTTCTCACCGTTTTCAGCATCATCCGCGCCGTTCTGGAGCCCGTGATCTTCACGGAAGGCGCTACTCTGATGGGCATTGCGGTTTGCCACTCCATCTTCAACGTGCTCTGCACCGTGATCCTGGTGCCTATGACGGGACTTCTGGAAAAGATCGCTATTCTTCTGATCCCCGAATCCAAGCTACCCGAGACCCAGACGGAGCTTGACGAGCGTCTTCTTGGCACCCCCGCCATTGCATTGGAGCGTTGCCACGCCATGGCAAGCGAAATGGCACAGATGGCGTTTGACACCTTGAAGCGCAGCCTTTCCTCCCTGAAGAGCTACACCCCCGAGCTGGCGGAGACCGTGCGGGAAGGGGAAGAACGCACCGACCATTACGAGGATATTTTGGGCTCCTATCTGGTCAAGCTCAGCTACAAGCAGTTGAGCGAGGAAGAGAATAACGAGGTAACCAAGCTTTTGAAAATGATCGGTGATCTGGAGCGCATCAGCGACCACAGCGTCAATATTGTGGAATCCGCAGAGGAGCTTGCCCAAAAGAACATCAGCTTCACTGCCCCCGCCATGAAGGAAATGAGCGTGCTGTTTGAAGCGGTAGAAGAAATTTCCGAGCTGACCCTCAACGCCTTCCTTCAAGAGGATCTGGAAATTGCCGCTTCCGTAGAGCCCCTGGAAGCCGTGATCGACGGTCTCAAGGAGACCCTACGCACCCAACACATCAAGCGTCTGCAGCAAGGCAACTGCTCCATCGAAGCGGGCTTCGTCTGGTCCGATCTTCTCACGAACTTAGAGCGCACTTCCGACCATTGCTCCAACATTGCAGGCTGTCTCTTTGAAATGAAGAAGACGGAAATGAACCTTCACGAAACCATGCGTAACTTCCGTTCTTCAAGCCGTGAGTACCACGATAACCTTCTTCGTTACGCTGAAAAATACTCTATTTAAAACCACACGGGCGGCATCTTCACCCCGAAGGTGCCGCCGAAAAAACACGAATTATGCTCATTTTTCCCCACAAAAGACCGTTAGGGTCTTTTCTTTTTTGCCCTTTTGTGGTAGAATGAAAAAAAATATAAAGGAGCCCTTTTTATGAGAGCAGTCATTACCGTTGTAGGAAAAGATACCGTAGGAATCCTGGCAAAGGTTTCCACCCTTTGCGCAGGCTTCGGTGCCAATATCATTGACGTGACCCAAACCGTTATGCAGGATCTCTTCTGTATGATCATGCTGTGCGAAACTCAGGCACTTTCCGCCCCCTTTGCCGAGTTTGTGGATCAGGCAGAAAAGCTGGGCGAAGAAAACGGGCTGAAGATCCACGTGATGCACGAGGATCTCTTCAACTCCATGCACCGCATCTGATCGGAGGCTCAACTATGATCAATACCAAGGATATATTGGAAACCGTTGCGATGATCCAAGATGAAAATCTGGATATCCGTACCGTCACTATGGGCATTTCCCTTCTGGATTGCATCGATCCCGATATCAATAAGGCCTGCGAAAAGGTCTATGAAAAGATCTGCCGCTGTGCAAAGGATCTGGTGCCCGTTTGTGAGGACATTGAAAAGACCTACGGAATTCCCATCATCAACAAGCGCATTGCCGTTACCCCTATTGCGATGCTGGCCGCCGCCTGCAAGGGGCAAAGCCCCATCGCCTTTGCCGAGACGCTTGAAAGGTGTGCACAGACCGTTGGGGTCAATTTTATCGGCGGTTACAGTGCGCTGGTTCAAAAGGGCTTTGCAGCCGGTGACCGCGAACTGATCGAAAGTATTCCCGAGGCTCTTGCACGCACTCAGCACGTATGCGCTTCCGTCAACGTGGGCTCCACTAAAGCAGGCATCAATATGGATGCTGTACAAATGATGGGCTGTGTGGTACGCCGTGCCGCCGAGCTCACCGCCAACGAGCAGTGCATCGGAGCCGCAAAGCTTGTGGTATTCTGCAACGCACCGGAGGATAACCCCTTTATGGCAGGTGCCTTTCACGGTGTGGGAGAGGGTGATACGGTCATTAACGTGGGCGTTTCGGGCCCCGGTGTCGTGCGCGCCGCCCTGTCAAAGCTTGGCAAGGACGCAAGCGTGGATCAGGTAGCGGAGCTGGTGAAAAAGACTGCCTTTAAAATAACCCGTATGGGTCAGTTGGTGGCGAAGGAAGCCTCTGCACGTCTGGGCGTTCCCTTCGGTATCGTAGATCTTTCTTTAGCACCTACCCCCGCCGTTGGCGATTCCGTTGCTCATATTTTGGAAGAGATGGGTCTGGAGGAATGCGGTTGCCACGGCACCACAGCCTGCCTTGCTCTTCTCAACGATGCTGTTAAAAAGGGCGGTGTGATGGCATCCAGCCACATTGGAGGTCTTTCCGGTGCCTTTATCCCCGTTACGGAAGACGCGGGTATGATCCGCGCCGCTACCGACGGTACCCTTACCCTGGAAAAGCTGGAGGCTATGACCTCCGTTTGCTCCGTTGGTCTGGATATGATCAACGTTCCCGGCGATACCTCTGCCGAGATCATTTCCGCCATCATTGCAGATGAAGCCGCTATCGGTATGGTCAACTCCAAGACCACCGCCTGCCGTTTGATTCCCGCCATCGGCAAAAAAGAGGGAGATACTCTCTCCTTTGGCGGTCTGTTGGGCGAAGGCCCCGTAATGCCCGTAAATCGCAAGGCGCCCAACGTTTTCATCCACAGAGGAGGAAGATTGCCCGCCCCCCTGCAAAGTCTGAAGAACTAAAGGTAAAACACAATGAAAGAGATCCTTCTGGAATTGGAGCAGGCGCCCCTTGCCTATTCCAAAATCATTTTCAGCGCCCCGGGAGAGAAGAGCCCTTCCCTTCCGGGGAAGATCTCTTTGGAGAAACGGCAAAAAAAGGACGGCACCGCCTTTTATTTTGCCGAGATCTTTCGCGAAAACAAAGCCTTTCACCAAAGCTTGGAGGCAGACGCCCTCCTCCCCTTCGTTCAAAAGGTGATGGAATCGGCCCGCTTCCGGCAGGTGAATCTTTTCTCCCTTGAGGGAGAGGTCGCCTTTCGCATTTCAAAAAAAGGAAAGGTGAGCCGCACCGTCAACCGCAAGGCGGCGCCCGTTCTTTGCCGTCAAGGTCACAACCGCGAGAAGAATTACCTCATTCGCGAAGGAGATCGGATTCCCTTTATGGTGGATCTGGGTGTCTTTACCAAGGATTTTCGCATCGTGGCTCAAAAGCAGGATAAGTTCCGCCAGATCAACCGTTTCATTGAGATTTTGGATCACGCCTTCCGCGATTGGGAACAGGAAGAGATCCGCGTTTTGGATTTCGGTTGCGGAAAATCGTATCTGACCTTTTTCGTCTACTATTATTTTGCCATTCTGAAAGAAAAGCGGGTTCGGATCATAGGCTACGACCTGAAGGAAGACGTCGTAGGGCACTGCAACGAGCTTGCCAAGAAATACGGCTATCACGGGCTTTCCTTCGTGGTGGCAGACGTAACCCGCGACGTGCTCACCCACGAAGCTATTGATTTCGTTATTTCCCTCCACGCCTGCGACGTGGCGACGGATTACGCTTTAAACTACGCTCTGGAGCGAAACGTGCCCTATATCTTTTCCGTTCCCTGCTGTCAGCACGAGATCAACGGCACCATCAAAAAGGGCGACGGTGAACTGGATCTGTTCTTGGAACACGGGCTCATAAAGGAAAGAATGAGCGCTCTTTTAACGGATGCCATTCGCGCACAGGTGCTGGAAAGCGAAGGCTATCGGGTAGACGTTCTGGAATTTGTGGATTTTGCCCATTCACCCAAGAATATTATGCTGCGAGCTAAAAAAACGACAAACAAAAAGAAAAAGAGCCTTGCCCCACTGATGGATATGGAAGCCCGCTACGGCTTCCGCCAGACCCTTTTACATTTACGAAACAAGGAGGATGCCTGATGGATCAGAATCAGCCCAACAACGCTCTGCCCGAAGAGCTGGAAGACGCCCTTGAGCTCCTCAGAGAAAAAGAGGTATACGTCACCGGTGGTACTCTGTACGTGGTGGCAACCCCCATCGGCCGCATCGTGGATCTTTCCGTTCGTGCTATGAAGGTGCTGGAAGGGGTAGATCTCATTGCCGCAGAGGATACCCGCCGCTCTTATATTCTGCTAAACATTTTGGGACTTCGGAAGGAAGTGATCTCCAACCAAAAGTTCAACGAGCACAGAAAAACGGAATTGTTTCTTTCCGCCCTGCGCGACGGCAAGAGCATTGCCGTCATTTCCGATGCCGGCACCCCTTGTATTTCCGATCCGGGGAACGAATTGATCCGCCGTGCCATTGAAGAAGGCTTTTCCGTGATACCCGTTCCCGGTGCCTGCGCCGCCGTCAGCGGTGTTTCCGCCTCCGGCTTCGATCTGACGTCTTTTCTGTTCTGCGGCTTCTTCCCCAAGGAAAATACAGAACGGAAGGAAGAATTAAAGCGCTTGACAAGCGGTGTGACCCGCACCTTTATTTATTACGAATCCCCCAAGCGCATTTTAAAAACCATGGCTTTTCTCTCGGAAAAACTTGCGGAAGCCCGCATTTGCCTCTGCAACGATCTGACCAAGACCCACGAACGCTTTTACCGCGGCACCCCCCAAGAGGTGCTGTCGGAGCTGGAGGCGAACCCCAATGCTGAAAAAGGGGAATTTACTCTCATTATC
>JAFWZW010000001.1 GCA_017517325.1 Clostridia bacterium | reverse complement strand
GGGTGGCTTGACAGTCCATTGACGGCGGGGTCTGCTTGCCGTAGAATGATGGGCAGAGGTGAACCGATATGACTGATAAAAAAACATTCGGCTCGTTCATAAAGGCAAAACGAACCGAGAAAAATTACTCACAAAAAGATTTGGCAGAAATGCTGTTTGTTACCGAAGGTGCGGTGAGCAAATGGGAGCGAGGTGTGTCATATCCCGACATTACATTGATTTCCGATATTTGCCGTGTCCTTGACATAAGCGAACACGAATTGATTACCGCATCAACAGACACAGATACACGAAGGATGAAGCACGAAGCACAGAAATTCCGTGTGATTCGCGGCACGTGGTTTTGGGTTCCTACTATCTCCTATGCTGTTGCGCTGCTGACTTGCTTTATTTGCAATCTTGCAGTCAACCATACACTATCCTGGTTTTATATCGTATTGACAGCTTTGATTTGTGCCTATGCGTTTATCCCTACATTTACCTCTTTCTTTGAGAAGAAAAAGCTACTTGTTTTTACGGTAACGAGCTATCTTTCCATTTGTCTGCTCCTATTTACCTGTGCGGTGTATACGGACGGGCTATATTGGTTTCCTGTGGCCTGCATCGGCACACTGATGGGGTACATATTAGTTTTTGGAACAATTTTGCTATCCAGAACAAAGCTGTCGCATTTTAAATTTGTTATAGCTTTTACATCGGTTTTGGCGCTGACAATACTACTTCTTTTGTGTGTTTATAGTTGGAAACCCTTTATGCTTGGGTCGGCAATTCTCATAACGTTTTATGCGTACATTCCCGTGATTTTCTGCACTGTGATTTGTATGTTTTCTTTTGACGGGTTCTTTAAGGCAAGCATTTGCACGGTTGTAGCGTCTTGTGTATATTACTGTATGGGGTATGTCACAAACGCACTGTTTGGACTGAATGAAGCCCATTATGAAGTGGATTTTCAAAACTGGGCACAGTGCGTTACAGGAAATGTCCATTTGATTGTTATAACAGCAATGCTGTTTATCAGTGTTGTTTTATTTGCAATTGGTTTTTTAAGAATTCGAAAAGACAAGAAGTAAGCCAATTCCAATTTATCGAATAGATGATATTTGTTTAGAAAAGGGTTTTAGGTTCGCCTAACAAGTGGAAAATGTGATATACATTTTCCATGCTTGTTACGGTATGCGACAATTATAAAACGGACGTGTAGAATTTCTGCACATCCGTTTTTACTATCTCAAAAGAAAATATTTTTATAGTTATATTGTGAGACGGGTCTCACAGTGATATTTTTGATAAATCAAAAGTGATATTAAAACCTTTCGGTTTTAGTGATATTTTATTCGCCCTTAAACTGCCGAAGGCAATATCTCTCGGCGGTAGCTGAATATAACTGCGAAGCAATCAAACTCGCCGAAAGGCGAATAAAACTGCGAGACTTCCTTATGAGAAGTCTCGCAAGCCGAACTTTTTTATTTGAATCATACTCCGGAGTAAGCGGAGAAGCCGCCGTCTACGGGAAGAACGACGCCGGTGATGAAGCTTGCCTTCTCAGGATCCAGAAGGAAGTTCAAAGCTCCGTTGAGCTCTTCCGATTCACCGAAGCGGTTCATAGGCGTTGCCGCCAGAATCTTGCCGGTGCGTGCGGTGGGGGTGCCATCCTCATTGAAGAGGAGCCCGCGGTTCTGGTGGGTTACGAAGAAGCCGGGGGCAATGGCATTCACGCGGATGCCTGCGGGTGCAAAGTGTACGGCCAGCCACTGGGTAAAGTTGGAAATGGCGGCCTTAGCACCGCTGTAAGCGGGGATCTTGGTCAGGGGGCAGAAAGCATTCATAGAAGAAACGTTCAGAATGCTGCAGCCTTCCTTGCCGATCATATCGGGAACGAAGACCTGCGTGGGCAGGAGAGTTCCCAAGAAGTTTAAGTTAAATACGAAACCGATTCCATCAGGATCCAGGTTGAAGAAGGTTTTGATATCTTCTCTTGTTTCGTCGCCGGGCTCGTAGGTTTCGTGATCGGTGGTACCGCGGGGGTTGTTACCGCCTGCACCGTTAATGAGGATATCGCACTTGCCGTAGTCCTTCAGAATGGCCTGGTGTGCTTCCTCCAGAGAATCCTTCTTCAGCACGTTGCAGCCGTAAGCGCGGGCGTCACCGCCTTCCTTTCTGATCTCTTCCGCAAAGCCCTCTGCGGCTTCCAGATTCAGATCCAAAAGGGCGATCTTGTGTCCCTCCTTTGCCAATACCTTGGCAAAGCCGGAGCAGAGAACGCCGCCTGCACCGGTAATTACAATGATTTTCTGATCCATTATTGTTTACTCCTTTCAATAGCTTCAAAGAGGCCTGCAATATAAGTAGCCCCTAGTGCTCTGTCGTAGAGACCGTAGCCGTAATGGGAGTTGGTCTCGCCCCAAATCATTCTGCCGTGGTCGGGACGGACGTAGCCGTCAAAGCCGCCGTCAACCAAAGCCTTTGCAATGCCGTACATATCAAGAGAACCGCAAGAGGTGGGATGGCCCACTTCCACAAAATCGCGCTTGCCCAGATGCAGGACATTTCTCAGATGTACGAAGTGAATGCGATCTGCAAATTTGCCTGCCATTCTGACCATGTCGTTTTCAGGGTTAGCACCCAAGGCACCGGTGCAGAAGGTAAGACCGTTTTCCTTTTCGTCCACCAAAGAGAGAAAGCGTTCAAGATTCTTTTCACCGGTGATAATGCGGGGAAGCCCGAAAATGCCCCACGGCGGATCATCGGGATGGATGGCCATATTGACGCCTGCGGCCTTGGCAACGGGGATCACGGCATCCAAAAAGATCTTCAGGTTGCCAAAGAGCTTCTCTTCGTCAACGTTGGCGTAGTCATCCAGAAGCTTGCCCATTTGTTCCTTGGTGTAGCTGGCATCCCAACCGGGAAGGGAAAGCTCGCCCTTTTTGGGGTCCATCTTCATCAGGTCTTCTTCGTGATAAGATAAAGAATTACAGCCGTCAGCGTGCTTGTACTCAAGCTTGCTTCTGAGCCAGTCAAATACGGGCATAAAGTTGTAGCAGATACATTTGACCCCTGCTTCGCCCAGCCTCTTCACGTTTTCACAGTAAATGTCGATAAGTTTTTCTGCATTTTTGGTACCCAGTTTGATTTCTTCGTGTACGGGTACGCTTTCTACCACTTCAAATTCAAGGTCGTTTGCTTCTGCAAGCTCCTTGATCCTGGCAATGCTCTCACGGCTCCAGACGCCGCCGGGAGCAACGTCGTAAACGGCGGATACAATGCCGGTCATAGTGGGAATCTGGCGAATTTTTTCCAGAGTTACCGGATCATTCTCACCATACCAACGAAAAGTCAGCTTCATTGTTGTCCTCCTTATCAAATTGTAATAGCAATGAAGATCATCCTTACTATTATAACACAAACTCTTTCACTTGTAAATTGCAAATGATGCAATTTTTGAAAAAATGTTCCTTTCCCGATACGTACCGCAAAGGAATCCAATGCATCAAAAAAAGAAGCAAGATTTTCAGCTTTGCTTCTTTCGTTATACGTATATAATTATAATAGCTTTTAATAGCTTTGCGAGAATCAAAGATCGGTTACGGGGTGAAACTCCGGCAGCTTTTGCACGGATACTTTCAGTTTTAAGGGATCAAACTGAAAATGTCTGCAACTCCCGTCAGGGGACATCACGCCCTTGATCTTGCAAATACAATATTCGCCCTCGTAGATTTCCTGCCCGTTTTCACAGAGTATGCAGGAGCGTTCCAATTCGCGTTTTTTCGCCATATTTCCCACTTCCTTTTCTTCATTTTACACCATAACGAAAAAAATTACAAGCACTTTTGGAAAATTTGGGCGCCTATGGCGAGTAGCAGAGAGAAAAGCAATTTCCCTTTCAGGTAATGCTTTCCCGTCAATCCGCTTCCTTCCAGTACGCAAAGGGTCTGAACGTAGACGGCCACGCCGCCGAATCCTACCCCTGCGGCACAAAGGGGAAAGGCCGTTTCCTTTTGTAGGTTGGAGAGAGCGGAAACGCCGCCCGTCAATTCCCAAAAAAGGGAGAGAATGGCATCCCAAGGGGAGGAAAAGGGGATGATCGTGCAGAGCAATGCGTGAAAAAATGAGAAAAAAAGGATCGTTGCGCCCACGGTCAGAAAGGTGCCGACCGCCTCCGAAAGTGCTTTTGAAAAAAGAAGGGTAAGGGGAATGCGATATTGTTCTTTTTCTGTTTTTTCCTTCGGCCTTTTTAGTTCATTGTGAAAAAAGAGAAAAAAGAAGAAAAGAGATAAAAAGCTTTGCAGGATCCATAAAAACCAGCCGCAAGCAGTATTCCCCATAAGGCCTTGCCCACAAAGCAGGATCAGAAAAGCGGGGGAGGCGCAGTTGCAGAAAAACAGCATTTTTTCTCCTTGCTTGCGGGAAAAGACCCCTTCCTTCGAAAGCTCCGCCACCACTGCCGCGGGGGCGGGAAATCCGCATATCAAACCGATCCATAAGGGTAAAAATAAGGCGGTTCTGCCCCGCATTTGGGAAGCGCTCCTCGCCAGCATCCGAGAAAGGACCAGAGCAGGAAACAGGGCAGGCAATGCGCTTTTTACGGCCACGTCAAGCCCCTCTTTCACACCGCTTGAGCAGGCGGTGGGGAAGCATAAGGCAAGAAGCAGTAAGACCGTGGGAAAGAGAAGATAAAGAGTGGTTTTGAAACGAGCCGTCATATTTTTTTGCTCCTTTGTATATGGTTATGTGAAGGCAGAGAGCCTTTTTTAATCATATTATGCAGAGGAAGGTAGGATTATGGCGGAACAAAGGAAAAAGAGGAAGAGCTTTCTTCCCCCAAGGCAGAATTGCATTACGGTTCAAAGCGGAAAATGGCTGATGATGGAAGCGGTGGATCAGATCGTCCATTGCGATCCGTGCCGAATCGTTTTAAAAGGTGCTATGCGCCTTGAAATAACCGGCGAAGGATTGAGTCTTGCGGAATTGGGGAATGATAATATGGCAGTGCGAGGTTTGATCCGTTCCGTTGAATTTTTTGAGGAATAAAAGTGGTTTGGCTCTATCGCTTTATAAGAGGTGTCTGGCGCGTTTCCTTTCACTCTCCGAATCCTGAACGGATTCTGGATGTGACCCACCGTTATCGCATTCCCATATGGCAGATCCGCGGTGAGAAAGGGGTGGTTTCCTTTTCCTTATCTCCCGCTTCCCACCGTATTCTTTTGCAGCTCTTTAAACTTGAAGCGGAAGAAACTTGGGAATGGGAACGGCAGGGGAGCCTGAAGCTTTGGGATCGCTTCGGAGGCCGCTTGGGGCTCTTTTTGGGAGCCGCCTTGTTTCTTTTCTTTTCCGTTTTTTCTACTTTATTTATATGGAGCGTAGAGGTAGAGGGAAACGTGATTTTTACCGAAGGGGAGATCTGCGAAAAGCTGAAAGAAGCGGAGCTTCGGCCGGGGGTGCCCATTTCCGCAGTGGATACGAAAGAGTTTTCCCTTCTTTTTCAGGTGGAAAACCCTGAATTTTCCTTTGCCTCCCTGAATATCATCGGTACCCGCGCCATTCTGACGGTGCGGGAAAGAGAGGCGGTGGCGGAGCCGGAGCAGGATGGGACAGCGGCAAACGTGGTTGCCGCTTACAGCGGAGAGATCCTTCGTTACGAGGTCCTGTCAGGCCAGATTGCAGTAAAAAGGGGAGAGACTGTTCCCAAAGGCGCACTTCTGATCAGCGGCGTGATAGAAAAGCCGAACGGCACCTTTTCCGTTGTGGAGGCGAAGGGGAGGGTATTTGCAAAAACCCGTCGATATTTTGAGGTCACCGTTCCTTTAGAGCAGAATAAAACTTCCTATACGGGCAGGGAAGCGGCGGGATACCGCTTTGAGTTTCTCGGTCTTTCTGCATCAACCTCCGTTTTTTCTCACTCACCCTTTGCGCATTCCGATTATACCGAAGAGAGGGAACGCCCCGAGATCTTGGGGCACTTTCTCCCCCTTTTGGTCTATACCCGCACCCACTATGAAGCCGAAGAAAAAATAACGGCCATAACGGTTGACAGAGCCAAAAATTTGGCTTATGATAAATACGAAGAATATAAAGGGGAAGTGTTGCTTCCCGATTATGAGATCCTGGAAGAAAATGCGGTCATAACCGCTGACGATCGGGGCGTGACCCTTGCGGTGGAGCTGGTTTTATCTGAAAACATCGGTCAGACCGCGCCTTTTTCCTATACCGAATTTCCTTCGGCTTAGGCAAAAGGGGTCAAAGGAAGGGAATGTGAAATGTCCGAAAGAATCATTGAAATTACAAGTCTGGATGCTCTGGCGGAGATCTTCGGAGTGAACGATTGCAACGCTCAGCGCATCGAGGGTGCCTTTGACGTTGCCATTTTCAGCCGCGACGGGCAGATCCGCGTAACGGGTGAGGCCTCCGGCGTGGAGAAAGCATCCAAAGTGATCCGATATCTTGAAAAGCTTTCCGCCCTTTCAGGGAGTCTTACGGAACAAAACGTGGAATACGCTATCAAGGTAGTGGAAGAGGGGGATGAGATCAGCGCGGAAAAGCTCATCGGCGATACCATTTGTATTACCGCAAAAGGTCGCCCCATCAAGCCTAAAACGATGGGACAAAAGGGCTTTGTGGAGTGTATCCGCAATGAAACCGTCACCTTTGGCGTAGGGCCTGCAGGTACGGGAAAAACCTTTCTTGCTGTGGCAATGGCAACCGTAGCCCTTCGCAGAAAAGAAATTTCCCGTATTATCATCACCCGCCCTGCAGTGGAAGCAGGGGAGAGGCTGGGCTTTTTGCCCGGTGATCTTCAAAGCAAGATCGATCCTTACCTGCGCCCTCTTTACGATGCGCTTTTTGAAATGCTGGGGGGAGAAACCTACCAGAGGCTGATGGAAAAGGGCGTCATCGAGGTTGCACCTCTTGCCTATATGAGGGGCAGAACGTTGGATGATTCCTTTATTATTCTGGATGAAGCCCAGAATACCACCCCTGAGCAAATGAAAATGTTCCTCACCCGCTTGGGGCAGGGCTCCAAGGCGGTGGTCAACGGTGACGTTACCCAGATCGACCTTCCCTCCGGTACCCCTTCAGGCTTAAAGCAAGCCCTTGAGGTTTGCAGCGGAATAGAGGGCATCGGAATCTATCGCCTCACCTCCAAGGACGTGGTGCGAAACTCCATCGTTTCCCGCATTGTGGAAGCCTACGATCGCTACGGAAAGGAGAAGAAATGAAGCCTAAGATCTGGATCGAGAATAACCAAAGTGAAAAGGCACCCTTTCGCGGGTATAAAACGGTATTGCGCCGTGCTATCGGCATCGTTTTGGAAGAAGAGGGCTTTCACGACCCTTGTGAGATCTCAGTCTCCCTTGTGACCCGTGAAGAGATCCGCCGTCTGAACGGCGAATTTCGGCAGGTGGATCGGGAAACGGACGTGCTTTCCTTCCCTATGCTTGAAGAAGGAGAGGAGCCCCTGCCCGGTAAACGGGTCTGCCTTGGGGATATCATCCTTTGTCCCGCCGTGATCCTTGAGCAGTCGACGGCCTTTGGCACAACCTTCCGTCAGGAAATGTGCCTGATGGTGATCCATTCCACCCTCCATCTTTTGGGGTGGGATCATATGGAAGAAAAAGCAAAAGAAGAAATGTTTGCCCTGCAGGAGAAGCTTTTTGCATCTCTGGGTGAGGGCGAGATCAAAACAGAAAAAGAAAGAATGGGAAAAGAAGCAGAATGATGAAACAGGATTTAACGCAAAAAACGGGCTTTATTGCTCTGGTAGGAAGACCAAACGTTGGAAAAAGCACTCTTTTGAATTCCCTTTTGGGAGAAAAGATCGCGGCTGTTTCCCGCAAGCCTCAAACCACCCGTACTTCTATTACCGGCATTCTCACCAAGGGAAGCCGTCAATACGTATTCTTGGATACCCCCGGTGTACATAAGCCCCGCACGAAGCTTGGGGATATGATGATGAAATCCGTGGGCACCGCCACCACCGACGTGTGTCTGGTCCTTTTGGTGGTAGAGCCTTTGGAGGAGATCCACCCCATTGAAAGAGAACTTCTGGATAAATTCGGAAAGATGAACGTTCCCGTTGTTCTCCTTATTAATAAGACCGATCTGTATTCCCCCGAAAATATCATCCGCACCATTGACGTGTTTTCCAAGGAATACCCCTTGAAGGCCGTGATCCCTCTTTCTGCCAAAACCGGTGACGGGGTGGAGATCATTTTTGAAGAAGCGGAGCCCTTTTTGGAGGAGGCAGAGTGGTTTTTCCCCTCCGATATGATCACCGATCAGCCCGAGCGCACTATTGCAGGGGAGATCATTCGTGAAAAGCTTTTAAAGCTTCTGGATAAAGAGATCCCCCACGGCATTGCCGTAGTGATCGAGGATTTCAAGGAATCGGAAAAACTTATTGATATTCGTGCGGAGATCTATTGCGAGAAAGCAAGTCATAAAAAGATCATCATCGGCAGAGACGGCGCTATGCTGAAAAAGGTCGGCTCTTTTGCTCGTGAAGATCTGGAAGCCTTTTTTGGGGTCCACGTCAATATCAATCTTTGGGTCAAGGTGAAGGAGAATTGGCGCGATAACGAAATGCTCCTGAACTCTCTGGGCTTTAAAAAGGATCAATGATCAAAAACGTCAAGGGGCTGGTCCTTCGCAGTGTGAAATACAGCGAAAGCGATAAACTGGTTACCATTCTAACAGAAGAGGGAAAACTCTTTTTTAAGGCGCGGGGCATTCGCAGTATTACCAGCAAAAATGCCGCAGGCTGTGCCGCCTTTGTCTATTCGGAATTTATATTGGAGCAAAGAGGGGATAAATGCTTTCTTCGGAAGGCAATACCCCTCTATTCTACCTTACGCGCCGGGGCTTCACTTACCGCTTTGGCGGTGGCTTCCTATCTTGCCGAATTATCGGAGGATACCGCGCGTGATGCGGAAACGGGCAAAATGGTACTGCGCCTTCTGATGAACGCTCTCTATCTTTTGGCGAAAGAGGATCGACCGGTGGAATGGATCAAGGCGGTCTTTGAGATGCGCCTGCTGGCGGCCAACGGCCTGATGCCCCGCCTTGAGGTCTGTTCCTCTTGCGGTAAAGAAGCGGAAGCCTTTCCCTCCGTTTTTTTCAGACTGACGGAAGGGGATCTTGTCTGCTCGGATTGCGTCAGCTCTGCCGATAGCGGGCTTGTGCGTATTTCCCGCGAGGTGGTTGCCCTTTGCAGAAGAAGCATAGAAAGCACCGAAGAGCGCGCCTACGCCCTGAAAGTGCCACAAGGAACTTTGAAGGATTTTGCCCGTTTTTCGGAAAAATACCTGATCAATCAGCTGGAGCGAAAATACGCGACGCTTGATTTTTACCATCAAATTCGACACTTGCCGGGAGATACCGCAAAAACGAAGGAAGAACAGAATGAAAGCATTTGAAAAAGCAGTCAGTATATTGGAATATCATAAAATTTTGGAGCTACTTGCTTCTCTTTGTACCGTGGAGGCAGGGAAGGAGAAGATCCTGACTCTGCGTCCCGAAGCAGATGCGGAACGGGTCATCTTTTTGCAAAAGGAAACTGCCGTTGCCAAAAAGATCTCCGCCGTGAAAGGTACGCCCTCCCTTTCCGCTCACCCCCTGATTCCCGGCATTCTGGACCGTGCGGAAAAGAACGCCGTGCTGAATCCTGCAGAGCTGATGCGGGTGGGGGCAATGCTGAGAAGCGTGGAGCTTGCCCGCCGTTACGGGGAATCCCTTGAAGGGGACGATGCCGTTTTAGGGCAGATCTTTCGCCGCCTGATCCCGGAGAGAAATCTGGAAAAGGAGATTGCCCGCTGTATTATTTCGGAAGATAGCCTTGCGGATGATGCATCCCCCGCACTTCATTCCATTCGCAGAAAAATGGCAAGCTGTGCCGCCCGCATCCGTGAATCTCTGCAGCATTATATTTCAGGTGCCTACGGTAATTTTTTGCAGGAAAATATCATTACCTTTCGCAATTCCCGTTACGTGATTCCCGTAAAGAGCGAGTATAAAAATGAAATCAAGGGCCTCGTGCACGATACCAGCGCCAGCGGTGCCACGGTGTTTATCGAACCCGCTTCCGTGGTGGAGCTGAACAATCAGATCAAGCTTCTGGAAGGGGAGGAGCGAGATGAGATCGAGCGGATTCTTGCTGCACTCTCCCAGCGAGTTGCCTCTTTTTCCGATGCGCTCCGCTTGAATTTCTATAACGTGGTGGAGCTTTCCATCATCTTTGCCCGTGCAGAGCTTGCTGTGAAAATGGATGCCGCTCGGCCCAAGATTTCCCGCAACGGCGTTTTGGAGCTGGATCACGCCCGTCACCCATTGCTGGACCGTAAAACTGCCGTTCCCATTTCTCTTACCTTGGGAAAGCGCTACGATACTCTTGTGATCACAGGCCCCAATACCGGCGGTAAAACCGTGACCCTCAAGACCATCGGTCTCCTTTCCATGATGGCGCAAACGGGGCTTCAGATCCCCGCGGAGGAATCCACTTTTCCCGTGTATCCCGATATTTTGGCGGATATTGGTGATGAGCAGAGCATTGAGCAATCTCTCTCCACTTTTTCTGCGCATATCGTCAATATCATCTCAATGCTGGAGAATGCGGTTCCCGGCGCTCTGATGCTCTTTGACGAACTTGGAAGCGGCACGGATCCCATCGAGGGTGCCGCCCTGGCGGAAGCGGTGCTGGAGCACGTGCGAAAGCGTGGCGTAAAATGCGCCGCCACCACGCACTATGCGGAGCTTAAGACCTATGCTTTGGAAACGGAGGGCGTTGAAAACGCCTCCTGCGAGTTTGATATTACCACCTTAAAGCCCACCTACCGCCTGATCATCGGTACCCCAGGGCGAAGCAATGCGTTCCTTATTTCCACTCGCTTGGGTCTCCCCAAGGAGATCATCGATCAGGCACAGATCCTGATCAAGGCGGAAAATCGCCGTTTTGAAACGGTGGTGGGTCGCTTGGAAGAAGAACGGGTTGCAATGGAAAAAGATCGGGAAGAAGCCCGCAGGCTGCTGGCGGAAGCCAAGGAGATGCAGGCAGGTACCCTGAAGGAGCGGGAGGGGCTTCTTGCCGGCGCGGAAAAAGAGCTGGAGCGTGCGAAAAAAGAGGCGCTTCGCTTGGTAAAAAGTGCCCGTGCCCTTTCGGATTCCACCATTGAAAAACTGGAGGAAATGCAGAAAAAAGCTCTGAAAAATCAGGCTCAGGCAGATCTGGAGGAGGAGCGGAGGAAGCTTCGATTGAATCTGCGCGGTGCCGAGGACGAGATCTCCTCTCAAATGATCGAGGTAGAGGAGGATCGGGAGCAGTACACTCTCCCAAGACCCTTGAAGATCGGGGATCAGGTACTGGTCAACAAGGTGGGAAAAGAGGGAGTTGTTGAAAAGCTTCAGGGCAGTGAAGCGACGGTGCTGGTAGGCAATCTTCGTATGAAGACGCCCATTTCCGATCTGCGGCTGATCACGGGGTTGAAAAAGGCTCAAAAACAGCAGAAAAAGGGCGGTGTTTCATCTTCTCCCCGTGCTCATATCTCCAATTCTGTTGACGTACGCGGCCTTGTAACGGACGATGCCTGGTTCGTTGTGGATAAGTATTTAGACGACGTGATCCTCACCGGCTTTGAAAGCGTAACGGTGATCCACGGAAAGGGAACGGGTGCTTTGAAAGCAGGTCTTTGGCGCTATTTCAAAAAGGATCCCCGTATTCGCGCGTTTCGGTTGGGATTGTACGGTGAAGGGGACGGCGGCGTCACCATTCTGGAAATAAAGAAATGAACAAAGTGTAAACATTTGAACCGACGGAACAATTCTGTTTCGTCGGTTTCATAATATAAGTGTGTATAATATAAATGAAAAAAATGAAAAAAGAGCCATCGAAAAAAGGCGAAAAAAGCGGTTTTTGAGAAAATGAACAAAATGTTGCGAAAATATAAAAAAATCAAGAAGGTTATTGACAAGGCGGAAAAAACTGCCGTATAATCCCCAGCGGCTTAGTATACACGGTGAAAAAAATGAAATAGAGGAGTTTCTATGACAAGAAAATATGCAGGCTTAACCGGAACGGCAGCCGCATTTTCTGTTGGCATGATTCTTGCTTTCGCGCTCTTGGTTTTCCCGCAAAGCATCTCTTTTCCCGCATTTCATTTTGACGCATCCCCAAAAAGCCCCGCGCTTTCCAGGGATATGCTCAAAACGGAAGAGAAGGTCGTAGCCGAAGAAATAAGCGAAGAAGGAGAAACCGTATCACAGGAAAAGCTTTCTGCGATTCCCAGTACGATCTCCGGGCTGAATAAGGTTTCTCTTTCCGCCACTCTTTACGGAGCGGCAGAGGAGAAGAAACTTAACGAAACGGAAAGCACTCTTACCTCCCTGGTATTGGCAGATCATCTTTCCGAGCAGGATCTGGGCACCTTTGAGATCACCTATCAGATCACGCCGGAAGAATATGAAATGCTTCTGTACTGCGTGGAGTTCGAAACCCGTAGCGGCTCATTGGAGCACAAATCCCTGATCGCGCAGGTGATTATGAACCGCGTGCAGGGGCAGCGCTTCCCCTTTACCGTTGCCGAGGTGCTGATGGCACCCGGTCAGTTTGACGTAATGCCCGGTTATGAAGGGCGCGGGGAATGGGAGCCCTCAGAAAGGACCCGCCAGGCGGTGGATCTGGTTCTCAGCGGTGCTGCACCCGATTGGGCGCAAGGTGCCCTATATTTCTGCAACCCTTATATCGTAGGGGAGGGGAACTGGTTTGATACCGCCCTGCAGACCATTTGCGAGATTGAAGGACATCGTTTTTACAAATGAGCGAAGAGAGACGGGCGACCGTCTCTTTTTCTTATTTTGAAAAAATACTTGACAAAGAAACCTTGTCCGTGTATAATAACTTGATGTGTCACGGTAAATTTTCTCATGCCGTGCTTCTTGCTTCTCAACTTTGAGAAGCCTCATGTCCAAAAGGAGGTAAACATTATGGAAAAACTGAAGGGCAAATACGAAACCGTTTTCATCGTGAATACCGAGCTTGGCGAAGAGAAAGTTCAGGAACTTGTCGCCAAATTCAAAGGTATGATCGAGAAGAACGCAGCCGTAGAGAACGTTGACGAATGGGGCAAGAGAAGACTTGCTTATCCCATCGAAGACGTAAACGACGGCTACTACGTAGTAATGCAGTACACTGCAGACCGCGATTTTCCCTTGGAGCTGGAAAGAGTGTTCAACATCACTGAAGGCATCCTTCGCTCCATGACCATCCGCATCGACGCGTAATTTTTGCGGATATGGCATCTTTTAACAAGGTCATCCTGATCGGCAACTTAACTGCTGATCCGGAACTGAAACAGACCAGCAACGGAATTTCTGTTACCTCGTTCAGCATCGCCGTTTCCAGAAGATTCACTTCCAAGGCAACGGATAATGCTCAGCAGGCGGATTTCATCAACATCGTTGCTTGGCGCAATACGGCTGAGTTTATCACCAAGTATTTCCAGAAGGGCAAGCCCATTCTCATTGTCGGTTCCATTCAGACCCGCTCTTGGGTCGATCAGAACGGTCAGAAGAGATATGCAACCGAAGTGGTGGCAGATGAGGCTCAGTTTGTGGAAAGAAAGGGAGATGGAGCCTCTCCCGTTCCCGGCGCTACCGCTGCTCCTTACGGAGCCAGCCCGAAGGACGTTGCCTTTGAAGAAATGAGCACCGACGACGACCTTCCCTTTTAATTTTACGAATACGGAGGATAGATAAATGGATAAAGAACAAAAGGCATTCAGACCCAAGAGAAAGAAAAAAGTTTGTGCATTCTGTGCAGAAAAAGTTGCCCAGATCGATTATAAGGACGCTGCAAAGCTTCGCAAGTTCGTTTCTGAGCGTTCCAAGATTCTTCCCAGAAGAATCACCGGTACCTGTGCAAAGCATCAGAGAGAGTTGACTACCGCTATTAAGCGCGCTCGTCAGATCGCAATTCTTCCCTATATCAGCGACTAATTCATATTAAGGAGCAGAAATATGGAAATTTTGATTACGATTCTTAGCTGGGTTATGGTCATTATGGCGATCTTTTTGGTGGTCGCTGTTTTGATGCAAAGCGGAAAGGACAGCAAACTTTCCGGTACCATTGCCGGCGGAGCAGAAACCTTCTTTGGTAAGACCAAAGGTAAGGCCTGGGATCGTGTTCTTTCCAAGGCCACCACGATCATGTCTATCGTGTTTGTAGTTTTGGTATTTTTGGTGTACGTTCTTCAGGGCAGAGTAAGCCAGAACGAGATCAAGGGCTCCGGGTCTACCAATACCGGCGCTCAGACCGAACAGACCGAAACCGTGACCGAAGAGGAAACTGTAACGGCAGATGAGACCCTCACCGCTGAGGAGACCGAAACTGTCGCAGAAACCGTAGAAAACGAAACTGCAGAGAGTGTTACTGCAGAAAACGAATGAAGTTAAGCGTTTTACGCTTTTGGAGGTAATTGAAATGGCAAAGTGTGAAATTTGCGGAAAGGGCGTAACTTTCGGTCAGAGAGTTTCCCATTCCCACAGAAGAACCAACCATGCTTGGAAGCCCAACGTAAAGAAGGTCAGAGCAGTTGTGAACGGCTCCCATACCCGCCTTTATGTTTGCGCTCATTGCTTGAGAAGCGGCAAGGTTGAAAGAGTTTAATGAAACTGGAAAAAGCCCCACGGTTTAGTGGGGCTTTTTTATATGCTTTTTTCTTCAATACTTTCAAGAATACACGTGCCGATCAAGGGGAAAAGGATCATTCCCAAAATCCCGAAAAGGGTCAGGCCTGAGATCACGAGTACAAGTGATAATAAGGGGTGAAGTCCAATGGAATCTCCCACTACTTTTGGCTCCAAAAACTGCCTTACTACGAAGAGAATGATAAATAAAACCAAAATACCCACCCCTTTGCCGGTGGCACCCACGAGGATCGTTATGATTCCCCAAGGCACCAGGACCGTGCCGCAACCGAAAATGGGTAAAAGATCTACCAGTGCTATGAAAAAGGCTTTGCTTGCGGCACCTTGGATCCGCAAAACCGAAAGCCCCAAAAACAGTTGTGAAAAGGTAAGAAGAAACAGAAGCAGATATGCTTTTCCGTATTGAATCAGTCCCTGCAGCATCCTCTCTTTTGCCCCGTTGATCTTTTCCAGACGTTCTGTTGGGAGTATACGGGAAAGGGAACGGTTTATACGCTTCCAATCGCAGGAAAAATAATAGGTGGCGATGACGAAAATCAAAAGGGAAATGAAAAATCTGGGCACGAAGGAAACCAAAGCTCCTATCCCTTTGGGGATCTCTTCGAGGATTTTTTGAAGAAAACCCTCAAAAAGATCAGGCAGGCGGGAGGTCAGCGAGTTTTCCATATCCCGCTTCAGAATGTGAGAAATGACCCCCTCGAAGGAACGGATCCCCTTGCCGCAAAGGTCGGTAAATGCTCCGATTCCTTGGCTTAAATAGGAGGCGGCCGAGGAGGCACCGTGGATCAGTTGATCCACCAAAAGAATCATCAATAGGGAGAGAAGGGCAAAAAAGATCAAAAGGATCAGAACGATCAGGATCCGCTTGACCGGAGGCGAAAGCGGGTGAAGCCGCCGAAAGCTTTTTCGGATCGCCTCTGAAAAAACAAAAGCAAGAGCAATGGGGAAGAGGAGAAAAAAGAGCTTTTCCGCCGCAAAGTAGATCACGGCGGTCAATGCGACGATCAGGAGAATATCCAGGATCTTCATTCGCCGTTCATTTTTCAAAGCAAGCTTCCCCCTTTTTTTATTTATTCTGTTTCATTGTGTGCAAAAAAAGGGGTGAATATGCAAAAAACGCAACGATTCGTTGCGTTTTTTTGCTTTAGCGAATGAAGTTGGTGCGCATCGGCGCTTCCTTCTCGGGGAAATGAATGCCTTTTTCTTTTCCCGCCTCAATGCATTGAAGCAGCCAAGCCATATTTCTTCCAAGGCTTCGCATAACTTGAAGACCTTCCAGGTCCTGCTCCACCTCTTCGGGTGTGTTGCCGTGTACCATATTCCAGTATTGACCCGCTACGATGGGCATGGAGGAAATGGTGAAATATTTGTTCAGCTGATCGAAAGCGGCGCTTGCTCCGCCCCTCCGACAGGAGAATACCGCGCAGGCGGGCTTTCCCGCCAGAGCCGCGGAGGAGGAATAGAAAAGCCGATCCATAAAGGAGGTTATGGCACCGCTTGCGGCGGCGTAATGAACGGGAGAGCCGAAGACCAGCCCGTCTGCCTCGCAAAGCTTCGGCGAAAGCTTGTTTACCACGTCGTCAATGACGCATCTTCCAAGCTTTCTGCAGGCGGCACAGCCGCGACAGCCCGCGATGGCTTCGGTTCCTAAATGGATGATCTCCGTTTCGATATGGGAGAAATTTAATGTGTTTGCGATTTCTGTCAGGGCACGAAAGGTGCAGCCTTTTTCGTGGGGAGAGCCGTTGATCAGGATTACTTTCATATTCGTTACCTCATTTCTGTTACTAAAACCAGTATATTCTCTTGGGTGGAAAAATGCAAGAAAAAGTGAAGAAAATTAAAATTTCAGAAAGATTCATTTTCTTCTTGTGAAATGGTATTTTTTATGATATAATTATACTAAATAGGTATATGTATTTGTACCGAGAAAGGAAGGGTGCGCTATGGGTACGCTGATCGTGATCGACGGGCTGGACGGAAGTGGGAAAAATACCCAATCCAAGCTTCTTTATCAAAAGCTTTTGAAAGAGGGGAAAAAGGTTCGTCTCGTTTCCTTTCCCGATTACGAAAGCCCCGCCTGCAGTCCTGTGAAAATGTATTTGGGCGGTGAATTCGGAACGGATCCCGAAAGCGTCAATTCCTATGCCGCATCTACCTTTTTTGCCGTAGATCGCTTTGCGTCTTTCCGCTTGGATTGGAAAAAGGATTATGATGAAGGCGCCATCATCATTGCCAATCGTTATACCACCGCCAACGCCATTCATCAGCTGACCAAGCTTCCGCCGGAGGAGCACGAGGGCTTTCTTTCCTGGCTTTATGATTTTGAGTTTAATAAATTAGGGCTTCCCGCTCCGGATCTGACCCTGCTTTTGCAGGTTCCCGTGGAAAAGAGCTTGGAGCTCATCGATCACCGTGGGGAGACGAAGGATATTCACGAAAACCGAGAGCATCTGAAAAAAGCGGCTCTTGCCGCCGCCACCTGTGTGGAAAAATGGGGGTGGGAGACTCTGTCCTGCGTCAACGACCGGGGGGAAATGCTCTCCATCGAAGCCATCGGTGAAAAGGTTTGGAATAAGATTGAGGAGAAATTATGGTAACGGTATTTTTGGCAGAGGGCTTTGAAGAGATTGAAGCCATCAGCCCCATTGATATTTTGCGCCGTGCAAGCGTTCAGGTTCGAACCTGCAGTATCACCGATTCCAAAACGGTTATCGGTGCTCACGGGATCCCCTTTGTGGCGGATTGCTGCATTGCAGAGCTTTCCGATGAGGAGGAGCTGATCCTTCTTCCCGGCGGAATGCCCGGAACGCTGAATCTGAAAAATTGCGAAGCGTTGAGAGAAAGAATGCTTTCCCATCGGAAAAAGGGCGGTCTTTTTGCCGCTATTTGTGCTGCGCCCACGGTGTATGGGGCTTTGGGCTTCTTGAAAGAAGAAAAGGCCACCTGCTATCCCGGTATGGAAGGGGAATTGCTTTGCAAGGAAGTAAGCGCAGAGCCCATTGTTGTCTCCGGCTCCTTTATAACCTCTCGTGGGGCAGGTACCGCCTTTGCCTTTGGATTGAAGTTGGTTGAAATACTTTGCGGAAACGATGCCGCCCGTGCCTTGGCAAAAGGTATGTGCTTTGAGGAGGGGCGGGCTTGAAGTCGAAAAACCATCTGTACGCGCCCATTCTGTTCGGTGTCGTTCTGATCCTTGCGGGGCTTGCGCCTCAGATCCTTTCTTTGGTTGAGCGCTTCTCCGATCAAGCATTTCTGGCGGGAATCATCGTTCAGCTTCTGGTGTATCTTTTGCCTTTAGCATTTTATGCACAGGTTCGTTCCGTAAATTTGGTAACGACGGTGAAAATGCGCTACGTGGCTCCTGCGAGAATCCCGTTTTTAGCAGTGATCACTCTGCTTTTCCTGGTGGGAACGATGATCTTTCGCTATTTCGGTCTCTTTGTTTTTCCCTCCGCCTTTGTGGAAACCCCCAGCGCGCTTCCGTTACCGGGCGGCGGTGCCAACCCGGTGCTCACCTTTTTGTGTAGCGTTCTGCTTCCTGCTTTGCTGGAAGAGGTTTTGTTCCGCGGGATCCTTTTGGAGGAATACCGTCCCTGGGGAGCGGCTTGGGCTGTAGGGGTATCCTCCCTGATGTTTGCCATGCTTCATTTATCAGCGGAAAACTTTCTCTTTTATCTGTTTATGGGTGTGATCTTCGGCATTATTACCGTAGCATCCGATTCGGTGCTCCCTGCCATCGTTTTGCACGTATTCGTTAATTATTCTTACGCCAACATCCGTCCTTCCGTTGTGGAATACCTGCGTCAGGCAGGAAAAAGCCCCTTGCTGCCTTATCTGCTTCTGGCCGTCTTTTTGCTTCTTGTGGTTATGCTTTTCGGAAGGCTTGAGAATCTATACCGCAACAAAGCCTACGATGAACTTTTGAAAAGTCGCAAAGAGCTTTTGCGTCAGGAAGTTGAAAAGGTAAGAGGCTTGCAGGAAGAAAAGGAAGAGGAAAACGAAAAGGTACCTCATCCCGTACTTTTGAGCCTGAAAGAGATCGCGTTATCTCCGGCATTTCTGGCAAGTGTCGTAATTTATATTTGTTTGTTGTTGGGAATCTTTTCCTGAAAGGTGAAAACTATGAACGAAGAAAAAGTAACTCCTTCCCAAAAAAAGAAAAATACCATTGATATTATGGTAAGCCCTAAAAAGAAGGGCGAAAAAAATGCAGAGGATTCAAAGAAGACCACCGCCCTGCGCTCTACAGAGAAGACTGAACGTAAAAAGAAGGACGTGGGAAAAGAAGCTACCCGTAAGCTTCCTTTGACTACACCTGTACGCACCGCAAAGCAGCGTGCGTCAGAGACCCGCGTAAGTGATGCGGTGAAGGCTTCCGAAACGGCTAAGAATACCGCCGCTCCCCGTAAAGCGACCACGCCGAAGCCCAAAACGAAAATGGAGCAAAGGGCAAGGCACGAAAAAACACCCGAAGAGAAAAGGGCAAACCGCGCCTCCTTGCGCTCAACGGTTTTTACCGCCCTGATCTATATTGCGGTGGTGGTTTGCATTTCCACGATCCTTTCCGTTTTGGGTATCCGCTGGGCAAACGACGTATTTGCTCTGGTAAAGGAAGAGGTGGCCGCAACGGTCACAATTCCAGAGAATGCTCAAATTCAGGAGGTTGCCGATATTTTGAAGGATAACAGTATCATTGAGTATCCTTCCGTTTTCCGTATGTATATCGGCTTCAAATACAGAGATGCCGATCCGCCCCTTGCCTTTAAAGCGGGGGATTACGAATTGCAAAGCACCTTGAATTATGACCAGATCGTAGGTAAGATCAAGGATCGTAAGACGAGAAGCATTGTGACCCTTACCATTCCCGAGGGCTTTACCGTGGATGAGATCATCGATTTCTTCACCTCTCAGGGGATCGGTACCCGCGATGGCTTTGTAGACGCCATCAACAACTTCCCTTATGAATATACCTTTATGGAAAAATTGAATCAGATCCCGCTGTCTCCCGACCGCCGCTACCGTCTGGAGGGGTACCTCTTCCCGGATACCTACGACTTCTATACGGATTCCAGCGAGGTCGCCATTGTGGATAAAATGCTCACCGCCTTTGAATCCCACTTTGAAGAAGCCTACTATCTGCGCCTAGACGAATTGGGAATGAATCTGGATCAGGTGGTAACGCTGGCCTCCATCGTGCAAAAAGAGGGTAAATTCAATTCCGATTTCTATCCCATCTCCGGCGTTTTCCATAACCGTCTTAAATCCAAAACCTTGAAGCGCCTGCAGTCGGATGCTACCGTGCAATACTGTCTGGAGGAGCGTAAGGAGGAATTGACCTACGGGGATCTGGAGGTACAAAACCCCTATAACACCTACCGCATTGAGGGGCTTCCGCCCTCCGCCATTGCCAACCCCGGTTGGGAAGCGATCCAGGCGGCTCTTTATCCCGAATCCCACGGCTATTACTTCTTCATTTCCGATACTGACGGCTCTACTATCTTTGCCAAGAGTGAAACGGAGCATTTGAGAAATGTAGACGCTTTGAGAAAAGCAAAAGAAGAAGGAACCACCATCGACTAAATTTGTAAACAGAAAGGAAAATGACCTTGGAACAAACACTTCTCATTCTCGTTTTGATCGTCTCCTCCCTGAGTCTTGTGGGGAGTGTTGCCGCCATTTTCCTTTCCCGCAAAAAGGATGGAATTACCCGCAGTGATCTGGAACGGCAGGAGGAGCGGATCGAACGTTCTCTTTCCGCTGCCCGCAGTGAGATCAACAGTGAGAGCGCCAGAAGCTTGGAAGCGTTTTCCCGTTCCTTCCGCGCGTCTCAAGCGGAGGTGTTCACCCAGCAGGATAAGCGCATTGCCGATCTGACAAGCAGTCTCGGCACCGCCCTGAAGGGGGTGGACGACCGTATGGCGCAGATGAATGATTTTCAGGAAAAGAACGCCCAGGCTCTTCGTACTACTGTGGATGCAAAGCTGGCTGAGCTTCGTCAGGGCAATGAAAAGAGCCTCGGTGAGATTCGCCAAAGCGTGGAAGAAAAGCTTCAGACGACGCTTGAAGAACGGATCAGCCGTTCCTTCAAGGAGGTCAGTGAGCGCCTTCAGCAGGTATACCAAGGCCTTGGAGAAATGCAAACGCTGGCAAGCGGGGTGGGGGATTTGAAAAAAGTCCTTTCCAACGTAAAGACCCGCGGCATCTTAGGTGAGATCCAGCTTGGCTTTATTTTGGAGGAGATCCTTTCCCCCGAACAGTACGAGGCCAACGTGGCAACGGTTCCGGGCAGTGCAAACCGCGTGGAATTTGCCGTTCGCCTTCCCGGAGACGGAGACGGCTGTGTCTACCTTCCCATCGACTCTAAATTTCCTGCCGATGCGTATGTCAACCTTCAAGAGGCCTACGATGCTGCCGATCCGGAGGCAGTACGTCTGCAGCGTGCCCAGTTGGAAAGCAGGCTGAAATCCTTCGCCAAGGATATCCACACCAAATATGTTTCACCCCCTCACACCACCGATTTTGCCATTATGTTCCTTCCCACGGAAGGGCTCTATGCCGAAGCCGTGCGGATGGGAATGGTCGAAGCGTTGCAAAGAAGCTATCGGGTGAGCCTTGCAGGCCCCACCACTATGGCGGCACTATTAAATTCTCTCCAGATGGGCTTCCGCACTCTTTCCATTCAGAAGCGATCAAGTGAAGTGTGGGAAGTTCTGGGGGCCGTTCGCACGGAATTTGATAAGTTTGAGAGCGCCTTGCGGGATGCGCAGGCAAAAATCGATCAGGCAAATAAAGGGCTGGATGCTCTGGTGGGTGTGCGTACCCGTCAGATCCAGCGCAAATTGAAAAACGTATCGGCTCTGCCTGCCGAAAAGGCAGAGGCACTTTTGAAAGAGGAGACTCATGCAGAAGAATGAAGGCACCAAGACCCTTGCCTCCAACCGAAAGGCCTTTCACGATTATTTCGTGGAAGAACGGTTTGAAGCGGGGATCGAGCTCTTTGGCACCGAAGTGAAATCCATTCGGGCGGGTACGGTGAATCTGAAAGATTCCTACCTGAACATCCGCGACGGTGAGCTTTTTGCCAAAGGAATCCATATCAGCCCCTATGAAAAGGGCAATATTTTCAATCGGGATCCCCTTCGGGAGCGAAAGCTTCTGATGCACAAGAAAGAGATCCTGAAGCTCCGCGCCTTGGCGGAGCGCGACGGCTATACCCTGATTCCCCTTTCGCTTTACCTGAAACGGGGGAGAGTGAAGGTGGAGGTGGGCGTATGCCGCGGTAAAAAACTTTATGATAAGCGCGAAAGTACCCTGAAGCGTGACCTGGAACGGGAAAACCGCAGAGGGATCAAATTGGCAGATCGGGATTAAATCGTATGAAAAAGAATATTCGTAACTTTAGTATCATTGCTCATATCGACCACGGAAAATCCACCTTGGCCGACCGCATTTTGGAAGCCACCGGCTCCGTTGAAGAACGGGAAATGGAAGCCCAGGTGCTGGATGATATGGAGCTGGAAAAAGAACGCGGCATTACCATTAAAGCCCGTGCCGTTACTATGGATTATAAGGCAGATGACGGTCAGGTCTATGAATTTAACCTCATTGATACCCCCGGCCACGTGGACTTTAACTACGAGGTATCCCGTTCTCTGAGCGCCTGTGAAGGTGCCCTTTTGGTGGTGGATTCCACCCAGGGCATTCAAGCCCAGACCCTTGCCAACGCTTATCTTGCGGTGGATCAGAATCTGGAGCTTCTACCGGTGATCAATAAAGTGGATCTTCCCGCCGCTGACCCTGAAAAGGTGAAGTCCGAAATTGAGGACGTGATCGGCATTCCCGCAGATTACGCGCCTTGCGTTTCCGCCAAAACTGGCCTGAATATTAAGGACGTTTTGGAGGGGATCGTCAAATATATTCCTGCGCCTTTGATCAAGGAGGACGCTCCCTGTAAGGCGCTGATCTTTGACTCCTTTTACGACGCCTATAAGGGAATCATCGTATATTTCCGCCTCTTCGAGGGCTCCCTTTCACGTGGTGACCGTATTTTGATGATGAGTACCGGTGCCGAATTTGACGTAACCGAAGTGGGTACGATGCAGGCCTTTGGCCTTTCTCCCTGCCAGACTCTCCATTCCGGTCAGGTAGGCTACCTTACCGCTTCCATTAAAACCTTGGCTGAAACGCAGGTCGGTGATACTATCACCCTTGCGGAAAACCCAACCGAAGCCCCCTTTGAAGGCTTCCAGAAGGCTTTGCCCGTGGTGTTCTCGGGTATTTATCCTGCCGACGGTGCCCGCTATAACGACCTGCGTGAAGCGCTGGAGAAGCTGCGCCTGAACGATGCGGCCCTTTCCTTTGAGCCTGAAACCAGTGCCGCCTTGGGCTTTGGCTTCCGTTGCGGCTTTCTTGGCCTTTTGCATATGGAGGTGATCCAGGAGCGCTTGGAGCGTGAATTCAATCTGGATCTGATCACCACCGCCCCCAGCGTGATCTATAAGCTTGAATTGACCGACGGTGAGACCGTCTTTATCGATAACCCCACCAATTACCCTGCGGTGGAAAATATTGCCACTGCCTACGAGCCCGTAGTCAGCGCCAGCATCATTACCCCGGTGGAATTTGTTGGCGGCATTATGGATCTTTGTCAGGATCGCCGCGGTGAATTTTTGGATATGAAATACGTTACCCCCACCAGAACGGAGCTTCACTATAAGCTTCCCCTCAACGAGATCGTCTACGACTTTTTCGATGCCTTAAAATCCCGCAGTAAAGGGTACGCCTCCTTTGATTACAGCGATACGGAATACGTTCCCTCCAAGCTGGTAAAGCTTGATATTCTGTTAAACGGTGATATCGTAGATGCCCTTTCCTTTATCGTTCACAGCGATAAAGCCTATCCCCGCGCCCGTCGCATAGCGGAAAAGTTAAAGGAAAACATCCCCCGTCAGCTTTTTGAGATCCCGGTGCAGGCGGCGGTTGGCGGAAGAGTTATTGCCAGAGAAACCGTCAAGGCAATGCGTAAGGACGTGCTTGCCAAATGCTACGGCGGTGATATTACCCGTAAGAAGAAGCTTCTGGAAAAGCAGAAGGAGGGCAAGAAGAAGATGCGCTCTCTGGGCTCGGTGGAAGTACCGCAGGAAGCCTTTATGGCAGTTTTGAAGCTGGATGAATAGGGTAGGGCTCTACCTGCACTTTCCCTTTTGTAAGGCAAAGTGCGCCTATTGCGATTTTTATTCCCGCTGTGATCTTTCCAAAATCTCCTCTTATGAGAAAGCCCTTTGCCGTGGGATTTGTCAGCTTGCACCGATGCTTTCCGATTCCGTGGTGGATACGGTTTATTTCGGCGGCGGCACCCCAAGCCTTGCAACGGGGGAGGGAATGAGGTCGATCTTTCACGCCCTTCGCCAACGCTTTTCGATAACGGCCGATGCAGAGATCACGGTGGAAATGAATCCGGAATCCACTACGAAAGAGCTTCTTATTACGCTACGTGCCCTTGGCGCCAATCGCATCAGTTTTGGAATGCAGTCCGCCAAGGCTTCGGAGCTTTCCGCCATTGGCAGGCTTCACCGCCACCGTGATACGGAACGGGCGGTTTCGGCGGCTAAGGAAGCGGGCTTTGAAAATATCAGCCTTGATCTTATGTACGGTCTGCCCGGTCAGGACCTCTCCTCCTTTTTTGAGAGTCTCACCGCCTGCGTGGCCCTTGACCCCGGGCACGTATCCTTCTATTGCCTGACCCTTTCGCCGGAGGTTCCCCTGTATAAGGTGCGCGACACTCTCCCCGGTGAAGAGGTGACCCGTGAAATGTACCTTGCGGCCCATCGCTTTCTGGAAGAGCGGGGTTATGAACACTACGAGATCTCCAATGCCGCCCGAAAGGGCTTCCGATCACGCCACAACCTTCGCTATTGGCAAGGGCTGGACTATCTTGGCATCGGTCCCGGAGCTCATTCCCTTTTAAAAGGCGAGCGCTTTTCAATGAAGGAAGACGTGGACGGGTTCATTTCGGCTTCAAATCTTTTTGATACCGTAGAAGCTCGTGAGACCCTTACACCGAAAGATCGGTTGGTGGAATACGTAATGCTTTCTCTTCGGCAAAAAGAGGGGCTCTCCCTTGCCCGTCTGAAAGCGCTTTCCGATGCGTCGACCCTTGAAAGAGCGGAAAAAAAACTCGCTCTTTGGCAGCGTCACGGGCTTTGCGTCAAAACGGAAGAAGGCTTTGCCCTTACTCCCGAAGGTTTTTTCGTTTCCAATGAAATCATTTCAGAATTGATATAGAAAAGGATGATCCCTATGAACAGATTCAAACGCGTTTTATGTCTGGTGCTGGTGCTTTTTACCCTTGCCTCTCTCTCTGCCTGCGCCCGCCCCGACCCTGAATTACCCCAAGGCTTTCTCCTTGCGGAAAACGAAGGGGCGGATTATTATTTCTATTACCCCGAATCCTGGCTTTTGGATCGCTGTGATGCGGGGATGACCAGCGCTTACGTTTCCGAGGTGGATTTTTCCAACGTCAGCGTTACTGCTTTTACTGCATCATCCGAATATGCAAGTCTGCCTGAATATGCGGAAAATTACTATCTGAAGCAGTTTAACGATAATTTTCAGAATCTTGAGGTGGAGCGCAATCAGGATGAGACCTTAAAGCGCAGCGTATTGAAGATCGACGGGTGTGACACCATTGCCTTCAACTATAAGGCTACCTTCGGTGGGGAAGCGTACTCCTTCCGCACCTGGCTGATTTCCTACAACGGCTACGTATATACCGTGCTTTATACCGCCCGTTCCGATCGCTACGAAGCAAACCTTTCCGCGGCGCAGGAAATTGCCGAGAACATTCGCTTCAAATAAAGGAGAAACCATGAACAAGGAAAAGAACCCCCGTTTGGGAAAGGTCGGCGGTCAGGCCGTGCTGGAAGGCATTATGATGCGTGGTCCCGAAAGCTACACTACCGCAGTTCGCAAGGCTGACGGCACCATTATCCGTGACCGTCACCCCAATGAGATCAAGAAGAAAAACGCGTTCTTCCGTCTGCCGGTGATCCGCGGCGTGGTGAACTTTATCGATAGTATGATCCTTTCGTTTTCCACCTTGAATTTTGCCGCCGAGGCGCTTGAGATCGAGGAAGAAACGAAATTTGAAAAATGGCTGACCAAAACCATGGGCAAAAGCCTTACGGGCATTGTAATGGGGATCGGCACGGTGCTGGGGCTCGTTTTGGGCGCTGCTCTCTTTATCGTGCTCCCCGCATTTCTTTCCGGTTTCATTCCCGGTGAGATTGGGAGAAAGATCATCGAGGGCGTTTTGCGTATCGCCATCTTCCTTGGCTACGTTTCCCTCGTTTCCCTGATGGGGGATATCAAGCGCACCTTTATGTATCACGGTGCCGAGCATAAGAGTATTTTCTGCTACGAAAAGGGGTTGGAGCTTACCATTGAAAACATCCGTGCCCAAAAGCGGTTTCACCCCCGTTGCGGCACCAGCTTTATGGTGCTGATGATGATCGTGGGCATTTTTATCGGCCTTCTTATCGGTATTCTGTTTCCCGCGACTCGTGAGAACACCGTTCTCTACGTTCTCATGAAATTCCTTCTTTTGCCTTTGACGATGGGCCTTGGTTATGAGTTGATCCGCTTTGCGGGTAAGCATGATAACGCCCTGATCCGCATCATTACTGCGCCGGGCCTCTGGATCCAGCGCATTACCACCAAAGAGCCTACGGACGATATGATTGAGGTGGCCATCGTTGCCCTGAAATCCGCTCTGCCCAACGAGTACCCGGAGGAAGAGGTGTTCTTGGGGATCCGTCAGCCCGAAACCGAAAATAAAGCAGATGAAGATACCTCTGCCGAAGAAAAGGTCAGTGAACAATGACGGCTCGTCAGTTGAAACGGGCGGTCCATACGAAGTTTGAAAATCAGGCTAAAGAGCGCTTTTTCACGGAAAAGGCGCTCCTTTCTGCGCTTTTTGAGAAAAACGGTCTGGATCGGAATCTCCCCTTGCTCGCTCCGGATACGGAGCTGGGAGAAGCGCTTACGGAAACCGTCCTTTCCGATGCCGATTCGCTTCTTTCCGGGCTTCCCATTCAGTACTATTTGGGAACGGAATTTTTCTTTGGAGAAGAATTTCTGGTTCGCCCCGGTGTTCTCATTCCCCGCCCGGAAACGGAAAAACTGGTGGAATTGGCGGCAGAATATGCGCCTAAGGGGAGCTGTGTGTTTGATTTTTGTTGCGGCTCCGGTTGCGTGGGCATATCCCTTCTTTTGAAACGGCAGGATCTCTTCTGCATTTCTTTTGATATTTCCCCCGAAGCACTGGCGCTTACCCGTGAAAATCGAGATCGCTTTTCGTTGCAGTCCCGTTTGCGGGTGGAAAGCCTTGACGTGTTGAGCCCCCTTGCAAAGGAGACGATCCTGCGGGAAGCACCTTCCCTGGTCCTCTCTAATCCTCCGTATCTTACGGAAGAGGAAATGAAAGCACTTCCCGAAAACGTAGCGCGCGAGCCTGCCCTTGCCCTCTTTGGAGGTGACGATGGGCTTTGCTTTTACCGTCGGTTTCTGGAACTGTTCCAAAGCTGCGGTACCCCTTTTATCTGCGAGATGGGAAGCGCTCAAAAGGAGGGAATTGAGGCTCTTTGCCGTAAGCTTGGGGTCACTCCCTCGTTTTATCGGGATGATGCGGGGCTTTGGCGCGGATTTTCATTGGGTATCTGAACTTCGGCAAAAAAACAAAAAAAGCCCGTTTTTCCACAAAAAATCACTTGCAATAAAAGCGGCTTATATGATATAATAATATATCTATATTTCAGTTAATATTTTAGGGAGGAAAAACTCGATGGCGAAAACGGTCGGAACAGCGAAAGCAAAATCAGAAAAGATCGATGCAACCACCCAGGAAGGCAAACTGAAGGCTATTCAGACTGCTATGGGTCAGATTGAAAAGAAATACGGAAAAGGCTCTATTATGAAGCTGGGGGAAAATTCCACCATGAACGTCAGTGCCATTTCCACAGGCTCCCTTTCCCTGGATCTTGCCCTTGGAGTTGGCGGTGTTCCCCGCGGAAGAATCATTGAGATATACGGTCCGGAATCCTCCGGTAAGACCACGGTGGCGCTCCACGTCATCGCTTCTGCCCAAAAGGCGGGCGGTGCCGCTGCGTTTATTGACGCTGAGCACGCGCTGGATCCCGTTTACGCAAAAGCCCTTGGGGTGGATATTGACAATCTCCTCGTTTCCCAGCCCGATAGCGGTGAACAGGCACTTGAGATCGCCGAAGCGCTGGTGCGTACCGATGCCATTGACGTGATCGTGGTAGACTCCGTTGCCGCTCTGGTTCCCCGCAGTGAGATCGAGGGTGAGATGGGGCAGTCCTCCGTAGGTGTTCAGGCAAGGCTGATGAGCCAAGCCCTCCGTAAGATTGCAGGTGCCATTGCCAAGAGCCAATGTGCCTTTATTTTTATTAACCAGCTTCGTGAGAAGGTGGGCGTGATGTACGGTAACCCCGAGGTCACCACCGGTGGCCGAGCTCTCCGCTTCTATTCTTCCGTGAGAATCGACGTTCGCCGCGGCGAACAGCTGAAGGAAAAGGGCGAGGTGGTGGGTAACCACATTAAGTGTAAGATTGCAAAGAATAAGGTAGCACCTCCTTTCCGCGTTGCCGAGTTTGATATCCTCTACGGTCAGGGCATTTCCCGCGAAAGCGAGATCATTGAGATCGCTCTGCAGTACGACGTGATCCAAAAGAGCGGTAGCTGGTTCTCCTACAACGGGGAGAGATTGGCACAAGGAAAAGATAACGTGCGTATCCTGTTCAAGGAAAATCCCGATCTGGCAGAGGAGATTGCCGAAAAGGCAGTGGCCCTTTCCAAGGAAGGAAATGCTGACAAGGTGGATTCCGAATCCCTTTTCGATACGGAAGATACCGCAGACGACGATGATCTGGGTCTGGGAGATCTGGAGTAATTTTGACATAAGATTTGATAGAGAAGGACGGAAAAAATTATGATTACAATGCCTGGACAGAAGATCACTGCTGAAGACGTATTTAAGGAGCAGGATCGCGTTGCTCCTCTGAAGATCATCAGCCTTGAGGGTGCAAGCGAGCTTGCAAAAAAAGTTGACTATTACCTGGTTTCCTGGGCAAAAATGGCAGGATGGGATCAGTACGATACCTTCCTGCTTCCCGCCGAATGTCCCCGCTTTACCTCCGGTGAAGCAAAGGGCATCATTTATGAATCCGTGCGCGGTGACGACCTGTTCGTTATGGTGGACGTGGGCAACTACAACGTTCGCTATAAAATGTTCGGTCAGGAAAACCGTATGAGTTCCGACGATCATTATCAGGATCTGAAGCGCATCATTCAGGCGGCCAGCGGCAGACAGAACCGTCTCAACGTGATTATGCCTATGCTCTACGGTGGCAGACAGCACAGAAGAAGCTACCGTGAATCTCTGGATTGCGCCTATTCCTTGCAGGAAATGCATAGCATGGGTGTAGAGAATCTGGTTACCTTCGACGCACACGATCCCAGAGTTCAGAATGCCGTTCCCCTGATGGGCTTTGATAATTTTATGCCCTACTATCAGGTGATCAAGGCTCTGTTCAGAGCATATCCCGACCTTGCCCCCTGCAAGGATAACTTTATGGTAGTCAGCCCCGATGAAGGCGCCATCAACCGCAATATGTATTACGCTTCCGTTTTGGGCGTCAATATGGGTATGTTCTATAAGAGAAGAGACTATTCCCGCGTTGTGGAAGGCAGAAATCCCATCGTTGCCCACGAGTATCTGGGTGAATCCATGGAAGGAAAGGACGTGTTCATTGCAGACGATATCATCGCCTCCGGTGATTCCGTTCTGGATATCGCCTATGAAATGAAGCGCCGCAAGGCAAACCGCGTCTTCGCTTACGCTACCTACGCCATCTTTACTGCCGGCTACGATAAGATCGATAAGGCCGTGGCAGACGGTGTGCTGGACGGTATCTTCGGTACCAACCTGACCTACATTTCTCAGGAGACCCGTTCCAAGGCTTGGTTCCACGAGGTTGACGTCTCCAAATATCTGGCTTACATCATCGCCGCTCTCAACCACAATCTTTCAGTTGCGGCTTTGCTGGATCCCCACGAAAAGATCAACGCCCTTCTGAAAAAGCGCGGCCTGCGCTGATGCAGATCCCTAAGGAGCTTTCCTCCTGCACCAATAAAGCGCTTTACCGCCTTTCCGTGGGGGATATGACCTGCGCGGAGATGCTGGCGTATCTTGTGGATCCTCGCCGAAAGAACACGGGCTTTCCGTCGGAAGTGGCGGAGCGTGTAGTGGCACTTTTGAAGGATGAGGGCTTTTTGGATGATAAGCGCTATTTAAGAATTGCCGTAAGAAAGCTGGATCTGGCTTTGGCGGGTCCCCGCAAAATACGGGAAACGCTCACCCGCCACCGATTTCCTCTTCAATACGTTGAGGCGGCTTTGAACAGAAGCGTGGATTATACCGCCCGTGCCAAGGCACTCCTTACAAAAAAAACGGGAGCCGCGGCACTGGCACAAACGCCCCAAGGCAGAAAAAAACTGATGGATCATCTGGTCCGTCAAGGATATGATTTCAGTACCGCAAGAGAAGCGGTGGATGCTTTTTCCGGAGAAGACAGTACTTTTTCGGATTGAAAGGAATGCAATGCAAGCAAAAGTAGGATTTGTATCGCTGGGCTGCCCCAAAAACGAGGTAGACTGTGAAATGATGCTGGCAAGAGTGGCTCAGGCGGGCTACGAGATCGTGCCTGAGGATACCCAGGCAGACGTGGTCATCGTCAACACCTGTGCGTTTATTGAAAGCGCAAAGGAGGAGGGCATCGAGAATATTTTGGATCTTGCCTGGCTCAAGGAAAACCGCAGCCTTCGCGGCATCATCGTCACGGGTTGTATGGCACAGCGCTATTTTACCGAATTAGAAGAAAGCCTCCCGGAGGTGGATGCCGCCCTTTCCCTTGGGGAAGAGGTTCATATTTGCGAGGCCATTGAGGCTGTGATGAAGGGAGAAAAATACTTCCGCCATTCCGAGCCCGAAACGCTGGCGCTTGAAGGTGACCGCGTTTTTACCCACGAAAGCTTTGCTTACCTTCGCATTGCGGAGGGGTGCAACAATCGCTGCTCCTACTGCGCCATTCCGGGCATTCGCGGAAATCTCCGTTCCCGACCTATGGAAAGCATTCTGGAGGAAGCAAAATCCATTTCTCAAATGGGTATTCGTGAGATCTGCGTGGTTGCGCAGGATACCACCGTTTACGGCCTTGATCTGTACGGCAGATTGGCCCTTCCCGAGCTTTTGGAAAAGCTTGCATCGAAGGAGCTTGGCTTCCGCTGGATCCGCCTGATGTATTGCTACCCCGATAAGGTAACGGAGGAGCTTTGCCGCACCATGGCCTCTCACGAAAACATCTGCCATTACATTGATCTTCCCATTCAGCATATTTCCGATGAGGTTTTGAAAAATATGAACCGACACGGGGGGAGAGAAGCCATCGAAAATGCCATCAGCCTCCTTCGGGGTGCTATGCCGGATATTGCCATCCGTACTACGGTAATGCTTGGATTCCCCGGTGAAAAGGATCGTGATTTTTCCCAGCTTTCTCACTTTGTAAAGGATACCCGCTTTGCAAGGCTCGGTGCCTTTATTTATTCCAGAGAAGAAGGAACCCCCGCTTACTCTATGGAAAACCGAACCACCCAGAAAACCAAGGATGGAAGGCTCACCTCTATTATGCAGACTCAGCTTGCCATTACAGAGGAGTATAACGCTTCCTTTGTAGGTAAAACCTGGGACGTGGTGGTGGAAGGGTACGACCCCGGTGTGAAAATGTATTTCGGCAGAACTGCTTTCCACGCACCCGAGATCGACGGTGTGGTCTACTTTACTTCAGGCAAAAAAGAACTTCCCGTGGGCGAATACGTTTCCGTTCTCGTTGAGGAAGTTATGGAATATGATTTGATAGGAAAAGAGGTTAGAAAATGAATCTACCAAATAAACTTACTATTGTCCGCATTTTGATGGTACCTTTGTTTTTGTTCTTCGGTTTGTTTCGCTTTCCCGGTGAATACGGTGAGGTCATCTCCCGCATCGTTGCCGCGCTGATCTTTGCCGCTGCCGCCATCACCGATTTTGCCGATGGAAAAATTGCAAGAAAGTATCACCTTATTACCGATTTCGGTAAATTTATGGACCCTTTGGCTGATAAGTTTTTGGTCTTTTCCGCCATTCTGGTCTTCGTTTCCTCGCCGATGTATACGGGAAATGCCGCTTTGCACATTGCCCTTGTGATCAGCGGTGCCATCGTGATCTTCCGTGAACTTGCCATCACCTCTCTTCGTCTGGTGGTAATGGGAAGTCCCAAGCCTGTGGTCATTGCCGCCAGTTGGTACGGCAAAGCTAAAACCTTCTCCCAGTGCATCTGGGCAATGGTGGTCATGCTGGAGCCCGTGCTTTTTCCCTTTATTCCCGGAAGTATTTTAACCTGGATCTCTACGGTGGTAATGGCGCTCCTCACCATTATTTCCGGCTATGATTATATCAAGAGCTATTGGAGCTATCTTGATCCTACCAAATAAATCCTCAAGGAGATACTATGAAACTGTTTAACGATCTGACCGGCAAAAAAGAAGAACTGGATCAAAAGGATCAATACGTCAGAATGTACGCCTGCGGTCCTACCGTTTATAATTATTTTCACGTGGGCAACGCCCGTTGCTTTGTGACCTTTGATCTGCTCCGCCGTTATCTGGAGTATCGCGGAAATAAGGTGGATTTCGTTCAGAACTTTACGGATATTGACGATAAAATGATCCGCCGTGCCGCAGAAGAGGGAACCACCGTCAAAGAGGTGGCTGACCGCTATATCGAAGAGTATTTCGTGGATGCCAAGGGGCTCGGCGTTGAGCCTGCCACCTTCCATCCCAGAGCAACCGAGAATATTGATTCCATCATCAGCATCATCGAGACCCTCGTTGAAAAAGGCCACGCCTATGAATCTCAGGGTGACGTGTATTATTCCGCCCGTTCCTTTAAGGGCTACGGAAAGCTTTCCGGCAAGAATATCGACGATCTGGAAAGCGGTGCCCGCATCGACGTTTCCGATATTAAGAAAGACCCTCTGGACTTTGCCCTTTGGAAGGCATCCAAGCCCGGCGAGCCCTTCTGGGAATCCCCCTGGGGCAAGGGTAGACCCGGTTGGCATATCGAATGCTCAGCCATGGTGGATAAGTACCTTGGCAAGACCATTGATATCCATTGCGGCGGCGTCGATCTCACCTTCCCACACCACGAAAACGAGATCGCCCAGTCCGAAGGTGCATTTGACGTGCCCTTCTGCCGCTTCTGGGTACATAACGGCTTTATCAACGTTGATAATAAGAAAATGAGCAAATCCTTGGGTAACTTCTTTACCGTTCGGGATGCTGCCGAAAAATACGGCTATGCTGCCATCCGTTACTTTATTCTTTCCGCTCACTACAAGAGCCCTGTGAACTTCTCTGCAGAGATCTTGGGTCAGGCGCAAAGCTCCGTTCAGCGCCTTTACAACTGCGAAGAAAACCTCCGTTTCCTTCTGAAGAACAGCGAAGGGGTCATAACGGAAGAAGAAAAGGCTTTCCTTGCAGGTCTTGATAAGAGAAGAGAAGAATTTGTCACCGTAATGGATGACGATTTCAACACCGCAGACGGTGTTGCCGTACTCTTTGAAGCCGTGAAGGACATCAACATCTTCCTGCAAAGCACCAGAAGCCGTGAGGTGCTGGAGCAGATCCTTGCATTCTATGAAGAGATCTGCGGCCTCCTTGGTTTCCTGAAGCCTGAGGAAGAAGTGAAGGACGGCTTTGACGATGAAAAGATCGAGGCACTTTTAGCAGAAAGAGCCGCTGCTAAGAAAGAAAAGAATTATGCCCGTGCCGATGAGATCCGCTCCCTTCTTACGGAAAACGGCATCGTCATCGAGGATACCCCCGCCGGCGCCAAGTGGCACCGCGCATAACCCGATCAAAGAAAGAAAGCACCGCCTGCGGTGCTTTCTTCATTCAGGAGATTTGATTATGAAAACAGCAGAAATTGTATCTGTGGGAGAAGAGCTTTTACAGGGTGACGTGGTGGATACCAACGCCGCGTGGCTTTCGCGGGAATTGAAGGAGATCGGCTTTTCCCTTCGTTTTCGCCAGACCTGCGGTGACTGCGCGGAGGAATTGCGCGCAACTCTTGACCTTGCTCTTTCCCGTTCCCATCTGGTGGTGGTAACCGGTGGACTTGGCCCTACCTACGACGATATCACAAGAGACGTAACTGCAGAACTTTTCGGCGTTGCTCTTTTGAGGGATGAGAGGGTAGCCCAAAAACTGAAGGCTTATTTTCAGCGCCGTGGGATGGAAATGAGTGAAAACAATCTTCGTCAGGCGCAGGTCCCCCAAGGTGCCCGTATTCTGGATAACGATTGGGGCACAGCCCCCGGCCTTTGGCTGGAGGGAGAAAAGGGGATCGCGATTCTTTTGCCCGGTGTCCCAGGAGAAATGAAAGCCATTTTTAAAAACAGAGTATTGCCACTTCTTGAACGGTACAGCGGCGAAGCAAGAAAAACCGAGATCCTTCATTTTTACGGTATTGCCGAATCCCGTTTGGATGAAGAGCTTTTCGACCTTGCCACTTCGGATCCTTCCGTAATGATCGCCCCTTATGCAGGGGGCGGGGAGGTGGAGCTTCACGTAACGGCAGCAGGTGCCAATGCGCAAGAAGCCTCCCAAAAGTGTGAGAGAGCCATTGAAGAGATCCTTGCCCGCGTGGGGGATCATTGCTACGGCAGGGGAGAAGTGAATCTTGAAAAAGCGCTGGTAGAAGCCTGTGCTTCAAAAGGGATCCGCGTTGCCACCGCAGAAAGCTGTACGGGTGGGCTCGTTTCCCGCAGGATCACCTCCGTGCCCGGTGCCTCACGGGTATTTCCCTTGGGGCTTTGCACATATCTTGAGGAGGAAAAGGTGCGCCGCTTGGGGGTGCGCTCCGAAACCCTTTCCCGTTTCGGTGTCTACAGTAAGGAATGTGCCCTTGAAATGGCAGAGGGGATTTGCGCCCTTTCAGGAGCTGAGCTTGGAATCGGCGTTACCGGCATTGCAGGGCCCGATGGAGGCACCGAGGAAAACCCCGTTGGTACCGTATACATCGCGGTGGTTTTCGGAGAAAAAAAGAATTGCATCCGAACGGTACTGGGGCATCGTGCTGCCGACCGTGACTGGATCTGTCGGCTGGCTTCCTCTAAGGCGCTGGATATGGCGCGTGCTTTAATTTTGTAAAACGTAGGTTTCACCCCTCTTTTTGACAAAATTTTAAGAAAATACTTGCTTTTTTCCCGTAGTTGTGTTATATTAACTTTAATATTTTTCAAAGGACTGTTTCGATAGGAGCCAATTATGATCTCAAAAGAAGTTACGGTTTTGAACAGTGTCGGTCTTCACGCCAGACCCGCAACCTATTTCATTCAAAAAGCAAATAGTTTCAAGAGCTCTCTTTGGGTAGAATGCGGCGACCGCCGAGCAAACGCTAAGTCCCTTTTGGGTATTCTCTCTTTGGGGATCACCAAGGGCACCCGAATCAATATTATTGCTGACGGTGCAGACGAAGCAGATGCGCTGGAGGGTCTTTCCAATCTGATCCTCGCCGGCTTCAATGATTAATTTTTAACCGCTTGCCCAAAAGGCAAGCGGTTTTTCGTATTTGGAGAATTATGAAAGAATATGTCCCCCAGATCTTAAAATATGAAGATCTATTGGAAAAAGTCAAGAGCCTGCCCGCTCTTCCCGGTGTCTATCTGTACTACGGTGAAAAGGGAAACATCTTATACGTTGGCAAAAGCCGCAATCTGAAAAACCGCGTTCTCAGCTATTTTCAGAATCGGGGAAAGCACAATGCCAAAACGGAGCGCCTGGTGCGAAGCATTTGCGATCTGCAAACCATCGTTACCTCCTCTGAGGCGGAAGCGCTGATCCTGGAGAATGAAAAGATCAAGCTTCATCAGCCGAAATACAACATTCGCTTAAAGGATGATAAGGATTATCCCTATATCCGTCTTTCCTTGAGCGAAGCCTATCCAAGGCTTTCCTTTGCCCGTCGGCGGGATCCGAGAAACACCAAGGATCGTTACTTCGGCCCCTTTAGCTCTTCGGGTGCCGTGCGCAGCGCCATTGATACCGCCAATAAGCTGTTTTTGCTACCTACCTGCAAAAAGCAGTTCCCGCGGGATATCGGAAAAGGGCGACCCTGCCTTTACCATTATTTGGGAAAATGCGTCGGCGTTTGTACCGGTAGCATTACCCCCGAGGAATATGAAGAACGGATCCGTCAGGTGATTCTATTCTTCCGTCACGATCACAAAAAGATCGTCAGTCTTCTTACGGAGGAAATGGAAAAGGCCGCGGAAAATATGGAATTTGAACGTGCAGGGGAGCTGCGTGATAAGATCCGCGCCTTGCAGGCACTTTCAGGCAACCGTCAGGTGGTACGGGATCTGCATTTTGATGCAGACGTATTCGGTGCCTTTGCCGATGAATTGGGCGGTTGTATCAATGTCCTTTCCGTTCGGGAGGGGAGCGTGGTGGATAGTACCAACTTCCATTTCGGTGCCGATGAGATCATATCACCCGAAAGCTTTGCCGCGCTTTTGGTTTCTCTTTACCGCGGCAGGGAAATGATGCCCCGTGAATTTCTCATTCCCAAAGAGCTTTGGGGGGAAGAGACGGACGTTCTTTCCCAGGTGCTGACCCGCCCCGGGGAAGCAAAGCTTCGCTTGCGTATACCGGAACGGGGAGAGGGAAGAGGGCTTCTGCAAATGGCGGAAGACAATGCCAAAGCCGCCGCTCTTCACCGCCGTGCCCAATTTGAAAAAGATGAAAAGGTACTGGTGTCACTTGCCACCCTTCTTTCCCTTGAGGTACTGCCTGAACGCATTGAGAGTATCGATATTTCCAATTCGGGTGCAAGCGCTATCAGTGCAGGGATCATTGCCATAGAAAAGGGAAGGTTTTTGAAAAAAGCCTATAAGAGCTTTTCCATTGAGCGGGAAGCTCCGGATGACCCTGCCTGTATGTATGAAGCCATCTCCCGCAGACTGCGCCGCTATCTGGATGGGGATGCCTCCTTTTCCCCTCTGCCGGATCTCTTTTTGGTAGACGGTGCCGCTGCTCAGGTTGCGGCTGTAAAGCGCGCTCTTTCCGACGCTGCTCTTTCCGTTCCCGTATTTGGAATGGTGAAGGATGCCTTCCACAAGACCCGTTGCCTGACCGATGGGGAGCACGATATTTCCATTGCGCACGATGCTGCCCTCTTTCAGTTTATTTACGGCATTCAGGAGGAGGTCCACCGTTTCAGCCTTTCCCGTATGGACGTGCGCCGCAGAAAGTCGGTGAAAACCTCAAGCCTGACCGCCATTGCGGGAATCGGTGAGAAAAAAGCATCGCTTCTTTTAAAGCAGTTGGGGAGCGTAAAGGCCGTCCGCGGTGCTACCCGTGAAGAGCTTGCGGCTCTGAAGGGAATTTCAGAACGGGATGCCGCATGCATCTATGACTATTATCACAAGAAAGAAAACGAGGATGAAGCAATATGATGAGAATTATTACCGGAAAAGCAAAAGGAGTCCGTCTTTATACACTTCCGGGGGATGCAGTGCGCCCCACTACGGAAATGGCAAAGGAGGGGATCTTCAGCGCCATTCAATTTGACTTGGCAGGCAAAACCTTTTTGGATCTTTTTGCCGGCTCGGGTCAGATGGGGCTGGAGGCCATCAGCCGCGGTGCCACTTCCTGCACCTTTGTGGATTGCAGTGAGGATTCTCTGAAGGCGGTCCGCAAAAACATCGAAAAGACGGGCTTTTCTGCCCAAAGCCGTGTGATCCGCAGTGAATACGGCGAATATATCAAAGCCGCCTCCAAAAAGGGTCAGAGCTTTGACTATATCTTTTGTGATCCCCCCTACGATAAGGATCTGACCGCAGAGCTGATCAAGCGTATTCTGCGCGGCGGCCTGTTAAAGCCCGGTGGCCTCTTGATGGTAGAGGGGGCAAACGATACTCTGCAGGAGGATAAGATTCCCGAAGCCGTAATGGAGACTGTCGAAAGCATCAAGCAGTATAAGTTTTCCAAGTGCTACGTATATTTCGTTCGCACCAAGGGGCAGGCAGAATGAAGCGCCTTGCCGTTTTGCCGGGCAGCTTTGATCCCGTCACCTTAGGTCACGTGGAGCTTGCCCATAGGATCGCCGCTCTTTTCGGAACCTGCCGCGTTGTGGTGATGAACAATCGGGATAAGGAATACCTACTGCCCTTGGAGGAGCGCTACGAGCTTTGTCGCCGCGTCTTTGAAAAGGACGATAACATTCAGGTGGATTCTTCGGAGGATATGCTCTATTCCTATCTTTTGGAGATCCGAGAGCCCTGCGTATTGGTGAAGGGGGTGCGCAACGAGAAGGATTACCTTTATGAAAAGAATATGGCCGCCTTCAACTTCACCCACTCAGGGGTGGAAACGCTATACTTGGATGCCCGCGAGGATATGGCACTCGTTTCCTCCACCCTCGCAAGGGAAGGGTGGAAGAAAAATGTGGATCTTTCTTCCATTTTGCCGCAGGAAGTCATAAAACATTTGCAAAACAAATTGTAAATATTCTGTTAACAACCCCAAGAAAATCATATAAAACTATTGAATTTCTATAAAAACTCCGCTATAATGGGTCAAAAGAGGAGAAAAGTGGTAAAAAGTGGTTTAAAATTCCAGTTTTTATCACCGTTTTCCCGTATTTCCTATTATAGTGGAGTCTTTTTTTCATTTTTTGTATAATTTCAGAGAGGAGTGAGGCTTGTGGCTCGTTCGTTTTGCGGTGAATATCGCTGTGCGGCAGACGCCAAGGGCAGAGTTATGATCCCTGCAAAGATCAGGGAAATGATTCCCGAAGGCGAAACCATGGTCCTGGCCCGCTCTCTTGACCGTTGCATCAACCTTTATACGGAAGAAAAATGGGCATCCTTTGAAGAAATGATCTCCACCTTGCCTGAAACCGAATCCCGCAACGTTCGCCGCTTCTTCTTTTCCTCTATGCAGTATGCGGAGCCTGACGGGCAGGGAAGAGTGCTGTTACCCGTGGTGCTTCGCGAATATGCCAAGATCGGTAAAAACATCGTGGTTTTGGGATGCGGTGACCACGCTGAGATCTGGGATGAAGAAACCTACGATCAGTTTACCTTTGATAATCGCACCGAAGAAATTGAAAACATTCTCAAGAGGCACGGTCTCTGATGGTTTTTGAACATAAACCGGTTTTGTTTTACGAAACCGTTGACGGATTGAATATCAAGCCCGACGGGGTCTACGTGGATTGTACCTTGGGCGGTGCAGGGCATAGCTCCTTGGTTCTTTCAAGGCTTACCACGGGCAGGCTCATTGCGCTGGATCAGGATCTGGCGGCAATCGAAAATGCAAAAGTAAAGCTTTCCTCCTATGAAGGAAAGTTCGAGTTGGTCCACTCCAACTTTGAAGAAGTAGGTCAGGTTCTCTCAAGGCTTTGTCCCGAGGGAATCGACGGTGCTATGATCGATCTGGGTGTTTCCTCCTACCAATTGGATACACCGGAACGGGGCTTTTCTTACCATCATGATGCACCCCTGGATATGCGGATGGATCAAAAGAACCCCCTTTCCGCCAAGGAAGTGGTGAACACCTATTCTCAAACCGAGCTTTGTCGGATCCTGCGGGATTATGGGGAGGAAAAGCGTTTTTCCTCTATTGCCCGTGCGATTGTGAAGGCAAGAGAAGAAAAAGAGATCGAAACCACCTTAGAGCTTGCAGAGATCATCAAAAGTGCATTTCCTCCCAAAGAGCGTTTTGAAGGAAAGCATCCTGCCCGCAGAAGCTTTCAGGCCATTCGAATTGAGGTGAACCGTGAGCTTGACGTGATCCCAACGACACTTTCACAACTTGTGGAGCATTTAAAGCCGGGAGGAAGGCTCTGCGTTATCACCTTTCATTCTCTGGAGGATCGGGTGGTGAAGGAAAGCATCCGCGGCTATATCGAGGGTTGCACCTGCCCCCGTGATTTCCCCGTTTGTGTCTGTGGTTTTCAGCCAAAGCTGAAAAACGTGACCCGTAAGCCCATCGTTCCCGGTAAAGAGGAAGAAAACGAGAACCCCCGCAGTCGAAGCGCAAAGCTCCGCATTGCGGAAAAATTATAAAATTGTAGGAGGCTCTGTTATGGATACGATGTATCGCAATGGCGCAAAGGAAAACGAAGAAGCCCTTTCTGCGCAAAAGAAGCAGGAAAAGAGAAAGCACGCTTCTGACTCCTATCAACCCAAGATCCGCCCCCGCGAGACCCACCCTGATGCTGTGGATTCCGAAACCAGAATCACAAAGAATCTGAATAAACTTAACCGTCGGCTGGTTGATTCTCCCGTTTCCGAAAAGGAAATTGAGGAAGCCCACGTGGTCAACGAAGACCGCGGTGCCAAGATCATTACCCGTGCCACCGCCGCCAAAAGACCGATACCCTTGGCAACCATCGTATCCTGCGTTTTGCTTGCGCTGGTATTTATGTATATGCTTACCCTTTACGTTCAAGTTGAAGAATACTCTCTTGCCATCGATACCATGGAATCCGAGATCGCAAGCCTTAAGGAAGAGGCAACTCAGCTGGAGGTACAGCTGGAAAACAAATACGATCTGGATGAAGTGGAGCGCATTGCTACCCAGGAATACGGAATGGTAGCGGCTTCCACCCTTTCCAAAAAGTACATTTCCGTAACCGACGACGAAGATCTCTGGATTGAGGCGGAAGGCGAGCAGGAGGAAGAAAGCTCCTTTCTTGCAGGTATATTCGGGAAAGAAAAAAACTAAGGCGAATATTGCCACCCCCCTGCGAATATGTATAAAAAAGGAGTCAGTCTGCAAAAACGAGTAAAGGAATCCCCTTTACTCTTTTTGACAATATAGACGCTCCGGATGTGATAAGATAACAAACAAAAGAAAGAGGAGGATGCTATGTTTGAGAATTTGCAAGCAGGAAGATTAAGCCTGAATAAGCGCGGCTCATTCGTTATGTTCTTTTTCATTCTCTGCGGCATTCTTCTGGCGGTAAGATTGTTTTTCCTGCAGATCGTTGATTTTGATCAGTATCAGTCCAACACCGTCAATCAGTACACAAAGGAAACGGTGATCCAGGCAAAGCGCGGTACCATTTACGACCGCAATATGAAGGTGCTTGCCATCAGCACGACGGTGGAGCGCGTTTTTATTTCTCCCAATACCATTCCTGACCAAACCGTTGCGGAATACGTGGAGACACTGGTTGAAAAGATCGATGATCCCGAGGATAAAAAAGAAGAAAGAACGCATCTCTTGTCCCAGTTTGAGAATACCTCTCTGACGGTGGCGCAGGATATTACCAACGAGCTTTCCACCCGCCTTGGAGTGGATCCCGCTATGATCAAGGAAAAGATCGCCAAGGATCACCGCGCCGACGAGACCATCAAAAAGCAGGTGGAACTGGAGGATACGGCAGAGATCAAAAAAATGGTAGCCGCCAAGCATTACGGCGGTATGATCCATTTTTCCGAGGAATCCAAGCGGTATTACCCCTATTCCTCTCTTGCCAGCCATATTATTGGCTTCACCGGCACCGACGGTTACGGTCTCTCCGGAGTCGAAGCGTATTATAATAACCTCTTGTCCGGCGAAAACGGTAAGATCGTCTCTGCCAAGGACGGCGTCGGAAATGAAATGAGCACCAAGTACGACAGCTATATTGATGCCGTTGACGGCTCTGACGTTATGCTGACCGTGGACTGGACCTGCCAAAGCATCCTTGAAAAATACGTTACGGAAGCCCTTGAGGATTCTCAGGCACGGAACCGTGTGGCAGGTATCATTATGGACGTGAATACCGGCGAGATCTTAGGTATGGCAACAAAGCCTGATTTTAACCTGAACGATCCCTACACGCTGGATGCCGTTTCTCAGGCGCTTCTTGATGCCTACGTGGAAACGGAAGAGCTGCCGAAATCCAAGTATCGCTCCAACCTTCTCAACGAGCTTTGGAAGAACAAAGCGGTAACGGAGCTTTACGAGCCCGGTTCCACCTTTAAGATTATAACCTCTGCTATGGTTTTGGAGGAGAATTTGGTTTCCGCTACAGAGAATTTCCGCTGTACCGGTTACATTCGGATCCCGGGTCTTGCTCAGCCCATCCATTGCCATAAGCTTGCGGGTCACGGCAACCTTACCTTTGAAGGTGCCTTGGGCTTTTCCTGCAACCCCTTCTTCGTTGTAATGAGCCAAAGATTGGGCAAGGATCTGTTCTACAAGTACTACAGAGCCTTCGGTTATAACGAAACCACAGAGGTGGATATTTACGGTGAGACCTCCAACCTCTTCTTCAATATGGATACCTATTCTTCCGTTGACGCGGCAGTGGCCGCCTTCGGTCAGAACTTTAAGATCACGCCTATCTCTCACCTTCGAGCCATTTGCGCCGTTGCCAACGGTGGCTATCTGGTTACTCCCCACGTGCTCAAAGCAAGCCTTGATGAAGAGGGGAACGTAGTTGAAAACTACGCAACCGAAACGAAGCGTCAGGTGGTCTCCACGGAAAACTGCGAGGTTATTTGGGAGTACCTTTACCGAAGCGTAGAAGATCAAGGCGGTAACCGTAACGCTGCCGTTCCCGGTTATAAGATCGCGGCAAAGACCGGTACCTCAACGAAAACGGAAAAAAGTAAGGATGAGAAGTTTTACGTTGCTTCCTGCGTGGCATTCGCACCTGCCGATGACCCTGAGGTTGCGGTGATCGTGCTGGTGGATGAGCCCGTTGGTAACTACTACGGCTCCACTGTTGCCGCTCCTTACGTTGCCAAGATCCTTTCGGAGGTGTTGCCATATTTGGGCGTTGAGCCTGAATATACCGAAGAAGACAAGGCATCTTTGGGCGTTGCCATTTCCGAATACGTGGGTAGAAGCCTGACGTACGCATCCAGTAACCTGCAAGGCCTCGGCCTGAACTTTGAAGTGGTCGGCGGCGGCAGTAACGTGGTTGCTCAGTCTCCTGCTGCGGGTAGCAAGGTATCCGGCGGCGGTAAGGTCGTTTTGTATACGGAAGAAGGGCTTAATACGCCTTCCGTTACGGTACCCAACGTGGTGGGTCTCTCCGCTTCCGCGGCCAACAGAGCCCTTATCAATGCAGGGCTGAATATAGAAATCGCATCCGGCACCTTATCTTCAGTCGAAGGTGCTACCGCAATGAAGCAAAGCATTGCCGCCGGGGAAGTTGTGCTTCCCGGTACGGTGGTAACCGTAGACTTCCGCCATTACAACGGCGTTACCGATTAATTCAAGGAAAGAAGGGAAATTAGATGAAGCTTTTGGAACTGATGAGTGGTATTCCCATTTTGAAATGGCATGCCGATCCGGATACAGAGGTTACGTCTGTTTCTTCCGACAGCAGAAAGATCGCTTCCGGCGCCGCCTTCGTTGCACTCAAGGGTCTGAAGGTGGACGGCAGAGCCTGGATTCCATCCGCAATGGAAAAGGGCGCAGTGGTGGTGCTCTGTCAGGAGGCACCTGAAATTGAGGTTCCTTACGTTCTTTTGGAGGATGCCCGTACCGCCTTACCGCACCTTCTCTCAAATCTCTACGGTCACCCCGAAAAGAGTTTTCGCAGAATTATCGGAATTACAGGTACCAACGGTAAAACCACCACCTCCTTTATGTTGAAAGCCATCTTTGATGCCGCAGGGCATAAAACGGGGCTCATCGGAACCACGAAGTACCTTGTGCTCAATGAAGAATATCAGGTAGATAAGAGCGCCGCTTTTTTGACGACGCCCGATCCCGAGCTCCTTTTCGAGCTTTTCGATGCTATGCGCCGCGCCGGAGTAGATACGGTGATTATGGAAGCCTCCAGCCACGCATTGGCTTTCGGTAAGCTGGGAGGTATTGAGTTCGATTATGGCATTTTTACCAACCTTACGCAGGATCATATTGATTTTCATAAAACCATAGCGGCTTATCTGGAAGCTAAAAAGAAGCTCTTTCAGGTTGCAAAGGTTGGAGTTTTCAATATGGATGATCCCGCCTTTTCCGGGATTACCGAAGGCGCCGCCTCCCGCATCGTGACCTATTCGGGAAAATGTGAAAAGGCAGATTATCTCTGTGAAGAGGTGCTTTCTCATCAGCCTGACGGAATCCGTTATCTGATCCGTTCTCCTCAGGGAAGAGGGGAAGTGGAGCTTCCCATTCCCGGCTCCTTTAACGTTTATAATTCTCTTGCCGCCGCTGCCGTTGCAATGGAATGCGGCATTCCCTTATCCATCGTGGAAACGGCCCTGAACGGAATGGATGGCGTCAAGGGGAGAATTGAACGGGTACCTACCGATACCCCTTATTCCGTATTTATTGATTTTGCCCATACACCCGATGCATTGGAAAATATTTTGACTACCCTTCGGAGCTTTACCAAGGGCAGGCTTGTAACGCTTTTCGGCTGCGGTGGTGACCGAGACCGCACCAAGCGCCCCATTATGGGCAAAATTGCCTGCGAAAAGAGCGATTTCGTTATCGTAACCTCCGATAACTGCCGTACGGAAAAGAAGGAAGCGATCATCGCTGATATTCTGGAAGGCGTTCGGGATCAGGGCACGGATTACGTTTCCATCACCGATCGTACCGAGGCGATCCATTATGCAATTGACCACGCACTCCCGGGAGATGTGATCCTTCTTGCAGGCAAAGGCCACGAAGAATATGAGATCGACGAAAACGGTAAGCACGATTATTCTGAAAGAAACATTGTTTTGGAATACGTGAGAGAGGAACTTAAATGAAGCTAACGCTTTCTGAAATTGCCCGCGCCGTAGGAGGAGCACTTCACGGCAACGGTGATAAAATGATCTGTGGGATCTCCACCGATTCCCGCAATATTAAGGAAGAAGACCTTTACATTGCCCTCCGTGGTGAACGTTTTGACGGCCACGATTTTATCGAAAAATTGAAAGGAAAATGTGCAGGCGTCATTACTGAAGAAATGGTGGAAGGTCAGGATCATATCCTGGTTCCCGATACCACCAGAGCTCTGGGCGCTTTGGGCGCCTATTGGAATATGAAGGTTGCTCCCGCCATTACCGTAGGTGTTACGGGCTCCGTGGGAAAAACCACCACCAAGGAGCTGATCGCTTCGGTATTAAGGGGAAAATACAAGACGCATTTTACCAGCGGCAACCTGAATAACCACATCGGCGTGCCCATCACGCTTATCCGCATTGAAGAAGGGTGCGAAGCCGTAGTATGCGAAATGGGTATGAGCGGCAGGGGAGAGATCGAGTATCTGACCCGCCTTGTAAGACCCAACGTTGCCATCATTACCAATATCGGCACCTCTCATATGGAACTTTTGGGCTCCCGTCACGGAATTATGGAGGCTAAGCTTGAGATCATTGCAGGAATGGAAAAGGGAAGTACCCTGATCCTGGACGGTGACGAGCCCCTTCTCCGTTCCGAAGAGGTGAGGGAATTGCTTGCAGATTTCAACGTGATCTACGTTGGCTTCGGTACTGCAAACGATATTTATCCTATGGATATTTATAAGGCAAGCGACCATATCTCCTTTGACGTGATCGCAAAGGATAAAGAATTGAGAGTCACGGTACCTGCCATTGGCGATCACTTTATTAAAAATACACTTTTCGCCGTCGCAGTTGGCCTTGTTTCAGGTGTAGCAGATGAAGTGATTCAGGCTGGTCTGCTGTCTTACGCCCCCTCGGGACTCAGACAAAGGATCTATGAAAAGGGCGGCGTTCGCATCATTGCGGATTGCTACAACGCTTCCCCCGAATCCATGGAAGCATCTCTCAAGGTTCTCGGCTCTTACGAGGGCAGACGCATTGCCGTCTTGGGAGATATGCTGGAGCTTGGCTCTTTGACGGAAAATGCACATCAGACCGTAGGAAAGCTTGCCGTTGAAAATAAGGTGGATCGTCTGTTCACCTACGGAAAAGCAAGCTATCATATTCTGCTTGGCGCCGCCGAAGCAGGTATGGATCGAAATATGATTTTCAATTATATTGATGCAAACGCCCTTGCAGAAAAGTTAAGGGCTGAGCTTCAACCGGGTGATACCGTGCTTTTTAAAGCCAGCAGAAGAATGAAATTAGAGGAAATAATCGCGCTTTGTGATTTTATGGAAACAGAAAAATGAACACACAGATTTGGATCGTAATCGGCTCTTTTTTACTAACGCTTCTCGTAACCTTCCTTCTGGAAAAGAAATTTATTCCTTTCCTTATGCGTATCAAAATGGGGCAAACCATTCTTGAGATCGGTCCCCGTTGGCATAAATCCAAGGAAGGAACCCCCACTATGGGAGGCATCTTCTTTATTGCGGCCATTCTTTTAAGCACTCTGTGCTTCGGCCTTCCGCTTCTTATAAAAGGCGGAGACCTCGGCCTCTTGAAGGTGCTCCTCCTGATGCTCCTTTCCGGTGCAACGGGATTCGTTGACGATTTTGTAAAATTCGTCAAGAAGCAGAACAAAGGGCTCACTGCCATCCAAAAACTGATCTTCCAGTTTGCAACCGCAGGTCTCTTTCTCTTTTTAATGAAAGATCAACTTTCCACCGATATTGATCTGCCCTTTACCGATTTTCGTCTGGAACTGGGGCTCATCTATTGGGTGCTGGCCTTCTTCTTTATCGCTTTTACGGTCAATGCAGTCAATCTTACCGATGGCATCGATGGTCTCGCTGCAGGCACTACCTGTGTAGTTTTCGTTTTCTTTACCGTTCTTTCCTTCGTGTTGAAGCATTCTGAGCTGACCGTTCTTTCCTCTGCACTCTGCGGCGGTATGATCGGCTTTTTGATCTACAATTATTACCCCGCCCGCATTTTTATGGGCGATACCGGCTCTCTCTTTTTGGGCGGAGCCATCGCAGGAACTGCATTCTGGCTGGATATGCCCCTGCTCATCGTAACCGTAGGCTTCGTTTATCTGTGGGAAGCCGTCAGCGTAGTTCTGCAGGTGCTTTCCTTTAAACTGACGAAAAAGCGTATATTCCGTATGGCGCCCTACCATCATCATCTTGAGATGGGCGGCTGGAAGGAAACCAAGATCGTGCATTTTTCTATGATCTTGACCGCTATTTTGTGCGCGGCAAGCTATTTGATCTATTTCGTAATGTAACTAAAACAAACCGAAAGGAAGGAGCGAATATGGAACCATCCGTTGAAAAACGTGATCCGCATCAGGTCGCAAGGCCTCCGAAGATCAGAAAAAGCATTCTCCCCGATAAAAAGCCCCGTTCCGTTCAACGCCTTCGCTCCGGTATCGACTGGCCCTTTGCAATATTGATTATGATCCTTCTGGCCATCGGAACCATCTTTGTTTTCTCTTCCAGCTACGTTTACGCAAAGCACAATTACGACGATAGCTATTTCTTCATCCGAAAACAGCTTGGTTGGGTGCTTCTCTCCGTTATCACCCTGTTTTTGGTGGCGAAGGTAGACTACCTCTTTTGGAAGAAGTTTGCACCCTACGTCTTTTTGATTTCGTACCTGCTACTTTTGCTGGTGTTCGTTTTCGGTGCCGATGCCAACGGTGCAAAAAGATGGATCTATATAGGCCCCTTCAATATGCAGCCCTCGGAGATCGTAAAGTTTACCACTATTCTGATTATTTCTTGGTACGTGGTTTGGCTTGAAACCAAAAATCGGGATCTGATCCGCACCTTCCTCCTTGGAATCTTGCCCTTTGCTTGTCTGGCGGTCGCTATCTTCGCGCCCTTATATTTTCAGCCACACCTTTCCGCTATCATCATTATTATGGCAGTTATCGTCATTATGATGTTCCTTGCCGGGGTTAAGAAGAACGTTCTGATCATCGGTGGCCTCGCAGCGGCTGCGGTGCTGGTCGTGTTTATTCTTGCGACCGACCACGGTCAGGCGAGAATTGAAGCGTGGTTCCATCCTGAAAACGACCCGACCGGTGATGGGTGGCAGCCCTTGCAGAGTCTTTACGCCATTGGATCAGGCGGTCTTTGGGGCGTTGGCCTTGGGCAATCCAAACAGAAGCATCTCTATCTTCCCGAGCCCCAAAATGATTACATTTTTGCCATTATCTGTGAAGAAATGGGATTTGTATTTGCCATCGGCATTATCATTCTGTTCCTCTTTTTGATCTGGCGCGGTTTCTCCATTGCCAAGAATGCGCCTTCAAAATTTGCATCCCTTTTGGTAATGGGCGTGATCGTCCAGGTGGGTGTTCAGGTATTCTTAAACATTGGGGTCGTAACCGGATCTCTTCCCAGTACGGGCGTATCCTTGCCCTTTTTCAGCTACGGCGGCTCTTCGCTGATGATCCTGATGGCTGAAATGGGCGTTGTACTCAACGTATCCCGTTATTCTTATTCGGAAAAATCATAGTGATCCATGGAGGTAGAGCATTGAAAGTAGTATTGAGCGGCGGCGGAACCGCAGGTCACGTAAATCCCGCCCTTTCCATTGCAAAGAAGATTCTGGAAAAGGAGCCTGATAGCGAAATTCTCTTTGTGGGTACTCCGAACGGAATGGAAAATCGCCTCGTTGCCAAGGAAGGCTTTCCCATTCGTCACGTTGAGGTGAAAGGCTTTAAGAGAAAGCTGACACTTGAGAATCTGAAGGTGGCCTATCTTGCCGTGACAAGCATCGGTCAGGCAAAGAAGATCTTAAAAGAATTTCGTCCCGATCTGGTGGTGGGTACCGGTGGCTACGTTTCCTGGCCCGTATTGCGTGCCGCCACCAAAATGAAGATCCCGACTCTGATTCACGAGCAGAATGCTCTGCCCGGTCTTACCTCCCAGCGCCTTTCAAAATACGTGGATAAGGTTTGTATTTCTTTTCAGGAGTCCGAAAAGCATTTTAAGTGTAAAAAAGAAAAGCTTGCTCTTTGCGGCAACCCCGTTAATCCTCAGCTTACCAAGGTGACCCGCAATGCAAGTCGCAGTAAACTCGGGATCACAGCCCCATTCCTACTTTCCTTCGGCGGATCCCTGGGCGCTCGCGTTATCAATGAAAACGTATATGCTCTGGCAAAGAATTATTCCTCCCGCCGTCCCATTTTTCATACCCACGCTTTCGGTGCAAGGGAATATGATAGCTGGATGGTAAAGGAAGCGGGGGACGGCATCTGTCGCTTCGGTAACGTTCGCTTCTCCGATTATATTTACGATATGCCCGTGCAGCTTGCGGCTGCAGATCTTGTGATCTGCAGAGCGGGTGCTATTTCACTGGCTGAGCTTGCGGTAATGGCAAAACCTGCTATTTTGATTCCTTCCCCAAACGTAACCGATAATCATCAATATAAAAACGCTCTGGTTTACGATAAAGCGGGTGCCGCAATTCTTATTGAAGAAAAGGATCTGACCCCCGAAACACTTGAAAAAGCGGTGGATTCCATTCTACGTGACCCCGAACGCCTTCGCACTATGAGTGAAAATATGAAAAAGCTTGCTTTTGAAGACGCCAATGAAAGGATCTGGAGTCAGATCAAAAGCATCGTTAAAGGAAAATAAGAAAAAAGGAGCCTTCGTATGAATACGAATACAGAGCTCTCGGCTTACGCACAAAAGAAAAAGCAAAGGATCCTGATACGGAATCTCTTCGTGACCGTTTTGGTTCTTGCGATCCTTGGAACTGCGGGGTACTTCGTTTCAACCCGTTTTCTTATAGCAAGATCAGTCAATGTTCAAGGAACGGATCTGTACCCAAAGGAGGAGATCCTGAAGGCCTGCGCCATTGAAGACGGCGCACCTCTTATTTCTTTGTCGAAAAAAGAGATTTCTCGCGCCGTGGAAGAAAACTTCCCCTATCTTGTTGACGTGTCCGTGGAATTTGATCTTCCACAAACCGTTAACGTCACCTTCCGCGAGGAATTCGGTCACATTGCACTGATGCTGGGAACGGAGCTCTTCAGTGTTGACGATCAAATGAACGTTCTCGCAAAGGAATCGCAGGATTCAACGATCCCCCGTATCCGTCTGATCACACGTGACGTTTCAAGATGCATCGTCGGTGAAAAGCTTGCCTTTTTTGATGAAAAGATCGTTGAGGATCTGGAGGATGTGGTTTCGGCTCTATCCAAGGCTGAAATGCTTTCATCTGTGAGCACCATCGATATTCAGGATAAGTTCAATATTGAAATTCGTTATTTGGATCGTTTTCAGCTTCTTATAGGTGATAGCACCGATCTGAAATATAAATTTGCTATGGTAAAAAAGATCATTGCAGATCTTGGAGAAGGGGAGATCGGCAGGATCGATATCGCCGATCCTAACACCGCCTACGTTAAACTTGGCGTAAATCCGTAAATAGAATCGAAAGAAACAGAAATTTTTGTTTTTTTTAAAAAAACTCTTGCTTTTTTCAGCATTTGCTATTACAATGTAGTGTATGAGTAGATTCCTGCCCTTGTCGGCGGGGTGTATGATAGTAAAAGATAATGTTTAGAGGAGGAAATCTAAAATGTCTTATGAGATGGACGCAAATTATGAAAGCGTAGTCAATATCAAAGTTGTAGGTGTCGGTGGCGGCGGAAACAATACCGTTAAGCGTATGATCGCTTCCAACGTCAGAGGTGTTGAATTTATTGCCCTTAATACCGACCGTATGACCCTTATGGGTACCCAGGCTCCCAAACTGATCGCCATTGGCGAGAGAACCACCAAGGGCAAGGGTGCAGGTGCAAATCCCGCAATCGGTAAGCAGGCTGCCGAAGAATCCACCGAAGAGATCACCGAAGCACTCAAGGGTGCTGATATGGTGTTTATCACTGCTGGTATGGGTGGCGGTACCGGTACGGGTGCAGCTCCCGTCGTTGCCAAGATCGCTAAGGATCTGGGCATTCTTACCATCGGTATCGTAACCAAGCCCTTCGCTTTCGAAGGGAAGAGAAGAATGGATCAGGCTGAAGACGGTATTAAGGTTCTCTCCGAGTACGTTGATTCTCTGGTTGTGATCCCCAACGAAAGACTGAAGATGGTTTCTGAAAAGAAGATCACCCTTCTCAACGCATTCGAAATTGCTGACTCCGTTTTGGCTAACGGCGTTCAGTCTATTTCCGAACTGATCAACGTTCCCGGTATCGTTAACCTTGACTTTGCTGACGTTACCACCGTTATGAAGGATGCAGGTCTTGCACATATGGGTGTTGGAAGTGCCAAGGGACAGGGCAAGGCAGAGACCGCTGCTAAAATGGCGATCCAGTCTCCTCTTCTGGAAACCAGCATCAAGGGTGCAAAGGGCATTATCATCAACATCACCGGTTCTTCCGATATCGGCTTTGAAGAAGTTGAGATCGCTTCCTCTATGATCCGTGAGCAGGCTCATCCCGATGCCAACATCATCTGGGGTGCCGCATTTGATGAATCTCTTGAGGATGAGATCAAGGTTACCGTTGTTGCTACCGATTTCGGCGCTAAGGTTGAAGCAGTAAAGGCAGAAGGTAAGGCTACCTCTCTGGAAGATGATCTGAGCATCATCACCGAGCAGAAGAGCGCTCCTCTTTCTCCCGATAAGCAGAAGGAGCTTGCAGAATTGGTGAAGGACGAAGAAAACCTCGATGCACTTATCGGTATCCTTCAGAGCAATCGCAAGAAGACCTATTTCGAGGACTAATTTTAAAATTAAAAAACGGAAACGGTGCACACCAAGGGTGTGCACCGTTTTTTAAGAAATATACTTTTGATTTCACAAAATATTCATTGCTTTTTTCGATAAAAAGTGATACAATGTCTTGTATTTTGCGAAAGGATCTAATGTGGAAATGAAAGATAAATGGCTTCAGCTTCGGGAGCAATACGGCAAGTTTGCGTATCCCTTTGTGTTTTGTATTGCCCTTTTCCTCCTTGATTTTCTGTTCCGATGCAATTATTCCGGAATTGCAGCCGCAAACCAGAATCATTGGGCTCCCAACCTTTTTACGTTAAGTTGGGGTTTGATTTTTTCTGTTCTTATTTTCGTTATTCCCGGCATTGCCAAAAGGATCGTAATGTCTGTGATCCTCGGTGCCTTCACCGTTCTTACCTTCGTCCACGCGGTTCTCTATCACGTGGCGGGCAGTTTTTTATCCTTTTCCGATCTTGCCTTTGCGGAAGACGGAGCCGCCTTTATCAGCCTTCAATATCTGACCTTCTCCTGGAAGATCTATCTTGGTATCTTGGTTGCAGTAGCAATCGGTGTTTTCGCTATTCTGCTCGCCCCGAAAAAGCAGGATTGGAAACTGATTCCCCTTTGTGTTTGCGCCGTTCTTCTTGCAGCTTCCATCACCGGCATTGCCGTGATTCACGATTATTATCACCGCACCGGTACCGGCTCCAGATTCGTTTGGACCGATACTTATACTCCGGGCTCCGTTACCGCCAATTATACGGAATTTACCAACCCCAACGAGTGCCTGATGCTCTGCGGTAACTATCAGTATCTTTTCAGAAGCGTTACCCAGTCTCTCAACGACGTATTCAACCTTGGTGCTATGCGCTCCGAGTTGGATGAATACTACGCCGCAAAGCCTGAAAAAGCCGAAAAGAATGATATGACCGGCGTCTTGGAAGGTCAAAACTGTATGGCGATCCTTTTGGAGTCCATTGATGGCTGGATGATTACGCCTGAATTTATGCCCAATCTATATGCCATTAAGCAAAAGAGTGTTGATTTTGAGAATCACTATACACCCCTCTTTTTGAGTGCAGGTACCTTCAATACGGAATTTGCCTTTAACATCGGCTATTATCTCCCTTCTACCGGTACCAGCGCCCGTACCTACGCCACCAATATTTATCCCAATTCTCTTGCCAACCTCTTTACCGAAAAGGGCTACGAAGCTAACTCCTATCATACCCTTTCAGGTAAATATTACAACCGCGCCGTGGTGCATCCCCTCTGGGGCTACGAAGCCTATAACGGCTACGGTGATATGGGTCTCATTGGTGATCAGACCCGTGATACCACCCTCCTTGCGGGCTATGATTATATGGTGGATCACGAAAAGCCCTTCTTCAACTATATTATTACCTATTCGGGTCACGGCCCCTATACCGAGGTAAGAAGCGCTATTTCGGGCAGACATATGGAAAAAGCCCGTCAATTGGCTGAAAACAGCGGTATTAAAACGGATAATGAGGATACCTGGAATCAGTTCGTACGCGCCATTGCCCACCTGCAGGAGGTGGATGCGTTCATCGGTGGCCTCATTGAAAAAATGACTCGTGACGGCTCCATTCACAATACCACCCTGGTGCTCTTTGCCGATCATTACAGCAAGTACCTGACCGATACGGAATTTGTTATGGAGCTGAAGGGCGCAACGGATATGAATACCGTTTGCCATACTCCCTTCTTTATCTACAGCGAAAAGCTGGAGCCCACCACCGTTACTAAGGTTACTTCCTCCGTTGACTTTTTGCCTACCATTGCCAACCTCTTTGGTCTTGACTATAACGCCCGCTACCTGGTTGGTAACGATGCCTTCGGTGATAAAGGCGGCTTCGTTTGCTTTAAGGATTATTCCTGGATTGATTCCGAAACCTATTGGACCCCCGAGTACGAAGGGGAAGTCACCGAGCACATCGAAAAGCGTAATCAGGAGGTACGCGCCCTTCTTAATGCTTCCTGGAATACCGTAAAGTGCAACTACTTCGATTACCTTGAGAAAAAAGCAAAATAAAAATAAGCTCTGCAGTTGCAGAGCTTATTTTTTTATAGATCTTAACCGACAAGCTTGCCGCTGTATGCGGTGAGCTTCTGTCCGTTGTAAAGCTGTGCGGAGATCTCAATGGTGTGTTTTCCGTCGCACAAGGCATCAAGCCCTTCGGGGAGACATTTTTCCAAAGAGAACGCTTTGTGAAAATGGCAGTGATGACGGTATACGTGCTTCTTGACCACTTCGCCCTTTTCGTCCTTTACCACGGAAAATACGTCGGAAATGGGGTAGTTTGCCTTGATCTTTTGCCCGTAAAGTGTCTCTGCATCGATGGTTTCGTTCTCGTAGCCGATACCAACCTCAGCCACGTCAACCTTTTTGGTACCGATGAGCTCGGCAAAGGTATGTACCAGATAGCCTGCATCAAACAGCTCTAAAAAGTTAAATGCCTTGCCATCGCATCCGCGGATCAGATAATCGATTCCGCCGGCAGTCTTGCGCTTGTGATGGTCACCCTTCGTAAAGAGCCCCTGCTCAACCAGCACTACGTAGCTCTTTTCACCGTCAATGGTACCGTCTTCATTTCGTACCACAACGGGATTTTCCGCACACATTCTCACGTGCCCGTTGCTGGAATAGCAGTCGGCAGG
>JAFWZW010000013.1 GCA_017517325.1 Clostridia bacterium | reverse complement strand
ATGGTAAGAAGGTCGGTGGATTGATACTCACGATTGACAAGGAGACACATCATAACCACTTAGATATTCTCTTTGTCCTCCCCGAAGCACATAGCAAAGGTATCGGCTACGCCGCGTGGCAAGCGGTTGAGGTTTTGCATCCCGAGACGGTGGTTTGGGAAACTTGCACACCTTATTTCGAGAAGCGTAATATCCATTTCTATGTAAACAAGTGCGGTTTTCAGATCGATCAGTTTTGGTGCGCGTATTTCAGACCCGAACACGAAATGTTTGAAGATGAAATACACGATGCCGACGAAGGACCTGATGAAATGTTTCGTTTCATCAAGGTGATGCAACCATAACTTACAAATTCCAATTTATCGAACAGTGCAGTCTTAGGCACCTTTTTGCTTTTCTTACCCCACTTTACACTCCGTTTTACTGCTCTTTTTGTTCTTTTCACTCTTCTGTAGTAAAGACATGGCTTTATTTTTTTGCCGATTTTTACGGAGCTTCGGATCAATTGGAAAACTCCCGCTCTTTTACGTAGTCGATGAAGGTCTTCATACTTTTGGAGATCCATTTATTCTTGTGATAGATCAGCTGCTTCCAGATCTCAATCTTCATATCGCCCACATCCAGATAGCAAAGCTCGCCCGATTTGATCCGCTCTTTCGTAACGAAATCAGGAAGATAGGAGATCATATTGCTGCGGGCTACGATGTTTGTTATGATATCGGTCCTTCCGATCTCAAGAACGGGGGTGATCTCGAGGGATTTTTTGGCCAGCTCTTTATCTAAAACGCGGCGATAGCCCTGCCCCTGCTCCGTTAAAATAAAGGGCTCGTTTGCGATATCTTTGACTTTGAGACCCTTTTTTTCAGCAAACCTTGAATGACTGCTTGCCACAAAGTGCATAGAAAGTTGTTCTTCCTTGGCAATGACGTAGTCCTTGTTATAGGAATGGGTATCCAGCGTGATGATCAGATCGGCTTCGTTATGATCCAGCATATCAAACATTACGAGGGTATCGGCGGTGGTAAATTTGATGGAGATCTCAGGATAGCGATTGTGAAAATCCACGTAATGAGAGTTGATCATATCATCGCAAACGGAATCGGGAGTAACGATGTGAATATGCCCTGAAAGGGCTTCTTCTTTGGCAAGGCTTTCCTTAACCTCATCGGTTAAAACACGGATCTGATGGGCGTAGGAAACAAGCTCGCGGCCGCGACGGGTCAGGGTGACGGTATGGTTGATCCGTTCAAAGAGCAGACACCCCAATTCTTCCTCCAGCTGCTTGATCTGAAAGGAAACGGTTGACTGAGAATACCCCAGTGTCTCCGCCGCTTTGGTAAAGCTCCCCAGCTCCGCTACGTGAGTAAAGGTGATCAAATTACGTAGTTCCATTCTCTCACTCTCCATCGAAAAAATTGATAGCAAACATCAAAATCATTTGTTTGACTAATCCTTTGATTCATTATATAATTGACTGCAATGAAAAGCAAGACGTAAGGAACATTTTTCCAAAGTTTTTTACAAACGATCCCCGGAGGTAATTTCTATGACACAACCGCAACTCTACACCCTGGTCGCACTGGCGGCTTACGCCATCGCAATGGCGCTGATCGGCTGCTTCAGCTTCGGCAAGTCCAAAACTTTGGACGGCTTTTTGATCGGCGGCAGAAACATTGGCCCCTGGTTGACCGCTTTCTCTTACGGTACCACCTACTTTTCCGCCGTTGTTTTCGTAGGCTACGCCGGTCAGCACGGCTGGAACATCGGCATCGGCGCTATTTGGATCGGTATCGGCAACGCGATCCTCGGCTGTTTGCTCTCCTGGCTTTTATTCGCCAACCGCACCAGAAAAATGACCAAGAAGCTGAACGCCAGAACGATGCCCGATTACTTTGAAAAGCGGTATCAGTCAAAGGGAATGAAGATCCTGGCAGCCGTGATCATCTTCGTTTTCCTCGTTCCCTATTCCGCAGCTGTTTACAAAGGGCTCGGCTCTTTGTTCAGTTCCGTTTTCCCCGGTGTTGAAACCTGGGTCTGGATGCTCATTATTGCAGCGCTCACCGCCGTTTATCTGGTAGTAGGCGGCTACGTTGCAACGGCCTACACCGATTTGGTACAAGGAATCATTATGATCGTTGGCGTTGTCTGCATGGTGGTAGCGGTGCTCGGTCACGAAAACGTAGGCGGTATCAGCGGGCTGATGGAGAATTTGAAGGCGTTTGAATCTCTCCCTGACGATCCCAACCCCGTAACCGGTAGTCAGCTTACCAACATATTCGGCGGCTCTGCCTTCAAATTTCTTTGCTTTAACATTATGCTTACAAGCTTCGGTACTTGGGGTCTCCCCCAAATGATCGGCAAATTCTACGCCATTAAAGACACGTCTTCCATCAAACGCGGCACCGTGATCTCCACCGTTTTCTGCCTGGTGATCGGTTGCTGCGCATACCTGATCGGCTCCACCTCCAGGCTGATCCTGGGTGGAAAGCTCCCCGAGGGCGGTATTGACTCCATCATTCCCACCGTTTTAATGGAGGTGCTGGGCGGCGGTACCCTTGGCGTGATCCTTCTTGCCATTATTATGATCCTTTTGCTTTCTGCTTCTATGTCTACCCTTGAAGCTGTTGTTCTTACCTCTGCTTCTGCCGTTGCAGTAGACTTGATCCCTGCAGTAAGAAAGAAAGAGACGAAGCCCGAGCATCAGATGCTTTTGACCAGATTTTTGTGTCTGGTATTCGTAGCCTGCTCCTTTATCTTTGCTACCCAGAATATTCCCATTATCGTAAGCCTGATGTCCTTCTCATGGGGTCTCGTTTCCGGCTGCTTCATCGGTCCGTACATCTGGGGCTTATTCTCCAAAAAGATCACCAAGATCGGTGCATACGCAGGCATTCTTTCCGGTCTTCTCACCGTTGGCGGCGCTACCCTCGTGATCTCCCTGCAATCCGGCTTTTCTGCGGCAGCAGCCAAATCCCCCGAGATGGGCGTTGCGGCTATGGCAGTCTCCTTGGTGGTCGTACCCGCGGTAAGTGCTTTGACCAAAAACAAAAAAGAAGATGCCGACCGCGTGGACGAGATCTTCGAATGCTACAAAGAAGCATAATTTAAAAATCAATCTTATTAAAGGGATCGCAGACCTGCGATCCCTTTGAACCGTTTTAGTGAGGTGTAGAATGTATTTTAATGAACTGAAGGTAGGCATGACCGTAGAAACCGCCCCTGCTTTGATCGAAAAAGAAAAAATGATGGCCTTTGCCCGTGAATACGACTCCATTCCCCTGCACACCGATGAAGAATACGCCAGAAGCACTCCCTTTGGAAAGCTCATCGCACCGGGCGTTATGAGCTTTATGACGGTATGGGCAAAATACTTGGAGGTGGATTTTTTCGGTGACGCCCTTCTTGCGGGGAAATCCACCAAAATTGAATGGCTGAAGCCCGTATTCGCAAGCGACGTTCTGACGGGGCGTGCCACCGTCACAAGGCTCGTAAAAAGAAACGAGCGGAACGGACTTGCGGAAGTTTCCATTGCGGTATATAATCAGGAAGGTGATCGGGTTATGGAAAGCGTAACCGAAGCCGTGGTCAAAATAAAGACGGCTACAGAATAAAAATGCCCCCGAAGGTAATAAAGAAAAAATTCAAAAGCGCCGATGAACGAGCATCGGCGCTTTTTGTTATTCTGCAAGGGAAAGAACGTTCACCTGATCCAGAACCTCCCCTCGGAGAGGAATGGAAGGAGCGGCTCCCTTCTTCGTAACCGCAAGGGCGGAAGCACAGGAGGCAAGGCGCAGGGTCTCCTCCATAGGAGCGCCTGCGGCAACGCCCGCAACGAAATAACCGGTGAAAGTATCACCCGCGGCGGTGGTATCCACCGTTTTGACACGAAAGATAGGATGTTGAAGACGCTGCTCTCCCTCCTGATACATACAGCCTTGCTTTCCAAGGGTGAGCATCACCTTAAGGGCGGGATGGTGCGCAGTAAAATAGCCCAGAATATCAGCAGGATCATCAAAACCGGAAATGGCTTTTCCTTCAACCTCGTTGAGGATCAGACAGAAAACTTTGGAAAGATCCAAGGCGGCAACGGTTTCGTTATAGGGGGAGGGATTGAGCACCACGCGCATTCCCTTTTCCCAAGCTTTTTCCACCATCAGACCAAGGCAGGAAACCTCGTTCTGCAAAAGGAGAAGATCCCCTTTTTCAAAATGCGAGAGGGTTTCTTCCACCTGCTCGGGGGTAACCTGATGGTTGGAGCCGGGATACAGGAGGATGCAGTTCTCACCGTCACGGCTCACCTGAATAACGGCGTGGCCGTTTGCCCCTGAAACGGATTTCAAAAAGCGAGTATCCACCCCGTTTTCCTCCAGAAGTTTTTTTAAGAACAGGCCGTCCTCCCCAATGGCACCGGCGTGATAGACTTCTGCCCCCGCACGCGCCAGTGCAATGGACTGATTCAGCCCTTTCCCACCGGGGAACACCTCGCGAAGGTAAGTGCTTTCCGTTTCACCGGGGGTTACGATATGGTCCAAAGAATAAACGTAATCCACGTTGCAAGAACCGAAATTGAGAATTTTCACTTCTATCACCGCCTTTTTTATCATTTTATCACAAAGAGCACTTCCTTGGCAAGAAAAAACTCCAAAAGCCTTAGCGCTTTTGGAGTTTTCGTTGAGAAATACGGCAGGATGCCTTTGCCAGGAGCAAAAACTGAGTACAGAAAAGCCCTGCGGTTACGATCCCTTGCACGGTAAGGGAGCACCATAGAAGGGCCGCGGGTGCAAGGAGCAACGCCAATAAAAAGGTTACGAGGCTCTCCCGCACCAAAATTCTGCGAAGAAGCCCTTTTTGGCTTCTCCCCAAAAAGAAAAAGAACAGAGGACAAAGGAAATCAAGAACCAGAAGGACCGTTTCCACGTTTTTTTCTCCTTTCCCAAAAATAAAAGATGGTACAAGACAAAGCATAGCCCGCAATGCAGGCAGAAAGATCAATGATCACGTCACTGACCCTGCAGCTTCTTCCCTTCCCTAAATTCTGCAGATGCTCATCGGTCAGCGCCACAAAGGCACAGGGAAAGTGAATACCCGAAAACGAATCCCACCCGTAAAGGCCGCGGCGGGAAAAGGCTGCAGAAGTAAAGAGCACGGAAAAGATAAAAAATTCCAAAAGATGACCGATCTTGGAGATGGTATTATCGTTGACCTTATCTAAAGAAACAGGGCGATCCAGCACCTTTTCCAGCACGACCTCCACCGTCTTGACCACGCGTTTCTTAGTGCTCTGAACCTTAGCGGATGCTTTCAAGGAATTGGAAAAGATAAAGCAAAGCGCCACCACAGTCAAAATGCAAAGCAGAATCTGTAGCCACTTTTTCATATTATTCCTCCCCGGTCAAGTGTCCTTCCAAGCAAAAGCCATCAAAATTCCATTGACGAAGAACCTCATAGACCGCGATGGCAACGGAGTTAGAGAGATTCAGACTGCGGATCTGCGGTAGCATGGGAAGGCGCACGGCGCGATCCTGATTTTCCTTTAAAAGAGATTCCGGAAGGCCTTTGGTTTCCTTCCCGAAGAAAAGGTATACGTCCCCCTCGTAGGAAGGCTGGGTATATCGCTGTTTTGCCTTGGTAGAAAAATAGTAAAAGGCACCTTCATTTGCTTGGTAAAACGCCTGAAGGTTCGGATAAATACGAAGATCCAGATACTGCCAATAATCCAGCCCCGCGCGCTTGAGGTAACGGTCACTGATCTCAAAGCCCAAAGGCTCTACAAGGTGCAAAACTGCGCCGGTAGCGGCGCAGGTTCTTGCAATATTTCCGGTATTCTGGGGGATCTCCGGCTCCACTAAAACAACGTGGAGCTTTCCTTTTTCAGGCATGGGAAGCGATATAATCGCAAAGATCCTGAACGGTAAGGATGGAATGGATATCGCTCTCCTCGATCTCGGCACCGAACTTATCTTCGCAAAGAACGATAAAATCGGCAATTTCCAGAGAGTTCAGCTTCAGATCGTTTACAAATTCTGCTTCAGGGGTGATGAGGGCAGGGTCAACCTCCAGCTCATCGGTCAATATTTTCTTCAGTTCTTCAAACATAGTCCAATCTCCTATTTAATGGTGTATCGAATGATTTTTTTCGAAGTATTTTTTTCAAATTCGGTGCGTCTCATTTCGATGCCGCGAATTTGTTTAAACGAAGGAAGCGTACGGTTGAGTTTTGCGATCTCTTCCTTGATGGCGGCACCAACCACGTTGATGTCATCTTCCATACCCATTTCCACAGCCCGAGGCATATCGGGGAAGATCAGGGCGGTGACCACCACGGTGCCGTCCTCACTTGTTCTGCCGATGACCACGCACTCCTTCACAAGCTCGATCTTACTCAAGTACTCCTCGATCTCCTCGGGAAATACGTTTTTGCCGTTGTTGAGCACGATCACGTTCTTTTTTCTGCCGGTGATAAAGATGTAGCCATCCTCATCCAGATAGCCGTAATCACCGGTACGGAACCAAGAGCCGTTGAGCACGTCAGCCGTTGCCTCATCATCCATAAAATAGCCCTTCATAACGTTGGGGCCGTTTACCAGGATCTCACCGATCAGCTTGCCGTCCTCCTCTTCCTCCACGTCAATTTTCACTTTGACGCCGGGAATGGCGGGACCGACGGAGCCGGCCTTATTATTCTTTTCGGGGCAAACGCTGATCAACGGGGCACATTCAGTGATGCCGTAGCCCTGACAAAGCTTAATGCCGAAGGCTTCAAAATCCGCAACCAGATCCGCAGGCATCGGTGCACCGCCGCAGATGATCCGTTCCAATCTGCCACCGAAGACCTTTTGTACTTCCTTGAACAAAAGCTTTCTGGGGTCGATCTTCACTTTGCGAAGAGCGCCTGAAACGGCCATGCTGCCACGAAGAAGTTTTTCCTTGCCGCCTTTTCTGGCGGTCTCCCAGATCTTTTTATACACCGTGGTAACAAACAAGGGCACTAATACAAGCCCCGTAGGCTTAAAGAGCTGGAAGTTGCGCACGATATATTTCAAGGAATCGTTAATACAAACGGTAGCGCCGATATAAAGGGGCGTAAGGATGCCGCAGGTCATCTCATAGGTATGATGAATAGGCAAAACGGAAACCACCACGTCATCGCTTTCAAAGCCCGTTCTGCGATAGGAGCCGTTAATGGCGTGGATGATATTCTTTTGGCAGAGCATAACGCCTTTGGAGGAGCCTGTAGTACCGGAGGTAAAGAGAATGGCGCACACCTTTTCCATATCCACGGCGGCACTTTCGTACTTTTCACTACCCTCATCTATGCGGCGTCTGCCGAAATTCAGCATTTCCACGAAATCGACTTCGCCTTTTTCGGGCTTCTGATCCACCTTGGAAGGCTCTTTCTCGGGATCAAATTGCACAAAATAATCAACGGTGGGATATTCCGCTTTATTTTCAAAAAAAACTGCGCACTTTTTGGAATAGACCACGCAGCTACAGCCAACCTTTTTTACAAAGCCTGCAATAGCATCTACCGAAAGCTCTTTATCAAGGGGTACGATCACGCCACCGGTGATGATGGTAGCAAGATAGGTGATGATCCATTCGGGGCTGGTCTCACCAACCACGGCAACGCTGCCGCCGGCGATCCCAAGGTCAAAAAATGCTTCGCTCAATGCGCGCACACGCTCTTCAAAGCCCGCGTAGCTGAGGGATTCCAACCCACCGCCGCGTTTATAGACCAGATACTCCTTTTCGCCGTAAGCTGCTGCGGAGTTTTCCAGCATACTACGGAAATCGTAGGCAGGCTCACGCTTGGAGCCGAGTTGTATATTCATATAAAATCCTCTTTCTGCAAATTCAAACAGAGCGATTATAACCTAAGGGAGTCAATTTGTCAACTAAGCTTTCCCGCTTCCGCAAGATCGATAATGCGGCGGGTATCGTTACGGAACTGATCGATATTGCCGTCGTTGAACAAAAACAGATCTGCCATAGCAATGGGACCGCCCTTTTCCATATTCTCGATTTCCGCAACGTCACGACTTTCAGCCTGAGCGGGAGTCAGAGGGCGGATATCTCTTTTTGAAATGCGCTCATAGCGCAGTTTGCGAGGCGTGATAATGGCAACGACGGTCAAATTATCTCCCAAGGCTTCGCGAAGCACCTTCCACTCAGACCAGGAATAGAGCCCATCCAGACAGACGGGAGATTTTTCTGCTTTTTCACGGATCTCATCCTGCAGAAGAATAGCAAAGGCCGCAGGACCGTAAAGTCTGCGGAGTTCTTCCCGAACCGTGCGCTCGTTGGCTTCGTTTCGCTCAAGACCGCGCTTTTCAAGTTCTTTCATGGTGACGCCACCGAAATAGACGTATTCCCATCCGCGTGCTTTAAACTCTTCACAGCAAACGCTTTTTCCGCTGCCGCACATTCCTACCAGGGCAATCACTTGATTCATAGCCGTCACTCCTTTCATACACCTTCTATTGTACTCTATAACGGCACAAAAAATCAAGTATTCTGCAAAAAAAAGCAAATCCTGCACAACAACTTGACTTTTCTTACATTATTTAATATATTAATAAAAAAGCATAGTTAGGAGATGCACCGTGAAAGAGATCAAATGCCCCGGCATGCACCGTTTCCCACGGGGAAAAAAAGCCCGTGCCGAAGCAATAGAGGCCGCTCTTGCCGTACAATACCCCGACGCACGCTGTGCCCTTGATTTTGAGGGTGACCCCTTTCGCCTTTTGGTGATGGCAAGGCTCTCCGCCCAATGCACGGACAAGCGGGTAAACGAGGTTTCCATCCATCTGTTCCGACGTTTTCCCGATGCCGCTGCCTTTGCAACCGCAGAGCGTGAGGAACTGGAAAATCTCGTGCGCCCCTGCGGACTTTACCGATCCAAAGCAAAACAGATCCGGGAAATGAGCCAAATTTTAGTGGAACGTTTTAACGGGAAGGTTCCTGCGGATAAAGCAACACTCCTTTCCCTGCCCGGTGTGGGTGAAAAAATTGCCAACCTTATGATGGGGGACGTATTCGGTGATCCTCATATCGTGGCAGATACCCACTGTATTCGCCTTGCCGGACGAATGGGACTGACGAAAAGCCGAAATCCCGCAGTGGTTACAAAGGATCTGGAGGCTGTCGTCCCAAAGGAAAAGCAGTCTGATTTTTGCCATCGGATCATTACCTTGGGTCGTGAATACTGTCGGGCACAAAACCCAAAATGCGAAGAATGCCCTTTCAAAAAATAGGTTTTATCTTTTCTTGACTTCATTTTCATTCCCCGCTATAATAAAGGTATCAAATAAATGAGAGGAAACCTTCTATGAAATGCTCTAAACTGCTTTCCCTGTTTTTAGCACTTGCCATTCTTTGCGGGACACTGCTTTCCGCCTGCGGTGAAACGGAAGCTCCCGCCACGGAACCCCTTACCACCGATGCCGTAACGGTGGAGGAAGCCACAAAAGAGGCCCCCGAATACGATACCATCCCCAAGAGACTAAAGGTCAAGGATGTGGAGAATTTTCCCCTGGCAAACAGCAAAATGACCAAGGATGAGCTGCGCCAGCTCTCTCTCGACTTCTTCCTTTTACAGCTCACCTTCCAATGGGTCCCCAGCATTGACGTGACTGATTACCCCGTAACCTACGGAAGCTTCGAAAAAAACCTTTCCACCAAGGCGGTTTACAGCGGTGTCCCCTATCAGAGCAAGGGCATCGGAAACTTATATCGCTGGTTGGAATACTACGATGAAGCTACCGCTACCTTGGATCTTGAGCGCGTCTTTGCAGAAAACGGCGGCCACGGAGAGAATGGCGCCGTCATTGACGTTGAGACCGATAGCACCGGGAACGTTACCTACAAAAAGTACGTAAGTTTTATGACCATGTTCAACCAGTGTTCCTCCTCTTCCTTCTGGGGATGGGCAAGAGTGATCAACTCTGCAGACTTCTCCTTTACCTGTGATATGAACGTGTACAACGGCTTTATTCCCGTGGGCTGTTACACTTACCCCAACATGGAGACACTGGATCAATTCGGCTATCAGACCGATGCCAACCCCACCGGCTACGACGTAGACGACGTGATCCGCGATTGGAACGCACAGAACGGCGAAGACGCCATGTACAAGTGCTATGCCAAGGTAAAGCCCGCTGATCTTCTGGTCAGTCCTGATCACACCCTGATGGTGAAATCCATAGATCTGGTGACCCGGGACGACGGCACCATCAACTACAACACCAGCTCCATTACCGTTCAGGAACAGGTAGAAAAATGGGCGCGCCAGTCCGTGGTCGGCACTACCCTCTTCTACCGTCAAGGCGAAACCGATAACGTTTATTCCTTTGCTCAGCTTCTGAAGTATAATTATATGCCCCTTACCTTTGCGGAATATCTGGATGAAAACGATCCCCAAGATCGCGAGCATCTGGATTTCTACCGCAAGCACATTGAGCCCCGCTCACCTCTTTCCAAGGAATACCGCTACTTTTCCTTTACCGATGAAGAAGTGAAGGAGATGAGCGGCATTGACGTTGAAAAAGCACGCGTCTTCTGTACCGCAAAAACAGGCGAGGCCATTTCACTTGCTGATTTTAAAGAGATGGTCGTAGGCTCCAACTATTCCATTTCCGACGCATTCGTTACGGTAAAGGATGCTTCCGGAAAGGAAGTATTCAAGAGCGTTTACCGTGCACAGATCGTTCGGGAACGCGAAGTTCCTATGAGTGCACGAAAGAGCACGTTGGAAAAAGACGAGTCAGGAAGCTATCTTCCCGTTACACACGGAATGGAAGAATTTGCAAACGGAGCACACACGGTAGACGTTACCCTGCAAATCTCCACAGGCGAAAAGTTGGTGGCTTTTACCGGCACCCTCGAAGCATAAATATAACCGTTTGGGCAGTTGTATCAACTGCCCATTTTGTTTACAAAAATGTTGACATTTTTTAAGCAAGGTGTTACAATGTTATTATGAGGTTTTTTATACAAATCCCATAATAACATCCATTCAAGAAAGGAATGCCGTTATGAAAAATTCCAAGATCTGGAAGGGCATCGCAGGGCTTTTGGTCCTGGTAATTGCTATTGCATTGATTCCCTCCCTCATCAACTCCCCCCATCAAACGATGATGGTGGAATTCTCCAAGGCAGAAGAGGCTGATGGGCTCAAAAGCTATCAGGTTTCTTTGACGCCCGAGACTTCCAATAAAAAAATTGAGGAGATCGGCATCATTTTGCAGACCGGTGATAAGATCCGGGATAATCTGGTGAAGGCAAGCTCCACCGAGGATGATTCCTGGACTGTTCAGTTCACAGTTCCTGCTGACGAATCCGTTTCCGTTCAGCCCTATGTGAAATACGAGGGTCAGGAGAAGGCCGTTGTTTATGAAGAGGCTACTTCTTCCGATGACTCCGTTATTACGAAAACGCCCGTTACCACAAACCCCGTTCGGGAAGCAGTTTTGGCAGACGGTGCTAACGCTGCTTATACCTGTCCTGCAAGCGAGATCCCCCAGGCTCTGGCAATGATCGCCGATGAAACCTGGGGTGACGATGACGTGGTACAGATCAACGTTTCCGGCGAAGCTGCCTTTGACGATGCAATTCTGTTCGGTCAGAATACCATTTTTGCCGCAAGCGGCAAGCGCCTTCCCATTGTCATCGTCGGCGACGGCACTGCCGTTCTCGATCTGAATGCATCTGTGGTTACTTCTGCCAACAGCTTTACCTTCCGTGACCTGAAAATGCCCATTGGCGCAAAGGACGTAACCTTCTATGCAGGTGCAGGCAACGTTGTATTTGAAAACGTTGACTTCGGCGTAGAGGATGGAAAAGGCTCCGCCCGTTTCTACGGCGATACCGCCACCAGTGACGTCTTCGCCAACTGGACTTCCGCCACGAAGAAGGCCAACAAGGAAGCGGAACTGATCCCCACCTCCATCACCTTCTCCGGCACAACCAGCTACACCCCCAAGACGAATTCCGGAGTTTTGATGAGTGCCGTTGGTTTCGGTGGAAAATGGCTTGAAGGCTCCGAAACCGCACCGTTGACCTCCCCCAGCAGTCTTTCCACAAGCTTTATCATCGACGGAGCAACCGTTTCATCCGTTGGTGCAAGAGCCGGCACGGCACCCGTTGCCAAAGCCTATCTTACAATGAAAAACGGTTCAGCTTCGAAGCTGGCTGCAGACGGCGCTACCAGCGCTGTAATCGGTGAAGCCTACACGGGCGACACCTACCTTTCCATTGAGGGCGGAAGCATAAGAGATGAAAACGGCATCGTTGCCTTTACCAACGCCGTTCACAACGGTGACGTATACGTCAGCATCTCTCAGGAAAACAACGAAACCCGCACTACGATTTTGGGTGACGTTATAATGTGCGCCCACGCCGAGATCCGCGGATCTGCATATTTGTACATTTTGGGCGGTCAGGTTCAAGGCGACGTTTACGGCGCTGCTTCCAGCGTTACCACTTATAACAATATTATCGACACCAGCATTGAAGGAAGCTTTTACGGCACCTCCGACAATGCAAGACGTGTAGTCAACAACTTTACCGGTAGCTCCGTAAGCGGAGACTTTGTGGGTGGAACCAACACCGACAGCATCACCCGCGGCGTTACCAACACCATTGCGAGCACCACGGTTTCCGGTGATTTCATCGGCGCAAACCGCAGCACAAAGCTCTACGGCAAGATCAAGAACGCCATTTCCGATTCTACCTTTGAGAAAAACCTGATCGCAGGTAACGAAATCGGCGACGTGAGCGGAAAGATCTCCAACACCGTCGCAGGTACCACCGTTGCAATGAATTTTATCAGCGGTAATGAATCCGGCAATGCACTTGCCGGTATCTGCAACACTCTCAAGCAGGTGAATACCAGCGGTTCCCTTTACGGCGGTAATTTTGGCGGCGACGTTCTGGCCGGCGGTATTACCAATAAGTTCACCGACGTTAACGTCACCGGTGCAACCCATGGCGGCAACGAAACCGGTAAAGTGGAAGGCGACATTCAGAATATCATTTGCGGCAACAACGGTAGCTTTAACAGCTTCTTCGGCGGTAACGCCCAAGGCGATATCAACGGTAGCATCAAAAATACCGTTTCCGGCGGCACCTTCCGTCCCGTAAACGACACCGAGGTCGGTACTGCTGAAGCTCCTCAGAAGATCTCTTTCTTTGCCGGCACAAACGGGCAGTACAGCACCGTCAAAGGTAACATCGAAAACGAAATTTCCGGTGGTACCTTCCACAATTACTGGTATGCCGGCAACCGCTTCAGTGCCCTTACCGGCAACATCGTAAATACCGTTTCCGGTGGTACCTTCTACACCTTTAACGGTGGCGGCTTCGGCACTATGATCAGCGGTAACATCACCAACACCATTAAAGACGGCAGATTTCATAATTCATTCGCCGGCGGTAACCGCGGCAAGATCGACGTTTTATCAACGTCCGTTCAAGACATTGAAAACACCGTAGAAGGCGGTACCTTCAGCGGTGATTTCTGGTTAGGTGCCAGTGTAAACGGTACCGTGAACGGAAGCATTACCAATCACGTAACGGGCGGTGAATTCAGCAGTAATACCGAATGGCACGGGGGAAGCTCCATTGCCGTTTCAACCATTGAAAATACCTTCAACGGCGGTATCTTCAACGCCTCCGTTTACGGTGGTAACAGCAACACAAACGCCAACGGTGATGGAAGCGGCAGCAACCAAAACGTTACCAACACCGTAAAGAGCGGCACCTTTAACGGTGCATTCTACGGCGGCGCCAATACGGCACCCATCAGCGGTACCGTTCAAAACACCGTGGAAGGCGGCACCTTCGTCGGCGCATTCTACGGCGGATCCTACAAAGGCTCCAACGCAGCCATTATCAACACCGTAAAGAACGGTACCTTTAACGGTGCATTCCACGGTGCTACCAACGCCGCAACCGTCAGCAGTTCCATTCGGAACAGCTTTGAAGGCGGCACCTTTACCGCTGAGGTTTACGGTGGTTCTGCCAACGTAAACATTGCCGCCAACATCACGAACACCTTCAAGGGCGGTACCTTTGAGGAAACCTCTGCGGTTTACGGCGGCTCAGCCGCAAAAACCGTTAGCGGCAAGATCGAAAACACCGTAGAAGGTGCAACCTTTAACGGTGCGTTCCACGGCGGTAACAACGCAGGCTCCAACGCGGCCGTTACCAACACCGTAAAGAGCGGCACCTTTAACGGTGCGTTCCACGGTGCTTCCAATGCCGCCGGTAACACCGGTGTCATTCAAAACAATTTTGAAGGCGGTATCTTTGAAGCAAGCTCTACGGTTTACGGCGGATCTGCTGCCGGAACCGTTTCCGGTACGATTCAAAACACCTTCAACGGCAGCACCTTCAACGGCGCCGTTTACGGCGGTAACAACGAAGGCTCTAACCAAAAGATCATTAACACCGTAAAGAGCAGCACCTTTAACGGCGCGTTCCACGGTGCTTCCAACGCTGCAAACAACATCAGCACCATTCAAAACAAATTTGAAGGTGGCACCTTTAACGCTGAGGTTTACGGCGGTGCAGGAACCGGAAACGTTAACACCACCGTCACCAACAGCTTCACAGGCGGCAACTTTAACGGTAACTTCGGCGAAGAATCGATGGCATCAGTTTTCGGAGGCTCTGCTGCCGGAACCGTTTCCGGTACGATCCAAAACACCTTTGACGGAGGCACCTTTGCGTTCAACGTTTACGGTGGTAACAACGAAGGCACCAATAAAGACGTAACCAACACCGTAGAGAACGGCACGTTTAGCGGCACCTTCTTCGGTGCTTCCTACAATGCTACCAACGGCTCAATTCAAAACACCTTCAACGGCGGCACCTATGAATCGATTCGTTGCGGTTCCTACTATGGCAACACCACCGGTATTACAAACCTGATTCAGGGCGGTGTTTTCAACGGCGAATTTGCCGGCGGCAACGCCTCGCCAACGGTTAACAACTACGAAGCCATCGTCAACACCTTTAAAGGCGGTACCTTTAACAATACAAACGCAGCAAGAGGCATCCACGGTGGCGGCATAGGAAAAACCGGCAACGTTACCAACAACTTTTTTGGCGGCACCTTCAACTGCGCCGTTCACGGCGGCAGCAAGAACTCCTCTGTTCGTAACGTTACCAACAACGTAAACGGCGGCGATTTCAAAGGCATGTTCTTCGGCGCATCCTATAAAGCCGACGTGAGTGCAAGCTACACCGTCAAAAACGTCTTCAAGGGCGGCACCTTTGATGACGCAGTTTACTGCGGCAGTCAGAATGCCGAATCCGTCATCAGTGGCAAGGTGGATAACACCTTCTACGCCGGTACCTTCAATAAAGAGGTTTACGGCGGTTCCGATGCTGCAAAGATCACGGGAAGCATTACGAACACCTTCGGTGATTCTACGAATACCATTAAAACAGCTGCTACCTTCAACGGTACCGTTTACGGCGGCAGCCAAAACCAAACTGCGACGATCAACAAAGTGACCAGCACCCTTTCCCGCGGCAACTTCTTTGGCAACGTTTACCCCGGTAACGCTGTAAACAATTACGGCTCCGCTACGGACTGCGCTTACATGGAAATTGCCATACACAATCAAGCGGAGAATACGCTTCGCTTCAACGGGGAAGTAAAATCCCTTCACGGCGAAGCCGAATGTGTCAAGCTTACCAACACTTCCGTTAGTTCCACTCGTGCCAACATTCTGATCGGGGAAAACGCATACCTGAAACTGGATGAGTATTCTAACAACGAAGAGGTATACCTCGGCGGCAAACCAGATGGCGGCGCGGTATCATGGTCCGGTCACGTTTGCCAAAGCGGCGAAACGGCGGCTGTTCCGGGTACGATAGCCAACGCTAAAATTTCAAAATATCAGCCTTTCGTGGTAGATTCTGAAAAGGCACCCAACGGGTTGACTTCCGGCAAGGTTTACTTAGAATATCCTCGCGTGGAACGCACTTTCGTTCTTACCTGCGGCGAATGCGGCTATGAACTCCGTGCACCCATGGCCGACGTCGGTATAAAGGTTTACGGCAACGCAAGCGTTTCCGAAGATCTGCAGGAAAGCGTTGCTCTGGACGGAATGGCAACTGTAGAAAACATTAAAATATTCGAAAGCGGGAAAACGGCCGACGGAACCGAGTTCACAAAAAAAGAAGCGACCGGTTACATCGAAACCCCGGATACCGGCACCGTTCACTATTCTACCGTAACCGGCACGGAAAACGGCAAAAAATTCACAACCGTTGCCAATCCTGGAGATTACCCCGAGGTTCCCACCGAGCAAAGAACCGAATGGGTTGAAGAGGAAAAGAAGCTGACGGCAGACGGACCGAACGGACTGAATAGTATCATCAAGGTAAACGACCTGCTTAACGAAGAACAGACCCTAACTCTGTCAGTAATGGAAGAGAATGAGGTCACAATCAACTATGCAGAGAACGGCCAGGACAAAGCCTTTACCGATGCACTTCGCGAACAGGTGGTCAACTACTTTGAGCTTCAGCTCTCCTTCACCTGGACACCGGATAAGAGCCAGTTGAAATACAAAACCACCAACCTGAAGGGCGAATCAGACGATGAGGATGGCACAGTAGCAGAAAAAGACGGCGTAAACAAGCTCATCGACAAGGGTGCCCTTTACGGCGGTATTCCTTATCAGTCCCACGGTAACGGTAACCTTTACCGCTGGATGGAATACTACGACGAAACCACCGGTATCTTCTACTTAAGCCAAATGATGCAGGATAACGGCGGCTACTCTGCCGACGGCACCTTTAACCCCGGCTCCGCCTATTTCTACAATCAGTGCTCCAACGGTGCAAACTGGGCCTGGATGCGTGTATGCAACACCGGTGCCGCTCAGGGCTCCGCATCCTTCTGCGTTGCACGCGGTATGATTCCCGTAGGCGGCTTTGAGTATTTTGCAGAGGGCGACTATGAGTCTTATGATATGACCACGGATTATTTCACGACTAAATACCAATGCCCATACATAACAAAAACAGAATTGGGTTCCAAAACGTACTACGAGGGTAGCACACGTTATTTACGCTCGAAAGTGACCCATTACAACATCTACGACTACTACAGGCTGGTTAAGCCCGGTGATTGCATCTCCAAAAAAGGTCACGTTATGATGGTTCGGGACGTACATATCGCAACAAAGACGGTTTATGAAAGCCAGAGTAGCAGGACTCCCATCACAATCATCGACCCCGATAACAGCTACATCGCCGTGATCGAAGAGATCGAGGGTTGGGCACTTTCCTCTACCGATCATTCTTACGATCAAGCTGACAAAGACAGAAATCACGAATCCATTACCGATCATAGGAGTACGTGGGGCAATGGCAATGATACTCCCTACACCCGCCAGGGCAGAGCCTACTACGATTATTTTGAGAATTTTTATGGTGAAAAAGCCGGTAGTTATTCTACCGCAAAGAACACCTTCACGTTTTTGAAAGATACCGGCTATATGCCCTTCACCTTCATTGAATTCCAGAATTTCGACCCTGCAACGCAAACCGATCTGGATAGAACCCACATCGAATTCTATAACACCTACATTTTGAACAACGCTCTTAACAACGTTATGACGACACGCTATACCAAGTCTACGTTAGATCTTCGTAACGTATCGGTTTACAACCCCGAAACAGGAGTGGTTGAAAAGAACCAGAGCCTGATCTCCAAGGGCGATCTTGTAAATCTTGATGAGAACGGAAAGCTGATCGGTGCCACGGAAAAATCTTTTGTAAAAATAGGATTCAGCGTATCTCCCAGTACCACGGGAACCCCGAACTATGTGCTGAATGGATACGGAAATCAAACAAAAATTGTGGCAACCGAACCTACGATCACCCCCGTAGCGGAAAACATCAGCAAAATAACTTACAACCAATTGCAGAATTTCATCGTGTACAGCAACTATTTCATTTCCGACGTAACCGCAACCTTTACCAATGAAAACGGAACCGTACTCTTTGAAAAAACCTCTCGCGCATCCAACAATGCAGTTAGTATGATGAATCACCCCGGCATCTTCGATGCTTCCGTTGACCTTCAGACCGGCAAAAACAAAGTGACCATTTCGGTTCAGCTCTCTACCGGTGAGAAGATCGTTCTTCTGGAAAATCTGACGTACTAAGATTTAAAGCAAAAAGAAAGTCAACCTCGGTTGGCTTTCTTTTTGCTTTCGGATTGGGAAAATGCTGTTTTGAATTGACTTTTTTCTGTAATTTGTATACAATAGAGGTGGTATTATGCTTTATATTTTGTGAGGTTATGATGAAAAAACGACTTCTTACCCGAAACCTTATGATATGGTTGTTGCTACTTTCCCTCCTTCTTTCCGCTTGCGGAGGGGAAACGACAAAGAATACCGAAGAAAAGGCTGAACCGAAAAGCGAAACGGTAGAAGAAATCAAAACGGAAGAAGTGATCCAAAGCACCGTTGAGCAGGAGGACCCCGCCGCCGACGGTGAGCTTGACGTTCTCATTATCGGAAACAGTTTTTCCACCGGCTGGCCCGACGAGCTGAAGGGGCTGTTTATGGCGGCCGGGTTGAAGCTGAACATTTACTCCGTTTACTATTCCGGTTGCAGGCTGGATCAGCACTGGGATTGGCTGCAGGAGGACGCGCACAACTACCGCCTGAACCACCACCTGAACGATTTGGGTAACCGCAAAGCCGTGGAAGGAAAAAGCCTGGTGGAATGCCTTGCTACGGATAACTGGGACGTGATCTCCCTTCAACAGCACTTCGGCCCCACCACCGCCATCGACTACAAGGCTTCTTTGGATTCTTGCACCCCCTACGCCAAGGATCTTTTGGATTATTTAAAATGGAACTTCCCCAAATCCAGAATCTACTGGCACCAGACCTGGGCTTACGAGGTTGGCTGGGAGCGTGACGAGGAATCAATTCCCGATGTAGCTTATCAGACCAAATGCTATGAGAACATTCGTGACGTTTCCCAAAAGGTCGCCAAAGAAAACGGCGTTTCTCTTGTGCCATGCGGTGATGCCTGGCAATACGCACGGCAGAGCGCAGAGATCGTAAATCTTACCCGTGACAACTACCACGACGGCCCTGAAGGGGGCGGGCAATATCTCAACGCATGCACTTGGTTTGAGTGTCTGACGGGGCAAAGCTGCCTCGGCAATACCTGGAAGCCGCCGTACACGCTGGATGAATACAAGATCGCGGCACTTCAGGATGCCGCTCACCGTGCGGTGGAAGAAAATACGATCAAATAAAAAGGAGTCTCTTATGAAAACACAATTCAGATTATTTGCTCTTTTTCTCTTACTTGCTACCCTGCTTACCTCTTGCGGGGGGCCCAGCCTTGCTTCTACGGAGCCAGAAGCAACTAAAACGGAGGAAGCAGCTACAAAAGAAACCAAACCTGCTCCCGTAGAAATCAAGAAGGAACAGCCCGATCCTACCGCTGACCGTTACCTGAACGTTCTGGTGATCGGCAACAGCTTTTCCACCGGTTGGCCCGACGAATTGAACGGTCTTTTCACGGCCGCCGGCATTAAGGTCAACATTTTCACCGTGTATTATTCCGGTTGTCCCGTCAGCGCCCATTGGAACTGGCTGAAATCCGGTCAGAAGCACTACCGCCTCCGCCACCACGAGCAAGACGGCGGCATTTCCGATGACGATCCCGTAAATCTTGAATACTGCCTGAAGAAGAAAAATTGGGACGTGATCTCCCTTCAGCAGCACTTTGGCCCCAACATTGCCGTTGACTATGATAAAGCTCTTAAGAGCTGTGAGCCCTTCGTAAAGGATCTTTACGATTATATCAAGGAAAATTACCCCAAGTCCAAGCTGGTTTGGCACCAGACATGGGCTTACGAGGTTGGCTGGAAGCGCGACGATCAGTCCGTTCCCGATTTGGCCTGCCAGACCCTATGTCACGAAAACATCCGCGCAGTATCCATCAAAATGGCACAGGATAACGGGGTTGCCCTGATCCCCAGCGGTGATGCCTTTGCCATTGCCAGAGCCAACGGAAGCGGCGATCTCTCCCGCGATGGCTACCATGACGGCAAGATCACCGGCGGTCAGTACCTGAACGCCTGCACTTGGTTTGAATCTCTCACCGGTATGAGCTGCCTGGATAACAGCTTCCGCCCCAAGTATAAGAACGAACAGACCGGCGAGATCGAAGCCATTTCGGAAGAGCGCATTAAGCTTCTGCAAAACGCCGCTCACGAAGCCGTTGCCAATAACACCTTAAAGCCCGAAATACAGTTACCGCAACATTAAAAGATATAGAAAAAATGACCTTCACTTTGTTGTGAAGGTCATTTTTCATTCGTTATAAAATTCAAAATATCAGCCGTTACCTGTTCCCGACAAAAGTCCTGCAGGATCTCGTGACGAAAGCCTTGATACAGCTTGCAGGTTGCTTTTTTTCCGTTACGGAGCAGGCGCTTTTCTACCCATTTTATCCCTTTTCCGTAGTTTCCAACGGGGTCATCGGAGCCGGATAGCAACAGTATGGAAAGCTCCGCGGGAACGGTAGTGAAGAATCGGCGTGAATTGGCGCGGCTATGAAGGGTGATCAAATCAGAAAGGGCTGAAACGGAAAAACGGAAGGTGCAGAAAGGATCATCCTTATAGCGAATGAGATTTTCCGTATCCACCGTGATCCAGCGATTGGGATAATCACCGGGGAAGCGTTTGTCGTAATCCCCAAAGACCATAGCCTGCATAAAATGTGACACGTGGTCGGCGCCGTAAAGAGCGGAGATCCCACGGGAAAGGGCGATCCCCATCGGTGCGGCGGGCTCGGCGGCGGCCGTTCCTACCAAAATCATTTTTTGTGGTGAAACGATCTTATCTGCCACCGCACAGCGGGCAACAAAGGACCCCATACTGTGCCCTAAAAGCACGTAGGGTAATTCTACTCCGTAGGATGAGCGCAGGTGTTGTGAGGTAACGCCCACGTCCGAAACAAGGTAACGCCAGCCATTCTTTTTCGCAATAAACCCAAGCTCGGAAAGATCCTTTGCGGTGTGACCGTGCCCCAACTGATCGAAGCCAAAGGCAACGTAGCCCGCTTCCGCCAAGCTTATAAGGAGGTGCTCGTAGCGATCCGTGTAATCGGTCATACCGTGAATCACCTGAACGATGCCCTGCACCTCCCCTACGGGCTCATAGAGCGTTCCCGCAAGGGTGTGGACACCGTCGGACGAGGGAAGACGCAGATTCTTCTTTTCCAATCCACTCACCACGCTTCCACCTGACCGTCGATCCAAGCGGCTCTCTTTACTAAAAAGTCTTTCAAATACTGAATCTGGGAGGCATAGGTCTTATAATACTTGGTATCGTGCCGTTCAAAGGCAACCTTACGGCCTAAAATATCCCAGCGTTCAAAGTTTTCTTTAGCAGAGGGATAGAGAGTTTCATAATCTTCATCAATGGTATTCAGGGCACATTCCAAAAGATCATCCTTCACTTCTTTCCAGCGGGATCGGAAGGTCTCTTGAAATTCAGGATCTTCCAAGAGATGGGTAGACCAGGTTTCACCAACGTAATCATCCTCGGAAGTGCTGACCCAAGTATTAAAGCCCTCCACGTCTTTGGAGAAGTTACCGAAGGCGAGGTCAAAATCCCAAACGGGCCCGAGCTTTATTTTTTCACCGGGATCTTTCGTAAAATACGTGCTTCTGCGCCAAGCGCAATCGGTATTATTGGTCAGCTCAATCATAATGAGCCAATCCACCAGCGTTTCCATATCCAGATATTCTTCGTAGCCATCGCCGCTTTTTACGGCGCGGTCCGCAGAGAGCATATACTGCTTGATAAACTCAAACTGTTCAGACGTTAGGGTATTATATTCGGGCCCCTTTACCAAAACGAACTTTACAAGACCTGCGTGAAAATAGTTCATTCCCTTTACGTCGACCCCGCTGACTACGCCACCTGCTTCCATAAAGTAGCCACAATCGCGCCTGGACATATCGTGGGTCACCTCGACCCTGCCACTCCCCTCTTCCAAATGCTCGCCAATGGTATAAACGCCCAAGTATTCACCGTTCAAAAAAAGATCCACGTATTCCTGAGTTGGGCAATACGCAAAGGAAAGGGTAGATGCCATTTTCTGGGCAAGGCGGTTTCTCATCAGGGATTTATCCGCGTAATTGGAGAAGAGCGCCCATTCCTCTGCAGCAGGCAGCCCCAGAATGGAAACGGGCTCGTCAAAGTGGATCTTATAAGGCTTTTTATCCCATTTCCAAGTTGAATTCCCTCTGCCGCGTACACGAATATGGGTTTCCATTACGGATTTGATATCGGTATCGGCGCCGTCTAAAGAAAGGGTTGCGGAGCTATACTGCGATTTGGAGGTGATCGCTTCTCTTCCCTCCGTTTCAATATACAAAACGGGAATGTTCTTTGCTTCTCGCCGAAGCTCTACGGAAAATCTGCGCTCGGCTCCCTTTTCATCAACGGTTACAATGTGGCCCGTGGCGAGGTCGCCGTCAAGGCGAGCACTCCCCGCGGTGGCAGAGAGCTTATATACGGCATTCTTCAGATCGTCAAAAGTAACGTTATATGGCAGAATCCCCACAAGACGGTTGCCTTCCGCAAGAAAAGCCACGTCAGCCTCTAAAAACGCGTTATCTGCGGCAGACAGGGTCAGGGTAGGGGTAGCACTACCCCGACCTCCAAGGGTGGTATCTACGCCGTTATAGCTTAGTAGATTTGAGTATCGCTCTACCGTGGACATAGCGGGGATGGTGGTAAGCTCACTGCCATTGGCTTCCCAAGTGAGGGTGGATTCGGGTGCATCAAACAGCAACTGTGTTGCAGTTGGGGCGGTGCCCGTACCGGTCACCACGCGATAGGTGCCCGCAGAGGACGCAGAAAGGGTGATTCGATAATCGGAAAAATCAATTCTTTCCCAAAAAAACAATGAACTATGGCCGCAAAGATTCACGTCTGACATCAGCTTAAACGGTGCAGTAAAGGTAATAGCGGCCCCCTCACGCAATTGCGGCAATGCGTTTTCATTGCCAAGGCGGGAAAGTTCTTCCCAACAGGCAACGGGGTACGCATCCGGATCCAGAATATCCCCGTTCAAAGACTTAGCCTTGATATAGAAGTTGGTGCTCTTTGCAGATGCTGATAGAGAAAAGTTATGAAAATACACCTGACTTTCAGGTGCCGAAACGTAAAGATCGCCCTGAAAGGGGGTATCGGGAGCCAAAACGATCTTTCCTTCATTCTCGGTTAAAAGGGAAAGAGATGAAAAATCAAAAGTGCCATAAAGGCGAAAGTTGGCGGAAAGCGTAACGTCAGGCAGTGTTACGCCTCCGAAAAAAACAAGGTCGCCCCCATTGGGCATTGCATCTGCAATCGGAAGCAGGGCATCGCTTGAAGTAATATACCCAAGGTCATTTCCATCATCGCTTATAACGGCAGAAATTGCCATTTCTTTCTCTAATGAAAAATCAAGCTGAGCCGACTTCCCTTTTTCTACGTTTACTTCACCGACCTTTTGAGAGCCTGCAAAGAACGAAACCTTAACGTTACGTCTTTCTTTATTTCGGATCAAAAGGGTATGCTCTCCTTCAGAAAGAAGGTTGGTACTCTCGGAACGGAAAAGAGGCTTTCCTTCCGCTTCTACCGTAAGGGATACATCGGGCTTTACGAATACGCCACCATAGCTCCCTTCGTTCAAATAGAAAACGAAGAGAGCCAAGGATACAGCCAAAAGAATGGCAGTTGCGATCAAACTGATCCATAGCCTTACGGGAATTTTTCTTTCCATATTCTTTCCTATTTCTTTAAAACAAAAATCTGTTCGTTGATCAAAGCGCCGCCCTCTTTGCATTCACGAATGATGGCGCGGGTCGCCATTTCTTTATGGTAAGGGACCATTTCATCGGTGAAATAATAGATTTCACGGTAATCGCCCCCAAGCTCAGTTTTCCCCTGAATCACTTCAAAGACCATAAGTGCTCCTTACCTTGATAATTAAAACTGCCTCACCGAAGTGAGGCAGTAATATTTTTGAATGAAAACTTAGGCTACAACCGCCTTAACTGCTTCCAGATAAGCAAGAATGGAATCAATAAGCTCTACATGAATGCCTTCCTGCTGATAGAGAGCGCAGGAATAAGCAATGCTGTTGGTGCAGGTTGCAACTACCTCATCACCGATCATTGCGGAGAGCACGTAGACATTGTTGATTTCGTCTGCATCCAATTTCAGGGTTACGATGGTATTGTAACCGTCAGCACCCTCGACCTTTTTCACAACGATCTTGGAAGGATCCAATTCTTCATTGGTGCCCTCAACCACTGCCTTGAAGGTTACGTCGGTATTGAAATCGGCGTAGAAGTTCATGGCGATCTTTTCATCAAGAGAAAGGCTGATATCTTTGAATCTGTAGCCACGAATCTTAGTGAAGGTAGGAACGGTGGTATAGGTACCTGTGTAGGGCGCGGTATACTGATTCATACCTTCGCCGTCACCAAAGACGCGGAATGCCTGAGTACCGTAGTTGTGAACCGTTTTCAGTAGCTGAGCATACGCGGGCATATTTGCGGCCTCATACTGGTCAACGCCGTTTTCCAAAAGCTTGAAGACGGTATGGCTTGTAGAGTTCACACCGCCCAAAACAACGGTGATCTCTTCATTGAACTGAGATGCGGGAACGCTGATGCCTGCGGTGAAGGTCACGTACTCAACGTCGTTCTTATCTTTACGAATATCCGCAGCGGGAATCTGATCAATAGAGGTAATGCTTGCATTTGCAACTTCATTTCCCAGAAGAGTTACAGAATAGCTCCAGTTGCCCTTTGCCTGCAGATAAGCCTCCACAGCGGTCTTTTCAACCCAGAAGCGAACACCGAGGCTATCGGAAACGTGGAAGGAAACCATTGTAGTAAGACCGGGCGCTACTTCGGTAGAGCCGGCAGGCATTGCACTGCCCTTCAGAATAAGACCGTCAAACGCACCGGAGCCGGTCACATTGGAATTTCCGTTAAGAGGAACAAGACGGTTGCCGTTACCGGCAAATTTCAACTGAACGTAGGTATGATCGGGAACCCAGTTTTCGATCTGAGAAACCGTAAGGGATTCATCGGTGCTGAAATTCACGCTGTTTGCATTGAATGCAGAGCCGATCAGCAAGGGAGCTTCGCCACCGTAAAAATAGGTCTTAAGTTTCGAATTGGTGGGAATAACGCCGTAAAGGATCAGGCTTTGTGCGTCGGACTTGGGCTGAATATGGAGATAAGAATCTCCGCCTACACCTTCCACGCCGTTCACACCGTTTACGGTGCCGTAGATGGTACCACCATTGAGGGTTGTGTTGACGGAACCTCTAATAGTGCCGTCTGCCTTGTTACCACCTACAAAATCGCCGTAGATGATGCCGCCGGTCATTGTATTGGTAATATTGCCATAGAGTCTGGATGCATCATTATGACCGCCGTAGAAGGAGCCGTGGATCACACCGCCGGTAATGGTGGCGGTCATATTGCCTCTGCGCTGGCTGGTATCGGTCGCTTCGGCGTTGCCGTTACAAAAATCAGCCTTGAACTCACCGCCGGTAATGGTAGTGATAATATCGCCTTGCGCAAGGCTTTCAACCCCTTCGCCGCGAATACCGCCAAAGACGGTATTATCAAAGACACCGCCGGAAATATTGTTGATAATGGAACCGGTCATATTACCCTTACGGTTGCCAAGATAGTTTCCGGCACCTTTAAAGTGACCGCTGAAGATGTTGTTAGTAACGGAGCCGGTCACGTCTGCCGTCGCAGTGCAGTTTGCGCCGTAATAACGGCCGCCGTTCTCGTGATCGCCGGAGATGTTATTGACAATGGTGCCAATGGTAGCATTGGAGGTGCTTCCGCCGTAGAACTCAGCAGCAAGCTTCACGTTTTCAAGATTGTTTTCAATGCCGGTGATGGTACCGGTGGAGCTTCCGCCGTAAAACTCTTTGGTAATGGATACGTTCTTCAGGTTGTTGACAACACTACCAATGGTAACATCTTCACCGCCGCCGAAGTAACTGCCTTTGATCGCGATATCGGAAACGTTGTTTACTACGCTTTCGGAAACGTTAACGTCTCTGCCGCCGCCGCAGTATTTGGCGGTAATTTCACCGCCGGTAACGTTGTTGATAACCTTGGTCACAGCACAACCGCCGTGGCCGCCGCCGTAGAAGGTACCGATGGTACCGCCGTAGATGTTGTTGGTAACAACGCCCGTAACCTTAGACGTAGCGTAGTTACCGCCGCCGTAATAAGTACCGATGGTGCCGCCGTACATATTCAAGGTGACGTTGCCCTTAGAAGGACCTCTGGAACCGGCAATGAGAAGGGTGATGTTGCCGCCGTATACGTTGTGAGTAACGTCGGAAGCCATTGCAGCGCCGGAATCATCGGAAGCGGAGGTGCAAGCGACTTGAGTGACAACATTACAACCATCGTAATAGTTGATGGTAATACCTTCGGGAATATCGATGTGACCCTGGCGGGACATATAAAGATTCGTTACCGTTGTACCTGCACCCAGATTTACGGTAAACTTCTTCAGGTCCTGCGTGGTAGCGGTTGAGGTCATAGGTGCTACGTGAAGAGAACCGAAGGTAGCGTTTTCCATATTAACGGTCAGAGTTTCATAGGGAACTCTATAATTATGCAAGAACCAGGCAGCGGTGGTATAGTCGCCGTTCTTGATGTTTACGACCTTATCGTATTCAATATAGGCGTTGTTGGTGCTGTAGTCTGCATAGCAAATAACAGAATCAACGTCATCACCGGTTCTTTCGGGTTTGATCACACAATGATCAAAAGTGGTAATGTTGCCGATAAAGTGCAGGTTCTTCTGCATCCAGCGCTTGGCGGTGGCAACGAAGCCCACACGATCCTGCTGCACCTTTACGGTAATGCCTACGTCCTTAAAGGTGATATCGTTATAGAAGACGGCAGACTGATTTCCGCTGGTTGCAGAACCATCAAAATAGGCAAGATACAGATCGGAGAACTGATCCTCGTTGGTGGTTTCCAAAGAGGTAATGGTAATGGGCAAACGGAAACCGCTGGCATCGAAAGCAAGAGTCGAATCACACCCCTTGGTGGTGATGGTAAGACGATCCACCACAATGAGCTTCAATTCAGAGCCGCTGGGCAATTTCATCTCATTGGCTTTCTGAATGGCAGCATCAAGAGAATGCAGCGCGGTAGACTCATCCAAACCGCTGGTATTATCACCCGGGTCGCCCACGTACATAACGACCGTTCTGGGGCTTGCAGCAGCAACGTTGCTGAGTACAACGCCGCATCCGATCAAAAGGACCAGAGCAAACACCAAAGTGATTCCTTTCAAAAGTTTCGAGTTCTTAAACATTGGCAGAACCTCCTATAGTTTGTCAATGGATATACTTGTACCCATAGTAACTTATCATCATTATAATTGTTTTTTTGCAAATTTGCAAGAGAAAATTCCATCACTTTCCTATACTTTTTGCACTTTTTGAATTTTTCGGCACTTTACCCAAAGGTCGCTTTTAAAAATTGTGCATTTTTCGAAGTTCAATTGAGAACCGTGCACCACAAGATCATTCCCGACATCAAGAATCCCCCGTGCAAAAAGAAAAGATGGTAGATAGGTCTGCGAGAAACGAGCAAAAACAGAATCAGACCGATGGAGACAAGGGCGACAAAGGGGGCAAAGTCCCCAAACTCAAGAAGAGGAGGTGCCCCCTTAGCGGCAAATTCGTGAAATCGAAGGAAGAGATAAGCACCCGCCCGTGCAAGGCGCATCGCCCACAAGCCAACGGCAGGTACCGGGATCAGCACCGCGGCAATGAGAGCCAAGAAAAGACAAGGCGAAAACAGAGGGATCATAACAAGCGCATAAACAGGCGCAAAGGGCTGCACCTCCCCAAAGAAAAGCAGTGTGATAGGAAAGGTGAAAACAAAGGAAGCGGAGGCCGTAATAAAGGAACTGATAACAAGGTAGCACCACTTCTTCAGCCATTTAAATCTACCGGGCACCTGTTCCCAGATCCGAAAAGAGAACCACGTGCAAAGCGGACCGGCCGCCATCAAAATACCAAAGGTACTGAAAAAGGATAGGAGAAAAGACGGTGAAAGGACGCAATAAGGCTCACGTGATACCAAAAGCACCGCGGCAAATATCAACGCGGTTACAGGATGACTTCTGCGCCGAAACAAAAAGCCGACCAAGGGAAAGGCTGCCATCAGGGCGGAGCGGAACACCGAAACGGAAGCTCCCGTAAAAAACAAAAGAAAGAACACCAGTGGCAGCATCAAAAGGGAGCGGAGCTTTCGATTCACGGGAAACAGACACAGCACCGCAAAAACGATCCCCAGCAGCTGGGAAACATGAAGTCCCGAAATAGCGAGAAGATGGGAGGAAGAGGTCTTTTGAAAGAAAACACGGTCTTGGTGAAAAAGAGCACTCCGATCTCCCAAAAGAATGGCACGCAGAAACCCCGCTTCCCTGCTCTCACCGAAGGCGGCCGTCGCTCTTTGCCGAAGATCGCCCACAAGGGTATACCAGCCGTTCTTACCCACCGAGGAACGCGCACCGATTTCAAAAGCGGTCAGATCTACCCCTTCTTGCTTTGCAGAGGATAAAACGCGGGATGAAAGAGATAGCTTCACCTCCACCACGGCACCCACCGCAGGTGCATCTTCAACGGTTACGCGCACCTTCCCCCGAAAGGGAGCCGTTGCGGAAAGGTCGTATTCCGAATCGGAAGTCACCGTTACCACACCGCGGCACAAAAGCTCTCTTCCGTGGAGAGATTCCATTTTGATCTGATGAAGCTGCTCTCTGCCGCCTGCAAGCAAAGCAAGCGCCAGCCCCAATGCCGCAAGTAAAAGAAATTTTCGGTTTTTACGTCCCCAAGGCGCTGCAAGCAGCAACAAAAGAAACGCCCCTGAAAAGCCAATACAGACAAGAGAAAAGGAGGAAGGAAGCTGGACGAATATGAAAACTCCCAAAAGAAACGGGATCCCAACGTTGCACAAGGACTGCCCGAAGAATAAGCGGCGAAAGCGCGGGGTGGCATCCATATACTTCTCCTTTCCCAAGCAGTAAAAATCAAAAGATTCCCGGCAGAGCCGGGAATCCGAAGAATATCAGGAAATGGCAGTAACCACCGGAGTCTGCCCCAGCTTTTCGCGGGCGGCATTCAAGCCCTTCCCCACCAATTTCATGGTTCGATTGTAAGAAGCCTTGGCTTCTTTTAACGTGGCATCGGTCAAGTGGAAGCTCTTCCAATCCGCAACGGTAAGATCCAAAGGAATGATCTGGAATACCAGTCTTCCGCCGCGACTCTCGCGAATGACCCAAAGGGGCTGAATGTCTACCCCACCGATGCGAACGGAGCCGTCGCTCCAGCGCTCAAAGGTGACGCCGAAGATCATACCGTCTTCCGTATGGCCGGAATAGTTATCGCTATCCATTAAGAACTTCCTTTGGTTAGAGATGGCGTTGCCCGTGGAATAGATGCAAAGAGTCTCGTTGCCGTTTTCAGCGGTAATGGTTTCAAAGGGCTGGATCACGTGAGGGTGGCCGCCAACGATCACGTCAACGCCCATTTCGCAAAGCTTTTTCGCCATTCCGGTCTGATAGGAATTGGGAACGTATTGATATTCGTTCCCCCAATGGAGGTAAAACACCAAAAACTCTGCTCCGTTGCTTTCCATTTCCTTAATGGCGGCCTCTGCCTCACGATAGAAGCCTTCCAGATCGGTATAGGCAAAGCTGGAAACCAAGGGACCGTCATCCCTCGTCATGGTAATGCCGTTAAGGGCTTTAATGCCTGAAGAGTTCACCGTAGAATAGGTAAAGCAGGCCATACCCAGCTTGATACCGTTTACGTCTTTTACTTTGTAGAAGCTTTCATCCGTCTTATCGCGAGTGCCAAGATACTCCAGCCCCTTTTCACGCACCACCTGCACCGTGCGGATCATACCGGCACCGCGGGTATCGTAGGAATGGTTGTTGGCCGTGAGAAGCATATCCACTCCGGCGCCCTTCAGTGCGTCTATGATGCTATCGGGGCAATTAAAGCAGGGATAGGCGGAAGGATATTTGCCCACTACCGGCTTTTCACCGCCCAAGGTTACTTCAAGATTGGCTACGGAGAGGTCGTATTTTTTCAAATAAGGGGCAACCAGCTCGTACTGCTCGGTGAAATCGTAAACACCGCCCCCTGCGGCCTTAGCAGAATTATAAACCGTATCGTGAATGAGGATATCCCCCACTACACCAAGAGAAGCCGTTGCAATGGGGCGGGGCGGCTCTACCGACGGGGTTTCCGTTTCGGCAGGCATCGTTTCAAAGCCGGATTCCTCCATATCACCGGAATTAGGTGCTTCACCGCAGGCACAAAAAACAGAAGTCAAAAGACAAAAGACCAACAGAAGTGCCAGCGTGCGAAATAAAACGTTTTGTTTCTTTTTCATAATTCTTAATCCTTTATTGCTTTATTGATAGATGGTTTTATTTCCTTTATAGAGATACAAAGCGGGATCCAGATGCCGCTCGTTCTTTACGATCTCAAAATGAACGTGGTTTCCCTCGGAAATGCCGGTGTTTCCAACTTCGGCAATTTTTTCACCCTGCTTCACCTTTTGCCCCAAGGTTACGTTGATTCTATTGCAATGGGCGTACATGGTGGAATAGCCGTCGTCGTGCTCGATGACCACGCAATAACCGTAGCCGGTGTAAAGATGATTGGGACGATTGGAAAAGGAGCCGTCCTGACCGATGGCCACCACCACCGTTCCCGATGCGGCGGCGTAAAGGCTATCCCCCTCGTCACCGGGAATATCCCACCCTTTATGGTTGCCGTCCTCACGGGGACCAAAGTAGGAATAGACCATTCCCACACGGGGCACGATGAACCTGCCCGGAGCCGTATCGAAGGAGGTGATCCCCTGATCCTCCGGCAACACCTTGGTACCGAGAGAGATCACTCGATTTACTGCCGGGCGAATCACCTTTTCCGTCAAAATATCACGCTTCACTTCATTTCCGTTTACGTAATATACACGGGCAGTTACCTGAGAGAGCCCCTCGGAGCCTCTCGTGGTCACGTCTGCCATAGAGGTATAGTGCTCGGCACTTTCCACGTAAACCGTTTGGTAAGGCACTGCCGTTTCATAGCTGACGTCCTGCGTGGTATAAAGATCCAATTTGATCTTATCAATGGACTGAGGGCGATTGGAGGGGGTAAGCACTTCTTCCTCAGGAAAATAATCAATATCGGAAAGAAGCGCCGATGCAGGGAGCGCCGCTTCGGGAGCAGAGGCTGCTCCACCGGGCATTACTTCCGGCAAGGGATTCTTTTTTCTTTCCTCCAGAGGCTTTGACATCTCATCCAAAAGCTGGGAAAGCTGATCAGAGGTGATAACGCTCTCCGTAGGATAGGCCTGGGTCACTACGCGGATCTCATTGAAAATTCCGCTTTCCACACCGGTGTGATGGCGGGAAATAAAATCAGCGACACCTTCCTCCACGTCCTTTGCATCCTTGCAGACTGCTACCAAAACGTCATCCACGTAGAGCCCACCGCCGGTACAGATGAAATCATCCACAAGAGCGTAAAGCTGCTCGGAGACCTTCGCCTTGGTGGTTACCTGATCCGCCCGCTGGCGATGAAAGGAATAATTCACTTCATAGGGAAAACGAAAATCTTCCCCCAAGATGATCTCCACATTATCCTCCAGCTCGTTGATGGCACTGTCTACGATATGCTTGTTTTCCACCACGGCGATGACCTTGCCCCTGACCTTGGCCTGAAGGACTACGGGAAAACTCAGGGTGATGCCGATGTAAAGCCCCACGCCAAGGGCAAGAAAGCCCACAAGAAGCCCCGCGCCGTGTTTTTTTAAGAAACGAAGCCCGGAATGATGAACGTGGCTTTTATCTCCTTTGCGAAGAACGGAGCGGAAAAACGCACCGATGGCGTGCACCAGAGCGGCAAAGAAGGAAAAGACACGCAGGAAGGGGGCGTGAAGTTCCAAAAGCTGCTTGGAGCTGACCTCTTCCCCACGATCGGAAAGACGCTTTTTCTCTTTTTCTACACTTTTTTCGCTGAGCATAATATAAACTGTATTAAAAAGGGAATCCGCGATGCCCAGCCCGCCCTTTCGGAAGATGCGATACTGACGGGAAAAGCTTCTTTTCTTAAAAAGCTTTTTCTCTTCAACGAATTGCGGCGCCGATTCCGATGCCTTCTTTTGATCTCGTTTTTCCACGATAGCATCCTCCTTTCAGCAAAATCTCGTTATATTTTACCATAACGGTGCAAAAAAATCAAGTACGACAGGCACGTCTCAAAAAAGCCTTGATTTTCATCCCCATTCCTTTTATAATGCTTTAGACGACAAAAACAAGTCTTTTTATTTTCATACAGTCTTCACAAACTGCGGATATACTGATGAAAAAGACGAAAGGATCCTATATGAAACGATGTATTGCGCTCCTTCTGGCTTTGATTCTGACCCTTCCCCTCCTTGCCTGTGCAAAGGAGGAAGAGGTCAGGGAAAAGCTGGGAGGCATTCATACGGAAAGCGGTGACGTTTACCCCGAAACCTTCCTTACCTTTGACCGACAAGAGGTCACCTTTGATGAATTTCGATATTTTTACCTGAATTATCGGGATATGCACTTAGAGAATGACTCTTCATATTTTGAAAAAGAGGGCGCCGAGGATTCCCTGAAAAGCGAGGTGCTTGGTTATCTCCGTGATAATTGGGCTCTGCGCTTTTTAGCAAAGGAAAACAAAGTGACCCTGAATCGCGAAGAAAAAGAGGCCATCAAAGCAGATATGGAAGAGGCCGCCGCGGTATTCGGAAGCGAGGAAGCCTTCATCAACGATCTCCACGCTTCCTATATGTCACAAAACTACTACGAGGATATGATGGAATACGCTTCCCTTTCCTACAAGCTCTTCAACAAGCTTTTTGAAGAGGGAGGCAAGGAAGCCTACAGCGACCAGGAATTTTACGATTTTTTCGAGGCAAACTACCTTGCCGTTCAGCAGATCTATCTTCCCTTTGAAGAAGGAGAAAGCGCAGAAAACTATCCCAAGACCAAGGCTGCAGCAGAAAGCATTCGCCTTGAAGCGGAGGGGGGAACGGATTTCTGGAGCCTTGTGGAAAAATACGGCAAGGATGAAAACATGCTCTCCTCCCCCGACGGCTATTATTTCACCCAAGGGCAAGCCGAGGACGTGCTTTACGAAGCCTCCAAAGCTCTGAAGACGGGTGAGATCAGCCAGCCCGTGGCGGGTCAAACGGGTGTTTACCTGATCCGAAGAATGGAAATGAAAAAGGCACGAATGGATGAAAACCGCGACGTTGCCCTCTTCGGCTACCGCGATACCATGGATGAGTGGCATCCGGGGGAATACGACCGTGTTTTTCAGGAGCTGATCCGCAAACGTGCGGAAAAGATCAAGGTGACCGAAAGCGAATATTGGGATATGGTCTCCACCAAAACCGTATACTAAAAAGGGGATGCAAAAAAGCACAGACCGCACAAACCCATAAAAAAGGGATTCTTTGGACGTTGTTCCAAAGAATCCCTTTTGTTGGGAAAATTAAAAGGAACTGTAAAAACGAGTATTTTACAGTTCCTTTTGTTTGTGATGATTACTTGTTGACAGCGGTCTTCAGAGCAGCGCCTGCCTTGAAAGCGGGAACCTTGCAAGCAGCGATCTTGATAGCCTTGCCGGTCTGGGGGTTCTTACCCTGACGAGCGGCGCGCTTGCGAGCTTCGAAGGTACCAAAACCGATGAGTTGAACCTTGTCACCGTCGGCAAGAGCCTTGGTAACGGTAGCGATGGTAGCGTCAATTACAGCGGCAGCGTCCTTCTTGGAAACGTCTGCAGCGGCAGCAACAGCTGCGATGAGTTCAGTCTTGTTCATATTTAAATCCTCCAAAAATAAAAAAATCTACCACATATGAAATATGATACCTTATTTTACCGCAGTTTTTCATAAAAATCAACAGTTTTCTTAACATTTTGTTCTTCCTTTTGTAATTTTTAACAACAATTACAATTTTGTGCACCAAAATTACGATATTTGAACAATGTCGAAAAGCAATTTCACCGAATAGACTATGGGTGGAGAAATCCAATTCTTTCATTAAGGAGTTAAAATATGATTTTAATCGGGATCCTCCTCCCCTTTTTAGGAACAGCACTGGGGGCGGCGGCTGTTTTTCTTTTTCGGGGTGGGATGGCGTGTTCTTTAAAGCAAGGCTTTTTCGGCTTTGCCGCAGGGGTAATGACAGCGGCGGCGGTCTGGTCCTTGCTTATTCCTGCCCTTGATACCGGCGGTGTGTTCCCCGCAGGAGCGGGACTTACCATCGGATATCTTTTATTTTTACTTGGCGACGTACTGCTGGAAAACAAAAAGCGGATGGGCAAGACCGCCAAGGACAGAGGGCGCATTTTGGCTTTGGCCGTTACTCTTCATAACATTCCCGAAGGAATGGCAGTGGGCGTAGCGCTGGCGGCGGCAATGGGAGGTTCCGGCTCTATGGCGGCGGCACTGACCCTTTCCCTGGGCATTGCTTTGCAAAACCTTCCCGAGGGTGCCGTGATCTCTATGCCCCTTGCCTCTTTGGGAACAAAAAGAATCCGGGCGTTTTTTCAAGGGGTGGTCTCCGGCGTGGTGGAGCCGATCGGCGCTGTTTCTGCCATTCTTCTTACCACGCTGATCCTCCCTGCTCTCCCCTTCGTTTTATCCTTTGCCGCCGGCGCCATGCTGTACGTAGTGGCGGTAGAATTGATCCCCGCCCTTTCGGAGGGGGGCGAGGGGTGGGCAGGTTACGCAAGCTTTCTTTTCGGCTTTACTCTGATGATGCTGATGGACGTGATATTAGGATAATTTTAAATTGAAGAAAAACGCCGAAATAATTTTCCCTTTCTTCCCTCTCTTTTTGCCATAACGACAATTATTCTACTTTTCGAATAAACGGTGCCCGAACGGGTACATTTCCCTCTCATATACTGACCATGAGCGCAACGCTCTCACCCATCAGGGTGAAAAATAATCAAACAAGGGAGAGATCACCGTGAACGATCAACACAACAACTGCGGTACTACCCGCACCAACTGCGGATGCGGCAACGCCCGCACCAACTGCGGATATGCCGTCTCCAGAACACCTGCCCGCGCTCTCTGCGACTGTGGCGACAACAGCTGGAGAACCTATCCCCGCACCGGCGAAGGCTGCGGCTGCAACAACGGCTGGAGAACCTATCCCCGTATCGGCGGAAGCTGTGGCTGCAACAACAGCTGGAGAAACTATTCTCGCACCAATTGCGGATGCTCCGCACAGCGAATCACAGAGCAGGAAGGCTGCGGCTGCAACCGCAACACCCTCCGCACAGCAACGGAAACCACCTGGAAAAGCGGAAACTGCGGACAGAGCTGCCCTTCCCCCGTATGCCAAAACTGCGCACAGGGCGCTTCGGCAGACGCTTGCCTTTCCGGCAGAAGCCTTGCTATGGTGTATTCGCCCCACCAGAGCTTTGAAAACCTCTACAATTCCAGAGAGGGCCTATGCAACGGAACGGTCTTCTGTGACCTGAACAAGCCGTTTCTGGCATCCGGGAGATAAAAAATGACAAGAGAAAGCGCTTTCCTCAAGGACATTCAAGCCGAAGACTTCGCCCTGTACGAAGCCGCCTTGTATCTTAACGGGCACCCAACCTGCCCCGATGCGCTGGCTTACTACTGCCAGCAAAGAAACAAGGTGAAGGAAATGAAAGAACAGTATGAGAGCACCTGTGGGCCTCTCACCATTTACGGCAATCACGATCAGAACTGCTGGCAGTGGGTATCCACTCCCTGGCCCTGGGAAAAGGAGGCTAATTAACCATGTGGATCTATGACAGAAAGCTTCAATACCCCGTAAAGATCAAAAACCCCAACGCCGCCTACGCAAAGATCATTATCAGCCAGCTTGGCGGACCAGACGGCGAAATGGCCGCCGCTATGCGTTACCTGAACCAGCGATACACCGCAAAGTACGGTGAGATCATCGGCATTCTTAACGACGTTGGCACGGAGGAGTTGGCCCATTTGGAAATGATCGGTGCCATTCTCTATCAGCTGACTAAGGGGCTTTCCCCCGATCAGATCCGCGCGGCGGGAATGGATCAATACTTTGTGGATCACACCGCAGGTATTTACCCCGCTTCTGCCGCCGGCGTTCCCACCGATATGAAATATATCGGTGTCAAGGGAGATCTCATTGCAGATCTGAACGAAGACCTTGCGGCCGAACAGAAGGCAAGGGTCACCTACGACAACATTCTGCGACTGGTGGACGACCCCGACGTACGCGATCCCATCAAGTATCTGCGCGCAAGAGAGATCGTGCATTACCAGAGATTCGGTGATGCCCTCCGCATTGCCCAAGACAGAATGAACAGTAAAAACTTCTACGCCTACAACCCCAGCTTTGACAAAGGCTGCGGTTGTTAAGGAACAAAAAAGAGCCCGTTTGGGCTCTTTTTTGTATTTTGGTTTATATGCGGAACCTTTTTGAAAAAAGGATTCCGCACCTCCAAAAACTTTTAGGTGAAAATCATTTAATAACCAGTTGCTTTCAGTCATATTAGGATTGCATTTTTTTTGAAATTTCTTCACGCAATAAACTATTAAAAATAATGTCGATTTCCTTATACACTTTACTACGTTCCAGCCCTGCGATTCTTTTCACATTTGCTACTATTTGTGTTTGGACTCTGTTATGTAATCTGTATCTATCTACACTCTTGGGATTAAGAGTTTCTATCTTTGCGTCAACATATTTCATGACATCGACAATAAATTCTGAATAATCAAGCAAATTACATTCCTCCGCCAAATTGGATTTCATCTAACTTTCAAACGAATGATAGTGCGATACAGCAGGACAAGCCCCGCACTGAGCAGAGCACCGCCGATAATATCGGTAAACCAATGCACCCCCGATAGGAATCTTCCAATCACCATAAAAGCAATAAAAGCGATCATTGCAGAAACGGCACACCGTTTGAGGACATTGTTTTTGATGCGGACATTAAATTGCATAATAGATACGGGCATAACACACATTACGAGCATTGTTGTTGACGATGGATAAGAGGCTTCCAAAATTTCGTTAATCAATACGGGTCTGTAATTTACAACAAGTATTTCAAATAGAACGTATACCGCCAACACAACGATACAGAAGCCGCCGAGAACAAGGATATCGTAATCTACTTTCAGGAGGTGCTTTCTCTTGATCCATTGAACAAGTCCAAGCAATGCAAACCCCATTACAAAAACCAGTGGCACCAAGCCTAACCAATCCGTGATCGTATACAGAGACATATGCACGCCTGTAAGGTTATGAATGAACCTGTTAATCGTTGCAAAGCCAACAGATGATTCTTGTGGTCCGATTGCTTCCACATCTACAAGCTTGATTACCACCGTCCATAACAAAAATGCTAAAAGCATACACGTTGCGATGCAAAAGCTTCTCTGATTCTCTTTTTTCATTTGTTCAACCTACCCTTTGTATTTGGCTCTCGCCCAAACACATTTTAAAGGACCGGTATGAACAACCGCAAGAAGCAGGATGTCACAACGATGATACGCTTCGTATCATTGCCATTTTACAAGCATTAACACCTTTATTACCAAGAATATGAACAGAAACGCAGCTGCATACGGTTGCGAACCAATGATAAAAAGGAGTGCTCCGACCGCGTTTAATGCTAACGATATTTTACTTTTGTTCTTCACCCAAAAAACTTGACAGCAATTTTGCAAAGCAAGGGTTGATATTCCAAAGGCAATAATTCCGATCACAACAACGAAATAGGCCGTCCTCAAATACGGTGCAATTTCGGCAAGTGATAAAAGAGAGACTTCTTGTATCATCGCACCTACTTTCTGCCCAAAGAACGGCAAAAAGAAAAACATGGCAATACTGCAATCGAGCAGTCCGAATACCAAATCGCGAAAATGATTTTCCTTTCTCTTGGTATCTTCTTCAGCTATGGTCAGCAATTCATCACCTGACAGCAGTTCATCAACCGTTACCCCGAAGAATTTTGCAATTGCTTTCAGAGAATCAATATTGGGATATCCTCTGCCGGACTCCCATTTTGAAATTGCCGTTCTGGATACAAACAAAAGCTCTGCAAGTTCTTCTTGGGTAAGTCCTTTTTGCTTTCGGAGTTCCTGCAATTTTTCGTTCAATTCCATAATGTTTGCTCTTTCCGAATATAACCGACACACGGTAAATTCTTATTGATCGAATGGTATTATATCACATCATTGCACTTTTTTCTACTGCAAAATAATAAGCTCGTTACTTGAAGAACAACAATATCTATGATATAATGTTTTAACAAGCTTTGCTTGAATAATTTTATCGGAGTGTGCTTTTTGAAAAACACCAACCTTTGGAAAATTGTATTGTGAACGGGAGGTTTGCAAATACATTCTCCGCAATCCTCTCGTAGCTTGAGCGTCAACAACTTATGAAAGGATCAAACAATGGAAAATTTGACGATACGTTTAGAAACAGAAAAAGACTACAGAGCAGTAGAAGAGCTTACCCGCGAGGCGTTTTGGAACGTCTATAAGCCCGGCGCAGACGAGCATTACTTTGTGCATCGGATGCGAAAGCACCCCGACTTCATCCCAGCGCTCGCATTCGTACTCGAATACGAGGGCAAGATCATCGGCAACATTATGTACACCAAAGCTTGGCTTGAGGATGAGAATGGTGAGCGCAAGGAAATTCTCTCCTTTGGGCCGCTTTGCGTTGCGCCTGAATACCAAAGGCAGAAGCTGGGGAAAATTCTCATTGAGCATTCCTTTGAGGTTGCAAAAAAGATGGGGTACGACGTGAACGTTAACTTCGGCAATCCGGGTAACTACGTCAGCCGAGGGTTTGTAAGCTGCAAGAAGAAGAACGTCAGTTTCATCGCGGACGGCAACTTCCCCACCGCACTTCTTGTTTGCGAGCTGGTTCCCGGTGCACTTGACGGCAGAAAGTGGAAATATATCCCCTCTACCGCCGCCGATTGCTGCGAGGACACCGCCGCAGTGGAAGCATTCGACTCTGCTTTTCCGCAAAAGGAAAAGAAGTGGATGCCGAGCCAGGAGGAATTCTACATCTACAGTCATTCTTCGGTAGTCCGATAAACGTAAAACGCCGCTGAGGTGGAGAATCCATCTCAGCGGTTATTCTTTTATCTTTTCTTATAAACGACAAGCTCCGGATTTTCACCGTTTTCTTCATAGGTGCAGATCAGGATAAATTCCATATTGGCAGCAATACCGAAGCATCTGTTTCCACCGTATTCGCTTGCAAGCTGATTGCCCAGATAAGTAATGTTATCATCAAGAAACTTCACGGTTCTTCCGCTCGGAAGCCTGTATTCAAGATTGATATAACTGCCCACAAGGGCGTTAAGCCCGGTAAGCTTCGGCATACCTTCAATATTGAGAGCGTTTATTTCTTCAATCAGAATTTTCTTAAATTCTTCAAAAGCGCCGTTGCCGCCAAGCGAATCGTACTGTCTCCAATAATCCAACTTTGGCAGAGTCGCCTTCAGATACGAACGGATCTCCTCTTCCGAATGCTCTTCGCTGATCATATTCTTGACGCAAACCTCGATCAGATCGTCCATATCGCTATACATATATTCGCCGTCGGCATAACACCATTTACAGTATTCTTCGTTGAAAAAGCCGTCTTTTTCGCGACTGATATTAGAGTCTTCAAGAGGCATACCGCAGCATTGACAAATCAGCTTTTGAGGAGCACCGAGAAGTGTGTTGATGGATACATCAAAAAGCTTTGATAACAACTTTAACGTTTCGGTATTCGGCGTAGTTTCACCGTTTTCCCAACGGGAAACTGCCTGACGGGTCACGAACACCTTTTCCGCAAGTTCTTCCTGCGACATTCCTTTTTTCGTTCTCAATTCGAGAATCACGTCTTTCGTTTCCATAAAATTATCACCTCGCACACATTATACTGCGATCCATAATCGTAAACAAGCAACTCGCTGTTGCTGTCAATCGAAACGTTCTATCTTCGCCTTAAAATCGATTCCCGCTTTTCTTGCTTGCGGGCACAGGTCTTTGGTTTGCAATTTGTATTCCTTGCCGTCTTTGATGAAATTGGTTCCGCATTGTCTGAATTCGAAGGATACGTTTTTTCGGATACATTGTTCTCTGATATCAAGTGCCCAAGCGTAATCAAAGGGTCTTGCGTCCACATCCGATTCACCACCCACAACCACAAGCTCAACACCATCAAGATACGGTTCGATATATATTTTTTCAAGCAGGGGCTGTGCGGTAATACATTTGTGCTTGATGGGGAGCTTTGAAAATATACCCAGCTTATGATCGGCGTTCCTTTGGTTTTCCACGGTACAGCAAACCACTACGTTTTCGTAGCCAGCGCCCCAATCCTCGGGGATGCAATCCATAAATCGGTCAATACGTTTTGTAAGGAAAAGGAAGGTGCAATCCCCGCGTTCTCTGATCATCTGCCAGCACTCTTTGCGCCAAGGATCCGCTTCCTCAATGAGAAAATCGGTGGAAAAGCAAAGATACACCATCCCTGCTTTCATTTTGTAATTGCCGTTTTTCAGTCTCTCAACAGGCTTTAGAAAATCTTTTGTTTTGACGATGCGGCTTGTATCAACGCCTCGTTTGGCATCGCCCCTGTGTATATAGCAATGCAGGCAGCCTTCACTGCATTTTTTGCACCCTCGCCACGGATTCCACATAGCCATATTCTTATCCCCGCAGATCGATATTGATCTCGTATTTGTCGTCAATGAGAACGTAATTGACTCCGTGCTCTTGTGCAAGGGCCAAGACTTCGGCGTTATCTTTAAGCACGCTCTCAAGGGTGCACCATTCATCGTCCGAGCGTGCTTCAACGGCACTTGCATATTTTTTGATATCAGCAAAGTGATTTTTAATATAGGCTTCGCTCATCACAAGGCAGTAATACCGGATGCTTTCAAGATAGTCCCTTTCAAAATCCTTCGCCCAATCGAAGGGGATATAGCACCCTTCGACAATTAAGTTCTGCTTATTCTCAATAGCAGTTTTTATCATTTCACGAACAATCGGCCATAAGTATTCGGTTAATTCATTATCATCCATAGGAGTAAGTTCTGTATTACCGCTACGAATCAAACCCATTTTCAGGTGATCGATAGAGAGATACGGATATCCGTACGATTCAAGCAGCCTTTGGGCAAGCACCGTTTTGCCCACGTGGGAAGCTCCGGCAATTAAAACGATCATTTGAAACCTCACTGCATCATAATTTTACGGAAAATATTGTATCACAAAACGGAAAGGAAGAAAAGGCTTATTTTTCCCAAGGACATTTGGTGAAAAAAGATTTCGACCCGAGGCAAACTCCCAGAGATGTTTTATCTTTATTTACAAAAGAAATCGGTGTTTTGTTCAGAAAAAAAGCCTTGCGCTCCCTTTGGTTTTGTGCTATAGTTAATTTACTATAATTTGACATTGGAGGCAAACAATGCTGAAAATCAAGATGATGCGTTTCGATCACGTGATCGTATTCGCAGCAGAAGAGTTGAAAAAGTACCTGAGAATGATGATGCCCCAAACGGCAGATATTGAGATCCTTTTTGATCCGGAAGCAAAGGACGGATTCCGCCTTGGCTTGCTTGAGGATTTCGGGCTCAAAAACGAAGCAGAGGACCCGGTGCTGGACGACGTGGTTCACATCGATACCACTGAGGAAGGCGGCATTCTTGCAGGCTCCAACACCAGAAGCATTCTCTACGCCGTATACCGTTTTCTGCGCCTCAACGGGTGCCGCTGGCTCTACCCCGGAGTTGACGGCGAGCATATTCCCACCAAGGATATTGCCCCCACACAGTACCACAAAATGGCAGATCACCGCTTCCGCGGTCACTGCAACGAGGGTGCCGAAAGTCAGGATTGTATGCTGGAGACCATTGATTTCTATGCCAAGCAGGAAATCAACGTTTATATGATCGAGTTTGATAACCCCTACACCTATTACAACTCCTATTACTCCCACAAGCACAACGATAAGAACCGTCCCCCCGAGCCCGTTACCTACGAGCAGGTAATGCAGTGGAAGCGCCAGTGCGAGGCTGAAATTGCAAAGCGCGGCCTTCAGTTCCACGATATGGGCCACGGCTGGACCGCAGAGCCCTACGGCATTTCCTCCACCGACGGTTGGGCCAAAAGCACCGTGGAGCTCACCGACCTGCAGAGAAGCTATCTGGCTCAGCTTGACGGCGTGAGAGATACCTACCGCGGCGTTCCCCTGAACACCAACCTTTGTATGTCCAACCCCACCGTGCGCTCCATTATGGCAGACAGCATCGTGGAGTATGCAGAAAAGCACGCCAACGTTACCTATCTGCACGTTTGGCTGGCTGACGGGCATCACAACCATTGTGAATGCGAAGAGTGCAAAAAGGCTCTTCCCAGCGACTACTACCTGATGATCATGAACGAGCTGGATGAAAAGCTCACCGCAAAGGGGCTTAAGACCAGAATCGTATTCATCGCTTATTACGATACCCTCTTCCCCGCCGAACAGATCCGAATTGCAAATCCCCAGCGCTTCTCCCTGCTGTACGCCCCTATTACCCGTAAGTACACCGAAAGCGTGGACGAGAATACCGTGACCCCCGAAGCACCCGCTTACAAGAGAAACCAGTGGGAGCTGCCCAGAGGTGCAGAAGAAAACCTCGCCTTCCTCAAGGCTTGGCAGAAGGATTGGAAGGGGCCCTGCTTCTCCTACGAATATCACTTCTGGAAGCATCAGTATAAGGATCCCACCGGTCTTTACATTGCCCGCAGGATCTACGAAGACATCCGCGGCCTGAAATATATGGGGCTTGACGGCTTCGTGGAGGATGGCTCCCAGAGAAGCTTCTTCCCCAACGGCTTTGCCATTTACGTATACGCAGAGACCCTTCTGAACCGCGAGATCACTTGGGAAGAGCTGGTTGAGGACTATTTCTCTCACGTTTACGGTGAGGATTGGAAGCACGTTTCCGTTTGCCTGAAAAAGATCAGCCATGCCTTTGACTTTGCCTTTATTTCCGGCGAAGCCACCACCGACGCCTCCATTTCCAACTTCCACGATCCCGCAAGAGCAGAAAGCTTTGAGAGCGTACGTGAATACGCACAGCAGCTCCGCGATATGCTGAAGGATCATATGAAGATGCCCACCCGTCCTCAGACCGTTTCATGGAGACTTTTGGGCTACGCCGCCGACTTTTTCGAAGGCTTCGCCGGCTTTATGAAGGAGCGTTGCGTAGGTCACGAGAGCCTGGCTTACAAGATGGCATACGACTTCCTTTACGAATTTGGAAAGAACGAAATTGCCATTGAGCGTTATTACGATCAGCACAATGCAGGCAAATCTCTCATTGCTACGGTGAAGAAGCCCACGAAGATCGTTCTTCAGCCCGGCACCGAATTTTAATAGAAGCAAAAAAAAGAGAAGATTCGTTTTTTAGCGAATCTTCTCTTTTTTATCCGGTTTTTACAGAGAAAGCTTTGTAACCTGAATTTGCTTTTGGATCTTTTGAACGTCACGGGGGAGCGGTGGGCGGGTTCCGTTTTGAATGCAGGCGGCCGTTCCGAAGGCAACTGCGCGGATCAGGGTATCCTCCACGCAAAGTCCGTGGGAAGCGGCGGAAACGAAGCCCGCGATCATACTGTCCCCTGCACCGATGGTGCTGATAACGGGAATATCCGGTGCGGTTGCATAGAGCAGCCCCTCTTTACACGCTAAAACGGCGCCTTCCGGTCCAAGGCTGATGAGCACGTTTTCCACCCCTTTTTGGTGGAAGGCCAAAGCGGTTTTGGCGGCATCCTCCACGTTTCTGACATCGTGACCCGCAAAAGCGGCCGCTTCGGATTTGTTGGGCTTAATAAGCCATGGACCGAAGGCTACAAGATCAGCGGGGGTAAAGGAGCGGGAATCAATGACGATCTTAGCACCTTTCTCTTTCCAGGCTCTCAGAAGCTCCGTTACGTCGCTCACGGAAAAGCCTACGGGGTTACTGCCCGTTAAGGTGACGGTGGTGTTTTCATCCACCTGACCTACGGCGTCACCCACGCGATCCAAAACCTTTTTTTCGCAGGAAAAGCCGTCAAAACTGATACGGGTCTCTTTGCCGCTTTTTTCGTGAACGGTCATATTTTCTCGGATCCTGCCCGGAACGGAAACGGTGGAACAGGAAAGCCCGTCCTCCTTCAGTTTTTGGATGAAGGCGCTCTCATTTTCTGCACCTGTGATGATCACGGCCAGATTTTCTTCTCCGTTGGCGGTGAGGGCGCGGGAAATATTGACCCCTTTTCCACCTGCATCGGTGGATAAAACGGTGGCAAAATTTTCGTGATGCAACACGAGGCTGTCAAGACTTACGTGGGTATCAAAGGCGGGATTCAAGGTAAGGGTAACGATCTTCATAGGCATGCTCCTGTTTTTTATTTTGGTTGCCCTATACGGATTCTGTTTAATTTGCTTTTTTCTTCACTTTTATTTTTTCTGCAAGGTAGAAAAGGAAGGACAAAACCAGACCTACGGCAATGGCAACCACCAGATCCTTGATCACGGTGAGAAGGAAGGTAAGCACCAGCACCGTAATGCCGGTCCACTTTTCCGTTTTGCACATCAAAACGAACTTTTTCCACTCGCTCATATTATAGGCCACCATAAAGAGAATGGCGGCAATGGTGGGCATAGGGATCAGCTTTGCCAAAGGCATCAGGAAAACCAGTACCAAAAGAAGCACCAAAGCGTGAACCATACCTGCAACGGGGGTTCTGCCCCCATTCTTGGCATTGGCGGCGGTACGGGCGATGGCACCGGTGGCAGGAATACCGCCAAACATTACGGAGAACATATTGCCCACCCCCTGCGCCACCAACTCCGCATTGGGGTTGTGCTTGGAATTGACCATCGTATCGGCAACCACGCAGGAAAGAAGGGATTCGATGGCGGCAAGCACCGCAATGGTGACCGCATCGGGAAGGGCTGCCAGAATGCTATCCATATGAAAGGAAACGGAGCCCAAGGTAAAGGCGGGAAGGCCTGTGGGGATCTCATACAGTTCACCGATGGTAAACACACCCACATCCAAAGCGGGAATGAATTTCACCGCTAAGGCACCCACCACCACGGCAATGAGAGAGGGGGGAATGCGTTTTTCAAACCTGGGATACAAAATGAGAATGGCAAGGGAAAGGGCACCTACCAGAAATGCCTGCCAGGAAAAGGTAGAGAGGGAGGCGATATTGGCTTCCATTTTCTCGATGGTCTCCACCGGCTTGACCCCTGCCCCGTAGGTCAGCCCAAGAAAATCCTTGATCTGCCCCAAGAGAATGGTAACGGCGATACCGGAAGTAAAGCCTACGGTAATGGTTGCGGGAATGAATCTGATCAGACCGCCCAGCTTCAACACGCCTAAAAGCACCAGAATGATACCTGCCATCAGGGTAGCAAGGATCAACCCTTCCATACCGCGGGTGGCAACCACCCCTGCTACAATGGAAGCAAAAGCGGCGGTGGGCCCTGCGATCTGCACGCGGCTTCCGCCAAGAAGAGAAACGGCAAAGCCCGCGGTAATGGCGGTATAGACACCTGCGGCAGGCTCAACGCCGCTTGCCAGCGCCAATGCAATGGAAAGGGGCAGGGCTATGATAGCAACGATCACGCCTGCGATCAGATCTTTCACCAGCTGATCCTTTTTATAGGTTTTCAGGATGGTGAAGAATTTTGGCATCAAGTAAAAGTTTTTCATTTGCTCCAGCCTTTATTTCTTATTATTCTCTGCCGCCTGCAGTTTATTGAGACGGCGGTTTTTCACGTCATCCCCCATAGGCTTGATCTCCCCTGCGGCGGTAAGTGCCATACGGGTAAAGACGGGGCCGAAGAGCTCGTAGATCAGAACGGCGAAAAGGGTGATATTGCGGATCAGATTCCCCTGTTCCCCAAGCTGCATAGCAGTGGTACACATACCCAGCGCCACCCCTGCCTGCGGAAGAAGGGTGATACCCAAATATTTGCAAATCTCAGGAGAACAGCGGGTCGCCTTGGCGCTGAGCGCCGCACCGAAATATTTACCCAAAGAACGGAAAACGATATACACCACACCGATGAGAACGATGGCAAGATCCCCAAATACCCCGAGCTCCAATTCCGCGCCGCTGATCACGAAAAACAGGGCAAACAAGGGAGAGGTCCACTTATCCGATGCGGCCATCAGATCGTGGGAAAGGGGGCAGGTATTGCAAAATACCGTTCCCAGCATCATACAAACGAGAAGAGAGGAAAAGTGAACGTGGACGGGGCCGATCTCAAATTCAAGCATAGAAAGGGATGCCGCTAAAAAGACCACGCCGATGGTAAGATTCAAACGGTTGGTATTGGAGTTGAACAGCTTTTCCAACTGAGTCAGTACCCAGCCCATCACCGCACCTAAAAGGAGAGAAGCAGCGATCTCCACAAGGGGATTGACCAGAATGGAAACCAGATCCGCCTTCCCTGCCACCAGAGTTTTTGCAATGCCGAAGGAAACGGCAAAGGCTACGAGCCCAACTGCGTCATCCAGCGCTACGATAGGCAAAAGCAAGCGGGTCAAGGGGCCGTTCGCCTTATACTGACGCACCACCATCAGGGTGGCTGCAGGAGCCGTTGCAGTGGCAATGGCACCCAAGGTCAATGCCTGAGACATCGTAAAATGATCGGGCATGGCAAGATGCACAAGGATCAAGGCCACGTCAACCAAAAGCATCGCGACCAGCGCCTGCACGACACCGACCACCAGGGCTTGTTTCCCCGTTTGCTTCAATTCATTCAAGCGAAATTCGTTGCCGATGGAAAAGGCAATAAAGCCAAGTGCTACCTCGGAAACAACGGAAAGAGAAGCAACAGCTTCCATGGAAGCAAAGCCCAAACCGTTGATCCCCAATGCACCGATGCAGTACGGACCGATGAGCACGCCCGCAATGAGATAAGCGGTCACCGCAGGGAGACGGAAGCGCTTAAACAGACGGGTCATCATAAGACCTGCAAGAAGCGCAACAGAGGTTGTAAGGAGTGTATTCAAGGGTTCACCTTCTTTATTTGATATGAAACTTTTTCCGCGGGTTATTATACACCCGACAGAGGTGGAAGTCAACGGCAAAAATCACAAAAAAATTCAGGTCTTATCCCCTTGCTTTTAGGCAAAAAAAGGATGACCGAAGTCATCCTTTTATCAGTTGAAATTTACAAAGCCATAACTGTGAAGAATCTGAACGTATTTGGCAAGGCGCTCATAGAGGGGCTCCGCCTTTTCGCCAAACTGCACCTTCACCTCTTCCCCCAACGCTACCAGATCTTTTTCACCGTCAAGCCTTGGCCAAAGGAAGCTTCCCATTTCGTCCAGATGAACGAAACTGACCTTAGGCTTTTTCAGCAGAAGCTGAAAGAGACGGTTAAAGAAGCCGCGGTTTTGGATCTCCAGCGTGACGATCCCCTTTTCATCGGTGCTCCAGCCAAGTCCTTCCTTACGGCGGGGCTTTTTATCCAGATAATTCTCGCCTTTTCTTTGCTTCTTCATTTTACTTTTTGCGCTTTTTCCAAAGGGAGAATTTCAGCACGGTAAGAACGATCACAGCAAAGAGTGTGATGCCACCCACATTGGCAACCACGGGAGAAATGCCAAGCTTTGCGGAAAGATCCACAACGGTATCCAACCCAAATACGGCAAAGAGCGCAAGGAGAATCCCCACGAGGCCTTCGCCCGCGATCATACCGGAACAGAAGAGGATGCCGTCGTTCACAATGGCCTTCTTCTCTTCCTCGGGCTTTTTCATCTTATCCAGGGCAAGGCGAATCAGGCCGCCTACCATAATGCAGGCATTGAGCTGAACGGGGAGATATACGCCGATGGCAAAGGGAAGAACGGGAATGCCGATGACTTCCACCACAATGGCGATGAACACACCGATGAACACCAGCCCCCAAGGGAGGTTACCGCCCATAACGCCTTCCACGATCAGCTTCATCAAGGTTGCCTGAGGCGCACCCAGCTGATCGGAGCCGAAGCCCCAAGCCATATCCAAAAGGTAAAGCGTTCCACCAATGGCAAAGGCAGATGCTACCACACCGAGAACCTCACCGATCTGCTGCTTTTTGGGGGTTGCACCCAAAAGGTAGCCGGTTTTCAGGTCTTGGGAGGTATCACCCGCAATGGCGGCAACGATACAGATAATGGAGCCGATGGCAATAGCGCTTTGCATACCAACTGCCCCGGCCATACCGGTAAGCTTCAAAACCAGGGTTGCAATGAGAAGGGTGGCGATGGCCATACCGGAAACGGGGTTGTTACTGCTTCCCACGAGACCTACCATACGGGAGGATACGGTTGCGAAGAAGAAACCAAAGATCACCACGATGAACGCACCCACAAGGGATACGGGAATGGCGGGAACCAGCCAGACCAGGAGGGTGAGGATCAAAATAGCGATGAGAACGATCTTTAAATTGATATCGGCATCGGTTCTCTTATTACCCGCACTGCCGGAGCCTGCGATGCTCTTCATAGCACCTGCAAAGGTCTTCACGATCAGGGGAAGTGATTTGATGAGGCTGATAATACCGCCTGCGGCAAGAGCACCTGCACCGATGTAACGGATGTAGGTAGACCAAATGCCCGCGGCACCGTTTGCTTCAAAGATGGCACCGATGGTTTCCGTTCCGGGGTAAAGAACGGCATTTTCACCGAACAGAACGATGAGGGGGATCAAAACAAGCCAGCTCAAAACACCGCCCGCAAACATATAAGAAGAAATGCGGGCTCCGCAAATGTAGCCAACGCTCATAACAGCGGGGTAGATCTGGGTACCGATGGCACCTGCAAAGCCCTTTACGGCGAAGGTGATCTCACCTGCAACCAGCTTCAGGCCGTCAATGATGAACTTAAAGAGTGCGGCAAAGCCCATACCCGCAAAGACGGTGGAGGCATTGGCTCCGCCCTCCTCCCCTGCCAGAAGAACCTCTGCACAAGCAGTTCCTTCGGGGTAAGGAAGAGTCCCGTGCTCCTTTACGATCAGGGCGTTGCGAAGAGGGATCATAAAGAAGACGCCTAAAAGGCCGCCGATCAAGGCAATGACGGTGATCTCTAAAATACCGGGCTTCTCCATCAGACCTTCCTTTGCCCAAAGAAACAGAGCGGGAAGGGTGAAGATGGCACCTGCCGCAAGACTTTCGCCTGCGGAACCGGTGGTCTGTACAAAATTGCTTTCCAAAATGGAATTTTTCCGCATAATGATGCGGATCACGCCCATAGCAATAACGGCGGCGGGAATGGAGGCCGAAACGGTCATACCCACGCGCAGCCCCAGATAGGCGTTGGCGGCGCCGAATACCACGGCAAGAAGAACACCCATAATCACGGAGGTTACGGTAATTTCAGGGGTGATCTTCTCTGCAGGAACATACGGCTTAAATTCGTTTTTCTGATCCATAATAGCTCCTTTATTGTCAAAATTTCAAACATTATATCACATTTCTTGAAAAAATGCAACCTCTATCGACATTCCTTCAACAGTGCTGTTAAAAGGCCGTAGATCTTCTCAGCAGAGGAGATGCTCATTTTTTCTTCCGTGGTATGCACGTCAAACAAAGTGGGGCCGATGGCAATGCAATCAAGATTTGGAATGCCGGCGGCGAAGACACCGCACTCAAGTCCTGCGTGAATGGCTTCCACTTTTGCTTTTTTCCCCGTTTTTTCCTCATAAAGACGGGTATACAGATCACGGAGACGAGAGTCGGCACGGTATTCCCAAGGGGGGTAGTGCCCGCCGGTTGAAGCTTTGCAGGAAAGTAGCGAGGCAAAGGCAAAGAGTTTTTCCTCCAGCGCCACGAGCCCTGAGGTAAAATTACTCCGAAGGGCAAAATGCAGACTCACCGCATCCTCCTTCGTCTCAAGGATGCCCAAATTCAAGGAGGTCTCCACCAGACCGGGTATATCCGCACTCATATTCACCACCCCGTTGGGAGCGGTACACAGGGCGGCAATAACGCGGTCGGCGGCACTTTTTTCCATAACGGCAAAGCTTCCCTCCCCTTCCGTTTCCAAAACCGAAACGAAGCCGGGCTCACGGGCAGCAAGCTCGTGCTTCACCGTTTCAAGATAAGAAGCCGCTTCCTTCAGAAAAGCAACGGGATCAGAGGTCACGATCTCCATTTTGGCATAGCGAGGAATGGCGTTGGATTTATCTCCTCCGTTCACCGACAGTAAGGAAAAGGGAACGGAAGCCTTCATATGCTGTAAGAAGCGGCCTGCCAGAAGATCTGCGTTGACTCTCCCCTTGTGGATCTCAACGCCTGAATGTCCCCCTTGAAGCCCCTTGAAGGTGACGAAAAGGTGAGTTCCCTTCTCTTCCTTTCTTTCAAAGGGTACGCTCATTACGAAATCACTTCCGCCTGCGCAAGAAACGGTGACCACGTCATCCTCTTCGGAATCCAGATTGATCATTTTCTCCGCCTTTAAAAGGCTCATATCCAATTCCAGCGCGCCCAGCATACCGATCTCCTCATCGGTAGTAAAGACAGCCTCCAAGGCAGGGTGAGAAAGATCCTCCCGCTCTAAAATAGCAAGGACCATTGCCACGGCAATGCCGTTATCCGCGCCGAGGGTGGTGCCCTCTGCTTTCAGGTAATCCCCTTTAACAAAGGTTTTGATCCCATCCTTTTCAAAATCAACGGGGCTTTCCTCTACCTTTTGACACACCATATCAAGATGGCCCTGTAGCATCACGGTGGGGGCATTCTCATAGCCGGGGGTGGCCTTTTTTTTGATGATAACGTTTCGTGCTTCATCCCGAGCAGCCTCAAGCCCACGCTTTTGGGCAAAATCCACGCACCAGGCAGAAATGCCCTCCATATTGCCGGAACCGTGGGGAATGGCACACAAGGCTTCGAATAATTCCAATACTCTTTTCATTTTTCCCTCCGTTGGAAATCTAAACTTCCCACATTGTAACACAAAAACGCCGTCTTGGCAAGAAGCAGGAAAACACACTGCATGTGGCAGTGTGTTTTCTTTCAATTTGTTATTTTGCTTCTTTGCTTGCGGCAATGATCTTTTCCGCAACGTTTGCAGGTGCTTCTTCGTAATGATCGTAGTAGTAGGTGAAGCTGGCTCTGCCCTGAGAGATGGCACGGAGAGCGTGAACGTAGTCACCCATTTCGGCTTCGGGCACTTCTGCTTCCACGATGCTCCAGCCGCGTTTCTTTTCATCCTGCTCCATACCCATAATTCTGCCGCGGCGCTTATTCAGATCACCGATGACGTCACCCATCTGGTTATCGGGAGTAAATACACGAAGCTTGCCCACGGGCTCCAGAATAACGGGAGCGCACTGGGGCAGACCTTCACGGAAGGCAATGCCCGCCGCCATTTTAAAGGACATTTCGGAGGAGTCTACGTCGTGATAGGAGCCATCGTAAAGGTTGGCGGCAAGGCCCACAACGGGGAAGCCTGCCAAAACACCCTTTGCCATGCATTCCTGAAGACCTTTTTCCACTGCGGGGTGGAAGTTCTTGGGAACGGAGCCACCGAAGATGGACTCGGTAAAGGTCAGGCCTTCGCCCTCACCGGGAGAGAATTCGATCTTAACGTGACCGTACTGGCCGTGACCGCCGGACTGCTTCTTATGCTTACCTTCCACCTTGCAGGATTTGCGGATGGTTTCGCGGTAAGCGATCTTCTTTTCGCCCAGCACTACCTCAACACCGTAGCGCGCCTTCATTTTGGCAAGGGTATTTTCAAGATGGGTACCACCCAAGCCGGAAAGGAGCATCTGCGCGGTTTCGGGATTTACTTCATATTTTAAAGTCATATCCTCTTCCAGCAGCTTGGAAACGGCAGTAGAGATTTTATCTTCGTCCCCCTTTGCCTTGGGAGCAAGAGATTTTACGTAGAAGGGCTCGGGGTAAACCACAGGGGCATACGCCACCTCACCGGTCCAGCTGAGCGTATCGCCGGTGGCGGCGGAAAGCTTGGATACCATGCCGATATCACCGCAGAAGAGCTCGGCCACTTCCGTTTGTGTCTTGCCCTTGACGGTATAGATCTTACCCAGCTTTTCGGTACCGCCGGTGCGCACGTTCTTCAGTGTCAGGTCGCCCTTGACGGTGCCGTTCATAACCTTAAAGAAGCTCATTTTGCCCACGAAGGGATCAGCAATGGTCTTATAAATGAAGATGGCGGGAGCGCCTTCGGGCACGATCTCAACTTCCTGACCCTCGATAGAAACCTCGCTCCCCTTTGCGCTGTGGCGGGGGAAGGATTCGGAGATAGAGTTAAGAAGGGTCCATACGCCCCAGAGCTTGGTGGCACAGCCGCAGAAACAGGGTACGATATCTCCGTGGATGATACCCTCGTGCACTGCGTTGCAGATCTCCATATAGCTGATCTCTTCTCCGCCGAAGTACTTGTTCATCAGATCCTCACTGGTGCCTGCAACGGCTTCCAACAGCATTTCGCGGAATTCTTCCACCGCTTCCATATTTTCTTCGGGAATGGGAAGAACGGAGTGGGTACCCCTATCGTCGAAGCTGTGGGCTTCCTGCGCGATCAGGTCAATGGCGCCGCGCACCTCGCCGTCGCGCACCATAGGAATGGTAACGGGGCAGATGGCACGGCCGAACTGCTCGTGAAGGGCGTTGAGAAGCTTGGCAAAGCGTGCCTCGTTATCATCGAATTTATTGATAAAGATCGCTTTGGGAAGACCTGCTTCCGTTGCCTTATCCCAAGCAAGCTCGGTCCCCACCTGAATACCGGAGCGGGCATCCACCACGATAATGGCGCTGTCTGCCACACGTACCGCCTGAGAAATCTCACCGGTAAAGCCGGGATAACCGGGAGTATCGATCACGTTGATCTTAATATCCTTCCACATTACGGGTGCCTGAGAGGATGCAACGGAGATCTTTCTGCGGATGGATTCAGGATCGAAATCAAAAACCGTGTTACCTTCGGGCACCTTACCAAAGCGGTCACTTCCGCCGGAGAGGTAGAGCATTGCCTCTGCCAGAGAAGTCTTACCGGAGCCGGAATGCCCCATCAGAACAAGGTTACGGATTCGTTTCATATCAATGCTTGCCATGGTTTTTCCTCCTTTGCCCCGACCTTTGCCGGAGCTTGAAACTATAGTATTTTTACGCAAGGTAAAAAGATAAGGAATCCCGGATATCCCAAAATTCCGTTAACAATTTAATTATAAACTATTCATTAAATAATTTCAATATTTCTTTTTCTCCACGTAACAAGCAAAAAAACAGAAATTTCTCCGCATTTTTTGTCTACATTGCACAAAGGTTCTAAAAAGGCGCTGAATGCAGAGCTTTTTTCGTTTTTTTCCGTCAAAAAAGGAGGACACCGCAGTGCCTCCCTTTTGATTTATTCCGATACCTGACTGCGGGAAGTAAGGCCCCCGCGGGCTTCGATCATTCTTTTTAGCTCGGTGGCAGAAATTTCGGGGAAGCCCACGCCTTCCTTCAAGGCAAGGTGCGCGGCAATGCCTGCCGCCTCCCCCATAGCAATGCACGGGCCCATGACTCTGACGGCTCCCAGAGCTTCCCGCTCCGCACCGATGCATCTGCCAACCACCAGAACGTTTTCCGCCCCCTGCGGGAGAAGCGAGCGGTAAGGGATCTCGGCGATGCGGCTTTTTCTCTTGACCCCGTGATAGGGCTGATGGCTTGGTTTTTTGGGATGGGGCATATCCCAGGAATAACCGGAAAGGGCGATGCTGTCCTCAAAGGAAGCCGCCTCTACCAGATGGATGATCTTCAAGGTCTCCACCGTGCGGATGCGCCGGGTTTCACGGATACCGATGGTAGGTGCGATCTGACGGATCCGTGCATTTTGAAAACCGGGAAAATGCGCTCGCATTACGGAAAGAAGCTCGTAGTTTTCCCTTCTGCCATCCAAAACTCCTTGGGTAAGGGAGGCGGCGTCGATCCCGTCGATCCCCACCTGACGAATGGTATTGATCATATATACCCCCGGTGCCGTTAAAAGAACGGAAATAAAGATCTCATACGGGAACGGCCAAAGTCCTTTTTCTTTCAGTTCCGAGATGATCTTCACAAAGCGAAGATCGCCCGTTTGGCGCATATAGTCACCAAGGGCATCGGAATCCACGTTTTCCACGTGCATTTCAAGACTGGCGGCGGAAAGACCGCCTTCCTCATCACCGAAATCGAAGGGGAGCCCCGCCAGAGCACAAAGGTCTCCATCTCCCGTGGCATCAACAAAAAGATCCGCTTCCACGAAAAAGAGCCCGTTCTTATTATGAAGCAATACCCTTTCCGCTCTTTGCGGTTCTCCTTCCACGTCGATCAGCCGTGTTCCGTAAAGGATCTCAACACCCACCTCTGTAAGCTTTTTCTCAAGAAGAAGCTTCATGGCTTCGTTATCGAAAATCAGCCCTACCCCAAGAGAGGGCTTCCAGCCGTGGGGATTAAAATCCGGAGCAACGCTTCGATAATCAACCCCGTCTCCTTCGCGGATCAATTCCTCTTCCAGCTGAGCAAAAAGCCCCTTGACACAAGTGCGAACTTTATTTTCCTCGCGGAATCGTACTCCCAGGATATGATTGACCAGACCCGAGGTTCCCACGCCACCCAGGCAGAAGCCCTGTTCCACCAGGAGGGTACGTACTCCTTCGCGGGCGGCGGCAAAGGCGGCGGCAAAGCCTGCAAAGCCACCGCCGCAGACCACTAAATCATAACGACCTTTCAAAGGGATCTCGCGCTCCCATTTCATAAACACACCTCCTAAAAGGATTTGGGAAGAAATGCAGGCATCGGTTGCAACTTGAACAAATTGGCCTTATGCTTCCCATCGATCAATTCTTTTTTTACCGGATCCTCTATTACGCCGGTGCGGATATAGACGTCAAGCTCAGCGTAGGTAAAGCCTAAATTTTCTTCATCGGTTTTGCCGCAGAGACCGTCAATGGGTGGTTTATCCACCAGAACGTCGGGCAGCCCCAAAGCTCTGCCGATCTCTTTAACCTCGGTAACGGTGAGATTTGCCATGGGGGAAAAATCCCCTGCGGCATCACCATAGCGAGTGGAATAGCCAACCCAATCCTCGGAAAGGTTGCAGGTGTTGACCACTCTGCCGTTCAGAGACTGGCTGACGGCGTACAGCGTTGCCATACGGATGCGGGGCGGCAGATTCACAAGGGTCTGGGGAGAAAGTGCCAATTCCCGCGGCATTGCCGCAATCACGGCATCTACGGCGGAAGCGATATTCACTTCGTAACGGCGGATCCCAAGGTGATCCACCAAAAGATAGGCCATATCAATATCAGGCTGGGTGCCACGGGGCATCAGAACACCTACCACCCGATCCTTTCCAAGGGCTTCGGCACAAAGAGCCGCGGCAACGGAGCTATCCTTGCCGCCTGAGATCCCCACCACGGCACAGCACCCTTTCCCGTTTTCTTCAAAAAATGAGCGGATCCATTCCACGCATTCCTGCGTTACTCTTTTTGCATCAAACATAAGTACTCACCGTTAAAAGATGTAATGAAAGCCTAAAAGAAAATAAAGGGGGCCAAAGCAATATACCATAAACATTTCCGTATGGGGCACCTTTTTGGTAAAGCAATCCGTCAGGGCGAGTAGCTCGAAAACGTAAGCTGCGGCACCGCAGAAATAGCCTGCCGCTTTTAAAGCGTCGTAAGCACCGTGGATAAAAAACGAAAGAAGAAAAAGAACGGCCGCCCCCGCCACGAAAAGGTTGCGAAGAATGAGCATGGCATAATCCAATTTAGGATGAATGCCGTGGGTCAGCTCTTCCTTTTCGGGGATGGTAGCATCTACCGTGTGTTTGATCTGTTCCATCAAGTGCGACATAGCGGAACCTCCTTTTTGATTTTCTTTATTTTAACAAAAAAAGAGATACATTTCAACTTTTTTCGCAGAACTTTCTCACTTTCGGTTGACGGTCTTGAGGCTTTGTGATATATTGACCGAAGAAACCCGAGAGGCAAGGCCCTCTCTGTTCTAAAGGAGAAAAAATGGAACCGAAGGATTACGAATTAATACGGATCGAAGGGGAATACGCCTTTCTGCGGGATCTTTCCGGCACCTGCACGGAGGATATCTTCATTGCCCTTGCATTGCTTCCTCAGGGGGCAGACGTGGGAAGCCGCCTTCATTACGAAATGTTTGAATACACACTGATCTCATAGAAATCCTTATGAATAACAATCGAAAGTATTTTATTCAATCCACGTCCTACAGCACCGCCAATATGATGATCGCCGGCTCCGTCATTCAGGGGTTTATGCTGGAATGCGGCATTGCGGAAAACGCAGTTGCCCTTTATCTTTCTCTTGTACAGATCCTGCAGGTCTCGGTAATTTTGGTGATTTCTATGATCATCGATAAGATCCGCAACGTGATCCGCGCTTACGCCTGGTCTATGGTGCTCCAGAGCATACTCTTCTTATCCCTGATCTTTCTTTGCGTTTTTCAAAACGTTCCCCTGACGCCCAAATACCTTCTGGTTTTTGCAAGCGGTATTCTTACCAACGTTTTTCTGGCGGTATTCAACGTTTTGACCTATAAGGTGCCCTATCACATCATCGATATGTCTAACTACGCACAGCTGACGGGGCTCATCGGCGTAGTGGTGGGGGTTGGATGCATCGTGGTTTCCGCCGCAATGTCCTTTTTCACCGCCCGCTTTCCCTATTATCCCACGATGCTGGGCTTCTTCGTTTTCGGCACGGCAATGCTGCTCGTCTCCTTTTTCCTGACCCTCAGCTATATCCCCGTGGAGCAAAACCTCCCCAAAACGAAAAAAGCAAAGAGCAAAGAAGAAAAGAAAAATCTGTTTCGTTACCGCCCCTTCACCCTTTTGATCCTCCCCAATCTTCTGCGTGGCTTTTGCGCGGGGATCCTTATCGTTGCCATGACCATCGGTCACATTGAAGGGATCACAAATCCTGCCTCCGGTGCGATTCTCACGCTCCTCCTGCAGGTCGGAAACGTGCTGAGCTGCTTCGTTTACGCCGTGCTTGCCAAACGGATCTCCAATAGCTCCATGATCCTTTTCTCTTCCCTTGCATTGCTGGCTTTTATGCCTGCTATGCTGGCAAGGCATTCCCTTTCCCTTTTTTACGGAATGTACTTTTTCGCCAATTTCTTTTTAAACGTCATCAACAACGCGGTGCCCGTAGCCGTAACCAAATTCGTGGATTACGAATACGTGGGGCAATACTCCTCCTGGAGAATGCTTTTGCACACCGCGGGCATTGCCCTTTCCAACGCTCTGGTAACCCCCGTTTTGGGAGCCTTGGGGGGCGTCGGTACCCTTTTGGTTGCGGCGGTGTGTCAACTGCTTTCGGGCGGCGCTTATTTTCTGTTCCTGCGGCTCGGCAGAGAACGCCCCATTTAAAGCAAAAAAGACGATGGATGCATCGTCTTTTTTGCTTTATAGTCTTATAGTTTTTCGATCTTATACCCCAATTTCACAATGAGCTTCAGCGTTTCCATAGCGGTAACGCGGTCGTATTCCTTCTCTTCTTCGGGAAGAAGGCTGTACGGCACCATACACGGAGTAGTTTTGGCGGCGTCGTTCCGCTCTTCTCCGTAGGTCCAGCCTTCCTTCATACGCCCCATAGCCCAGGTTTCGTGAACGTTTTCAGCGATCCTTTCCGTCAAAGCCAAAAGGGATTCCGGCAGGACCACGTCATCGGTGTCAATGGGTTTCGGTTGATACATCTTCTTGCTCCTTTCGCTTTTCTGCTTGCTTTTTTTCCTTTAGCGCCTGAAAATATTCTTTCCGATAGCGCAAAATAGCCTTACAAAAAGCAAAGCGGGTCATAAACAAGCTTTCTTCAAAGATAAATACTTTTTTGTCCTCGTTCTTTTTGTCCTCGTTCTTTTTGTCCTCGTTCTTTTTGTCCTCGTTCTTTTTGTCCTCGTTCTTTTTGTCCTCGTTCTTTTTACTATAGAGTTCTAACAAAAAGCCCGTAACGTCATTCTTTTCTATTTTATGATACTTTCTTTGCAAGCATTCCTTTACCTTGGAAACAGGAATAAAGCGATCCAATTTCGTTTCGCCATTTTCCATTTTAACCTGAACGAAAAGATCCTTACACTTTTCAGGGTCTGTCAGTACCTTAGGTAAAACAACGCCGCGATCTTTAAGTTCCTGTTTCATTTGATCCTGAAGTTTGTATCCGTCAAAATCAAAGGCAGGGCGGTCATATTCTTTGAAATCACCCGCTTTGATATGACGGGTCAGCTTTTCCCGACACATCAGGCAGGAAAGGCGATCCAGCCGATCCAGAGGCTCGTCCTCCAAGGCATCCAGTTCTTTTTTTACATCTTCATTTGTTTTTTTGCTTTCAAACACAGATATAACCTTTGGATGGCGGTAGGTCTTCCCCACCGGCCGTTCAGCTTCTACCAGACAGGGGTGAAGCTTCAGGGACATGTTTTTATGACTCTTCCCTTTCAGATCCAGATTCTTGATCACTTCCGCCGTGTATCGGTAACCCTCGGCGCGGGTATAGGCGCACCAGCGGCGATGCTCCAGCCACGCAAGGAGCTCTTTTTGCTCGGCAAAACAAGGAATTTCATTTTCTCCGTCAAACGTTACCGAAGCTGAATTCGTTCCATCGGCCAGCGCCATTCTTTTATAGCGCAAAAATTGCGCTTCGGTTTCTTTCTTGTGAACCTCTTCTCCGTCAAAAACCGATTTTTTGATCCACCCCAAGGAAAAGATCTTGTATTTTATGAACAGAACTTTTGCCATATTGGACCAATATTTATAGTTCTCGTCATCACCGTCGGAGCGCTTTTTATGGGCGGCAAGGTAAGAATCACCTTGCACCTTTTGATACCGCACCCCAGTTTCCTCTGCCAACAAACGGCTTTGGGTCATATTAACGTTATCAAAGCTGTAAACGCTGTCAAGACTGCCGAAAGCATAGGTGTAGATATCCTTTTTTTCTATGTCATAGCACGAATAAAGCTGTTGCTGATTGAGCGCCTCTGCGATCTTAGAATCAAAAACGGCGTACGCAATAACCGTATGATCCGCGGTGTCGTCTTCAAATGTTTTTCGCTCCAGATGTGCCTTTCCCACAAGACAGCGCAGCTTTTCCGCCACGGAAATATTATCCGCATCGCTACCTAAGGCAACGATGTAATAATCCGCCCCTAAAAGGCTATAATCCTCTTCTTGCTTCCCGTCCCAAAAGCCGCCGTTTTTCACGTCAGCCTGAATATAACGGATGGTGCAATAGGGCCTGTTTTCTGCTTCCCCCTCGCCCTCCTCGTAACACCGAACGATGGATTTTTCAGGAAGGATCAAACGCACGGTTTCTTTACCGTCTTCCGCTTTTTGCTTCTTGTATACCTTCGCAGATCTTTGGATCTCGGGGTTGATATAGTCAAGCTTGGACCAGAAGGATTCCGGATCATCCTTGGAAATTACGTTGATCGTAAGCTCTACGTCCTTCAAGCTTCCCTTTTCATCGGGGGTCAAAAGTTGCCCCATCCAATAGGTATGAAGAAAGGCTTCCGTTCCGATCATGCCGTTTCCTAAGATGGTAACGTTCAGAGAATCGGCTTTTCCGCTTCTGCCGATAAGGGGCTCGTAAAGGGGAACCTCACGGAAAAGATTGCTTATCAGATTGCGGTAACCGCGCACCGGGATCACCACGGGCACGCCCTTTCTTTTCCACATGAGTTTGTTTATGCCCTTCAGTTCTTTCGCATTGACCTCCAGCTTTTTCTTTGCCTTATCCTCAACGCTAATGTAGGCGTCGCTCTGAACGAAAAGGTGAATGGGAGAGCCTAAAACGTAAGGAAGGCAGGATTTTTCCACCAGATTCATAAGGGCTTGAAGATTGCCAAATTCATCCAAGTCCATCAGGTAATATTCACGCTTGCCGAAGTATGGCTTTCTTACGTGGAACAGATCGTCGCGAACGCAGATGGCGCCGCAATGCTTTGCCTCCAAAAGAAGCTCGTAATCCTTTTCCTTTTCATCGTCAATGTAGGTATCGGTAAAAATGATGACCGGCTTTCTTTCGTACCACTTTTTCTTGTTCCCATCTTGATCCTCGGCGCTCTTTTCTTTGGCAATACTTTTAGCAAGAGCCAGAGAGGCGGCATTCAGCTTGCTGAAATAATATCGGGTTCTTCCAAAGGGGAAACGGCACACAAAAAAAAGACGAAACTTAGGGAATACCTTTGCCAGCACTTCCAAAATCAAAGCAGCGCCCACAACGGGTGCAAGCAGTTCCAATACCGTAATATAGCCCGTCAGCGCAAATTTCAATTCCGAAAAGCAGGTACTGCGAGCAGAAACGAGAGCTTCGGCAAGTTTGCCGATGCCACCGATCAAATCAGGGTAACCCTCTTCAACGGAAAAAGCGCGAAGAGTATAAAAGAAACTGTCGATAAGCGCGATCACAACGGAGCTCTTCCCTTTTGCAAGAACGTAAGCAAGGGAAAGCCTCACTCCGAAAATGCCGGAAAACAGAAGAAAGGAAAACACAAATATTTTGGGAAGAACGTTGCGATTTAATTTTTCGGGATTCTTACGGCCAACATGCCTGCGGTAAACAAGAATAAGAAGATAGCAAAAAAACAAAAAGATAGGAAAACAAATGGAAAAGCAGAGCCAGATCTTCTCAACGTTCGTCATAATTCGATTCTCCGATCATTAAAAAAGGAAAACGCGCCGATCTTCCTTCCGTTATTTATAAAAAAGTATACTTCCAAGGCACGGGCTTGTCAAGGCGCCCCTAAAAAAGGAACGCGTTGGCAAACGGTCATCATAAAAAACAGCCTCCTTCCCGCTTTGAGAAGGAGGTCAGTTAAAGCTTTTATCCCAAAAGCACGTCTGAAATCAGCATCAGGCAAAAACCGACAAGAAGCGCCCAGGTAGCGCCCCGCTGACTTCCGTGAGCGTGGGTCTCGGGGATCATTTCATCGCTGATCACGTAAAGCATCGTGCCCCCTGCAAAGGCCAACGCAAAGGGGAGGATGGCAGAAGCAAGGGAGACTGAAAAATACCCCAAGAAGGTACCCGCCACCTCCACGACACCGGTTAGAGCTGCCAAGACGAACGTGCGCCGCGACGGAACGCCTGCCGCCAGCATAGGGCCGATGATGACCATACCCTCGGGAATATTCTGCAAGGCGATACCACCGGCAATCAGCATTGCCTGAGAAGCATCACCCGATCCGAAGCTGACACCTGCGGCAATGCCCTCGGGCAGGTTATGGATGGCAATGGCGGTAACGAAAAGCAATACCTTTCCCAATTTCGGATTGTGGTGGGCTTCCAGCTCTTCCCCTGCAAGACGGTGAAGGTGCGGAACCACCCGATCCATAAAGCTCAAAGCCAAAGCGCCCGTTAAGATCCCGATCACGGTGACCCATACGCCCCATTTTCCGCCGTATTCAAGGGAAGGAATAATCAGCCCTAAAACAGCAGCCGCAAGCATTACCCCTGCCGCAAAGGAAAGAACGATATCCGAAAAGCGATGAGTATGTTTTTTAAAGAGAAAGCCGATCAGGGCACCGAAGACCGTTGCTCCGCCGACGCCAAGAGCAGTTAAAACGACCAGTTTCATTTTTCCGTTTTAAGCTTGATCGTGCCCCATCAGAATATCGGAAATGATATCCAGCACCTTATCGTGGCAACCGCCGCAACCGGTGGAGCAATGGGTAACGGCCTTTACGTCCTCAAAGGCTTCCAGCACGTCGGAAAAATTCTTGTTTCGGTGAAGTGCATCCGCAATAGCGGCGTAGCTTACCTGCTTGCAGTTACATACCATATAGTTTTCTTTCATATTTGTTTTCTCCTTACGTATAAATTTTATTTCTCACAAAGCTCTTTTGCCAGAGCGGCAAGGGCGGCGCGGTTCTCATCCGTCAAGGCAGAGACGATCTTCACCTGCGTTTCGGCAAAGGTCAGGTTTTCGGATTTTTCCAGCATTCCCTTCATCACGCGGGCGGCCGTAGGAGCCCAGGAGCCGTTTTCTACAAGAGCCACGGTGCGCTGTTGGAAGTTTCTTTCCTTCAGGTGATCCAAAAAGACTCGCATAAAGGGGAAAATATCGCCGTTATAAGTGGTGGTAGCAAGGACCAGTTTGGAATAGCGGAAGGCATCCTCCACCGCTTCTGCCATATCGCAACGGGCAAGATCGTTCACCACTACCTTGGGGCAGCCCAGGGCATGCAGTTCCTCTTCCAAAAGGAGCACCGCCTTTTTGGTATTTCCGTAAACGGAGGTATAGGCGATCATAACCCCTTCCTCCTCCGGGCGATAGGAGGACCAGGTATCGTAAAGCCCGATATAATAGCCCAAATTCTCACGGAGAACGGGGCCGTGCAAGGGGCAAATGGCGGAGACGTCAAGGGCGGAAACCTTTTTTAAAAGCTTCTGCACCGGAGAGCCATATTTTCCCACGATGCCGATATAGTAACGGCGCGCTTCGCAAGCCCAGTCTTCCTCTGCATCCAGAGCACCGAATTTGCCGAAGGCGTCGGCGGAAAAGAGGATCTTTTCCGTTTCTTCAAAGGTAACCATCACCTCGGGCCAGTGGACCATCGGCGCCAATAAAAACTGCAGAGTATGAGCCCCCAAGGGAAGGCGTGTTCCCTCCTCAGCCACGAGGCGGCGGGAGGAAAAATCCACACCGAAGAAATTTTGCATCATCACAAAGGCCTGACGGGTTGCCACGATCACCGCTTCGGGGAACGCCTCTGCAAAGCGGGTTATACCGGAGGAATGATCCGGCTCCATATGATGCACCACCAGATAATCGGGGGTCTTCCCGCCCAGAGCCTGACGCAGATTTTCCATCCATTCGTCCACGAAGGCGGCATCCACCGTATCCATAACGGCGATCTTCTCATCCAGAATCACGTAGGAATTATACGCCATTCCCTCCGGGACCACGTATTGCCCCTCAAACAGATCAATCGCTCGGTCATTGACCCCAATATAAAAAATATCGTTCGTAATTTTCATAAACACCTCGCTTACTGCAAAATCATACTGTAATGATTATACCACATTTTTTCCGTTTTTCAATGATCTGAAAGAAAAAAATCGTCCATTTTGGCAAAGGGCGTTTCTTGACAAGAAGTAAGCGTTATGCTATAGTTTTTGAGCGAGGTGATAAACATGAGAATCTACGAATCCAGAGAAAAAACCAGCCACAATCGGCTCTCACCCAGAAGCCATTACATCCCCGGCGGTGTTTCGGAATTTACCCTTCTGAACGGAGCCTGGGATTTTGCATATTTTCAGCGAGACATTGACGTGCCCGAAAACATCGAAAAATGGGATACCATTTCCGTGCCTGCCTGCTGGCAGCTTCACGGGTACGATCACCACAATTACACCAACGTAAACTATCCCTACCCTTGCGATCCTCCTTTCGTGCCTGACGATAACCCCTGCGGCGTTTACCGCAGAACCTTCAAACTGAAAAAGCTGTGGGGTAAGGTATATCTGCACTTTGAGGGAGTCTCCTCCTGCGCCTTCGTTTCGGTAAACGGCAAGGAAGTAGGCTTCACTCAAGGCAGCCGCCTCAGTGCAGAATTTGACCTGACCGATTTCGTGCGGGAGGGTGAAAACCAGCTGGTCGTAAAGGTGTTGAAATGGTGCGTGGGAAGCTATCTGGAGGATCAGGACGCTTTTCGCTACAACGGCATTTTCCGCGACGTTTACCTGCTTCAACGCCCCGAGGGGCACATCGTTGACGTGGAAATGATCCCAGATGACAAGACCATCTCCCTCTCCCTTTCGGGAGAAGCAAACCTTCGTATTTCAGAAGGTGAAAAGGAACTTTTCAAGGGAGCGATCCGCGATTCCTTCTCCTTTGCGCCTGAAAAGCCCATTCTTTGGAATGCGGAAAAGCCCTTTCTTTATACCGTAGAGCTGGAGCGCGGCGGCGAGATCCTGACTTTTAAAACCGGCTTGCGGAAAATTGAGATCTCCGAAGAATTTGAGCTTCTCATTAACGGTGTTGCCGTCAAGCTTCACGGTGTCAATCACCACGACACCTCCAAGACCCGCGGCTGGTGCCAATCGGAGGAAGAGCTTCGACGCGACCTTCTTTTGATGAAGGAATTGAATATGAACTGCGTTCGCACCTCCCACTATCCCCCCTCCCCACGATTCGTGGAAATGTGCGACGAGCTGGGCCTCTACGTGATCTGTGAGACGGATATTGAGACCCATGGCTTTATCCGCAGACTTCCTAATGTAAAATACGGCTACGACGTGGAGACGGGCGCCTGGCCCTGCACCGATCCCGCCTGGAAGAAGGAATTTTTAGAGCGGATGGAGCGAATGGTGGAGGAATTTAAAAATTTCCCCAGCATCATTATGTGGTCCTCCGGCAATGAAAGCGGTCACGGTGCCAATCAGGCAGCTATGCTCCGATGGACCAAAAAGCGGGATCATACCCGTCTGACCCATTCGGAGGAAGCCAGCCGCAAGGGCGAGATCCGCAACCCCGACGTGTATTCCAGAATGTATTCCTCCCTTTCCCTTTTGGAGGAATACGCTCAATGCGATGACATCGATATGCCCGTTTTCCTCTGCGAATATGCACACGCTATGGGAAACGGCCCAGGCGACGTATACGATTACAGCGAATTGATCGACCGTTACCCCAAGCTCATCGGCGGTTGCATTTGGGAATGGGCCGATCACGTGGTCACCGATGAGAAGGGCGTGGAGCGCTACGGTGGAGATTTCCCCGGAGAGCTGACAAACGACGCCAATTTCTGCTGTGACGGTCTGGTTTTTGCCGATCGCTCCTTCAAAGCAGGCACTCTGGAGGCAAAGGCCGCCTTCCAGCCAATGAAGACCCGTTTCGAAAACGGAAGTCTCTTCGTTTACAACCGTATGGATTTTACCGATCTTTCCGAATATTCCTTCCGTTACACTCTGGAAAAGGACGGGAAAGAGATCCGAAGCGAAGCACCCGCTCTTTCCTTAGCCCCCCACGAATGGAAGGAGATCCCCATTTCTTACCGGCCCGTTGCGACTGAATACGGCGTTACTCTTAACGCATATTTAGAAAAAGACGGAAAAGAGCTTGCCCGCACCCAGCACAGTCTTCCCCACCTTTCAAAAGAAAAGGGAAGCGCAAAGCCTGCCGCTTCCATGACCCTTCGGGGCACGGATATTCTCATTGAAGGCAAGGGCTTCTCCTACGTTTTCTCCAAGCACTACGGCACCTTCACCTCCCTTTCCGTGAACGGAGTGGAGCAGCTATGTGACAAAATGACCCTTACAGCCTTCCGCGCTCCCACGGATAACGACCGAAAAATCAAGGAATACTGGGCAAACCTGAACATCTGGCAGGGTGAAAATTTAGACTGCGCTTTTAACAAGGTTTACGACTGCCGCGTGGAGGGGGATTCCATTTTAGTGGATGCTTCCCTTGCAGGTGTTTCCCGTTGTCCCTTTTTCCGCTACACCCTGAAGATCCGCGTGGATGAAACGGGTAAGGTCAGCGTTTCTCTTGCAGGCTCCGTTCGTCAGGACGCCTTCTGGCTCCCGCGGTTGGGCTTTGAATTTCTCCTACCCGCCGAAGCCTGTGCCTTCCGCTACTTTGCTCACGGCCCGCTGGAAAGCTACTGTGATATGCACCACGCTGCCCCCTTGGGTCTGTATGAAAGCGATGCGGCCTCGGAATACGTGCCTTACGTGCGCCCTCAGGAGCACGGAAACCACTTCGGAGCGAAAATGCTTCAAATCGGAAGGCTGCAATTTGAGAGCGAAACGCCTTTTGAATTCTCCGTTTCACGCTACGGCACCGACGCGCTCTACCATGCAGAGCACACCGACGAGCTGGTAGCTGACGGGAATATTCACCTGCGGGTGGATTACAAGGTTTCCGGCGTTGGCTCCGGTGCCTGCGGCCCCTTGCTTGAGCCCCCCTACCGCCTGAGCGAAAAAGAGATCCGCTTTGATTTCTCCTTTTGGCCCATAGGATAAAAACCGGCGATGCTTTCCAAACGGAGGCATCGCTTTTTTTCGGTTGACTTTAGGTATCGGGATATGGTATACTGGCCTTGCGGAATATTTTACCGCAACAAAAAAATGCGCCGCTGAAAATCGGCGAAAAAGTAGGTGAAACGATGCACCAAATAAAAAAAAGGCACGGAATACGCGGGCTTTTGAGAGGAATCGAAATGATCCTTGAGATCGTGCTTTTTTGTGTTTTATATTACGCAGTATGGCGTGAGGGCTACGATTCAGATGCCTTTTACTTTAAAGGGAAATACGTACTAACCGGTGTTTACGCACTTCTGATCCTCATTATGTTCTCCAATTTGGACGGATTTCTTTTTGATCAGAGAAGAGCGCTTGACCTTACCTTGGGGCAGACCATCGGTTTGTTTTTGGTCAATTTCATTACCTATTTTCAGCTTTGCCTCATTGCCAATCATATGATCTCCCCTTTGCCGATCCTATACCTTTTTGCAGGAGAGTTCATTCTTGCGGTAGGGCTGATCTTCATATTTAAAAAGATCTATCACAGGCTCTACGCCCCCCATTCCTTGCTTTTGGTCTACGGAAGCGACAACGCCGTCAGTCTGAAGATCAAGATGGACGAACGAAAAGACAAATACAACATCAAAAAGCTCATCTCTGTGGACGAAGGAATGGAAGCCGTCTGCAAGGAGCTTGAAGGGTATGACGGAGTCATCTTCAACGATCTGCCCGCCCAGTTCCGCAACGATCTTTTGAAATACTGCTATCAGAGGGATATCCGCACCTATATCGTACCGAAGATCTCCGATATTCTGGTGCGCGGCGGTAAAAACATCAACCTATTTGATACGCCCCTGATCCACATTAAGCAAACGGGCATCTCCCTCCCCCAGCGGATCATCAAGCGGCTTATGGATATCGTATTCAGCGCGATCATCCTCATTCTGGCTTCCCCCATTTTGCTGGGCGTTGCCATTGCCATCAAGCTGGAAGACGGCGGTGACGTTTTCTACAAACAGCGCCGAATGACCCTTGGCGGAAAAGAATTTGATATTCTGAAATTCAGAAGCATGATCCAGGATGCGGAAAAGCTTTCCGGTGCCGTTCTTTCCGCAGGAGAAAACGATCCCCGTATTACGAAGGTTGGAAAATTCGTTCGCGCCACCCGTTTGGATGAGATCCCTCAATTCATCAACATTCTCAAAGGGGATATGTCCATCGTAGGCCCCCGCCCCGAGCGGCGTGTATTCGTAGAAGAGTTTTGCGAGAAAATGCCTGAATTTGCCTACCGTATGAAAGTGAAGGGCGGTCTTACGGGCTATGCACAGATCTACGGGAAATACAACACCAGCCCTTATGATAAGCTTCGCCTGGATCTGATGTATATTGAGAATTACTCCCTTCAGCTTGATATCAAGCTGATCATTCTCACCATCAAGATCATATTCAGCAAGGAAAGCACCGAGGGCGAGGAACTGGCGGAAATCAACCGCAAAAAAACCGAAGCACTTCTGGAAGAGCTTCGCAAGAAAAAAGATTCTTAATAAAAAAGCGAGCACGGCTCGCTTTTTTATTTTTTCGAAAGGCAGCACCCCGTAGATTTTGGGCGCATATAATGAAAGCGGGCGACTATATCGCCCTTCTTTCCACCTTTAAACTAAGGAGTCTTTTTTCTATGGCAATCTTTACAAATCAAGCAACCCTGACCTACAACAACATTACCACCAATTCCAACGTGGCAACGGGTGAGCTTCTGGAAGTGCTCTCCGCCACGAAAACGGCGGTCACCCCCTCTTACAGTACGGGGTCGGACGTAACGTACGTCATCAGCATTCTCAATTCCGGAACGGCGCCCATCACCGGAGTAACCGTTAGCGATGATCTGGGTGCCTACACTACAGGGACCCAAACGCTCACACCCCTGACCTACGAGGAGGGCTCCGCCCGATTGTTCATCGGCGGCGTTCTGCAGCCTGCTCCCACCGTGGCGGCGGGTCCCCCTCTCACCTTTTCCGGCATTACCGTTCCCGCAGGGGGCAACGCTCTTTTGCTTTACGAAGCCGTGGCAAATGAATTTGCACCTCCCGGTGCCGGCGGAAGCATCGTCAATACCGCCACCGTAACCGGATCGGGGATTACGCAGGAGGTGACGGCAACGGCAACCGTTTTGCCTTCCTCCTCGGCAAGGCTCTCCATCACCAAGACCATATCCCCCTCGGTGGTGACCGAAAACAGCCGCGTCACCTACACCTTCCTGATCCAGAATTTCGGCAGCAGCCCCGTAGAGGCTACGGGTAACGCCGTGGTGACGGATTCCTTCAACCCCATTCTGCAGGATCTGATCGTAACGCTCAACGGAGACAGCCTGACGGAGGGCACCGAATACAGCTATAACGAGGCCAGCGGTTTATTTATCACCGCGGCAGGTGTCATCACCGTTCCTGCTGCAACCTTCACCCAAAACCCTGAAAGCGGCGTATGGGAAACCACCCCAGGCACCGCTGTGCTCACCGTTACCGGCACCATCTAAAAAGAAGCGAGCTTTGCTCGCTTCTTTTTACCAATTGATAGGCTTCATTCCGTTTTCTTTCAAAATGGCGTTGGTGCGTGAGAAATGGCGGCAGCCGAAGAATCCACGGGAAGCAGAAAGGGGACTGGGGTGCGCCGAAGAAAGCTTTACGTGAAGCGGGTTTTGGATCCTTACCGCCCTTTTTTGTGCGTGACCGCCCCAAAGGAGAAACACCACGGGGGTACTCTTTTGATCCAAGCAGTCAATGACCGCATCGGTAAACTGCTCCCAGCCACGATTTTGATGGCTGGCGGCCTCCCCCTCCCGCACGGTGAGCACCGTATTCAGAAGCAAGACCCCTTCCTTTGCCCAGCGGACAAGATTCCCGCAAGAGGGCGGGGTGATGCCCAGATCGGCTTCCAATTCTTTGAAAATATTACGCAGTGAACGAGGGAGGGCGACCCCATCCTTTACCGAAAAGCTGAGGCCGTGTGCCTGACCTGCACCGTGGTACGGATCCTGCCCTAAGATCACCACACGGGTATCCGCAAAGGAGGTAAGGCGAAGGGCCGTGAACACCTCATCCCTTGGGGGATAGACGGTTTGGGTGGCGTATTCCTCATCCAAAAAAGCCTGCAGATCTTTAAAATAGGGCTTTTCCCATTCCGCGGCCAAAAGCTGATCCCAATCGTTTCCTAAAAAAGGCACCTTGATTCCTCCCTTTTCGTTTTCTTTATCATAGCACAATCAGCCAAAAAATGGAAGCCCCTATTTTCTCGGATTCATTGACAAAAAAGAGGTATTTCGTTATACTCAAAGCAAGAAAATAGGAGGAATCACTATGATCCGATATGAAATTGAGGGCGGTCATTTGCCCGTTGTGATCTGTTACCCCCAAGCAGGTGAGACTCTTTGCACCGAAAGCGGCGCTATGAGTTGGATGAGCCCCAATATGCAAATGAACACCACCTCAGGGGGAAGTATTAAAAAAGTGCTTGGAAGAATGTTTTCCGGTGAATCCCTCTTCCTCAATGAATATACTGCGCTGGGCGGTGGCGGTATGATCGCCTTTGCCTCCTCCCTGCCGGGCTCTATTATTCCCTTTGAAGTAACCCCGGGGAACGGGATCATCGTACAAAAGCGAGGATTTCTCGCTATGGAAAAGGGGCTGGAGCTTTCCGTTTACTTTCAGAAAAAAATGGGAAAGGGCTTTTTCGGCGGCGAAGGTTTTATTATGCAGATGGTCCGCGGAAGCGGTATGATCTTTCTGGAAATAGACGGGCACTGCAAGGAATATACCCTGGGCGTGGGGGAAAGCATCGTCATTGACACCGGCTATCTTGCCGCTATGACGGAAACCTGCACGATGGACGTTGAGACCGTCAAGGGCGCAAAGAACATTTTCTTCGGCGGCGAAGGGCTTTTTCATACCAGAGTCACAGGGCCCGGCAAGGTATGGCTTCAATCTATGCCCTTGGTGCAAACGGCACAAGCCCTTACCCCTTATCTTAATATCAACAACGACAACGACGGCGGCGGAAGTGGCATCAACATTCGCTTGGGTGACTAAAACATCTGACAAAAAGCAGTCCTATGACTGCTTTTTGTGTTTTTAAAAAGTTTTTTCAAAAAAATGAACCTTTTTGCCCTCTGTTTGCTCTTATAAGTAGAACGGTCGTTCCAAAACAAACAAAGAAAGGATCGAACAAATGAAAAAACAAACGGATCTCTTCAAGCCTACCCCTGCCGGGTTTCACACCGCCTTGGAAGACGCCCTTGCCGAAGCGCAGGCGCCCAAAGCAAAGAAACGGGTTCCCATTCTGGTACCCGGTGTGGCAGTGGCGGCCCTACTGCTTTTGGTTTTGACCCCCGTAATGTTCCCCAACGTATTGGGCACCAAAGACGAGCCCAGCCTTGTACCCGAGACCATCGGGAAATACGCCTTTGATCTGAACCTGGTTCAGCCGGGCCAAAGCGAAACGGCAGAGCCTGCGAACAAAGGGCCGGAATTTGTAAAGCTTGTGGTGACACCCATTGAAGGATATCGGGATCGGGCGGAATACGAAGCGGAGCTATACCCCGAGACCCCGTGGGATCCCCGCGCCGACGATATCAAATGGTATCCTGTGGATAACCCTTCCGCCAACGGCTATTCTTTTTTCTTGAGCCGCCCCGAAAATAAAGAGCTTTACACCATGGTAGGCTCCTATCAAAAAACCAACATCGGTGGGCACGAGGCCATTATCATCGAGCCTGCAGGCTCTTATCATTTACGACGCGTGCTGATGATGTATGAAGACGTCAACATCGTGGTCACCTGCTACGTGAATATGAAGATCCCGATGGAAGATATGATCCGTGCCCTGGAAGGAATCAGCGTGATCGAGGGTACCCCCGAAAACAACACGCCCTTTTCCACGGAATATAAGGCTGAATCCTTCCCGGCCAGCCCTGCCGAAAATCCGTATTTAACGGTGATCGGTAAGGACCTGATCTTCAAGGAGATCGGGGAAGAATTCACGCGAAACGAAAGTATCACCGCTAAAATGGAAAGCCTTGAGGTCCTTGATAACGTAAAGGATCTGGTGCCCAATGAATTCTTGGGCTACGGCTACAATTATGAAACGGAATCTTGGCTTGAATACAGCGATTACGTGGATGCCGAAGGCAAGCTCTACCCCCGTATCAGCGACGTATGGATCCCGGGTGACCGTGTCAACACTGTGGATCTCTTCGTGGAATCCAATCCCTACGAGCAGAAATATATTCTCTTCCGGGTGACCTATACCAATCACACCGACGAGGACGTTGATGCCTCCACCGGCTTTGAACTTAATTTTTATGATACGGATGAAAAAGGGAAGTTGATCAAATCCATGGCGCTGCTCAACGATCGGAATGCAGACCGCGATGAATTTATGTATCTCTCCCGCAACGCCGACGGCGCCACCGGTAAACAGCGCCGTAAAGGCATTACCCTGAAAGCAGGCGAGACCAAAACGATCACCATCGGTTACCGCTGTGACGAAAGACTTCTGGATCAGGCCTATCTTACCTGCAAGAATGGCCATGATCACACAATGGAACTGAGCACCTTCAAGGTTACGAAATAATGGAAAACAAGCTTTTTGAGGAACTGGTACTGAAAAACGAGAATAGGCTGTATCGGTTATCCATGTCGATTTTAAAAAACTACGCCGATGCACAGGACGCAGTGCACGATGCCATTCTCATCGCTTTTGAAAAGCGAGAGACCCTGAAAAATCCCGATGCCTTTGGGCCTTGGCTCCTACGCATACTGGTTCGGGTATGCTACAAGGAGCTACGGCGGAAACAGCGCTTTGCAGACGCCCCGGAGTATCTCCAGAGCGTCCCCTCGCGGGATAATCCTTATGCTGACGTGGAAATGGGGGCGCTTTTAGATTCCCTTCCCGTTAAGATCCGAACGACGGTCCTGCTTCACTACGTGGAAGGGTATTCCGTTAAGGAAGTGGCGCAGATCCTGAGGATCGCGGAAGGAACGGTGAAGAGCCGCCTGAGCACGGGACGCACACTTTTAAAGGAAAAGCTGGAAACCACCGAGCCGGTGGCACAAGCTTGCAGAGGCTGAAGCGGGCGTTTTGTCTGATCTTGTGCCTTACGGTTTTTGCCCTCTCCTCCTGCGGCTCAAAACTTGAACGGGAAGTGCTTTTACCCGTTTTGGGTCAGGTGAAAAAAAGGCCCTTGGAAACGGAACCATTGACCACAGAAACGGAGCCTTTGACCGAGCCTGAAGCAGATGCGGAGCCGCTCGATTCCTATTGCATTGAGGGGATGGAAGCCTTAAATCAATACCCCCATTTTCCAACGGGGTGCGAAGCCACCGCCGCCGTGATGCTCCTGCGTTATTGGGGAATGGAAATGGAGATCGGCGATTTCGTAGATCACCACCTGCCCTTGGGAGAGCCCTTCCGTATGGCAGGAGGGCGTCTTTACGGGCCCGACCCATATAAGAGCTTCGTGGGATCCCCGCGGGATGCCACCTCCTTCGGCTGTATGGCACCCGTCATTGCCACCGCACTGAAAAGTGCCACCCTTGGAAGAATGCAGATCCTTGACCTTTCCGGAACGGAAACGGAATCATTGCAATACTACATAGCAAAGGATATTCCCGTGATCCTATGGGTCACCATGGGAATGACGGATACCGGACCGGGTGCCTCCTGGTACCTGCCCTCCGGGAAATATTATACCTGGCAAAAGAACGAACACTGTATGGTCCTGATCGGATACGACGCACAAAACTACGTACTGCTTGATCCTATGAAGGGGTGCGCGGTGACCTATCCCAAGGAGATGGTCGCCCTGCGCTACCGCCAAATGGGGATGCAGGCCCTTGCGTTACAACCATAAAGAAACCCTCTCAAACGCATTGAGAGGGTTTTCATATTGCCGTCAGTCTGCCTTGATCTCATCAAGGAATACTTCTCTGCCGCCTTCTTCGCGGCATCTGATACCGCCTATGATCAGCTTCATCAGTTCCACGGTCTCATCGAAGGGGAAGGGCTCTTCGCCCGTGCGGAGCCAATGAACGAATACGTCAAGCTGTTTTTTAAAGGAATAGTAAGAGTCGCTGTCCACAAGCTGACGGGAAGCGTTGGTGCCCATCAAAATGACACCTGCGCCTGCCATACCGATGCCCTGAATGACGCTGACGTCACAGCCGCTTTTATGCTTGATATGAAGCACGGCGTGCTCGTAGGTACCCGTGTTGCGCACGGAAACGAAGCCCGGGCCAAGGAAGGGATAAATGCCTTCCAGCGCGTGGATGCCGTAGGTTTCGTATTTCTTTGCCATCGTGGAAATAATGTGGAAGAGCTTACCGAATTCATAGTGATTTTGATAGAGGATCTCGTTGCCCTTCTTATAGCGGAGAGAAGAGGAGGAAATAAACTTTGCCCCCTCCTTGCGCCACTTCACGAAGGTGCGAAGGTCTTCTTCGGTGTTCACAAGGGGCTTATCAATGAACATAGGGATGCCTGCCTCCACAAAGGGGCGGCAACGCTCCACGTGCTCGTTTCCGTCATCGGTGGCTACGATGACGGCGTCCACGTTGCCGATCATCTCTTCGGGTCTGTCGTAGACGGTGGGAATGAGAGCGGCTCTCGCCATATGCTCTGCCTCTTCCCTTTCCTTATAGCCGGTACAGCAGATGCAGGTGATCTTGGCACCGGGAATACCGAATTTTTCAGGGGGCTGCAGTTCCAGATAACGGGGGATCACGGGGAAGCCGCAGGTCTCCATTTCTTCTTTATTGTAACCGTTGAACATTGCGCTCCAAGAATAGGGATGGCCGTTGCCCTCGGTCATACCGAGGATGCCGATGCGAAGCTCTTTATCTCCGAGAGGAAAATTCATTTGCTTTTCTCCTTCCACTTAATTTTGAGGTTTGGGTCTGGAAAGGACCTTCATAATTTCGGGAATATCCACACTGGCAAATTCTGCCTGCAGACGCGTCATCACGGAATCGGAAAGGGCGGGAGCGTCGAAATAGGAGATATTTTCCCTTACCTGCTGTGGGGTATCAGCCCCCAATACAAGGCTGGTAACGCCGACGGTATCCCTCATAAAGGCGATGGCAAGCTGTGCCACGCTCATACCTTCGGCCGCGGCGATCTCGCGGATCAGGCGGATCTTCGGAACGGCTTCCTTTATCAGGATGGGATCGGTGACCTTATCAGGATCCAGGAAGAATACGCCCTGCAGGAACACGCTGCGCACGAAAACGGTATACCCTGTTTCCTTCAGGCTTTTCACGGTACCGGATGCAATGAGCCTCTGATCAAAGATGCTCATAGGAACCTGCGTAGCGGTATACTGGGGGTAGCGGAGCATTTCCTCCACGTCCTCCCGGGTATAAACGGAGACTCCCACCTGATCGGTGTAACCCATCTTTACAAGGCGTTCCATAGCAGCCGCCAGCTTTTCCCGATGGTCGTACATATCAATGGGATTGTGGTGAAGCACACAATCCACCTTTTTTACGCCCAGTCTTATGAGGGACTCTTCCATAGAGGTGATTACGTGCTTTTCAATATCACAATGAGGATCCTTTGCCACGCGGGTCTTGGTGGTGATATAAGGCATTTCCCCTCCCCAGGACTTCAGGAATCTGCCGATCACCTCCTCGGAATCTCCATAGGCACGGGCGGTATCCAGAGAGGCGGCACCGTTTTCAAAGGCGGTGCGGAGCATCGCAAAGCTTTTTTCTTCATCGGGCTTGCCTCCTTCGTTGGCAATGCCGTAATTCATACCAAGCTGAACGGTGCCGATGGACATAGCGGGAAGCTTCTTTCCCAATACGACGGTGTTTTTCATTTTTACTCCTTTACCTCGGCAATGTCTCTGCCCTGCACTTTTTCTGCAAGGTCGGTGAAATAATGATAGAGGGCAACCACGTCTGCCCCGGTGCTGATAAAGGTATAGCCCATTTCTACCAAAGCATCAAAGTTTGCGGCACCGCCTACGGTTCCTGCAAATTTTCCGTATTTACGGGCGGTTTTGGCAACCAGTCTTCTGGTCTCATCAATGCGGGGATCCTTGCCCGAAGGATCGCCGATGCCCTGGCTGAAATCTGCAGGACCAAAGAAGATCATATCGATACCGGGGAGAGCACAGATCTCTTCCAATTCAGCCAAGGGCTCGGGATCTTCGATCTGTACCACGGTAAAGCGCTCTTCATTGGCTTCCTTGATATAATCGGCGGCCTTTACCATACAGTATTTACCGTCGGCGTTGCCACCGTCAATGGGGCGACGGCCGATGGGATGGAACTTGGTAAAATACGCGATCTCCTTGGCCTCTGCAAGGCTCATCAGATGGGGCACCATCACGCCGGTGGAATCGGCCTCCAGAGGGCGGCAGATATCGCTGTAGCAGCCCTTGGAAACGCGGGTGAGCACATCAACGTCGTAGCATTTAGCGGCGCGCACCGCATCCTCCACACAGGTCATACTGTTGGGTACGTGCTCTAGATCGATCCAGATGCAGTCAAACCCTGCCATAGCGGCGATCTCGGCAGATCTGGGATCGGAAAGATTCAGTTTGGTGCAGGTAGCCACCTTACCCGCTCTCATTTGCCGCAGAACACGGCTTTTTCTCATGTGGTAAACGTTCATAATAATCTCCTTTTATCTTGCGGAATAGCCACCGTCTACAGGAATGACGGTGCCCGTGGTGTACTGGGAAGCATCAGATGCAAGGTAAACGATAATGCCCTTGATATCATCCTGATTGGCAAGGCGGTGAATGTAGCAGGCCTTGGAATACTCCTCCACGAAGGCGGGGTGCTGATTGTTGAAAAGACCGCCCAAGGAAAGGCAATTGCAACGAACGTTAAATTCACCGTAGTAAGCGGCAAGAAAACGGGTAAACTGGTGCATACCGCCCTTATGATAGTAGTAATCGGCGCCGCCCCAGCCGCCCATAGTGCCGCCGGTGCCTGCATAAAGATTCTGATTGGGGCCGAGCATACCCATATAAGAGCCAATGTTGATAATTGATCCCGAGCCCTGCTTTTCCATAATGGTGCCCATGGTACGGGTCATAACGAAAAAACCACGCCCGTTGATATCAAGGCTTCTGGCAAAGCCGTCGGAATCCCCGAAGAAGCCGCCCGTAAACTGACCGCGAAGCACGGAATTGTTCACCAAAACATCGAGCCTTCCGAATTTCTCCAGGATCCGATCCTTCAGGGCAACGATGGTACTCTCATCCGCCTGATCGTAGGTCTCGCCGTATGCGTCGTAGCCCTTCTCTCTTAAAGCGGCAGCAAAGGCTTCGTTTTTCTCAAGACTTCTGGAAGCCGTGATGACAGTAGCGCCTGCTTCTGCCAGCGCCTCGGTGATCTGACTGCCGTATTTTCCGCTTCCGCCGGTAACCAGAGCGACCTTTCCCTTCAGGGACAACAGTTCCATTACGTTCATTGGAAATCTCCTTATAAGTTCAGTTTACTTCCCCTTTTTTCATCTCCTTGACAAAAGCATTCGGAGAGGATTATACTGGGAATGCAAGAACATTGTACCACTCTGCAAATTCCGATGTCAATCCTTTTCGCGCACCTTTTTTTGATTACGGTTCCCCTTTTTCAAGTTTTCACAGGAGGCAGTACGATGCCCTACGTTTTTTCCGCCGCGGTTGACAAAAATCAGCTTCACATCCGCGTGGCACCCAATATCATTCAGCAAGGGAGCCTTGTAGACGAGCGCCCCCACAAGCACTTTTTCATTGAGTTCCACTACGTCTATCAAGGGGAGGAGACCCTCTTTTTTCCAACGGAAGAAAAGCGCATTACCCTCTCGGCCGGTATGATCGCCATGATCCCCCAAGGGGTATATCATTGCGCCGAGACCGCACCCGACGGGAAGGTCACTCGCCTTTGCTTCAACTTCAGCATCGACCCCGAAGGCATGCGGGATAACCCCATTTACCTGATCTTTCAAAATGCGGGTCAGGCTCTGATCTTTCAGGACCCGTGGATCTGCGGCGCTATGGAGCGTTGCAAAAGCGTACTGGAGGACGAAGCAGACCCCATTCAGGAGACCCGCGAGGGCGTGATCCTCCTTGACGTGATCTTGGAATTGTTTCGCCGCCTTTCCAAGGGAATGGGGCTGCACCGCCGAACCGGTGAGCGGGAACTACGGCAGAAGTGGCTGATCGAGGAGCACATCTGGACCCGCTACCACGCACCCGATGGGCTGAAGGGTCTGGCGGAAAAAATGTTTTTAAGCCAGCGGCAAACAAGGAAACTGGTGAAACAGTTCTACGGTGAGGATTACAAGACTCTCATTGTAAGGCAGCGTATGGAAATGGCGCAGATCTATCTGCAATCTCACACCCTTTCTCTGGAGGAGGTAGGGGAAAAGATCGGCTACCGCTCCTATTCGGGCTTTCACCTTGCCTTCGTACGCACCTTCGGTATGACCCCGGGGGAATATCGCGATCGGCACAAGGTAAAATAAAAGAGCAAGATTAGAGGCACACTCCGTAAGGAAGTGTCCTCAGTTATATTCGCCTTGCGGCGAGTGATATTGCTTCGCAGTGATATGATGCTTCGCATCGTGATATTGTCCTTCGGACAGTTTTGGAGGCGAATATAATATCACTGAAACTAAAAAGTTTCAATATCACTTTGCCGTTAGGCAAAATATCACTGTGAGACCTGTCTCACAATATCACTTGTTGTTCTTATCTTTGAGCTAGGTTAATTTTAATATAGTTACGCACCTTTTGAAAGTGCGTAACCCATGACACTTTCAACAGAAAAGTGTCAATTTTTATATAAAAAGAAAGTAGGGAGAACACTTCTTTACGAAGTGTCTCCCTATCTTGCTCTTTTATTTTTCATCTGGTTTTCGAGGAATCGGCACAGCAACGGAAAAAGTTTTCGAAGAAGCGCATTTCCACAGGATCCCCCATTCGGTTGGCAAGCTCCGGGTGCCACTGGGTAGAAAAGATCTTTTTCTCCTTATGCTCTATGGCCTCTACGATGCCGTCAACACTTTTGGCAACCACACGAAAACAGGGTGCCACCCGATCCAGCGCCCAGCCGTGATAGGTATTCACCACAACTTCGGTAGCACCGAATACGTCGTAAACGAAGGAGTCCTTCTCTACCGTGATGGGGTGGGTCTTGTAGTTGACCGGGTTTCCGAAGCGATCGATCCGTTCCTCGGTGTGAGCGTGGGTGTCTTCCCTTTCCCCTCTCAATTCCTTCACTTTTTTAAGGCTTCCGCCGAAAAAGACGTTAAGGGTCTGATGACCGCCGCAAAGACCGAAGATGGGCTTATCCGCCTTGACAAAGGCATCGATGACCAAGCGATCCTGCGCGTATTCATCAAAGACGTTGGGGGGATCAAAGGGCTCCCCGCCGTAATAGGTAGGGTCGATATTCATAGGACTGCCGGGAACGAAAAGCCCGTCGCAAACGGAAACCACTCTTTCAAAATCATAGGGGGTAAGAATCAACGTGAGACCAACACCAAATTCACGGCAGATCTCCGTCAGATTCCCGGGGGAAGTATAACGGTTTCCTGTCCAGATCCCCTCAAAGGTACCTTGAGTAAAGCGGGGCAATACGGCGATATTCATAATAAACCTCCCGATTATAAATTTGCAAAAAAAACAAAGGTTTTTTTCTGATATTTTACCAAAAACGTTAAATAAAAATGATTTTCATCATTGACACGTACGAAAAAACAACATAGAATGGTGAAAAGAGCATCCTTCCGTTAAATTTGAAGGATCCGATGTGCGTTGGCGTAGTCGGTGGGGGTCACCCCCGTTTTTTCCTTGAAAATGCGGCAGAAGTGATAAACGCCCGAAAAGCCGCAAGCCTCCGCCACCTCCCCTACGTAAAGGGTCGTATTTCCCAAAAGCTCTTTGGCTTTATTCAGCCGCAGCTCCAGAACGTACTGCTTGGGCGTGGTATGCAGGCTTGCCGCAAAACGTTTTCGCAAAGCGCTTTCACAAAGCCCCACGCGGTTTGCCATCGCGGCATTGGAAAGGGTCGGATCGGAAAGGTTTTCCTCCACCCAGCGAAGAAGGGGCGCAAGACCGTCATCTCTTTCAAAGGGAGAAAGCACCTCATCCAAAAGGCTGTAAAATGCGCTGAAGATCTTCATTTGACTTGCACCAAGCCAAAACAGATCCCGAAGCCGTTCACATTCCTTCAGGCATAAGGCGGGATTCTTCAAAGGGATCACGCGGATTTCTTCCTCCGAAAGTCCTTCCGCCTGAAAATTGATCACGGGGAAAACACCCGTTTTGTCACCGTGGAGGGTATACGCTCCGCCGCGGGGAAGCAAAACCGCAACGCCAGGTCTGGAAACGTATTTTTTTCCGTTCATGGTATAGGTGATCTGCCCTTCGCAGCAAAAGGAAAGACCGAAGGACGGGCGGGATTGCGAGACAAACTGCCTCCCCTTTTGGGAAAAAACCATATTTACCTTTTGCACCTGTTTTACCACCGGGATTTCCATTTGATCACCTCCTTCTGAAGTGATTATATCAAAAACGATAAAATAATCAACAGATTATTTGATTTTTTATAAAAAAACGTTAAAGGAGAAAAGCAATGGAATTTGAAGGATCCTGCGCGCTGATCACGGGCGCCGCTTCCGGCATGGGCTATCTGTTTTCCGAGAACTGGGTAGCGTTGGGCGGAAACGTGGTTATGTGTGACGTCAACGAAGAGGCGCTGACGGAGGCGGCAAAGAACCTGAATACCTTAAACGGCGGCAAGGCCATCCCCATGGTTTGCGACGTGCGCGACTACGAAGCGGTTTGCGCCGCCAGAGACCGCGCCGTATCGGCCTTCGGCAAGATCGACCTTTTGGTGAACTTTGCAGGCGGAACGGCCGTGCGTATGCTCAAGGTACCCAAGGAGCTGGAATTCCCCGATATTCCCATTTCCGTTTACGATTGGGGCATTGACGTAAACCTGAAGGGCCCCTTTTATATGGCCCACGCCGTAATGGCGCAAATGAGAAAGCAGGAAAGTGGTCTCATCGTCAACATCGGCTCCATTACCGGTGCGGAGGGCTCCGGCAAGGGAATGGATTACGCCGCATCCAAAGCGGCCTTGATGTACGGACTCACAAAATCTTTGGCACAGTACGGCTCCCGCTACGGTGTGCGCTGCGTGTGCGTATCCCCCGGCCCCGTTCTGACCCGTGAGGCTATGGGCAAAATGAAGACCCTTTTGGGCAGAGCCGCAGATCCTCAGGAGATCGTGGATCTGGTCCTGTTTCTGGCTTCCTCCAAGGGGCAGTTCATCAACGGTGAAAATATTATGATCGACGGCGGTCGAAATGCTATGACAAGGAGCAAATGATATGGCAAGCTTTTTAAATCACGACAAATCACTTCTGACGGTGATCCTTCAATGCCACGACCCGGAAACGGCCATTGGCAGAATCCGCAACGCCCACGCTCTGGGCTCCGAGGCTTACGGCTTGCAGGTGGAATCTCTGCGGGCAGAATATCACAACGAAGAGACCTACTGCAAGATCTTTAAAGAAATGAAGCAAAAGCCCGTGTACGTTACTTATTACCGCGGAAAAACGAACAAAGGAAAGACCGACGATGAGTTGGCAGAGGGCATTCTCGCTCTGGCAGACAGCGGCGCTACCCTTTGCGACGTAATGGGCGACCTTTTCTGCAAGGACGATGAGGAATTGACCATGGATCCCGTAGCAGTGGAAAAGCAGATCAAGCTCATTGATGCACTGCATCAAAAAGGAGCCGAGGTTTTGATGTCCTCCCACCTTTACAAATTCGCTCCTGCAGAGCGCGTTTTGGAAATTGCCTTCGAGCAGAAAAAGCGCGGTGCCGATATCATCAAGATCGTCACCAAAGCAAACGATATGGAAGAACAGATCGAAAACCTCCGGATCACTCAGCTTCTCAAAAAAGAACTGGGCGCCCCCTTCCTCTTTCTTGCAGGCGGAAAATCCACCATTCACCGCAGACTCGGTTGGAAGCTGGGTTGCTGTATGAATCTTTGCGTATACGAGCACGATGCCTATTCCACCGCCAGTCAGCCCTTACTGCAAACCATGAAAACCGTTCGAGACGGTTTGGATTTTTAATAAAAACATAAAAGGAGAAAAACGATGAAAGCTATTTTGGTAAACGATGATCAAAGCCTGCGTTGGGACAACGTTCCCGATCCCATCTGCGGAGAGGAAGACTGCCTTGTAAAAATTGAATGTGCCGCATTGAACCGTGCGGATCTGATGCAAAGAGAGGGTGACTATCCCCCTCCTCCCGGTTGCCCCGAATGGATGGGTCTGGAAATTGCCGGTACCCTGGTAGAAGTGGGCCCCGTCGCCGCTGAAAAGGGTGGCTGGAAGGTTGGCGACAAGGTTTGCGCTCTTCTTGGCGGCGGTGGTTACGCACAGTTTGCCAACGTTAAATACGATATGCTGATGCCCGTACCCAAGAATTGCTCTATGGTAGAGGCTGCCGCCATTCCCGAAGCCTTTGCTACCGCTTACCTGAACCTGTTTATCGAAGGCAAGATCGAAAAGGGCAATACCCTTCTGATGAACGCAGGTGCTTCCGGCCTTGCCAGCGTGATCATCCCCATGGCAAAAGCCTTCGGTGTGCGCGTGATCACCACGGTGCTGACCCGCGAGATCGCAGAAAATATCCGTCACCTGAATGCTGACAGAGTGGTTGTGACCACCGAGGAAAATATTGCCGAGGTGCTCAAGGAAGAGCTGGACGCAGGACACCCCGTTGACGTTGCTATCGACTGCCTTGGCGGTGAGATCATGGGCAAATGCATTCACTTCTTAAAGCACGGTGCCCGCTGGATCATGATCGCAGCCCTTGCCGGACAAAAAACCGAGATCGACCTGAAAAACATTTACGTAAGAAACGTGCGTATCATCGGTTCCACCCTGCGCTCCCGTACCCCCGAAACCAAGGCGCAGATCCTCCGCGAGTTGGTAGAAAACGTATGGCCCAAGGTTGAGACCGGTGAAGTGAAGCCCACCATTTACAAGGTGCTTCCCATTACCGAAGCAGAAGCCGCTCACGACATTCTCTACAAAGGACAGAACGTAGGAAAGGTCGTCTTGACCGTAAAATAAGCACAAATCCAAGAATATTGCGATCCGCGAAAGGCCTTGTTTTGTGATTTTTCACAAAGCAAGGCCTTCTTTTTCTCTTTTTGCGCTCTTGCGCACCTTTCTATGTAGTTTTCCCCTTTTTCTACTAATAGCTTGAAGAAAGGAAACAAAGTATGAAAAAAAACGATCTGGAAGATCACAGCCCTTGTTCTGCTGGTGGCCGTGACCCTTCCGCTCATTCCTACCGTAACGCTTCCCACAGAGGTTGCAGCGGTCACGACGGTGGCCCCCTGCCTTATGCCATGGAGCAATTCGGGCAGCATCACAGCGGCATCTATTCCGCCAAGGAGGATACTATCCTTGACGGAACACAGGACAGTGCCTATACCCTGATGGATTCATGCGACGATCAGTCAGGCAACTACGACGGTATTTTCGTTTCCACCGCTGAAGACGGCAGCATCTCGCCTGCATTTGACCAGGCAGTTTACGATTACGACCTTACCATCGCTTACGAATATGATATTCAGGTTAACACCTATACAGCCTCCGGTTGGCCCGCAGAATAAGGAGGACGTGTAGATGAAGAAAATAATTACCTTATTAATTACGCTTGCTGTACTTCTTTCCTCTGCCGTAACGGTGTTTGCGACAGATGGCAAGGTAACGTATAACGGCAACGCGGGAAGCTTTGTATTTGAACCCGGCAGCGATCATTCGCTGACAGACCTGTTTCCCAACTTTAAAGCGTTATGCCCGGTGATACCTTAACGCAGAAGATCACCGTGAATCCAACCAAAACCGCGCACGACCTCCAAAATGGCAGTATCCACAATAGCGGTCATATCGCTGGAACTGCAAACGGTAGCATTAAATGCCTAAAAATAACAGTAACCGGAAGGCATAATGCCTTCCGGTTATACATACCGCGCCATTATTCCGTTAAGAACAACGGAAAAATGTGTCCTTTTTTTAAGCTATTATTTCAGAAACTCGCGAACGGTAGCGGCGACGTCTTTAGCGCCAAACACGGCGGAGCCTGCAACCAGAACATTGGCGCCCCTTTCTTTGACGATATGGGCATTCTCAAGGTTGATGCCGCCGTCAACCTCAAGGTCGATCTCTCTGCCGGAGGCCTTGATGGCTGCATTGAGCTTTTCCAGATTGGGCATTGCCTCGAGCATAAACTTCTGACCGCCGAAGCCGGGCTGAACGGTCATAACCAAAGCCAGCTCTAATTCATCCAGGAAGGGCACCATCAGGTTGGCATCGGTATAGGGCTTTACACTCATACCTGCGCGGATCCCGTGGGAATGGATCTTTTCGATCACTTCTCTGTGATTGTCGCAGGCTTCGTAGTGGAAGGTGATAATATCGGCACCGGCTTTGGCAAAATCATCAATATAACGGATGGGATCCTGAATCATCAGGTGTACGTCAAAGACGATATCGCTCACCTTACGGATGGAAGCGATCATACCGGGTCCCATGGAAATATTGGGAACGAACATACCGTCCATCACGTCAAGGTGAAGGTACTCGGCACCGTTTTCGTGTACTTTTTTAATTTCTTCGCCAAGGCAGGAAAAATCTGCTGCCAGGACAGAAGGAGCAAGTTTGATCATAATAAAACTCCTATTTTCTTCATTTTCTCTTTGGGCGGCAAGGTGTCGCCTTCCCGATTATAACATAAAATGAAAATGGGTGCAACACTTTTTCAAAAGAGAGCACCACCTTTTTACAACTCCGCCCCACCGCCCAAAAACCGAAGTATAAAACAAAGGAATCCACCCACACATTTTTTGGGCGACAGCGTGAAAAAGGAGCCGCGAGATATTTTTTCGCGGCTCCTTTTGGAAGATCAGACCAGTGATAGCCAGATTGGAATGGTAATGCAGGAGCCCAGATGAGAAAGAAATGCCAGACGGGCACCGGGCCCCGGATCCTCCCCAACGTTTTTGGGGAACACAATGGTATTCAGCCCCGTGGGCATTGCCGCCATAAAAACGGCGGGAATGGCTATGGACTCGGGGAAGCCAATCCATTTCACCAGACAGAAAATAATCAAAGGAAGTAAAAGAAGGCGGATGGCACAGATGATATAAGACTTTTTATCCAGCACCATATCCTTCACGGAAAAGCCCGAAAGGGTGATGCCGGTGAGAAGCATACTCATAGGCCCTACGCACCCTGAGGCAGAGGTGAGCACCTTCTGCACGGGGGCAGGAACGGGAATGGCGGCAAGGCCAAAGATGATTCCGATGAGGATACAGACCGTCATAGCATTGATGGCACGGCGGAATCCCTTGCCGTTGCCCGTAAGCTTAACGTACCCCACCGTATAGGTATAAATGGAAAAGGGGATGCAGAACACGATCAGATCCGTCAGTCCCTTTTCACCATAGACCCCTTCTGCCAGAGCGTAGCCCATATAGGCATAGTTTGAAATGGTGAAGGTATATTCCGTCATCCGAACCATATAGCCCTCTTTATAAAGGCCACGGGCAAGAAGTTTGGAAAAGAAATGATAAAACAGAAGAAAGCCGATGGAAATGAGAAAAACAAAAGCATTCTCACGGAAATAGGAAACGGTAAAATTCCTTGAAAAGGTGCCGAAGACCTTAGCTGGCAAAAGCAGGTTGACCAGCAAATAGGAAAGCAAACCCGTCTGCCCATTGAGCCGCAGGTTCTTCTTTCCTAAAAACCAGCCAAGAAATAGAAATACGTACAGAATAAAGATCTGCTCAAAAACGATCAGCATAGTAGCTCCTTACAGTAATAATTTGAAGGTTCCGTCCTTTGCTATAATATGCTCCCCGACCCCCAATTCCTCCATCCAGCTACGGGTCTCCAAGGTATCCCACTTGCCCGAACCGGGGCCATCTGCTCCAATGTTATTCCAAATGGTGGCGGGAGTTGGCCAGATACAACGACGTGGGCGAAGGTATTCATAGCAAGCACGGGTAACGCCCTTTTGACCGTGGTGTGCCATTTGGGTATAATCTGCATCCAATTCCTCGGGGGTGGCGAGCCGCATCAGTTCCTCGCCCCCTTCTACTCCAAGGTCTCCTAAAAGGAGAAGTCGATGGGAGGGCGTATCCAGACGAAAAACGGCAGAGCTGTTGTTGACAAAGTTGCGCTTACGGTCAAAGGCGGGATTATACACCCGCAGAACGTTCAGGGTCAACTCATCGAAAAAGAAAGTGTCTCCCCGTTGAATGGTGGTAAAACGCTGACGAAAAGGGCCCTCTAAAAGATCCCATATCTCTTCCCACATTTGTCTTTCAACGCCGCCGTGCGCCTTATGAGCGGGACATTCCCGCAGGGTCTCGCGATGGGGAAAATTCAGGTATAGCCGCTCAACCGTTACGTCTCGCCGATCACGGCAAAATGCCATAAAGGCTCCCAGGTGATCATGGTGAGGATGGGTGAAAAACCAAGCGTCGATCTTGTTGATCCCCTTTTGGCAGAGAAGCTCGTAAAGGGCAGAGGCATCCTCCATCAAGCCGCCGTCAACGATCAGGGCGTGGTGCTCCGTGAGGATCAAGGCACCGAACATTTGATACTCGGTGGTGTTTCCTAAAAGATAAAACTCGGTCATAGATCCGAAAGTCTGGTGACCATATCGCCCATAAAGGAATCGTTGCTGTAATTGAGCAAAGCAAATTCACCGTTTTCATAGGCCAAGGTGGTAACGGAAGCGTTGCTGGGCCAAGGAAACGTACCTGCTTCCTTCAACGAAAGCCCCTTCACAACACTTCCCATCAAACGAATGGGGGTAGCGTGAGTAAAGATGCAAACATGCTTTCCTTCATTCTCCTGTGCAATGCTCGAAATGGCGCTGAAAATGCGGTCCTTCAGCTCCGCAACGCTTTCGCCTCCGTCACAGCGGGCGGCACCGAAATCGTGAAGCCAGACCTCAAAACCGGGGGCATAGCGGGTCTTCAGATCCGCAAAAGGAACGCCCTCCCACTCCCCTGCGAAGATCTCACGAAGTCGCGGATCGGGCTGAGCCGCAATTCCCTTTTTCTCGGCAGTATGGAGCGCAGTCTGATAAGCGCGCTTCAGATCGCTGGAGAAGATCACGTCAACGGGAACAGCTGCCAAAAATTCAGCCGTTTTTTCTGCCTGAGCGTGCCCCAAGGGGGTCAGATCCAGATCCGTATGTCCAAGAAAAAGGTCGTGCAGATTTCCTTGAGATTGTCCGTGGCGGATGAGGTAAAGGTAGGTGGTTTTCATTTTTCACTCCCGATATTGATTACCGATACAGTATAGCACGATCGGAAAAAAACCGCAAGGGATACAGGAACAAAACGCTGGCGAAAAAGGGCATAAAATAAGCCGTGAAATTCACGGCTTATTTTGATTCTTCTATTCAGATACAGACCTTACCGGGGTTCAGAATGTTTTTCTCGTCAAACACTTTTTTGATACCACCCATAAGCTGCATCGGTACGTCACCAAACTGATTCTTCAAATAATCCTTTTTGGCGTAACCGATTCCGTGCTCACCGGAGACCAAGCCACCCAGCTCCTCTGCTTTATGATACATCTTATCAAAGCAATCCTTTAAAACGGCTTCCCACTCCTCATCTGAAAGCTGATCCCTGCAGATGTATACGTGCAGATTACCGTCACCCGCGTGACCAAAGCTGGGGATGCGCACGCCCGTCTCTTTTCCAAGAGCGTGGGTGAAACGAATAAACTCGTCGATCCTGTTCACCGGTACGACCACGTCGCACTCGTCCATTTCAATAGTGGAGGCCTTAATTGCTTCCAGAAACGCACCGCGGGCAGACCAAACGGATTTCTTTCTTTCCTCGGTATCCACGATATACACGTCTACTGCGCCGATCTCAAGGCAAAGATCCGCAACCAGCTTCATATCCACGTCTACCTGTGCCTGATCGCTTCCGTCAAAGGTCAGAAGGATATAGGCTTCGTTCCTCTTATCGGGGAATTTTTTGCCCAAATAATCTTCTGAGAACAAAATGGTGTCTCGAGACATATACTCAATGGCGGTAGGTGTAACCTTGGATCTGAAAATTTTCGGCACTGCCTCAATGGCACTTTTCATATCCTGAAAAGGAACCAAAAGGCTCACAGAAAACTTTGGAAACGGAACGAGCGCCAATACTGCCTCGGTAATGATACACAGGGTTCCCTCGGAGCCGATAACCAGATCCTTCAGGCTGTAGCCGGAGCTGTTTTTGGCAACCTTCGCTCCCAGCTTTACCACTTCCCCATTGGGCATTACAACGGTAAGAGCTCTTACGTAATCACGGGTCACACCGTATTTTACGGCGCGCATTCCCCCTGCGTTAGTGGAGATATTTCCGCCGATAGTGGCAGATTTTTCGCCTGGATCCGGGGGATACAAGAAGTCGTTCTCTTCCGCGAATGCGGCAAGCTCCATTAAAAGCACACCCGGCTGCACCGTAACCGTCATATTATCGCTGTCAAGCTCCAAGATCTTATTCATCTTGGTGGTTTCCATTAAGATACCGCCGTGAACGGGAACGGCGGCGCCGACCAGACCGGTACCGCTTCCGCGCACGGTAACGGGGATCTCCCGCTCCCACGCCATAGCCATAATTCCGGAGACCTGCTCTGTTTCGGTAACGCGCACCACAACGTCAGGCATTTTGCTGATGGTACCAAGCTCGTCATGAGCGTAATCGGGATTGATGGCATCGCCCACCAAAACGTTTTCTTCCCCAACGAAGCCGATCAACTTACTTATATCTTCCGGGGTAATTTTGTTATACATTTGCGCGGCCCTCCTTGATTTTTGCGATCAACTGAGGAACGATCTCGTTCACGTCCCCAACGATGCCGTAGTGAGCATAATCAAAAATCGCCGCGTTGCGATCGCTGTTGATGGCAACGATACAATCGGAGGATTTCATACCTGCTACAAACTGAACAGAGCCTGAAATACCAAGACATATTATGAATTTAGGCTTTACCGTTCTTCCCGACAGACCGATCTGCCGCTTGGCATCAAGGATGCTTCCTTCCACCAGCGGTCTGGTACAAGCCAGATTGCCGCCCAAAAGGTCAGCAAGCTCGGTGGCCATTCTCCGTGCACCTTCGCTCATAGCGCCGCGGCCAACGGCAACGATCACGTCAGATTCAGAAATATCAATATCCTTTGGCTTATCCACGTAGGACAAAACCTCAATACCGGAGCCCAATTTGCTTTCGTCAATTTCAAGCTTTATGATTTCGCCGGATGCATCCTTCCCGGGCTTCGGCTCGTTAAACACCTTATAGCGAACCGTACAGAATTGCGGTCTGGTATCAGGGGAGATGATCTGTGCCATAATGTTACCGCCAAATGCGGGTCTGATCTGAACCAGATCGGTATTCTCCTTCATTTCAAGAACGGTGCAATCCGCCGTTAAACCGGTACGCCTTCTGGCGGCAACACGGGGTGCCAGCTGGCGCCCCAAATTGGTGGCACCAACCAGAACGGAAGAAGGCTTTACCTTATCGATAAAATCGCAAAAAGCCGCAGTATAGGGCTCAATGGTAAAATCCTTAAGGAGGGGATGATCGTAAACGTAGACCTTATCCACACCGTAATGGAGCAATTTCTCTGCAGATTCCCCTACGTCGTGACCGATCATCAGCGCATAAACGGGGTGATCGGTAACCTTTGCAAGCTCAAGGGCTTTGCCGATCAATTCATAGGTAACACGATGGATGCGCCCTGCCAGATGATCAACGTATACACAAATGCCCTTCCAAAGGTCTTTATCAATTTTGGCTTTAATGTCTTCCTGATAAGTAATGACACCGTCACTCTTTTTAACGCAGAGCTTACACATCTTGCAACCGGAAGAAATATTCAGCTTTTGCTCCTCATAGGATATGGCGCCAAAGGGACAAAGAGCCATCAAATCCTTGGCGTTTTCATTATGAACCAGTTTTTGGTTTATAATCAAGCTACCCATAATTTCCTCCTACACCAATTTTTTGCTATGAAGCAGTGCATACAGTTTATCGGCCTGCTGCAGGGACGTACCTTCGATCTCGTGCTTTTCCGTATTCTTTTCGGGAGAGAAGATGCGCTCCACCTGCGTAGCAGAGCCTGAAAGACCGTAATTATGAACGTTTTGATCTTCGAAATCATCCAAGGATAAGAAGTGGATCAGATCGTCAGTAACGCTCTTTCCCACTTTGTAAGAAGGAAGACGGGGCGTATTGATATCACCGTCAACGGAGATCAGGCACGGGAGCTTCAGGCTCATCGTTACCACCTTATCATCCTGAGAAGCGGTCACAACGATGCTCTCACCAAGCACTTCCTGAACGGAAAGCACCCCTGCAACGTTGGGTAGATTTAAAAATTCAGCAATCTCTGCCCCCACCTGCGCCGTATCACCGTCGGTAGTTTGTTTGCCGCAAATGATCAGGTCATATTCTCCCGTTTTTCGGATTCCCTGGGAGAGCGTGTAAGCAGTTGCAAGAACGTCCGCGCCTGCAAAGCGACGATCGGAAAGAACGGTACCCTGCTTTACACCCATACAAATGGCTTCCCTGATGATCGCTTTTGCCTGAGGAGGACCCATGGTGATAACCTCAACGCTACCGCCGAATCGCTCGGTTAAGCACAAAGCGGTTTCAAGGGCATAAAGATCGTAAGGGTTCATTTTACTTTGAACGCCATCTCTCTTCAAAACGCCCGTAACGGGATCCACCTGAACGTTGGAAGATCCCGGAACTTGCTTGACACAAACTAAAATTCTCATTGCTTTCTCCTTATTCTAACATTTTAAAGCAACCGGATTTGTTTCTTTTATCAATTGTAGCATTATTCTTTAAAGAAGACAAGATATCGAACGCATTGCCTTCAAATACTAACTCGATTTTGAAATTTGCTTTCAAAATTTAAGCATATCAATTCATTAATGTTATTATATCATATTCTAAATATTAATTATATCAAAATATTAATATCGTTATATCACATTCTTAATGTTAATTGGATCATTTTTACTGTTTATTTGTAATCATCAGCCCTTAACTTGGTAAATTTATACAGAATAAACCCATTCAAATTCCATTTGCCACATCAAAGCAAAAAAAAGAACGAAGCACGCTTCGTTCTTTTTTTCATTCTTATTTGTCCAGCAAAGCCTTGACCTGCTTTGACAGATTTTCATAATAATGCCCGAATCCTTTGTCGTTGGGATGCAGCACCAGATCACCGAAAAACGCTTCATCGTGAGGCACAAAATCAATGCCATCGATCACCGAAACGTTGGGATAAGAAGCGGCAAATTCCCGCATACTGATACAGACTGTTTCAAAAGTGCCAAAAGGCTTTTTCACGTGCATTGCCTTTCGCCAGATAGGTGCGATCATAAAAACGGGTGTGTCGGGGTAGTTTTCGTTCATATTACGCAGAAAAGCTTTGCAATTCCCATCAAACACTTCCTTTTCGCACTTGTACCAATCGTTGCAGCCATAGGCCACGACGATATAATCCGGCTGAAAGTCTTCCTTTGCCGCCACAAGCGCGGGGAAAAAGATCTCACCGCCAATGGCTTTGTTATATTCCGCCGCATCCAGGAGCTCGGCAAGCTTCGTGATATATTTGTTACTGGGGTGCAAGGCATCGTAGCCCTGGGTGATGGAGTCACCGAAAACCAGCATTTTCCTGCTCGGCTTGAGGGGCAGGACCAGGGCATCGTCATCCAAAACAAGCTCTTTCAGGACCACCATAGCCGACCAGGGGAAATAAAGGCAAACCTCCTTTTCGCCTGTGCCAAGGTTAAAATCCTTGGAATACTCGCCCAAAGGAAGCACCACCTTTGTGTAGTCAAGAGGCAGTTCCCGGTTGGAAAAGTTCTCCAGAGAATCAACCATCTCACCGTTCACGAACAGATCGAAGGCAAAATAATCTCTTGAGCTTCCCTCTGAAACCTCGACCTTTAAAAACAAAGTTTCGCTGTTCGTTTTAAAATGCATTTTCATACCGGAAGAAGACAAGGATTTTTTATAAAAGGCATCACTATGATTCCGATAGAGTTCCTCCTGCTCTTCCGTAAATCGGTTAAAATGAATGCCGTCTTCCCTCTCTTCAATTCTGACAGCGCCAAATGTGATCTCGCAAATTTGCGAAATATTTAATTTCATACAATCACCGCCTTTAAGTTTTGGGATCAAATTGATCAACGTTTTTCTTTATTATAACAAAAATGCACCGCGGTTGCAACGCTTCTTGGCTTTTCCAGTACATTTAAATACAGATAAACAGAAATCCGAATGCTTCGTCATTCGAGTTTCTTTGATAATACAAGCTTGGCGAAAGGTAATCTAAAATTGCCCTTTTACAACTCCACGTACAGCTCCTGCAAAGCCCTTTCAAGAGAATCGCCGGAAACCGAAATACCGATATAACCGGTTGAATCAAGAGCCTCGTTGGCATTTAGAATCGAATCCTTATATTCGGAATACGCAGTCATAGCAGACTTTAACACATATTCAGCGGAAAAGCCCCGCACTTCGTCCTTCGCTTTATCAAACAAATCGCAAATCTCTTTATCAAGCTCACTGATCCTTGCAACGTTCTCACTATGTGCATTTTTCGCAGTTTCGATTGCCTGATTGATTTCGTTGGTAGTCAAAGTATAATCACGCGTTGCATCCTTCCAGGCGGCGCACACGTCCGTTGCAACCAGATCCAAAAGTGTTTTGCTCTCGTTTACCTTGTCATAAAAAGCCTTTGCATTCTCCGTGGATCCTGTATTTCCTGCCATAAAAACATTCAGAAGACCGCAGCTGCTCAGTGAAACGGTCAGAACGAAAACCATAAAGATTGAAAAGATTCTTTTCATAATATCACCTCTTGACGTATTAATACTTTTTTGATCAATTGTGCAAGCAATGCACTGACCTTAATTTCGTTCATTGCTTGATCTCCTTGTTCACTTAATTCGTTCCAACCTTGCTATCTTTACGCTTTTCCTCTTCCGTAAGTGACGAAAAATCTACCAAATCGTGATGCATTTTTGCCAGATCGTTTCTGCTCGTTTTTTCCTTCGAGCCGCTAAACACGTATCCTTCCGATCTCATATATGCATTCCATCTGCGGTGCTCCAACGCTTCAATCACGTTCCGTTCCTCGCCGGACAGTTCTTCTTCCTTTTTATCGGCACCGGGAATGCTGCATTCCATGCGCGCCTTCATATGGATTGCAGACGCCATAGAAGACCTGTAATTATATTCATAGGTCCAGAACTCTTCCTCTTCGCCCCATTTTAAATGGCGCTTCAAGGCCTCTTCCTCAAGCTCCGAATCAATGATGACCTCTTCCGTGTAAGAGGACTCCATATCACCGATAAACTCAATACCGTACGCCTGCCCTCTATAGTTTTTGATCCCCTCAAGGGCTTTCTTTTGTTGAGCGTTATATACGATCGCTTGTATAACCGGATGAATCCCAAGTCGTTCGAAGTACATTCTAAGGTTTACGGCAGCGTTGATGTTTACGTCATCATCGCCCAAAGCAACCATTACGTAGGTTGCATCGTCGATCTTTGAGATCTCATTGGCAAAGGTCGTTGTAGCAACGTCTATGCCGGAATGCACGGTGATCTTATATTGAGCCTCGCCCTCCACTTCAACTCCGTTATAATCCGGAGACATCAATTCAGGCGCAAGGGCAATGAATTTTTCTTTGGCAAGAGGATCTTGATCAAAGGCGTTGATTTCAAGCTTATATCCATCCATTTGGCCAAACCACGTTAATGCCTTGACCATTTCCGTTCCGTGGCACCCCATTCCCACAACGATCGCAGAAATTTTCTTATTTCCGCAAGGAAGCTCTTTTGCACTTTCAAAAATAATATTGCCGCGACGGTAAAGAGTTCTGTTAACAAGTGATTGAACCTCATTGATTCTCCGAACCTTAACGCTCCCTTTATCAATTGCCGTTAACAGAAGCTCACTCTCGATTTTCTTTGAAAATATAAAAAGATGGGTGTTATCTCTGTCTCTGTAATTTTCTATCAGCTTTAAGGATTGATTGAGATTCTCCGTTTCATTGTTGCCGATCGCAAAGAATGAAATTGGTCTGTTTTCGGAATGATTTTTAAAATTAACAACCAAAATATCCTTCTTAAAGCATATGGCTCCAAGACTTCTTGCCTGATCTGTTAATTCATAAATCTTTTCCTCGTTGCCCTCAAAAACGTCAGTAAATACGATTGCGGCGCGGTTGTGATGCGATTTTATATCACTTGCCAATACGAGGGACTTTTCATTCAGCTCCGAAAAAACGTACACGTCCTTAAAATAGGAACCTAAGTATTTCAAATAGGCAGATACGTTCTTAAACAGCGAAAGAACAAAGCCGAACGTAAATATGGGAGCAATGACGAAAAGGAAAGCAATCCAGACCTGATATATCATATTGAGCCACATCGGACAATGAACCATGCTGTTTACAACGTTTCCAAATTCGCACCCGAAGGCAAAAACCTGCATCGAATTAAAAACGGACAAAAGGACCGCTCTGACATAACCAAGCACAGATATTTCCGCAGTAACCAAATGCGTTGGTACAAACGTAAATATTGACGAAACAAACACACCTGCTGACAAGAAATGAAACGCGCTGAGCTTGTGTTTTTTTGCAAACGCACTCTTGTTAAATACCAAAGAGAATATTAGAGCAAAAATCAAAAATCCAATTGAAAATAGAAAACAGAAAAGCCACATACATATAGTCCCCTCTCACATTTCTGACGCATCATTATACTTCAAAGTGATAAGCCCGTCAAGGACGAGCGTTTTTCAGGCCTTGAGCCCGTCTCTACATAAAGTAAAAGCCCCAAATAAATTCGGGGCTTTTACCATTGGCTTATTTTTTTTCAATAAAATCGGTGATACTCAAAACTCCCTTATCAATGGCAAGGAACTTATCGTTGTATTTATCCACCGTTGCGCAAGAGCAGGAGATCATATACTGGAAGAGACCTTCGCCGATCACGCTCTCTCTAAAGGAAGCCGTCATTCTGAAGATGATCGATCCGTCCTCCAAATCGTAATCAAAGCTACCGTCAGCCATTCCGAAAGTGGCCACACAAGTAGCGATCGCGCCCTCCATTCTCTTGGATTCGCTCATCTTAAAGGGCAAAGGAGACATCAAGCGAATAAGCTGTCTTTCCACGTCTATGACGAGAACAAACTGCATCGGGAGATCATCGCCTCTTACACCGAAGTGTACCAGAAGCTTTTCTTCATCTTTTTCGAAACTCCAGTTTCTGCTTTCAATTGCCTCACAAAGAGTTTGATATACCTGCTTTGCAAGGGCCGTCTTTTTTTCATCCGCCATCGTTACGTCCTCCTTCATCACTTTCCGATTTTAGAAAGGAACTGCTCAAGCGTAAGCATTCCTTTCGCAAGCATCAAAAACCTATCGTTGTACTCGTCAACCATTTGGCAAGATGCGTAGATCATATACGCAAAGACTTCTTCACTCAGTCTGCTCTCGATGATACTGTTGGTCATACGGAAGAACATATTGCCGGACACAACGTCATAGTCAAAGCTACCGTCAACGATCGCATTGTTAATTGCGGTAACGGCAACTGCTACGTCGAGACGCTTATCCTCCTGAATAGCGAAAGGCAAACGAGAAAGAAGCATCACAAGACTGCGCTCCGCGTCAACCCGAATGGTAAGCTCCATAGGCAAATCATCCCCTTGAGCACCACACTCGACAACCAGCTTCTCCACGTTCTTTTTGAAATGCCAATCGTTCTTTTCAAGGAATTGACAAAGGGTGGTAAAAGTTATCCTTGCCTGTTCCATTTTTTCCTGTTCAGTCATGGTTATTTCTCCTAACTAATATTTATTTGTATCGTACCCCAATAGAAAATCGAATTGATTCATCTGTCACCTGTTCAGAATCGAAATAGCTCGATACGTCAAATCTTATCACTTTTTTTCTTCAAAGTCAAGGAAGATTAGATTGCATTAAATATTTTTATCTGCCAAAACCTCTGCAATAACGGCGCCGATCTTATTTGCCATTCGGTAGAAGCCCAGATCGTTGGGATGGGTACCGTCGCTGGTGCACGATTCGTAAAATTCTCCTTCGAAGAGGCTTTCACCGTCAATGAAGTAAACATTTTGATCCCCTGCCGCCAGTGCCTTATAATAGCTTTCGAGAATCACCTTTCTTCGTTCTTCCGCCAGCTCGGGGCTTTTAAAATAATTAGGCTTTGAGATCATAATATACGGAATATCGGGATGTTTTTTTCTTACAATCTCATAGAAGGGGTAATGGGTGGCCAAAAGGTGCTCGGCGTTGGGCGCATTATAATCGTAATCGCAAACAAACACGCACATATCAAGACCGGCAATATACTCTGCCATCGCGATTTCGCCTCTTGCGTTTCCGGCAAAGCCCAGATTAATATAGTCAAGATTGTACTTTTGGGAAATAAAGTTTTCGTAGGTGTTGCCGGGTCTTCCTGCGGCGGCGCCGTGGGTAATGGAGGAGCCGTAAAATACAACGGGCTTCTCATTGCGATATTTCTTTCTTTTGCCTAAATAACTGCCCTTTTCAAGCCCGATCTGCAGTTTTCTGACTTCGGAAAAATGAGGCATATTTAAGGTGTAACAGATCGTTTCCCCGTTATTATTCGTTTTCTGGCTAAACTCCAAGGTGGAAAAGCTTTTGGTAGCAGGTCTGTACGCACCAACGAACACGTCTCTTTCGTCTTCGCCGAATTTATACAAGTCGAAGCCATAGGAATAGCAGTAATTGCATACGGTGGGAACGGCGCCGTTCCCGTATTCAACCTTTAACGAGACGAAGGGCGAATTCGTTTCGAAAACGATTCTGCCTCCTGCGCCGTAGCCACACATTTTCAAAACTCCTGCGTTCACTTTTTGTGCAACTTCCAAAGGAAGCCTGCGGGTCAGAAGCCCGTCTTTTTCCGGCAATACACCGTAAATATCAAAGGCTTCGGGGGTCACCTCGTACCAATCGATCAGATTTTCATCTTCTTTTTCAACGCGAACCATATTGGGATCGAATATTTTCTCTGCCATTTTATTCACCTCTTATACTTCATTGTTCAAGGATGTAACGAACGATATCGCCACGTTATTGTATCAAAAAAGCGAAAGCGGTGCAATCATTATGTATTGAAAAATCGTTCTCTTTTTAAAAAAACAAAAAAGCGACTCTAAAGTCGCTTAAATAAAGGGTTTTATAAAGAATAATCACCTTCTAATCGAACACGAATGGTTCAGATTTGGAAGGTGATTATGATGGGACCGACACTCAAAATGGAACCGGTCGGAAAAAGGGATTTTCTTTAATCAAAAAGGATTATATCTTACTATTTCAAAAATCACTCATTGAGGGTGATTATCAGAATAAACACACAAAAGAGAAATTAACACAACACCGACTACCAAAACAATATATAATACTTCCATTTCAGACTCCTTCTTATACAATTGCATTATAACATTTAACAATTCACTTCTTTTTCCCAGAACTCATAATTCCTACAATTATCAAAATAAAGCCAATAATTATTACAATATCAGTCGGCTTTTCGATTCCCAAAAAAGCTGCAATTGGCACATATGATTCAATCATATTTTCCTCCTAACATTTTTCAAAAAATACAATTTTTTCTTGAAGTCTAATTTTCCAACCTTTTTCTTTGCAGTTTTTTGCTAATGCAGAATTATTTAAAAGATAGTATTTATCTTTAGGAAGCTCTAAACCGGTTCTCGCTTCATACTGCGCATCTGTCAAAGAAAAAGGCTTTCCTTTTTCGAAATAAAGTTCCAAATTCTCTAGCTTTGGCCTTTTTCCCATCAAAATCACCTCCTTTCCGACATTGTACCGCAATTTGCAGTATTTGTCAATACCGCAATTCGCGGTAGGATATAATAAATTTGAAAGAGGGTGATGAGATGTTTCGCAGAATTCGAGATCTACGAGAAGATCACGATCTAACGCAAAAGCAAGTTGCAAAGGTGCTTAACTGTTCACAGCAGGTTTACAGCAACTATGAACTGGGACAGCGCGACATTCCCACCGATATTCTGATTAAGCTCTCTTCCCTATACAATGTTTCGACTGATTATATTTTAGAAATCAGCAACAATCCTAAGATACAAAAATAAGCCGTGAGAATTCATGGCTTATTTTTATTGATCTTATTTTCGATTGTAATGCAAGAGGCCGTAAGCATTCTGCGGATTCTACCGCAGAGGTTGCGGTATTTCTTGAATGCCATATCATCAATGTCGGAAGCGGACAAGAGAAGTTTTAACCAACTCTCTGTTTCCATACATTCTTTGCGAGCGATCTCAAATTTTGAAAGCATATCCGGAAGGCTTTGTGGGTATTGCGCTTCGGAAATATTGGCAAAAACACTGGAAGAAGATTTCTTCAGCTGAAAAAGTGTATTGAAATTCACTCTTCTATCGTTGAGAGACTTACACAATTCCTCAATGCCCGTTGCAAGTTCTTGCGAGTATTTCAAAAGATAGTTTACGCTCATCATTTGATCCTTTCGTCCACAATCAAGGCGAAGCCTTGCATGGAATCAACACGCAGTGTTGGATGGAATCCGCCATAGGCGGTATGGAATCAATCCGAAGGAAATACACGCTGTCGCGTGGTGCCATACAGTCGCAAAGCGACTGATTCCATACACCCTTACGGGTGATGCCATGCCAATCCTTCGGATTGGATAAAAATAAGACAGTCGATTGACTGTCTTATTTTTGTCTTTATTGTACTTTTATGCAAACAACTGAAACCTCGGGATTTTCAGTGTTTCCCGGTCATCTTTCCTTACTAGAACAATTATAACACAAAAATCCAAATAATTCAAGCCTTTTAAATATCAAATCCTGATCTTACTCTCATGGAAGCCAGAGACTAATCATCGAACTTAACTGCGTAATCTCTTAAAAACAAATTTGGAATACATATCTCTCTTCTCAAATCATAATCTTTTACAGCGTTTTTCAAGCTTTTATTTGGATTACTTGTTAGCAGATCCTGTAATGTCTGTGCTGAAGCCTCCAACTGTTTAAGTGTTTCATCCTCTAACTGCTTTGATAAAAAATAATCTTCAGCATATAGCATGATAATACGGTTAATGATTTCAAGTCGTTTTTCAAGTGTAACATTCACTATACTTTTTTCAAACTGAGAATAACGCTTGTTTTCAGAATCAAGAAACAACATTACCGCAGTAGCCCCTTTAAGCGGGAAAACTGCCAGGTGTAGATATTCAATTTTATAGTTCTTTTTATGATTGAAATTATCATTAATTACTTCACCATTCATCCCCGTGACCAATGCAACCATTCCCTGAAAAGCAATCGGCACAGTATAATCCAACTTATCATAAGAAACAACCTTTAACCAGTTATTGGGGGTTATTAAGTATCCTTTTGCTTTCCTAAAAATCTCATAACATTCCTCGATGTCCCTTGTTCTAGCTTTTATCTGTGCATTAATTATGGGCGCAACCATCAAAGACAGCAACGGTTGCTTTTCCTTCACCATCTGCTTTGATGCTTCAAACAATTCAATTTCCGTCTCATGCTTATAAATATCTCGCAGTGAAGTTTTTAACACTATTTGATTTAAGGCTGTTTCTGACGGAACTGTATCATACGCCTCAGCTTTCTCATAATCTTGGAACACCTTACTGTCACACGGCCTACAAATAATATGAAAAGTTGCTGCGTTATTCACACCGGAATCTTTACTAAGCAACTCAGAAGCTATCAATGTATTGAATGAATTAAGTTTTCCGTTCCAAGCAATGTTTTCAAGACAAAACTGAGGTATCGTGTGTGAATTGCAGAAACCTCCTGGTTTATCACACAGCATACATTTTTCATGTCTTGATTTGGTAGTAGCATCTTTGATCTGACGACCGAGCATTTTACGTACTTCAATTACTTGTTCCTTTGATAAATCCTGTCCACTCATATCTATTCTTTTAATGAGTATCACCCCTAACCCAATCTAACTGCAAATATTATATCACTTTTTAGGCATGATTTCAATCCAAGACATGATATTGCACAACATTGATTAATAAGCTTGTGCTGTTTTTGTCCTGCACAGTATTATTTGTTCCTCCGATTAAAATCGGCTTCCAGCAGAAACAAATGTACATACCTTCCCCTATCAAATTCTTCCCTAAAATCCAATTGGAGAAATATAGTTTTTTAGTGTAGGATATGTTACTAAAGCATTCCAATTAGCAGAAGACAAAACAGAGAATACTGCGCATAATACCCCCTTGAAAGCTCTGCCAACAGAAACGCCTTAACTTTGTCATCTAATAATTGCCTTACATATCACCTTTGTTTCTCCGATTAAAATCGGTTCCCAGCAGAAACAAATGTGCATATTCTTAAGAACTTCCGAACAGGCTCTTCCCTAAAACCTAATCAGAAAATGCTCTTTCAGAATTGCAAAGACAGCTTATAATTCCTCCTTAGTTCTCTCCTTTAAATGTTACGTCTGTATTATTATAGGTGCCATTTCATTTGGCAAGTAAAAAACACAAGTTATTTATAAATAATTTTTCACTGTATTTCGATCTGCACTAATTCCACCCCAAAACAGCAAGCAACTTTACCAGTATAATAATGAGCGACATTTTATAAAGCAAGTAAATTAATTATTACAAAACCGCAAATTATAATACGGCGGTAAAAAGAATTACCCTTCTTGCCGCCGTATTATATTATCTAATTTTTACAAGAAGCAACTTGCCGTCATTCACAGATGCTTTTGCAATTCTACCAGGTAGAACTTCATTGCTGATTCCGTACTGATACTCGCAGGAGATCTCGGCATTATCAAGAGGATACTTTGCATTTTCAATGGTAATGCCTTTGGCTGTTCCGGTTATGTTCAGAAGTGAAAAGTAAGCATAGGAATCATCAATATGTGCAGGTTCTTTTGAGACGATTTCCATTTCCGAGTAATCGTCAATGATAGAGCCCTTCTTACCAAGCGAGTCAAGGTAAATAAGGATAGACACGTTACCGAGTGTGTGGTCAAGTCTTGCACCCACAACACCGATTAAAAGGAAATCGTCAAATCCTCTTTTTATGGCTTCCTTGACAGCAAAAACAGTATCGGTATCATCTTTTTCGCAAGGAAGCACTATCGTCTCAATATCAAGGTGCGGGTTATCGTGGGAGTCGAAGTCTCCCACGATAAGTCCGGGCTTTACTTGCAATGCCTCCAAATGCTTCAGTCCGCTGTCGCAGAACACGATGAAATCATCGTTGTGCAAACAGCTTTTGATATATTCATAATTGTTTATGTCAGCACCGCCGACAATTACACATCGTTTCATTTTATCAACTCATTTTTTGATTTTACTT
>JAFWZW010000012.1 GCA_017517325.1 Clostridia bacterium | reverse complement strand
TTCTTTGCGGAAAGCGAGAAAATGACACGGGTGTCATTTTCGATGTCTTTTCGACCGCCGGAACCCGACTGTGCCGAGCCGAATGGCGATGGCAGAGTCACGGTTCCAAGGTGTCACCTTCTTTTTCAAAAGAAGTAAGGCCTACGCGGCGAGCGCGCCCCGCTTCGTTTCTTATCGGATGCTGTCGGCAATGTCAAGGATCAGGCGGTGAGATTTTTCCCAGCCCAGACAGGGATCGGTAATGGACTTACCGAAGGTGTCCTCTCCGATGGCCTGCGCCCCATCCTCCAGATAGCTTTCGATCATCAGCCCCTTCACAAGGCGGCGGATATCATCGCTTTGGTTGCGGCTATGGATCACGTCCTTGGCAATGCGGATCTGCTCCAGGTAGCGTTTGCCGGAATTGGCGTGATTGGTATCCACGATGCAGGCGGGATTGCGAAGGTTGGTACCACCGTAAAGCTCGTGAAGCTCGCAGAGATCCTCGTAGTGGTAATTGGAAACGCACTTGCCCGAGAAATCCACGTAGCCGCGCATAATGGCGTGGGCGTAGGGGTTACCGTCGCTGTGCACCTCCCACCCACGGTAGAGAAAGGTGTGGGCGTTTTGGGCGGCGTAGATGGAATTCATCAGAACGTGCATATCACCGCCGGTTGGGTTTTTCATTCCCACGGGTACGTCAAGGCCGCTGGCGGTGAGGCGGTGCTGCTGGTTTTCAACGCTTCTTGCTCCCACCGCAATGTAGGCCAGAAGGTCGGAAAGGTAGCGGTGGTTTTCGGGGTAGAGCATTTCATCGGCACAGGTAAAGCCGAAGTCGGAAAGGGCGGCACGGTGCAGCTGACGAATGGCAACGATACCGCGGAGCATATCGGGGCGGCTGGCGGGATCTGGCTGGTGAAGCATTCCCTTGTAGCCCTCACCGGTGGTGCGGGGCTTGTTGGTGTAAATGCGGGGAATGATCAGAAGCCTGTCCTTCGTTTCCTCCTGAGCGCGGGCCAGCTTTTCCAGATACGCCATTACGGGGTTGCGGGCATCGGCAGAGCAAGGGCCGATGATGAGAACCAGCTTTTGGCTTTTGCCTGCGAAAATATCTCTCAATTCTGCGATCTTCTCATCGCGCACCGTCTCCCACTCGGGCTTTAAGGGAAACTGGGCTTTGATCTCCTGGGGAATGGGTAATTTGCGAATGAAATTCATTTGGTATCTCCTTTTCTGTCAAACAGAGCGCGGCGGGCGGTGGAAAGGCGCATCATTTCCTTCATAGTCTCGGTATCTTCACGGGCAATGGCATCAACCAGTGCATCGAAGCTTTGGCGGAATTTTTCGATCTGGCAAAGCAGCGCTTCCTTGTTGAGAAGGAACAGCTCCGACCACATATCCTCCTGAATACGGGCAATGCGGGTCAGATCCCGAAAGGAGTCACCGGTGTAATCCACGAGCCCCCGATCGTCACCTGCGCACATAAGGCTCACGGCAATACAGTGGGTCAGCTGAGAAAGAAAGGCGATCATTTCATCGTGCTTTTGGGGTGTCAGCACGCTGATATGGCCAAAGCCCAATTCACGCCCCAATTCCTTACAGGTCTCCACCCCTCCGTGGGTATTGGCCTCGGTGGGCACCACGATGAAGTTGGCGCCGTGGAAAATGGCATCGTCACTGTTTTCAACACCGCCCACCTCTCTGCCTGCCATGGGGTGCGCCGCCACGTATTCCACCCCTTGGGGCAAAAGTGCCTGAATGCGGCTGACCACGGCGGATTTTACACCGGTCACGTCGGTAAGAAGCGCCCCTGCGGGAAAGAGCGCGGCGTTTTCCTCCACCCATTTTAAAAATACGTGGGGGTAAAGGGCAAAGACCGTCAGGTTCGCCTCACGGATCCACTGGGGCTCCACGGCGGTGGAGGCACGGTCCGCGATGCCGTGGGCAAGGGCAAAATCCACGGATTCCTGTTTTTTTTCAATGGCCCATACCGTATAGCCCTTTTTCTTCAGAGCTTTGGCGTAGGAGCCGCCCAAAAGCCCAAGGCCTACGATGAGGATTTTCGTATCTGCATTTTTATTCAGTTTCATCTGTCTTCACTTCAATTCCAAGTTTTCGTATCGTTTCAAAAAAATTCGGGTAGCTTTTGGTCACGGCCTCGGCCCCGTGGATCTCACCGCCAAGGCGACTTAAGAGAACGCTCATGGCCATCACGATGCGGTGGTCGTTGTGCCCGCAGATGGGGCTTACGGGTGCTTTCAGACATCCTCCCGGCACGAGCACGCAGTTCGCCTCCAAGGTCAGGTGCACCCCGCACTTTTCAAGCTCCGCTTTCATTGCCGCTCCGCGGTCACTCTCCTTTTCCCGCAGGCGCGCAGTGCCTGTAAATTCCCCGCCGTGAAGGGCGGCAGCAAGGGCAAAGAGAATGGGGGCAAGGTCGGGGCATTGGGAAAGATCAAAGGTGCCGTAGCCCTGCTGAAGGCGGGGGTAGATCTCTCTGTAGACCGCATCCCCCTGAAGGGAATCCTCCCGCAGACCCAAAAGGGATACGGAGCCCCCCAGCAGGTTAAAGGCATCGGGAAAGGCGGCGTTGGAATAATCCCCCTCCACCGTGTATTCTCTACTGCGGTAGCGGGCGGAGCCGGAAATGTTAAAGTCCTGCCCCTCTTTTCGGACTAAAACGCCGAAATCCGCCATAGCGGAAAGGGTCATATCCACGTAAGGGGCGCTCTCCATCTCCCCCGTGACCCGAAGAAGACTTTCTCTCGGCAGGAGCGACAGAGCAAAGAGAAGCCCCGTAATAAACTGACTGGAAATATTCCCCGGAACGGCGTATTCCCCCGGGGCAAGCTTCCCGCACACAAGGATCCCTTCCTCGGTACGCTGAAAAAGGAAACCCTTTTCACGGCAAAGCGCCTCGTAGACCGAAAGAGGGCGGGCAAGAAGCCGCGGTGCACCCGTAAGGAGCATTTCCTCCCCCGTTAAAAGGCAAAGGGGCAAAACAAAGCGCAGGGTGCTGCCGCTTTCTCGGCAGTTGACTACCCGCTCCACTCTGCGGGGAAAGCCCATTCCCGTAACACGCACCCCCTCTCCCTCAGGGGAAAAGGTAGCGCCAAGGGCAGAAAGAGCGCTGATGGTAGCGCGCATATCCTCCGAAGGGGCGATGGGAGAAACAAAGCTTTCGCCTTCCCCCAAGGCGGCGGCGAACAGAGCGCGGTGCCCCATACTTTTAGATGGGGGTGCTACCACGCTGCCACGGGCAAGAGATGGGGTAAAGCTCGCTTTCATAGGGCCTTTTCGCCCCCGTTCAAAAGCAGATCCATAGCATCTAAATACCCCTGAAAGCCTCTGCCCGTAATGGTGGCGATGCAGGCAGAGCGAATAAAACTTACCTGACGGAAGTCCTCCCGCTCCGACACCTTGGAGATATGCACCTCCACCGTGGGAACGGAAACGGATTTCACCGCATCCAAAATGGCAACGCTGGTGTGGGTATAGGCGGCGGGGTTGATCACGATCCCCGCGGCGGTTCCGTAGGCGCTTTGAATGGCATCCACCAGATCCCCCTCGTGGTTGGACTGAAGGATCTCCACCTCCACCCCTCTCTTTTGGGCGTGGTCGCGAATCAGTCGGCACAGATCCTCGTAGGTTTCGTTGCCGTAATGCTGGGGCTCACGAATGCCCAAAAAGTTCAGATTGGGCCCGTTGATCACAAGAATTTTCATATAAGTTCCTTTTTGATGGCCGCAAGATTTGCCTCTACGTCCCGACTGACGGGAACGTGAAGATGCGCGGCGGCACGGTATTTTTCATAGCGCTCCTCGTAGCGGCGGGCCAGAGACGCAGGGTCGGCGGAAAGGGGACGGTCGGAGGTTGCCTGCAGGGTCTCAAGGGGGGCATCCAAAAAGATGAGAATGCCGTTTGCCCGCAGGTTTTCCACGTTTTCCTCACGAAGTACGGCGCCGCCGCCCGTAGCGATCACCGCACCCTGACGGGCGGAAAGAGCGAAGATGGCCTCCGCTTCCCGATCCCGAAAGACCGGTTCCCCATCCTCACGGATGATAACGGAAGGGTGACGACCCGTTTGGGTCTCGATCTCTTCATCGCTGTCGAAAAAGTCCTTCCCCATTTCCTTTGCCAAGGCCTTGCCCAAGGTGCTTTTACCGCAGCCGGGCATACCAAGGAGAACGATATTTTGCTTCTGACGCAAAAGAGAAGTATAAATGGGGTCGATCCGCTCCACCAGAGCGGGGGTATCGGTAAAGATGGCGGCGGCGTATACCGCTTGTGCCACCAGCATATAAAGGCCGCCAACGGCAGGGATCCCTCTTTTTTCCGCTTCTAAAATAAATTTGGTCTTCAGGGGGTTATAGATGGCATCCGCCACCCCCGAAAGAGAAGGAAAGCGGGAGAGCTCCACGGGGCAGGCATCAGCATTGGGGAACATTCCGCAGGGGGTGGTATTGATGATCACCTGGGTATCGGTCAGGGCGTAGGCCTCCTCGTAGGTAATACAGCCGTCACGACCCGAGCGACTTACCCGATGCACCCGCTCCGCACCAAGGCTTTTACAAAGGGCAAGAGCCGTGCCCGAGGTACCGCCGGAGCCGAGGATCAAAACCTTTTTCCCTGTGGCGGCAATGCCCCCTTTATGAAGGAGAGCCTTCATTCCCATCAGGTCGGTATTGTAGCCGTAAAGCTCACCGTCGCGGTTGACCACGGTATTCACCGCATCGCAAAGCACCGCTTCGGGAGAAATTTCTTTTAAATAAGGGATCACGTCCCGCTTATAGGGAATGGTCACGTTAATGCCCCGAAATTCCCTTCTGGTGAGAAAATCGTCTAACTTTTCACGCTCGATGGGGCAGATCTCGTATTCGTAAAGGCCGATGGCCTCGTGAATGGGCTTGGAGAAGCTGTGCCCTAACTTCTCACCGATGAGACCGAATTTCATTTTTCCGCCTCCGGAGCCAGCCAGTCCGTTCCGAAGCGGGCGGCAAGGGCGTCTGCCAGAACGAGCGCGGTCACGCTTTCCACCACCACCGCGGCGCGGTGCACGATACAGGGATCGTGTCTGCCGCCTGAGGAAAGGCGAATGGTCTCACCCGTGGCATAGTCTACGGAATCCTGCTCCCTTAAAAGGGTAGGAGTAGGCTTCACGGCGCAGGCGAAGCGCAAAGGCGCACCGTTGGTGATCCCTCCGTTGATGCCGCCGTTTCGGTTGGTGCGGGTGGTGATCGTTCCCTTTTCGTCAAGGCAGATGGGGTCGTTTGCTTCACTGCCACGCATATCCGAAAGGGCAAAGCCGTCGCCAAATTCCACGCCCTTTACGGCGGGTACGGCAAAGAGTGCGCGGGAAAGGGAGCTTTCCATGGAATCAAACCAAGGCTCGCCCACGCCTGCGGGCATTCCTAAAACTACGGTCTCCAAAACGCCGCCCACGCTATCTCCATCTTTTTTGGCTTCCAAGATTACTTCCTGCATTTTTTCGCCCGCGGCTTCATCCAATACGGGGAAGGGGCGGCTCTGAAGCAGGGCAAGATCGGCTTCAAGGTCTTCAAAGGGGCGATCCTGCACCCCTGCAATACGGCGGATTCGGGTACCGATGGCAATGCCCTTTTTAAGAAGAGCATCGGTAAAAATGGCACCTGCGGCAACCAGAGGCGCGGTAATGCGCCCTGAAAAGTGACCGCCGCCGCGGGGGTCCTGATAGCCGTGATACTTCTGAAAGGCAGTAAGATCCGCGTGACCGGGGCGCAGACGGGTAAAGGCGGCGTAATCCGAGGAACGCTGGGTGGTATTGGGAATGAGAATGCAAAGGGGCGTGCCGCTTGTCTTTCCGTTGTAAACGCCGCTGACGATGCGGAAGGGGTCGGGCTCCTGCCGCCCCGTGGAAATGGCACCGCTGGGTCTGCGGCGGGAAAGAGCCGCGGCAATCCTCTCCTCGGAAACGGGAATGCCGGGGGCAAGGCCGTCGATGACACAGCCGATCTCCGCCCCGTGGCTCTCACCGAACAGGGTCAGGGAAACGGCGGTTCCAAAGGTATTTTTCATAGCTTCAAGCCTTTCACTTCTTCAGCAAATTGGGTAAAGGGAAGAGTATCGATGCGGTATTCTCCCACCTTTTCCACACGGATCACCGAAATGGAATCACCCTTCATTTTTTTATCGTGCCCCATAGCGGAAATCAGCGTTCCGTAATCAAAGGGGCAGGCGGTGGGGAGCCCTAATTTTTCCAAAACGGGAATGAGCCTTGCCCGCACCTCTTGGGTGCACATAGGGATCATACCCAAGGCAACGCATTCCCCGTGGTAGAGGGGGCTATCCCCCTTGTGGCTTTCGCTTTCTACAGCGTGAGCCAAAGTATGACCGAAGTTCAACACCTTGCGGATGCCCCCCTCACGCTCGTCGGCTTCTACCACCGCCGCTTTGGCAAGAAGGCTCTTTTCAATGACGGTCTCAAGCTTTGCGTGGGGGTCGCCCTCTTCAAAAAGACGAAAGAGGGATTCATCCAGAGAAAGACCCATTTTCACCGCTTCTGCAAGACCTGCGGCCACGTGCCGAGGGGGAAGGGTGGCAAGGGTATCCAGATCCACCAGAACGCCCCTTGGTGGGTAAAAGGCACCTACCATATTCTTAAGGCCACGGAAATTCACCGCTACCTTGCCCCCAACGGAGGAATCCACCTGAGAGAGCACGGTGGTGGGGATATTGTAAAAATCCACCCCTCTTAAATAGGCGGAGGCAATAAAGCCCGCCAGATCCCCCACCACGCCGCCGCCTAAAGCGATGACGCAATCTCCTCTGGTAAAGGAGGCAGCCAGCATTTTTTCAAGGCAGGCCTCAAAGGAGGCCAGAGTCTTGGAATGCTCCCCGGGGGTGATGACGAAGCGGTGCGCCTCACCACAGGCGCCCTCTGCCGCTTCCACAAGGCTTTGGGGGATGTTTTCGTCGGTGACGATCATACACTTACGGTCAAGGGAGAAAAGCTCTCCCAAGCGGGAAAGCCCGCCTCGTTCTATAAAAACGGGATATTCGCCCATACCGGTCTTAACGTTGATTCTCATAGCAATTTACAATACGCTTTCTCTTTCAAATGCGCCCACGACCTTCAGATCGTTGCAGTTTTCCTTCAGCTTCAAGAGCATCTCTTCCCCTTCGGGGCTGTGGATCACGCCTTCCCCTTCGCAGAAGAAGTAATACTCCCAGGTGAGCTTCTTGGTGGGGCGGCTCTTAATGGCACGGAGGTTAAAGCCGTGGGTACCGATGGCGGATACCGCCTTTGCAAGGGCGCCCGCCTCGTTCTTTACGGTAAAGACCATTACGAACTGCCGATCCTCGGCACCCGATGCCTTGGGGGTGGGGGCAAACACCGCAAAGCGGGTGGTATTCCCCCCTTTATCGTGAACGTGAGGGCAGAGCACCTGAAGCCCGTAGTTGGCGGCCGCTTCCGTACTGCCGAGGGCGGCAAGGCTCTTATCTCCCGATTCCGCCACCATTTTGGCGGCAAGGGCGGTGTTTTCCACCTCACGGGTCATAAAGCCCTTTTCCTTAATAAACCCTGCACTTTGACCTAAGGCCTGAGGGTGGCTGATAACGGTCTTGATATCCGAAAGGGTAGCCTCCTTTTTTGCCAAAAGGTTTTGCTCCACCTGAATGTCGTAGATGCCGTTGATGGCAAGAGAGCCGAAGAAGGCAAGATCCATGACCGTGCCCACGTCACCGTTTGTGCTGTTTTCAAGGGGGAGAACGGCGGCGTCACAGCGACCCTCCTCCACGGCGCGGTATGCCTCTTCAAAATTCCGAAAGCCCACGGGGGAGCCTTGGGGGAAAATGCGCTTTGCGGCAATTTCCGCAAAGGCACCGGGCACCCCCGAAAAGGCCACGTGCATACCGTCGATGAGCCGTGCCTGATAGGCCTTGGAAATATCCATTACGGCGTGGAGATAGTTTTTGTAATACCCACGGAGAGCATCGTCCTCCACACGCTCTGCGCCGCGAGCCAGAATGGCGTCCTCACGGGCGGCGTCGAAAATGGGCATCCCCGTTTTTTTCTTATACAGAGCCACCTTCTTTGCCGCACCCATTCGCTCCTGAAACAGGCGGGCCATTTCCTTGTCGATGCGGTCTATATCGCGGCGGGCTTCTTCCAGATCGTTCATTTCTTGTATTCCTCCATCAATTTACGAAAGGCAGGAAGGCTCTTTTCAATGGTCTCGCGGCTGACGCAATAGGCAATGCGCACAAAGCCCGGCACACCGAAGGAATCGCTGGGGACCAGAAGCAATTCGTACTTTTTGGCGCGCTCACAGAAGGCGGCGGCATCCTCCTCCAAGGCTTTTACGAAGAGGTAGAAGGCGCCTTCGGGCGGGGTCACTACGTACCCCATTTCACTCAGGGCACCTGCAAGGATCTGCATATTGCCGCGGTATTCCTCCACGTCGGAGGTAACCCCCTGCACGCGGGTGACCAGGTGCTGCCACATAGAAGGGGCACACACGAAGCCGAGGCTTCTGCCTGCACCGCAAACGGCGGCAAAGACCAGCTCCGCATCGGGACAGGTGGGAGAAACGAAGATATAGCCGATGCGTTCACCGGGCAGAGAAAGGGATTTGCTGTAGGAATAGCCCACCACGGTGCGATCGTAAACGGAAGGGAGCCAGGGGAGAAGCCCTTCGCCGTAATAAAGCTCGCGGTAGGGCTCGTCGGTGAGAAGGAAGATCTCGGTGCCGTATTCTCCTTCCTTTTTCTTCAGAAGCTCTGCAAGAGCCTCCAGACTTTCACGGGTATAGACGGCGCCAGTGGGATTATTGGGGGAGTTCAGGAGCACCACCTTGGTCTTTTCGGTAATGGCTTCCGCCATAGCTTCCAAATTTAACTGGAAGGAGGGCTGGTGGCAGGGCACGGGCACCAGCTTGCCCCCCGCTTTTTCAACAAAGACCCGATATTCGGGGAAAAAGGGGGCGGGCACCACCACCTCTTCCCCTTCGTTTAAAAGTGCGTGAAGAGAGATGGTAAGGCTGGCGGCGGCGCCGCAGGTCATATAGATATGGGCTCCGTCTGCAGGTGCGCCAAAACGCGCACGGATATGGGCGGCAATGGCTTCCCTTGCTTCCATACTGCCCGCGGAAGAGGTATAGCCGTGGAGGGCGCAGGGGGGCATGGTATCAAGAAGCTCCTTCAAGGTATCCCCGATCACCTCGGGGGCGGGGATGCTGGGATTGCCAAGGGAAAAATCGTACACGTTTTCGGCGCCGATCTCCTTTTTTCTCTTGTTGCCGTATTCGGAAATAGCACGGATCACCGAGCTTTGCTGGCCCAGCTTTAACATTTTTTGTGAAATCATTTTGATTCCTCCCATTTTCTCCCGAAAATAAAAAATCGCAATTCACACGCGCCCTTGCGGGTACGCACGAAATGCGAACTATTTGCTTTGATTCGGGTTTCTTTCAATCTTTTTCCCCGGAGCACAAACAGTTCGCTGCAGTAAAGTAATAAAATCGGTTGCTGTAAAATGCGGTCATACTGCGGCTCCCTTCGGAAAAATTTCCTATATTATAATCTTTTGATTCTAAAATGTCAACCCTCAAAAGAAAACTTTGTTCCTTCTTTTGAACTTGTTCCTTCTTTGAAAAGAAAGTGACACCTTGGAACCGGGACTCTGCCATCGCCATTCGGCTCGGCACAGTCGGGTTCCGGCGGTCGAAAAGACATCGAAAATGACACCTGTGTCATTTTCTCGCTTTCCGCAAAGAAACTTTATACCAAAAAACAGAAATACGTTCATCCATCACGGTTTTATAGTTTTGCATAAAAAATGCTCTGCACCTTGTTCGTACAGAGCATTCATTTTTTATTTTTCCGGCATAAAGTTTTTGGAGGTTTGGAACCTTTTTTCAAAAAGGTTCCCGAGCGGGTCGTAGGGCGGCAGCCCTGCAAGCCCGCGGCGAGGGCGTGTTAAAATGCAAGGTGGCCTGCGAAGAAGATCTCCTTGCCCGCAACTTTCGCGCGGGCGGCGAAATCGTGCATATCACGAACGGAAGAAGTCACCTCAAAGCCGTTGCCCCAAGGGGTCTTTTCCAAAGCGGCGAAGAAGGGATCCTCCGTAAAATCGGTGCGCAGGTAATACTTGTGGCACTCCATTTCGTTGGCAACGGGCATCAGAGCCATTTCTTCATTGTAAAGCCCCGCGTTTCCGCAGAAGATATCCACAACGTCCTGCACCACGGCGTAGCCCGTGGGGTAGCGACCGGCACCGGCGCCGATAAAGTGGGTCTTGCCGATGTGGCTTCCCTCAAAGGCGATGATGTTATCACAGCCGTGGATATTGCCCTGGGGGGTATCCAGCGGAACGAGGGTAGGCTCAACCCAGGCGGCAACCTTATCGCCCGCCGCGCCTACGCGGCAAGCCTTGCCGATGAGCTTGAGCATATAGCCCTTTTCCTTGGCGCAATCCAGATCCGCTTTTTTCACCGTGCGGATACCGAAGGCGTCCACCTTGTCATCCTCCAGCGCCACGCCGAAGGCAATGTTGGCGGAAAGGGTGGTCTTGTGGCGGGTATCCAGCCCATCGATATCGGAGGAGGGGTCAGCCTCTGCAAAGCCTAAGCGCTGTGCCTCTGCCAGAGCCTCGTCAAAATCCTTATCCAGGGTATCCATGGAATCCAAAATATAATTGGTGGTACCGTTCATAATACCGAAAACGGATTCCAAGCGGCTTGCCCGATGGGCGCGCTGAAGATTCACCAGCCAGGGAATACCGCCCCCGGCCGCCGCAGAAAAGCGCAGAGAAACGCCCATCTCCTTTGCCAGAGAGATCAATTCCGCATAGTGCATACTCACCATCAGCTTATTGGCGGTGACGACGTTTTTCCCTGCCTTAAGGGAAGCGGTAACAAATTCGTAAGCGGGGTGCATACCCCCGATCAGCTCCACAACGGTATCCACCTCGGGATCCGAAAGGATCTGATTGAGATCTTTCGTAACGATGGCGGTGGTCACCTCCGGAAGCGGGCGCAGATCCAGTACGTATTTTACGTCCATACCGGGTCTTTCTTCCAAAATATCGAAAACACCCTTACCAACGGTGCCGAAGCCAAACAGACCGATTTTCATTAAAACCTCCGATTTGTGTTTCCCATACTCACACAAGTGTTTGCGGCAGAAAAATATACAAAATTTGAATTTTTCAAAAAGTGCTTGAATTTTAGGGAAAAATGGTATATTGTTATAGGTAACATAAAAAGCAAAAAAAGTCAAGTAAATTTTTGAAATATGAAAGAGGAACCCCCATGATCTACCGCAGTACCAGATCCTCCGCACAGGCCTCTCCCGCTGAGGCGATCCTTGCGGGCATCGCCCCCGACGGCGGGCTTTATCTTCCTGCAGAATTTTCCTTCCCCGGCTTTTCTTCGGAGGAGACGGTAAAAAAGGATTTTTACGGCATTGCCGCCGACGTGCTCTTTGCCCTCTTCCCCGAATTTACCCGTTCCGAGGTGGAAACCCTCGTGCGCGCCGCCTATACGGGCAAGTTTGAAACGGAAGATCTGACCCCCACCGTTCCCGTTGGCGAAAACTATATTTTAGAGCTGTTCCGCGGCCCCACCTGCGCCTTTAAGGACGTGGCCCTTTCCGTGCTTCCCCACCTGATGGTGAAAAGCCGTGAAAAATGCGGCGTTACCGACGAGACCGTGATCCTCACCGCCACCAGCGGCGATACGGGCAAGGCCGCCCTCAAGGGCTTTCAGGACGTGCCCGGCACCAAGATCCTGGTGTTCTACCCCCACGGGGGCGTTTCCGCCGTTCAAAGAGCCCAGATGGTCACCCAAAAGGGAGAAAACACCTTCGTTTCTGCCATTGAAGGAAACTTTGACGATGCACAAACGGGCGTGAAGAATATTTTCGCCACCTTTGCAAAGGAAAACACAATGGCAGGCACGGGCGCCCGCCTTTCCAGCGCCAACTCCATTAACATCGGCCGCCTCGCACCCCAGATCGTCTACTACTTCAAGGCCTACGGGGATCTGATGCGCAGCGGCAGGATCGCCTTTGGCGATGCCGTTGATTTTGTAGTGCCCACGGGCAACTTCGGCAATATTTTAGCGGGTTATTTTGCCAAGATTTTAGGCCTTCCCGTAGGAAAGCTGGTCTGCGCCTCCAACGCCAATAATATCCTGACCGATTTTATCCGCACCGGTACCTACGATAAGCGCCGCCCCTTCTTCCAGACCGCTTCCCCCTCTATGGATATTCTGGTCTCCAGCAACTTAGAGCGCCTGCTCTTCCTCCTCTCCGAGGGTGACGACAAGGCTGTAGCAGGCTGGATGAAGAGCCTGAATACCGACGGGGTCTATACCGTTCCCGCCGCCCTTCTTGAGAAGATGCGCACCGTTTTCTGCGGTTACGATGCAGACGATGCCGAAGCCGCCAAGGTGCTGGGCAAGGTCTACCGTGATACCGGGTATCTGATGGATCCCCACACCGCCGTGGCCTGGAGCGCCGCAGAGGAATACCGCCTTGATTCCAAGACCCAAAACCCCGTGGTGGTTCTTGCCACCGCTTCCCCCTTTAAATTCTCCCGCCCCGTGCTTGCCGCCATCGGTGAGGATGCAGAGGGTGACGAATTTGCCCTTTTGCACCGCCTTTCGGAAAAAACGGGTCTTGCCATTCCCCAAAGCCTTGGAGAGCTGGAGATTCTCCCCGAGCGGCACAAGAGCGTGATCCCCAAGGAGGAGATGGCCGCCTTCGTGCTGGAAAAGGTCAAGGGCTGATTTTGCCGAAAAATGGGAAAAGCCTTGACGAATCGGGCTTTTTGGAATACAATAATGCAAAGTGTCAATGATAAATAAGGAGGATGAAGTAATGAGTGAAAAGAATGTTGAACTGATGGACGAAATGGAACCCGATCGCGTGACCCTCACCGATGAGGAAGGCGTGGAAAGGGAATTTGATATCATCGGCTCTCTGGAGATGGATGGCAACGAGTATTTTGCTCTGGTTGCCGTAGAAGGCAACGAAGATGAATACATCATTCTCAAGGTGATCGAAGAGAACGGTGAGGAAGTGCTCATCACCATTGACGACGACGATGAATTTGACCGTGTTGCCGATGCATTTGACGATGAAATGCTGGAGGAATACGATCTGGATGAGGGCGCAGATAACAAATAAGCCTTTTTCCTGCCCTTCTCGTGATGGAGGAGACACGAAACCTACAAATTGAAATTGGAGCCCGGCTTCTCGAAGCGGCTGCAGACCTCCCCCTCGGGGAAGATGGGAGCACATAAGCAAGAGAGAGGGCACCGCCCCTGGCTGAGTGGGGTTTTTCATTTCCCTTCACACGGCTGCGGCGGGGTACATTCTTACCCCTGCAAATGAAAAGAGCTTCGCTGAAAAGCAAAGCTCTTTTTTGTCTTTATATTCCCAAAAGCCTTTGGGCGTTGCCCCCTAAAAGGGCTTTTTGCTCCCACAGGGTAAGGGGCAGAGCACGGATGGCTTCCAGGCTTTCCTTTTGGTCTGTCCAAGGGCTATCCGTTCCGAAGAGAATGCGCTCCGCACCGAAGGCGCGCACAAGGGCGCAAAATTCCTCGGCCTTAAGGAGCTTTTTTTCTTCGGGGGAATAGGTGTCGTCTATGGCGGGGATCTCACCCAAGGAGAAGGAGGTATCCAGATATACCCCGGTATCCGCCAGAGCGTCTGCCACCCGCTCCCAGTTTTTCCAGCCGCCCATATGGGCCAGGATCAGCTTCGGGCACCCCACCTGCTTTAAGGCGGCGGCGGTCATTTCGGGGCTACAACGCACCACACCGGGAAAGCCGATGTCGTCACCCGCGTGCATCACCACGCAAAGATCACGCTCCCCTGCACGGTCAAGGATCCGAAGAAAGCGGGGATCGTTGATATCCACCCCCTGATAGACCGGGTGGATCTTAAAGCCCTTCAGACCCCTATTTGCCATACGGTCCACCTCTTCAAGGGCGTTTTCCGCATCGGGGTGCATACAGCCGAAGTAAATAAGCCCGTTCTTTTCTGTTTCCGCCAGAGAAATATCGTTCATTTTCGTCACCTTCAGGGGATTGGTGGCAACGGGCAATACCACGGAGCGGTCAACGCCCGCCTTCTGCATGGAGGCGACGAGGTCTGCGGGCGTGCCCTTCGTAAAAGCGCGGGAGCGGCTGGCGGCGGAAAGCTTTGTTAAGGCGGCTTCGGCAATGGCAGGGGGAAAGGTGTGGGTGTGGAAATCTACGATCATAGCTTCATCTCCATTTCTTGCCATACTATAGCAAAAAACGGAGTCGAAATCAACCGAAAAACAGCAGAATTTACCAATCTTTTTTCAAAATTACTTGCAAAATAAAAAAAAGAGCGTACAATGAAATCAAGTACTGTTTTGGGAGGGCTTTATGAAAGCCAAAGCGTTTTTCCGCAACCTTGGCCCTTATCTGCGAAGCCATTACCATTGGGTGGTGGCGGCGGTGATGTTTCTTATGATCTTCAGCTACGGCGGTGCAGGCAATAACCTGACCAGTCTTCATATTATCCCCGTCACGGAGGAGCTTGAGGTTGGGCGCGAGGCCTTCTCCCTTGCGATGGGTGCCAAGACCCTTGCCGGGATGCTCAGCACCTTCTTTTCGGGCTTTCTCATTGCCCGTATGGGTACACGCCTTTCCTCTACCTTGGGGCTTTTGGTATCGGCAGGGGCGTATTATCTTCTTGCAAATCTTGACAGCCTTTGGATGCTTTCCTTGGGCGGCGGTCTTTTGGGTCTTGCCGCAGGCTTCTGCACCACCTCCGCCGCCTCCCACGTGACCCGCCTTTGGTTCCACCGCTATCAGGGCACGGTTTTGGGGGTGATCACCGCGGCAACGGGCATCGGCGGCAGCGTGATGTGCATCGTTCAGACCGCCGCCATCAAGGCAGGCTCCTTTCGCTCCTCCTTCTACCTTTGCGCAGGGGTGATTCTGGCGGCCGCTCTTCTCTTTTTCCTTTTTGCCCGCAATAAGCCCGAGGATATGGGCCTTGCGCCCTTGGGCGAAGGGGAGCAGGTGGGAAGAAAGCGTAGAAGCAGTGCCGAGGCCTTCCCGGGCTTTTCCATGAAACGGCTGTGGAGCCGCCCCTCCTTTTATCTGATGATGCTCTGCACCTTCCTTTCCTGCATCAGTATGTATATGGCCTATTCCACCATTCGCAGTCATATGATCGGCTGCGGCTTTTCCGAGGATCAGGCCTCCGGCATTCACAGCGCCATGCTTTTGATCCTGACCGGCACGAAGATCTTAGCAGGAGTCCTCAGCGATCGGCTGGGGGCCAAGCGAGTCAACGTGATCTTTCACGTAATGGCCGTTCTGAGTCTCGGGCTTTTCGCCTTCGTGGAAAACTACGGCACCGCCATTGTTGCCACGGTGCTTTATACCTGCTCCCTTCCCATTGTGACCGTGGGCATCTCCCTCATTGCCTTTTCCCTTTTCGGCTATCGGGCACAGTCGGAATATACGGGGATCTTTTTGGGGATCATTACCGTTTCCAACTTCGTGGCGGATTACGCCTCCAACTTTATCTTCAGCATCGCGGGCTCTTATCGCCCTGCCTTCCTTACCGCCGCAGGGATCGCCGCAGTGTCGATGCTCCTCTTCTTTATCCTTTACCGCCTTTGCGAAAAGGATAAGCGCTTATCCCAAGCCGAAGCCGCGTAGGCTGCCCTCGCCGGGCAGGCGTTCCTTCTTTGAAAAGAAGGAACCGAAGAAACTTTATGCCAAAAAATAAAAAACGAATGCTCTGTACGAACAAGGTACAGAGCATTTTCTTTCTGCAAAACTATAAAATTGTGATGGATGAAAGTTTTTTGTATTTTCCATTACGAAGTTTCTTTACTCCTTTCTTTTCAAAGAAAGGAGGCCTACGCGGCCAGCGTGCCTGCCCGGCGAGGGCGAAGGCAAAGATCAGTCGCGATAAATTCGGCGAACGTCGGTAAAGCCATCCTCCATCAGGCGGTCGATCTGGAATTTGGCGTTCTTTTTCAGGGGCAGAACGGTAACGGTCTTGCCCTCACGGCGCAGAGCGGCGGCTTCGGCAAAGACCTCCTGCATTTTTTCGGGGGAAGCGCCGTTTTCCAAAAGCAGAGCGATTCCGGCGGATTGGGTATCCCTTGCGGCGGGGTGATCCCGCAGAATGGTAATGATCCGTTCAAAGCCGATGGAGAAGCCGCAGGCGGGCACCTTCTGACCGGAGAATTTGCCGATCATTTCATCGTAGCGACCGCCGCCGGCAATGGAGAAGTTGTACTCGTTCAACTTCACCTCAAAGATCGTACCGGTGTAATAACCCATTCCGCGCACCAGAGTGGGATCGAATTTCAAGGAGCAGGTGGCACCGAGGCTGTTTTTCACACAGTTTAAAATGGTATCCAGCCCCGTAGCAACGGAGGTCTCCAAAAGGGAGTCGTCAAGCCCGGCGCAGAATGCCACAACGCTTTCGCGGTCCCCCTCGAAGAGAGCAAGGTAGGAATCCACGGCGGCTTCCTCAAGCCCCATCTGGCAAAGCTCGGTCTTTACACCCTCGGTGCCGATCTTGTCAAGCTTATCCAAAACGATAAAGACCTCCTCCAGGCTCTCTTCGGGAAAGCCTGCGGAAAGGGCCATAGCCCGCAGGATGCGGCGGTCGTTGACGTGAATGGTAAAGCCCTCGATCCCCGTGCCTGCCAAAAGGGTCTCCAGCATATTGCCCGTGGCACCGATCAGCTCGATCTCCGCCATAATGGAAGCGTCACCCAAAATATCGATATCACATTGGGTAAACTGGCGGAAGCGCCCCTTCTGGGGCTGATCCGCACGCCATACGTTTCCGATCTGCAGAGCCTTGAAGGGGGCGGGCAGGGTAGCGGAATTAGCGGCGTAAAAACGGGAAAGGGGCAGGGTCAGATCGTAGCGCATACCGGAATCGGCCAATTCGTCTCCCTTTTCCAGTGCACGGCCCAGAGCGGCACCGCGCTTCATTACCTTGAAAATGAGCTTTTCATTTTCACCCCCCTGCTTCGAGGTGAGGTTTTCGATGTGCTCCATACAAGGGGTCTCAATTTCACGGAAGCCGTAGGCACCGTAGGTATCCCGGATCTTGCGCAGTACCTTCTGGCGCAGCGCCATCTCCACCGGGAGAAAATCATTCATTCCTTTAACGGGGGTCTTTACAAATCCCATAATATCCTCCAAAAAATATGTTATAGCCCAGCCACCGCCTGAATGACGGTGAAAACGAAGGGCAAGGTGATCAGTGACATTAAAACGGAAACGAAGCAGAGCTTTGCATTATCCGAGGCATCCTGCCCCAGACTTTCGGGGTAGACTACGATATTCATCCCCGCAGGGAGGGATACCGAAACCAGCGAGAGAAAGAGGGGCAAGCCCCGCACCCCCACAAGGTAAAGGATCAGGCCCCAAAAGATAGGGAGCCCCAAAAGGCGGATCAGTCCCAAAAGATAGGGGCGCAGGCCCGAAAGAAGCCTCTTCAGGGGGAACGCGCCCATTACAAGCCCCGCTAAGATCATGGAAGCAGGACTCATACAGGAGCCCGCGGTGGCAAGCACCTTTCCGCAAAGGGAGGGGAGCCCAAGCCCCGTCAGCCCCAAAAAGGCACCTGCGTAAAAGCCCAGCATCAGGGGAGAAAGGAGCACCTTTTTCAATTGAAACTTGCCCCCGGTACCGCCGACGAATAGCCCGTAGCCGTAGCTGTAAATAGCAATGTTGACGGGCAGGCAGAAGACCATAAATTTACCCAGCACCTCATCGCCGAAGACTCCCTGAATGACGGGGTAGCCGAAGTAGCCGGTGTTGGCAAAGGCAAACATATAGGAAAAGGTGCGCCGTTCAAAGCCGTCACGCCCCAAATGAAAGCCCAGAAGGCGTGCCACCAGGATCACCCCAAGGATCAGAGCGGTGGAGATCCCGATGAGCAAAGCGTTTTGCCCTAAATTTGCAAGGGTGAAGCTTTTGGGCAGATTGCTTGCGGTATAGCAGGGGGAAAACACGAAGGTGGTGAGAATGGAGACCACCGTTGCGGAATTGCGATCCAGCTTTCCCGATCGGCGCAGAAGATAGCCGATGAAAATAAAAATTAAAAGATACGCCACGTTCTGCAGCGTCAAAAGGAATACGGAAAGGTCGAACAAGCCCAAGCCCCCTTCAGAGTCCGTTTCACACGGCTACCATTATAACACGGCTACCATTATAAAGTGAAAAGCGGTTTTTGTAAAGAGAACGGGGCGTTTTTCCCCTTCTTTTTCCCAAAAAAGGAAAGCTCTTTTGAAAATAATCGGGAAAAATGCGGATTTTTTCTGCAATTTTATTGACTTTGAATGAAAAAAATGATAATCTTGAAGTAGTTTTTTTCAGTGCTCTTATATAAGAGGAAACACGAGGATGAAGACAAGTACCGCAGCCTCCCCTTTTTCCAGAGAACTGCCGGTGGGTGCAAGGCAGAAAAGCGGCGGCGGGAATTCCCTTCGGAGTGGCTCTCCCGAACTTACAGTAGGGAAAGACGGGTGCGCCCGATATTGCGCCAAGAGCACCGCTTTGCGGTGAAATGAAGGTGGTACCACGGCACAGTCGTCCTTTTGCTTCGGCAGAAGGGCTTTTTTTATTACGGTACCCCAAAAACAAAGGAGTTAGATTATGCCGATCACAGAATTTTTGGAACGTAACGCCCGCCTGTACGGGCAGGAAACGGCGCTGGTGGAGCTGAACCCCACGGAAGAGCGGGATCAGGGTCTTACCTGGCGCGATTTTAAGCTCATTGAAGGAAATGCCGACGCCCCCTACAGAAGGGAGCTTTCCTGGCGTGATTTTGACCGCCGCGCCAACCGCTTCGCCAATCTGCTTCTCAGCAGAGGAGTGCCCCGCGGCACCAAGGTTGCCATTCTTTTGATGAACTGCATCGAGTGGCTCCCCTTGTACTTCGGTATCCTGAAGGCGGGGTGCATTGCCGTTCCCATGAATTTCCGCTATTCCGGGGATGAGATCCGCTACTGTCTGGAATTGGCTGACGTTTCCGTTCTTATTTTCGGGCCGGAGTTCGTGACCCGTATGGATCCCATCATTAAGGATCTGAAGGACGTTCAATCCTTCTTCTTCGTGGGGAAGGACGTTCCCCCCTACGCAGAGGACTGCCTGAAGATCATGGGCTTTTGCTCCTCCTCCTGCCCCCCCGTTCTTTTGGAGGATGACGACGAAGCCGCCATCTACTTCTCCTCGGGCACTACGGGCTTTCCAAAAGCCATTCTGCACAATCACAGAGCGCTGGTCTCCTCCTGCCTCACCGAGCAGAAGCACCACGGTCAGCAGAAGGACGACGTGTTCCTCTGCATTCCGCCCCTTTATCACACGGGCGCAAAGATGCACTGGTTCGGCTCCCTTCTTTCCGCCGGCCGCGCCGTGATCCTGCGCGGGGTGAAGCCGGAGTGGATCCTCCGTGCCGTGACCGAAGAAAAATGTACCATCGTCTGGCTTCTGGTGCCTTGGGCGCAGGATATTTTGGATGCCATTGATTCCGGCCGCATCCGCCTGGATGAATATCTTCTTGACCAGTGGCGGCTGATGCACATCGGTGCTCAGCCCGTTCCCCCCAGCCTCATTAAGCGCTGGAAGGGGATCTTCCCCCACCACGAATACGATACCAACTACGGCCTTTCCGAATCCATCGGCCCCGGCTGTGTTCACTTGGGCGTGGAAAACATCCATAAGGTGGGTGCCATCGGAAAGCCCGGCTATCTTTGGGAAACCAAGATCGTAGAAAACGGAAAAGAGGTTGCCCCCGGCCAGGTGGGCGAGCTGTGCGTCAAGGGCCCGGGTGTGATGCTCTGCTACTACAAGAATCCCGAAGCCACGGAAGAGGTATTGCGTGACGGTTGGCTCTATACCGGCGATATGGCAAAAACCGATGAAGACGGCTTTATTTATCTGGTTGACCGCAAGAAGGACGTGGTCATCTCCGGCGGTGAAAACATTTACCCCGTTCAGATCGAGGATTTCCTCCGCGCCAACGAAAAGATCAAGGACGTGGCGGTGATCGGCCTGCCCGATGCGCGCCTTGGCGAGATCTGCGCCGCCATTATCCAGCTGAAGGAGGGGGTCACCTGCACCCAGGAGGAGATCGACGCCTACTGCACGGGTCTTCCCCGCTACAAGCGCCCCCGCAAGGTCTTTTTCGACAAGGTGCCCCGCAACCCCACGGGCAAGATCGAAAAGCCCGCTCTGCGTGAAAAGTACTGCCGCGGCAGTCTGGTAGAAGCGCAGATCAACGGTTAAGACCCGAAATCAAACCTAAAAACGAAGGAGTATATCCATGAAGAAATTGATGCTTGGCAACGAAGCCGTTGCCCGTGGGCTTTACGAGGCAGGCTGCAGCTTTGTATCCAGCTACCCCGGAACCCCCAGTACCGAAATGACGGAATACGTGGCAAAATACCCCGAGGTCTACGCCGAATGGGCCCCCAATGAAAAGGTGGCAATGGAAGCCGCCTTTGGTGCCAGCCTTGCAGGCAAGCGCAGCTTTTGCGCTATGAAGCACGTGGGTCTGAACGTTGCCGCCGACCCCCTCTTTACCGTTGCCTATACCGGCGTGAACGCGGGTTTTGTCATCGGCGTTGCAGACGACCCCGGTATGCATTCCTCCCAAAACGAGCAGGATTCCCGCCACTATGCCCGCGCCTCCAAGATCCCTATGCTGGAGCCGGCAGACAGCGAAGAAGCCACCCGCTTTACCAAGCTTGCTTATGAGATCTCCGAGAAATTTGATACCCCCGTGCTCCTGAAAATGTGCACCCGCGTGGCCCACTCCCAAAGCGTTGTGGAGGAAGGGGAGAGGGTGGAGGTACAGAAGCCCTACGAAAAGAACCCCCAGAAGTATATTATGATGCCCGGCAACGCAAAGCGCCGCCACCCCGTGGTGGAGGAGCGCACCGCCCGCCTTTCCGCCTTTGGTGACGAAAGTGACGTGAACCGCGTGGAAGAGGGAAGCGATCACAGTATGGGTATCATCACCTCCTCCACCTCTTATCAGTACGTGAAGGAAGTGCTTGGAGACCGTTTTCCCGTTTTAAAGCTGGGTATGATCTGGCCCCTGCCCGAAAAGAAGATCCGCGCCTTTGCAGAGAGCGTTTCCCGCCTTGTGGTGGTGGAGGAGCTGGATCCCTTCGTGGAGGAATATTGCCGTAATCTCGGCCTTGAGGTGGAGGGAAAGAGCCTCTTTTCTCCCATCGGTGAATTTAGCCAGAATCTGGTAGCGGAAAAATTGGGTGCGCCCGTTCCTCAGGGCGTCGCTCTGGAGGAGGCCCTCCCCCAAAGACCCCCCGTTATGTGCGCAGGCTGTCCCCACAGAGGTCTCTTTTACGTGCTTGCCAAAAATAAGATCACGACCCTCGGTGACATCGGCTGTTATACCTTGGGCGCCGTGCCCCCCCTCAACGCGCTGGACAGCACCATTTGTATGGGTGCCTCCGTTTCCGGCCTCCACGGCTTTGTAAAAGCGCTGGAGGGCAGTGTCGACGGGAAGACCGTTGGCGTCATCGGTGATTCCACCTTTATGCACTCGGGTATGACGGGGCTTGTAAACGTGGCCTATAACAATTCAAACGCCACCGTGATTATTTTGGATAACTCCATTACCGGTATGACCGGTCACCAGCAAAACCCCACCACGGGTATGAACTTAAAGGGTGAGCCCGCCGCCGCGGTGGATCTGGAAGCCCTTTGCCGTGCTCTCGGCATCCGCAGAGTGCGGGTGGTGGATCCCTATAACCTTGCCCAAACGGAAAGCGCCATTAAGGAAGAGCTGGCTGCCGCAGAGCCCTCCGTGATTATTTCCAGAAGACCCTGCGCCCTGCTGAAATACGTGAAGCACAACGGGCCCATTTCCGTAAACGCAGAGAAGTGCCGCTCCTGCAAGGCCTGTATGAAGGTGGGCTGCCCCGCCATCAGTATGAAGGACGGAAAGGCCGTCATTGATAACACCCTTTGCACCGGCTGCGGCGTTTGCACCCAGCTTTGCAAATTCGGCGCACTTTAATTTGGGAGGCGAAATGATGGAAACCAAGAATATTATGATCGTCGGCGTGGGCGGACAGGGAAGCCTTCTGGCATCCAAGCTTTTGGGTAAGCTCCTTCTGACCCGCGGATACGACGTTAAGGTATCAGAGGTTCACGGTATGAGCCAGCGCGGTGGCAGTGTGGTCACCTACGTGCGCTTCGGGGATAAGGTCTATTCCCCCGTGATCGACAAGGGCGAGGCTGATTTTATCGTATCCTTCGAGCTTTTAGAAGCGGCCCGCTGGACGGAATATTTGAAAAAAGGCGGCACCATCGTGGTGAATACCCAGAAGATCAACCCAATGCCCGTGATCATCGGTGCGGCGGAATACCCCCAGGGTCTGGAAGAAAAGATCCGTGCGGCGGGTATGAAGCTTGAGGCCTTTGACGCCCTCTCCCTTGCGGAGGAGGCTGGCAGTGCCAAGGCTGTGAATATCGCCCTTATGGGCAGACTCTCTAAGTTTTTTGACTTCACGGATGAAGAATGGCTGGGTGCCTTGGAGGCAAGCGTACCTCCAAAGTTCCTGGAACTGAACAAGAAAGCATTTATGCTTGGAAGACAAGCTTAAAAAAATTAGGAGAGAAAAATGAAGCGCTACTATCAACCCGAAATTGAAACAGCGTCCCGCCAGCAGATCCTTGACTGGCAGAACGAGCGCCTGGTCAAGCAGGTGCAGAACGTATGGGATAACGTTCCCTACTACCGCAAAAAGATGGAAGAAAAGGGCCTGACCCCCGCCGATATCACCGGTGTGGCAGATCTGCACAAGCTCCCCTTCCTCACCAAGGACGATCTGCGTGAGGCCTACCCCTACGGTCTGATGGGCAAGCCCCTGAAGGATTGCGTTCGCATTCAGTCTACCTCCGGTACCACCGGTAAGCGCGTGGTTGCTTTCTATACCCAGAAGGATATCGACCTTTGGGAGGACTGCTGTGCCCGTGCCATCGTAGCAGTGGGCGGCAACGAGGATGACGTTTGTCAGGTCTGCTACGGCTACGGCCTCTTTACCGGCGGCCCCGGCCTCAACGGCGGCTCCCACAAGGTTGGCTGTCTGACCCTGCCGATGTCCTCGGGTAATACGGATCGCCAGCTTCAGTTTATGGTGGATCTGGAGGCAACCATTATCTGCTGCACCCCCTCCTACGCCGCATATCTGGCGGAATCCATTCGCGAAAGAGGGATCCGCGATCAGATCAAATTGAAGGCGGGCATCTTCGGTGCCGAGGCCTGGAGCGAGGAAATGCGCCGCGATATTGAAAAGAGCCTTGGCATCAAGGCCTACGATATTTACGGTCTTACGGAAATTTCCGGCCCCGGCGTTGCCTTTGAGTGCGAGGCTCAGGGCGGCATGCACATCAACGAGGACCACTTCATTGCCGAGATCATTGATCCCGATACGGGCGAGGTGCTCCCCGAGGGCTCCAAGGGTGAATTGGTATTCACCTGTATCACCAAGGAGGCCTTCCCCCTTCTGCGTTACCGTACCAAGGATATCTGCGTTTTGACCCGTGAGCCCTGCCCCTGCGGCAGAACCCACGTGAAAATGTCCAAGCCTATGGGCAGAAGCGACGATATGCTCATTATCAAGGGCGTCAACGTATTCCCCAGCCAGATCGAGCAGGTGCTGATGGAGCAGGGCTACCCCGCTAACTATCAGATCATCGTGGATCGCGTGAACAACGCCGATACCTTTGAGGTGCAGGTAGAAATGACCCCCGAAATTTTCTCCGACTCCCTTTCCAAGATCAGCGAAATGGAAAAGAGCCTTGTGGCCGCGCTTCACTCTATGCTGGGCATCTACGCCAAGGTGAAGCTGGTTGCACCCAAGACCATTGCCAGAAGTGAAGGCAAGGCCGTGCGCGTCATTGACAAGCGCAAGATTTAAGGAGGTACAGTATGGCTACGATTCAACAGATTTCCGTTTTTATGGAGAACCGCAAGGGCTCCCTTTCCGAAATTACCCAGCTTTTGGCTAAATCCGGGGTGAATCTCCGCGCTCTCTCCATTGCAGAGACGGCGGATTACGGTGTGCTTCGCCTCATTGCCAACGATGCCGAAAAGGCAAGCGCCGCTCTGAAGGAGCACGGCTTCGTGCTTTCTCTCAACCCCGTTACCGTTATTGCCGTGCCCGATGAGCCCGCGGGTCTTTCCGAGGTTTTGGGCATTCTGGCCGACGGCGGTGTGGATATCCAGTATATGTATTCCCTCTTTACCCACCAGAACGGCAAGGCCTATATGGTATTCCGCATCTCCGACGAAGAGGAATTTATCAAGGTGGTTACCGCTCACAATATGACCCTTGCCACCGCTGAGGAGCTGGGCCTGAAGTAAAGGCACCCTCGCCGCTGGGGCACCCTCGCCGCGCAGGCGTTCCTTCTTTTGAAAAAGAAGGAACCGAAGAAAACTTTATGCCGGAAAAATAAAACGATATTCATCCATCACAGTTTTGTATAAAGAAAATGCTCTGTACCTTGTTCGTACAGAGCATTCTTTTTTTTATTCCCCATTATGAAAGTTTTTGGAGGTTTGGAACCTTTTTGAAAAAAGGTTCCAAGCAGGGTGCGGGGCGGCAGCCCTGCGAAGGTGCGGGGCTTCGTTATTTAATGGAGGAAGCGGTGATCATTTCGTGGTAGCGAGCGATGCGCAGGTGCTCCACCTTTGCATCGGGGTCGTTCCCCATAAAGGCAAGAGCGGGCTCTTCCAGCTCGGGAATGGCTTCCCCCGTTTCGATCCAGCTTTCAAGGCGCTTTTGACAGGAGGAAAGGCGAAGGAGCAGACCGCCCAAGCGTGCCTCCTGAATTTCGAAGCCCTGAGGACGGTTTTCCCAATGCCAAAGCTCCGTTTCGGTCTGAATAAAGCGCTTCAGGTTCTGCCGTGCCAGGGTGTAATCCTTCAGAAGGGCCTTCATTCCTTCCTTATCCCCTGCCTGATAGAGGGCGCGGGTGCGAACGCCCAGCTCCGCCTTATAGGAAAGGGTGCGGGAGAGGGCGGCGTGGTTGGCAAAGACCTTGGGGTAAACGCCTTTTTTGGCAAGACGGGCAAACTTTGCGGCGGCGCGGCGGTAGAAAGCGGCCTCCTTCCCCGTTACGGTGCTGTCAAGCTTGCCGATGAAGGGATCGTTGTAAAGCAGATATTTTTCGGGATTGACCGCAAGCTTCCTCTTGGGATCCAGCCGCAGGTCGAGACTTTCGTAATCCCCGTAGGAAATACCGTATTTTTCTTTAAATTCTTCCTTGATCACCCGCATGCTTTTTTCGCCCTGTACGAAACGGGCGCAGGCAAACAAAGAGGGCAAAAGGGCAAAGCGGGAGCATTCGCCGCCGTTATCTCCCCAAGTGGTGATAAAGGCGTTTTCGATCCCCTCTTCCATCGCGACGGAAAGACCGGGGAACATACTCATAACGGTGTAGCGGTTATCGGGCGCCCAGCCCTTCCAGCTCCAGGCACCACCTGCGAACCAGATGGGTCTTTGGAATTTTTTGTGCGCACGGAGCATGGCACGGTAGAGGGAGCGCTCGGTGGAGTAGTAATTCCAGTAGGTGAGATTCAGCCCTTCGGGAAGCTTGCCGAATTCGGAAGGCTCAAGGTGAGGCTTTTTCAGGGAATATACGCCCCCGTTTCCAAGGCGGAAGAACATATCGCTCCAGATATTGGGCTCAAAGCCTTCTTCTTTTGCGATCTGGCATACCTTTTCCAAATGTCTTCTCAAAATATCGAAGCGGCTTTCGTAGCCGTGAAGATCCAGATGCTTTCCAAGACCCAAAAGGTGCGCCTCGTCCATCCCCACGTGGATGCTTTTTGTGGTGTAAGCGGCGCGGAGCGAGCGGATCATTTTTCGGATCAGAGCGTAGACCTCTTCGCTGTCCGTCAGGAAAATATCCCCCGTATCCACAAGCTTTTTGTTCTTTCGCCAGTCAAGGTAGGTTTTCATGTGCGCCAGCGTCTGAATGCAGGGGATCACCTCCATCCCCAAAGCGTCGCAGTGGGCTACGATGGAGCGAATATCCTCCTTGGTGTAGCGTCCGCGGCGGGCGCCGAAGTAGGGATCTTCCTTGATCTCGTAGGTATCCTCGGTGTAGAGAAGCAGGGTGTTGTAGCCCATGGAGGCAATTTCATCGGCAAAGGCTTTTACCACGTCGGGCTTCATTACGGCATTGCGGCTCATATCCAGCATCACGCCGAAGCGCTTAAAGGGGATTTTTTTCATTTTTCATTCTCCTTTTTCTCTTTTTGGTGTTCCGAGCGGTAGCGGCTGGGGCTGACTCCCCAGCGTTTTTTAAAGGCGGTGGAAAAATAATAAATATTGGAATAGCCCAGATTTTCGGCGATCTCCTCCACGGGCATTCCCGTTTCCTGAAGGAGCTTCTTTGCCTTTTGCAAACGCAGATTGATCAGATACGCAATGATGCTGTAGCCCGTTACTTCCTTGAAGACACGCTTGATACTGGAAAGGGAATAAGAAAAGCGGGCGGAGATCTCCGCTAAATTCACTTCCTCGTCAATGTGCGCGTTGAGATATTCGATGATGTTCTTCGTCAGCGCCTGCCGCTGGGAAAAATGCTCGTACATACTGACGCGGTTCTGCTTTTCCGTTACCTCGGAATTCATCAGGGAGAGCACCAAAAGCTCAATGGCGTTTTTCACGAACTGCTCCTGCAGGGTGGTGGCATCCGGCGCACGGTCCATGGCGCCGTCACGCACGATATCCATAGGATCTTTCGGGGAAAAGACCTTTTTTCCCACCTCCACGATGTCGTTTAAATAGTGCTTTTGCATCTGGTTGATGGAAAGGATCTTGTTGTTGAAGTAATCCATATAGGCACTGTCGGATTCGAAGCAAATGATCACGATGCTGGCCTTGCCGTCGTAGGGCTTGATGCTGTGGAACTCGTGGGGCTTGTGGCAAACCATTTCCCCTTTTTTCAGTATGTAGGTGGCTCCCTCTACCCCTGCGCAGGCCTTTCCGTTTTCTACGTATACGAACTCCCACCCCGCGTGCTTTTCCCCTGCGTAGTCAAAGTTTTCAGGCAGATCATAATAAAACACGCTGATCAGGCGCTGTACCTCAATTTCGCTAGTGAGGGTAATGCCCTTGTGCTCTTTCATAACGTCTCTCCAAAAAAAGTTCAAACAAGTTTTTTCGTTTATTATGAGCCTATTTTATAAACTTTTTGTCACTTTGTCAATACCAATTCCCCTCTTCTTGCTATATAATGGATTTGGTAAAAAGGATTTTTTGCCGAAAACCCTTTTGATAAAAAAGCAAAGGAGCGTGTTTTATGAACGTACTCGCAATCGGCTGTCATCCGGATGACGTAGAGATCGCCTGCGCAGGCACCCTTGCAAAGTGTGTGAAGCGCGGTGACAGAGTCATCGTTTGCCACGTATCCACGGGCAACTTAGGCCACGTGGTGATCCCCCCGGATGAACTGACCCTCATTCGTGCCGAGGAGGCAAGAAAGGCAGGCAAGCTTGCCGGGATCGAGGTGATCTCTGCGGGCTTCAACGACCTTGATATCTACGACAACAATAAAGAGGCAAGAGATAAGATCATTGACGTGATCCGCTACGCCAACCCCGATTTTATCATCACCCACAACCCCGACGACTATATGCCCGACCACACCGCGGTCTCCCGCCTTGTGTTTGACGCAAGCTTTGCCGCCACCCTTCCCAACCATACGGATTATCCCCATCGCTACAGCGCTATGAACGGCGCACCTGCAAAGCTGGTTCCCATTTACTATATGGATACTCTGGCAGGGGTCAACTTCAACCCCACCGAATTTGTGGATATCAGCGAGGAGATCGATCTGAAGATCGATATGCTGGAATGCCACGCCAGCCAGCTGGTGTGGATGAGAGAGCACGACGGCATCGACTTTGCCGATATGGTGCGCACCTGCTCCCGCTTCCGCGGTTACCAGTGCGGCGCCGACTACGCCGAAGGCTTCCGTCAGTGTCAGGTATACCTGAAAGGCACCACCAAGCGCCTGCTTCCCTAACTATTAAAACTAAATTTAAAGGAGAAAACGATTATGGATTTTATGAGCACAGTTAAAGGTTCCCTTCTGGAAAACTTCTACCCCCAAGGCTGGGATATGGCAAAGATCGACGCCTGCTGCGAAATGGGCGTAAAGCGCGAGGATTTCTGGAACGAAAAGTTCAACCCCATCGAATGCACCTCTCTCGGTGATTTCGATACCCTGATGGGTCACGAGATCGCCCAGCAGATCAAGCTCTCCCGCGAAGAGGGCAGAAAGCTTGCCATCATTCTCCCCGTAGGTCCTATGGGTATGTACCGCTGGGCCGCATACTTCCTGAACGAGTGGAAGATCAACTGCGACCACGTTACCACCTTCAATATGGACGAGTGGGCAGATGCCGAGGGCAACACCCTTGACAGCACCAACCCCGCCTCCTTCGAGTACTCCATGAAGGAAGCCTTCTTCAATAAGCTCAACGAGACCGTTCCCGAAAGCCAGAGAAACTTTGCCACCAAGGAAAACCTGCCCACTTACCCCGGCAAGATCGCCGCTCTGAAGGCAGAGGGTGCAAAGCTGGTTCTGGTTTACGGCATCGGCAGAATGTGCCACATCGCCTTCTGGGAGCCCCACTTTGCCGCTGACTACGCTTCCGTTGAGGAATGGAAGGCCGCTCCCTACCGCATCGGCGCAAAGCTTCACCCCCTGACCATCGAGCAGAACGCGCTGACCAGCTTCAAATCCCGTACCACGCTGGTGCCCTGCACCGCTAACACCATTGGACCCGGTCTGTTCCTGCAGGCTGATTACGCCATCGGCGGTGCCGACGGTGCTTTGGGTCGCGGCATGGGCTGGCAGGGTATGAGCTTTTTGACCACTCTGCACTACGGACCTACCCCCTGGATCACCTCCACCTTCATCCCCACCCTCCCCGGCAGACTCTTCTATCTGAAAGAGCTGGCCGGCCCCCTGAACGCGGAGTGCAACTGATCCCATGGCTGCTATGAAAAAAGGGATCACCTTTGCCGGCACCGTTCTGGTGGACGTGGTAAAGCAAATTGACTTTTACCCCGAAATGGGTATGCTCGCAAACATTACCTCCGTCAGTCAGGCGGTGGGCGGATGCGTTCCCAACACCGCCATTGACCTTGCCACCATTGATCCCTCCATTCCCATTTCCGCCATCGGCAAGGTGGGAAAGGATAAATACGGCGAATACGTGGTAGAGAGAATGCAGGCTAAGGGTATCGACACCCGCGGAGTACTCTTCTCCGATACCGAGCCTACCGCCTTTACCGACGTTATGAACCTCACCAGCACCGGTGAGCGCACCTTCTTCCATTGCAAGGGCACCAACAAGAACTTTGAGCCCTCGGAGATCGACCTTCAGCCCATTGATTGCGATCTGCTTCACGCAGGCTATATTCTGCTTCTGGATCGCTTCGATGCGGAAGATCCCGAATACGGCACGGGTATGGCCCGCTTCCTCCACGACGTGCAGGCAAAGGGGATCAAGACCAGTGTGGACGTGACCTCCTCCTCCGGTGTGGATTATAAGAAGATCATCGCGCCCGCGCTAAAGTACTGTGATTACATTATCTTCAACGAGATCGAGTGTTGCGGAATCTGGGGCATCGAGCCTTACACCGCCGATAAAAAGGTGGACCTTGCGGCCATGGAAAAGGCAATGCGCCTGACGATGGAAGCAGGGGTGAAGGAAAAGGTCATCGTGCACTGCAAGAAGGCGGGCTTCTGTCTGGATAAATCCGGAAAGTTCACCTATCTGACCAGTCTTGATATTCCCCGCAGTGAAATCCGTGGGAGCGTGGGCGCAGGTGACGCCTTCTGCGCAGGCTCCCTTTACGGGATCTACAACGGCTTCGAGGATGAACAGATCCTTGAATTTGCCATTGCCGCCGCCTCTGCCAATCTCTTTTCGGAAAACTCCGTTGACGGTATGCGCCCCAAGGAGGAGCTTCTGAAGCTGAACGAGCAGTACGGCAGAGAAAGCCTTTGAATCAAAGGAGAAAAAGAAAATGAAAACCAAAGCAGTCAGACTGTACGGAAAAATGGATCTGCGTCTGGAGGAAGTGGAACTTCCTCCCGTAGGCCCCGATAACGTACAGGTGGAGATCGTTTCCGATTCCATCTGTATGTCCAGCTACAAGGCCGCCGTTGAAGGACCCGATCATAAGAGAGTGCCTGACAACGTTGCGGAAAACCCCATCGTCATCGGCCACGAATTTTGCGGCCGCGTGACGGAGGTTGGCGAAAACTGGAAGGATAAATTTAAGGTTGGCGACGGCGTTGCCGTTCAGCCCGCCCACTTCTACAAGGGCACCCAGCAGGCGCTGGGCTATTCCTATTCCTTCTGCGGCGGTGACGCCCAGCACGGCAATATCCCCATGGAGACGCTGGTGATGGATTGCCTTCTGCCCTACCACTCCGACGTGTACTTCTACGGCTCCCTTGCCGAGCCTATGAGCTGTATCATCGGCACCTTCCACGCCATGTATCACACCAAGGCAGGCTCCTACGTTCACGATATGGGGATCGTAGAGGGCGGTAATATGGCGCTTCTGGCCTCCGTTGGCCCTATGGGCTTGGGTGCCATTGACTACGCGCTCCATTGCGACCGCCGCCCCGGGCTTCTGGTGGTGACGGATATTGACGATGCCCGCCTTGCCCGTGCCCAGAGCATTTACACCGTGGAGCACGCAAAGGAAATGGGCGTGGAGCTGCACTACGTAAACACCGCCAAGACCCCCGATGCCGTAGCGGCTCTCCGTGAGATCACCGGTGGTAAGGGCTACGACGACGTCATTTGCTTCGCACCCGTAAAGCAGGTAGTGGAGCAGGCAGACGGGATCTTAGGCTTTGACGGCTGCCTCAACTTCTTTGCAGGCCCCACCGACAATCAGTTCAAGGCGGAACTCAATTTCTTCAACGTGCACTATTCCTACACCCACATCGTGGGTACCTCCGGCGGTAACACCCAGGATATGCGCGAGGCCATTGAAATGATGAACAGCGGCAAGATCAATCCCGCGGCAATGGTTACCCACGTAGGCGGCCTTGACGCCGTGGTGGAGACCACCCTGAATCTGCCCAAGATCCGCGGCGGTAAGAAGCTGATCTACAACCAGATCAGTATGCCTCTTGTTGCCATTGAGGATTTTGCCGAGCTTGGCAAGACCGATCCTATGTTCAAGACCCTCCATCAGCTGGTGGAAAAGAACAACGGGCTTTGGAGCGGTGAGGCAGAGAAATTCCTTTTGGCTCACGCAAAAAAATTAGATTAAAGAAGGGCTTACTATGAAAGCAGTAATGTACGGCGGCGGCAATATCGGCCGCGGCTTTATCGGTTATCTCTTCTCCGCCTCCGGATATGAGGTTGCCTTCGTTGACGTGGTGGACACCGTGATCGAGCGTTTGAATCGGGATCACGCTTATCCCATTCGCATCATTGCAAGCGAAGGGCACACCGATATTCAGGTGGAAAACGTTTCCGCGGTAGACGGAAAGAACCCCGAAGCGGTGGCAGAGGCCATTGCCGAGGCGGATATTATGGCAACGGCCGTGGGTGTGAACGTTTTGAAGTTCATCATTCCCAATATCGTTTTGGGCTTGAAAAAGCGCAAGGAGCTGGGGCTTGGTGCCTTTAACATCATCATCTGCGAAAACCTGATGGATGCCAACAAGGTCATTGAAAAAATGATCAAGGAGCATCTCAATGAAGAGGAATGTGCCTGGTTTGACGAGAACATCGGCCTCGTGGAGGCTTCCATCGGCAGAATGGTGCCCGTGCAGACCGATGAAATGAAGGATGGCGATCCCATGCGCGTTTGCGTGGAAAGCTACGGCTTCCTCCCCGTGGATCGGGATGCATTCAAGGGCGAAATTCCCAACATTCGCGGTATGGTGCCCTTCTCTCCCTTCGATTTCTACCTGAAGAGAAAGCTTTACGTGCACAATATGGGTCACGCTACCTGTGCGTACCTGGGCGATATTTTAGGGCTTGAGTACATCTATGAGTCCATCGACGTGGATGAGGTCTACCTCATCGTTCGCGGTGCGATGGAGGAGAGTGCCCGCGCTCTTTCCAAGAAGTACGGCGTTTCTCTGGATGAGATCCTCACCCACGTTACCGATCTTCTCAATCGCTTTACCAACGCCGCTCTGAAGGATACGTGCAATCGCGTGGGCGGTGATCCTGCCCGCAAACTCAGCCCCGCAGACCGTCTCATCGGCTCCTCCTCTCTGGCGCTGGAGGTGGGTGTGTTCCCCGCTTACATTGCCATTGGTGCCGCCGCAGGTCTGCGCCGCTACCTGAATGAAACGGAAAATATGACCCAATGTGCACAAGACGCCCGCAAGGTCCTCACGGAGCACTGCGCTCTGGAAGAGAACAGCGCGCTCTTTAACCTGATCCTTTCAACCTACGAGGATATTCTGGCAGGTGCCGATCTGAAGGCCCTGCGCCGCAAGGCGGATTCCCTCGTAGCGGCAAAGCTTGAGAACGTGATCTGATTGGTTTGCAGGGCTACCGCCCCGCACCCCGTTTGGGAACTTTTTCAAAAGTTCCCAAACCCTCAAAACTTTCGCGTAAAAAATAAAAAAGAATGCTCTGTACGAACAAGGTACAGAGCATTTTCTTTATGCAAAATGAAAAACTGTGATGGATGAAAATATTTTTATTATTTTAGTGCAAAGTTTCTTTGCTCCTTTCTTTTCAAAGAAAGGAGGCCCGTCCGGCGAGGACGGCGAGGGCGCTGCTTAAAGCCGAATGGTCAGCTCCACGGGGCAGTGATCGCTTCCGTAAATATCGGATAAAATGCGGTGCTCGGCAATGTGAGGCTCAAGGTCACGGCTGGTTACGAAATAATCAATGCGCCAGCCCACGTTCCGCTCCCGCGCACGCATACGGTAGCTCCACCAGGAATAAGCGTTTTTCGTGTCGGGGTAAAGGTATCGGAAGGAATCGGTAAAGCCGGATTCCAGCAGGCGAGAAAAGGCGCCCCGTTCCTGAGGGGAAAAGCCGGGGTTTCCAACGTTGGTCTTGGGGTTTGCAAGATCGATCTCGTTGTGGGCAACGTTCAGATCCCCGCAGAGGATCACGCTTTTCTTTTCAGCCAGACCCGAAAGGTAGAGGCGCAGGTCCTCCTCAAATTCCAGTCGGTAGTCGATGCGGCGCAGACCGTCCTGCGCGTTGGGGGTGTAGGAATTAACGAAATAAAATGAATCAAACTCCAGGGTAATCAGCCGCCCCTCGTCACTGTATTTACCGTCGATCCCGTAGAAAACGGAAAGGGGCTCTGCCTTAGAAAAGATCAGAGTGCCCGAATAGCCCTTCTTTTGGGCACTGCTCCAGTACTGGTAATAGCCGGTGGTAAGGATCTCTGCCTGACCCTCTTGCATTTTGGTCTCCTGCACGGCGAAGAGATCCGCATCAGCGGCCTTGAAAAAATCCATAAAGCCCTTGCCCATACAGGCTCTCAGGCCGTTTACGTTCCAGGAAATGAGTTTCATTGGGTGCTCCTTGGTTTTTTCTCCATTATAACGGTGACGGGGTCAAAAGTCAACGGCGGAAAATTTTTCTTTCGCGACCCATTCCGACCTTTTCCGCCGCATTTTTTTGCTACGATGGCATTGAAACCAAAAGAAAGGACGTAACTATGAAACTTTTGACCGCAGAAAAAGAAGGAACGCTCATGGTGCGGATCACCGGTGACGTAGATCACCACAGTGCCCCGAATATTCGGGAGGAGATCGATCAGGAGCTGTTGAAAACCCGCCCGCGGGAGCTGATACTGGATCTTTCCGGAACGGATTTTATGGATTCCTCCGGCCTTGGGCTGATCTTGGGCAGGCTTCGGAAAGCCCGTGAGCTGAACTGCCGCCTGACCGTACTGAATCCCACAGAGCAGATCGTAAGGATCCTGCGCCTGGCGGGTGTGGAAAAGACCCTGAATATCGAATATCTATAAGGAGAAAAAAATGAAAGAGATGGTAAATTGCGCCCGTGTGCGCTTTCCCGCTTTAGGGGAAAACGAGGGCTTTGCAAGGCTTTTGACTGCGGGCTTTCTGATGCATTTGCAGGTGACCCCCGCCATTTTGGCAGACGTAAAGACTATGGTGAGCGAGGCGGTGACCAACGCCATCGTTCACGGGTACCGCGGGCGGGAGGGGAAGAAGTGCTTTGTCTTTTTAGAGCTGAAATTCTATTCCGATCGCACCCTTATGATCACCGTGACGGATCTTGGCAGGGGCATTGACAACGTGGAGGATGCCATGGAGCCCTTTTTCACCACCGATCGGGAAGGAGAGCGCAGCGGGATGGGGCTTCCCATTATGCAGGCCTTTTCCGATTCCCTCCGCATCCGTTCCCGCCCCGGCAGAACGGTGGTGACCATGCGTAAAAAGCTGCCGTGACGAGCCCTTACGTCAACGACCCTGAGGCCCTTTGCTCTGCAGGCAAGGGTGACCCTGCCGCAATGGAAGCGGTGGTCTCCACCAATTTAGGGCTGGTCAAGAGCATTGCCCTTCGCTTCGTGGGGCGGGGGGTAGAGCTGGAGGATCTGATCCAGATCGGCACCGTGGGAATGATCAAGGCCATTCGCGGCTTCGACCCTGAAAGGGAATGTCGCTTCACCACCTACGCCGTGCCCCACATTATGGGCGAGATCCGCCGCTACCTCCGCTCCGACGGGTGGATCAAGATCGGCCGGGAGACCCGTGCCAATGCGGCGCGGATCTTTCGCTTTACCGAGGAATACAGGGGGAAAACGGGGAACGATCCCACCGTGAATGAGATCGCCGCCGCCCTTGAATTAACGGAAGAAAAGGTAGTTTTAGCACTGGATTCCGCCCGTCCCGCCCTTTCCCTTTCCGCACGGGATGAAGAAACAGGCCTTTCCCCCGAAGATCTCTTGGGGGAGGATCCAATGGAAGAAGCGGTCTTGGGCATTGCCCTGCGTCAGGCGGTTGCCGCCCTCCCCTATGAGGAGCGCCGTCTTATTTCCCTGCGCTATTTCAAGGCCCTGACCCAGGAGCAGACCGCACGTATGATGGGGCTTTCCCAAGTGAAGGTCTCCCGCGAGGAAAAACGCATCCTCCAAAAGCTTCGGGAAACCTTTACGTAGAGCGGCGGGGTTTTTGCAGGGCCGCCGCCCTACGCCCTTGCCGGGCAGGCGTTCCTTCTTTTGAAAAAGAAGGAACCAAGAAAACTTTGCACTGAAAAATTAAAATACGTTCATCCATCATAGCTTTGAGGTTTGCATAAAGAAAATGCTCTGTACCAAAAGTACGGAGCATTTTTATCGTTTGATTGGTTTTAGAATAACCCAATACTGTGGCCGCCTTAGCGAACCGAATGCAGTACAAAAGAAATTC
>JAFWZW010000011.1 GCA_017517325.1 Clostridia bacterium | reverse complement strand
TTATCGTTTGATTGGTTTTAGAATAACCCAATACTGTGGCCGCCTTAGCGAACCGAATGCAGTACAAAAGAAATTCATCCATCACGGCAAAAAACTGTAATGGATGAAAGCGTTTTATTCTTTTGTGCAAAAGTTTTTGGAGGTTTGGAACCTTTTTTCAAAAAGGTTCCAAGCGGGACGTAGGGCGGCAGCCCTGCAACGAGCCAAAATGCGAAGAATGAGCACAAAATCAAAAAATCGAACCATTTTTTTGGAGAAATCATCTATTTACAAGGGGCGGCAACTGTTTTATAATGGAAATGGAAAAAATGAGAAGCGCGCTCTGCTTGTAGAAGCAGACGTATTTGATAAGGAGGAAATATGAAACGTTCTGAGATCAACCGCGCATTAAAGGAATTGGAGGCTATGTGCCAAAAGCACTGCTGCTACCTCCCCCCCTTCTGCCACTTCACCCCCGAAGAGTGGAAGAGCCTTGGCCACGAGTACGACGAGGTCCGCGAGTGCCAGCTGGGCTGGGACATTACCGATTACGGTATGGGCGATTTTGACAAGATGGGCTTTTCCCTCATTACCATTCGCAACGGAAACCTGCAAATGGCAGATAAATACCCCAAGGTATACGCAGAAAAGCTTCTGTACCTGAAGGAGGGTCAGTACTCCCCCAACCACTTCCACTGGTACAAAACGGAGGATATCATCAACCGCGGCGGCGGCAACGTTCTGATCCGCGTTTACAATTCCTTCCCCGATGAATCCATGGACAAGGAATCCCCCGTTACGGTACATACCGACGGGCGCACCTACACCGTACCCGCAGGCACCCAGATCCGCCTGACCCCCGGTGAGAGCATTCACATTCAGCAGTATCTCTACCACGATTTTGAGGTGGAAGAGGGCACGGGCCCCGTGCTTTTGGGCGAGGTGAGCCAGTGCAACGACGACCACAACGACAACCGCTTCAACCCCGAGCTGAACGGCCGCTTCCCCGCCATTGAGGAGGATGAGCCCCCCTACCGTCTGCTCTGTACCGAATACCCCGAGGCAAAATAATGGAATACGTCATTCAAAACGGAAGCCTGACCCTGAAGGTGGCCGCCCGCGGGGCGGAGATGCGCAGTCTCGTCTCCCGTGACGGAGTCGAATACCTTTGGCAGGCTGACCCTGCCATCTGGCCTGAAACCAGCCCCGTTCTCTTCCCCTTTATCGGAAGGCTGATGGATGGGCGCTACCGCTATTTGGGTAAGGAGCTCCCAATGCCCAAGCACGGTTTTGCTTCCTCTTCGGAGTTCAGCCTCGTATCCCACGAAGGGAACGCGCTGACTCTGGTGCTCCGTGCAAACGAGACCACCCGGGCAAGCTTCCCCTTTGATTTTTCCTTCTTCGTAACCTTCCGTTTAGAGGGCGAAACCCTTACCACCACCTACCGTGTGGAAAACCACGGCAGTGAACGGATGCCCTTCGGCTTGGGTGCGCACCCCGGCTTTCGGGTACCCCTTTTGGAGGGCGAGGACTTTGAGGACTACCGCGTGGAATTTGCCGTGCCTGCCAAGCCGGACCGCGTTGGCTTTACGGAAAACATTCTGCTCAGCGGGGAGGATTTGCCCTACCCCTTGAAGGACGACTGCATTCTTCCCCTTTCCCACAGCCTTTTTGAAAAGGATGCGGTGATCCTGAAGAACGTACCCCGCGCCCTCAGGCTTGTTTCGGAAAGGAGCGGCAGAGGCGTTGCCCTTTCCTACCCCAAAATGCCCTATCTGGGTATCTGGCACTGGCCCAATACCACGGCGGAATACGTGTGCTTGGAGCCTTGGCATTCCCTGCCCGGCCGTCAGGATATCCACGAGGAATTTACCGCCAAAAGCGACCTTGTGATCGCAGAGGCGGGGGGCTTCTTCGAGACCCATTACACCATTACCGTATTTTGAAAGGATCGAATTATGATCGACGTTGTAGCACTTGGTGAGCTTTTAATTGACTTCACCTTCACGAAAGCCGATGAAGACGGATACCCCACCATGGCGGCGCACCCCGGCGGTGCTCCTGCCAATTTCCTTGCGGCGCTGGCAAGCTACGGTGCCAAGACCGCCCTTTTGGGAAAGGTGGGCGCCGATACCTTCGGAACGCTCCTTACCGGTACCCTGCAAAAAGCCGGGATCGAGACCGCAGGCCTCGTTAAGGCCGACGACGTATTCACCACCCTGGCCTTCGTGACCCTATCGCCTGACGGTGACCGTGAATTTTCCTTTGCACGCAAGCCCGGTGCCGATACCTGTATCTCCTTTGAGGAATTGGATCTTTCCCTCATCGACAGCGCCAAGGTCTTTCACTTCGGTACCCTTTCTCTCACCCACGAGCCTGCCCGCACCGCCACCTACAAGGCGGTGGCCTACGCAAAGGAAAAGGGGAAGCTTGTCACCTACGATCCCAACCTGCGCAAGCCCCTGTGGGCAAATCTGGAAGAGGCGAAAAAGCAGCTGCTTTGGGGTCTTTCTCAGGCAGACGTGGTGAAGATCAGTGAGGACGAGGTGGAATTTCTCTTCGGTCTTGATCCCCAAGAGGGCGCCGCGCACATTCTTCAGAACTACAGTGTGAAGCTGGTATTCGTTACCTGCGGCGGCGACGGCTGTATTTTCAAGAACGCCAAGGCTGAGGGCAAGGTGCCCAGCCTTCCCCACGTGAAGCGCATTGATACCACCGGCGCAGGGGATATTTTCGGCGGCAGTGCCGTGTGGAAGCTGCTGCAGATCGGCAAGGCCCCCGAAGAGCTGAACGAAAATGAGCTTTACGCCGTTACCTCCTTTGCCTGCACAGGCGCAGGTCTTTCCACCGCCAAGCCCGGCGGCATTTCCAGCGTACCCCCCCTCGCCGAGGTACTGGAGACCCAAAAGCAGTATTATTGAGTGCAGGGCTCTGCCCTGCGACCCGTTGGGAACTTTTTGAAAAAAGTTCCCAAACCCTCAAAACTTTCGTAATGGGGAATATAGAAAAAAACATCCATCACAGTTTCGGCTATGATGGATGTTATTATTTTTGTTATTATTCGGAATAAAGTTTTCTTCGGTTACTTCTTTTTCAAAAGAAGTAACGCCTACGCGGCGAGCGTGCCCGTGGGGCGAGTACCGCTCCGAGGGATCACAGCAGATTGAAGAAGGTATTGCTCAAAACCAGATTGTCCACGCAGGAAAAGTCCGGCCAGGTCATAGGCTTTTGCAGAGCGTCCATACGGGCGGCGTATTTGGTGGGGATCTCGGAATAGGGCACGTGAGTAAAGTGGCAATCGTTGAAATACACGTTTCGGATGTGGCAATCGGGCCTTCCCTTGATCCGCGGCATTTTGGCTCCGCTTGCGTGGATACCGCTGAAGTACACGTTTTGAATGGCCTTGCATCGGCAATGCTCCTCGATCTCTACACGCACGGGAAAGTTGTAGCACTGATCGATGATGATATTGGAAAAGGAGATGTTCTCGATGAAGCTGTCCTCTACTCCCTGATCGCTCATACGAAGATCCGAGGTATTTCCGGGGAGACGCATGCAAAGGGGCATAGAACTATGGGTGATATTCAGGTTGGAAAAGGTCATATTTCGCATCACGCCATCGTCAATATAGCCGATGCGCACCCCGCAGGTGTGGCTGGTCAGGTTGCAATTGGTAACGGTAACCCTCTCGCAGGGCATGGGGTGATGTAAAAGACTCCCAAGGGCGCGAATAACGATGGAGTCGTCTCCGCTGGTAATATTACAGTTGGAGATATTCACGTCCGTACAGCAGTTGATATGGATACCGTCGTTGTTGGGGATATCCACCGCCGAGCGGATTTGCACCCGATCGAAGCGGACGCAGGTGCAGGCACAGATCCAATAGCCCCAGCCCCCAAACTGATTGAACATGGAAACGTCCTCCACCAAAACGTTGGTGCATCCGAAGAAGAACACCACTCTGGCAGGGGCAAGGCTGGTAATGCGGGGATCCAGATTATGAGGGTAGGAGCCCACGTAATTGATCGATTTCTCCATGGGAACGAAATCCTCGGGAAGCGGCATTTTTTTATGAAGGTAGGACATATGAGGACGGGCGGCCATTTCCTCCCGGGTCATAGGAACCACGTAGGCCTCCCCTTGACAGTCGATCTTGCCGCGACCGGTAATGGCAATATCCTCGCAGTTTTCCGCGTAGATCATACAACGGCGATTGAAGCGCGGTGCGTAATCGGTTTTCCAGGCGTCGGTCTCGATCTCGGGAAAATCCTGATAATCCGTGGAGCCCAGCAAAACGGCATCCCGCTCAAGGTGCAGATCCACGCCCGATTTTAAATCGATCCTGCCGCAGAGAAAGTGCCCTCCCTCTAAAATAACGCGACCGCCGCCGTGGGCAGCGCAATGGTCGATGGCGGCCTGAATAGCCACGGTGCTCAGGGTCTTACCGTCCCCCACCGCACCGAAATCCTTAACGTTGCAGTTTATCATTTGTTGTCCTCCACGTATGATCTCTTTTGTCTCAAGTATACCACAAAAAATAAGTTTTGCAAGAAAACTTCACGCTGAAATATAAATCATCCATCACGGCAACAGCTATGATGGATGAAAACGTTTTATTAATTACGAAGTTTTCTTGGTTCCTTCTTTTGAAAAAGAAGGAACAAGTTTTTGAGGGTTTGGGAACTTTTTGAAAAAAGTTCCCAAGGAATCTCACATCGAAAGCTTGGCGCGGCGAACGTCACTGCCTAAAAAGAGCTTCACCTTAAAGTCACCCAAAAGGCGGGAAAGGGTGGCGGTGTCGTATTGCTTTTCCAGCTGATGGTGGGTGAGGTTGGTGCTGATAATGGTGGGCAGACCCATCACCGAAGCGCGGGTGTTGATCAGCTGATAGAAAGCGGAGGAGGTAGTCTGGGAGGTAGGCTCGGTACCCAGATCGTCCAAAATGAGAAGCTCGGCCTCGAAAATGCGGCGCAGCTTTTCGGAAACGGCCTCGTCCTTGCCGAAGCGATCCTTTTCAAAGAGAGAAGCCACCGCAGGGGCCGATTCGTATACCACGTCAAAGCCCTTTTCGATCACCTTCCCCGCAATGGCGGTGGAAAGGTGGGTCTTGCCCAAGCCCGTACCGCCGATAAACAAAAGGGAGGGCGAGGTCTCGGGGGAGAAATTCTCCGCCCAGTCACGCATTTCCTGAAAAATGGAGGTCATCACGTCACGGGGGCTATAGGGCTTATCGGGCAGAAGCACGTGAGAATAATAGGAAAGATCAAAATTATCAAAGCGCTGTTTTTCAAGGAGCTTGCCAATGCCGGAGGCACGGTACCCCTCCAAAACCACCTCACGCTTCATACAGGTGCACATTTTTCCTTCTACGATCCCCGTATCCTCACAAAGGGCACATTCAAAACGGGGCTTGGTGTAGTCGGCGGGGAGCCCCATTTTCCGAAGCTCTGCGGCGTATTCCTCCTGACGGCGCAGGGTCTCCCTGCCGATGGCCTTCACACGGTCGGCAAGGTCGTCACCGCCCTTCATACTCTCCTCCAAGACCCGCACGGCGGTGGCGCGGATCAAAAGGCCAAGGCGGTGCAGCTCGGGGTTCTTCTCCTCAGCGCGACGGGCACGCTCGCGTGCTTCCTCTTCGGCGCGGCGGGCTTTTTCCGAAAAGCGGGCCTTTACCTTATCAAAATTCTCACGGCTATACATCACGAAAGATCCTTTCTTCCAACGGAAACGGCTTGTTCAAAGAAATCGTCGGCATCGTAGCTCTTTTCTGCCTTGCCCCCGGGCACCTTTTTGCCGATATCGTCAGGGGTCTTGACCCCATCACGGTGCCAGCCCTCCAAAATTTTGTCCATATATTTAATGGAGGGATTCTTGGCGGAGGCCACGGTCTTTTCATAGGCGGCGTTGAGGATCTCCTCCCCGTAGCCGAAATTCAGGCGCCAGCTCCGCAGGATCCGGTCTTCTGCGGCGGTAAGCTTTCGTTCACCAAGGCCGAAAAGCCGCCTTACGATGCGCTCGTAAACGTTTTGATCCTGACGGGCAGAGACCCAAGCCTCGGCCTTTTGGTAGGTATCGATCCCTTCATCCTGAAAGGTGGTGAGCATTTTGGTAATATACCGAAGGCTCTTTTTATCGCGGGAGACGCAGTCCTCAATGACCAGCATCACCACGTCAAGGGGCATTTTCAGATAATCAAGGAAGGAATAGAGCCTTGCCAATTCGCTGGTATTCATCACCTTTTCCAGCCTTCCCTCGGCAAAGGCAACTAAATTTTTAAAATCGGGCACGGCCTCGGCGGCATCCGCCAGATCCTTGGCAGAATAAAAGGGGGCCTCGTCTGCATCCACACGGGGCTTGACTGCAGGCTCTTCCGCTACGGGCGCGGCAGGCTCTTCAGGCTCGGCGGGGGCTTTGGGCAAAAGCTTTTGGCGGGCGGGCTTTTTCTGGGTGGTGGAGATCACCCCACAGCCGCGCCAGAAGGCCAAGGCAAGGCGGATCTCCTCCTGCTCGAAGGCTTCCCCCAAGGCGATGAGCAACTCTTCCTCCTCCATGGGGCCGAAGCGCAAGAGCCCTGCAAGGTGCAGAAGGAGCTTCACTTCCCCCTCACCCGCTTTATCCACGTGATCCAGAACGCTTTCCGGCAGAGTCAGGAAAGAATCCGGATAGGATTTTCCAAATCGGTACGTCATCTTAACTCCTAATCTATATCCATCATAAAAAACGAAAATATCTGTTTAAAACCCATATAGGGATAGGTAGCATATATTATATCACAAAATTCCCTTTTCGTCAATGACATTTCCCCTCTCCGCTTCCCACAAAATTCGTTTTATTGTAAAATGAATACAAAATTCGATAAAAGTAGACGGAATCCACCACCACCCTTCGGCAAACTTCGCCCTTTGAAAAGGCTAAAATGATGGGGAAAGGAGCGAATTTTATGTGGAAATGCAAAAAGAAGCAGGAAAAAATACAATTATTGAAGCCCGATCTCATTGACCCAAACCCCTATGCCGCAAGACGCCGCTTTTCCACGGAGGAGCTGAGAAGCCTTGCAGGAAGCATTGCCCGCTACGGAATGCTTTGCCCCATAACGGTGCGAAAGCTGGGCGACGGCTACCAGCTGCTCTTGGGAGAGCGCAGACTCCGCGCCGCCAAGATGCTGGAAATGGAGGAGGTACCTTGCCGCATTCTGGACGTGAACGGCCGTATGGGAGCGGAAATGACCCTCATTGAAAACCTACAGCGGGCGGATCTTGATTTTTTCGAGGAGGCCGCCGCAATGGATCGTCTGATCCGCCAGTTTCACTATACCCAAGGGGAATTAGCCGATCGCTTGGGGCAAAGTCAAAGCGCCGTTGCCAACAAGATCCGTCTACTCAAGCTGGATTCTCAGGAGCGCCTGCTCATAACGGAAAACGGCCTGACCCAGCGGCATGCACGGGCGCTTTTGCGGATCCAGGATTCCGATACTCGGCTGTTCGCCCTGAAATTCATAATCGACCGTGGCTACAGCGTTGGGCAATCGGAAGCCTTTGTGGAAGCGCTTTTGTCGCACCCGGATGAATTTTTGGTCTCGGGTAAGGTCTCACAAGCACCGAAGCCCGTTCGGAAGCTGGTGGTAAAGGACGTGCGCCTTTTCGTCAACTCCGTTGACAAGGCCATTTTTCATATACGGGAGGCAGGCTTTTCCATAGAAGCGGATAAAGTTGACGAAGAGAACTATATTTCTTATTCCATTCGGGTGCCCAAATACGGGCAGACCTCCAAAACATAACGGTAGGGTGCTTCGTACCAAGCGTACGGAGCACCTTTTGTATTGCGAATTGTTTCACGTGAAACATTTGTTTGTAAAACAGAGCGCATATATATATTGTTTCACGTGAAACAATGAGAAAATTCAGCCTCTTCGTTGACAAAACGGTGCCTACGGGGTATAATGATAGAACTATATAAAGATAAAAAGGAACGTAAATATAAATGAAAATTCTGGCATTTGCTAACCAGAAGGGCGGCGTGGGTAAGACCACTTCTGCCATTAACGTTGCCGCATCCTTGGGGCATTTGGGTAAAAAGGTGCTTCTCATTGACCTCGACCCCCAGGGCAACTGCACCAGCGGCGTGGGCATTGATAAGGACAAGGCGCCCTATTCCACCTATGATGTGCTTCTGGAAGGAATCAGCATCAGCGAAGCAACCCAAAAAACGCCCTATCAGGGGCTTTGGTGCGTGCCCGCAACCATGAATTTAGCGGGCGCGGAGATCGGTCTTTCTGCAGTAAACGGCAGGGAATCCGTTCTGAAAAAAGCGCTGGATCAGGTAAGTGGCTACGATTACGTAATTATGGATTGCCCCCCAAGCCTTGGGCTTTTGACCCTCAACGGCCTTTGCGCCGCCAAAGGGGTGATCGTGCCTATGCAGTGCGAATACTTTGCGCTGGAGGGCTTAAGCCAGCTGACTTATACCATTGGGCTTGTAAAAAAGATGTATAACCCCGAGCTGGAGCTGGCAGGGGTGATCCTGACGATGTACGACGGCAGGCTGAATCTCTCCCTTGCAGTTGCCGCCGAGATCCGAAAATACTTCCCGGATCGGATCTTTCGCACCACCGTACCTCGCAATGTGCGCCTTTCCGAGGCTCCCAGCCACGGAAAGCCCGTTCTATACTATGATAAAAACTCAAAAGGCGCGCTGGCTTACCTTGAGATCGCCCGCGAGCTGATGAAGAAAAGAGGCTGAATATGGCAAAGAAGCAAGCGCTGGGAAAAGGGCTTGACGCCCTGTTCGCGCCGCCCCCCGAAGAAGAGGCTGTGCGCGAGGGCGAGATCATCATTTCCGCTCCCATTGAAAAGGTATATCCCGATGAAAAACAGCACCGCAAGATCTTTCACGACGATACCCTGCAGGAGCTGGCAGATTCCATTGCCATTCACGGTGTGATCTCACCCCTTTTGGTGCGCAAATTCGGCGCGGGCTACCAGATCATCTCCGGTGAACGGCGCTATCGCGCATCCAAGCTGGCAGGGCTGAAGGAAGTGCCCGTGATCGTGCGCGATCTGGATGCCAAGGCTGCTCAGGAAGCGGCGCTCATCGAAAACCTTCAGCGTGAGGATCTGAACCCCATTGACGAGGCCAACGGCTACGCCGTTCTTATGCGCTCCTTCAACCTGACTCAGGAGGAAGCCGCCCGTCAGCTGGGCAAGAGCCGCGCAGCCGTTGCCAACGCTCTGCGCCTTTTGAATCTCCCCGTTTCCGCCCAGAGTATGCTGAAGCAGGGGATCATTACCGCAGGTCACGCAAGGGCTCTTTTGCCCTTGAAGGATGAAGGCGCCATCAACGATATGCTCCTTTGCATCGTAGATCGGGAAATGACCGTTCGTCAGGTGGAGGAAGCAGTTCGGAACATTTTAGAGGGAGGCGCTCCCATTCAGAAGGTCAGCCGTGAAAAGGCCAAAAACGAGGTGCTTTTGGCACAGATGAAAGAGGTGGCCAACCGCGCCGCCGCAAGCCTTGGCCGTAAGGTGGCCATTAAGGATGACGGCTCCGGAAGAGGGAAGATCACCCTGGAATATTTCGATTCCAAAGATTTAGAGGAAGTCCTTTGCACCCTTTGCGGTGAAGATTTTCTTTTGAATTTATAAATCACTTTACAATAAATTACAACAGAAGGAAGAAAAGGAAATGCTGGATATTAAGTTTATCAAAGAGAACCCCGAGCTGGTGAAAGAGAACATCAGAAAGAAATTCAAAGAGGAAAAGCTTCCTCTGGTAGACGAGGTCATTGCCCTGTACGACGGCAAGCTTGCCGCACAGAAGCGTGCGGAGGAGCTGCGCGCCAACCGCAACAAGATCTCCAAGCAGATCGGTATGCTTATGGCAAAGGGCGAACGGGAAGAGGCTGAAAAGATCAAAAAGCTGGTTTCCGATCAGGCCGAGGAATTGAAGGCCTTGGAGGAGAAAGAAACTGCCCTTTCCGCAGAGCTGAAGGAAAAGATGATGAAGATCCCCAACATCATCGATCCCTCCGTACCCATTGGCAAGAACGACGAAGAGAACGTGGAAGTGGAATGCTTCGGTGAAAAGACCAAGGTTGATTTTGAGATCCCCTATCACACCGACATTATGGCCTACTTCAACGGCATTGATAAGGAAGCCGCAGGCAGAGTGGCAGGGGAAGGCTTCTATTACCTGATGGGTGATATTGCCCGTCTCCACAGCGCGGTGACCGCTTACGCCCGTGATTTTATGATCGACAAGGGCTTTACCTATTACATTCCTCCCTTTATGATCCGTTCCGAGGTGGTAACGGGTGTTATGAGCTTTGAGGAAATGGAAGCGATGATGTATAAGATCGAAGGGGGAGACCTGTTCCTCATCGGTACCAGTGAGCACTCTATGATCGGCAAATTCATCGGCACCCTCACCCCCGAGGCACAGCTTCCCATGACCATGACCAGCTACTCCCCCTGCTTCCGCAAGGAAAAGGGTGCGCACGGCATTGAGGAGCGCGGAATCTACCGCATTCACCAGTTCGAAAAGCAGGAAATGGTGGTCATCTGCAAGCCCGAAGAAAGCATGGATTGGTTCCACAAGATGTGGCGCTTCTCCGTGGATCTCTTCCGCAGTCTTGACGTACCCGTTCGCACTCTGGAGTGCTGCTCCGGTGACCTTGCGGATCTGAAGGTGAAGAGCTACGACGTGGAGGCTTGGAGCCCCAGACTGCAGAAGTACTTTGAGGTCTGCTCCTGCTCCAACTTAGGCGACGCGCAGGCTCGCCGCTTGGGGATCCGTGTGAAAGGGGAGGACGGTAAAAAATACTACGCTCACACCCTGAATAACACCGTTGTGGCACCGCCCCGTATGCTCATTGCCCTTCTTGAAAACAATCTGGAAATGGTAGACGGCAAGTACCGCATTCGCATTCCCAAGGCTTTGCAACCCTACATGGGCTTCAAAGAATACTGCGAGTAAAATCGGTTGCGACTTCGTTACACTGCACAAGGCGCCCTCGCCGGGCTGGCGTTCCTTCTTTTGAAAAAGAAGGAACCGAAGAAAACTTCGCACCGAAAATAATAAAAATATATTCATAGATCATAGCCATAAGTTTTGCACTATGAATATATAAAAATTCCCCTTTACGAAAGTTTTTGGAGGTTTGGAACCTTTTTTCAAAAAGGTTCCAAGAAAAAGCTCTGACAACAAAGGAGATCCTATGGAACAAATTTTAGAATCCCTATCCGTTCTGGTGATCCCGCCCTGGCGGGATGAAACGGCTATGACGGTGTGGTGCGTCTTTTTGGCGGTGGCGGGTACCGTGATCTACCTGACTCTGCGCCGTCTGACCTTGGGCAGAACTCTGCGCGCCCTGATAAACGGCGGCTGTACCGATCCCCGATCCGCAAAGGAAGCGGGGGCGCTTCCCGGTGCCTCAAAGCGTGCGCTGGAATCCCGCGATCGGCTCATTGAAAAGGTAAAAGAGGAGGGGGCACCCACCCGCTACTACCTGCCGGATTCCCACCTAAAAAAGGCGCAGTACTTTATGAAGGCCTCCGGCACCAAGCTGTACCTCTTATTTTTAGAAGTGCTGGGCGCGTATCTTATTATGGTACTTGCCTATTACTTCCTGCCCTCCGTTCTAAAACTTATGGAAAGCCTGAATCCCTTTGGGATGTAAGGAAAAAGGAGCTGTTATGACCAAACAAAAAAGAAGAAACGCCCTGCCCGTGGTGTTGGTACTGGGGCTGATCGTTGCCGCCGTTATCATTCTCCTTTTGGGGTTTGTTTTCGGCCTGCGCTATTCTACCCTTGACAGCGGCGCAAAATTTCTCGGCCGCTTCCGTGACGGCGCGCCCTACAAGGGAACGGCGTATTTTACGGAGCTGAAGGCCAAATACAACGGGGAAACCAAGACCCTCACCTACGAAAACGGTGACGTTTACGTGGGTGACGTGAAGGATCTTCTGCCCGATGGAAACGGCAAAATGACCTACGCCTCCGGTGACCTTTACGAGGGCGCTTGGCTTGCGGGGGTCAAGGAAGGTGTGGGCACCGCCATTTACACCTCCGGTGACACCTATTCCGGTGAATGGAAGGGCGGCAAGCACCAGGGCCACGGGGTCTATACCTTTGCCGACGGCTCCAGCTACACCGGCTATTTCGTGGACAATATGAAAAACGGCACCGGTATTTACACCTACGCAAACGGTGACCGCTTTGAAGGCGCCTTTACCGACGATATGAAAAACGGTAAGGGTACCTACACTTGGGCAAACGGCAACGTTTATTCGGGCGATTTCGTCAACGACGTCCGCACCGGCACCGGCACCTACACTTGGGCAAACGGCGACCGCTACGAGGGCGATTTCCAAAACGGCAAGCTCCACGGCAAGGGCACCTATACCTGGGCCGCCGAAGAGGGTACCCAGCCCCGTGTCTACACCGGCTACTTCAAGGAAGGGATCATCGATCCCCAGCCCTACGGAGAACAGCCCGCCGCATAAGGTCAAGCATGCGCCCTCGCCGGGCAGGCTCAGACCCTTTTTGAAAAAAGGGTCTGAAACCCCAAAAACTTGTTCCTTCTTTGAAAAGAAGGAACCGAAGAAACTTCGTAATGGGGGAATTTTTGATAGATTCATAGTGCGAAGCTTTCGGCTACGATCACTGAATATATCTTTATTTTTCCGGCATAAAGTTTTCTTGGTTACTTCTTTTTAAAAAGAAGTAACGCCTGCGCGGCGAGCGCTTATCTAAAAAAACAAGGAGAAAAGCCTATGAAATGCCCCATTTGCGGTCATTCGGAAAGTAAAGTGCTGGATTCCCGCCCTGCGGACGATTCCATTCGCAGAAGGCGTGAGTGCCTTGCCTGCCAGAAGCGCTTTACCACCTACGAGCGCCTGGAGGAAAACCCCGTAATGGTAATAAAAAAAGACGGCTCCCGCCAGGTCTTCGACCGCCAGAAGGTTCTGGGGGGAATCGTGCGCGCCTGCGAAAAGCGCCACGTTTCCTACGAGGATATGGAAAAGATCGTGCTCCGGGTAGAGCGCGCCGCCGAAGGGGAATTGGGGAACGAGATCTCCTCCGCCCGCATCGGTGAAGAAGTAATGGAAGGCCTGAGAGAGCTGGACGAGGTAGCCTACGTGCGCTTCGCCTCGGTCTACCGCCGCTTTCAGGATATCGATACCTTTATGGAAGAGCTGGAACGGCTACTCCAGCAGAGAAAGACCAAGGAGGATTGACAATGGGTAACATCTGGCACGATATGAACCCCAAGCGCATCACCCCTGAGGATTTTGTGGCAGTGATCGAGATCCCCAAGGGCTCCAAGAAAAAATACGAGCTGGATAAGGAAACGGGCTATTTAAGGCTGGATCGCATCCTCTATACCTCCACTCACTACCCCGCAAACTACGGCTTCATTCCCCGCACCTTCGGTGACGATCAGGACCCTTTGGACGTATTGCTTCTCTGCAGTGAGGAGATCGAGCCCATGACCCTGGTGCGCTGTTACCCCATCGGCGTAATCACTATGATCGACAACGGCAGAAACGATGAAAAGATCATCGCCATTCCCTTTGAAGATCCCACTTACAACCACTACACCGAGATCAGCCAGCTCCCCGATCACATTTCTGCGGAAATGAACCACTTTTTCACCGTCTACAAGCAGCTGGAGGAAAAGGAGACCATCGTCAACGAGGTGGGCGACCGCGCCAAAGCCATTGAGATCATCCATGCGGCCATTGATTCTTACGTGGATTCTTTTTGTAAATAAATCGTAAATAGCCTTGACAAGGGATAAAGGCGGGGTTATAATAATAGAACCTAAAAGGAAGTAGAACGATCCGTTCTCACCTGCCGACCTTGAGCCGGGCAGTGTTGATAGAAATTTTGCCAACAGGCTATTTCTGTGCGGAGCGTTCTGTCTCCGCACTTTATTTTTTGGAGGTGGCAAAGATAGCCGCAAAGGAAATGACCATCAACGAGAAGATCCGCGCCGCAGAGGTACGGGTCATCGACCCCGAAGGAAACCAGCTTGGCGTTATGAAGACCGATCGTGCCCTGGAGCTCGCTTACGAGAAAGGGCTGGATCTGGTGGAAATGAACGCGGGCGGCCCCACTCCCGTCTGCAAGATCATGGATTACGGCAAGTACCGCTTTGATCGCAGTAAGAAGGAAAAGGAATCCCGCAAGAAGCAGGTCACCGTTGAAACCAAGGAGATCAAATTCTCCTGCCGCATCGGTCAGCACGACTTCGATACCAAAATTTCCCACGCACACCGCTTCCTCTCTGCCGGTAACAAGGTGAAAATGACCATTATGTTCTCCGGCCGTGAGATGAATAACACCCAGCGCGGTGTTGAGCTGATGGCAAAAATTGCCGAGGCTGTGGCAGAAATGGGAACGGTTGAAAAGAAGCCTCATCTTGAGGGGCGCTTTATGACAATGTTTGTCGCACCCAAAAAAAATAATTAGTAAAGGAAGAAAGAAAAATGGCAAAAATCCGTACTCACAAGGCATCCGCCAAAAGATTTTCCGTTACCAAGAACGGTAAGGTGAAGATGACCCAGCAGGGCAGAAGACATCAGGTACACCTGAAGACCACCAAGCGTAAGAGAGCACTGCGTAAGGCAGCTTACCTGGCAGAAGCCAACGCAAAGAACATCAAGAGACTCATTCCCTACGCATAAGAGGAAAATTTCAAAGAAAGGATAAGCGTTTTGAACGCAGTGTGTTAAAATGGCAAGAATCAAATTTGCAAAAGTAACCCGCGCAAGAAGAAAGAAAGTTTTGAAGGCCGCAAAAGGCTATTGGGGTGCCAAGAGCAAGCATTTTAAGATGGCGAAGCAAGCCGTAATGAAGAGCGGCAACTATGCATTCGTCGGCAGAAAGCAGAAGAAGAGAGATTTCCGCAAGCTCTGGATCACCAGAATCTCCGCTCAGGCAAAGGTTTGCGGTATGAACTACTCTACCTTTATGAACGGTCTGAAGAAGGCCGGTATCGAGCTGAACCGCAAAATGCTGGCTGAGCTGGCCGTGAACGACAAGGAAGCTTTCGCTGCCCTGGTTGAAAAGGCAAAGGCCGCAAGATAAGTTGAAAGTAAAAGAAGCAACCTAACGGTTGTTTCTTTTTTTGTCCTTACGTCCTCGCCGGGCAGGCACGCTCGCCGCGTAGGCCTCCTTTCTTTGAAAAGAAAGGAGTAAAGAAACTTCGCACTGAAAGAATAAAAATAGATTCATTCGCTATCGTTTTTAAGCTTTGCTATAAACAAAACTGTGATCTATGAATATATTTTTTTGTGCGAAGTTTTCTTGCTTACTTCTTTTTCAAAAGAAGTAAGGCCTGCCCGGCCGAGGGCATAGGGCGGCGAGGACATCTGCCTAAAAGGGGAAAATATAGCAAAGCACTTGCACAAACGGGGGATCTTTGTTAAAATAGGGGTATGATGGAAAATAAAGAAAAAGAGGCGATCTTCGCCTGGCTCAATGAAAAGGGGATCCCTTATCGGGCGTTCACCCACGAAAAGACCGATACCTTACCGGAAAAGCTGTTAAACGATGCGGCAGCGGGCATTGAAAACGCGACCCATTGCAAGAATCTGGTATTGGCCAATCGGCAAAAAACCAAGTTTTATCTGTTGACCATGCCCTTCGGCAAGCGCTTCAAAACGGGCCCCGTTTCCAGACAAATGGCAACGGGCAGGCTCTCCTTTGCGGAAGACGGCATTTTGGAAGGAGTGCTCCACACCCGTTCCGGCTCCGTGAGCCCTCTGGAGCTGATCTTTGATACGGAGCACGTCATTGCCTTTTCCATGGACGAGGAATTAAAGGAGGCAGAGCGCATCTGCTTTCACCCATCGGATGAGACCTGCACGGTGGTCATCGAGCGGGACGATCTTTTTGAAAAGCTCTTTCCCGCAATGGGCATCACCCCCAATTTCGTAACCGTTCCCCCGGTGGAAGAATAAGGAGATAATATGAAAGAATCTGCCATTCAATTTGTAAAAAAGGTGGTCTTTACCACCACCCTTGCCTTTTTTCTCATCAGCTTCGTGTATATCGGCACCTTTGCACTCATAGGAAAGAATATGCACGGCGGCCTCCAGAGCTTTTTCCAGTTCTTCAGCTACGTTTTCGGCAAGCTCTACCTGTGCATCTTTCCCTTTTCTCTGTGCCTGGGTTTTCTCAACCGACTGATGGAGAAAAAATCCAACCGCGCCGTTCTGCGGGTGATCCATTTTCTTTTGGGCTTCGTAGCTTATTTTATCTTTATGGATCTACTCTTCAATTACCTTTATCTGATGGAAGGGGAAACGGTGGCCTTCCGCCAGATCCTTCTGCATACCCTGCCTTATTTTGTGTTTTACCCCATTACCTTGTGGATTACTGCATTGGGCAGAGCCATTTTCCTGCCCAAAGAAAAGAAAGAATTTAAGAGCATTCTGGATTAACGGAGGGTGCTATGGCAAGAAATCTTGCACAGATCGTATTTCTCATCTATTCCTTTATACTTTTGGTTTTGACCCGCAAACACCTCATTGCAACCGTTTGCGCCAAAATGGGAAAGAGCGCTTTTCATAAAAAGGTACGGGGCGGTGCCAACCGTTACTTGCTTCTTTCTGTAAAAAAGTTCGTCTCCCCCAAGCTTTTTGCCTTGAATCTCTTTAATTACGCGGGGCTTTTCATTCTGCTGGTGCTCCATCTCATTTTGGGCTGGTTTTCCTTTGCCGCGCTCTTCTTTAAAATACTCAATTCCCTTATAATTTTAGGCTGTGCGGCGGAAGCGTATCTACTTACCTTAAGGGGCAATATCGCTCAGTTCGGTCAGGCCTTCTTTCTTTACCGACCCGATACCGATCCCCGCCACGACCGCGCCTTTGCCTCGTCCTTGGTGGATGCGCTGGTCTACGCTCTCATCCCCGTTTTACTGGTGTTCTGCAACTTTTTAGCCCTGTGATTTTTTTCTTGGGGACTTTTTGCAAAAAGTTCCCAAACCCTCAAAACCCTTCGTAACGGTGATTTTATATATTCATAGTGCAAACCTTATCACTATGATCTATGAATCTATTTCTATTTTTTTCAGTGCGAAGTTTCTTCGGTTCCTTCTTTTCAAAGAAGTATCAGCGTTTGGTTTTAAGCAAAGCTAAAAAAACGATTGCAAATGAATGTATTTTTTATTCCATTACAAAGTTTTCTTGGTTACTTCTTTTTCAAAAGAAGTAACAATAACGCAACGAAAACGGTGACCATATGAATTTAGATCCAAAAGCGCCCATCGGTGTGTTTGATTCGGGGTTGGGCGGTATCAGCGTTTTAAAACGGCTGGTGGAGCAAATGCCGGAGGAGGACTACATTTTCTTCGGCGACCGAAAGAATGCACCCTACGGCAATAAACAAGCAAAAGAAGTATTAAGACTGACAGAACAGGCCTACGAGCTGTTTCGTGAACGAGGCTGTAAAGCTATGGTCATTGCCTGCAATACCGCCACGGGCGTAGCAGCAGACGCACTTCGAAGCCGCCACTCGGGCTTTCCTATTTTAGCTATTGAGCCTGCGGTAAAGCCGGCAGCAGAAGCCTTCCCCGGTGGCAAAATTTTGTTGATGGCTACCCCCCTTGCAATGAAAACGGAGCGGATCCGTTCGCTGGCACGGCGCTTTCAAAAGCGTGCCGAAATTCAACTGTTGCCCTGCCCGGGTCTGGTTGAGCTCATCGAAACGGGGCACCTTTCCGACGAAGCCTTGAAAGCAAAATTAAAGGAGCTTTTTTGGGGGCTTGAAACCCCCGACGGGGTAGTTTTGGGCTGCACCCATTTTCCTCACGTTGCCCCCGCCATCCGAGAATATTTTGGCGAAAACGTGCCCCTGTTCGACGGCGGTGAAGGCGTAGCAAGACACACGGAGACCGTATTGAAAAATGCGGGCCTGAAAAAGGAATCCAATGAAAAAGGAACCGTAGAATTTATTTTCTCCAAGGGCGACGAAAAAACCCTATCTCTGGCAAAAAAGCTTCTTTCTTAATCAAAAAGACCGATCATTTTTTGATTGGTCTTTTTTTTATATTCGCAACGAAATTTCGTTATTTTTTTGTTACTTCTTTTGAAAAAGAAGTTGACACCTTGGAACCGGGACTCTGCCATCGCCATTCGGCTCGGCACAGTCGGGTTCCGGCGGTCGAAAAGACATCGAAAATGACACCCGTGTCATTTTCTCGCTTTCCGCAAGAAAACTTTGTAATGGAATAAAAAATACATTCATTTGCAATCGTTTTTTTAGCTTTGCTTAAAACCAAACGCTGATACTTCTTTGAAAAGAAGGAACCGAAGAAAACTTTGTAATGGATGAATTTATAGATACATAGTGCGAAAACGTTGCGTTTTTCTTTGTTTAAAAACTGGTCATTGTGTGGCAGTATGTGGCAATGTTATACTACAGACAATTTCGAAATATCGAAACCCCATCCCACACGGTTTTATTAAAAATAACGAGGAAAGGAGAAAGGGTAAAGCCTGTGGAAAAGATGACTTTTTTCCACACAAAAAGACTTGAAATTTACGGTAATATATAGTATAATAATATATATTACTATAATTATACCCTTTTACGGTCACTATATTTGAAAATTACTTTATCTAACGGAGAAACGATACCTATGAACAACAATCAGAACGTTTGGAAATACGTGCTGGAGCACATCCACGCAACGGCTGATTTTCCACCCGCAACCTTCAGCATCTGGTTTCGCGGGCTTCAGCTGGAGGAGCTGGATGCAAACGGCGGTTACGCATACATTTCCGCAGAAAAGCACTTTATGGGTGAATTTGTGTTTAAGCAGCACGAGCGCCTTTTGAAGGACGCTATTTACGAGACCCTGGGTGCCAGAGTGGAGATCGTCATTTTGTCAAGAGACAGACACAGCGAAAATATGGCCTCCATCATTGCAAACCACAAAAACACGCTGGAGCTGCCGGAGGACGTTTTCTGCAATCTGCGCCCCAGCGAGGATTTCAAAAAGGAGCCGCCCCTTTCCGTTGAAGAAAAGAAAATGATCAAGGATCCGGTGGGCACTCTTATCAAATCGGAAATTCCCGCCGTGCGCGGAGAGGAATACACCTTTGATAACTTCATCGTAGGTGAGACCAACCGTATGGCGCACGACGCTTGTATGGCCATTGCTAAAAATCCCGTGGAGCTTTGGAACCCTTTGTTTATTTACGCTCCCTCCGGTATGGGCAAGACCCACCTGCTTTACGCCATTTCCAATGAGATCATCCGCCACAACCCCTCCAAGCGGATCCGCTACGTGCGGGGTGAGGATTTTACCAACGACCTCATTGATAACCTGATGCAGAAAAAGCCCATGCACTATTTCCGCGAGCGCTACCGTGAGGTTGACGTGCTTTTGGTTGATGATATTCAGTTCATTGCGGGAAAAGAAAGTACCCAGCAGGAATTTTTCCACACCTTTGATACCCTTTATCAGCAGAAAAAGCAGATCATTATTACCTGTGACTGCCCCCCCAAGGAGCTGAAAAACCTCAATAACAGAATGATGACCCGCTTTGAATCGGGCCTGACGGTGGATATCCAGCCCCCCGAATTGGAGCTTCGCATTGCCATTGCCAATTCAAAGGCAGCTTCTATGAATCTTGAGATCCCCTCTCACATCATTCAGTACATTGCGGAAAACATTAAGACCAGCGTTCGCCAGCTGGAAGGGCTCATTAAGCGTATTCACGGCTACGCCACCATTTACAGCAGAGTGGTGGATATGGATCTGGTCAACCTTTGTATTCACGATATGATCCCCGTTAAGAGCGTCGATCATATGGTGGAAAAGACCTTCCAGACCGTTTGTGACCGCTACAACGTGGGCGTGGGTGATATTACGGGCAAGAGAAAGAACGCCAATATCGTGATCGCCCGCCACGTAGCAACCTACATTCTCCGTCAGATCACCGATCTTTCTTCCGTCGAGATCGCCCGCTACTTCTCTCAGGACCACTCCACCATTCTTTCCGCCATTAAAAACGTAGAAAAGAAGATCGAGGCAAACCCTGAATTTGAAGAGCAGGTATCCGGTCTGATCCATCAGATCCAGGAATAGTTATTCACAGTGTCCCTGTGAATTTGCGGTGAATTGGATGTTGAAAAAAAGTGGATAAAAGGCTGAAAACGATACCGAAAAATGGCCCTTGTGATTTTCCATTTTTGAGCCTTTTTATTTCACAGAATTACGCCCATTAAAACAAAGGCGAAAAAGCCTTATATTTCAAGGGAAATTTACCTTATCCACAAATTTCACCGCCCCTACTACTACAACGAAAGAAATTAAGTAAATAAAAGAAATTCATTTTAGCTCCGGGAGGACGAGATTTATGTTTATCCGCGTAGAAAAGAAAACCTTTTTGGAAACCATTGCACCCTGTATGTGTGCCATTGCCACAAGAAGTGCCAATGCCGCGCTGGCTTGCCTTCATTTCAAAGCGGTAAAGGAAGAGGGAAAGGTGACCATTACCACCTTCGATACCGTAAAGGGCGTCAAGACCTCCTTTGAAGCCGAAATTTTGGAGGAAGGCACTGTTTTACTGGATGCTCTGAAAATGAGCAGTATGGTCAGAAGCTTGCCTGACGGGCTGGTTACCATTGCCAGTGATTCCAATTACGTGACCACCATTTCCTCCGGCAATATCAAATTTGAAATTTTGGGTATTCCCGGCGAGGCCTTCCCCGCAATGCCTATGCTGGCGGGTGACAAGAAATTTACCGTATCTCAAGGCGTTTTGAAGAAAATGCTTCAGCAGGTGATCTTTGCCTGCGCTGTTTCCGATCAGAGACCTGTGCTCACGGGCGTGCTCTTTGAAGCAAGGGAGGATACCCTGCGCCTTTGCAGCTGTGACGGTTACCGCATTGCCATTCGGGATGAAAAGTGCATCTCGGGTCTGACCATGGATTCCGATTTCGTGGTGCCTGCCCGTACGATGCAGGAAATGATCCGCCTTTTGGGTGATGAAGAGGAAACGGTGCGCATTGAATTGGCACGCCGCCACATTATTTTCGTATTTGAAAATTTCTATTTCTTCTCCCGCTACGTGGACGGAGAATACATTGATTACAAAAAGAGCCTGCCCAAGGAATTTAAGACCCGCGTGACCGTCAGCCTTCAGAGCACCATTGATTGCTTTGAGCGCTGTGCATTGCTCATTGACGAGCGAGCCAAGAGCCCCATTCGTCTGCAGGTGATCCCCGGTGCCATTCAGGTAAAATGCACCACCGCCAACGGCAAGATCGATGAAGAGATCCCCTGTAAGGTGGAAGGGGAGGATATGCTGATGGGCTTTAACAACAAATTCCTTTTAGATGCCCTCCGCGGTGCCGCCGGCTCCGATTGTGAGGAAGTGGTATTCGAATTGACCTCGCCCTTTTCGGGTATGGTCATTACCAGCCCTGAGATCGGCTCCTTCTACTATATGGTGGTGCCGCTGAATCCTCAGAAGCTTCACGGATGAAACTGGATCACATCGAGCTTGCGGATTTTCGCAATATTGCCACTGCGCAGGTAGAGCTTCACCCCGGTACCAACGTATTCATTGGGGAAAACGCTCAAGGGAAGACCAATCTTATTGAGGCCGTCTATCTCCTTGCCTGTGCCAAGAGCTTTCGTTCCCCCCGTCTGCGGGATCTGATCCGACACGGAGAAAAGACGGCGAAGATCAAGGCGGATATTTCCGGTGAAGGGCTTCCTTTTCAGCTTTCTATGACCCTGCGGGAAAAAGAGGGGAAGGAGATCCTGAAAAACGGTGTGAAGCTGACGCGGCTCAGCGAATTTTTAGGGCTTTTTCGGGTGGTTCTGTTCTGCCCGGAGCACCTGTCTCTCATTAAAGAGGGGCCGGGAAAGCGCAGAAGCTTTTTAGATGCGGCTATTTGCCAGCTTCGTCCGTATTACGCATCCCTTCTCAACGAGTGCAATAAGCTGGAGGCACAGCGTTCCGCTTTATTAAAGCAGAGTATGAAGCAGACCGTCTCCCGGGATCTGATGCGTTGCTGGGAGGAAAGGCTTGCGGCGGTGAGTGTTAAAATTGCCTGTATCAGGGCAGATTACGTTAAAAATTTAGCGCAGCTTGCGCCCCTTCACTATCACAGGATCAGCCGTGAACGGGAGGCGCTGGCTCTTTCCTACGAAAGTGACGTTTACGATCCGAATTTGACTGCAGAAGAGATGGAGAAGCAATACCTTTCCTTACTGGAAAGTCATTTGGAAAGTGATATTCGTTACGGCTTTACCCAGCGGGGTGTGCACCGTGACGATCTTGCCATTACCATTGATTCCTACCCTGCCCGTGGTTTTGCCTCTCAGGGGCAACAGCGCAGTGCCGTTCTTTCTCTGAAGCTTTCGGAGGGGGAGATCAGCCGTGCGGGAACGGGGCAGGACCCCATTTATCTTTTGGATGACGTGCTTTCTGAGCTGGATGAAGGCAGGCGTTCCTATATTACGGGGGGGCTTGCGGGCAAGCAGGTGATCCTCACCGGTTGCGATCCGGATTCCTTTGGGTTCGTAGATCGCATTCACAAGGTAAAGGCAGGTGTATTCAGCCGATGAAATTCCCCTTTTTAGATCTGGGTGACGGCACCAGTATTCCTCAAAAAAAGGTGGTTTTGATCCTCAATGCGGAAAGTGCCACTCTTCAGGGTACCACCCGCGCTTTTCTGCGGAAGCAGAGCGAAAAGGGCAATTCCGTTTTACCCAAAAAGCCCTTGCGGCAGGTCAATTCCTTGATCCTTTGCAACGCTTACGGAAAAGACAGCCTTTATTCCTCCGCCCGCAGTGCCAAGGCTCTGGCTACGGAAAAGGAGTAGGTGCGATCTGATAGGGCTGCCGCCCTACGACCTGCTTGGAACCTTTTTGAAAAAAGGTTCCAAACCTCCAAAAACTTTGCACTGAAATAATAAAAATATATTCACAGATCATAGCCAAAAGCTTCGCACTATGAATGCATAAAAATATCCCATTACGAAGTTTTCTTGCTTACTTCTTTTTCAAAAGAAGTAAGGCCTACGCGGCGAGGGCATACATAAGACTTTAAACAAAATTTCAGAAACGGAAGGAAATAAATTTGGAACAGAAGGATTTTTCTCAGGTGAACGCAACCTACGACGAGAATCAGATTCAGGTATTGGAAGGGCTGGAAGCGGTGCGCAAGCGCCCCGGTATGTATATCGGCTCTACGGGGCAGAGAGGTCTGCACCACCTGATCTACGAGATCGTGGACAACTCCATTGACGAGGCTCTGGCGGGCAGATGCGATACCATTACGGTGCGCCTCCACAAAGATGGCTCCGTCTCCGTTCAGGATAACGGCAGAGGTGTCCCCGCGGGTACCCATCCCAAAATGGGGATCCCCACCCTTGAAGTGGTCTTTACCGTGCTTCACGCCGGAGGAAAATTCGGCGGTGGCGGCTATAAGATCTCAGGCGGTCTCCACGGCGTAGGCGCTTCCGTTGTAAACGCTCTCTCCCAGTGGATGGAAGTGGTCAACTGCTACGACGGCAAGGAATATACCGAGCGCTTCGAGCGGGGTAAGGTAGCCCGTGGCATCAAGTGCCTGGGTGAAACGGAGAAGCACGGTCTTTTCGTGCATTTTATGCCCGATCCCGAGATCTTCACCGAAATGGAGTTTGACTATACCACCGTACTCAATCGCCTCCGTGAGCAAGCGTTTCTCACCGCAGGGGTCACCATTGAGTTTTACGATGAGAGAGAGATCGACGGCAAGAGTCAGGAAGAGGCCGACCTTGCAAACGGCCTGATCTCCGAAGAGGACCTGCAGGACGAGGAAGACCGCGAGGACGGCGGCTATTACCGCAAGGAAAAGGAAAAGAAGTATAACAAGCTTTGCTTTGAAGGCGGTATCAAGAGCTTCGTTACGTATCTGAACGAAAAGAAGAGCGCTGCCATTCTCAATGAGGAGGTGATCTACCTCCAGACTGAGGGTGACGGCTGTATGGCAGAGGTGGCCATTCAGTATAACGACGGTTATCAGGATATGACCCTCTCCTTCGCCAACAATATCCACACCCCCGAGGGCGGTACCCACGAGACCGGCTTTAAAACGGGTCTCACCCGCGTATTCAACGAATACGCCAAGAAATACGGATACCTGAAGGATTCCGATAAAAACTTCACCGGTGAGGACGTGCGCGAGGGTCTGACTTGCATCATCTCCGTGAAGGTAGAGGAGACACAGTTTGAGGGCCAGACCAAGACCAAGCTTGGCAACGTAGAGATCCGCCCCTTGGTAGATGGTTTGATCACTACCAAATTGGGCGAATATTTTGAGGAAAATCCTCCGGTAGCAAAGCTCCTCATTGAAAAAGCTCTTGCAGCCAACCGCGCCAGAGAAGCGGCCAAAAAGGCAAGAGAGGCAAGCCGCCGCAAATCCCCCCTGGAATCCGGCGCACACCCCGATAAGCTTGCCGACTGTCAGGAAAAGGACCCCGCTAAGAGCGAGATCTTCTTCGTAGAGGGTGACTCTGCAGGCGGTACCGCCAAGGACGGCAGAGATTCCTCCTATCAGGCTATTCTCCCCTTGAGAGGTAAGATTTTGAACGTGGAAAAAGCAAGGCTTGACCGTGTATACGGCTCCACCCAGATCGTGCCCATCATTCAGGCGCTGGGCTGTGGCATCGGCGACGACTTCGATATGGAAAAGCTCCGCTACGGTAAGATCATTCTGATGGCGGATGCGGACGTAGACGGCGCCCACATCAAGACCCTGCTTCTCACCTTCTTCTTCCGTCATATGCGCCCCCTCATTGAGCAGGGACACGTGTTTTGCGCCATGCCGCCCCTTTATAAGGTGTTCCGCGGTAAGCACGAGGAATACGCCTTCTCCGATGAAGAGCGTGACGAGATCCTCGCCCGCTTGGGCGAAAACACCCAGACCTCCCGCTACAAAGGTCTCGGTGAAATGAACGCGGAGCAGCTTTGGGAGACCACCATGGACCCCAAGACCCGCACCATCATTCAGGTGAGCATCGAGGATGCCTACGCCGCGGATGAGACCTTCTCCCTCTTAATGGGTGACAAGGTAGAGCCCAGAAGGGAATTTATCGAGCAAAACGTAAAATATGTGGAAAATTTGGACGTTTAATTGTGGAAAACCCTGTGGAAATTGTGTGAAACTATGAGTTATCCACAAGTTATCCACAAGGCTGTGGAAAATTCCACCCACAAGGCAGAGGGTTTGAAAAGTCCCGTACTACAAGGCTTTTTGCACCCAAAGGAAATGGGATCCCACCGGGATTCCCCAAAGAATAACACATAAAAGTCCCCTGCTCCTTCTCTGTGAAACAGAGCGTGTGAAACAGAAAAGGGAAGGAGCGGAAACAGAAAGGAAAATCCATTTATGGAATTGAATTTAGAAGGTCAAAAGATCAATCAGGTGGATATCGTTAAAGAGATCCGCCGCAGCTTTATTGATTATTCCGCCAGCGTGATCGTAGGCCGTGCCTTGCCCGATGTGCGCGACGGCCTCAAGCCCGTACATCGCCGTATCCTTTACGCGATGTACGAGGATAAGCTCACCTACGATAAGCCCTATCGCAAATCCGCTACCACGGTAGGTAACGTGCTGGGTCATTATCACCCCCACGGTGACGCCGCCGTTTACGATGCAATGGTGCGCCTTGCCCAGTGGTTCTCCCTGCGCTACCCCCTCATTGACGGTCAGGGTAACTTCGGTAACCTTGACGGTGACGGAGCCGCCGCTTACCGTTATACCGAGGCCAGAATGGCGAAAATGGCAAACGCCATGCTGCAGGATATTGAAAAAGAAGTGGTGGATTTCATTCCTAACTTTGATAACAAGCTTCAGGAGCCCACGGTGCTCCCCAGCCGCTTCCCCAACCTTCTTTGCAACGGCTCTATGGGTATTGCGGTGGGTATGGCAACCAACATTCCCCCTCACAACCTTTGTGAGGTGATCGATGCGGTGGTGTATCTGATGGATCACCCCGAGGCAGAGGTCCGAGATCTGATGCAGTTCGTCAAGGGTCCTGATTTCCCCACCGCCGCTTCCATTTACGGCACCAACGGCATTGAGCAGGCGTATCTCACCGGTCGCGGTAAGGTATTGATGCGTGCCAAGACCCACTTTGAGACCCACGGTAAGCGTGAGTGCATCGTGGTGGACGAGATCCCCTATCAGGTGAACAAATCCGATATGGTGGGTGGCATTGCCGATTTAGTGAAAAACAAGCGCATTGAAGGAATCGTGGACCTGCGCGACGAAAGCTGTAAGGGTAAGATCCGCGTGGTAATTGAATTGCGCCACGACGCCAACCGTGAGGTGATCCTGAACCTCCTTTACAAGTATTCCCGCCTTCAGGAGACCTTTGCCATGAATATGCTGGCACTGGTAGGAGGCGAGCCCAAGACCCTTTCCCTGAAGGATATGCTCCGCCACTACCTGAACCATCAGGTGGAGGTGACCGAGCGCCGCACCCGCTTTGATCTGAACAAGGCTTTGGCGCGCTTGCATATTTTGGAGGGCTACAAGATCGCCATTGATAACATTGACGAGGTGATCCGCATTATCCGTGCCAACCGCACCCAGGGTGAGGCAAAGGCGGCGCTGATCCAGCGCTTCAGCCTTTCCGACGTGCAGGGTCAGGCCATTGTGGAAATGCCTCTCGGCCGTCTTGCCGGTCTTGAAATTGAAAAGATCTTAGAGGAAATGGCAGAGAAGCAGGCTCTGGTTGCCCGCTTGCAGGATATTCTTGCCAACCGTGATAAGCTTTACGCCGTTCTCAAGGAAGAAATTTTGGAGATCCGCCGCAAATTCGGTGACGAAAGACGCACCAAGATCGAAGCCGCGGCAGACGATATCGTTTTGGAGGATCTGATTGAAAAGCACGCCGCTGTGATCACCGTGACCCACGCGGGCTACATCAAGCGTCAGAAGCTGGCGGATTATCAGGCTCAGAACACCGGCGGCAAGGGTATGCGTGCCCTCACCACCAAGGAGGAGGATTCCATTCGGGATCTTCTGGTGAGCCACTCCCACAACTATATGTTCTTCTTCTCCAATCAGGGAAGGCTTTACGTGAAAAAGTGCTACGAGATCCCCGAAGCCAGCCGTACCGCCAAGGGTACGAACTTGGTGAACGTGCTCTCTCTCAAGGAAAACGAAAAGATCACCGCTTTCCTTTCCGTAGCCAAGATCAACACCGACGAGGTGCTCTCCTTCGTGACCCGTTCGGGCTTTGTGAAGCGCACGCCCCTCAATCTCTTCCGCCACATCCGCAAGGACGGTGTGAAGGCCATTACCTTAAACGAGGATGACGAGCTTCTCTACGTTTCCAAGACCGAAGGGGCAGGGGACCTGTTCGTTGCATCCTCCGGGGGTAACGCCGTGCGCTTCCACGAAAGTGAGATCCGCCTGATGGGCAGAACCGCCCGCGGTGTCCGTGCTATGCGCCTGGGCAAAGGGGAATACGTTTGCGGCGCGCTTGCCATTTCTTCCCAAGGGGAGAGCCGCGCCCTTGTGACCATGACCGATAACGGCGTTGGTAAGAGAAGTGAATTTGACGAGTTTTCCGCAAAGCACCGCGGCGGCAAGGGTATGCGTTGCCAGAAGCTGGGCGGTAAGGCGGGCTCCTCCCTCATCGGCATTCAGGCGGTAGAGGAAGAAGACGACCTGATGCTCATTTCCTCCGACGGTAAGCTGGTGCGCGTTCACGCGGCGGGCATTTCCAAGGTGGGCAGAAACTCCAGCGGTATTTACGTGATGCGCCTGGAGGAGGGCGAAACCCTCATTTCCATTCAGCGCGTCATCAACGATGAGGAGCTGGAGGCCAAGGCAGAGAATTTAGAGGAGACCACCGAGGAGCTTTCCGACGAAGAGATCCCCGATCTGCCCGAGACCGAGGAAGCCGAGGATGAGATTGAGGAAGCAGACGATGCTTCTGACGAGGAATAAGATCACCTATATTTGGTACCGCACCAAGGGGGAAGCCGCTCTTGATTCAAGAAAGCTTCTCCCCGTGGCAGTGGAGGAATACTGCCGCTTGGTGGGGGCCGAGCCAAAAGAAGTACATTTTACCGAAGCCGGGAAGCCATACTTTCCCGGCTTTCACGGCCATTTCCTTTCCGTGACCCACACGGGCTCTTTCCTTCTCTTTGCTTTTGCCCCCTTTCCCATTGGGGTGGATGCGGAGCCGGAGGGAGCGGTGCGCTCTCGGGTTGCCTTGCGCTATTTTACTCCCTTTGAGCAGTCCCTCCCCTTTGCTCAGGTCTGGACCGGGCGGGAGGCGGTGGCGAAGCTGACGGGTGTGGGGCTTTCTCACGCTTTGAAGGTGCGCCTGACCCCAACGGGAGCCATGCTGGAAAATTCCGAATTTCATCTGGATTCCTTCGTGCTGGAAGGCACGCGCATTACCTGCGCCTATTAGGATTTCTTGGAACCTTTTTGAAAAAAGGTTCCAAACCTCCCAAAACTTTCGTAATGGGGGATTTTTTATAGATTCATAGTGCAAAGCTCTTAGCTATGATCTGTGAACATATTACTTTTATTTCAGTGCGAAGTTTCTTTGCTCCTTTCTTTTCAAAGAAAGGAGGCCTGCCCGGCGAGGGCGCCTACGCGGCCAGCGTGCCTGGGCATATAAAGGATAAAAATATGGAAGAAAAACGATTTCAGAAAAACGACGGAGGGTTTACCTGCGTGGTCTGCGGCTACGAGGTGAAGCCCAACGGGGTCACCAGTCGGGATCATTGCCCTAAGTGCCTCTCCAGTCTCCACGTGGATATCAACCCCGGTGACCGCGCCAATCCCTGCCGCGGTGTACTGGAGCCCGTATCTGCAAAGCCCCACCCCAAAAAGGGCTTTCAAATTATCTACCGATGTAAAAAATGTGGGATGCTCCATCAAAACAAGGCGGCGCTGACGGGCGCCGATCCTGACGACGTGGACGTGATCATCCCATTGACTGCGAAACCTTTGGAGGATTTGTAATGCCAACAGCAAAAAAGAAAACAGCCAAGCGATCCCCGCGGGACTTAAAGCCCCGCCGCAAGCCTGAGGATCGGGCGATCCATATACTGATGCCCTATATTTTGGGGATCTGTGCTCTGTTCCTTGCCCTGTGCTTCCTTTTGGGTGAGGAAAAGCTGGGTCTTTTGGGAAAGATCAGCGTCTTTCTTCAGGGCCTCTTCTCCTGGGGTGCCTACGCTACCCCTCTGCTCCTGACCTTGCACGCCATTTTCTATAAAAGGGATCTGGGTGCAGGCAGCCACCTTTATAAATTCTGGTTCTCCTTGGGAGACCTGACCTTTTTGGGTGTCCTTGCAGGGCTCTTTTCCGGTAACGAGCCGGTATTTAACGTAAACGAAAACTGGTCGGGAGGCGTTGCCCTCAAGGGCGGCGGCGTTTTGGGAGGCTTTCTCCACAAAGCGCTGGATGCTTCCGTAGGGCTTTTCACCCCCGTGATCACGTTTCTTGCCGTTTTAGTCTTTACCTCGTTTCTCTTCGGCACCACCCCCGCCGACCTGATCCGCGGGATCTTTATTCCCTTGGGTGACAAGATGAAGGAAGGCAGAGAAGAGCGGAGAGACCGCCAGGCCGAGGATCGCCAGGCCCGTGAGGAGGCGAAAATGCGCCTTGCAGAGGAGCGCGCCCGTGAAAAATACAACATAAAGGCAGAGGAAAAAGCCCTGCGTGAAGAAAAAAAGCGCAAGAAAAAGGAAAAATGCCTTGTAAACTTGGAAAATGGGGAAGACGTGACCGGCCCCGTGCGGGAGGACTTCGTGCCTGACGATCAGCAGATCTACCCCGCCGTGGAGGAAGAGCCCGAGCCCGTAGAAGAAGAGCCCGAGATCATTCCTCTGGAACAGCTCCCCAGCTTGCAGGATGAGCTGGCAGAGATCTTCAGTGAAGAGGAGGCCGCCCCCGAGATACCCAAGGAAGAGCTGGCGGCAGAGCTGATCTCTGCAGAAGCCGAGATCCGCGGGGATATTGCGGAAAAACACGGGGAAGAGGAATTGGAAGTGGAAAAGACCCCCTTGGAGCCCGAGCCTGCGGAGCCTGAAAAGCCCGAATACCGCTTCCCGCCCATCTCCCTGCTTCAAGCCCCGTTGGCAGGCGCTCAAAATTCCATGGCAGAGCAGGAAAACACCGCCAGAAAGCTGGTGGAGACCCTTGCCAGCTTCGGCGTTAAGACCAGTATTTGCGGCATTGCCAAAGGCCCCGCCGTTACCCGCTACGAGCTGCAGCCCCAAAGAGGCGTGCGTGTTCGCTCCATCGTGAATCTCACCGATGATATCGCCCTTTCTCTTGCGGCAGGGGGGATCCGAATCGAGGCGCCCATTCCCGGAAAAGAAGCCGTGGGCATTGAGGTGCCCAATAAGGCCAGAGAAACGGTCTACGTGCGGGAACTGATCCAGCGTGACGAGTTTTCCGATCACAAATCCCGCCTCCATTGCTGTTTGGGTAAGGACGTGGCGGGCAAATCCATTTACTGCGATCTTTCCAAAATGCCCCACATTCTCATAGCGGGTGCTACCGGTATGGGAAAATCCGTGTGTCTCAACTCCCTGATCGTTTCCATTTTGTACCACGCCACCCCCGAAGAGGTGCAAATGATCCTCATTGACCCCAAAAAGGTGGAAATGGGCGTGTATAACCGCATTCCCCATCTGATCGTGCCCGTGGTCAGCGATGCCAAGAAGGCCGCAGGTGCCCTGAACTGGGCGGTGCTGGAAATGGAAAAGCGCTTCATTGAAATGGAAGATGTGGGCGTGCGTGATATCAAGAGCTATAACGAGATCACCCGCGGCGACCCCGAAAAGAAGCAGATGAGCCAGATCGTTATTATCATCGACGAGCTTGCCGATTTGATGATGACCGCCCGTGACGAGGTGGAAACCAGTATCTGCCGCCTTGCCCAGAAGGCCCGTGCCGCCGGTATGCACCTGGTCATCGGTACCCAGCGCCCCAGCGTTGACGTTATTACGGGTCTCATTAAGGCAAACGTGCCCAGCCGTATCGCCTGCACCGTTGCCAGCCAGGTGGACAGCCGTACCATTATTGACATTCAAGGTGCGGAAAAGCTCCTTGGCTTGGGTGATATGCTCTACGCACCTGTTGGCAGTCCCAAGCCCCTGCGCGTGCAGGGCTGCTTCGTTTCCGAAAAGGAGATCGAGGCCGTTTGCGACTTTATCCGCCAGCAGAGAGAGGCCGTTTACGACGAGGCCGTCTCCAACCTCATTGAGAGGGAAGCCCAGAAGTGCGGTGAAAAGAAGAAGGGCGGAAGCTATTTTGGAGATGAAAGCGATCCTACCGCCATCGGCCTCTTTGCAGATAAGGATCCCCTTCTGGAAAAGGCCATTGACATTGCCATTGCGGAAAAGAAGGTCTCTACCTCTCTTCTCCAGCGGAAGCTGAGCGTTGGCTACGCCCGCGCCGCCAAGCTCATTGACTTTATGGCGGAAATGAAGGTGGTAGGGGATTACGCAGGCTCCAAGCCCCGTGAGGTCTTGTGGAGCGAGCAGTTTTACGCAGAATATAAAATGAGAGCTTTGGAAGAGACCCCCATTCAATAAAAAATTCGGAGGATAAATTTATGCTGATGGAACCCTGGAAGAATTTGAAAAGCGGAACGGATATCCGCGGTGTCGCCCTGGAGGGCGTGGAGGGACAGAGCGTGGATCTCACCGATGAGATCGTGGAAAAGATCGCTTCTGCCTTTGCCATTTGGCTGTATGACAAAACGGAGAAGGAAAGTCTGACCGTTGCCATCGGCCGTGACAGCCGCCTTTCCGGCCCCCGCATTATGAAGATCTTGGAAAAGACCCTTTCCGCCGCAGGTATTCGCATTCTGCTTTGTGGCTTGGCCTCCACCCCCGCTATGTTTATGACCACGGTGGATCTGAAGACCGACGCAGCCATTCAGATCACCGCTTCTCACCACCCCTGGAACCGCAACGGCCTGAAATTCTTCCTGCCCACGGGCGGCCTTGAGGGTGACGATATCAAGGAGATCCTGACCCTTTGTCAGGAAGGTAGATTTGCCCCTGCCAAGGCAGGCGGCTCCGTAGAAGAGGTCTCCTATATGGATACCTACGCAGAGAGACTGCGCGCTCAGATCACCGAGGGTGTGGGCGGCGGGGATCAGCCCCTTGCAGGCTTCCACGTCACCGTTGACGCAGGCAACGGCGCAGGCGGCTTCTACGTTTCCAAGGTGCTTCAACCCTTGGGTGCCGAAACCTCCGGCTCTGAATTTCTTGAGCCCGACGGCTCCTTCCCCAACCACATTCCCAACCCCGAAAACAAAGAGGCTATGGGCTTTGCCTGCCGCGCTGTGAAAAACGCAGGTGCGGATCTGGGTATTATTTTTGATACCGACGTGGACAGAGCGGGCTGTGTGGATTCCACCGGCCGTGAGATCAACCGCAACCGTTTGGTTGCGCTGGCTTCCGTCATCGCCCTGCAGGGGAACGAAGGCGGCGCCGTGGTTACCGACTCCATTACCTCCTCCGGCCTTAAGACCTTTATTGAAGAGACTTTGGGCGGAAAGCACGTTCGCTTCAAGCGCGGCTACAAGAACGTGATCAACAAGGCCATTGAAATGAATAAGGCGGGGATCAATACCCCCCTTGCCATTGAGACCAGCGGCCACGCGGCGCTCCGCGAAAACTATTTTCTGGATGACGGCGCCTACCTTGCCACCCGTATTCTCATCGAGGCGGCTAAAATGAAAAAGGCAGGGAAGGATCTGGTAGAGCTTATTGAAAAGCTTGAGGAGCCCGCAGAGTCCATTGAGCTGCGCTTTAACATTACCGAGAGCGATTTCAGACCTGTGGGCGAAAGGATCCTCGGGGATCTGGAGGCCTTTGGCAAAGAGCAGGGCTGGGCCGTGGCTGACGACAGCTTCGAGGGTGTACGCATTGCCTTCGGCGGCGGTGAGGGTGACGGCTGGTTCCTTCTGCGCCTTTCCGTGCACGACCCCGTGATGCCCCTGAACGTGGAATCCAATATCCCCGGCGGCTGCAAGATCTTAGCGGCAAAGCTTGCCACCTTCCTTGAGACCGTTTCAGGACTTGATATTACCCCCTTAAAGGAGTTTTTGGCATGACGCAGGATAAAATCGATCGGATCAATGCCCTTGCAAGAAAAGCAAAAAGCCCCGAAGGGCTGACGGAAGCGGAGCTGGCAGAGCGTGATGCCCTTCGAAAAGAGTACATTGCCGATTTCCGCCGCAGTACCCTTGCCGCTCTTGGGCGCATTGACATTCAAAACCCCGACGGCAGTGTTACGCCGCTGATTCAAAACAAAAAAGAGCCTCAATGAGGCTCTTTTTCTTTGCTCTTGCAGGGAGTGTGCTTGCCGCACGGGCGTTTTTTCTTTTGAAAAAGAAGGTGACACCTTGGAACCGTGACTCTGCCATCGCCATTCGGCTCGGCACAGTCGGGTTCCGGCGGTCGAAAAGACATCGAAAATGACACCCGTGTCATTTTCTCGCTTTCCGCAAAGAAACTTGTTCCTTCTTTGAAAAGAAGGAACCGAAGAAACTTCGCACTGAAAAAAATAGAAATATATTCATAGATCATAGTGATAAGGTTTGCATAAAGAAAATGCTCTGTACCAAAAGTACGGAGCATTTTTATCGTTTGATTGGTTTTAGAATAACCCAATACTGTGGCCGCCTTAGCGAACCGAATGCAGTACAAAAGAAATTCATCCATCACGGCAAAAAAC
>JAFWZW010000010.1 GCA_017517325.1 Clostridia bacterium | reverse complement strand
TTCTTTGCGGAAAGCGAGAAAATGACACGGGTGTCATTTTCGATGTCTTTTCGACCGCCGGAACCCGACTGTGCCGAGCCGAATGGCGATGGCAGAGTCACGGTTCCAAGGTGTCACCTTCTTTTTCAAAAGAAGTAAGGCGAGCCCGGCGAGGGCATTTTGGTTGGATACGGCGCAGGTAAATTTGCGAAATTTATTGAAATAGCGGAAAAAAGGCAGTATAATATAAGGCAAGATGCCGCTTTGTGGAAAAAGCGGTAAGAAAACCAAGAAAAAAGGGAAGAATTGCCATGAAGGTTACGCTTGAATCTCTTACGAAAGTATTCCCCGGCAGGGGCAAGGGCGCGTCTGACGTGACGGCTGTGAACAACTTTGATCTGGAAATTCCTGATGGAACGCTGGTAGGGCTTCTGGGCCCCTCCGGTTGCGGAAAATCCACCGCTCTCAACCTTCTTTGCGGACTGCTTCGCCCCACGGGCGGCAGGATCCTCTTTGGGGAGGACGACGTTACCGCTCTACCTCCCGAAGCACGGGGCGTGGGAATGGTATTCCAGAATTACGCTCTCTACCCCCACCTGAACGTGATGCAGAATATTATCTTCCCCTTGCAGAACCTAAAGGGCAAGGATAAAATGACCCGCGCCCAAATGGAGGAAAAGGCAAGGGAGGTGGCAAAGCTGGTGCTCATCGATACCCTGATGGATCGGAAGCCCTCGGAGCTTTCCGGCGGTCAGCAGCAGAGAGTTGCCATTGCCAGAGCCCTGGTGAAGACCCCGCGGATCCTGCTTTTGGACGAGCCCCTTTCCAATTTGGACGCCCGCCTGCGCCTCCAGACCCGTGAGGAGATCCGCCGCATTCAGCGTGCCACGGGGGTCACCACGGTATTCGTGACCCACGACCAGGAGGAGGCTATGAGCATTTCCGACGTGATCGTGGTCATGCGTGACGGCGTTTTGCAGCAGCAGGGCAAGCCCCAAGAGGTCTACGACGACCCCGCAAACCTTTTCGTCGCAAGCTTTTTGGGTACCCCGCCCATCAATCTTTTTGAAGGTAGGATCGAAAACGAGCGCCTTTATATCGGCTCGGATTCTCCCCTTGCCGCCAAAGGCCTGAAAGATGGGAAGGTCACTGTGGGCGTTCGGCCCGAGGGCTTTGTTCCCACAAAAGACGGCGCTCTTTCCGTTACCCTCACACAGGTGGAGGTGATGGGTCGTGACGTGACCCTGATCTGCGAAAACCCCGCCGCCCGGAAGCGCATCCGCGCCATCGTTTCCGCAGAGGAAGCGGGGGGCGAGCTTGGTGAGCTCCGCTTTGATTTGAAGCCCCATAAGACTCTGATCTTCGATGAGAACGGCGCCCGTTTGCGCCCGGAGGTATAAGGAAATGGAGCAAAACAATAAAAAGGCCTGGCTGTATCTCCTCCCCGCCATTCTCTTTTTGGGAGCGTTTATGGTCTACCCCCTGGTTGACGTTTTCATTTATTCCCTGGAGGAAGGGTATAATTCCGCCTCCCAGACCTCCTTTGGCGTAGGGCTTTACAATTACGGCTACGTACTGCGCGACCCCTATTTTTTGCAGGCACTGAAGAACACCTTTATTCTGGTGATCATCACCGTTCCCGTTTCCACCCTTCTGGCTCTTCTCATCAGCCTTGGGATCAGCTCCATCCCCAAGCTTCAGGAGCTGTTTCAGACGGTTTTCTTCCTGCCTTACGTAACCAATACTCTGGCAGTAGGGCTGGTATTTATGATCCTTTTTCAGAAGACCGCCTATACCGACGGGCTTGTGAATCTGATCTTGGGGGTATTCGGAATGACCCCCGTGGATTTTATTGACGGCCCCTATTGGGCGAAGATGTTCGTGCTTTGCTTTTACACCGTTTGGGTGGTGCTCCCCTTTAAGATTCTGGTGCTCACGGGAGCCCTTGCCTCGGTGAACCGCAACTATTACAACGCCGCAAGGGTTGACGGCACCGGCAAATTCCGCATTTTTACCCGCATTACCATTCCTATGATCTCACCCACGCTGTTTTATCTCATCATCACCGGCTTCATCGGCGCCTTCAAGGCGTACAGCGATGCGGTGGCCCTCTTCGGAACGGATCTGAACGCGGCAGAGATGAACACCATCGTGGGCTACGTTTACGATATGCTCTACGGCAACGCAGGTGGCTACCCCTCCTACGCTTCCGCCGCCGCCGTGATCCTGTTTGCCATCGTTTTGACCATTACCTGCATCAATCTGATGGTGAGCCGCAAGCACGTGCACTATTCGTAAGGGAGGTGCAGTATGAATTTTGAACAGCAGGAAAAACGCCGCCGCATTACCCGGCGGTGCACCACGGCGCTGACCTATTTTCTCCTTTCCCTTTGGGGGCTGATGGTGCTCTTTCCCTTTTACTGGATGGTGCTTACCTCTTTAAAGAGCTACGGCGCCTACAACTCCGAATTTATCCCCAAGCTTTACACCCTTTCCCCCACCTTTGAAAATTACGCAGAGGCCTTCCGCGGGGTGCCCCTTTGGGATTATTTCTTCAATACCATTCTCTTTACGGTGGTCACCACCCTTCTGATGCTGGTGGTAACGGTGCTGGCCGCCTTCGCCTTCTCGCGCTTGCAGTTCAAGGGGAAAAACCTTGCCTTTACTCTGTTTCTTTCCCTGATGATGATCCCCTCGGAGCTGGTGGTCATTACCAACTTCGTTACGGTGACGAATCTCGACCTGCGCAATACCTTTACGGGGCTGATCCTCCCTTCGGTCACCAGCGTGTTTTACATCTATCTCCTGCGGGAGAATTTTGCCCAGATCCCCGATGAGCTGTACTTTGCCGCCAAGGTTGACGGTACCTCGGATCTGAAATACCTTTTGCGGGTGATGGTGCCCATTTGCCGCCCCACCATTATCACCATTACCATTTTAAAGGTGATCGAATGCTGGAACTCGTACGTGTGGCCAAGGCTCGTTACCGACGATCATAACTATTTTCTGGTTTCCGTGGGCATTCAGGAGATCCGCGAAAACGGCTTCGGGCGCGATAATATTCCCGCTATGATGGCGGCGGTGGTTGCCATCTGCGTGCCCCTTGTGATCCTCTTTATCGTGTTCCGCAAGAAGATCATGGCGGGTATGGCCAGAGGAGGTACCAAGGGATGAGAGTGAAACGATTTTTGAGCCTTCTTTTGATCCTGGCTCTGACCCTGCCCTGCCTTGCCGCCTGTCACGGCTCCGTGGAGCGGGTGGAATTTCAGATGCCTCCCGCCTTTGACGAGGAGAGGGAATACGAGATCAGCTTCTGGGCGAAGAACGATACCAACTCCACCCAGGTTGCCATTTACGAAAAGGCTATTGAGGATTTTCAGGCGCTTTACCCCAATATCAAGGTAAACCTGCGTCTCTATACGGATTACGGCAAGATCTATAACGACGTGATCACCAACATTGCAACGGATACCACCCCCAACGTTTGTATCACCTACCCCGATCACATTGCCACCTATAAAACGGGTGAGGATAACGTGGTGCCGCTGGACGCTTTGATGGAGGATCCCCGCTACGGCTTGGGGGGGGATGCGCTCCGCTTTGATTCTCCCACGATGGAGGAGATGATCCCCAAGTTTTTAGAGGAATGCTATCAGGACGGCGCCCATTTCGCCCTGCCCTTTATGCGCTCCACCGAGGCCTGCTACGTGAACCGCACCTTCGTGGAAAAGCTGGGCTTCACTCTGCCTGAGGTGCTCACCTGGGATTTCATCTGGGAGGTTTCCGCCAAGGCTGTCGAAAAGGATGCGGCGGGGCTTTACAAGGTGAACGGGCAGAAGGTGCTTCTCCCCTTTATCTATAAGTCTACCGATAATATGATGATCACCGTGCTCCGTCAGGAGGGAGCGGGTTACTCCAACGACCGTGGAGAAATTGATCTGTTTCACGAGGAAACTCGTGCCTTTTTGGAGACCGTTGCCAAATACACCAAAAAAGGTGCCTTTTCTACCTTTAAAATTTCCGGCTACCCCGCAAACTTCCTGAACGCAGGGCAGTGCATTTTTGCCATTGACTCCACCGCGGGCGCTACCTGGATGGGGTCTGAAGCGCCCCTTGTGGATATTGCCGAGGAAAAGCTGGTGAAGTTCGATACGGAGGTAATGCTGATTCCTCAAAAGGATCCCCAAAACCCCACGATGATCTCTCAAGGGCCTTCCGTTTGCGTTTTCAACAAGGAGGATCCTCAGGAGGTGCTGGCTTCCTGGCTCTTTACCCAGTTTCTTCTCACCGATGAGGTTCAGATCGCCTATTCCCAAACGGAGGGGTACGTGCCCGTTACCTCAAAGGCGCGGGAGACGGCGGAATATCAGGATTACCTTGCCCGTGCGGGGGAGGATTCCGATCTGCACTACGACGTGAAGCTGAAGGCCACAAGGCTTCTGCTTGACAACACCGATCACACCTTCGTTACCAGCGTATTCAACGGCTCTGCCTCCCTGCGTGATGCGGCGGGGCATCTGGTGGAGAGCGTGACCAAATCCGTTCGCCGCAAGGAAAAGGTGGACGGGGCCTATCTGGATCGGCTCTTTGAGGAGACCACCTCTCTGTATCGGCTGGATCAGATCGAGAGCGGAACGGCGGGAAAGGTGGCGCTGGGACCCCTGCCCGGGTCGGCCTGGGTGCTCCTTGGTACCCTGGGTACCGTTTGGGTGCTTTTGGGCGCCTTTGCCTTGGGCAAAAAAATCAAAAAAAAACCAAAGGTTTTTTGATAAACCATTGATTTTTTGGAAAAAGTATGTATAATGTTTTTTGTGCCACGTGCATAACAAAATCCAAAAGGAGAAATGAAATGAAAAAGATTCTCGCTATGATGCTGGCTCTCATTATGATCCTCTCTTTCGTAGGATGCGCCAGCACCGAAGAACCCGGTACCGCTGATGCAGGCGACACCGCCGCTACCGTTACCGAGGAAGCAACCGTAACTGAGGAAGAAGAAGCAACCGAAACCGAAGAGAAGGCTGATCCCGTTGAAGTGGATTACGCAGGCTACGTTGCCGCAGATCTCGAGTCCGGCGTGATCGTGGAAGCTTACGTTCAGGCTACCCAGTCCTGGTGGGATGACAAGATCACCGTTTACGCTCAGGATAAGGACGGCGCTTACTTCATTTATGAAATGAAGTGCTCTGAGGAAGACGCTGCCAAGCTGGTTCCCGGTACCAAGATCCGCGTGACCGGTTACAAGGCAGAGTGGTCCGGCGAAGTTGAGATCACCGATGCTACCTTCGAATTTGTTGAAGGCGCTGATACCTTCGTTGCAGAGCCCTTTGATGCTACCGCTCTTCTGGGTACCGACGATCTGATCAAGCATCAGAATGAGCTGGCTTCCTTCAAGGGTCTGACCATCAAGTCCATCGCTTACAAGAACGATGCTCCCGGCGAAGGCAACGATATCTACGTTACCGTTACCGTAGGTGAGGCTGACTACAACTTCTGCGTAGAAGCATATCTTACCGGTCCCGATTCCGACGTTTACAAGGCTTTTGCTGATCTGAAGGCCGGCGACGTTATCGACGTAGAAGGCTTTATCTACTGGTATGAGGGCGTTAACACCCACATCACCAAGGTTGTTAAGGCTGCTGCATAAGTTTGACTTACAAAAAAGAAGCACGAAACTTTCGTGCTTCTTTTTTTGTGCTTATGTCTATGCCCTCGCCGGGCAGACTCAGACCCTTTTTGAAAAAAGGGTCTGAAACCCCAAAAACTTGTTCCTTCTTTGAAAAGAAGGAACCGAAGAAACTTCGTAATGGGGGAGAATATAGAAAAAAACATCCATCACAGTTTTGGCTATGATGGATGAAAAGCTTGTCTTTATTTTTTTGCGAAAGTTTTTGAGGGTTTGGGAACTTTTTTCAAAAAGTTCCCAAGCAAGGTGCGTGGCGGGAGGCCCCGAGAGGCTTACAGACGGATCTCCTCGTGGGTGTTAGCGCTGCGGTAGATGGCATCCATCATAGCGGCGGTGATGATATTGGTATCAATGTGAGAGCTTGCTTTCTTGCCGGTATTGATGCAGTCCACGAAGGCGGCGATCTCCTGCTCGAACATAGAGGGAGCGGGCATTGCGAAGGTGGTTTGGGTGAGCATACCGTTTTTGGTGGAATAGAAGGTGAAGTCCTTACCGTAGATCAGGCGAACGCCGCCCTTGGTGCCCATAAAATCAATGAACATTTCGTTTTCGCCGATGTTCTGCGCCCAGGCGCCGTTGATGGTAATGGTGGGGCCTTCGGTGCGGATGATGCCGGTAATGCCGTCTTCCACGTCACAGACGCCGTCCTTCTTGGGAGGGCCTGCCCACATTTTCACGTAAACGTAATCCTCAATGTTTTTGCCCATATGGCAGAATTTTTCTGCGGAAACGGTTTTGACCTTGGGGTCGCCGCAGCAATACATCACGATATCAAGGAAGTGAACGCCCCAGTCAATGAGAACGCCGCCGCCCGCCACAGCCTGATTGGTGAAATCGCCTCCCAGACCGGGAATGCTTCTTTGGTTGCGGAAGCTTGCGTAGACTTGATAGATCTCGCCCAGCTCGCCGCCGTCGATCATTTCCTTGATCTTGTTGACGCCGGTGTTGAAGCGGTTGCAAACACCGATGTTCAGGGTCTTGCCGGTGCGGTGCTGCGCCTCCTGCATTTTAAGAGCCTCTTCGTAAACTCTTGCGGCGGGCTTTTCACAAAGCACGTGCTTGCCAGCCTCCAGAGCGGCAATGGCGATCTCGCTGTGGGCGTAGTTGGGGGTACAAACGGAAATGCCCACCACCTCGGGGTCGGCCAGTACCTCCTTGTAGTCGGTAACGGCAATGCCGCAGCCGTATTCCTTTACGGCCTTTTGGGCACGTTCGGGGATAATATCACAGAAGTATTTGATTTCGGTATCGGGGTTTTTCATATAAGCGGGAATGTGCTGATTGTTTGCGATCTTACCGCAGCCGATGACGGCAACTTTCATAGGATCTCCTCCAAAATATCAAATTTTTGCCCCAAAAGGGCTTGTTCTGTTGTCATTTTACCAAGGGGGCACCTGAAATGCAAGGTATTTCCTTGCTTAATTGCCGTCAAAAACTTGCGGTGAAGGAATAAAAAAAGAGGATGCCGAAGCATCCTCTTTTGAAAAAGACTGTATTTCTTAGATTTCTGCGAAATACTTGATGGTACGAACCATCTGGCTGGTGTAGGAGTTCTCGTTGTCGTACCAAGAAACAACCTGTACCTGATAGGTGTCATCATCGATCTTAGCAACCATGGTCTGGGTAGCGTCGAAGATGGAGCCTGCGGTAGCACCAACGATATCGGAAGAAACGATCTCGTCTTCGTTGTACTCGAAGGACTCGGTAGCAGCAGCCTTCATAGCAGCGTTGATCTTATCGGGGGTGATATCCTTGCCCTTAACAACTGCAATGAGGATGGTGGTGGAACCGGTGGGGGTGGGGATTCTCTGAGCAGCGCCGATGAGCTTGCCGTTCAGTTCGGGGATAACAAGACCGATGGCCTTTGCAGCACCGGTGGAGTTGGGAACGATGTTCACAGCGCCTGCGCGAGCTCTGCGGAAGTCACCCTTTCTGTGGGGGCCGTCCAGGATCATCTGGTCGCCGGTGTAAGCGTGAACGGTGGTCATGATACCGCTCTGGATGGGAGCGAAATCGTTAAGAGCCTTAGCCATGGGAGCCAGGCAGTTGGTGGTGCAGGAAGCAGCGGAGATAACGGTGTCATCCTTGGTGAGGATGTTGTGGTTTACGTTGTAAACAACGGTGGGCAGATCGTTGCCTGCGGGAGCAGAGATAACGACCTTCTTAGCGCCTGCGGTGATGTGAGCGCTTGCCTTTTCCTTGGAGGTGTAGAAGCCGGTGCATTCCAGAACAACGTCAACACCGATTTCGCCCCAGGGAAGATCAGCAGCGTTGGGCATAGCGTAGATCTTGATCTCCTTACCGTCAACGATGATGGAGTTCTCGGTAGCTTCAACAGTCTTGTTGTAGCGACCCTGAGCAGAGTCATACTTCAGAAGGTGAGCGAGCATTTTGGGGTTGGTCAGGTCGTTGATAGCAACTACTTCGTAGCCGTCAGCAGCGAACATCTGACGGAAAGCGAGACGGCCGATACGACCAAAACCGTTAATGGCAACTTTTACAGACATGTTGGTATCTCCTTTTTGTTATAAAATTTTTTTACCATCGATTAGTATAGTATATTTTTTCCAATAATACAAGGGAATTTTATATTTTTTTTAATTTTTGTTACATTTGAAAGAAATTCAAGGCATTTTGGCGGGTAATTTCTACCATTTCATCCGTAGTCAGCCCATGAAGCTCTGCAAGGCGGGCGGCGGTGGCGTATGCAAAGGAGGATTTGTTGCGCTTTCCGCGGTAGGGAACGGGGGCAAGATAGGGTGCATCCGTCTCTACCAAAAGGCGGTCAAGGGGCACCACCTTTGCCGCTTCGGGAACCACGGCGGCGTTCTTGAAGGTCACGGTGCCGGAGAAGGAAATGAACCAGCCCATCTTTACGTATTGCCTTGCCATTTCAGGAGAGCCTGAGAAGGAGTGCATAACGCCCTTTACGTCGGGAAATTCGCGGATGATATCAAACACGTCTCCGTGGGCGTCACGGTCGTGAATGCAGACGGGGTAGCCCGTTTCCCGCGCCAGATCCATCAGGCGGCGGAATACTGCCTTTTGCAGGTCACGGGGGGAATTTTCGTATTTGTAGTCCAGCCCGATCTCCCCGATGGCAACGGCCTTGGGGTGACGGAGCATTTCCTTTAATGCAGGGATGCTCTCTTCGTTGAAGGTGGCGGCATCCTGAGGGTGAATACCCACGGCGGCGTAGAAAAGGGGGTATTTTTCTGCCAGCTCCAAGCAAAGGCGGCTGGTGGGAACGTCACAACCGATGTTCACCACGTATTCCACCCCGCAGGGGCAGATCTCGCTTTGGGAGGAGATGTGCTCTACCACCTGATCCAGATCCCCTGCGAAGCGGGGATCGTCGTAGTGGGCGTGAGAGTCGAAGAGCCCCATTATCCGATGCGTGCACCCGCGGGTGTCTCGGGATCTAAAATGAGAACGCGCAGTACGCCCTCAGCCTCGCTGGAGAGGAGCATACCGTGGGATTCGTAGCCCATAAGCTTTCTGGGCAGAAGATTCTTGACCAAAACCAGATTCTTGCCCAAGAGCTCCTCGGGCTTATAGAATTTGGCAATGCCGGAGAGCACCTGCCTCTCCTCGTCACCCACGTCAAGGCGGAAGCGCAGGAGCTTTTCGCTCTTGGGAACGTTTTCGCATTCCAAAACCTTGGCGCAGACCAATTCGATCTTGCAGAAATCATCGAAGGTGCAGGGACCCGCAGGGGCGGCCTCTTCCTTCTTCTGTGCCTTTTTGGCTTCCTTTTCCGCTTTCTTCTTTGCTTTTTCCTTTTCGGTCAGCTCTTTGATCAGCTTATCTGCGTCAATGCGGGCAAAGAGGGGCTGACAGGGGGTAACGGCGAAGGCCTCAACCAGACCGAAGGGGGCGGTGACCTCCTCCAAGGTATGGCCGGTGGTAAGATTCAGGGCGGTGTGAATGGCATCGGCGGTGGCGGGCATAAAGGGGTAGAGCATCACGGCGATGCGGCGAATGGATTCCAGAAGGTTATAGAGCACCGCTTCCAGCCTTGCCTTTTGGGCTTCGTCCTTGGCAAGGGCCCAAGGCATGGTCTCGTCAATGTACTTGTTGCAACGCTTGGCAAAATCCATCACGGCGTTGACACCGTCACCCACGTGGAGGTTATCAATGCTCTGATTTAAGGTCTCGAAGGTCTTTTTCTCGCAGGCGATGAGATCCTGATCAATCTCGTCGTCAAAGGCGACGGGGCGAGAGAGTTTTCCGCCGAAGTATTTATCCGCCATTGCCACGCTGCGGCTTACCAGATTGCCAAGGGTATTGGCAAGATCGGAATTGAACTTTGCGATCATGGATTCGTAGGTAATGGAGCCGTCCTGAGCAAAGGGGATCTCGGAGAGCAGGTAATAGCGGACTGCATCCACACCGAAGATCTCGGCCAGCTCGTCGGCATAGAGCACGTTGCCCTTGGATTTGCTCATCTTATCCTCCCCTACCAGTACCCAAGGGTGACCCAGCACGCGCTTCGGCAAGGGCAGATCCAGCGCCATCAGCAAAATGGGCCAGTAGATGGTGTGGAAGCGAACGATATCCTTTCCGATCACGTGAAGGTCTGCGGGCCAATAGTGATCGAAGGAGGGTTTTGACCCGTCGGGATCAAAGCCAACGCCTGTAATGTAGTTGGAGAGGGCGTCGATCCATACGTAGATCACGTGGCGGGGATCCTCTTTTACCTTGACGCCCCAGGAGAAGGTGGAGCGAGAAACGCAAAGATCCGCAAGGCCGGGCTTAATGAAATTGTTGACCATTTCCGCTTTGCGGGAAAGGGGTGCGAAAAATTCGGGGTTTTCTTCGTAATACTGCACCAGACGGTCAGCGTATTTGGAGAGGCGCAGGAAGTAAGCCTCTTCCTTGGCATCGGTAACGGGGCGGCCGCAATCGGGGCACACGCCACCCTCACCCAGCTGGCTGGCGGTGAAGAAGGATTCGCAGGGCACGCAGTACTTGCCCTCGTATTCCCCTTTATAAATATCGCCCTTTTCCAGCAGCTTCTGGAAGATCTTTTCCACGGCGGCTTCGTGGTCGGCATCGGTGGTGCGGATGAAGCGGTCGTAGGAGACGTTCATACAATCCCACACGTCCTTGATCTGGGCGGCGACCCCATCCACGTATTCCTTGGGGGAGATGCCTGCCTCCTTTGCCAGTTCCTCGATCTTCTGGCCGTGCTCGTCGGAGCCGGTGAGGTAGAAGACGTCAAAGCCTGCCATTCGCTTGAACCGGGCAATGGCATCGGCCAGCACCGGGTCGTAAACATTGCCGATGTGGGGCTTGCGGGAGGTGTAAGCAATGGCGGTGGTGATATAATACTTTTGTTTTTCCATAGGTCTATCTCGCTTTCCGAAAGGGGCGAATGAGCCCACTTTCCATAATTTCCTACTATTATACCCCAAAAGGCGTGGTATTTCAAGTATAAAATATGAAAGAAAAGCCCGACGGCAAACGCCGTCGGGTCGGAGATTACGGGGTGGGATCCTGCTTTTTGGTTTTAAAGCGTTCAAGCTTTTCCTTCAGGCGGAGGAAGCGGTGCTTCCACACGGCGGGCAGGGCTGCAAGAGAGCGGATGAGACCGCGCTTTTTTCCGTAGACTCTGGGTCTGCCCAAAAAGTCCATGGGGCGGGAGAAGAGGGAAACCAGAAGAACGGCAACCACGCCACCCTCGAGAGCCCCCGTGCGGCTACGGAGAAGGACCGTAAGGCCGCCGATGAGAAGGCCGTAAAGGAGCTTGGATTTGCGGGTGATGGGGGAGGTAACGGGGTCCGTTGCGCCGAAGACGGCCAAGAAGATCAGGCTTCCCGAAAGGAGCGTCAGCAGGGCAAGCATTGCCCGTTCGCTCCAGCTGCCTTTTGCCAAAAGGAGCGCGGTGCCGAAGGCACCTATGAGAATGCTGACGGGAACGTGCAAGGAGACGACGCGGCGCACCAGCAGATACAGGAGCCCCGCCAACAAAAGCAGAACGGAGGAGGAAGCAATGCCCCCTGCCACGGAGCCCGTGAGAAGCTGGGAAACGGTGATGCTTTGAGTCAGATCTCCCTTCAAAAGCGCCTGCAGGGGAGAGGGCTCCCTTGCGGCCGCCAGCTCCTCTGCCGTAAAGGAAAAGGAGGGGAGCCCGTCAAAGGGGCGGGTGAAGCGGCTGAGCTTTTCGGGGAAGGTAAAATAGAGCAGTGCCAAAGAAAAGAGGGCGGGGTTCACGGGGTTTTTACCCAGGCCCCCGAAGAGTGCCTTCAGACCCATGGCGAAAAAGGCGCCCAAGGGTACGAGATAAAGGGGCGTTGCCACGGGCAGAGCGGCGGCCAAGACGGCGCCGGTCACCAAGGCGGAAAGATCGGAAACGCTGCCGCCTCTTCCGGGAATGAAAAGGAGGATGGCTTCGATCCCCACGCAGGAGAGAAGGCTGATGGCAAGGATCGCCGCGGCCCGCAGACCGAAGGCGTAAAAGCCCCATAAAAAGGCGGGGGCAAGGGCAATGAGCACGTCCAGCATCATAGAGCGGGTGGAATCCTCACAGCGAATGTGCGGCCCCGCACCGGAATAACGTTCAGCCATTGGTGCCTCCTTCCTCCCTTGCGGAAAGTTCTGCTTTGCCCCTACGGATCACCTCCAAAAGCGGAAGGCGGGAGGGGCAGGTGTACGTGCAAAGGCCGCATTCATTGCAGGATCGGATGCTGTAGAGGGCGGCTTTGGGGTAGTTTTCGGTTTTCACTGCCTGATAGATCTCAAGGGGCATCAGGCGCAAGGGGCAGGCGCGCACGCATCTGCCGCAGCGGATGCAGGGGCTCTCCTTTTCCTTGGGGGCGGAAAGGGCCAGAATGGCACCTACGCATTTGGTGACGGGGATGCTCTCGTCTGCAATGGCTTCCCCCATCATAGGGCCGCCTGAAAGGATGCGGTCCGGTGCGGGAAAGAGACCGCCGCAGCGCTGAAGCACCTGATCGAAGGAGGTGCCCAAGGGCACCATCAGATTGGCGGGGGATTTAACGCAGTCCCCGCTGACGGTGACCAGCCGCTCCACCACCGGAAGCCCGGTAACGAAGGCGCGGTAGATATCCCAGCAGGTCTCCACGTTGAAGGTGACCACGCCCATATCCATAGGGAGGGTGCCTTCCTTTACTTCCTTATTCATCATGGCGCGGATGAGATTTTTCTCATCCCCTTGGGGGTATTTGGAGCGAAAGACGGCAATGGCAAAGCTGGGGCTTCCGCCCACGATCTGCCCCACGGCCTCTACGGCGTCTTCCTTATTGTCTTCAATGGCAAAGACGGCCTTTTCACAGCCGGTGGCGCGAAGCAGGATCTTGACACCGCCCACCACCTCTTCCGTTTTTTCCAGCAGGATCCGATGGTCGGAGGTGAGATAAGGCTCGCTTTCGGTGCAGTTGATGACCAGCGTTTTTGCCTTGCCCCGTGCGGCTTCGATCTTGCGCCAGGTGGGGAAGCCCTTGCCGCCCATTCCCACGATCCCTTTTTCACGGATGTGGGCGATCAGCTCCTCCGGCTCGGCCTTGGAGATGGGCTTGTGAAAGGGGCGGATCTCGGGGGAGAGGGTATCCTTATGATCGTTTTCAATGACCAGAGCATCGGTCTCGCCCAGAGTGGTGAGGGTCTTTTTAATGGCGAGAATGCGGCCGGAAACGCTGGCGTGCAGGGGTGCGTCACCATCCTCTTGGGTGGCGATGATCTGACCCTTCAGCACCGCATCCCCTTCCTTGACCAGGGGCTTGCAGGGCTCCCCCTTGTGCTGCAGGAGGGGGAGGGTCACCAGATCAGGCGCGGGCATGGTTATGATCGGTTCACGTGCGGTGATCTTCTGCCCGTCAAGACAGAGCCCGCCGCGAAAGGAAAGTGCCATACAGGTTCCTCCTTTAATGGAATTTAAGGCGCAAACGCGCCTTTTCCTTATCTTTAGTATACCATTTTTTCCGTTTTTTTCAATAGTAATTTTCATCCCCCCTTTATTGACAGAATTACGCCTGCGGGCTATACTGAAAAAAAGAGGAAAAAAAGGAGGTATTTTCAATGTTTCCGATCTTTGCGAATTTTGACGGCTACGGCGGTGCCGAAAGGCTGGAGGAGGGGCTCGTGCTCTTTTTCGGTGCGTACCTGATGATCCTTTTGTTTACCATGATCGTTTCTTTCGTGATCTACGTATTCCAGAGCTTGGGGCTTTACGGAATGAGCAAGAACGCGGGCATTTCAAATCCGTGGCTTGCCTGGATCCCCGTTGGAAATCTGTGGTGCATCGGCACCCTTGCGGAAAGATCCAACCTGCATTACGGGAAAGGAAAGGGCGCTTGGAGTAAATTGCTCCCCGCTTTTGCCATTGCCATCTTTCTCTTTCTTCCGCTGATCTTTCTCTTTGCGGTGATCGCGGGGCTTTACGAATCCCTCGTGGCCGTTCTTTTGATCCTTATTATCTACCTTCTTATGATGGGTGTGGCGCTGGCGCTTGCAGTGATGAACTACGTTGCTCTTTATAAGATCTATCGGCTTTTTGACCCCGATAACGCAACGCTCTATATGATATTGACCGTTTTCGTCAATATCAGCCAGCCCGTTATTATGTTCCTCCTTCGGGACCGCTACCCCGGCGGCGGTAAGACCCCGCCCGCCCAAGGGAACGACGGTGCTCCCTTTGAGCCTGCCGAGGCCCGCGTTCTTTCCGACGGCGAACAAAGCCCGCCCAACGATCCCGCGGCATTTTGATCTTATGAAAAGACACTCTTCTTCGAAAAAGGAAAGTGTCTTTTCTTTTGTTTGCTGAAATTCACAGAATATTCCTTGAATTTTTAAGAAATATATGGTAAACTGATAGAAATGACAAAAAGGAGAAATACTATGGCTGGAAACGGAAACGAATTTTTGCCCAATTACGTGGAGCATATTGTGCCCTTGAAGGAGCCGAAGCTGGTCCTTCCCAAACGAATTGCGCTGATCTGCGGTGCGATCCTTTTGGTTATGGCAATTATCGTTTTAATGGTGCTTTTCCCCGCAGTGGGCGGCTTGGGTGCTATTTTCTTTATTTTGGCGGCTTACGTGATCTGGTTTCTGTGGCGCTTTGTCTCTGTTGAATTTGAATATACCATTCATCAGGGGGAGATCTCCTTTGATATCGTATACGGCAGACGTCAGCGCAAGCACTATTACACCGCAAAGCTGGCACGGGTGGAAAAGATCGCGCCCTTGCAGAACGGCGAGGTGCCCAAGGCAGACCTGAACGGTGTGGATAAGACCGTTTTCTGCGCTACCAAGAAGAAAAGCCCCTACGCACGCTACGCCATCGTGCGGGAGGAGGACGGAAAAAAGACCCTTTTGTATTTTGAAATTATGGAAAAGGCTGAAAAGGTTCTGCGCTTCTACAATTCCCGCGCTTTCTTGGGACAGTAACGATTTTCAGTAAATTTTCACACAGTATTCATCTTTCCCTTTTACAATAAGGCAAACGACCAAGCAAGGAAGGTGTGACTATGACAGACGAGAGAAACTTCTTTAATCCTGAAGATAACAAGCCCGAGGGTACCCCCTCGGAGCAGACGCCTCCTCAGCAGGAGGCTCCTACCCCTGCGCCTCAAAACGAGGAGCCCCGGAATCAGACCTCGAATCAGGCGCCCTACGGCGCCCCCAATCCCTGGCAGCAAAGTGCATACGGCGGGGGGTATTATCAGCAGCCCCAGCAGCCCAAGCCCCCCAAAAAGCCTAAAAAGGTCTCAGGCTGGGTGATCGGCCTTGCGGCACTGTACCTTTTGTTGGTATGCGGGCTTTTTGCCCTGATCGCCGGTGGCGCTCTGCAGATCGCACAGAAAGAGCCTGACGCAGAGGAAACGGTGAAGACCGAGGAAGGGAAAAAGACCGAGGATCCGGTGCAGAACGCGCCCATCGTGGAAAACGACGAGCCCGACAGCAAGAACCCCATCGTTTCGGATGATTACACGGGGGATACCCTTACCGCTTCCGAGCTTTACGAAAAGAACGTGGAAAGCGTGGTATTCGTTACCGCCAATTACCGTATGGGGCAATCTACCGGCTCCGGCTTTGTGATCGATTCCGAAAACGGTTATATTCTCACCAACCACCACGTGGTGGAGGAGAGCGAGGACATTGCCGTGACCCTGCACAACGGGGATTCCTATACCGCTACCTTTATCGGCGGTGACGAGATCAACGACATTGCCGTTCTGAAGGTGGAAGCAAAGGGTCTGAAGCACGTGACCATTGCCAATTCGGAGGATCTGAAGGTGGGCGAGGACGTGCTCATCATCGGTAACCCCTTGGGTGACCTGACCTTTACCCTGACCAAGGGTATCGTTTCTGCAGTAAATCGCACGATTAACACGGGCGAACACAATATTACCACCTTCCAGACCGATACGGCCATTAACTCCGGCAACTCCGGCGGCCCTGCCTTTGACGCTACCGGCGCCGTGATCGGCGTTGCCAGTGCCAAATACGCTTCCACCGGTGTGGAGGGCATCGGCTTCTGTATTCCCATTAACGATGCCATGACCATTGCAAGGGATCTGGTGGAGCACGGCTACGTTACCGGTCGCCCCAACTTCGGCATTGCCGTTTCCGATTCCTTGGGCTACGAATACGGCACCGATGAATTCGGCAGACGCGTTCTGGTGGAGACTGCCAAGGGCGCACGGGTAGAAGAAGTGGGCAAGGATTCCTGCGCCAACCGCGCCGGCATCAAGGTGGGGGATATCATCACCAAGCTTGACGATACCAAGATCGAATCCGCCAATCAGCTGATCAACGCTAAGAACCGCCACAAGGCGGGGGATACGGTAAAGCTTGAGGTTTACCGCAGCGGCGAGACTCTGACCCTTGAAATTACCCTGGACGAATACACCCCCGATTGATCTTTGCCCGTAAGGGCAAAATGAAGCGCACCTTGCGGTGCATGAAGAATGAAGCTGCCAAAAGCTATGAAGCGTGCCTGCGGCACATTGAAATAATCGGTGCGCTTTGCTTCACACAAGGCGCAGCCTTGTGCTTCACATTGGCGGAGCCAATGCTTCATGGTGGCAAAGCCACCGCTTCATAAAAATCATCCATCACGGTTTTGAAATTTAGTAAAAATGCTCTGTACGAACAAGGTACGGAGCATTTTCTTTATAGCTTGATTGTTTTATAAGTACCCGACTCTGCGGCCGCTTCAGCGGCTGGGGCGGCAGATCGGCTGAGGCTTTACTTTTATTTGTTTTTTGTTGTATTAACTAAACTTAATTTGCGATATATGATCGTATTTCTGTTTTTTGGCATAAAGTTTTCTTGGTTCCTTCTTTTTCAAAAGAAGGAACGCCTGCCCGGCGAGGCATAGGGTTGCTTTTTGGTGAGGTGTGTGATAGAATGGGCGAACTAAAAAAAGGAGAGTGTATTATGGTACTTTCTAACGTATGGAGCGGTGGGCAGCTTTTTGCTTATTCCGCTCTTGACGGGGACTCTTTTGCTTCCGACGATTTTGTGGGGATTTTGGATTCCGACCGTGTGGGAATCCGTTTTTTCAGTAAGGTAAAAAGGGAATTGATCCTGACGAGGCTGGGAAAAATTCGCCCTGCCTTTGAGGGGATCGGAGGAGATTTCCTTTCTCTTTTGGGTGAAAAAGGGGAGACTTGCCGCGTGGTTTACGCACGGCGGCACCTGATCGTGGGAAGGCTTGCTTCTCCTGCGGCGCCGATCCTTCTTTGCCACGGAGATGCACAGATCCTGAAGGAGGACGACCTTTTGATCCAGAATACGGGAGACGGTGACTTCAGCGCCCTTTTGACCCGTGGGGATCGCTTCGCCTTGGCCTTCGGTCATTCTGCGGATACGGTGCGTGCTCTGGCAGAGGAAGGTGTCTTGCTTGACGCAGACGCGGAATACGAAGAAAAGCTGGCGCTGTACCGCCGCTTCTCTCTGAAGGAGGATCACCCTTACGCAAGGCTTTACGCCAAATGCCTCTCCACCATGAAGACCCAGCTTTATTCTCCCGAGGGGAATTTTTCCCACACCTGGTCTACTCCCGACCGCTTGCCCCATAGGGGCCTTTGGCTTTGGGATTCGGTGTTCCACGCCATCGGCTTTCGGAATATTGACCCCGCCTTGGCTCAGGAGCTGATCCTGGCGGTGGTGGATCTCCAAGGGGATGACGGCTTTATTCCGCACTTTGCCAACTGGGAGAAACGGTCCAAGATCACCCAGCCTCCCGTTCTTGCCTGGGGTGCACGGAAGGTATACGAAAAAAGCGGTGACCGTGCCTTTTTAAAGCAGGTCTATACCGCCGCCGCCCGCTTCTGGGAATGGCTCCGTGAAAACCGCCGCCCCCAGGGCGCTTCTCTTTACGCCTGGTATACCAAGGCCGATAAAAACTGCCGCTGTGATGAATGCGGTATGGATAACTCACCCCGTTTTGATACGGAGGATACCCTTCTTGCTATTGACCTTTCCTGCTTTATGGCAAACGAAGCTCGCCACCTGGCGGCCATTGCGCGGGAATTGGGGGAATCGGGAGAGATCTGGGATCAGCGCTTTGCGGAGCTTCGGCAGGAGATCGACCGTATCCTCTGGAGCGAGGAAGACGGCTTCTACTTTGATTATAACCTGAAGAAGGGTGCGCACCACAAGGTGTGGGCGGTCTCCTCCTTCCTTCCGCTCCTTGCAGGGATTTGCAGTCCGAAGCAGGCGGAAGCGCTCTTGGGGCATTTACAGGATCCCGAAAGCTTTGCAACTCCTTTTTCCGTGCCCAGTATTTCCAAAAAGGATGCCACCTTCGGCTCTGATATGTGGCGGGGCCCCGTTTGGATCAATTATAACTATATGATCATAGAAGGGCTGGAGCAATACGGCTTTGAGGAATGCGCCCGCTCTCTCCGCGAAAACACCCTTTCCACGGTGAATTTCTGGTACCGCAAGGGAGGCGTTCTCTTTGAATTTTACGACAGCGAAAACTGCCGTGCGCCTTGGGAGCTGAACCGCAAGGGCCCGCCCTTTGAGCCTTATGATTTTGAGATCCGCCCTCAGGCCATTCGCGATTACGGCTGGAGCAACACCCTGACCTTTGATCTTCTGTCAAGGGAAGTGTAAGTGTATGCAGGGCTGCCGCCCTACGACCTGCTTGGAACCTTTTTGAAAAAAGGCTCCAAACCTCCAAAAACTTTCGTAATGGAATAAAAAAGAATGCTCTGTACGAACAAGGTACAGAGCATTTTTTATGCAAAAATCAAAACTGTGATAGATGATACTTTTTTATATTTTCAGTGCGAAGTTTCTTTGCGGAAAGCGAGAAAATGACACGGGTGTCATTTTCGATGTCTTTTCGACCGCCGGAACCCGACTGTGCCGAGCCGAATGGCGATGGCAGAGTCACGGTTCCAAGGTGTCACTTTCTTTTCAAAGAAAGGAGGCATGCCCGGCGAGGGCGGGGATCAGTCCTTTTTCTTTTTTTCGGACTTATCTTCTTTTTTCTTTTTTTCTTTGGTCTCCTCCGTAGCGGGGGGGATCAGCTCCGCTTCTGCGCGGCGGAAGCTCTGGCGGGCGTAGAGAATGGCGGCGAAGGCCGTCAGAGCGGTGTGCAGGGCGTTTTCCACGGGGGCGGCGGCCTCCTGAGAGGGCTTCGCCCCGCCGAATACGGAGAGAAGGGCCTCGTTCAGCTCAGCAGAAAAAAGGGAATAGGTCTCCTCCTGAGAGCGGGGCTTGCACAGCTCGTCCAAAAGGGCGGCTATATCGGAAAGCTGCATAAAGCTTTTGAGGATGCAGATCATAAACAGACGCGCCAGCTGCCCGCGGGTGTAGCGCTTATTCTGCGGCGGAGGGATAAGCTTTTGCTTTACGTAGTTATTGATCATGGTAGAGGTAATGCACTTTTCCTCAAAATAAGGGGACAGGTGCTTTTCCAGCACCGAGATCACCTGATCCATATAAAGCTCAATATCGGGGAAATCTGCCCAGGAGGGGGGCGCTGTGGGCATCAATGCTTTTTTCATATCGTTCACCTTGCAAATCAATTCAAAATATGTTAACATAGTTATTGTATCATAGCTTTGTGCTATCGTCAAGAGATGAAAAACAGAAAAAAAGAAAATAAACCTATTGACATTGTACCGAAAATTTGATAACATAGTTTCGAAAACCAGATGAGAAAGGAAATCGTTATGGCAAAAAAATACAAGTTTCTTCCTTACAACGAGGTATCAAAGATCGATCGCATCGTCGATATTATTACGCAGGCGGAAAACGAATGCCCCGATAAGGTGGCCTATCGCTTTAAGAATGCCGCTCAGGAAGTGCAGGAGGTTACCTACCGCGGCTTTGGTGAAGACGTAAGAGCCCTTGGCAGTGCGCTCTCTCACCTGGGGGTAGACAAGGAGCACATTGCCTGTGTGGCGGATAACAGCTACAACTGGATCAACGTGTATCTTTCCGTGCTTTGCTCCCGCGGCGTTTATCTCCCGGTAGATAAGCTTCTTCCCCCTGAGGATCTGATGTACGTTCTCTCCTCCGGCGATGCCAGGGTGATCTTCTATTCCAAGCAGTTTGAGCAGCTTTTCCACGAAAAGAGAGAGGAGCTGAAGGAGGTCCGCTACTTCATCGGCTTTGACCGTGAAGAGGACGAAGGGGAATTTCTTTCCTTTAACAAGCTGAAGGAAAAGGGCAAGGCCCTTTTGGCGGAGGGGTACGACGAATACACCTCCAATATGACTTCTTCCGATATCCACGAATTGAAAATGCTGGTTTATACCTCCGGTACCACGGGGATCGCAAAGGGCGTTATGCTCTCTGAAGAAAACCTGGTTTGCGAGGTGTACCACGGTCTGCAGGTGGCAGATATTCTCACGGTGGGTCTTTCCGTTCTGCCTTATCACCACACCTACGAAGCGGTGGTGGGTCTTCTGGTATATCTGCACCGCCACGCCGTTACCTGCATCAACGATTCTCTGGCGGCGATCCTGAAGAATCTCAAGCTGTATCAGCCTGACTTTATTTATCTCGTACCCGCATTCCTTGAAATGTTCTATAAAAAGATCCGCGCTACCATGGAAGAGCGCGGCAAGTGGGAGACCTTCCAAAAGGGTGCCAAGATCTCCAAGCTCCTTTTGAAATTGGGCATTGACGTGCGCAGAAAGCTTTTTGCAGAGCTCCACGAGACCTTCGGCGGTAACCTGAGGCTGATGGTGGTGGGTGCCGCCCCCCTGCGCCCCGAGGTGATCAACTTCTTTGAGACGGTGGGTATCACCGTATGTCAGGGCTACGGTATTACCGAGTGCTCGCCCTTGGTAAGCGTAAACCGAAATAACAAGTACGCCGATCCCGAAACCGTAGGTCTGCCCCTGCCTTGCCTTGAGGTACGCATCGATAACCCCGGTGAAGACGGAAACGGTGAGATCTGCGTGAAGGGTAAGACGGTGATGATGGGTTATTACAAGAACCCCGAAGCCACCGCCGCCGCTATGATCGACGGCTGGTTCCACACCGGTGACCTTGGTAATATTGATGAGAGAGGGTATCTTTCCATCACGGGTCGTTGCAAGAACCTGATCGTTTTGGACAGCGGCAAGAACGTTTACCCAGAAGAGCTGGAAAATTACATTATGAACGTGCCCTACATTGCCGAGGCCGTGGTGCGCGGCGTGAAGGATGCCAAGGGCAAGACCGCCATTCAAGCGGAGCTGTTCCTTTCCAAGGATCACGTGAAGGAAATGGGCGGCGCACCTGCCGACGATAAGATCCTTTCCGACATTCACGCTCTTACGGCGCATCTGCCCATGTACAAGCAGGTCGCCTCCGTGAAGATCCGCGACAAGGAATTTGAAAAGACCACCACTCGTAAGATCCGCAGAAACGCGTAATTGCCCCGGCCGGGCAGGCTCAGACCCTTTTTTCAAAAAGGGTCTGAAACCCCAAAAACTTTGTAATGGGGTTTTATAAAAATAAAAAAGAGATACTCTGTACCAAGTGCAGAGTATCTTTTTCGTTTCTTGGGAACGTTTGCAAAATAAGAATAAAGAATACGTTCATACAGCGCAGACAGAATCATCCACCACAGTATTGGCTGTGATGGATGAAAGCGGTTTATATTTTATTGCGAAAGTTTTTGGGGTCAAGCCCTTTTTTCAAAAAGGGCTTGGCAGGGGTGCGGGGCGGCAGCCCTGCAGTGGCAGAGCTCGATGAGCGTGGGATCAGTATTGGGTCAGATCTAAAGTAGCCAGAACGGCATCGCCGCCCATGCTCATAGAGAAGAGAAGGGTCTCGGCGTCGGCGGAGATGGCGAGGGAATCGGCAGGCACTCCTGCGCCGGAGGAATAGGAGCCGCGTTTCTTGCCGCTCTGCAGATCGTAGATCTCAACGGAGCCGTCGGAAGCACCGGCCAAGGTGCCGCAAAGAGTGGTGCCTGCGGGATCGCAGGTGACGGCATTGAAGGGCTGATCCACCGTCAGGGAAAAGACCTCATCGGTCTCAAGGTTGCGGTAGAGGTACATGGCGCCTCCATCGGGGAGATTGCGGGTAAAGAGGATGGCGTTTTGACCGATGGCTTCATAATCGTGGAAGGGGAAGTTTTCGGAGCCTAAGGGCACGTTTTTTCCGTATTCGAAAAAGGAAATGCCGGAATAATCCCCTGCGGTGCCACGTGCGTACCAGATGCGGGTCTTGGTGTGGGTCACCGCCAACGGAGCGGCAAAATCGGGCAGGCGCTCCTTTTGCGCCAATACGTAGGTTTGGGAAAGATCCACGGGGCAGAGCACCAAAAGGGAGTCGGTCACGCCCAAAAGGGTCAGCTCGTCAAAATACAAGCCGTGGGAAAAATCAGCCTTCACGTCACCGAAGGCACGGGTTTCGGCGCCCCCCTCCTTCAGGAGCAGGTGGGTGACCCCATCGGGGCTGACCAGGGTGGCGCGATCCCGCTCGGATTCGGATATGGTGCAGAAATCAGCATTTTCAAGGGTCACGAAGCCCTCTGCCGCCACGCTGCGCTCGGGGGAAACGAAGCCCCCGGTGAAGGCACCGTCGGGGTTGGGGTGCAGGTAGAAAAAGCCGGCGGAATCGGGAAGGGAGATCAGGCGCGTCTCTCGGCCTCTCCCTTCCGCCACCACAAAGCGGAACAGCGGGGTAAAGGCGCTTTTTTTACCGCCTTTTTCCTCGTCCTCCTTGCCGCAAGCGACCAAGGAAAGAAGGCAGATCAGAGAAAGGCAGAAAGCCAAAATTCGTTTTTTCATAACGTTCCTCATTTCTTTTATGTATCAAGCATACCACATCTGGAAAAAATATGGTTAACATTTTGTGAATTAAGAAAAGGAGAATGCTATGACGGAAGAAAAGACGGAAGAAGTAACGGTGGGGAAAAGGGAAGAAGAGGACATTCTGCAGTTCGGCGCTACCCTGACCCAAGGGGAAAAGCGGATCCTGACGCTGGTGATCGCAGGGCAGATCGAGGGGCATCAGGTGCTTCCGCCCCCTGCCAAGGCCACCCGCTACGAGCACGTTCTGCCTATGCTGGTCAAGGCGGAGGAAAGCCCCGAGGTGGAGGGGGTATTGTTTTTGTTGAATACCGTTGGAGGTGACGTAGAGGCGGGCCTTGCCATGGCTGAAATGATCGCGGGGATGAAAAAGCCCACCGTCAGCCTGGTTTTGGGCGGGGGTCACTCCATCGGCATTCCCCTTGCGGTGGCGGCGGATCACAGCTTTATCGTGCCCTCCGCTACCATGACCGTTCACCCCGTTCGTATGACGGGGTTGGTTTTGGGGGTGCCTCAAAGCTTTGAATACCTGCGGCGAATGCAGGATCGGATCTGCGATTTTATCACCACCCATTCCACCGTGAGCCGAAGGAGCCTTGACGCTCTGATGGCAGGTCAGCACCATATGGCAACGGATATCGGCACCATTCTCTGCGGGGCGGAGGCGGTGGCAGCCGGCCTTGTGGAAAAGCTTGGCTCCTTCGGGGATGCAATGGATGCCTTGAAGGCAATGATAAAATCCCCAAAAGCTTGATATTTTCAAGCTTTTTCGGCAAAACCGCCTTGACAAGAGCACCTCCTTTAGGGTATAATATAGAGGCGTATTGTATGATGCGTCATTATGAAATCTTTTTTCCGAGCCGCAGAAGATTTGTCAGCTTTTGCGGATCCGTAAACAAAAACAAAGGAGGTGTAGGTTACATAATGGAAACGACAGAAATGATCCTGCTCTTTGCCGTCGCTGTTCTGACACTGGTCGTAGGCTTCGTTTGCGGTATGACGTACCGTAAGAGAATTGCCGAAAAGAAGATCGGTACTGCAGAAGGCCAGGCAGCAAAGATCATTGAAGACGCCCGCCGTCAGGGCGAGCAGCAGAAGAAGGAGCTTTTGGTAGAGGCTAAGGAGGAAGCCCTTCGCAACAAAAACGAAGCAGACAGAGAAATCAAAGAACGCAGAAACGAAGTATCACGTCTGGAAAAGCGCGCCATTCAGAAGGAAGAAAACCTGGATCGCAAGCTTGAAAACCTGGAACGCAAGGAAGAAAACCTTGACCGCAAGCTGAAGGAAAACGAAGAAAAGCTCTCTGAGCTGGAGAAACTGAAGGAAGAGGAGCTTCGCGTTCTGGAAAAGACCGCCGGCATGACCGGGGAAGAGGCAAAGAACATTCTCTTCCAGCGCTACGAGGAGGAAGCCAAGCGCTCCGCCTCCATCCGTATGGCTGAAATCGAGCAGGAATTGAAGGAAAACGCCGAGGACAAGGCGAGAGACCTGATTACCGGTGCCATTCAGCGCATTGCCGCCAATCACGTGACCGAGGCCACCGTTTCGGTGGTTGCCCTTCCCAACGACGATATGAAGGGAAGACTCATCGGTCGCGAAGGCAGAAACATCCGCACCATCGAGACTCTGACCGGTGTGGATCTGATCATTGACGATACCCCCGAGGCCATTACCCTTTCCAGCTTTGATCCCATGCGCCGCGAGGTTGCAAAGCTCACCATTGAAAAGCTCATTACCGACGGACGGATCCATCCCGCCCGCATTGAGGAAATGGTGGACAAGGCAAAGAAGGAAGTGGATGCCATCATCAAGAGCGAGGGTGAGCAGGCCGTGCTCTCCTGCGGAATCCACAGTATGAATTCCGAATTGATCCGCCTTCTGGGCAGACTTCGCTTCCGTACCAGTTACGGCCAGAACGTATTGAAGCACTCCGTTGAGGTCTCTTACATTGCCGGTATGATCGCAGACGAATTGGGTATCGATCCCGCGCTGGCAAGAAGAGCCGGTCTTCTCCACGATATCGGTAAGGCTCTGAGCCACGAGGTGGAGGGAAGCCACACCCAGATCGGTGCGGACATTGCCAAGAAGTACCGCGAAAACAAAGACGTGATCCACGCCATCGAGGCGCACCACAACGACGTAGAGCCCCAGACTCTGGTTGCCATCATCGTGCAGGCGGCAGACGCTGTCAGTGCCGCAAGACCCGGTGCCAGAAGAGAGAATCTGGAATCCTACATCAAGCGCTTACAGAAGCTGGAGGAGATCGCCAATTCCTACAACGGTGTGGAAAAATCCTTTGCCATTCAGGCAGGCAGAGAGCTGCGCCTGATGGTGAAGCCTGAAGTAGTCAACGATGAAAATATGGCGTTTATCGCTCACGATATTGCACGCAAGATCGAAGCCGAGATGGAATATCCCGGTCAGATCAAGGTCCACGTGATCCGCGAGAGCCGCGTGGTGGAATACGCCAAATAACAGATTCGGAAACGATGCCATGAAAACACAAGCCTTTCGTATGCTTGCCTTGGGTGACGTGGTGGGAGAAGCGGCAACGCTGTTCCTGCGGCGGAGCCTGCCCCGCTTCCGCAAGGAAAAGGGGCTTGACCTTGTTCTCGCCAACGGAGAAAATTCCTCCCGCAGGGGCGGAATCGATCTGGAAAGCACGGAGATGCTGTTTTCCGCCGGGGTGGATCTTGTAACAACGGGGAATCATGTTTTCAGGCAACGTGAGATCTATGATTTTCTGGACGGAGCAGGATCCCTGCTCCGTCCTTGCAATTTCCCCGCCGCTTGCCCCGGCAGGGGGTATGCGATTCTTTCCCTTTCGGGTCTGAAAGTGTTGGTGATCAACGTGCAGGGCACCCTGTTTATGGATGCCCTTGCAAATCCCTTTGAAGCCGTAGAGAAGATTCTGGAGCGGGAAGCGGGGCGCTTTGACCTTGCTTTTTGCGATTTTCACGGGGAAGCCACCAGCGAGAAAAAAGCCTTCGGCTATCACTTCGATTCCCGCATTCACGCCATTTTCGGCACGCACACCCATATTCCCACCGCGGATCTGCAGATCCTGCCCGGGGGCAGCGGGTATATTACCGACCTTGGAATGTGCGGCGCGCGGGATTCCGTTTTGGGAATGGAGATCGGGGTGGCAACGGAAAAATTCGTGACCCATATGCCCACCTATTACCGCACTGCCCAAGGCCCGCAGGAGGCTTGGGGTGCTATTTTTGAGCTGGATCCCGCCACGGGGAGGTGTCTTGCCGTAGAGCAGGTGCATCTTACGGAGGAAGGGCTTTCGGCACAACAACAAAGGAAATAACAATGCTCTTATTTTCCGCCTTGCAGAAGGAAAAGGACTTTGCGCCCTTGATCTCTGCTCTTAAAAAAGAGAAAAAGCCGGTTCTGGTTACGGGGCTTGCATCTTCTCTGAAGATGCTGTTTCCCGGGACCGTGATCCATACCACCGGGGAAAAAGCGTTGATCCTACTGCCCGACGAACGGGAAGCGGCAGAGGTGGCAGGCGCCCTTTCTTCGGTTTTTCCGCGCACCTACTTTTTTCCATCAAGGGATTATTCTCTGGTGCGGGTGGATTCCTCCAGCCGTGATTTTTCCCTGCAGAGGCTGAAGGCGTTGACTCAGATCGCCCGCGGGGATTTCGATCTGGTGGTGACCACCCCCGAGGCCGCCTGTCAGGCCACGGTCCCCCCCGAGGTGCTCTCCAAAATGGGGCGGCGCTTTGCCATTGGGGATCAGATCTCCAAGGAGGAGATCCTCACCGCCTTTTTGGAGGCGGGATACCGCCAGACCTGGCGGGTAGAGGGACCCGGGCAATACGCCACCCGCGGCGACATTATCGACCTGTATTTATCCGGGGAGGCTTCGCCTATCCGCATAGAGCTTTTCGGTGACGAGATCGACGCTATGGGGTATTTTGACCCCCTGACTCAAAGACGAACGGAAAACCTGCAGGAATTTACCATGACCCCTGCTCAGGAGCTAGTCTTTTCCGGTAAGGATCTGGAGATCATCGACGCCTTTTTGCGGCAGGAAACGGAAAAAAGCCGACCTGAGGAAAAGGAAAAGCGGGTCTTTATCCGTGATCTGCAGGATCGCATCGAAAACGGGCTTGATTTTGCCCGTGATCTATTTTTGCCCTTGGTCTATCGCTTTGCCACTCTCTTTGATTACGTGAAGGAGGATATGATCTTCCTTTACGATCAGAATGCCGCCAAGGAGGCGCTTGCACGTGCAGGGGAGATCCTGCGGCAGGAGCTGCTTTCCCTTTACGAGGAGAATAAAACCCTGCTCCCCCCTGACGGAATGTGCCTTTTAGCGGATTTTGACGCTATGGCCGCCACCCTTTCGGCGCGGCGCACGGTGCTCCTTGAAAACTTTTTCGCAGGGAAAAGCCCCATTGCGCCCAGCGGCATCTTCACCTTCCGCACCCGCACAGCCCCCGTGAGCTTTCAGGATATGACCAGACTTGGTGAGGCTCTTTCGGTCCTGCGGGAGGAAGAATATAAGACCCTGCTTCTTTGCGAAAACTCGATGGCCGCCGCCGCTTTGGCGGAGCATTTCGAAAAAAGCGGCGTTCCCGCCGCCATTTTATCGGGTGAAGGGGGTCTGATGGCGGGTGTGGTAGGCATTCTGCCCCGCAGTGCCCCCGGTGGCGAGATCATCCGCGAGGGCTTTGAATTGGGAGATTCCCGCTTTGCCCTTCTGTGTGACAGCACCTTTGTGGAGAGGCGGAGCCGCAAAAAGAAAAAGAGCCCCCTGAAGGCCTCGGCACAGGAAAAGATCCTCTCTTACACCGATCTTGCGGTGGGGGATTACGTGGTGCATTCGGGTCACGGTATCGGTATTTTCCAAGGCGTAGAAAAAATGAAAAGCGCCGACGGCAGCCTGAAGGATTTTATTAAGATCACCTACGCAGGCAGTGACGTTTTGTACGTACCATGCTCCAATCTGGATTGCGTTTCCAAATACATCGGCCCCAAGAGTGATACGGGTACCTTAAAGCTCCACAAGCTGGGGGGTGCCGATTGGCACAAGGCAAAATCCCGCGCGAAGAAAAGCGCCAAGGACATTGCCAAAAAGCTCACCGCCCTTTACGCCCAGCGGCAGAAGATGCAGGGCTTCGCCTTCTCGCGGGATACCACCTGGCAGACGGAATTTGAAGACGCTTTCCCTTACGGAGAAACGGATAGCCAGCTTCGCGCCACCGCCGAGATCAAGGCAGATATGGAGCGAGCCGTTCCTATGGATCGCCTCCTTTGCGGAGACGTTGGCTTCGGCAAGACCGAGGTTGCCCTGCGGGGGGTATTCAAATGCGTAATGGATAATAAGCAGGCCGCCATTCTGGTGCCTACCACCATTTTGACCTGGCAGCATTATCAGACGCTCTTGACTCGCTTTAAGGGCTACCCCGTTCGCATTGAAATGCTCTCACGCTTTCGCACCAAAAAGGAACAAGCGCAAATTCTGGAGATGGTGCGGCAGGGCGAGATCGACATTTTGGTGGGAACCCACCGACTGCTTCAAAACGATGTGCTCTTTCGCGACCTTGGCTTTTTGGTTATTGACGAGGAACAGCGCTTCGGTGTGACCCATAAGGAGCGGCTGAAGGAGATCTCCAAGGGGGTAGACGTTCTGACCCTTACGGCCACGCCCATTCCCCGTACTCTGAATATGGCTTTGGGCGGCATTAAAGATATGAGCCTTTTGGAGGAAGCTCCGGAGGACCGTTTTCCGGTGCAGACCTACGTTCTGGAATACGACCGCGGCATGGTGGAGGAAGCCATTCGCCGTGAGCTTCGCCGCGGTGGACAGGTATTTTATCTGCACAACAACATTGAAGAGCTGGAGGCTCGAATGCCCGCCCTTCAGCAGGCCTTTCCCGAAGCGACCCTTGCGATTGCTCACGGAAAGATGGATAAGGATTCCCTTTCGGATATCTGGAAGGAAATGATGGATAAGGAGATCGATATTCTCCTTTGCACCACCATTATTGAAACGGGCATTGATCTGCCCGATGCCAATACCCTCATTGTGGAAAACGCCGATCACTTCGGTCTTTCCCAACTGCATCAGATCCGCGGGCGCGTGGGCAGAAGCGACCGCAAGGCCTACGCCTTCTTTACCTATCGGCGGGGCAAGGTGTTATCGGAGATCTCCACGAAAAGGCTTGAAGCCATTCGGGAATATACCCGCTTTGGCTCGGGCTTTCAGATCGCCCTGCGCGACCTTGAGATCCGCGGTGCGGGTAATCTCTTGGGTGCGGAGCAATCGGGACATCTTGACAGCATCGGCTACGAAATGTTTATGAAGCTGTTGAACGACGCGGTGCTGGAGGAGCAGGGAGCTGCTCCCAAGGAGGAAGCCGATTGCGTGGTGGATCTGTCTCTGGACGGCTACATTCCCGAAAAGTACGTGCCCTATCCCTCACAGCGAATGGATCTTTACCGCAAGATCGCCTCTTTACGGACACAGGAGGATGCAGACGATCTCACCGACGAGCTGCTTGACTGCTTTGGAGATATTCCCCGCCCGGTGCGAAATCTCTTTTCCGTGGCACTTCTTCGTGCTTTAGGCTGCAGCCGTGGCTGTGAAAAGATCGCCCAGCGGGGGGGAAAAGTGACCTTCACCTTCGCATCCCCCAAGGATGAAGCCTTCCTTCTGCTTTCCGCTGTATATGCTTCCCGCTTATCCCTAAGCTTTGCGGGGAAGCCTTCCCTGACCCTGAATTTAAAAGAGAAAGAAAGCCCGCTGGCTCAATGCCGTGAGCTTCTTTGCCACCTGCAAGGCTTTTTGGAAAGTGCCGCAGGGGGTAATACGCGATGAAAGGAATGAACAAAATGAAACACCGTTTCACAAAAATCCTATCTCTTATGCTGGCCCTTATTATGCTTTGTTGTGCCTTTGCCTCCTGCACACCCGCCAGTGAGGTGGCGGTCATTACCTACGGAGATTACAAGGTGAGCCGCGCTATTTTCCAGTATCTATGCTGTACGGAAAAGACCACTTATCTTTACGAGGCCTACAACATTACCCCCGACGATCTTTCCTCCTCTCAGCTGCAGGATAATCCCCAGATCTGGGCGGCAACGGATTCCTCCGGCACTACGGTGGCGGATACCCTAAAGATGCAGGTACTGGAGACGTTGCAGACCTATCTGTATTTTTGCCAGTACGCCAAGGATCAGGGATATGAATTGAACCGTGAGCAGGAGAATATGGTAAAGGATGAATTTGCCTCTCTCATTGCTTCCAGCTTTGACGATAAAAAAGAGTTTAACGCCAATATGAAGGTCTACGGCATCAATTACGATCAGATGCTGGAATACAATATGATCCAGGCCCTGGCCTATCAGGGAGAAGAGCTTCTCTTCGGTGAGAACGGCCCCTCCCGCATCACAAAAGATGCCGCTAAGCGTTACTTCAAGGGCAATTACATTACCGTAGACTGCATCTTTATCAACACTGCCAACAAGACCTTCCCCAACGGCAAGGTGGTGGTGCTCCCTCAGGAGGAGAAGGACGCCAAGATCGCCCTGGCACAGGATCTGGAGAACAAGCTTCGTCAGGGAGAGGATTTTGCAGCGCTTTGCCGTGAATATGCGGATCAGCCTATGGAAGAGGATACCCCCGAAAAGGGCTATACCTTTGAAAAGGGAGGCTTTGTGAACGCTGAGGCGGAGGAAAAGGCCTTTGCCATGGCAGAAGGGGAGATCGCCCGCGTGGACGTGGAGGGTGGAACGTACCTGCTTCGCCGCCGCGCCTTGGATCAAGACGTATTTGAGGAGCAGAGCGATGCCGTGATCGCCCTTTTAAAGAGCGCTAAGAAGACCGCTTTGCTGGCTGACGCACAGAAGGATTTTAAGCTGGATGAAGCTTTCCTGGATGAATTAGACGTTGCCGCTCTTCAGCACCTGGTATAAGAAAAGTAAATAACAGAAAAAATCTCTGCTGATTTCAGCAGAGATTTTTTGTATAGCGAAAGCTGCGGGAGCCCGCTTTGGTTTTGTAGGGCTTCGGGTCATACGCTTGGCACCCGCGCAGGGCTGCCGCTCCGCACCCTGCTTGGAACCTTTTTGAAAAAAGGTTCCAAACCTCCAAAAACTTTCGTAATGGTTTTTATATATTCATAGTGCAAATCTTATAGCTATGATCTATGAATATGTTTTTTCAGTGCAAAGTTTCTTTTCGACCGCCGGAACCTGACTGTGCCGAGCCGAATGGCGATGGCAGAGTCCCGGTTCCAAGGTGTCACTTTCTTTTCAAAGAAAGGAGGCCTACGCGGCGAGCGTGTCTGCTTGGCGGCAAGATAGACGGTGGCGCTTTCCTTGATAGCAGGCAAAAAAAGAAGCACGAATTTTCGTGCTTCTTTTTCTTATAATTTTTTCGGATCAGATGGCGTCAAGGCTTTCGGTGTTAACGAAGGTGAGGTAGTTCTGAAGGGCCTTTCTGGCTGCGGTGAGACGGGACTCGTAGGTGGAAGCCAAGGTCTCGTAGTTGATATCGGAGCCGGGAACGCGCTTTCCGGGAGAGCCGATGTCGTTGAACATATACATACCGCCGAAGTTCAGACCTACAACGGGATCGAAGATCTTGTTTTTAATGGCGATCTCCATCATTTCGATGGATTCGGAGTTACGCATACCCTGCTTGATCAGAACCTGATCGAAGAAGGCGGGGGTGATGATGTTCATGGAGTAGTAAGAGAATACTTCCAGGAAGTAGCAGGCCTGCTGGATACCATCGGTAAAGCCGTGGGCAGCAGCATCCTCAGCGTTGGCGACCGTGTTGGGAATGGCAAAGCCGCTGATCTGAGAGAAGTAAACGGTGGTGTAGTGCTCCTTCTGATCCTCGTTGAGCTTGGGCAGGGGCAGAACGCCGATGTCGTAGCCGGAATCCATGGTGCTCAGAAGGCTTCTGGTGTTACAGGTGTAGAAGGTGCAAAGACCGTCAGCCAAGCCGCGCCAGTCATTGAGACGGGTGGGAGAGGTGAGAAGAGGCTTCAGGGCAGCCCAAGCATCCAGAACGGCGGGCTTCACCTGAGCGGGCAACTCAAAGTTGCCGGCATCGTCACGGTCGGAAAGGGTCACGCCGCAGGCTGCAACGTGTGCGTAGTTTACGGCGGGCTCTGCATTGTAGCCGAAGCGGTCTTCGGTGCCAATGAGGAAGCCGTCACCGTTCAGGTCTTTTGCGGTGTTGGAAACCAGCTCGTACATACGGTCGATGGTCCACTTACCGTCACGCACCTCCTGATAAAGGTCGATGCTGTCGTCATACTCGCTCAAAAAGTCGAAGTTAACGCGGGAAAGGAAGGTGGCAAGGTCGTCGCGGATGGTAGCGTCACCGTAGGTCACGAAGATGCGGCCGCCGATGTTCAGACCGTCCAGAGCGGCCTGATCCCACCAAGCCTTTTCAAAGTTGATGTATTCGGATTTGGAGGTATCGTAAAGAAGGTTCATACCTGCCAGCTTGTGCATAGAGCGGATGCCGGCGTAGATAAAGTCGGCAACATATTCACCTGCCATCAGAGGCTCTCTGCAGGAGGTGGCGGCATCGTTTGCCCAGTCAACGATGATCTTGCAGTTGTATTCCTTTTCGATCTGTGCGTTGCGGGCGAAAACGGCGTCGTTCAGCTTGTCACCGGTAACGGCTTCTGCCATCAGGTCGTTGGCAACGTCATCCTTAGTGGCAAGGAAGCGGAATTCGTGGCCGCCCAGATCCTTCTTTTCCAGGTCAAGGATCTTGGAGGTATCGGCTTCTTTGGTGTTGAGGATTACGTCCCCACCGGCTTTTCCGCCCTCATCCTCTCCGCCGCAGGCAACCAAAAGGCCGGAGCAGAGCAGGATCATAGCAAGCAGAAAAGACACAATTCTGATCTTTTTCATAATGCTTCTCCTTTGAATTTATTTTTGCACTCAAAATGTGCACTATGTCATATTAACAGAAATTTCATAAATTGTCAATGGGGTTGCCGCTTTTTGCAAGAATTTACAATGTTATTTCATCCCTCCGGAAAAAGATTGCGGATCTCCTCCAAGGTGCGGCGCACCAGAAGGTCTCCTCCCTCGTGACCGAAGTTGCCGGAGGAAACGTAGGCGGAATAGTGGCTGCCCTCTTCTGCGCGGCGGGTGGGGAGGTATCCGAAGGAGCCGCAGGAAAGCTGGATCAGGAAGGTTTGGGTGGCGCGGCTTCTGGCACGGATCTTATTGCCGTAGTTGAGGAAGAGCTCGAAGGGATTGGTGCAGAAGGCAAGGCTTCCAAGGCGCACGGCGTGGATCTCTACGTCACGGGTGTCGATCTCCTGCTGGGCACGGTAGCGGGCAACGGTGCCCACGTGCACGTGGAGCAGGGCGGAATCCTCGTAATTGATTACATTTTTATCCTTTACGTATTCGCGGATGGCCAGAATGGCGGCGTCACGCTCTGCCAGGGTGACGCGGCGCAGGGGCAGGGAGAGCTCTTGTACACGGTGGATCAGGGGTGCTTCCCAAAGGGGCTCGCCCGCTTCCTCCAAGGCAAAGAGGATCTCGGTGCTGATGCGCCTTGCCACGCGGCGACAGCCGGAAAGATCGAACATAGAGGGATCGGCGTGGCGCGAACGGCTTGTTTCGTGGCGGATGTTGGGGTCGTTCACGGGGGTTTCGGGCTCGATCCAGCGGATCAGATCCCGGGGGCATTGATCCCCTGCGGGGGAGCAGAGACCTAAAACGAAGAGCTCGGAACCAAGCTCTTTTCTCAGGTTTTCCTTTACCTTGCCCCAATAGTCGGAGGAGATAAAGCTGCGGTGCTCCAGCACCTGCGCGGGACAGGCGACGTTTGCCACCACGCCTGTGAGTTTTTTTGCTTTATCGTAGATGAAGAGCAGCTCGATGCCGCTGTCGTTGCCGGCTTCCAGCTCTTCAAAATTGGCAATGCCCGTATCGCCCCACATTTTGGCGCTGCCATCGTCGTAGCAGGCTCTGCGGCAAAGGCCAACGGCGGCTCTGCCGAAGGCGGGCACGAAGCCCCCTTCCTTGCGGCGCTCCCAAGCCTCCACAATCGCTTCGGCGATACGCTCCGCAAGATAGCGGTGGGCTTTTTCCCCTGAAAAGTTTACGGCATTGGAGGGCACCAGCTCCACGTATTGTACGTGGGGGACCAGCTCCTTCAGGGCTTCCTTGGCGCTGAGACCGGAAAGGGAATCGCTCCTTTGGGCATAGCCGGGGGCGGTGTGGGTGTGAATGGCGCTGAGCATTACCTTTTCTGCGGGAATTTCGGGGTGAGAGTTCAAAAGGGCACGCACGCTTTCAAGCAGCCTATGGCTGGTGCTCACCAGATCGCAGGAACAGAAGATGGCGGCGTCGTCACCACCGTCCATTACAAGGCAGGTGACGGTCAGCGGGCTTTCCACTTCACCCGATACGCGCTCGTAAAACTGCCCTGCAAGGCTGACAACAGCCCCTTGGGGCAGGAGATCTTTTTCACTCCAGCCGAATTTGATCGTTGACATCTCTTGCCTCCTTATCGGATCACGTCGATCCCCAGGATCAGGCAAAGGTCCTCGATGAGGGCAACCTGATCCCCGTAGGAAATGATATAGTGCTGACACATTACGTTTTCCGCAAAGCGGGGCACGTCGTCAAGCTCAATGCGCAGACCGGGAAGCTGGGGTGCGGGCTGGGTCCAGCCTGCTTCCTCCCACTTGGGCGGGGTCTTGCCTTCGCCCTTGACCAGATGCATTACGTATTTGCCGTTTTCCATAGCAAGGCGGCACAGGGTCACCTCACCCTCCTTCACGCGGCTGACGTTCAGGATCCCCTCGGAAAGAGCGCCGAAAGCGGCGGGCATTACGGTCACGTCTCCGTCTACGATCTCCGCGGGCACGTAATCGGGCACGCCTGCTAAAACGCTATCCTCAAAAAATTCGTAAAATTCAAGGTAGGCGGCGCATTGGCCCGTAAGGTATTTGACCATCAGCTGGGTAACGTTCCCAAGGGCGTCATTTTCGGGAACGGTGCAGAGGTGATCCACGTCGGAAAGGAGCATAAAGATGGGGGCAGGGGGGAAGCCGAGGAGCTTTTTCATACCGTCAACATCCTTTAAGGAGATGGCCTCGTACCCGCGCTCACGGCAGATGGAATGGGCGGCAAGGTAATAGCCAACGGCCTTTTCCATACTCTCGCGCTTGGGCTTCTTTAAAAACTTCCAGGAGGAAAGGTGCTTTTCGATGGCGGCGTTCTTTTCCTCGGCGGTGATCTTCTGGTAGCGCTGTTCCAAATCCAGCATTTCAAAGGTTTCGATCTCGGCTCCCACTACACGCTTCAGGGAGGGACCGTCGCAAAGGGTGCCGTAGAGATTCATATCGCGGTAGCCTGCCATCCCGATGCGGCAATGGCGCAGCTTTGCAGCGGCATCGGCGGCCTTGGCGAATCTTGCCACTTTGACAGCAGAGGAGGGCTTTCCGATGATATCGTAAAAATAACGGAAGGTATAGCCAAGATCCTTAAAGGTCTTGCGAATGGCGGTGGTGCCTGCCTGATCGGCGGTGGTGACCAGTCTCCCGTCGGATTCGATCCAGCCGCAGAGGCCCCAGAGCACCATAGGCTTTTCACGGAAATGCTCGGTGACCTTTACCACGGCGTGGGTGGGGATCCAGCCTGCAATGCAGACCACCAGACAATCAAAATCCTCTTCCTTTAAGAAGGAGACGGCGCGGGCAATATCCTTTTCCTCGGGATCATCGGTAATGGGATAAATGCTGCGAAGGGCAACGCCGCTCTCTTCCAGTTCTTTTGCGGCACGGGCGCATTTCTGCTCTAAAAGCTCTACGGGGGTGTTTACCTCACCGAAGCCTACGAATGCAAGTTTTTTCATTGCGATCCTCCTGTATGCAAATGCATTTTTATCTATTTTCATTTTAACCGTTAAGGTGCCCGAAGTCAACTTGTCTGCAATCGAAAAGTTTTCGATTTTGTACTGTTGCACAGAGGGGAGATAGGGTGTATAATAGACGTAGTAGAAAAGGAAAAGAGGTGAGGAAAGATGATGACCCTTTCCAAGATCGCAAGGGAAGCACACGTTTCCGTTTCCACGGCGTCAAAGGCCTTTTCCGGCAGTCCCGAGGTAAACGAGGAGACCCGCCAGCTGGTCTTTCGGGTGGCGAAGGAGCACGGTTGCTTTAAAAAATTCTACAACGTGAAATATCCAAAGCTTGTGATCGGGGTGATCGCGCCTGAATTTTCCAGTATGTATTACACCCGTTTTCTCTCTCTGATCCAACAGAATTTAGATCACTGCGAGCTTTGCGTTTCCACCACCAATTTCAGCCCGGAACGGGAACGGGAGTTGATGGATTATTACTCCAAGCACTCCAACGTTGACGGATTGATCCTCATTGATCCCATCTCAAGGCCTGTGGTATCCATCGAGATCCCGTTGGTGCTTCTTTGGGGGAGCAAGGCAACCGGAGGAGATCCTCCCGGGGAATGCACCTCCATTTATACCAACGGCCGCGAGGTCATGCGGGAGGCCATCCGTTACCTGAAGGAAAAGGGTGTTTCTTCCGTTGGCTTTATCAGTGAAAACCAAACCGCTCATAAGGAGGCGCTCTTTTGCCGTCTGATGGAGGAGGAGGGGCTCCCCGTGGAGGAAAAATACCTCTGCTGCTCCCAAAAGCGTTTCGAAGAGGGAGGCTTTCAGGCAATGGAGACCCTGCTTTCCCGGGGTGTGCCCCCGAGAGCGGTGCTCTGCGCCTACGATTACGTTGCCATCGGCGCCATTCGAAGCCTGAAGGATCACGGCTTTCGCGTGCCTGAGGACGTTGCCGTTTTAGGGAAGGACGATCTGGCGGAGGATCGCTATCTGGATCCGCCCCTGGCTTCCATCTCCTCCTCCCCCGAGGAGCGCTGCCGACTGGCGGCAGAGGCGATCCTGAAGCGGATCGGCGGGGAAGAGGCTGAAAAGGAGATCGTGGTACCTGCGAAGCTGCAGATCAGGCGCTCCTTTGAGATCGATACATAAAAAACTCTGTACCCACGGGTACAGAGTTTTTTATACTTTATCATTTTTACCAACGGCAGACGGCAACGCCATTTTCCATCGTCATGGTGACCCCGAAGGGGCGGCTCATTTCAGCCAGCTTTTCCATAAAGGCCGTATCCTTTGCGGGCTGGGGCAACCCTTCCAGATGCTTTCCGTCGCCTTTGTTTGCTTTCACGGGTTTCAGCTCCAGGTGGGTGAGGTTTCCCTTTTCATCGGTCTCCCAATAGGGAATCACCGCTTCCAGCATTCTGGGGTCTTCCATCAGGCCGCGGGTAAAGCCTGCGGAGCGGGTCTCCAGAAGGGAAATGACGGAGGAATCGGAATTGAGACCGTAGTTTTTATAGAAATCCTCGGGGGCAACGGGCACCTGATAAAGCTGGATCACGAAATCGCCCAGAGAATAGAAAATGGGCTTTTCCTTATAGACTTCGATGGCGCGGAGCAGGTGGGGGCCGTGACCCACGATGGCATCTGCACCTGCGTCGATGAGCGCGTGGCAAATATCCTTGAGCACTTGGGAAACGGTGGTCTTATCACTGCCTACGATCTGGTGGGTATGAATGGAGATCATAACGTAATCCGCAACCAGGCGAGCCTCCGCAATGGCGTTTTTCACACGGGTCATATCGGCGGCGTTGGGGGTTTCTTCAATGCCCCAATCCTCGCCCTTTTGGAAGAGCATATCACCGATCTCGCAGACGCCCTCGGGAAGATAGGGGGTGTAGCCTTCTCCGCGGGTGATGTTCTTGGGCTCGTTGACACCGGTCTTTTCACCGATCTCTTGGACTGCCAAAAAGGCTTTTTCCGGCAGGATCAGGCGCTTTGCCACCCGAATGCCGTTGATACCGGGTCTGCCGGGGATGCGGCGGGCCTGCTCACCTGCCATCATAGCGGGGTTGAAGGTGGTATTCACTGCAATGAGGGCGACTCTGCCGTTCTTCGTTTCAAGAAAGGCAGGGGCCGACGCCTGATGCAGATTGTTGCCTACGCCTGCGTGCACGATGCCGGTCCTGTTTACGTATTCCATGGTTTTTTCCATACCCTTGTGGTCAAAATCCATAGCGTGGTTGTTATTGAAGGTGGTGAGGTTGAAGCCGTATTTCAGCATATCCTCCATTACCTCGGGGGCACAGCGAACGTAGGTGCCGCCTGAATGCTGGCAAGCGTAGCACTCACCCTCGTAATGGACGGTGGTTTCCAGATTGAAAAAGCGGGCGTCGCCGCGTGCAATATATTCCTTTACTTCCTCAAAGCCCTCGTAGTCTTCGGGAAGGCGGCGCTGACAGAGGATATCACCTGCTGCGGTAAATTTCATAGTCGGATTTCCTTATTCATTTTATATATTTCCCATGGGGATCGACTTTATTTTACCCTCCTGAAAATGAGATGTCAAGGACTTTTGGAAAGATTGGAATTTCTCTTGTGAAAGTGCCCTTTTTGTGCTAAAATATAGGAAAAGGAGTGTGAAAAATGAAGCTTACGGTATTTGAATGGGAATCGGTCTGCGGGACCGATCTTGACCCCTCCGGGCTGAAGGCCTTCGGAGAGGTGAAATTTTACGGAAAGCCGGACCCTCGCGAGGTTGCCGACCTTGTGGGTGACAGCGAGGTGGTGATCTGCAGTAAGGTGGCCTTTACCCGTGAGGTCATTGCCGCTTGCCCCCGCCTTTCTTATATCGGTGTGATGGCAACGGGCTATAACAACATTGATCTTGTTGCCGCAAAGGAGCGGGGGATCACCGTGACCAACGTACCGGATTATTCCTCCGATGCGGTGAGTCAGATGACCCTTGCCTTTATTCTGCAGTTTGCCACCAATCTCATCCGTTACGACGCCTCAACCCGTCGGGGGGATTGGACCCGTTCCGCTCTCTTTTGCTATTACCCCTATGCGCTTACGGAATTGAAGGGGAAGACCTTGGGGCTCTTCGGCCTGGGGAGCATTGGCAAAAAGGTGGCGAAGGTTGCCGACGCTTTGGGAATGCGGGTGATCTACCACGCAAGAACGAAGAAAGACTTGCCTTATGAATTTTGCGATAAGGAAACGGTATTTCGCGAAAGCGATTACCTTTCTCTTCATATGCCTGCCGATGCCGAAACCGGCGGAATTGTGAACCGCGAGACTCTGGGGCTGATGAAAAAGGGAGCGTATCTGATCAACACTGCAAGAGGAGCTCTCGTGGTGGAGGAGGACGTGGCAGAGGCCCTGAAAGCGGGAAGGCTGGGCGGTTATGCCGCCGACGTGCTTTCCGTGGAGCCACAGCTTCCCGATTGCCCCCTTTTAGGCCTTGAGAATTGCATTCTCACCCCGCACATTGCCTGGGCGCCCAACGAGACCCGCGAGCGCCTTTGGGATATTCTTTTGGGAAATCTTGATGCCTGGTGCAAGGGTGCGCCCCAAAACGTGGTGAACCCCTGATTCAAATTGGGGTCATATTGAAGCTGTAATATTAACATAAGAAAAAAAGGAGAACGATCATGAACAAAACCACAAACAAGAAACCCGTAGGCATTATCATTACCGTTTTGGCGGTGCTCTTTGCCGTTTTCATTTTGGCGAACAGCTTCGTCATCGTAGAGGCCGGTCACACCGGTGTGGTTCTGACCTTGGGTAGGGTCAGCGACGGCGTTTTGCAGGAGGGCTTTCACCTGAAGGCACCCTTCGTGCAGGAGGTAGTGAAGATCAACAACCGTATTACCAAGTTAGAGGTGAACACCGAGGCCTTTTCCAAGGACCTGCAGACTGTTTCCACCACCCTTGCCATCAACTACCGTGTGGATGCCGCCAAGAGCTACAGTATTTACAAAAACATCGGCAGAGATTATGAAAGCGTTTTGATGACCCCTGCGGTCAACGAGGTGCTGAAAGCCATTACCGCCCAGTACACCGCAGAGGAGAGCGTAACCAACCGCGCCATTATTTCAGAGGGGCTCATCAGTGGGCTCAACGAAAAGCTGAACGGTGAAGGGCTTTACGTCACCGACGTGAATATCTTGAACTTTGATTTTTCCGACGCCTTTATCAACGCCATCGAGGAGAAGCAGGTTGCCCAGCAGCAGCTTTTGAAGGCTGAAACGGAAAAGCAGACTGCCATTACCAACGCTGAAGCCGAGGCGGAGACCATTCGCATCAAGGCGGAAGCCGAGGCAGAGGCCAACCAGATCGTCAGCCAGTCTCTTTCCGATCTGATCATTGAGAATAAGAAAATCGAAAAGTGGAACGGTCAGCTGCCTCAGGTGCAGGGGGATGCAGATCCTTTGGTGACCATCAACTGACGGGTGCGACATGGAAAAACTGCACCGTGCCATCTGTGAATACTGCGATGCCAACCGCATAACCGGCTCCCTGCGGATCACCCGTGGGGAAACGGTGCTCTACCGTGAGGATTTTGGCTTTGCCTGCAGGGAAACGGGGGAGCGGTTTACCCCCCTATCCCGTTTTACCTATTACTCCATGTCAAAGCCCTTTTGCGCCTTTGGCTTTTTAAAGCTGGCGGATGCGGGGCTGGTGAGTCTTGACGAGCACCCCGGGCGGGTGATCCCCCAGCTTCGGGGGCTTTACCCCGCCGTGACCTTTCGTCATATGCTCCATCACGTTTCGGGTTTGCCTGATTTTGCCAAGGATGAGATCCTGCCTATGACGGAAGCGGCGGCGGACGGAGACGCGCTCCGAGCCCAGCTTCCCCTTCTGAAGGATATTCCTTTGGCCTTCGAGCCGGGGACACAGGGGAACTATTGCAATATGAATTTCAATCTCCCCGCTCTTGCCATTGAAAACTTGACGGGGATGAAGTATAGCGAATACCTGAAAAAAGAGGTGCTTTTGCCCCTTGGTATGACCCATACGCTGGTGGATCGCCCCGGGCTTGCGGTGCCCCACCGTGTGCAGGGGTACCTTTTGCAGGGGGGCAAGGTAACGCCCACGCCAAGAAGAACATCCTGGATGCTGGGGGCTGGTGACCTTGTGGGTACCTTGGAGGATGCAGGCGCTCTGCGCCGCGCTGTGAAGGAAAAGCTCCTTTTAAAGCCTGAGACCTGGGAGCAGGTCTTGACTCCCTCACCTTTGAATCAAATGGGAATGGGCTGTAAGGTGCGCCGCTGGCACGGGAAGCTTGAGGTGCGCCACAACGGCGGCAGTACGGGCTTTCGCACTCTGCATATGTTCTTGCCTGAGGATGACACCGATATTCTCTTCTTCTCCAACAGCGGTTGGGGGGATGCCAGAAAGGATATCACCGAATTGATCCACACCCATCTTTACGGCTCCGACGGAACGGAGGACAGCACCCCTATGGATACGGGGTACCTGAACTGAATCGTACGCTCGCCGCGGGGGATGCAGATCCTCGCCGGATGGGCACGCTCGCCGCGTAGGCCTCCTTTCTTTGAAAAGAAAGGAGGAAAGAAACTTTGCACTGAAATAATAAAAATACGTTCATAGAACATAGCTTTGAAGTTTTGCTTAAAAATGCTCTGTACCGAATAAGTACAGAGCGTTCTTTTTTATAAAGTTGATTCGGTTTGCCAAAACCCGAGCGATTGCCCGCTTTGGCGAGACGGCTACCGTGCTGAAGAAATTCTCCTCCTCCACCGAGGGCGTACCCCCAACCCCTGTGGGGAAGGGATTGGCGGCGGCTTTGCCGTTGTTCGCTCGTTTCCGTTCTGCCAAAAAATAAACTGTGATATAGGAATATGGTTTGTGTTTCTCTATTGCAAAGTTTCTTCGGTTCCTTCTTTACAAAGAAGGAACGCCTGCCCGGCGAGGGAGCCGAAAATTTTGCATAAAAAAGAAGATCCGCAAAATGCGGATCTTCTTTTGGTTTTATAGCTTAGAATCAGACTTCGCCCAGGTCAACGTTGATGCAAACGCGAGCGCCGATGGATCTCTGTTCCATGCTGAAGCCGTCGCTGATCTTGCCTTCGTGGTTAACGCCGCAAGCGAACTGGGTTTCGCCTTCCTTCTTACCAATGTCTCTCAGGTAGTAGGAAGCGCACTTGCTGACACCGGGGCCTGCAACGCCTGCCATTTTTGCACCCTGAGTGGGAGCAGCTGCCAGGTATTCAGCCAGATCGTCAACGAAGTAGGTTTCCATCATTTCCTTGGAGGGAGCGAAAGCAAATGCGGTAACGTCACCCTCGGGAGTGGAGATGGAGGTGGAGCAGATGGAGTTCTGCTGTTCTGCGGAAAGACCCATCAGGAACTGGTTCTTGAAGGTGATGTCGCAGAAGTCGTGGAGGTCGCTATCCTTGTAAACGGTGGTAGCACCCCAGCCTGCGGGAGAACCGATGATGTCCTTGGAGATGAGGAGAGCCAGAGCGTGCTTTTTGCCGCCGATCTTCTTCTCTTCCACGTCAAGAACGATCCATTCTACGGGAACGGTGTCATAAGTACCGAAGGTTGCGATCTGACCGGGCTTGCACATTGCAAGGTTACCGTTCTTCTTGTAAACCTCATCCTTCTCGTCAGCGGAGAGACCGGTAGATTCCAGAAGCTCGTATGCTTCGAAGAACAAGCCTTCTTTGCAGAGTACTTCCTGGATGTAGCCGACCTTGATGGTATCCTTATCGTCTCCGTTCATAAACCAAGCCATTTTTGCAGCCTTGTAAGCGCCTTCGTAATCTTTATCCTTGAATGCGCTGATGGCGTTACCACCGGAGATGAGCGCAACGACCAGAAGTACGATTACGACCAGACCAACGGCGCCGCCTGCGATGATGGACAGGAGCTTAACGTTCAGGGGCTTCTTTTCTGCGGGTTTCTTTTCTTCTTTCTTTTCTTCCTTAACTTCGGGAGCAGCAGCTTCAGCCTTTACTTCTTCAGCAGGGGCTTCGACCTTTGCTTCTTCAGCTTCGGGAACGATCTTTTCATTTTCTGCCATGGGAATCCTCCTTATAAATTATGCATAGAATGATATCATTATTATAGCGTAACGCGGGGGCTTTTGCAATTCAATTCTTTTACTAAATTTTGACTGTTTTTTTGTACTTTATGAACAAAAATTGCCCGTTTTCTTATGCTTATTGAATCGTTTCAGCGCTTCTCAACGGCTTTGAGCGTATCTCCGTCCAGCGCATCGCGGATCTCAACGGTGGCAAGGGATCTCAGCTTTTTGGCGTTGGCGCTCATAAAGCCTGCGGAGACCAGGTCGAACAGACCGTTTACCGCCAACAGGATCCCTGCTAAGATCGCCATGGGGCGGGCATCGGAATAGGGGGTAATAATGAGGACCACGGCGAAGATCAGGGCGCAGAGGGAGGTGAGGAGATTGACCCACCAAATGCGCACGTTTCCCGCCTTCAGTTCAAAGGCGTACTGCAATTTATAGACCGAATCAATGAGCACGGCAATGCCCATCAGCATCCACAAAAGGGAGAAGAAGGTCTCAAAGCGGAAAATGAAGACCAGCCCCACCGCAAGACACAAAATGCCCGGTACCATTCTGCCCACGGAAAGAAGCCCGTTGGGGCGCACGAATACGAATACGATCTCCAAAAGACCGAAGAGGCAGAGGCCACCGCCCAAAATAAAGCGCATCGCTGTTTCGATGATGCCGGGAACGAGGATCAGAACGATACCCAGTATCAGGGAAAAGATGCCGCTGAAGATCATTCCCGCTTTCAGATTCTTGAAAAAGTTTTTCATTTTATTTCTCCTTTTTATTATATGCATGTTTGGCTTTTCGGAACAGGGCGGGGCTTAAACGGGAAAGGCTGTGAATGCCCCACGCCGCCGCCAGATTCAACGTGGCGCTTCGGGTAAAGAGAATTTTGGAAAGGATCTTAAAGGAAAGGCCCGCATCCCTCGGAAGGCGGCGGATCTCACCCAGCTCCTTTTGCAACAAGGCCTCCTTCACGTACTGCCTTTTTTCTCTGAAGGAGAGGGAGCAGGAGGGAGAAAATAAGGTGGAAAAAGCGGAAAGAAGGCTTTTTAGGTACATATAAGAATAAACCTCTTCGCTTTGGGGCTCTATCTTGCCCAGGCTTTCGGCAAGGGCCAGGATCCTCAGGTGGATCTTGCGGCAGACCTGCGGCTTTTCGGGGAGAAAACGGGAAATGAGGCTTCCTTCCTGCTGAACGTAGTTATATAGGCAAAGGGGCGAAACCGCCACACGCTCTGCCTTTTCCAGTATCGAGAAGAAGAAGAGGCGATCCTCCCCCCAAAGCTCCTGCGGGAATTGCAGGTGGTTTTCGGAGATCAGCCTGCGGGAAAAGACCTTTCCCCAAACCTGATTGAGCATATTGGCGCGGTAAAGGGAAGCGAGGGCTTCCCCCAAGGCTTCTTTGGAAAACAGCTCAGCGGCCTTGTGGTGATAGGGGATGCTTTCCCCCTTCTGCACCACGTTGAAACCGAAGATCAGAAGGTCGGCGCTCTTTTCCTCGCAGAGGGTCACCGCTTGCTCTACGGCATGGGGGGTGAAGGTATCGTCACTGTCGCAAAAAAGGATATAATCCCCGCGGGCTTCCCGAAGCGCCGTATTGCGGGCGGCGGCGGGACCTGCGTTTTCGCGGCGGAGAATGCGAAGGGAGGGAAGCTCCCCCGAAAGGCGCTCCAAAAGGGCGCCGGTACCGTCGGTGGAGCCATCGTCCACCACTAAGATCTCATAGTCAAAGGGCGGCGGCGTTTGGGTTACGGAGCGAAGGGCGCCTTCAATGAAGCCTTCCGCATTGTAAGCGGGAATGATGATACTGGCTTTCATTCCGCACCTCCGAAAATTTCCCCGTAGTGGGTATCAAAGAGGAGACCAAGTGCCTCGCGCTCTTCTCCCTCGGGGAACAGAGGGCCTTTTGCCTCCGGCGCAGACTTGGGGGCGGCTTCGGGGCGCAGGGTGAAGGCGATCTCCTTTTGGGTCAGAAGGTTTTTGCCCCCTGATTCCAGCCGCTTCAGGGTAAATGCCAGACGGCTGCCCCTTTTCCATTCGTCAAGGGCGCCGCGAAGATTGATCTCTTTTTCGGGGGTGATGATCTTCAGCCCTAAATCACCCTTTTCCTTGCCCCAGGAATACCGCAGGGTCAGGGTCTTTTCCGAGGCTTCGGGATCCAAAAGGATGCCGCTTTGGTCGGAAAGGGAGAAGGTGGCTTCACGGATCAGGGCGAGGTCGGAATCATCGGTGATATGAAATTTTGCGGTAAAGGAGAGATATTCGCTCTCACCCTTTTTAACGGATAAGGTGGCTTCCTCCAAAGAGGGGGTGCCGCTTTTTCCTTCCAGCAAAACGGCGATCTCACCTTGATATTCCCCTAAATTCCAGCTTGCGCCGAAATGGCTTACGAAGCCCTTGCGATTCACGATGACTCCCAGCTCCAGCTTGCTGTCACTTTTTCCCACAAGCTGAGAAAAGGCATTGAAGGCATCTCCCTTGCCGGAAAGAAAATCAAGGAGCGCTTTTTCGTCATCGGGGGTAAAATCCTTCCCGCATAAAGCGAAGAGGGCGGCGGCGCGGGCGCGGATGCCGCTTTGGAAATCTTCCTGTTTACGAAGGCTGATCAGCTGATTGAGAGCGTTTACCAGCCCGTGGGAATCTACGGTGTATTCGTAGGCGGTGCCGCCTGCCGTTCCCATATCCCTTACCTTCAGGGGGATCTTGTTCATTTTGGGATCTGCCTTTTTCCACAGCTCCGAAAGCCCTTCCTCCACGTCCTCACCCCACAGGGCGGGATCGGAAAGAGCCAGAATGAGGCGGAAGAGAGCGGCGTGCTCGCATCTTACCGCTTCTCCGTTTAATATACTTTGAGAGAAGGCCGTGCCGATGCCGCCGCGGGGTGCGGCGTACGCACCCTCCAGAAGGGCGGGGCTATGAAGGGTAAGGGTATCCCCTTGGGCAAAAAAGCCGATCTCGGTGCTATGATCCTTTACGGAAAAGGAGAGAGCTTGGGGCAGGCTTGCCTGATAGCTTAGGTTAAGCTCCTTTCCTTGGGCGGAAAGCCCCCCTTCTTTCAGGGAGGAAAGGAGGAACAGGGTGGCTTCTTCCTTTTCACAAAGGGCATCTGCGGTCTTTTTCCAAGCCCGTGCCACCGAGCCGCCCCCCGTAAGGTGCAGACAAAAGCCCGTAAGGGTCACCACCAGGAGGACGCAGGCAAGGAGGGGGAAAAAGCCGTTCCGGCGCTTTTGAGCACGGGTCTTGTTCCGATCCATAAGAATCCTCCTTCAATACTGTTATCTAATGCTATCATAGCAAAACTTGTGCTGTTCGTCAAGAATAAGGTGAGGGGAGAATTATGCAAAAAAATCGCCCTTGTTTCTTGACAGTCTCTTGGAGTTTTGGTAGAATCGAAAAAAGAAAAATGCTCGGAGGTATAGAATATGAGACTTGTTTGGGACAGACCCACTTCTCCCGGAAATCCAAGAAACAGTGAGGGCTCCTTTATCCGCCTGCCGGATGAGAGCATCCTTTTTGCATATAGCCGCTACAGCGGTGACAGCTGGCAGGATCACGCCAACTGCTGTATTGCGGGGATCCGCTCCTTTGACGAAGGCGAAAGTTGGACCGAGCCCGAGATTCTGGTACAGCCCGATTTCTTCGGGGTGACCAATATTATGAGCGCCTCCGCCATCTATCAGGAGGACGGCGCCATCGGCCTTTATTTTCTCATTAAGGAATCAGCGGGGAACATTACCTTCGGCAGAGCGATCTCTCCCAACGGCGTTGCTCCCTTCGTGCCGGAGCGCTGTGAGATGCAGGCACCCCTTTCCTATTACGTGATGAATAACGACCGCCTCCACCGCTTTTCCGACGGAAACCTTTACGCACCTGTTGCCATGCACGCCTATTGGGGCTACGGTAAGGCTGACCCCTTCAGTACCTCCACGGTACTCATCTCCCGAGATGACGGCAAGACCTTTGTTCTGGAGACCCCCTGTCGCATTGCCATTACCGCTCGCAACAAATCGGGCAGAGGTCTGCAGGAGCCGGGGATCATTGAGCACAAGGACGGCTCCGTTCGCCTTTGGGCCCGCACCACTGCAGGCTTCCAGTACGAGGCTTGGTCAAGGGATCATACGGTGACCTTCAGCGACCCTGCCCCTTCCGTTTTTACCAGCCCCGGTTCACCCCTGCAAATGGTGGAAAACGGCGGCGAGGTCTTTGCGGTATACAACCCCACCCCCAGCTACAACGGGCACTTCCGCACCAGTGCCACCGCCAACCGCACCCCTCTTGTGATCCGCAAGAGCGTGGACGACGGCAGAAGCTGGACCGATCCCGTTGCCATTGAGGCGGATCCTCAACGGGGCTATTGCTACCCCGCTCTGTTCTTCACCAAGGACGATTCCATTCTGGTGGCGTATTGCCGCGGCGGTCTCCCCGAAGAGGAATTTTGTCTGCAACGCCTTGGTATCTCAAAGCTGCGCCGGGACGAGGTTTAATCACAAAAACGAAAAAAGAAGTCTGCAAAGCAGACTTCTTTTTTCTGTTATCTTTTATCGGCCCATTTCTTAACAAGCAGGGGCATAAAGGTGCCGCCCTGAACGCTGCGTGCTACGAAGTGATCGTAGACGCCGTCCACCGTATCGTAAAAGTCGGAGAAGGGAACGGGGCTGCGGCGCTCACGGAGATAGTGGGCCATGGGAGCGCAGAGTGCATCGAACACACTTCTGTCCTCGGTCATAGCGGCGATCCACATCGTCCAGTCGGACTTGGTGTAAGCGGCTCTGGAATCCAAGGGGAGGCCAAATTCGTTGATATGGGGCAGGTAGCTTGCAAGCTCGGATTCATAGAAGGAATCGGGCAGGAGCTTCCAGCCGAAGAGCTTATCCCATACGAGATTGTACTTCTGGCTCCAACCTGCTTTTTCGAAGGTGAGAGCGGTGTAGCCGCCCATATCGGCGCGGCGCAGCCAGCTTTCTGCCATTTCCCGTGCCTTTTTCCACATAGCGGCGCCCTCTTCCTTTTCCCCAAGGGCATCCAGGATCTTACTGTAGGCGGCAACGCCCATCATAGCCTTGGCGGAAAGGTTTACGTTGCCCTTCAGGTGGCCGGCAAAGTCATCGGTGCAAAGCTGTTCACCGGGGTCTTCCCCGTATTGGGTGAGGTAACGGCTCCACTTGCGGAGCAGATCCAAGTTTTCCTTTGCCATCGCGAAGTTACCGTCCGCAAGGCAGACGCTGTAGACCATCAGGATCATATTGCCGCATTCCTCCACGGGCATCTGACCGGAAAGCTTGAAGGCATCCACGGTAGCGGGGTAGAGGTAATAGGGGGCAACGGTATCCCCGTGGGCGTAGTGCTTATTGCGCAGGTGTGCGCCGTAGATCTGCCCGTTGAGAACGGGGTAGCGGCCTGCATCGTGAGGGGCAAAATCGTGGGTCCAGACGGGCATACGGGCGAATTTGAAAATGGGGCGAAGCATACCGCGCACCAGCTCGGGGCAATAAAGGAGGAACAGGGGTACGGAGGGGTAACTGACGTCCACGGTGGCGGCGCACCCGTTGGAATCGTTTTCCTTGGAGATAAAGAGAATATCGCCGTTTCGGTCGGCAACCAGCTTATGTGCCGCTACGCTCTGGCGGTAGGAGGCGCAGATCACGAGGGCGTAATCCTCGCCGCCCAGCTCCTCTGCATCCTTCAGGAGGGCCTTGTCAAAGGCGTCGCAACGGGAGAGGATCTCGTCTCTTCTTGTGTGAAATTCACGGAAGGCGTCGATAATGGTCTTTCCGTTTCTTGCGTAGTAGGCGGGGAGCATGGCACCGTAGTAGTTAATGGAGGCAACGTCGTCGTAGCCTACCATCAGGGTGGCGGTAAAGGGCTCTTCGTGGCAGGTGTAAAAGCGCAGGGCGTTGGCGATGGATTGGGGGTTGTTGCGCACGTCGCCCTCGTCGCTGGCAAGGAAGAGATAGCCCCAGTCGATGGTCAGGTGATCCCCGGAGCCGCTTAAGGGGTTTTGCTTCATCTGCCCCAAATAGGCGTATTTTAAGGTATCGTCCTCAAAATCGTCGGAGCGGAACTTGGGGCCCTTTTCCCCTGCGTAAACGAAGGTCTCGTTGCAGGCGAAGTTGATGGCCACCTTATGGGTGTTGCCGTCGATAAACTCCACCTTGAAGCGCACGTAGGTGATGGGGGTGGAGAGAATATCCGGATCGTCGGGCAAAAGGGGAGAGGTGAAGGTCATAGTCAGTCTCACGCCCAGTGCCTCGTATTGGTAGGCGGTGGAAAGGGGGGTCAGATCCACGGCTACGCGGGGCATTGCGGGGTTGCCGCCGGTACCCATAATACGCATTTTCTTTCCGTCAATCTCAACACCGGCAAGAATACGCTTTTCAGAGCCGCACCAATGGCGGGTCTCGCCGCCGGTGGGGGTAAAGTTGGGATCCCAGATGGAAAAGAAGGGATCGTGGGTGATCAGGGGAAGGGAGGGAAGTCTCGTGATCTTCTGTTTCATGGCACTCTCCTTGTATTTATTTCTTGTAATTTGATTATAATTGTACTATAATCATTCTGTCAACCCTAATATATGGCGAAAATGCAGTTAAAAAGTGAGGAAAATCAGTTGAATGAATTTTTAAGATTCTTTCCCGACGCAGGAGAGGAAGCTCCTCTTGCCATCTCCCTTGCGGGGGTGACTTACCCCGACCCTGAATACCACGTGAGCCGAAGCTCTGCCAAGGTATCGGTGATCGAATACGTGCTGGAGGGGGCTGGCTGGGTAAACCTTGGGGGAATCCGCCATCGGGTCACGGCGGATACGGTATACTTTCTCCCCGTGGGGGAGGCCCACGATTACCGCTCGGATCCTCAGATGCCCTTTTCCAAGATCTTTCTGAACATCAAGGGCTTTTTCTGCCCCAGCCTCGTGCAGGCCTACGGCCTCGGTGGGCAGGTGCTCTTCCCCGATGCGGGGGTGCGGGAGGTTTTTGAAAGGATCCCGCCCATTCTGAAAAGTGATAGGCCCGACGGAGATCAGCAGGCTGCTCTGCAGGGGATCTTTACGGAGATTTTGGCGCGGCTCTCCCGAGGGCGGCAGGAGGCAAGCTTCAGCCCCGAGGTCCTTGCCATGAAGCATTATTTGGACGCCAACCTGCACCGCCGCGTTTCCACGGGGGAATTGGCGGCACAGATCTTCCGTTCCGCAGATTACTGTGAAAAAGCCTTTGGGCGGGAGATGCACACCACGCCCTACGCCTATCAGCTGGAGCAAAAGATCGCAAAGGCCAAGGCACTTCTTGCCTACACCCGCACCTCCGTAGGGGAGATCGGTGCTTCCCTTGGGTACGGCGACCTGCACTATTTTTCCAATCTGTTTTATCAGAAGGTGGGTGTGCGACCTTTATATTATCGAAAAAAATATAGATAAATACAGAAAAAAGCGCAAAAATGAAGCACGAAAACGGTTACTTCTTATAAGGATGAGAAAAACCACGATGAATTTCATCGTGGTTTTTCTTGGTTGGTGAGTTATACTATCAAGTGCAACAGAAAAGAAAAAGTGATATTCTGTGATAACGCACAGAGTGATATTTTCACTTTGTGAAAGGTATATTACTCCCTTCGGTCATAGTGTTATTTTATTCGCCTATTAAACTTGCGAAGCGAATACCACTCGGCGAAAGCCGAATATCACTGCGTAGCAATAAAACTCGCCGCAAGGCGAATAAAACTGCGAGACTTCCTTATGAGAAGTCTCGCAATTCATGCTTCTTTTTGCTTGAAAGATGAGATTATCTCTTCTTCCACTCGTCGTACTGTTCCATATAGGCCTTTTCTTCGGCGGGGAACTTGCGGAGGGTGTTGACAACCTTACCGTCGTTGTACTTACGGTTGGTGATTTCTTCGGTGGTACCCATAATGGTAACGTTGCACTGACGGGGACGGGCGCGAACGTGATCCCAGTCGATGAAGTAGATGTGAGCAAATTCGCCGCCATCCAGCTTGCCGTCCTTAATGGTCATGGTCTCACTTCTGCCGAAGAATACGGAGCGGAGGTGGCCGTCGGTATTCATAGAGGTGAAGTTGCCGGGCTCGTCTACGTAGCGGCCGAACTGTGCGTGTACGGGGCCGGGATGACGGTAGTCACCCTCGTTGGTGTAATCGGGGATGAGCTTTCTCATAATATCGAGAAGGTCGTGCTGCAGGAACTCCAGATCGAAGGTATCGAAGTCGTGGGAGCATTCCTGGATCATAACGGAGCAGGTGGTGTGGTGAGAAACGATGGCAACGGTGCCGTTCTTCACGCCGGACTCCTCAACGATTTTCATAACATCAGTAGAGATGTCATGGAAGGTGGGGATCCAACCTCTGGACTGGAGCTGGATCTCTTTCTGGATCATCTTAAATTCCATTTTTTGTTCCTCCTGAAAAAAATAATTTATATTGGTGTGCACTTTCTTTAAAAAGAAAGGGCAAAAGAAACCTTGGCTTGAGTGGACTTATTTACCCATACGGGCGTCGTAAGCCTCGCGCACGGCGCGGATCATATCGTCAACCATCTGATATCTTGCTTCTGCGGTGGGCAGACCCACGATACCGGAAGAAGAGCCGGTGGCGTCAGCCCCTGCGAAGATGTTGCGGTAAACGTCGTCATAGCACTTGATGCCTGCGCCCTGAAGCACCAGGATCTCGGGGTTCACGTCCTTTACGGCGCGGGTGGAGGCCTCAACGTATTCCTTGTCGCTTGCCTTGCCGGTACCGATGAGCTCGGTGGGCTCTGCTACGATGATGTTGGGCTCAAGGTGTGCGATGGCGGCGGCCTCTGCGCAGGAATCGGCGCAAACGATGGTAGCCAGACCCACTTCGTCGGCACGCTTGATGGCGGCCTTCAGCTGGGCAACGGTCACGGGCTTTTCGCAGTGGTTGAGCATAACGCCCTCGGCACCTGCGGCAACCAGGCTTTCGGGGAGAATATCAGCAAGGCCTCTGCCGGGGGTGAGGGAATCCATATGAGGTGCGAATACGTGGATCTTTTCCGTTGCTTCCTTTACGCGGCGCAGCTCCACGATGGGGGTGGTGAAGATGATATCAACGTCGTACTTCTTGCTGGCCTCGTCAGCCACCTTGGCAAGCTCTACAACGTCATCGCCCCACAGGTAGTTCTTGGGACCGATCTCAAAAAAGGGTGCTTTGATTTTCAGATTCCGGATCATAGTATACTCCTTAATTTTTATTTTTTGTTCAATCTCTCCCCAACGGCTCCGCCGGGATGGGTGAGAGCAAATTGCTCGTTGACAAAGCCCGTCTCTTCAATGAGGGCGGTCTGCAGGGCGTCGAACACGCTTGCCAGTGCCACGAAGCTGGAGGTGGATTGGGAATTGTACTTATCGGTCTCCAGATCCACGCGCATGGGCAAAACGATATCGGCCCCTTGGGCAAGGGGGGAATCCATCTTTTCGGTGATGGAGATCACGGTGGCACCCTTGGTGCGGGCAATGTTCATAATGGGGATCAGCTCTGCGGTCTTGCCGCCTCTGGAGGCAAGGACCATCACGTCACCCTTCTGGATAAAGCCCATACCACCGTGAACGGCTTCGGCAGGGGAAATGAATCTTGCAGGGCGTTCTACGCAGCAAAGGGAGTGAGCAAAATGGGTGCAGCAGATTCCGGAGTGGCCGCAACCGGCGGTGCCGATGCGCTCTGCCTTGGCAAGGACCTCAACGGCCTTGGCGAAGGCTTCCCAATCCATAACCTCTCCTGCGCGGAGGATCTCGTCTGCTTCAATACGGAAGGCTTTTTGTGCGGCGGTGAGTGCTTCTTGTTTCAAATTGAACACCTCGTTTTCTTTCTATTACTTCTGGGCGATCTTGTTTTCGGGGTCGTTGAGCATCGCATCCAGCTTTTTATACTGTGCATAGGGAGCGGAGTAATCCACGCCGCCGGGGGTATAGGTCTTTTTGGTGCGGATGATCTTGGCGCAGGCCTCTTCAATGGAGGGGTAGACACCGCAGCCAACACCTGCCAGAATGGCGGTGCCGAGACAGGCGGATTCTTTTTCCTGCAGGGTGGAAAGGCGCAGACCCGTAACGTCGGCCTTGATCTGTGCCCAAAGGGGGCTTCCTGCACCGCCGCCGGTGATGCGCACCTCGTCACACTTGGCGCCGATCACGTCAAGGTCGTCCTTCAGGGTGAAGGCGACGGCCTCTAAAATGGCGCGGGCAAAATGCCCTCTGCCGTGGGCCAGGGTCATACCCCAAAAGGCGCCGCGGGCATCGGGGTTGTAAACGGGCATGGTGGAGCCGCACAGGTGGGGGAGCATGGTGAGCCCTTCCGCACCGGGGCCTGCCTGTTCCGCCAGCTCATCCAATTCCTTAAAGGAAAGGCTTTCCGCAAATTGATTGCGGAACCATTTCAGAGCCATACCTGCCGTGGAGGACCACAGGAGGGAAACGAATTTCCCGGGGATGGCGTGCAGGTGACAGGGGATCTTGGAGGCGGGGTCAAAGGCGGGGATCTTGGGGGTGACCACGCAGATGGCCATAATGGTGCCGGTCATTTCGCTGACGATGTTTTCATCCACAACGCCGACGCCCACGGCCCCTGCGATCTGATCCAGAGCACCGGTTACCACGGCGGCATCCCCAAAGGAGCCTACGCGGGTGGCGGAGGGCACGATCTTGGGAAGCATCGTGCGGGGCACACCGATATAATCGAGCATTTCTTCCCACCAGTCAAGGGAAGTGATATCAAGATAAATGGAGGAGGACTGGATGGTGGGCTCCGTTACAAATTCACCGGTGAGCGCCCAAAGGATCCAATCTTCCAGAAGAAAGACCTTTTTGGTCTTTGCCCAGACCCGGGGGAGGTTGCGCTTCACCCAAAGAAGCTTACAGCCGGGCCAGCCGCCGGTGCATTCGGGCTGACCGGTGACGTTGTAGATCTTCTCCAGCCCGAAGTGGGCGGCGATCTCCTCCGCTTCTGCGGTGGCGCGGTTATCCAGCCAGACGATGGCGGGCATAGTGGGAGCCCCGTTCTCATCGGTGAGGATCATAGTCTCACCTTGGGTATCCACGGAGATGGCGTCGATCCGACAGGTTTTTTCGATCTGCGCGATGGCCTCTTTCGTGATGCGAACGTATTCCATTGCATCAAATTCCACCAGATCCCCGCGAGTATCCAGGGTATAATCCAAATTGGCGGAGGCAAGAGGGGCGCCGGTTTCGTCGTAGCACACGGCCTTCAGCGAGGTGGTGCCGATATCAATTCCCAACAGGTTCATAGCATTCTCCTTGTGTTTTAGTAAAGCAGAGTCTCTCAATTCTACCCATAATTTTACCATAAACGGAAAAGGTAGTCAACCGCAAAAAACGGAAACAGGCAGGGGATTTTTCAACTTTTTTTTGAGATTCTGCACAATTTAATGACAAAAAGCCGCAAGAGGCGGAAGAAGGGGGACGAAACTCTTTTTTGAGAATCCCGCGGCTGTGTTGACTAAAGAAGCTTTTTTTGGTATAATAAAAAGAGAATTGTACGAAAAAAGGAGGTCACCCTATGGCGACCGATACCAAAAAGAAAAAGACGGCGGAATATAACGATCAGAGTATACAGAGCCTGAAGGGTGCCGACCGTGTGAGAAAGCGCCCGGGGGTCATTTTCGGATCCGACGGGCTGGATGGCTGTGCCCATTCCTTCTTTGAAATTCTTTCCAACTCCATTGACGAGGCACGCGCCGGCTACGGTGACGAGATCTCGGTCACGGTAACGAAGGACCACGTGATCACCGTGGAGGACCACGGCCGCGGGATCCCCCTGGACTGGAACGAAAAAGAGGGGAGATTCAACTGGGAGCTGATCTTCTGCGAGCTTTACGCGGGGGGTAAATACGACAACGCCAAGGGCGGCGCCTATCAGTATTCCTTGGGTCTCAACGGTCTGGGCGCCTGCGCCACCCAGTACAGCTCGGAATTTATGAACGTAGAGGTGTACTCCCGCGGGGGGCACTATCGCATCGGCTTTAAGAAGGGCGAGGTAGACGGGGAGCTTTTCAAGGAAGAGAGCACCCGCCGCAAGACCGGCACCATCATCACCTGGAAGCCCGACCTTGACGTATTTACGGAGATCCACATCCCCGAAAGCTATTTTACCGACGTGATGCGCCGTCAGGCGGTGGTCAACGGCGGCCTTACCTTGAAGCTCCGTTATCAGGGGCAGGACGGTGCCTGGTCCGAGCATTCCTATCTCTACAAGGAGGGGATCTTGGATTACGTGCGGGAGACGGCGGAGATCAACGAAAACAACGAAGTTAACGAGGACGAGAAGAAGGTGGGCACCCTGACCGTGCCTGAATTCTGGCAGGGTGAAAAGCGCGGCCGCGACCGTGAGGATAAAAGCGAATACGACGTGCGGATCGAAGTTGCCTTCTGCTTTTCCGCCAAGACCCAGATGCTGGAATACTACCACAACTCCAGCTGGCTGGAGCACGGGGGAAGCCCCGAAAAAGCGGTGCGCTCCAGTTTTCTTCGCGCCATTGACGGTTATCTGAAGAACAACGGAAAATACAACAAAAACGAGCAGAAGATCAGCTTTCAGGACGTGGAGGACTGCCTGATCCTGGTGACCAACTGCTTCTCCAACGTGGCTTCCTTCTCCGATCAGACCAAGAAGGAAGTGACCAACAAATTCATTGCGGAAGCAATGGTGGAATTTTTTGATGAGAAGCTTGAGATCTACTTTACGGAAAACCCCGGCGATGCAGACCGCATTGCCGCTCAGGTGCTGATCAACAAGCGCAGCCGCGAAAGCGCCGAAAGCGCCAGAGTGAACATCAAGAAAAAGCTTGCGGGCAATTTGGACGTGACCAACCGCATTGAAAAATTTGCCAACTGCCGTTCCAAGGATAAGGAAAAGCGGGAGCTTTACATCGTAGAGGGCGATTCTGCACTTGCCAGCTGTAAATTGGGGCGGGATGCGGAATTTCAGGCCATTATGCCCGTGCGCGGCAAGACCCTGAACTGCTTAAAATGCAGTTACGACCGTATTTTCAAAAGTGAAATTATCGTGGATCTGCTCCGCATTATCGGCTGTGGGGTGGAGATCGGTAAGGGACACAAGGATCTTGCCCAGTTCAACTACGATAATCTCAAGTGGAATAAGATCATCATTTGTACCGATGCGGATGAGGACGGCTACCAGATCCGTACTCTGATCCTGACTATGTTTTACCGCCTGCTTCCCACCCTGATCCAAAAGGGGCGGGTGTATATTGCCGAATCTCCCCTATATGAGATCCAGTGTAAGGACGAGATCTATTTTGCCTACGACGAAAAGGAAAAGGCTCAGATCCTGCAGAAATTAGGGGATAAAAAGGTGATCGTGCAGCGCTCCAAGGGCTTGGGTGAAAACGAGCCGGATATGATGCGTAAGACCACCATGTCCCCCGAAACCCGGCGCTTGATCCGCATTATGCCCGAAGATGAATTTGCCACCAGGGAAATGTTTGAGATCCTTTTGGGTGACGATTTAGAGGGCAGAAAGAAATACATTTCCGAAAACGGGCACCTTTACATTGATCTGGCGGATGCGTACTGATGGAATTTTACAGAACGGTCCGAGGCTTTGGAGAAAGCCGCTTTACGGAAAAAAAGAGTGAATTTATCGGCAGGGTCACCCCCTGCGAATCCTGGGAGGAGGCACAGGCCTTCGTGGCACGGGCAAGGGAGCTGGACCCCGACGCCCGCCACCACGTTTCCGCCTTTATCAACCGAGAAGGAAATATCCAGCGCTTCGACGACGACGGAGAGCCCAAGGGCACCGGGGGCATCCCCATGCTGGAGGTTTTGAAAAAAGAGGAGATCTGCGGCCTTTGCGTGGTGGTGACCCGTTATTTCGGGGGGATCCTTTTGGGTGCGGGGGGACTTGCCCGCGCTTACGCCAGAGGGGCGAGAGATGCGGTTGCCGCCGCGGGGATCTGCCGCTTTTCCAAGGTATTTCAGGTGAAGGCGGATATCCCTTACCCCTTGTTTTCCAAGGTGGAATTTGAATTGGGCGCCCGCAACTTTCGGGTGACGGGTAAGGAATTCGGCGAAAACGTGACCCTCTCCCTGATCGTATCGCCCGAGGAGAGGGAGATCCTTTCCACGCTGCTTTCGGATCTTTCCGGAGGCAAGATCAATCCAAAAACGGTAGGTGAGACCTTTGCAGAAGATCGGGAAAACCCTTGAGATCGGCTCTTACGAGCTGGAGCTTTACCCCGAGGAGACCGCCGCGGGCTACGGGGCCTTTACGCTCCCCGAAGAGGAAGATCCTGCCCTGCAGATCTTTCGCACCCTTTTGCCCACGGGGGAAAAGAAGAGCCTTGATTTTTTAAGAGGGCTGGGGATCGACCCTGAAAAGATTCCCTGTGCCAGACCCCTTGCGGAGCCGGATGAAACGGGCGAGGTGCTGTTTCTTTGCGCCGCACCCCTTTGCGCCACCCTGAAAAAGGGGGGCGATACCACCCCCCGCCAAAGCGAAGAGGAGGCGGGGATCAGTATGGTCTTCGTAGGGGATGAGAGGGAATTTCACAAGGGGGATGCCCCGCACTTTTCCCCGCAGGCGGAAATGCGCTTCGTGATTCCCCTGACCTTTGATCCTGCACTTTTTTCCGAAAATTAAAAGGAGAACTTGACGGTTCTCCTTTTTCTGTCTTTTTTAATGAAGAAATCCCCGTTTTTATTGACACGGGCCAAAAATTGTTTTATTCTAACCTTAAAGGTATTTCTTATATATAGATATATCAATATAGCTTTGACAAAGGAGAAAAAGTATGTTTCAAGCGGGTTTTGCAAGAGTTGACGTAACCCCTCAGTTGGGTACGGTGCTTACGGGCTATTTCAGTTTAAGAATATCTGACGGTGTTCTGGATCCCATCTACCTCAACGCCCTTGCGGTAAAGGGCGGGGAAGAGACCGTGGTGATCATCACCGGTGACTTTATGTATATGGTGGAAAAGGACGCTACCTACTACCGCAACCTCATTGCGGAAAAGGTGGGGATTCCTGCGGATCACATTCTGATGCAGGCCATTCATCAGCACACCTCTACCACCGCGGGTCCCTCGGGCCCTACCGATGCAACCTATAAGGCGTACCTTGCGGCCAAATACGTTGACGTGGTGCAGATGGCCCTGGCCGACCTTCAGGATGCCACCCTTTCCATTGCTTCAAAGGAGACGGCAGAGCCCATTTCCTTCGTGCGCCGCTTCCGTATGAAGGACGGAAGCGTCAAAACCAACCCCGGAAGTCAAAACCCCGAGATCGATCATCCCTTGGGAGAGGCTGACAATACCGTTCGCCTTGTGAAATTTGAAAGAGAAGGGGCTTTTGATATTGCCCTTGTAAACTTCCAGACCCACCCTGACGTGATCAGCGGTAACAAGTTTTCCGCAGACTGGCCGGGCTTTGTGCGCCGCTTTACGGAAAAGGCGCTCCCCGAAACCCATTGTATTCTGGTGAACGGCTGTCAGGGCGACGTTAACCACATTGACGTTTCAAAGCCCCCCGTTGCCCGAAAAGTCGACCCCGATTTCTATGAAAAGAGATACGCCAACAGCCAAAGAATGGGCCGCATCATTACCGATGCGGTGGTGGCAATGTGGAACGAAACGGAAGCGATCCCCGAAGGAAAGATCTCTGCCAAGGTGGAAACGCTCCGTGTTCCCTCCAACACGGCAGGCCTTGAAAGACTGGATGAATGCAGAGCTCTCCACAAGCTGATCGTGGAAGAAAAGCCCTTGCCCGTCAAACTCAATATGGCGGAAAAGGGCGAGGTCAGAAGAATCGCCAATATGGAAAACGTGACGCTGGTTCAGAAAGTGCCCGTTTCTATGGTTGCCTTCGGTAAGGTTGCCATCATCGGCTACGGCGGCGAGCCCTTCACCGAATACGCGGATATTCCCCGCGCCGCGGTGCCGGAGCTGTTCGTTCTTTCCGCCTGCCTTGCCAACGGTGGGCAGGGCTACCTTCCCAGCAGCGGTGCTTTTGCCGAGGGCGGATATGAAGCCAGAACCACCAATTTTACGGAGGTGACGGCCCCCACCTTGCAGAATGCCGCCATCGATATGCTGAAAGAGCATTTGGAAAAGTAAAGGAGAAAAATTATGTTTCAGGCAGGATTTGCAAGAGTTGACATTACCCCCAATTTGGGTTGCCCTCTGGCGGGATATTTTAAGGTGCGCTTCGCCGATGCCATTCTGGATTCCATCCAGCTGAACGCGCTGGCCGTGCGGGACGATGAAAATACCGCCGTTTACGTGACCTGCGACGCAGTGGCCATCCGTCTGCATCAGGCAAACGAGCTGCGCAGCCTGATCTCGGAGCGCTTCGGGATCCCCGTTGAAAACGTATTTTTGCAGGCGCTGCACCAGCACACTTCCTTCCGCTTGGGCACCACCTTCAAGGACGACCATTTGAAGGACCCTGCTTATCTTGACCTGCTTTACCGCAAGTTTCTTGACGTGGCGCAAATGGCGCTGGACGACCTTGGGGAGGCGAGAGTCTCGGTGGCTCATAAGGAAACGGCAGAGCCCATTTCCTTCGTGCGCCGCTTCCGTATGAAGGACGGCTCCACCTGTACCAATCCCGGATGTCTGAACCCCGAGATCGAGGGCCCCATCGGGGATGCGGATAATACCGTTCGCCTTGTGAAATTTGAAAGAGAAGGGAAAAAGACCGTTGCGCTGGTTCATTTTTCCACCCACCCCGACGTCATCGGCGGCAACAACCTTTCCTCCGACTGGCCGGGCTTCGTGCGCCGTATGACCGAAAGCGAGATCCCCGATACCCATTGCATTCTCATCAATGGCTTTCAGGGCGACGTAAACCACATTGACGTAAAGAAGCCCTCCATTGCCAAAAAGGAGGACCCGCTGTTCTTTCAAAAGCGCTACGCACACAGTGAAAAAATGGGCCGCATCATTACCGATACCGTCAAGGAGATCTGGAATGAGACTGCTGAAAAGAAGGCGACCCCCGTTGCTTGCTACGGCACGGTGAAATACGTTCCCACCAACACCAAATATATGGATGAGATCGACCGCTTCCGCCAAATGAAAAAGGATTTTGAGGCAAAGCTGATCAAGCTTCCCATGGGTCCCCGTGCGGAAATGAACCGCGTTCTGAACTTGCCCGAGCAGACCCTGTTCCAGAAAATGCCCGTGAACATTTTGGGGATAGGTGAAATTGCCATCGTAGGCTTGGGCGGCGAGCCCTTCACCTGGTATGGAGTCAAGGCCAGAGAGGCGGCACCGGAGCTGTATCTGTTGCCCGCTTGCCTTGTAAACGGTGCTCAGGGCTACCTTCCCTCCAAGGATGCCTTCGAGGAGGGTGGCTATGAAGCGGTGGGAAGCAGCTTCACCGTTTCCCTTGCGGATCAGGTTCCCGCTGCCATTGCCCGTATGCTGGGCGAACACAAAGAAAAACTCAACTGAAAAGGAGATACCATATGATACAAGCAGGATTTGCAAGAGTTGACGTGACTCCGCAATTGGGCACGCCTCTCACCGGATATTTCAGAACCAGAATTTCGGAAGGAATTTTAGATCCCTTGGAGCTGAACGCCGTTGCTCTGAAAAGCGGCGAGGACACGGTGGTGATCATCACCGGTGACTTTATGTATACCGAGGAAAAGGAGGTCACCTGTTACCGTAAGCTGATCGCGGCGGAAACGGGGCTTCCTTTGGACCATATTTTCTATCAGACCATCCATCAGCACACCTCCACCACCCCCGGTAAAGGCGGTGCGGTGGATCGCACGTATCAGGATCTCCTTTGCCGCAAGTTCGTTGACGTGGCGAAAATGGCAATGGACGATCTTTCCGATGCCAAGGTCTTCATCGCGGAAAAGGAAACGGCGGAGCCCGTTGCTTTCGTGCGCCGCTACTATATGAAGAACGGCTCCATCAAGACCAACCCCGGCTATCTCAACCCCGATATCCTCCGTCCCGTGGGAGAGGCGGATAATACCGTTCGCTTGGTTAGATTCAAAAGAGACGGCAAAAATGACATTGCTCTGGTGGGCTTCTAGAACCACCCCGATATGATCGGTCACAAGAAGTTTTCCGCCGACTGGCCGGGCTTCGTGCGCCGTATGACCGAACAGGATATTCCCGGAACGCATTGCATTCTCATCAACGGCTGTCAGGGAGACGTAAACCACGTTGACGTTTCAAAGCCCAACCCCTCCAAGGGGCTGAAGGCGCCTGAGGGCGTTCGTTTGAAATACGAATACTGCCGCAGGGTGGGCCGCATCATTACCGATACGGTGGTCTCCCTTTGGGACAAGGGAGAAGAGACCCCCGTGGACAACGTATATTCCAAGGTGGAATACAAGCGCTTTTTGACCAAGACTGAGGGCTACGAGCAGATCGAGGAAATGACGGCGCTTTACGACCGCGTGATGGCAGGTGACCCCACCGCAAAGGATGAGATTCCGCCGGAAGGGTTGGGTCTGGTGGGTCGCATTGCCCGTATGCCGGGTAGATCTGCGGTGCAGACCATTCCCGTTTCCGTGGTTGCCTTCGGTAAGATCGCCATTTTAGGCTATGCGGGCGAGCCCTTTACGGAATACGCCCAGGCCGTGCGCGCCCAGGTGCCGGAACTGTTCCTTCTTACCGCTTGTCTTGCCAACGGCGCGGAGGGCTACCTTCCCTCACGGGAGGCCTTTGGTCAGGGCAGCTACGAGGTGGCCGCTTCTATGTTCCCCAGCGAGCTCCCCGAGGTGCTTCAGTCCACCGCCGCGGCGATACTGAAGGAATATATTGAGAAATAGAAAGGTGATAAAAATGTTACAAGCAGGTTTTTCAAGAGTTGACGTGACCCCGCCTTTGGGCACCCCCTTGACCGGGCATTTTGAGACCCGATTGGCCGAAGGGATCCTGGATCCCCTTTACCTTAACGCCGTTGCCCTGAAAAGCGGCGAGGATACGGTTTTGGTGATCACCGGCGACTTTATGTACACCCCCGAAAAAGATGCGACCCGCTACCGCAAACTGATTGCGGCGGAAACGGGGCTTCCTTTGGATCATATTTTCTATCAGACCCTGCATCAGCACACCTCCACCACCCCCGGGGAGTGCGGTCCGTCGAGCCGTGTGTATCAGGATATGCTCCGCTGCAAGTTCGTTGACGTCTCTAAAATGGCCATTGACGATCTTTCGGAGGCAAAGGTATCCATCGGAGAAGAAGAAACGGCAGAGCCCGTTGCCTTCGTGCGCCGCTACCGTATGAAGGACGGCTCCATCAAGACCAACCCAGGCTACCTGAATCCCGACGTGGTGGGTACCGTGGGGGATGCTGACAATACCGTTCGTCTGGTAAGATTCAAACGAGAAGGAAAATTTGATATTGCCATGGTGGGCTTCCAGAACCACCCCGATATGTTTGCGGGGCTAAAATATTCTGCGGACTGGCCGGGCTTTGTGCGCCGCTTCACCGAAGAGCGCATCCCCGATACCCATTGCATTCTCATCAACGGCTGTCAGGGCGACGTAAACCATTGCAACTTCTTCAAGCCCAACCCTGCCGCAGGCTTGAAAAAGGGTAACCCTGAACGGATCCGCGTGAAATATGAATACTGCCGCAAAGTGGGCAGTATCATTGCCGATACGGTGGTCTCCCTTTGGGATAAGGCAGAAGAGACTCCCGTGGAAAACGTGTATGCCAGAGTGGAATACAAGCGCTTTTTGACCAAGACTGAGGGCATTGAGCGCATTGACGAAATGAAGGCTCTTTACAACCGCTTTATGTCCGGCGACAGACCTGCCAAGGAAGAACTCCCCCCGGAAGGTGTGGGTCTCGTCGCTCGCATTGCAGGACTGGATACGAAGTCTGCGGTACAGACGGTGCCCGTTTCCATGGTTGCCTTCGGTAAGATCGCCATTTTGGGCTATGCAGGAGAGCCCTTTACGGAATATGCCCAGGCCGTTCGTGCCCAGGTGCCGGAACTGTTCCTTCTCACCGCTTGTCTTGCCAACGGCGCGGAAGGTTATCTTCCCTCACGGGAGGCTTATGCCCAGGGCAGCTACGAGGTGGCTTCCGCTATGTTCAACGCAGAACTTCCCGAGGTGCTTCAGTCCACAGCAGCAGAAATGCTGAAGGAATATATGAAAAAATAATAACGAAGGAGATATAAAAATGTTTCAAGCAGGATTTGCAAGAGTTGATATTACTCCCCCTTTGGGGAGCCCTCTGGCAGGGTATTTTGAGATCCGTTACGCCGAAGGGGTGCTGGATCCCATCGAACTGAACGCCATCGTCATTCGCGACGATGAAAGCACCGCCGTTTACGTGACCGGTGACTTCGTTTACACCCGCCTCGGTGCGGCTACCGTGACCCGTACCAAAATTGCGGAAATGCTGGGGATCCCTGTGGAGAACGTTGCCATTCAGGGCCTCCATCAGCACACCTCTCTGCGCATCGGCGGCTCCGAATTTCAGAAGGATACCATGAAGGACCCCGCTTACCTTGATATTTTGGAGCGTAAGTACCTTGACGTTGTGAAAATGGCGGTAGACGATCTGGCTGAGGCCGTGGTGAGCGTTGCTGAGCAGCAGACAAGCGAGCAGATCTCCTTTATCCGCCGCTACCGTATGGCAGACGGCTCCACCCGCACCAACCCCGGCTATATGAAGCCCGACGTGGTGGGCCCCATCGGGGAGCCCGATAACACCGTTCGCCTGATCAAATTTAAGAGAGAGGGCAAAAAGGACATTGCGCTGGTGAACTTTTCCACCCACCCCGACGTGATCGGCGGCTCCAAGATCTCCGCTGACTGGCCGGGCTTTGTGCGCCGTATGACCGAACAGAGAATTCCCGATACCCATTGTATTCTGGTCAACGGCTGTCAGGGCGATACCAACCATTGTGATTTCTCCAAGCCCCCCGTTGCCAAAAAGGGTGATCCCCTTGAAAGAGAGAAGCGCTACGCCAACAGCGAAAGAATGGGGCGCATCATTACCGACGCGGTGGTCTCTCTTTGGGACAAGACCGTGGAAAAGAAGGCTACCCCCATTACCTGCCACAATCGCATCGAATACATTCCCACCAACACCAAGGGGATGGATGAGATCGACCGCTTCCGTCAGATGAAAAAGGACTTTGACGCAGGCCTGATCAAGCTTCCTATGGGGCCTAAGGCGGAGATGCACCGCGTATTACAACTTCCCGAAGAAAAGCTCTTCCAGAAGGTGCCTACGGCCGTCATCGGCTTCGGTGAATTTGCCATTGCGGGCATCGGCGGCGAGCCCTTCACCTGGTATGCCAAGGCGGCAAGAGAAGCAGCCCCCGAGCTTTACGTGATCGCGGCTTGCCTGGTCAACGGCGGCGAAGGCTATCTTCCCACCGCAGAGGCCTTTGACGAGGGCGGCTACGAAGCTATGAATACCCGCTTTACCAGATCCGTTGCCACCCAGATCCCCGGGGCCATTGCAGATATGCTGAACGAGCACAAGAGCGCGCTGTAACAATTGAAAGAAGAGATCCTTCGGAATCATTTCGAAGGATCTCTTTTGCTTTACGGTTTTTATCGTTCTGCGCTTTTTTGCCATCCCCTTTTCTGTTTTATTTACAGATTCTTACTGATTTAACAAGAAAATTTCTTCTTTTGTATTGATATGAAGGGCAAATTGTTTTATTCTAACCTTAAAGAAAAACTTTCGGCTTTCGGCCGGAGAGAAAAGGAGAAATACTATGTTTAAAGCAGGCTTTGCAAGACTGGATATGACCCCTCCTTTAGGGAGCCCTATGGCAGGGTATTTTCAATACCGTGAGGCAGAGGGCGTTTTGGATCCGCTGGAATTGAATGCCGTTGCCGTATCCGACGGGGAAAACACCGTTCTCATCGTTACCGCCGACATTCTAATGACAAACGAGGTCTTTTCCACCGCTGTCAGAGGGGTGATCGCAGAGAGAACGGGCGTGCCCGAAGGGAACATTTTCTTGCAGGGGCTCCATCAGCACACCTCCGTTTATTTAGGCGCCACTGCCAAGGTGAAGGGGCAGAACAACAGCTTTTACGATGCCACCTATCAGGACGTTCTCGTTCGCAAATACGCAGATATCTGCTTAATGGCAATGGACGATATGGCAGAGGCGCGGATAAGCATTGCAGCGAAGGAGACGGCAGAGCCCATTTCCTTTATCCGCCGCTACCGTATGGCAGACGGAAACATCAAAACCAACCCCGGCCATATGAAGCCCGACGTGATTGCTCCCATCGGCGAGGCTGACAATACCGTTCGCCTTGTAAAATTTGAAAGAGAAGGGAAAAAGGATATTGCCCTTGTGAACTTCTCCACCCACCCCGATACCGTGGGCGGCACCAAATTTTCCGCCGACTGGCCCGGTTTTGTGCGCCGCTTTACCGAAAAGGATTTAGGGGTGCACTGCATTCTGGTGAACGGTGCTCAGGGGGATACCAACCACATAAACGTATTCAAACCTGCCGTTGCCAAAAAGGCTGACCCCGATTATTTTGAAAAGAGATACGCCCACACCCGCTTTATGGGCAGAACCATTGCCGACGTGGTGGTGGATATCTGGAATCAGACCGAAGCCATTCCCGAAGGGAAGGTCAGCGGTGGGGTGGAAATGGTATACATTCCCACCAATACCAAATACATAGAACGGGTTGATGAATTCCGGGAAAAGAAGGTTTTGATGGATGCGGGCGAATTGAAGCTTCCTTTGGATGAGAAGGGGGAGATCAACCGCGTGGCCTCTCTTCGTGACGACACCCTTTTCCGCAAGGTGCCCGTTTCCTTGGCCGCTTTCGGTAAGGTTGCCCTTGTGGGCTTCGGCGGTGAGCCTTTTACGGAATACGCCACCCGCACCCGTGCCGCCGCCCCCGAGCTTTTCGTGATCTGCGCTTGCTGTACCAACGGCGGTCAGGGCTATCTACCCACCAAGAGCGCCTTTGAGGAGGGTGGATACGAGGCCAGAAGCTCCCGCTTTACCCCCTGCGTTGCAGACGTGCTCCCTGAAACGGCCACCGCGCTGTTGAAAAAACATCAGGAGGGATAAAACGATGGAAGCAGGTTTTTCAAGAGTAGATATTACCCCACCCTTGGGTACGCCCCTGACGGGCTATTACAAAAGCCGTTATGCAGACGGAATGCTGGATCCCCTGGAGCTGAATGCCGTTGCTCTTTCCGACGGGGCAAAGAAGCTTCTTCTCATCTGCACCGACCTGATCCTCATTGATGAGGCCTCGTCCACCGAGATCCGTGAAAGGATCGCCCGTGCTACGGGGGTGGAGAAGGACGGCATTATGATCCATTGCCTCCATCAGCACACCGCGCCCCACGTGGGGAAGGGAGAGTGCATTCCCTTAATTGATTATCTGAAGGATACGGCGTATCTGGATCTGCTTTACCGCAAATTCTGCGACGCTGCCGTTATGGCCATTGCCGATCTTCGCCCTGCCAAGCCCGGCTATGGGGTGACGGAAACTCCCGAGCCCCTCTCCTTTATTCGCAGATTTCGGATGAAGGACGGCTCCACCCGTACCAATCCCGGCCGTATGAATCCCGACGTGGTGGAACCCATCGGCCAGGCAGACAATAGCGTAAGACTGATCAAATTTGAACGGGACGGCGCCGATGATATTGCCATCGTCAGTTTTTCCACCCATCAGGATACCATCAGCGGCACCAAGTATTCCGCTGATTGGGGCGGTGCTCTGCGCCGTCAGATGGAAGAAAAGAAGGAAGGTGTGAAGGTTGCGGTGGTCTCCGGCTTCCAGGGTGACGTAAACCACGTGAACGTATTCCGCCCTGCAGAGACAGCGCCCGACGCTCCCAGGACCCATTATCTCTATATGGGTAAGATCCTTTCCGATACGGCCCTCTCCCTTTGGGAAAAGACCCTTCCCGTTCCCGGGAATACCCTTTGGAGCAAGGTGGTCACCCGCTTCGTTCCCACCAATATGATCGGTTTGGAAAAGGCGGCGGAAAGCTGGGAGATCTATGAAAAATCCATCAACAGGACCTTGGGCTACAAGCTGGAAATGGGCGAAAAGGCCGATATGGGCCGTATGGGGACCCTTCCCAAGGCTCCTATTTGCCAGACCTTGGTGGTCAGCTTTTTCGGCATCGGCGGTATCGGTATTTTGGGTGTGGGCGGCGAGCCCTTTACCCATTACGCCCGCTTTGCCCGTGAAAAGGCAGGAGAAAAATTTTTGATGACTGCGTGCCTGGTCAACGGCGGGGAAGCGTATTTCCCCACGAAGGAGGCCTACGCCGAGGGCGGCTACGAGGCCCGTACCTCCCGTATGAGCGCGGAATGTGCCCCGATGCTGGAAGAGGTCATAGAAGAAATTATAAACGAATATAATACCGTTCAATAAAAGGAGAAAGATTATGTTTCAAGCAGGTTTTGCAAGACTTGACGTAACGCCCCCCTTGGGCAACCCCCTTGCAGGCTACCCCAGAGAAAGAATTGCCGACGGTATGATGGACCCCATCTATCTCAACGCTCTTGCCGTAAACGACGGTGAAAACACCGTGATCCTGATCACGGGTGACTTTATTTATATTATGGAAAGCGCCGCAACGCCTCTGCGCAAGCAGATCTCGGAGCGCACCGGAGTACCCGAAGGGCAGATCCTGCTTCACGGGCTTCATCAGCACACCACCCTGCGCCTTGGAAATCGCACCAATCTCCCCATGGCTCACACCGTGAAGGATGCGGCTTATCTTGATCTGGTGGCGCGCAAGTTCTGCGATGCGGCGGAAATGGCCATCGGGGATATGCGCGAGGCTACCCTTTCCGTTGGAGAAAAGGAAACGGCAGAGCCCATCTCCTTTATTCGCCGCTACCGTATGAAGGACGGCTCCTCCCGTACCAATCCCGGCTATCTTAACCCCGATATCGTTGCCCCCATCGGCGAGGCGGATAATACCGTTCGTCTGGTGCGCATTCACAGAGAGGGCGCAAAAGATATTGCTCTGGTAGGCTTCCAGACCCACCCTGACGTGATCGGAGGCAACAAATATTCCGCTGACTGGCCCGGCTTTACCCGACGCTTTACAGAGGCTGATCTGGGTGATGTGCATTGCCTTTTGATCAACGGCCCTCAGGGTGATACCAACCATTGCAACTTCTTCAAGCCCCCCATTGCCAAAAAGGGCGACCCCGATTCCTATGAAAAGAGATATGCCTTCAGTCAGAAGATGGGTCGCATCATTACCGATGCGGTGCTGGACATCTGGAATGAGACCCGTCCCATCAAGTCCGATAAGGTTTGGGGTCAGGTGCGTATGGTCTACGTTCCCACCAACACAAACGGAATGGACCGCATAGAGGAAATGAAGGAAGTCAAGCGTCAGTTGGACGAGGGTACCCTGAAAATGAATTTGGGGGACCAGTCCGAGGTGACCCGTATTCTGGAACTGCGTGACGAGACCCTCTTCCGCAAGGTGCCCGTTTCCGTAATGGGAATCGGTGATCTGGCACTGGTGGGCTTCGGCGGCGAGGCCTTTACCCGTTACGCCGCTGTGGTAAGAGAAGCCGCGCCTGATCTGTACGTGATGGCCCTTTGCTGTGCCAACGGCGGTCAGGGCTATATGCCCGATCAGACGGCCTATGCCGAGGGCGGCTACGGAGTGAGCAACTCCCGCTTCTCTCCCGCCGTAGCAGAACTGACCCAAGGCGCCGCCAAGGAAATGATGGATCTGTACAAGTCCTTAAGATAAACGAAAATACCCGAAAGAAAATTTTTCTTTCGGGTATTTTTTTACTGCAGAAGGAAAACGAAACTCCCGTTTTCTTCTTTTTGGGAAAGGATCTTTCTGCCGTCAAAGCGGAAGTCGCTCTCGATCTGTGGGGGGAGGGTGACGCGATATTCAAAGGCGTCTCCCTTTTTCTCCCAGGCAATATGGATCCTGCCGTGATCGGAATCGTAATGTCCCTCCGCGCTTTCGATGGCGCCGGTGGGATCAAAATAGGGTGCGAAGAGCACTTTTTTCAGTCCCGGATGTTCCACGTCGGGGCGGAGGCCCAAGCAGTATTCGTACATCCACTGGGTGCAGGAGCCGAAGGAATAGTGGTTAAAGGAGTTCATACCCTTGCGGATGCCGCCTTCGATGGTGTAGCTGTCCCACCGCTCCCAGATGGTGGTGGCGCCGTTGACCACGGAAAAGCCCCAACCGGGGTATTCGGTGCTTGTGATCAGGCGGTAGGCAATATCACTCATCCCTAAATCGCACAGGGTGGGGAGAAGGAACTTGATGCCAAGGAAGCCCGTGGTCAATTTTCCCTCGCTCTCACGGAATTTACGGGCGAGGTTTTCCTTTGTCTCCTCTGCATTGATGATGCCGAAGCTGTAAGCGATCACGTAGGCGCTTTGGGTATCGGAAAAGATGATCCCTTCCTCATCAATAAATTTTTCACGGAAGGCCGCACGCACCTTTTCGTAGAGGGCGCGGTATCGCTCCTCCTCAAAATCGCCGATGAAGCGGCAAAGCTCTGCGGCGAGCCACGCGGCTCTGGCGTAATACAGGGTATTGACTACGCTGAGATCGGTCTTGGTGCCCAGGCTCAGCCAGTCACCGTATTTGCTCATATACCCACGGATGCCCGAGGGGCTTTCCGTTTCGTAGTAATCCAGAAGGCGCTTTAGCGAGGGGAGATAATCGCGGATGATCCTCTTATCACCGTAGGTTCTGTAGTGATGATAGGGAATCTCGCCGATTGCCTCTGCCCAGCCGGCGGAGGCGTCGTAACCCACGTAGTCGTGGTAGCCCATGGGGCGGCGGGGCGCTACCACGGGAATGATCCCGTTGCCAAGTTGCGCGCTGCTGAGATCTGCCAGGTATTTGCGGTAAAAATCACGGCAATCCATATTATACATGGCGCTCTGACAGAAGATCTGCGCGTCCCCAGCCCAGCCCAGGCGCTCGTCGCGCTGGGGGCAATCGGTGGGAACGTTGATAAAATTCCCGCGCTGACTCCAAAGGGCGTTCTGATAGATGCGGTTCACAAGGGGACTGCTACAGGAAAACTCGCCGCTTTTCTTCAGGTCGGTATACATGACCTCCGCTTCGATGGAAACAAGCTCCACCTTGCCCGTAAAGGTCAATTCCGCATAGCGGAAGCCGTGGAAGGTGAAGAGAGGGCGGAAGACCTCGTCTCCCTCTCCTGCCAGAATGAAGGTATCCGTAGCCTCTGCCTTGCGCAGGTTCTTGGTGTAAAGGGCATCCTCCCAAAGGAGCTCGCCGTGGCGGATCACCACCTGCGCCCCTCTTTCCCCGCGGAATACGCAGCGGAGAACGCCCGCCATATTCTGGGTCACGTCGTAGAGGTATTGGTTATCCGTTTGCTTTACAAGCTTGGGCTGAAAACGGTGCTTGACTACCGTGGGCGGCACCAGGGATTCCTCCAAATAAACGCTGTGGGAGAATTTGGTGACCACCTCTTCCGCTTCATCCCAGGCGGAATCGTCGTAATCTGCGGCGGAAAAATTCCCTAAATCAAGGCGGGCATCTACCACCTCGCCCATATAGAGGTCACTGCGGAAAATGGCGCCCTTCGTGGCCTTCCAGGAGGCGTCGGTTGGGATCTCCTCTACGGTGCCGTCGGCATATTCCAGACGGAGAAGGGCGGTAAATTCCACGCGGTCGTTATAGCTGCAGCGGTAAAAGGAATCGGTAGAGCCGATGTAGCCCACTGCCCATCCGTCACCCAAAACGGCGGCAAGGGCGTTTTGCTCCGCAAGCTTTTCGGTGACGTCATAGCGATAGAAGGGGATCTTTTTGCTGTAATCCACCCAGCCGGGGGAAAGGTAGTCGTCAGAGACGGGCTTTCCGTTCAGGTAGAGCTTGTAGAGCCCCAAGGCGGCGGCAAACAGCGTTGCCTTTTTTACCTTACCCTTTAAGGCAAAGGTGCGGCGAAAATAGGGGGAGGGGTTGCCGTATTTGGCGGCAGGGTCGATCTCTCCCGTTTGGTAGGTGATCCATTTGGAATCAAAAAGCATAGAAAGGCACTCCTTTTCAATCGGTCTTGACAACATTGTAACAAGTTTGATATCATAAATCAACCGACTGTTTTTACGATTTGGGGGGTGTTTTTATCTTGAAGAACCGTATCAAAAGCTGGAGCACTCTTTTGCCGCAGCTGACGGAGGAAAAGGTGTACGTGATCGCCCATCCCAATCTGAGATCGGTGGCGGCGCACAGCCACCTGTTTTTCGAGCTTACGTATATTCTGCGGGGGAGCGTTGAGCATACCATTGACGGGCGGGTGTGCCGCCTTTCGGCAGGCGATTATTTTTTGGTGGATTACGGAAGCGTTCATGCCTATCGCACTGCCGAAGGGGAAAGCTTTGAGAATTTGGACTGTCTGTTTCTTCCTGAACTCTTGGATCCTTCTTTGAAGGGGAGGGAGAGTCTTTCGGAGCTGTTTGAACATTATCTGCTGAATTTTAATTTGCAGGTGCTTTCCCAAAACCCCGCGCAAATGGTGTTTCACGATGAGGATGGCTCCATTTTAGAGCTGCTTTGTCGGATCCGCGGGGAAGCGGAGGGACGCGCCGCCGGGTATACCGAAATGATCCGTTGCTATTTGATCGAAATCTTACTTCTGACTCTGCGGCGCCTTGAAAACGCCACCGCCGCTTCCGGGGCTCAAAAGGTTTCCTCTTATCTTTGCGCCTGGGTGTCGAAGCACTATATGGACGAGGTTTCTGTAACGGAACTTGCGGCGCAGATGAATTATTCCGTTCCCTACGTCAGCCGCCGCTTTAAAGAGGAGATGGGAATGACTTTCGTCCGTTATTTGCAGGATTATCGGGTAAAGCAGGCGGCGCGGCTTTTGCTTGCGGGAAAAACGCCCGTTTCTCAAGTGGCGGAGCAGGTAGGATATCGCGACGTAAAATTCTTTTCTCGGGTATTTAAAACGTATACGGGCCATTCTCCTGCCGCTTTTCGGAAACTTGGCAAAATGCAGTAAAAAAACCGACGGATCCGATTTTCGGTCCGTCGGCTTTTTACTATTTACTGTATAGAGGGTCAATGCTTTGGCTTGTGCGACTTTTTCTTGTGTAGGAGCTGAGTGATCTTAATGGCGGGAATGCACACCGCCACTACGACCAGAAGCAGAATGAGAAGGGTAAGGAAGACTTTATCGGTGCTGAAAATACCCGTTACGTCCTCCACGGCGTTCTCTGCGCCCTTTTGAATGTGAGATTTGGTGGTGATGGGGGCTCCGTCCCACAAGAGGAGGAGGGGATAGGAGGCCTCCTGCACTTCCTCGGCAAAGACCAGCCGCACGCTGCCTACCTCGGCATCCTTTTTCACCTCCTGCACCGAAATGGCTTCGGGCAGCTCTACTTTATAAGAGGGCTCTGCCTCTTTTCTCGTGAGGATGCGGATCTCCTCTCCTGCGATGACGGGAAGGGCAACGTCGGAATCGGTGACGGTGATCTTGCCAACCTCCGCCCCTTTTTCCAGCACAGTCTTCAGTTCAAAGTGCTCGTAGGCGTAGGTAATGAGGGTGTGGGTCTCCTGCCAGGCCATATTGCCGCTGTAACGGCGGGAGGTATCCATATTGGCGCCCAAAAGAACGGAAACGTAGCTGACCCCGTCCTTTTCACTTAAGGTAGCAAGACAGCGCCCCGCCTGATCGGTAAAGCCTGATTTTCCGCCCACGAAGGCATCGGAATAATAATCGCTTGTTTCGTAGTAGATATCAACGGTATAGCGCAGGCGCCGCTGGGCACTGAAGCCCGTATCGGGAATGGTGTAATCGCGGGTGGAGATGATCTCACGGAAGATCGGGTTCTTTGCCGCCTCCGCAAGAAAGATCGCTACGTCCTTGGGGGAGGAATAGTGATCCGGGGCGTGGAGCCCGTGGGCGTTTTCAAAGTGGGTGTTCTCAAGACCCAGCGCCGCGGCTTTTTCGTTCATTTTGGTGATGAAGGCGTTCACGTCGCCGTCTCCGAAGTGATAAGCCAAGAGATCGGCCACGTCGCAGAAGGAATTCATCATCAGCCCCATCAGAAGATCGTATACGGTGAAGGTCTCACCCTTGATCAGCTGGGCGTGAACGCCCCCATCCTCAATGATGTAGCTGAAAAGCCCCGTATCGGGTACGGTGACGGTGGTATTTTTTGGGTCGGGGCAGGCATCCAGCACCACCAGCGCCGTCATGATCTTGGTAGTGGAGGCGGGACACATACGGGCGTTTTCCGCTTTTTGATAAATGGCGGTGCCCGTTTCGGTATTGAATACGTAAACCCCCTGAGAATCCAGCGCCAGATCGTAGATGGGGTCCTGCTCTGCGTGAGCGGGCAGGATCAGTGCCCAAACCAACGAAAGCGCCAAAAGGAGGGAAAGGATCCGTTTTGCTTTCATAGCTTCCTCACAGTTCCCGATTGACCATATAGTCACACCAGGAGGATAAGATTTCTTTTTGGGGAGAGGAGGGCAGGAGGGCAAGGCTCTCTTCCGCCGCCGCAAGGTAGGCACCTGCGGTCTTTTTGGTTTCTTCCACGCCGCCCCGTGCCAATAGGATCTCCTTGGCTTTCAGAACATCCTTTTCATCCTTTGAGATGCCCACCACACGGCGCAAAAATTCCTTTTCTCCTTCGGTTGCGTTTTCGTAAGAGGTGAGGAGAAGCAGAGTGGGCTTTCCTTCACGAATGTCGCTTCCGATGGGCTTGCCCAATTTTTCTTCGGTGGAGGTGATGCCCAAAATATCATCCTGCAGCTGGAAGGCAATGCCGCAATTTTCCGCAAAATTTGCAAGGGCGCGTGCGCGGGGGGTGTTTTCATCGGGGCTTTTTTGACCGATGAGGGCGCCTGAAAGGGCGCTGATCCCGAAGAGGGCGCCGGTCTTGCCTGCCATCATGGAAACGATCTCCTCTCGGGTGAGGCGGAAGAAGCCGCCCTTGCCGTAGATCAGGCCGTTTTTGGTATCCACCGTTTCGCCGCTGATGAGGCGGGGGCCGTATTCCCCTGTGAGAAGGGAAAGGATCTTCAGGGTCACGGCGGGGGGTACGAAGCCGGAATCGGAAAGGTGGGAAAGATAGGAGATGGAGGCGCTCTGGAGCGCATCTCCCGCCAAAATGGCCACGTCAACGCCGTATTCGGCGGCGGTGGCGGCATCGGTCTGATCCGCGAAGGCATCCCGCACCAGCTTGTGTACGGCACTTTGTCCGCGGCGGGTATCGTCGTGATCGATCATATCGTCGTGGATCAGGGTCCAGTTATGGTAAAGCTCCAGCGCAAGGGCGCAGGGGATGGCGGCTTTTTCCGCTTCACTTCCGCCCAAGGCACCTGCGGCAAGTCTGCAGATGGCGGGGCGCAGGCGCTTTCCGCCGCGCTCAAAATAAACGAAGGTACCCTCCATCAATTCTTCGGGGGACAGTCTGAAGGGGGGATTTTCACGGTAATGGGAAAGAACGGCCTCGCCGCTTTCCTTTAAGTAAGAAAGAAGGGCGCTGTTCATCGGCGCACCAGAAAGTCGATAAAATCCAGCACCATCTTTCTCTGTCCCATAGAAAGGGTCTGAAATTTTTCGTTGATCAGATCACCGGAGCGGGAGAGGGCGCCGGAGGTCTTTTTTTCCTCCGCTTCAATGCCTGCGCCTGAGCAGAACATCAGATCCTCAAGGGTAATGCCGCCTGCGGCGTTCTGAGCGATTTTGGTCATAAGCTTTTTTCTGGGAGAGTTTTCTTGCTGACCTAAAGCCAGCTTTCTCATTTGAATGTAGCTGATATCGCAGTCCATAGCGAACTGACGCCAGGAGCGCTCACCCTTTGCCTCGGTGAGAAGGATGGAAAAGATCCGTTTGTTGAATGCCATTTCGTTTCGCTTTCTTCATTAAATATATATTAGTATATATTGGCTTTCGCCTTTTACGAGGGTATTATAGCAAGAAAGGGGCCCTTGTGGCAAGGAAAAAATGGAAGTTTTATGAATAAAATTGAAATTTCCTATATTTTTGATAATTTTGAATGCGATGTATTACTAAATATTTAAAACATAAAGTATATCATTTGAAATGAAAAAGTGCGATAAAATCAATACTTTTTAAGTGTGGATTATATTTTTTGAATTGTTTTTGTTGAAAATGCATAAATTCATTTTTCAATTTTTGGGAAATAAACATCTTTCTTTTAAATGCAAAATTTGCTATGATATGGGTGTTGCAATTTGTAGGGGTTTGACCCTATTCAATTTTTAGGAGGAAAAAATGGCTAGTGTATCTTTAAAACACATTTTCAAAAAGTATCCCGGCGGCGTTACTGCAGTTACCGACTTTTGCCTTGAGATCAAGGACAAGGAATTCATCATCCTGGTAGGTCCCTCCGGTTGCGGTAAGTCCACCACCCTGCGTATGGTAGCAGGTCTGGAAGAGATCACCGAAGGCGAGCTGTTCATCGGTGACAGACTGGTAAACGACGTTGCTCCTAAGGACAGAGACATCGCAATGGTGTTCCAGAACTACGCTCTGTACCCCCATATGTCCGTGTTTGAAAACATGGCGTTCGGTCTGAAGCTGAGAAAGGTTCCCAAGGAAGAGATCAAGAGAAGAGTGGAAGAAGCTGCCCGCATTCTGGACATTGCTCACCTGCTCGACCGTAAGCCCAAGGCTCTTTCCGGTGGTCAGAGACAGCGTGTTGCTCTGGGTCGTGCCATCGTTCGTGAACCCAAAGTGTTCCTTCTTGACGAGCCTCTTTCCAACCTGGACGCAAAGCTCCGTGCCAGTATGAGAACCGAGCTGACCAAGCTCCATCAGAAGCTGCAGACCACCTTTATCTACGTAACCCACGACCAGACCGAGGCTATGACCATGGCTTCCAGAATCGTGGTTATGAAGGACGGTATCATCCAGCAGGTAGATACGCCTCAAAATCTGTACGATCTGCCCGTTAACCTGTTCGTTGCAGGCTTTATCGGTACTCCTCAGATGAACTTCATCAACGGTAAGCTCATCAAGAAGAGAAACGACGAGGGCATTTACTTCGCATTCGGTGAAAGCCTTGAGTTCAAGCTTCCCGAAGAGAAGGCTGAGGATGAAGAGCTTCAGAAGTACATCGGCAAGGAAGTGATCGCAGGTATCCGTTCCGAAGCCATCCACGACGAGCCCATGTATCTCTCCCAGTTCCCGGATTGGGTGATCGATGCCAACGTTGACGTTACCGAGCTTATGGGTGCAGAGATCTTCCTGTACCTGAACACTCAGGAGAACAACTTCGTTGCAAGAGTATCTCCCAGATCCAAGGCTAAGGTTGGCGATACCATTAAGGTTGCCTTTGACGTGAACAGAATGCACCTGTTTGATAAGGATACCGAAATCTGCATCTGCCACTAATTTTTAGGGGATAGAAAAAAGCGCAGATCGCATAAAACCGTAAAACAAAAGGGATTCTTTGGATTTCCAAAGAATCCCTTCCCTTGTTGAGATGGCAAAAACGGTTTTATGCTACGAGCAAACTTCGCCACTCGACGTACGTTTGTACGCCTTCGGGTAACCAAAAACAAGTCGGTGCCTTGTTTTTACTCACTTTGTCCCTTCTGCATCTTTTTTCTATCACCTCAAAAAGAATCTGTAAAGAATCATATTTGCCCTTTTTGTTTCCTTTTGGAAAATTGCCTTGTTTTTCAGGGCAAACTGTGATAGAATAAGGCGAATTTCTTGGAAAGGCATAAAAAAATGGATAAAAAGAAAAACGGCTTTGCCAGCGGCATTGGATTCGTGCTGGCGGCGGCAGGCAGTGCGGTGGGCCTTGGAAACCTTTGGGGCTTCCCTTATAAGACCCACGATAACGGCGGTGCCGCATTTGTTTTGGTTTACGTTGCTTGCGTGCTTCTCATCGGCGTTGTGACCATGATGTGTGAGATCTTCATTGGCCGCAGGGCACAGGCAAACCCCGTCAGCGCCTTTAAAAAGGTGGGGAAAAACGTGGGCTGGCTTGGTGTTCTGGCGGTTTTGATCCCCGCCTTTATCGCTTGCTACTATTCGGTTTTAGGTGGTTATACCGTTCGCTTTACCGTTAATTCCTTTGCGGGCAACGCGGGCACCTTTATCCCCTTTGCGGGAAGCGGCCTTGCGGTTGTGATCTATACCGCCGTTTTCATCGGCATGGCGCTGGTGGTGGTGATGGCAGGTGTCAAGGGCGGCATTGAGGCGGCCTCCAAGGTGCTGATGCCCGTGCTCTTTCTCATTCTGGTGGCAACGGCGATCTTTTCCCTTTCCTTGGGGGAAGGGGTAAAGGAAGGGCTTACCTTTTATCTGAAGCCTGATTTCTCCAAGCTTTCCGGTACCGGAATATTGAGTGCTATGGGTCAGGCGTTTTATTCCCTTTCTTTGGGGATGGGTGCTATGATCGCCTACGGCTCTTATACGGGCAAGGAGATCAATCTGGTGAAATCCACCGCTATGATCTGCCTTTGCGATACGGCGGTTGCCCTTTTGGCAGGCTTTGCTATTTTTCCTGCGGTCTATCACTACAACGTGATCCACGGCTCCTCTGCCGGCGCCTTTCAGGGGGTGGGGCTTATGTTCCAAACCCTGCCGCTGGTATTTGAGGATCTGGGCACCGTAGGAAAGATCATCAGCTTTTTCTTCTTTGCTATGGTTGGGATCGCGGCGGTGACCTCGGTGATCTCCCTTTTGGAGGTGGTCAGCCAGTTCATCATTCAGAAGTTCCGCGTTTCCAGAAAAAAGGCAGTATCCGTGCTGGCGCTGATCTGCTTTGCCGTCTCCATTCCCGTAGGGATCTCTTTGGGGCAGGTGCTGGGCGGCAAGGAAGGGGCCATTACCGTATTTGGCCAGAATCTGCTGGATCTCTTTGATATTATCACCAACACCGTTCTGATGCCCGTTTGCGCCTTCTTCAGCTGTGTGACCATCGGCTGGATCTTAGGGCCCAAAAAGGCCCTTGGCGAAATGGCGGAGGACGGGCAAAAGCTGGGGTGGTTTGCGCCGATCTTTGCCGTTATGGTAAAATACGTGACTCCGCTTCTTATTGCCGCCATTGAGATCTTCGGTGTGTACGACCTGATCTTCCCCAAAAATGCAGAGGGGCTGCGGATCTTCTCCTCCAACGGTCTTGGCATTACCCTTTGCGCCTACGGGCTTCTTGCCATTGGCGTGATCCTGTACTTCGTCTTTTTGCGAAATACCGCTTGCGGTACCAACGCCGACGAGGAAGCGTAAAAAGTGAAATGAAAAGGTGTCCGACAGAAAGTCGGACACCTTTTTATAATTTGCCCAAAACGGAAAGGGTTATTTGAATCTGATTGCGGGTGGTGAAGGCTCCCGGGGAAAGGCGCACGGCGCCCGTTTCCTCGGTACCCAGATAGCGGTGGGCAAGGGGTGCGCAGTGATACCCCGCCCGCACGAGGACCCCTTCCTTTTCCAGAGCATCCGCCAACGCTTCAGGGGTAAGGCGGCGGTGATTGAAAAGCAGAGGGCCGGCTTGGTATTCCGGCTCGTACATCCGATATTGGGGAAGGGCAGAGAGCCCCTCCGCAAGAAGGCGCTTCATCTCTCGCTCTCCGTGGGCGATGGTCTCTATTCCCTTTTGCAAAACGAAGGAAGCGCCCATACCCATAGCCGCAATGGCGGCAAGGGGTGGGGTACCCGCCTCCAGCCGATCCGGCAGAAAGGGAGGCATTTCTTCTTCAAAACTTGCACTGCCGCTTCCCCCTGAAAAAAGAGGCTCCGGCAAAAAGGGGCAGTCGGGGCGCAGGGCAAGAAAGCCTGCGCCCATGATCCCCATCAGCCCCTTGTGCCCCGGGGCGCAGAGAATATCGGCACCGAAGGCTTCGGGAGAGCAGGGCTCGCTCCCTACCGCCTGTGCGCCGTCTGCAATGACCACGCACCCGCGGCGCCGCAGGGTCTCAAGGGTCTCCCGCAGGGGAAAATGATGCCCCGTTACGTTGCTCCGACAAGTGAGGATTACCATTTGGGGATCCAAAGAAAGAAGGTGGCCGGCCGACAGATTTCCATCCTCTTCCGGAGAAAGAATCTTCAGCCGCAGACTGCCCTCACGCTCCAAAGCGAACAGGGGGCGTAAAACGGAATTGTGTTCAAAAACGTCGGTAACGGCAAGGGGCAGGATCCCGCGACGGTGAAAGCCGCGGCAGATGCCGTGGATCGCCATATTCAGCGATGCGGTAGCTCCTGAGGTGAGAACGATCCCGGTAGGATCCTTTACACCGCAAAGCCTTGCCAGTACCTCTCTGGTTTGATATATGAGCCCGGCCGCCTCACGGGAAAGCCGATGCCCGCTTCTTCCGGGATTGCCCATGGGAGCTGTGATGTGACGGACAAGCTCACGGTAAACGGATGGCGGCTTCGGGTAAGAGGTGGCGGCGTTGTCAAGGTAGATCATCTTGATTTCGGATCAGACGAAAATGACTCCTGCCGCCTCTAAAATGCGCAGGGTCTCACTCCGATCGGGTGCGCTGATCTCCAGACCCCAACTGCAGCCGTGGGTGCCGATGCGGGTCAGGCGGGAACGAAGGCCCCTCTCTTCCAGAACCTTTTGCCCTTTTTGGGCGTAGGTGACGGAGGGGCAGCGAACGATAAATGTTTCCATGAAAACTCCTCTCTTGCTCCCAATGTTAGAATATGAGGCGTATTTTTCTTTGGTGTAAGGGAGAAAAAGAATTGCCTTTTCGTTTTTTGGGGAATATGCCGAAAAAAAACTATAAAAAATGGAGGAATTTCCTCTTTACAGATACATTTTCCCGTGGTAAAATATAATGAACATATTATACGGGGGAGACTATGACATCCTTTGTATCGTATTAAAGACTGAATTGTTTTTTGAAAGGAGACTTTTCATGAAACTGACAAGATTGATCATTGCAGGTATTCTTCTGATTGCTACGATTCTTCCTCTGGCATCCTGCGGATCCTCTTTGACAATGGAGGAAACTGCAGAAACGGTGACCACGGAAGAGGCTGTGGAAACGACACCCGTCGTTCCCGTTCCCACCATTAAGCGTTACCCCATCAAGGAGCTGGAGGGCAAGCTGGCGCTCATCGGTGAAAGAACCGGCTTTGCTCAGAACGGTCTTCTTCCCCTGGAATGGGTAGGCAGTGGCTTCGTTTTGACGGTCAACGTCCCCGAAGAGGGAACGGAAGTGAAGATGAACACCCGTTTCAATTATGAAGGCACCTACCTTATTTACGTTGACGGTGAGCTTTACGGTGACCCCATCACTATTGGCAACGGCAACAAGGAAACCCTGATTGCAAACCTCACTGCCGGTACCCACACCCTGAAGGTGCTGAAGGAAACCCAGCAGAACACCAACCGCAACAATTATAACAACATCGTGGCTCTCTCCTTCAACGGTGAGGTGCTGGAAAGTGATCAAACCGATAAGGAGCTGTATCTGGAGTTTATCGGTGACGGTTATTTCACCGGCTTCGGCGCCCTCGGTAACACCGCAGGCTCTTCCACCATTTCCAAGGAATGTAGCTTTACCGCGGCTCTGCCTTACCTTGTCTCTCAGGCTTTGGATGCCGATTATTCCGTAGTTGCCCACAGCCAGATTGGTCTTTCCACCAAGAGCGGCGGCTATACCCTGCCCCTTCTTTACAACAACCACAACGGCTACCGTGATCTGGAATATTTCTACACTCCCACCCGCGTTCCCGATGCCATCATCATCCACGCAGGTAACGACGACTCCACCAAGGTTATCCTTGCTGACTTTATCAAGAGTGCAGAAGACTTCATCCAGCAGCTCCGTTCTTACTACGGAGAAGCCGGTAAGGATATTCCCGTGATCTGGACCTACGGCACCTTGTATTACACCCGCCGTTCCTCCGAGATCCAGGCGCTCGCCATAAGAAACGACAACGTCTACGCCCTTCAGCTGGAATACGGCCAGAACGGTTCCGGCGGTAAGGAGACCGTTCGTTACCCCAGCGGCGCCGATCATCAGAAATCCGCCGACATTCTGGTTCCTTATCTGAAGAACCTTTTGGGTAAATAAAGCGATGTATACCGACTGTGTGAAAACGCAGTCGGTATTTTTTGCTTTTTCTGTAAAAAATGTATTGAAATAAACTCCATTTTCGTGGTATGATGATAAAAATGCACAGGGAGGAATACCGATGTTTCAAATCAACAAAGTACGTGCAAATCACGTAATTGATCACGCGGCAGAGGAACTGAAAAAATATCTTCGTATGATGATGCCCGAGGAGGGCGAGGTTGAGATCAACTATGATCCCGACGCAAAGGAGGGCTTTCGTTTGGGTCTTTTGGAGGATTTCGGTCTGCCCAATGAAGCGGAGGACGTGACCCTTGACGACGTGATCCATGTGGATACCACCGAAAAGGGCGGTATTCTTGCAGGCTCCAACCCCAGAAGCGTTTTGTTCGCCGTTTACCGCTTGCTCCGTGAAAACGGTTGCCGCTGGCTCTACCCCGGTGTAGACGGTGACTTTGTGCCCGTTAAGATGATCGAGGGTGTGAAATATCACAAATTGCCCGACCATCGCTTCCGCGGCTTCTGCAACGAGGGAAGTGAAAGCCAGCTTTGTATGATGGAAGCGGCGGATTATTACGCCAAGCTGGAAATGAACGTTTATATGATGGAGTGGTTCATTCCCCGCGGCTACTACAACCGCTATTACGATCACAAATTCAACGAAGCAAACCGTGCACCCGAATCCGTCTCCGATCAGCAGATCCGTCAGTGGAAGGTTGCCATTGAGGCGGAGATTTCCAAGCGCGGTCTGATGTTCCATGATATCGGCCACGGCTGGATGACTAAGCCCTTCGGCCTGCCCGCCAACAACGGCGTGATCCCCCAGGAGGTGCTGGATTCCTTTACCCCCAAGGATAAAGAAGTTTTGGCTTTGGTCAACGGTAAGCGTGAATTTCAGGATGGTAAAAAGCCTATCTTCACCAACGTTTGTATGTCCCGCCCCGACGTGCGTACCGCCATTGCCAGGGAGGTAGCGGATTATGCGGAGAAATCCGGTCACGTGGATTACGTTCACGTTTGGCTGGCTGACGGTACCCGCAACCACTGCGAGTGCGAGGAATGCCTGAAGAAGACCCCCTCCGATTGGTATTTGATGATCATGAACGAGATCGACGAGGAATTGACCCGCAGGAATTTGGATACCAGAATCGTCTTTATCGTATACGTGGATACCTTCTGGCCTCCCAAGGAGATCACCATTCGGAATCCGCAACGTTTCTCCTTGCTTTACGCGCCCATTTTCCGCTCTTATTCCTCCAGTATTACCGAAGATACGGTGACCCCGCCCGTGAAGCCCTTCGTTCACAACAAGTGGGAGACCCCCGTTTCCACCGAAGAGAACTTCGCTTATCTGAAGGAATGGCAGAAGATCTGGCCCGGCCCCTGCTTCTCTTACGAATATCACTTCTGGAGACATCAGTATCTTGACGTTGGCAGCCTTGCCATTGCCCGCCGCATTTACGAGGATATCCGCGGCCTGAAATATATGGGTCTTGACGGCTTCGTGGAGGACGGATCTCAGAGAAGCGGCTTCCCCAATGCCTTCCCCGTTTATATTTTTGCAGAGACCCTGATGAACCGTGATTGTGATTACGACGCAGTTCTGGAGGATTATTATACCCACGTGTACGGCGAAGACTGGAAGGACGTAAAGGCCCTCTTTGAGGGTGTGGAAAAGGTATTTGAATTTGCTTATATGGAAGGGGAGCGTAGCGTTGACCTGAAGGTGAGCAAGTACTATAACCCCGAGTATGCCGCTAAATTCGTGAAGGTTCCCGAGCTTGCGGCACGCGCCAGAATGCTCTCCAAGGCTCACGCCATTATGCCCACCAGACCTCAGACCGTTTCCTGGCAGCTTTTGGGCTACTATGCCGAGTATCTGGAGCATTGGGGGAGACTGATGACCGCCAAGGCTTTGGGTAACAATTACGAGGCAGAAGAGATCGCCCAGAGATTCAAGGATGAATTCGGTAAATACGAGGTTGCCATCGAGCGCTACTACGATCACGGCCTTTTGGGACACATTGTAGGCCACGTGAAAAAGATCACAAACAAAGAGATCGTTTGGTAAAGATAAAAAAACATCGCATTTCTGCGATGTTTTTTTATGGAAAAGGTGAAAAAAATTCTATATTGCAAAAAAAAGAATAATATGATATACTAAAATTAGAATTATAATCAAAAATTAAGGAGTAAACCTATGAAAAAATTGCTCACCTCGATCCTTGCGGTGGCACTTCTTTTGTCTGCTTCTCTTTTATGGCTCCCGGCAGGGGCCGCCGGTACCGGCAGGATCGCCCTTTCTTCGGGGGAAGCCGCTCGTGGAGAGACCTTTGATATGATCCTCTCTTTGGAAGAAAACCCCGGGCTGAACACCCTTCAGCTCGAAATTACCTACGACACAAGCGCTTTGGAGCTGGTGGCCGTTGAGTGCACCGACGCTTTGGGCGTGAGCGCACCGAATACCGATTACGCTTCCCCTTATCCCATCACCTGGGTAGATTTCGGTGCCCAAAACAACACCTATACCGGCACCATTGCCAAGTTCACCTTCCGCCCAAAGGGTACCACCACCTGCGAAGAGGCAACGGTGAACGTTAGGGTTCTTTCCTCCTACGACGTGATGCAAGTGAAGAATGAATTTGCTCCCGCGACCGGCAAGATCGCCATTTCCGGCCCCTTGAAGGGAGATACCAATGGGAACGGCAAGGTGGATTCCGACGACGCCATCTATCTCCTTTACCACGCCCTTTTGGGAGAGACCCGCTACCCTATCAATCAAAACTGTGATTTCAACGGCAGCGGCAAGGTGGATTCCGACGACGCCATCTATCTCCTTTACCACGCTCTTTTGGGAGAGACCCGTTATCCTTTGAATTGATGATGAGACGAAAAAAGGAAGCACGAAAATTTCGTGCTTCCTTTTTATCTCTATAACCCTTACGCCTTGATGGCAGCCTGTGGGGCATCAAGGCGGGCGAGGAAAACGAGCTTAAAAACGGTCTTTAGAGGGCAGTCTTTATGGCTGTCTTTTTTGTTTGAAGATCAAAGGCCAAAATCCTCGCGGATAGCGGCGAACACGTGAGAGCCCACGGTGGGGAGGGTAGCGGGGGCGTTGTAGCTTGCTTCCAGCTCCTCATCGGTCAGGGAGAGGTTGGCTTCCAGATGGCCGCGGATGCGATTCAGGGAATCTACGCAAGCATCTAAAAAGGCGGTGACCTCAGCCTTATTCGTTGCCATAAAGCCTACGGGATGAAAATCGTGAGCGGAAAGGATCCCTTCAATGGGAAGGGTGCGCAGTTTTTGGATGGCTTCCAGATGTAAAGCGGGGAAGCGGATGTTGGAGCCCCATTTGCCTGAGCCGAAGATACCGAACTGCTGGAGGCAGTCACCGCAGACCAAAGTGCCGGAACGGGTATCCAGAACGGCAAGGGCATCCTTGGTGTGACCGGGGATCATAACCACCTGAAGGGTATCCAGAATGATATCACCCTCTTTGGCTTCCTGAAAATGGGCGTCGGGATATTTTTTCATCAGCTTTTCAGAGCCGGTTACGATGGTGGTATTGGGGAATTTTTCAAGGAATCTGCCAACTCCCCCTGCGTGATCCAGATGGTTGTGGGTGATGACGGCAAAGGCCAGGCTTTCTTCCGTTACCCCGAGAGCCTCAAGGGCGGGGAAGAGGATCTGATCCATATCCTCATCATAAGAGGCAAGATCCACCACCGCATACCCCTTGGGGGTGCGAATGACGGAGACGGTGGTGAAAATATCCTTATAGGGGAAGGTGATACGATAAATAGAAGGGAAAAGCTCTGTGGCGGTATTCATAGCGGCTCCTTATTTTGTGATCTTAATGAAGACTTTTTTGCCCTTGCGGAGGATAAATTCGCCCTCGAAGGCTTCGGCGGGGAAGGTTTTTGCAATATCGCCGATCTTCTCATCGTTGACGGAAACGCCGCCCTGCTGAACCAGTCTTCTGGCTTCGCCCTTGGAGGGGCAGAGCCCTGCTTTTACCAGAAGATCCATAATATTGATGGAACCGTCGGTAAAATCATCTGCTCCCAGAGCGTGGGTGGGCATATTGGCGCTGACGCCGCTGCCGCCGAAGAGCGCCTTGGAGGCTTCTCTCGCTTTATCTGCCTCTTCTGTTCCGTGAACGAGGCTTGTGAGCTCGTAGGCCAGAATATCCTTGGCGGTATTCAGCTGGCTGCCCTCCCAGCTTTCCATTTTGTCGATCTCTTCAAGGGGCAGGAAGGTGAGCATACGGATGCACTTGAGCACGTCTGCATCGGCAACGTTTCTCCAGTACTGGTAGAAATCAAAGGGGCTGGTTTTTTCGGGATCCAGCCAAACGGCACCGGACTGGGTCTTGCCCATTTTCTTGCCTTCGGAATTGAGCAGAAGGGTGATGGTCATAGCGTATGCGTCTTTACCGGTCTTCTTGCGGATCAGCTCGGTACCGCCCAGCATATTGGACCACTGGTCGTCACCGCCGAACTGCATATTACAGCCGTATTCCTTGGAGAGGTGATAGAAGTCGTAGGACTGCATGATCATATAGTTAAATTCCAGGAAGGAAAGACCCTTCTCCATTCTTTGCTTGTAGCACTCGGCACGAAGCATATTGTTTACGGAGAAGCAGGCGCCCACCTCACGGAGGAGGTCAACGTAATTCAGTTTCAGAAGCCAATCGGCGTTGTTTACAAGAATGGCCTTGTCATCACCGAATTCGATGAAGCGCTCCATCTGCTTCTTGAAGCACTGGCAGTTATGCTCGATGGTCTCGGGGCTGAGCATGGATCTCATATCGGAGCGGCCGGAGGGATCGCCGATGTAGCCGGTGCCGCCGCCCAAAAGGACAACGGGCTTGTTGCCTGCCATTTGCAGACGCTTCATCAGGCACAGAGCCATAAAATGGCCGCAATGGAGAGAATCTGCGGTGGGGTCGAAGCCAATATAGAAACGGGCGCCGCCGGAGTTTAGCAGCTCGCGGATTTCCTTTTCATCGGTAACCTGGGCAATGAGCCCTCTTTTTTGAAGTTCTTCGTAAATTTCCATAGTAGTTCCTTTCTATTCCGTTAAAGGACGGTGTCCTTCCATTTTTCAAATTCAAGGGTGCCCTCTCTGCGCAGATGTTCGGCGGCAACGCGGGCTTCCTTCGTCAGGGTCGCACCCGCAAAGAGACGGGCATTTTCCAAGAGGAGCCCTTCTTCATCCAGCGCCTTTACGGTGCTTTCCGTTCTGCCCTCGGCTTCCTTCTTTTCCACCAGATAATGGTGATCTGCCAAGGTGGAGACCTGAGCCGAATGGGTGACGCATAGGATCTGCTTTTGGAGCGAGAGGGTCTTTAAGGCAATGCCGATCTTCTGGGCGGTGGCACCGGAGATGCCCGTATCCACCTCGTCAAAGACCATGGTATCCGCATCCTTGGCTTTTCCAAGCTTTAACTGAAGCGCCAGCATAATGCGGCTTCCTTCACCGCCGGATGCCACCTGCGAAAGGGGCTTTACGCCCTCGCCCGTATTGGCGGCAAGGGAGAAGGTGACGGCATCTGCCCCTTCCTGCCCGTAGGCGGTGGGGGTAATGGTGACGAAAAAGCGGGTCTTGGGCATATCGAGGAAGGCGAGAACCGAATGGATCCCTTCCTCAAGCTCGTGGGCAATACGCCTTCGCGCCGCAGTGAGAAGCGCCGCTTTTTCCTTCAGGGCACCTTCCAGCTTTGCAAGCTCTGCCGACTTCCTTTTTATATCATCTTTCAAGGAAAGCGTCAAGTCCTTTTTCCGTTTCAGTTCCTCGTAATAGGTGATGACCTCTTCTACGGTACTGCCGTATTTGAGCTTTAAGCGGTAGAGGAGATCCAGCCTTCTTTGAATGCGGTCCATCAGCTCTGCGGGATCCTCCTCCCCGATGCCCGATAAGCGGAAGGAAACGTCACGGGCGATCTCCTTTGCGCGGTCGGCCAATTCGTAAAGCTCGGCGGAAAGGGAATATTGGGGGTCTTCCTCACCAAGGCCTTCCAGCTTTCCTGCGGCGGCCTCCAGAAGGAACAGAGCCCCCCGACCCTTTTCGCCGCCGTTTAAGGCGCGGTCGGCGGTGTAGAGAGCACTGTGGAGCTTTTCCTGATTTTTCAGCTGATGAAGCTTTGCTTCCAAGGCTTCTTCCTCCCCTGCACGGGGCTTCACCTTGGCAATTTCTTTCATTTGATAATCGTAAAGGGCGACCTTTTCCTTTTCGTCACCCTGCATAGAGGAAAGGGAAGCAAGCTCCCCTCGAAGGGCGGAATAGGCACTGTAGAGGGCGCGGTATTCCTCGAGGAGCGCAAGGCCTTCTTCGTCCAAAGCGGAATCCAAATAACGGCGGTGATTCTTTTCGTCAAAGAGACCCCCTGCCGCATCCTGCCCTTGAATGGAAAGGAGCTTTGCCGCCACGGCGGAAAGCCTTGAAAAGGGAACCGTTCTGCCGCCCATTCGGCAGGTGCTTTTTCCGTCACGGGTGACGGTGCGGGAGAGGGCCACGCCCTCCTCCAATTCTTCGCGGGAAAAATCTTCCCCAAGGGCTTCCACGGTTTCGGGAGAAAGAGAATCAAAAAAGAGTGAGACCTCCATTTTCTCTGCGCCTTCCCGAATCAGCTCCTTGGCGCCCTTTTGCCGCAGGATCAGACCCAAGGCGTCCAGGACAAGGCTTTTTCCGGCACCGGTCTCACCTGTAAAAACCGAAAAGCCCTTGTGGAAATCCACCGAAAGGCGGCGGATCAGGGCAAGATCGGATACAAAAAGGTTGGCAAGCATATCGTTTCTCCTGAAAAATAGGTTAATCCTTTAAATAGAGATTGTTGATCTTTTGGCAGAAATCAAAGGCACCCCGTTCACCGGCAAAGAGCACCAGAAGGGTATCGTCCCCTGCCAGCGTTCCGATGATCTCGTTGAAATCCATTGCTTCCAGCGCGGCCGCGGCGGCGTTTGCCGTGCCTGAAAGGGTCTTGAGCACGCCGATGTTTCCTGCGGGAACGGCACTGGTCAGCACCTGATGGAGAACATTGCGGTATTTATCCAGCGTTTCTTTTTCTTTCTGCTTGGGGCTGGGCTCCACGGCGTATTTGGTGCCACCGCCCTGGGCGGTGATCTTTTGCAGGTGAAGCTCTTTGATATCGCGGGAGACTGTTGCCTGAGTGGCGGCAAAGCCAAAGCGCCGCAGGGCCAGGATCAATTCCTCCTGGGTGCGGATTTCTTCTTCTGCAATGATCTCTAATATCTTCAGCTGGCGATCGTTTTTCATAGGTAGCCTCCTAAAATTTACGGAAGAAAACTTCGTGGTTGCTCTGGGGCTCGAAGGTGATCAGCTTTACGCGCTTTTTGCTGCGGCTGATGGTCAGTTCATCCCCCGCCGTCAGGGCTTTTTCTTCTCTGCCGTCGGCACAGACGGTGACAACGGACCCTTCGCTACGGCAGTTTTTTACGGTAAAGACCGTTTCGGGGGAAAAGATCATATGGTGCGCGCCAATGAGCAGGTACGAGGAGATGGCCTTGACGCCTACGGCATCAAACTCTGCGTCCATTACGGCGCCACCCGCGGAAAAGGAATAGCCGGTGGAGCCGGTGGGGGTATTGAAGATCAGCCCGTCGGCACGGAAATCGCAAAGCTTTTTCTCCCCCGTATAAAGGGAAAGCTCCACGATGTGAAAGCCCTTATCCGGGGCGATGACAAATTCGTTCATTGCCAGCATTTCCTCTCCGTCACCCAAACGGCAGGAAAGGAGCATACGGGAGGAGAGGGTGAAATCTCCCGTCATCAGGCTGTGGATCCTTTGCAGGTCTTTTTTCTCAAGCCCTGCCATAAAGCCCACGTGACCCAAATTGATCCCCAAAATGGGGAGGTCAGCCTCTGCGGCCCTTGCCGCTACGGAGAGAATGGTGCCGTCGCCCCCTAAGGTGACCAGACACTCACTTTGGGAAAAAAGCGCTTTTTCCTCTACGAAGGCTTCACGGGGGAGCATATCCCCAAGCAGAGGCGCAAGCTTCTTCGGTGCCAGAAACGAGGCACCGTAGGGTATAAGGATCTCGATCACCCGGCGGGTGCAAAGAAGCTCTGCATCCCGCTTGGGATTGGGGTAAATGCCGATGGTCTTCATAAAGACTCCTTTCGGTGGCTCAAGGGTAGAAGAACAGAGCCAGATATTCCGTATTCCCGTCACCGCCCGTAATGGGGGAGGGGATCACGTCTTTCAGCACGAGGCCGTATTTTTCGGATTTGACGGCAATGACATCCAGACAGTCCTTGCGGGCTTTTTCACTTCGCACGATGCCGCCTGAGCCTACGTTTTCTCTGCCCACCTCAAACTGGGGCTTGACCAGAGAGATGAAATATCCCCCTTTTTTCAAAACCTTGGTAACGGCGGGATAAAGAAGGGTTTGAGAGATGAAGGAAACGTCCATCACCACCAGATCCACCTTGCCGATCATCCCTTCGTCCAAAAAGCGGGCGTTGACGTTTTCAAGGGAGACTACGTTTCGGTTTTCCCGCAAGGCACTGTGGAGCTGACCGCTCCCCGAATCAATGGCAAATACCTTACCTGCTCCGTGCTGAAGGAGGCAATCGGTAAAGCCGCCTGTGGAGGCACCGATATCGGCGCAGACCATATCGGGGGTCAAAACCCCCCAGGCATTCAGCGCCGCTTCCAGCTTCAGTCCCCCGCGGGAAACGTAGCGGGTCAGGGGGCTTTCACAGATCTGAAGGTCTGCACCCTCTTCCACGGGGGTGCCGGGCTTTCGACAAACGTCACCGTTTAAGGTGACGTAGCCTCCCTTTACCAGCTTTGCCGCCAAGGAGCGGCTGGCCGCGAAGCCGTTCTCAAACAGATACGTATCAAGTCTTGGCAAGGATCTCGATCTCCTTTCGGATGCCCTCTGCTCCCAAGCCTGATCTTTCAAGGAGCAGGTCGGTGTTGCCGTGGGGAACGAAGCCTTCCCCGATGGCAAGAATACGGCTTTGAAGGGCATAGCCTTCTTTTTCTAAAAGGGAGGAAAGATAGTGGGAAAATCCGCCGATCTCTACCCCTTCCTCCACGAAGAGGATCTTTTTCATTCCTGCGAAGGCGCGCTTCATTTCAGCGGGATCAAAGCCCTTCAGCACCGAAAAACGGATGAGGCGAAGGGAGAGCCCCTCTTCTTCCGCCTTCCTGCAGGCTAAAACGGCGTTTTCACTGATCCTGCCGAAGGTTACTACTCCCATTTCAGGGGGGACATGGCCGAAATCGTGCCACAAAACGTCACCCTTTTGGGGGAAGGTCTCCTCCACCAAAGGAGAAAAGGGACCTTTGGCGTAGCGGATGACGCAGGGGCGCGCCGTTTCGCTGAAGGCAGATGAAAGGGCTTCCTTCATTTCAGCCTCACTTGCGGGTGCAAAAATGCGGATCCCAGGAATGGGCAGGGTCAGGGGCAGATCAAACACGCCGTGGTGGGTGGCACCGTCTTCACCGGAAATGCCCGCCCGATCCAAGGCTAAAACGAGGGGGAGCTTTTGCAGGGCGGCATCGTGAAGGAGCTGATCCACCGCCCGTTGATAAAAGGTGGAATACACCGCAAAGCAGGGCTTCATTCCCTCTGCGGCCAAAGCGGCACCGAAGGTCACTGCGTGCTCCTCGGCAATGCCCACGTCAAAGAAGCGCTGGGGAAAGCGCTTAGCAAATTCTGCCATTCCAACCCCGTCGCACATTGCGGCGGTGATCCCCACGATCCGCGGGTCTTTTTCTCCAAGGGCAGTAAGGCTTTCTCCAAAAATAGCGGAGGCGCTTTTTCCTTCGGATCTTTTTGCCCCTTTGGGGGAGATGCCGTGAAAGCGGGAGGGGTTTTCCTCTGCGGGGGCGTAGCCCTTTCCCTTTTTGGTGCAGAGATGGAGCACTGCGGGGCGATTCTTTTTCTTTGCTTCTCTTAAAAGCAGTTCTACGGTTTCCAGATCGTTCCCGTCGGCAGGCCCGAAATAGTGAAGCCCCATTTCCTCAAACAGGTTGCCCATAGGGAGGGCGGAGCGCTTCACGGTGGTTTTTAACCCTTTTGCCAATTTTACCAGAGTGCCGCCAACCAAAGGAAGGCTTGAGAGGGTATCCTTTACTTCTCTCTTCAGGCGGTAATAACCGGCGGTGCGCATCCGATTTAGGTGGGATCGGAAGCGTCCCACGCTTTTGGAGATGCTCATACCGTTATCGTTGAGAATGATGATGAGCTTTTCGTCGGGGGAGATATTGTTCAGGGCTTCGAATACCATTCCGCCTGTAAAGGCACCGTCACCGATGACGGCTACGCACCAGTTCTCCTGCCCCTTCAGGCGCCCCGCTTCCGCAAAGCCCAGAGCGGCGGAAATGCCCGTGCCGGAATGGCCGGTACCGAAGGCATCAAATTCCGATTCCTCGCGGCGGGGAAAGCCTGAAATACCCCCGTAGGTGCGAAGCCCGTCAAAGGCCTCGCCTCTGCCCGTGAGGATCTTATGCACGTAGGCCTGATGGCCGGTATCATAGATCACCTTTTCCGAGGGCTGATCCATTCCTCTTGCCAATGCCACGCTGATCTCAACAATACCCAGATTGCTTGCCAGATGCCCGCCGTTTTGGGTGACCTTTTCAACCAAAAAGCTGCGGAGAAAGGCGCAGTATGCCCGGGCTTCGGCAGAGGAAAGCTTTTTGACCTCCTCTGCAGTCAGAAGGCGATCCATTATGCGCGGGGCGCAAAGGGCGCTTCCGCCACGCCGCCCTCACCCGAGGTGAGACAGGTTACCTTTTGCTGGGCGTCATCCAGCTTTTCGGTGCAGCTACGTACCAGCTTTGCCCCTTCCTCAAAGAGAGCCAGAGAGGTCTCCAAGGGGGTCTCTACGTTGTCAAGTGCTTTTACGATCTCCTCCAGGCGGTGGAGCATTTCTTCAAAACTTGGGTTTTCTTTCTTTACGTCGCTCATGATTCTACCTCCAGAATTTCTGCTTTTGCCTTACCGTCGGAAAGGCGAATGGTGATCTTCTCTCCGGGGGAGAGCTGATCCTTGGAGTGAAGGGTCTTTCCTTCCTCGTTGAATACAGCGCTGTAGCCGCGGGTCATAACAGCCAATGGGCTGAGGGCGTCAAGCTTTGCGGTAAGCTGCATCAGGGCGTTCTTTTTTCCTGTGAGCAGCCGCTCCATACGGTTTTCCATTTCCCGATCCGCCAGCGCCACCGCCATGCGGCGATCGTCCACCAGCGCCATCATATTCTGCATTTGCCTTGCGGAAGCCAAGGTCTCCAGCTGATTTCGAAGCCTTGTGATCCTACCTGCAGTGACCAGCTCCATTCGGTCAATGACGTTGCGGAGCTTTCTTTTTACCTCACCCGCTTCGGGAAGCGCCAGCTCTGCGGCGGCGGAGGGGGTAGGGGCGCGCAGGTCTGCCACGAAATCGCTGATGGAAAAATCCGTTTCGTGGCCCACGGCGGAAATAATGGGAATGCGGGAGGCGAAAATGGCTCTGGCCAGAGCTTCGTCGTTGAAGGCCCAAAGCTCTTCTAAACTACCGCCGCCGCGACCCAGTATAATTACGTCAACGGGTACGGCCTCGTTAAAGGTCTGTATGCCGCGGATCAGCTGTGCCGGAGCACCCTCACCCTGCACGAGGCTGGGGTAGAGCACCAGATCCGCCAAGGGGAAGCGCCTGCCTGAAACGTTGATCATATCCCGCACGGCGGCACCCGTGGGAGAGGTGATGATCCCAATGCGCTTGGGGTATTTGGGCAGGGGCTTTTTATAGGCGGGATCGAAAAGACCTTCTTCCTCCAACCTTTTTTTCAACTGCTCGAAGGCGACGTAGAGGGCACCGATCCCGTCAGGCTGCATATCGCTGATGTAAAGCTGATATTGCCCGTCCTTTACGTAGGAGGAGACTCTGCCTGAGCAGATGACCTTCATTCCGTTTTCGGGCACGAAATTTAATTTGGATGCGTTCATCCGAAACATAACGGCACGGATGACGCCCCCTTCATCCTTCAGGGAGAGGTAAAAATGCCCGGTTTTATAGTGATTGACGAAATTGGAGATCTCACCCTTGACCAGCACGCGGCTTAAAAGGGGATCGGTTTCCAATTTGTTTTTGATGTATTCGTTGAGACCCGTTACGGTCATAGCTTGGCGTTCAACCATTGATAACTCCTTTCCCGCAAAGCCCTGCAATGCCAATGGCGTTGTCCGCGCAGTATGCGGGGGGTGCAAAATAGAAGCGGTCTGCGGAAAAATGCGCCCGTAGGATCCGTGAGGAGGAGACCCCGCCTGAAAACAGAACGGGCTTTTCGGGGTCGGCAAAGGTAAGGAGGCTTTCCACAGCGCTGATGACGGCATCAAACACGAAGCCCGCCAGCTCCTCCTGTTCGGTACCTTCTGCCTTCCGCTTCTGAAAGCGGTTTTCCATACCCGAAAGGTTGATGCCATCCTCCTTTTTGGGGATGCGAAGGGCTTTTATTATTCTTTTCTCGGGTACCAGCTCTTCCAAATGGGCTCCGGCGGGAAAGGGGAGACCCAAGGCTACTCCGCAACGGTCGATAAGCTGACCGCAGGTGAGATCCAGCGTGGCGGCAACAAGACTGCATTCATAGCGGCCGCCCTCTTCCTTTACCAAAAGAAGCTCCGTGGTGCCGCCTGAAAGGTGAAAGGCGTAAAACTCCGTGGCGGTCAGGGCTCTGCCGACTTTTTTTGCGCCCATTCGCGCCGCTTCGATATGCCCTTCCTGATGGGAAAAAGTGAAAAAGGGTGCATTTGCCAGCTTTGCGGCGCATTTGGCGGCGTTGACCCCTGCCAGAAAGCAGGGCATATAGGAGCCTTCTACGCGGCGGGGCTGATCCGAAACGGCAACGCCCAAAAGGGGGAGATCTCCGCGGGCGGCGCGCAGGTCTGCAAGGCAGGCCTCCACTACCCCTGCAAGGTCTCTGGTATGACAAAACAAAGCGTCGCTCTGTCTCAACCCACGGTCACCCGCAGGAACGGCAAGAGGGCGCTTTGCACAAAAGACTTCGCCGGCAGTGGTTACCGCTGCCGCCGAAGTCGTATAATTGCTGGTATCGATTCCGAAGAAAAAGCCCGTTTCCATTTTACTCTGCCGCAACGGAGCCCAAGATCCCGTTGACGAACTTGCGGCTTCCGTCCTCATCGAAGCGCTTGGAGAGCTCTACCGCTTCGTTGATGGCGATTTTTACGGGGACGTCCTCCCGCTGATCCATTTCGTAAATGGCAAGCTGGAGAATGGTGAGGGTGGTTTTGGAAAAGCGCTCCACCTTCCAACCCTGCGCGTGGGCACGGATCTTTTCAAGGGCGGTTTCCCTATAATCTCTGGCGCCGCAGAACACGTTTCGGATGTACTCACTTTCGGCCGCTTCCGGTGTTTCGCACTCTGCTATGAGTTCATCATACAGCTTTTGGGTTTCATCCTCCGGGGAAAACTGGGAGGCAAAGAGCATTTGGAAAACCAATTCCCGTTCTTTTCTGCGATTCAGAGACATAGTAACTCCTTTTTAGTAGGAGATGGTACGAATGACGCCTCCTACCGCGTTGATTTTGTCAAGGTCGAAGGGAGCGGTGCGCTCTGCGATCACGTAGGATACGCCGCCGCGGGTACCCTTGGCAAGGTTGCCACCTGCCAGAAGGGCGGCCAAAGCCCCATCGGTCTCTTCATTGTTTTCATAGAATACGCCCACTCTTGCACCGCCGTTTACTGCCAGACGGACACAGGGCATATTGACGCTGTTTACGATATTGCCGCACTCCAAATACTCGGCCAGCTGACGGCAAGCCATTACGGCACAGTTATCCTCTGCCTCGGGGGTGGAAGCACCCAGGTGAGGCGTTGCGATGACCCCGGGCTTACCTGCAAGGGCGCCGGTGGGGAAATCGGTGTAGTAAGCGGCGATCTTGCCGCTTTCAAGCCCTGCCAGAATATCGGCGTCTACTGCCAGATCGGCACGGGCAAGGTTCAGAAGGCGAACGCCCTCTTTTGCTTTTGCAAGGTTGGCACCGCCCAGAATACCCTTGGTGGAGGGAAGACTGGGAACATGAACGGTGATATAATCGCTTTCGCGGAAGATCTCATCTAAATCGTCAACCTTCTTAACGGCGGGATTCAGCATCCAGGCGGCGTTGACGGAAACGTAGGGATCGTACCCCAAAACGCGCATACCCAAAGCGGAAGCGGCATTGGCAACGCCGCCGCCGATGGCGCCCAAACCGATGACACCCAAGGTCTTACCGTAGATCTCGGGGCCAACGAAGCGGCTCTTTTCCTTTTCCACTACCTTCAGGGCATCCTCTCTGCCTGCCAGAGTGCGGGACCATTCAATACCGTCGGACACCTTGCGGGAGGTGAGAAGCAGTGCGGCGATGCAAAGCTCTACCACGGCCTGCGCGTTGGCACCGGGAGTATTGAAGGCCACGATGCCCTTTTGGGTGCATACATCCAAAGGAATATTATTCACACCTGCGCCGGCACGGGCGATGCCGCGGAGGGCGGCGGGAAATTCCACCTCGTGAAGATCGGCACTGCGGACTACGATGCCGTCTTCTTCTGCAAGATCCTCGGCAATTTCATAGCCTGCGGGAAACTGATCCAAACCGCATTTTGCGATCTTATTATACAACTTAATTTTCATTTTGTATACCCCTTTTCGATGATTTTATTCAAATTTCACCGCCTGCGGCATCAAATTCCTTGATGAAAGCGGCGAGTTTTTCCACACCCTCCACGGGCATGGCGTTGTAGATGGAGGCGCGCATACCGCCCACCTTGCGGTGACCGGCCAGAGAAACCATTCCTCTTTCGGCTGCGGCGGCAACGAATTTCTTATCCAGATCGGCATCCCCGGTGCGGAAGGTCACGTTCATCAGGGAGCGGCTTTCCTTCTGTGCGTGGAGGTGGAAGATCTTGGTTTCTTCGATGGCCTTGTAGAGAAGTGCGGCCTTTGCCTTGTTGATCTCGTTCATTTTTTCAACACCGCCCAGCTCTTCGACCCACTTGAAGACCAGACCTGCAACGTAGATGGCGTAGCAGGGAGGAGTGTTGTACATAGAGTTGGCGTCTGCCATTACCTTGTAATCCAGCATAGCGGGGGTATCGGGACGGGCGTTACCGATGAGATCCTCGCGGATGATGACCACGGTGAGACCTGCGGGACCGATATTCTTCTGGGCACCTGCGTAGATCATACCGAACTTGGAGATATCAATGGGCTCGGACATAATACAGCTGGACATATCGCAGACCAGGGGAACGTCACCCGTATCGGGAATTTCGTTAAAGTGGGTGCCGAAGATGGTGTTGTTGAAGCACAGGTGAACGTAATCTGCATCGGGGCGCACGTCCTCACGGGTGAAGGTGGGGATGCGGTCGAAATTGGTATCCTCGCTGGAAGCCAGAAGGCGAACGTCACCGTATTTCTTGGCTTCTTTGAAGGCCTTGCCTGAAAACTCACCGCTGACCACGTAATCGGCCTTGCCGTTTTTCATCAGGTTCAGGGGAACGGCGGCAAACTGGGTGGAGGCACCGCCCTGCAGGAACAGGATCTTATAGTTATCCGGAACGTTCATCACTCTACGGAAGGTATCGAAGGCCTCGTTGATGATGGCATCGTAAGCCTTGGAGCGATGGCTCATTTCCATAACGCTCATACCGGAGCCGCCGAAATCGGTCATTTCTTTGGCACAGGTCTCCAGAACGGAAAGGGGGAGCATAGAAGGTCCGGCAGAATAGTTAAATACGCGATTCATTTTTTTCTCCTTTTGCGAAACTTAATTCAACATTTTTTTACAACGGAATATATTATAGCTTCGCATATAGCAAAAGTCAATGGCAAAATCTCCACTATTGGTAGAATTAGTTGTTTCTTTTTCGTGAACTCTACTGATAGTTCTAAAATTTGCGCCTATTTTAGTGTATGCAACGGGATTTTTGGTTGACAAAAGAAAACCCGACGGAGCGAAAAGCACCGTCGGGAAGGATTCAAAGCTCGATCCACCGGTAGGGGGTCTCACAACCGCGGACAGCAGCGTCGATGGCGGCCATCACTCCAACGGTATCTTCGTGGGGGACGGGGGCCACGCCTGTGCGGAAAAATTCAACCAAAGCGGCAATGAACAGGCGGAAGTAATCGGATTCAAGATTGACGAAGGTGGCGCGGTTATCTTTGTCCATCAGGGTCAGGCGGTAGGGACTGCCGCGGAATCTTCTGTGGTGAATCTGTGCAAGTCTCCCGTCTTCAAACTCTACTAAATAAGAGGGATGGCGCTTGTTCCCATCCAGCGCCATAACACGGCGGGGCGCGCATTTCATCAGGCGCACGATGGGCTCGATCATATGAACAGCGTAGACCTCTAAGGTGCCGGGGCCTTCGCTGTAGATCTTGCAGATGGAATCGGTATCCACCCCGTCAAGCTCGGTGCAGAAGCGAAGGGAGGAGGTGGAAAAGCAGGGGGTATTGTGGGCGTGTGCCACGTCAAAGATCCTTTGTGCCGTAGCTTTATCGGGGGCAAAGGTCTTGTCGATATAGGTAAGCTTGCCGCTTTCCAGAGGAATGCGCGCCAGCTCCTCGTGCATTTCGGGGTTATCCGGGGAGAGAACTACCAGACAGTCGCTCTTTTCCACCACCTCTTCAATGGTGGGGAGAAGCTCGATGCCGTACTTTTCCGCCCACTGACGGTTGGTGAGCTTTTCACCCAGCTCTGCGGGAGGATCGATGAGCCCGAAGGTGCAGATCACCTGACACTCACCGTCGGAAAGCTCACGGAGCATTTCGGGGTAATTGTTGGCGTGCCACTCGTCAAGATAATAGTCAATAAAACCAATTTTGATCACGGTTTTCAGCCTCCTTTGATTTCTTCTTTCATCATAGCAAAAAATAAGGCTTCGGTAAAGGAGAGAGATTGCGTTTTTACTGTCAAAAAATTGCGGTTATTTCTTGTGTTTTCCATTTGGGTGTGCTATACTCGGGAAAAGGAGGCGGTGCCATGAAAGCAAACGGCAAGATCTTTTCGTACGATAACAGCTTTGCCCGTGGACAGATGGCCGTTCCCGCAGGGGAAATCTTACAGATCGCGGAGCTTTCCCTGATCCGCGGCGGCGAGATCCGCGAGCATATTCAGCGCTGTGACGAGATCACCTGCGTGGTATCCGGCAGGGCCACGGTGTATTCGGGTAACGGAATAACGGAACTGACCCAAGGGCAGATCCACTTCATTCGCCGCGGGGAATACCATCGGATCGTGGCTTCCTCCGAAGAAAATTTTCATTTTTACTGTATAGGCTTCCTTCCCAACGAAGAAGAAAAAAGCATCCGCCCGTTTTTGGAAGCCACCCGCTCAAGGCGGGATCTGGTGGCAGAGGATCAGGGGGATATCAAGGCTCTGTTTTCCCAGCTTCTTAACGAGGTGACCATTCGTGACGAGGAAAGCCGGGATATGATCCATTTTTATTTCTGCCAGATGCTTATCTGGCTGTACCGCATCGTCAGCGGCAAGGCCAAGGAAAAGCTGGGGAGGATCGGCACCTCCTCCTCCAATCAGGCGGTGTATCGGGCGTTGAAGCTCATTGACCGTGAGTATATGAATCTGACTCAGGTGAAGGAAATTGCCGCCGCCCTTTCCTACAGTGAATACCACCTTTGCCACGTATTTAAGGAAAAGATGGATCTGACTCTGAAGGAATACCTGATGCAGAAGAAATTGATGATGGCGGTGGAACTTTTGGAGAACAGCAGTATGACGGTAACGGAGATCGCAGGGCAGCTTTGCTTTGCTACGCCTCATGCCTTCTCCCTTGCATTCAAGCGCTACTTTCACCTGAGCCCCAGCGCTTATCGAAAAAAGTTTTTAAAAGAAGTCTAAAGGAGAAAAACGAAAAATGGAAAAAGAGATGAAGGTGCTGTTCATCGGCAACAGCTATACGTTCTATTACGATATGCCCGAGGCTCTGTTTTACCCCATGATGCAGGAGGCGGGCGTGCAGCTTTCCGTGGAAAGGATCACGAAAGGCAGCCAGCGCCTGATCAACTCCGCCAACCCCGAGGACGTTTTGGGAGAAAAGGTGGATGCGGCCCTGAAGAATCATTCCTACGATCTTGTGATCCTGCAGGAGCAAAGCCTTTTGCCCTTGGCTCAGCCCGGTGCCTTTTATGACGGGGTGCGCCGCCTTTACGCAAGGATCCGTGGGATCGGTGCCAAGGCCTTTCTTTATTCCACCTGGAGCAGAAAAGAGGGAAGCAACGAGCTGGTCAAGCGGGGGCTTACCTGTCAGGAGATGACGGAGCGCCTTGCGGCGGGGTATACTGCCATCGGCGAGGAGCTGGGGATCCCCGTTGCCTACGTGGGCAAGGCCTTTTCCTACGTGATCGAAGCGTGCGGTGATCGGGTGGAACTATATAATGAAGATAAGAGCCACCCCTCTTACGCAGGAAGCTTTCTTGCGGCGCTGACTCTCACTGCTGCCGTTACGGGGAAGGATCCCACCGACCTGAAATACCTAGGAGAGCTGGACGTAGAAACGGCGGGCATTTTGAAGGCCGCCGCCCGCAGAGCCGTGATGGAGCCTGTTGTTATTCCCGAGAAATATCAGACCCGATCCGAAGGGGTCGTTTACGTGCCGGAAGAAAACCAATAATAAAAAGCCTTTTGGTCCAGCGAACCAAAAGGCTTTCACTTTTTAAATTGTCAGATAAGACGGATGGGACCAACGGGGCGAATGGAGAGGACCTGACAGGAATTTTCTCCGAACACGCTTTCCATGGCCGCCTTAAAGGCGGGAACCTGCTCTGCGGGAACGAAGTTCTGGGTGGTGCCGCCGAAGCCGCCGCCGTGAATGCGCCAGGCGCCTTTTTCCTTCAAGAGGTGAGCCGCAAGGTTTAATGCGATGGCGGCGCCCTGAGAGTGACCCTCGCGGGGGACCAGAACGTTTTGCAGGGCTTCAAAGGAGGAATGGCCGCTTTCCTTCACAAGCTTCAGGAAGGCGGTAACGTCACCCTTTAAAAGGGCTTCCTTTTGCAAAAGCACGCGGCGGGTATCCAAAAGGAAATGGAGGGCCGCAAGGGCGGCGGTATCATCGGTCTTTTCCCGCACGGTGGGGAGGTTTTCCAAAAATTCTTCCCAAGAGACCTGACTTAAGGTCTCCTTACCGAACACCTTTGCCACCGCCTTCATACGGGCCGGAATGGCGGCGTAGCAATCGGTAAGATCCGCGTGGTCACCGCCCACGCTGACCAGACACATTTTCAGGCCTGCCTCCTCCAAAGAGAAGGACAGCTTTTCCACAACGGGATTGGTGTTATCGGCAAAATCGATCATGGCAACGCCGCCTAAGGCGCAAGCCGCTTGATCCATCAGGCCGCAGGGCTTGCCGAAATATTCGCGTTCGGCGAACTGGGCGATCTTTGCGATCTCAATGGCGGGAAGCTTGCCCTCGTTATAAAAATGATCCATTATGGTCCCCAAAAGCACCTCGAAGGCGGCAGAAGAGGAAACGCCGCTTCCCTTGGGAACGTTGGAGGTGGTATAGGCACGGAAGGAGCCTACCTTCAGGCCTCTGTCACAAAAGCCTTGGGCTACACCGCGAAGGAGCGCGGGACTTTTGCCGATCTCTTCACGGTGAACGGACAGATCGGAAAGCTCCACCACGTCGGGACGGAAGCCCTGAGAATGAACGCGGGCAAAGCCGTCTTCGGTTTTGGCGGCAACGGCAATTACGTCAAGATCCACCGAGCCTGCCAGAACTCTGCCGTGGTTGTGGTCGGTGTGGTTGCCGCCGATCTCCGTTCTGCCGGGAGCGGAGAAAAGGGCTACGTCATCCTCTGTGCCGAAGAGATCTGCGTAAGCGTCGATGGCATCAAGATAGCGCCGACGGGCATTTTCTGCTCCGTCGGGGTAGAGGGTGGAAAAGGTTTGATCCAACGCGCCTTTTTCAATGGCGCGCTTCAATTCTTCAATCTTTGGCATAAAAAAGCCTCGCTTTCGTGGAAATTGATTTTATTATAAAGAATGAAAAAAGCGGTGTCAAGAAAAAGAGGGAAAAACTTCGTTTCCATATCTTTTCTCTTGCGGAACTGTCCGATTTCTGGTACAATGAAAACAGAAGTTAAAGAAGGAGGAAACGAGATGCCCAGAAGCTCCCGTCAAAAACAGAAGATCTTATATCTTGCTCAGTACCTTTTGGAGGAGACCGATGAGCAGCGGCCCGCCACGCTGGAGGAACTGATCCGCCATTTGAACCGTCAGGGGATCCCTGCGGAGCGAAAGAGCCTGTACGCGGATATAGAGGAGTTGCGCTCCTTCGGTCTTGACGTGATCTGCACCCGCTCTAAGCGGGTAGGGTATTTTATCGGTGACCGCACATTTCAGCCCTCGGAGGTACGCCTTCTGGTGGATGCGGTGCAATCCTCCCGCTTTCTCACCCGAAAAAAGAGTGAGGAACTGATCCGCAAGCTTCAGACGCTGGTTTCACGCAGGGAGGCCAAGGAAATGGGGCACAACGTTTACGTTGCGGGGCGCATCAAGACCATGAACGAGAGTATCTATACCAACGTGGATGCCATCGGAAACGCCACCCGCGGCGGAAAAAAGCTGCGCTTCCGTTATTTTGATCGGAACACGGCGGGTGAGCGGGTGTTTCGCCGCGAAGGCAGGTATTATACCGTCTCGCCCTTCTTTCTCATTTGGGACGACGAGAATTATTATCTGGTAGCCGTGGAAGAGGAAAGCGGTGAAAAGCGGCACTTCCGCGTGGATAAAATGGTAGACCTTCAGCTTCTGGAGGAGGATCGGGAAGGGGAGGCTCTTTTTGAGGGACACGACCCTGCGGAATACGAAAAACGCACCTTCGGTATGTACGGTGGCAAGGAGGAGCGGGTGACCCTTTGGTGCGAGGAGAGCCTTGCGGGGGTCTTTTACGACCGCTTCGGAGGGGAAATGGTGATCCGTAAAGCCGAGGGTGGCTTTGAGGTAACCTTGCCCGTGCAGGTCAGCCCCGTATTCTATTCCTGGCTGATGGGCTTCGGTGCCCGGGTGCGCATTCTATCCCCTGCCCCCGTCGTGGAGGAATTTTGTGATCTTGCCCGTCGGATCCTGAACGTATATGAGGAGGAGAAAAAATGAAAAGAATCAGCCTTGTTTTTCTCTGTTTCGTGTTGCTCTTTACCACGCTATCCTTTCCTGCTTTGGCGGAAGGGAAGGGGAAGATCAGCCTTTCGGGGGAGGTGGAAGGTCTCAGCCGCGGAGACCCCTTTGAAGTGTTTCTGGAGCTGAACCGCAACCCCGGCTTGGCCTCTCTTCTGGTCACCCTTCATTTTGACCCGCAGGTGCTGGAATTTCAAAGCGCCGCTGACCCCGCCCTGCTTCCCGGTTTTGCCATGACCCCGCCTGATGAAAAGGGGGATCTGATCCTGCGCTGGAGAGCGCCGGAGGGAGAGGGAGATCTTACGGCGGCGGGCAATCTTTGCAAGCTGATCTTCCGGGTGAAGGATGATGCGCCCTTGGGTGAGACCCTTCTGGAGCCACGGATCAATTCCCGCTTTTTCGACGCTCAGAACAGCCTTGGAGAAGCGGTGGTATTCGACGTGGAGGCTCTTACTGCAAAGCTCCCCTGCTATCACGTAAAGCAGGAGATCACCGTACTTTCTCAGCCGAGCTTTGAAACGGCGGGCACGGGAACCGTGGTCTGTCGCGATTGCGGAGAGACCTGGGAGGAGGAGATCCTGCCCACTCTGGCTTCTGCAGACGGATCCACTTTTGCCACCCTTCAGCCCGGGGAATATCTGGATGCGGATGAAAAAGGCCTGCGCACCGATTATCTTTACGGCGGAACACCCGTAGAGGAGGCCAAGAGCCTCTTCGGCGACGCATTGATCCGCGCCTTCCGCATTTCCTTTATCAAAAACGAAAGCGTATTCGACCCCAAGGGGAAAACGGCGGTGCAGCTGACTTTGGAATTTGAAGTGCCCGAGCGCTTCGTGCTCTTTGCCATAGAGAACGGAGAGGCGAAAAAGGTGGATGCAAGGCAGGAAAAGGGCGTTTTGTATTTCAACTACGCACCGGGGCTTCTGGTGCTGGGCACCCGTTCCCCCGGCACCCCGCCCGAGACATCGCCTACGACCACCACGTCTCCCGCTACCTCTTCTCAAGCGCCCGTGGAGATCTCTTCCCGGACCCCTTCGGAAGGACCGGGCAGGCAGGATCTGATCTATCTTGCGGCAGGGGCTTTGGCGGTGGTGATCTTCGGCACCGGAGCGGTGATTCTGCTCCGCGGCGGAAAGAAGTATTAAAAGAAGTATTAAAGAAATTAGGTGAAAATGTAAATTCTTGTTGGATTATGAAGGTTTTTCGACACAAATTCAGTAAATAATCCTTGACATTCCGATCATTCCTATGTAGAATTGATAAGGTATGAATATCATTACTATTAATTATGTTTTTCGTCCCAAACGAAAGACATAAAAAACTAAAAAGGAGGGCTTATCATGGCTCATTTAAGCGAAGCTGCCGTAGCGAAGATCCGCGAGATCTGTGATCGCTATGCCGGCGAAAGAACTCCCCTTATGATGATCCTGAGCGACATCCAGAAGGAATACGGCTATATTCCCCTGGAGGTTCAGGAACTGGTTTCCGAGAAGACCGGTGTGAGTGTTGCAGACATCTACGGTGTCGTAACCTTCTACTCCTTCTTCTCCCTCAAGCCTAAAGGAAAATACATTGTCGGTGTTTGCCTGGGTACCGCTTGCTACGTCAAGGGAGCACAGCAGGTCATTGATAAGTTTTCCGAGATCCTGGGCATTGCGCCCGGTGAAACCACCGAGGACGGTATGTTCACCATCGACGCACTCCGTTGTATCGGCGCCTGCGGTATCGCACCTGCAGTATCCATCAACGGAAAGGTTTACCCCAAGGTTGAAGTAAAAGCAATTCCCGGCATCATCGAGGAACTGCGCGCAGAGGGAGGTGCAAACGCATGAGCAAGATCAAAACATTTGAAGAACTGGAAGCAAAGCAGAGAGAGTGTTCTTCCTGTCTGGCTGCTAAATTCAAGGGTGAAGCAGGCAAGCGCGCCGTGGTTCTTTGCGGCGGTACCGGCTGTCTGTCCTCCAATTCTGCCGAAATTCAGGAAAAATTCAAGAAACTCATTGAAGAGAAAGGCCTTTGCGATCGCGTGACCGTCAACCAGGTCGGTTGCTTCGGTTTCTGCTCTCAGGGCCCCTTCGTTAAGATCTACCCCGAAGATACCCTTTACCGTCTGGTTACCATTGACGACGTAGAAGAAATCGTTGAGAAGGACCTGATCGGCGGCGAGGTTATCGAAAGACTGCTTTACGTTGATCCCGAAACCAAGGAAAAGGTTGCAAAGCAGGAGGATATCACCTTCTATAAGAAGCAGGTTCGCGTGGCACTCCACGGCTGCGGCAACATCAACCCTGAGGACATCAACGAAGCTCTGGGCGACGGCGCCTTCCAGGGTCTGGCAAAGGCTCTGAAGATGGACCGTGCCGACGTTATTAAGGAAGTACTGGATTCCGGTCTCCGCGGCAGAGGCGGCGGCGGCTTCCCCACCGGCAGAAAGTGGCAGTTTGCTTACGATCAGCCCGATGGAGAAAAGTACGTGGTTTGTAACGGTGACGAGGGTGACCCCGGCGCATTTATGGACCGCTCCATTCTGGAAGGTAACCCCCTTGCCGTTATTGAAGGTATGGCAATCGCAGGTTACGCCATCGGCGCGCAGAACGGTTACTTCTACGTTCGTGCCGAGTATCCCATTGCAGTAAACCGCCTGAAGCTGGCGATCCAGCAGGCTGAAGAAATAGGTCTTTTGGGTGATAACATCCTGGGTACCGACTTCTCCTTCCGTGCCCACATCCGTCTGGGTGCAGGTGCATTCGTGTGCGGTGAAGAAACCGCTCTGCTCAACTCCATCGAGGGTCAGCGCGGTATGCCCCGTCCCCGTCCTCCTTTCCCCGCAGTGAAGGGTCTGTGGCAGTGCCCCACCATCGTTAACAACGTAGAGTCTCTGGCTTGCGTTCCTTACATTCTCCGCAACGGTGCAGAATCCATTACCAAGTACGGCACTGAAAGAAGCCGCGGCACCAAGGTGTTCGCACTGGGCGGTAAGATCAACAACGTAGGTCTCGTAGAGATCCCCATGGGTGTTACTCTGCGCGAGCTCATTTACGACATCGGCGGCGGTATCCCCGGTGGCAAGAAGTTTAAGGCAATTCAGACCGGTGGTCCTTCCGGCGGATGCTTGACCGAAAAGGATCTGGATACTCCCATCGACTTTGATAACCTGGTTGCCAAGGGCTCTATGATGGGCTCCGGCGGTGCCATCGTTATGGACGAAGACAACTGTATGGTTGACGTTGCCAAATTCTATATGGAATTTATCTGCGACGAGTCCTGCGGTAAGTGTTCTCCCTGCCGTATCGGTACCAAGCGCCTTCTTGAGTATCTGGAAAAGATCACCGACGGTAAGGCTACCATGAAGGATCTGGAAGAGCTGGAAGAGCTGGCTAACACCATTAAGATCGGTTCTCTCTGCGCTCTGGGTCAGACTGCAGCCAACCCCGTTCTTTCCACTCTGGCTTCCTTCCGTGACGAGTACATCGCTCATATTGAAAAGAAGGAATGCCCCGCAAAGGTATGCAAGAACCTGATGAGATATACCATCGAGCAGGATAAGTGCTTCGGTTGCGGCGTTTGTGCAAGATCTTGTCCCGTTGACGCCATCCAGAAGACTGATTACACCGCTCCCGGTAAGAAGCTTCCTTCCTACCAGATCGACTCTGAGAAGTGTGTGAAGTGCGGTATGTGTCTCTCATCCTGTAAGTTCAAGGCAATCGTAAAGAAATAAGGAGGGAAGGACAAATGGCTAAAATTAACATTAAAATTGAAGGCATCCCCTACGAAGTTGAAGCGGGATTGACCATTTTGGAAGCTGCACGTGTTTGCGGCTATGAGATCCCCTCCCTTTGTGCATACAACCACGGCGAGTGCAACAGAGGCTCCTGCCGCGTATGCCTTGTGGAGGCAACCGGCGCAAGAGGTCTTGTGGCTTCCTGCGTATACCCCGTAAGTGAAGGAATGGAGATCACCATCTCCTCTCCCAAAGCAACTGCTGCCAGAAGAGCCAGCGTTGAACTGCTCCTCTCCAACCACTCTATGAAGTGCCAGCAGTGCGATAAGAACGAGAAGTGCGAGCTTCTCCACGTGGCAAAGCTCACCGGCGCCAGAGAAGATATGTTCCTTGGCTCCCAGACTCCCACCACCTATGACGACGTAACGCCCTCCATCGTTCGCGACACCTCCAAGTGCGTGCTCTGCGGCAGATGTGTTGCCCGTTGTGCCAACGCACACGGCGACGGCGTTCTCGCTTTCCAGAACAGAGGCTTCAAGACCATCATCGGACCTGCTGATAACAGAACCTTTGACAAGAGCCCCTGTATCATGTGCGGACAGTGTATCAACGTATGTCCCACCGGCGCTCTTATGGAAAAGGGCGACATTCACAAGATCGACGCTGCTATGGCAGCCGGCAAGTACGTTGTGGTACAGACCGCTCCCGCCGTTCGCGCCGCTCTGGGCGAAGAATTCGGTATGAAGATCGGTACCCCCGTTACCGGTAAGATGGTTGCCGCTCTCAGAAGACTGGGCTTCAAGAAGGTGTTCGACACCAACTATGCCGCAGACCTGACCATTATGGAGGAAGCAACCGAGCTTTTGGGCAGAATCAAGAACGGTGGCACTCTGCCTATGATCACCTCTTGCTCTCCCGGATGGGTCAACTTCGCAGAGATCCGTTACAACGATCTTCTGGGTCACTTGTCCTCCTGCAAGTCTCCTCACGAAATGATGGGTGCGATCCTGAAGCACTACTGGGCTCCCAAGGTTGGCATCAATCCCGAGGATCTGTTCGTGGTTTCCGCTATGCCCTGTTCTTCCAAGAAGTACGAGGCTGACAGAGAAGCCCTGCAGACCCGCGGCCTGAGAGACGTTGACGCCGTTATCACCACCAGAGAGCTTGGCAGACTCATTAAGAGAAGCGGTATTAACTTTACCAAGCTTCCCGATGAAGAGTTTGACAACGACATCGTTGGCGAGTACACCGGCGCAGGCGTGATCTTCGGTGTTACCGGCGGCGTTATGGAAGCAGCCGTTCGTACGGCTCACTTCGTACTCACCGGCAAGGAGATCGAAGGCGTGAAGTTTGAAGCTGCCCGCGGCTTTGAAGGCATCAAGGAAGCAAGCCTTGAGCTGGCAGGTCAGACCATCAACATCGCAGTGGCTCACGGTATGAAGAATGCAAGAGTTCTGCTTGACGAGATCCGCGCAGGCAAGAGCAAGTATCACTTTATCGAGATCATGGGTTGCCCCGGTGGTTGTATCAACGGTGGCGGTCAGCCCTACGTTCGTGAGTGCTTCCTGCCCAACGAGGATCTTGACATTGTAGATACCTACAAGGAAAAGAGAGCACAGGCCCTCTACTCTGAGGATGAAAGACAGGTTCTTCGCCAGTCTCACAACAACCCCCAGATCAAGGCGCTCTACGATGAGTTCCTGGGCGAGCCTAACTCTCACTTGGCTCACGAGCTTCTCCACACCCACTACACCAAGAGAACTCCTTTCCCCGAAGTATAATCGGAAATAACAAGTGGCACACTTCATTTTGAAGTGTGCCACTTTTTTAATTTAGAGAAGAGAATAAAAAATCTATTGCAAAAACATTCTAATAATGGTAGAATTTTAGAGTGTAGAAAGGAGCTGTTATGGAGTTTTCGGAAAAGATTCGTTTTTTAAGAAAAAAGAATAAGCTTTCTCAAGCGGAATTGGGAAAGCAGGTGGGGGTCTCCAACCGTGCCGTTTCCAAGTGGGAAAATGGGGAGTCTATGCCTGCCACCGATACGCTCCTTTCCATTGCAACGGTATTCGGCGTGACCCTTGATTTCTTTTTGAAGCACGGGGAGCAGGAAGAAAAGAGGCGGGAGATCGAGCCGGGAATGGAATCCCTCAAAGAGCTTTATAAGATCGGCATCGGTCCTTCTTCTTCCCATACTATGGGTCCTGCCAAGGCGGCTCTGCTCTTTCGCCAGAAATACCCCGAGGCCACCCGTTACAAGGCGGTGCTTCAGGGCTCCCTTGCCAAAACGGGAAAGGGACACCGCACGGATTTTTGCATTTTGGAGGTGTTTTCTCCCAAGGAATGCGAAATTGAATTTGACATTAAGACGATGGAGCTGTATCACCCCAATACGCTCCTTCTTTACGCCTACGAAAAAAGCCGCCGCATCGGCTTTTGGGAGGTATACAGCGTGGGTGGCGGCAGTATCGTTATCAAGGGTCAGCCGGTCTATAAGCCTCAGCGCATCTACCCCCACAACAGCTTTGCCCAGATCGCGGAATTTTGTCAGGAACGGAATATTCGCTTGTGGGAATACGTGGAGCGCTTTGAGGGAAAAGAGATCTGGGATTATTTAAAAACCATGTGGGAGGCGATGCTCCGATCTATGGACGAGGGGCTACGCACCGAAGGAGAGCTTTTCGGAGGCCTTGGGGTTCAGCGACGCGCTAAGCACCTTTTTCGCCAGCGGCATATTGATGAAAATGCCGAGACCCGCGAAAACCGCCTTGTTTGCGCCTACGCCTTTGCGGTCAGCGAGCAAAACGCCGCCTGCGGCACCATCGTCACGGCACCCACCTGCGGCTCCTGCGGGATTTTACCTGCGGTGCTTCGCTACGTGCGGGATAAGCGGGGGCTTGAGGAAACGGAGATCCTGCACGCCCTTGCCACCGCGGGGCTGATGGGCAACCTTATTAAGACCAACGCCTCCATCAGCGGGGCGGAATGCGGCTGTCAGGCGGAGGTGGGAAGCGCTTGCGCCATGGCCTCTGCAGGGCTTGGGGAGCTGTACGGAATGGCGCTTCCTCAAATTGAATACGCCGCCGAAGTGGCGCTGGAGCACCACTTAGGGCTTACCTGCGACCCCATCGGAGGTCTGGTGCAGATTCCCTGCATCGAACGGAACGCCGTTGCCGCAATGCGTGCCATCAATGCGGTGAACCTTGCAAACTTTTTGACCGATTCCCGTAAGATCTCCTTTGATACGGTGGTAAAAACTATGTATGAGACCGGCAAGGATCTTTCCCATCGCTACCGCGAGACCAGCGAGGGCGGACTTGCAAAGCTTTACGTGAAATAAGAAAGGATTCTGTAATGAAAAAAATACTTGCCGTACTATTATCCCTTGTGATGATTCTGGCGCTGGCCGCCTGCTCTGCCCCCGCCCCCTTGCCGAAGGAGACCCACGGCGGGGAAAAGGAGGACCTTTCCAAGCTTTCTGCAGAAGAGCTATACGAGCGTGCTCTTTCCAAAACCGCAGGGCTTGTTAGCGCACGCTTCGAGACCCTGGTGCTTTTGGGTGAGGAAGAGGTGGATTCCATTGCCACTGTGCGCGTACGGGAAGGGTATGACGGCTTCTCCTACTCCCGTGAGGGAACCGAAAAGCTGTATTACAACGAGGGCAGGATCTGCGTGGAAAACCGACTTGGTGATTTCGCCGCCGATACCGGTGCCCGTCAGGTAGAAGAATATATGGGGGCTTACTGGTTCCCCGTTTCCTCTATTTCCTTGGAGGCCGTCTCGGGCCTGGAAAAGGAAGATATGACCGTTGGTTTTACCCTTGCGGATGAAGGGATCTTGGCTCTTTTTGCAGACGCCGTTCCCGCGGAACGGGGCGTTTTCGTGCCCCAAAGCCTTGAGGGCGTTTGCAGTATCAGCGAGGAAGGGCTTCTGGAAAAGCAGAGCTTTACGGTAGCGGGTACGCTGGGTGGGGAAGAGACGACCCTTCTTTTAGAAACGGAATTGAAGGAATACCGCTCTGAGTCCATAGAACCTGCTATTCCCGCCGCAGAGCACGTGGTTTTGAGTGATATTCGTATTCCTCATCTTATTGAAACGGGCAGAGAGGGATTGGAGCAAACTGATACTCTGCAGGCCACTCTCCTTTCCGCAGAGACCCTGACGGCGGGGGATGCCAAATGGGCCCTTCACCGTGAATGGACCTATTATCAGCCCGATGCCGATACCTTCTACCTTTCCCGCCAAAGCCTGAAAAAGCTCCCTGCACCTGCAGAGGAAGGGGCGGTGCCCGTAGAGGAGAGCCTCTTTTATCAGCTTCTCCAGCAGAACGGTGCCCGCACCGAAAATGAATACGACGTGATCTTGGGCGAAAAGAAGTGGGAAAATACAGGAGAAACGGCCGCATCTCCCTGGAAGGAGCTGGTCGGCGGTATGCTGGTCTCCCTTTCTTCCCTCAATGAATTGAATATGTCAGAGGATCTCGGAAAGACCTCTATCACCTTCTCACTGCAGAATGCGGGGGTCAGAGAGCTTGTGAGCCGTATGGCGGCTTCTCTTCCCGAGGGTGGGGTGGATCCTGCCGCTGTGACCGCAACGGGCTCGGGGGTATTTACCTTGGATCGCGCCAGCGGAAAGCTCACTGCCTTCTCCGTTCTGGTGCAAGGTGATACCGCAGGGGGGCAGAGCCTTTCCTGTCAGTACTCTTTCAATCTGGATGCTGAAGAGGGCATTACCCTGCCCGGTCTTCAGACCCCTACTCCCACCACCCCCGGTCAGGCGGTGGAGGAAAACCAAGACCACTAAACAAACACAATGAAGATTTTTGATTTTCACCTGCACCCCGGCTACGATTTTCACCAAAACAATACCGATCCGGAATATTTCGTTTCCGTTCTGAAGAAAAACGGGATCTGCGGTTGTGCAGGCTGCTTTTCCAATTTGGATATGTATAAAAAGCCTGCGGAAGAGTTTCGGTGGCGTATTCCGGAGCTGAACCGCAAGACTTGGGCCTTTCACGACGCCTACCCCGATTTTTTCGTGCCGGGGCTTCAGATCCATCCGGATTTCGTGGAGCTTTCCTGCGAGGAACTGGCTTGGCACAAGGAAAAGGGTGGGGTGCTTGTGGGCGAGGTGGTCTATTATATGATGGGCTTTCAGTACACCCACCCGGGCCTCCCCGAGATCTTCTCTTGCGCAAGAGATCTGGATATGGTGGTGAATCTCCACCCTTCCAAGAATATGGAATACAACCGCCATATTATCCGTCAGGTCCCCGGGCTGAAGGTGGTATTGGCGCACCTTGACGGCTACGGCCTTTACGAGGATTTTATTGCCGAAATGAAGGGGAATGAAAACGTCTGGGCCGATCTTTCCGCTTACGGTGCCGCTCGCCCCGGTATGCTGCGGGATGTGGTGGCACGGGTAGGGAGCGAACGGATCCTGTTCGGCACCGATTTTCCCGGGAGTGACCCGGAGGAAAAGCCGGGGAAATATATTTCCTACGTGCTTTCCGAAGGCCTTTCGACCCGTGATGCGGAAAATATCCTTTACGAAAACGCACGCCACTTGCTCCGCTTATAATTGCACAAAATGGCTTGAAAAAATCCTATTATGACTTGATTTTTGCCATAAAATGACGCATAATGAGAAAAATGAATCAAGAAAGGTGAACGTTATGACTCGTTTTGCAAGATTTCGTTACGCGCCCGTAGCCCCTTTGGGGAAGGACGGAAGAACCGTTACGGCTTCTCCCCGCCATTTAGCCGTTTCCAAGGAAGCTGCCATTGAGGGCACCGTGCTTTTGAAAAATGAAAAGGGCACTCTGCCGTTAAAGAAGGGCGCCAAGGTATGCCTTTTCGGCAGAGGTGCCGGAGAATATATTTTCGGCGGCGGTGGCTCCGGCAGCGTCGTTACCGATATCAAGGCCTCTCTGGCCGATGCGCTGGAGAAGGCTGCTGAAAAGGGTGAATTGGAGCTGTTCCGCCCCCTGATCGAATATTCCAAGGAGGAATCCCGCAAGGTACGGGATGAGGTAGCAAAGCTGGATCTTCCCCGTATGGAAAAAAGAAAGGTGGGCACCTATCTTCCTCTGGAGCCCTTTGAGATTCCCGCGGAAATGTATAAGGAGGCCGTCGCCTTCGGTGACGTTGCCATATTCGCCATTCTCCGTTACTCCACCGAGGGTACCACCGACGGCGACCGTATGCTCCGTGATTTCAAGCTGTTTGACAGCGAGATCGCCCAGCTGAAGCAGCTTGGTAAGGATTTTAAGAAGGTCGTTGCCATTCTTTGCATTTGCGGCCCTATGGGTCTGAAGGAGTTGAAGGACGAGCCCTCCGTGGGTGCCATTCTGTACCCCGGCTTCGGCGGCTCTTTTGCAGGTGAAGCTATTGTGGAGATCCTCTTCGGCAAGCGCTACCCCTCCGGCCATCTGCAGGATACCTTTGCAGAGACCATTGAAGATTACCCCACCACCGAAACCTATATTGCCTCTGACGATTACGTGGAATATAAAGAAGATATTTTCGTGGGCTACCGTTATTTTGAGACCTTCGCACCCGAAAAAGTGGTTTACCCCTACGGCTTTGGTCTGGGCTATACTACCTTTTCCTTGAAGGAGGAGAACTTTGCTCTGGTGAAGAACACCGTTTCCTGCACCGTTACGGTAACGAATACGGGCGATTTTGCAGGAAAGGAAGTCATTCAGCTTTATCTTTCCGCACCTCAGGGCCTTTTGGGTAAGGCGAAAAAGGTGCTTACCGCATTTAAGAAGACCAAAGAGCTTCAGCCCGGTGAAAGCCAAAAGCTGACCCTGACCTTTGACATTCGCTCCTTTGCTTCCTTTGACGATTTAGGCAAGATCGAAAAGAGCGCCTTTGTTTTGGAAAAGGGTGCGTACAAGGTCTATATGGGCACCAACGTAAGAGACAGCAAGGAAGTATATTCCTTTGAATTGAAGGATGATATGGTGACCCGCCGCGCTCATTCTTATATGGCACCTGTGGCGCTGGAGGAGAGACTCACTGCCAGCGGCAAAATGGAAAAGCTTCCCAAAGCAGAAAAGGTGGAGCATCCCCCCCGCCGCTACCGCCTGAAGGCAAAGAAGCCTGAGGTCTCCATGACCTTGGAGGAGGCGCTGGCAAAGGGGAAGATCGATGACTTTCTTGCAGATCTTTCCGATGAAGAGTTGGCCGCAATGCTTTACGGTCACACCGCCGTAAACGCTACCCAGACCGGCTACATCGGTTGCCCCCCGCCTGCCCGTATAAAGGAAGGGTACCGCGATCCTCACGACATTCCCCCCGTTCCCACCTGTGACGGGCCTGCAGGATGCCGCACGGTGAACCAAAGCGGCATCAGCACCACCTATTTCCCTGCGGCTTGCACCGTTTCCCAATCCTGGAATCTTGCTCTGGCTGAAAAGTGCGGCAAGACCGGTGCCATGGAAGTGAAGGAAAACAACGCAGGTATCTGGTTGACCCCCGGTATGAACCTGCACCGCAGCCCCCTTTGCGGCAGAAACTTTGAGTATTATTCCGAGGATCCCTTGGCAACGGGTCTCTTTGCCGCCGCTACGGTGAAGGGCATTCAGTCCCAGCACGTGGCCGCCACCGTGAAGCATTTCTGCTGTAACAACAAGGAGATCAACCGCAAATATTCCGATTCCCGCGTGTCCGAGCGTGCCCTGCGGGAAATCTATCTCCGTGGCTTTGAGATCTGTGTGAAAAAGGCGGATCCCTGGTGTATTATGACCAGCTACAACGTGGTCAACGGTACCCGCAACAGTGCCAACTGGGAATTGATCAACGGCATTCTCAAGGGCGAATGGAAATACCCCGGTCTGGTTATGACCGACTGGTGGACCTATTGCACTCTGGAGGAGGAGCTGGCAGGCGGTAACGACGTGAAGATGCCCCACCAGATCACCAAATCCATGCCCGGCGCTCCCGAGGATTACAGCCTTGCGGAAGCCCTTGCACAGGGCAAGATCGACCGTGGAGCCGTTTTGGAGGCTGTGCGCCGTGTGCTCCATCTTATGAGCCATTTTGAGTAATATTGAGCAAAAAAACGTCTGCGAAAGCAGACGTTTTTTTGTCAGAAGCAGGTATCGATGAAAACCACTTCACAATCGGAAGCGATCCGAAGGGGCGGGCCCCAAAGCCCGGCACCGCTGGTCACAATGACTTGGGGAGAGCGGCTGTCCTTTTGGTAGTAGCCGTAATCCACCTCAAACAGCGCGTCGGTAATGAAGCCGAAGGGGAACATCTGCCCCTTGTGGGTGTGACCGCTGACCATCAGATCGATCTCGGAGCCGTATTGGGAAAGATTGGCAGGCTGGTGATCCATCAGGATCACGGGGTGATCCCCTTCAGGAAGGGAAAGGCTTTGACGTCGGATATCGGTTTTGCCGATGGGGGAGGAATCCCTCCGCCCTGCCAGTACCACGCCGTTTTCCAAAAGCACGGCTTCATCCTGCAAAAGACGAATTTCCGATTCCTCCAAAAAGCGAAGCATTTCCTCATAATCCTCACCTGCATCGTGATTTCCCGTGCAGGCGAAAACGCCCAGAGGTGCTTTTATTTCCTGCAAAATGGAACAGAGCCTTTGGGGGTCTTTCAGGTTACGGAAAGCACCGTCAAAAATATCCCCTGCGATCAGGACCAGATCCGGCTGTTCCTCGCGGATCCGATCACGCAGTTGGCAGAGCCTTTTTTCACCTACGGTATAGCCCAAATGCAGATCGCTGATCAGCGCAATGCGCATTTGACCGCGTGCGCCCTCCTGCAGGGTCACCTGATACTCTTTGGTTTTCAAATTCAGCGGGTGAAGGGAGCCGTATAAAAAGAGACCGCAGATCAGGCACAGAGCCAAGATCCCCGCGCCGACGCAAAGTGGAGCGTGATCCACCTGTAGCTTTCTAAGCGGAAAAAGAAGGAGAGAAAAGAGGTTTTCCACCATCATAAAATAGAGGAAAAAGCCCGTCAGATAGCGGCCGATCACCACCAGAGGGCGGGAAAGAAGGGTTCCCATTCCCAAAAAGAAGAGGGTGGCGGTGGCAAGGGTCAGGGCGGCATAGATCCCGTAAAAAAGGCGGGGTTTTAAGGTGGGGAAAAAGTGATGAAGGGTGAAAAGAAATTGGGAAGCGGCGTTATAAAACAAAAGCACGAGAATCAAAATGACCGCAATCAGAACGACGGAAAATAAGATCTTCATTGCAGCTCCTTTCCGATTCTATTCTTGGGGGAGGGAATCCACAAGGGCAAGGTAATCCTCTATGGTGGAGGCGTGGCTTGCCTGATCCCGCAAGCCTGCGGCACCGCGGAAGCCTTTTAAATATTGGGCCATATGCATCCGCATTTCCCGCCCTGCGGTCAGGGGCTTATAAAGAAAGGCAAGGCGCAGATGCTCCCGCAGCACTTCCTTTGGATGGACGGTTGGCTCGGGGGCCCCATCCAACGCGGCGCGGATCTCTGCGAAGACCCAAGGTTTTCCTACGGCGGCTCTGCCGATCATCAGCCCGTCACAGCCGGTCTCCTCCAGCATACGAAGGGCGCTTTCCCCGTCACGAATATCGCCGTTGCCGATGACGGGAATGGAGACGGCTTCTTTCACTGCACGGATCACGGGGAGCTTTACGGTACCGTCACGGTAAAAATCGCCACGGTAGCGGGCGTGCACCGCAATGCGGCAGGCACCCGCCTTTTCACAAAGGGTCGCTACCTTGACGGCGTTTTCGCTATTTTCATCCCAGCCTGCGCGGATCTTCACGGAGACGGGAAGGGGGGAGGCCTCCACCACGGAGCGAACGATCTCACAGATCCTTTCGGGATCTTTCATCAGGGCGCTTCCTTCCCCGTTGTTGACGATCTTGGGAACGGGGCAACCGAAATTCAGGTCGATCCCGTCGGCCTTTTCGCTCTTTCCCAATTTGGCGGCGGCTTCCGCCATTATGGCGGGGTCCGAGCCGAAGAGCTGAATGGCAATGGGGTGCTCGGCAGTCCCCGTTTCCGCTAAAAGGCGGGTCTTTTTATCACCAAAATGCACCGCTTTGGCAGAAATCATTTCCGTACAGAAGAAATCCACCCCAAAGGGGGCGCAGGTCTCCCGAAACGCCCGATCTCCCGCCCCTGCCATAGGCGCAAGATAAAGCGGTATTTTTCTTTTTTCCATAGATTTATTTTAGCACAGACACCCGTATTTGTAAAGAAGATGGGAACAAGGGGCGCAGGGTATTGATTTTTCCTAAGTTTTGGGTATAATGGTAACGTAAGGATTTTTCCTGAAAACCAAAAAGGAGATATGAAAATGAAAAAACTGTTGGCATTGCTTTTGGTTTTGGTTATGCTCTTTTCCTTTGCCGCTTGCGGCGGTGAAGAGGCGGACGCTCCCAAGACCGAAGAAACGAAGACTCAGGAGACCCAGGCTGAAGAGGAAGAATATTCCATTCCCCGTGGTGAAGTGAAGGACAACGTTTACACCAGCGCATATTCCGGGCTTACCCTGACCCTGCCTGAAGCCGCAAAGTGGAGAATCAGCTCCGATGAGGATCTGGCAAGCGATATGGACGTTTCCGTTTCCTTCCTGAAGGACGATCTGTACCCCGCACTGAGCCAGACCAGCCTTGCTTACGACCTGAAGGCCATTGATACCGTTTCCGGCAGCACCGTTGAGATCAGCTACGAATTCTACACCAAGACTCCTGAGGACTACCTGAAATCCGTTAAGTCCAAGATGGATTCCCTTTCCGGTGTGGAATACGAAGTGGATCAGGAGGGTGAGAAGGTTACCTTCGGCGGTAAGGAATACGTTTCCGCCGTTTACACCAAGGAATCCGTTGGTACCACCAGCACCCTGAATTACTTCGTACGTGTGGAAGAGGGCATTCTTCACGTGGTTCTCATTACCGAATTCTACGGCTTTGAGGGCGACGCCGCTACTATGCTGAAGTAAGAAAAAACAATACAAGATAAAAAACGCAAGAAAATTTTTCTTGCGTTTTTTCTTTTACCCCTTGACAAAGATTGTCTAACGTGTTAGACTCTAACTGTCGAATCGATTAGACAAATGATATTCGGAGGAAAAACCAATGGCTACACCTAAAATTTTTGAAAGTGAATACCGCTTCTGCCTGATCCTGTGGGAGCAGGAGCCCATTACCAGCTCCGCCCTTGCTAAAATTTGTAAGGAAAGGCTGGAATGGTCCCGCACCACCACCTACACGGTGATCAAGCGTTTGTGTGAACGGGGCGTTTTGAAAAACGAAAATTCCGTGATCACCTCTCTGGTGAGCAAGGGGGAGGCCCAGCGGGCAGAGCTGGATGCCTTGGTGGAAAAAACCTTTGAGGGCTCCCTGCCTGCGTTCATTGCCGCCTTTGCCCGCCGCCAGAATCTTTCGGAGGAAGAGATCCGAAGGCTGGAGGATATGATCGGAAAAGAGGAGGAATAAATGCTTTTTCTGTTTCAGCACGTTCTGGAAATGAGCATTTCCGCGGGCTTCGTTGCCCTTGGGGTGATCTTTTGCCGTCTTGTGATAAAGAGGGCGCCCCGCTGGATCTCCTGCGTTTTGTGGGTGCTGGTTGCCGTAAGGCTTTTGATCCCCTTTTCCGTTGAGAGCCCCTTCAGCGTGGTTCCCCAAACGGAAGCGGTGATCTCCGCAGGGGAGAGGATCTTTTATCATTCCGCCCCCGCCGTGGAAGGGCTTGATCCCATTACCCCCTCTGAGGATGAGGTGCCGAGGGATCAAAAGGCAGAGCCGAAAAAATGGGAGGAGATCGCCCCTTATATATGGTGCGGTGTTTCTCTTACTCTTTTGGGCTACGGCGCACTTTCCTATTTTACCATCAAACGAAAAATGGGGGATTCCATTCCGCTGGAAAAAGGGATCCGTCTCCACGAAAAGGTGGATTCGCCCTTCATTTTGGGTGTCTTCCGCCCGCAGATCTATCTGCCCTTTGGGCTGGAGCCTGAAATTTGCCATTCGGTCTTACTGCACGAAAGGGCCCACCTTCGCCGAATGGATCATTTAGCAAAGCCCTTGGCTTACGTACTCCTTTGCATTTATTGGTTCCACCCCGTTCTGTGGCTTTCCTATTTTCTCTTTTGCCGCGATATGGAAGCCGCCTGCGATGAAAAGGTACTGGGCGGTATGGATGAAGCAGGGCGCAGAGACTATGCAAGAGCCTTATTGAAGCTGGGAACTAAGCCGAAGATCATCACCGTTTGCCCCGTGGCATTCGGTGAGACCAATACCAAAGAAAGGATCGAGAAAACCATGAAATATAAGAAACCGATGTTTTGGATGTTAGCCCTTGCCGCCCTTGTGGTGCTGACTGCTACCGTTTGTCTTCTGACCGACCCCAAAGCCGACGTGAAGGCCGAAGATTTTCAGGATCCTGCCGAAACCCAGGAAAAAACGGTTGAGACCGAAGAAGAAAAGCCCAAAGCCCCTGAGGCAACCATCTCAGGCTACACCCGTTCCGTTGCGCCTCTTTACACCTCTTTAAACGATGACACCGCCTATTGGAGCAGAGCCATCAACAAGAAGACCGAAGGGGTGAGCATTCCCTTGATGATCGTTGAAAGCCGTGAGGAGCTCTTCGCTCTTCTGGCAGAATCCAAAGAAACCGACAGCGATTGGATCCTGACAGAGAATGAAAATAGGATAGGCGAGCATTATCCGGAGGAGTTTTTCAAGGATAACGCCCTTTTGATCGCGTATACGGGGGAGCTGAAACGCGGTTATATTGCATCAACTTCCATCGCTGCGAAAAATAATGGAGATATTAAGGTAACCTTTGGGTATCAGCCTTACCCCGATGGGATGGGAACCAGCGCCGATCCGGTGGGTTATTTTTTAGATTGCTACGCCATTCCCAAAAAAGAGACGGATGAATATCGCACCGCCGAGATCAAGATGTTCTCTCTGAAGACCCCTTCCCCTGAAGACGAGGTGTACCGTGGGGTGGATTCCACCGGCAAATACCACTATTTATACCTGTGGAATACGCCGATTACGGATGAGGAGCCTGTCAATCCCAGAGATTCTACCCCATACACATGCCAATTCTGGATGGGTGGCGCCTGTTTCAATTGCATTTTTATGGAGAATGAAAAGGGGTATCTTGTGAGTTTGGATTTGGTCTATACCGACAAGAATAACGACCTCTTCTTCCGGAAGGTGGAAGGCGGGCTGGTTTATTTGGAAAGTGAAAGCAAGTACAACGGAAGATGGATGGAGGATGGGCTTTTTCTTGAACGGATCCAATAGGATTAATAAAAAGGTGCGGATTGAGGCACACTCCGTAAGGAAGCGTGCCTCAATGATATCCGCTCCTTGCGGAACGGGTGATATACCTTCGGTATGATATCGCTCTGGGAGCGATGATATATGCCTGCGGCATATTAAGGAACGGATATTATATCATATTTTCACAAAGGGAAAATATATCATACGGCGAAGCCGTATATCATATCTTGTGAGAGATATATCATTTTTTACGCACCGAAGAAGAAATATTATTTTCGGCAAGTATAACCTTTCTTAAAGTATATAACCCACTATGACACTTTCAGCTTTTGAAAGTGTCATTTTATCTTTGCACAGAAAAACGGAGACTACTTCTTTACGAAGTGTCTCCGTTTTCGCACCTTTTTATGATTGATTCCAAATTTTCAGGGCCTCCTTGTAAGGGGAGGCGGTGGTGAGATAATCCAGCATACCGCCTACGTCCTCGCTCTTGTGGGCGTCGGAGCCGTAGCTGCACCGAATGCCTTTTTTCAGGGCACGCTCCAAGAGGGTTGGAGTTGGGTAAAGGTCGGCGGGATCCCCTGTGCTCATAGCAAGGTGAGGGTTGATCTCGAAGAAGAGACCCTCTTGACGGATGGCATCCAGCATCGCTTCAATGGTATCCTCGTGGCGAGCTTCCTCATAGCCGTCATCCTCCAGGGGGAAGCGGTCGGGCCTTGTGAAGATCCAGCGGTGCATATCCGGGTGGGCAATGGCGTTAAAATACCCGCTTTTGGCGGCGGCGGTGGTGTTTTCAAACATAGCCGCGGCATATTCGTTTCGTGTTTTGCAGATATCAAAAAGGGAGGGGCTTTTCAGAACGTGCAGGTGGGAGGAGCCCAAGACGAAATCAAAATTGCCCTCCTTCAAAACGGCTTCGATCTCTGAAGTAAGGGAGGGGTGAAAGTCGATCTCGATGCCGCACTTGATGCGGATCTTCCCTTTATAGGCTTCCTTTAATTCCTGCACCCTTTCGCAGTATTCCCCCACGCGCCCTTGGGGGATGCGATCCTTGGCTTTACTGCAGGAGAGGGGCATATGATCGGTAATGCAGATCTCATCTACCCCTTTTTTCAGGGCGGTCTCCACAAATTCGGGGAATCGGTGGGGAAGCTGAAGGATCTGCGGGTGGGTATGATAATCTTTCATTGGGGTACTTCCTTTTGAAAAATACTTTTCTTTACTGTAACACAGTTTTAGCATCTTTGCAAGGAAAAAGCGGTGCAATCTGCACCGCTTTTTGGTTTACTTAAAGAGATTTTTCAATTTTTCGGCAAAGCTGTTTTTCCCTGACATATTGGTGTTGTTGCAGCTTTCCTCAAACTGGCGAAGCAGTTCTTTTTGACGGGATGAGAGATTCTTGGGAATCTCAACCTGAACGGTGAAGTAAAGGTTGCCCTTTCTGCCACCGCGCACGGACTGAATACCTCTGCCCTTTAAGGTAAACTGAGTGCCTGACTGGGTGCCCTCGGGGATGCGGTAGCTCTCTTTACCTTCCAAGGTGGGAATGGTGATCTCACCGCCAAGGGCGGCTTCCGCATAGGAAATGGGGACCTCGCAGAATACGTCCTGACCGCGGCGCACGAATACGGGATGGGGACGAATGCTGATCTCAACCACCAAGTCGCCCGGGCTTCCGCCGCGTCTGCCTGCGTGACCCTGACCACGAAGGAGGATGCGCTCTCCTTCGTTGATACCTGCGGGGATGGTGGCATCAAACTTTTTGCTCTTCTTTTCTACGCCTACGCCACGGCAGGTCTTACAGGGGTTTTTGATGATCTTGCCGCTACCGCCGCACACGTCGCAGGGGCGGGAGGTCTGCATCATACCCAGCATGGTGCGTTGTTGCACCAGGATCTGCCCCGTGCCCTTACACTTGGAGCAGGTTTCGGGGTGGGTGCCGGGCTCTGCGCCGCTGCCGGAGCAGGAGGAGCAGGTCTCCGTGCGGGAGAAGGAAATGGTCTTCTGACAGCCGAACACCGCCTCTTCAAAGGAGATCACCACGCGGGTGAGAATATCGTCTCCCTGAACGGGGCCGTTTCTGCGGGGAGATGCGCCCCCACCGAAGAAGGAGGAGAAAATATCGCCCACGTCAAAATCCATACCGCCGAAGCCGCCAAAGCCACCGAAGCCGCCACCGCCGCCTGCGCCGAAATTGGGATCGACCCCTGCGTGACCGAACTGGTCGTATCGGCTCTTCTTTTCCGCATCGGAAAGAACGGAATAGGCCTCGTTTACTTCTTTGAATTTTAATTCGGCTTCCGCATCACCGGGGTTCATATCCGGGTGATACTTTTTTGCCAGCTTGCGGTAAGCTTTCTTGATCTCGTCATCTCCGGCACTCTTTTGGAGGCCTAAGACCTCATAATAGTCTCGCTTGTCTGCCATGCGTCAAAATCCTTCTTAATTTGATACCGTGCCCCCGGAGCGATCCCTCGCCCCGGGGGTGGTTTTCCTTTGGTGTTTATTTGTTGGAATCGTCGGAAGCGTCGGTAAAGTCGGCATTGTAATAGCCGTTTTCATCCTGACCTGCTGCGCCCTGAGCGGCATTGGGGTCAAAGCCCTCGGCACCGGCGGCGCCGCTTGCCTGATACAGCTTTTCGCTGATCTTGTAGAGTGCCTGAGTCAGGGCCTCGGTATCGGCCTTGATCTTGGCGTAATCCTCGCCCTTCAGGCTTTCCTTCAGGGTATCCATAGCGGCGTTGATGGGAGCCTTATCCTCGTCGGAAAGCTTATCGCCTGCGTCAGCCATGGTCTTTTCGCACTGGAATACCAGATTTTCAGCATTGTTTCTGGTCTCCACGTTTTCCTTCATCAGCTTATCCTCGGCGGCGTGCATTTCCGCATCCTTCACGGCTCTTTCAATATCTTCCTGGCTCATATTGGTAGAAGCGGTGATGGTGATGTGCTGTTCCTTGCCGGTGCCCTTATCGCAAGCGGTTACGTTTACAATGCCGTTGGCGTCGATATCAAAGGTTACCTCGATCTGGGGTACGCCGCGCATTGCGGGGGGGATACCGTCCAGAGTGAAGCGACCAAGGGTCTTGTTATCCTTTGCCATTTCTCTTTCGCCCTGCAGAACGTGGATCTCAACGGAGGTCTGATTGTTTGCGGCGGTGGAGTAGATCTGGCTCTTCTTTACGGGAATGGTGGTGTTGCGCTCAATGAGCTTGTTGAATACACCGCCCAGGGTTTCGATACCCAGAGAAAGGGGCGTAACGTCCAGAAGGAGAACGTCCTTTACGTCACCGCCCAAAACGCCACCCTGAATGGCGGCGCCGATGGCAACGCATTCATCGGGGTTGATGCCCTTGAAGGGCTCCTTGCCGGTGAAGTTCTTAACGGCTTCCTGAACGGCGGGAATACGGGTGGAGCCGCCTACCAAGAGTACCTTGGAGATATCACCGGGCTTCAGACCTGCATCGGACAGAGCCTGACGGGTGGGTCCCATGGTCTTTTCCACCAGATCGGCGGTGAGCTCGTTGAACTTGGCGCGGGTGAGGGTAGCATCAAAGTTTTTGGTGCCGTTGGCATCTGCATAGATAAAGGGCAGGGTGATCTGAGTGGACTGCATACCGGAAAGCTCGATCTTTGCTTTTTCTGCGGCTTCCTTCAGTCTCTGCTGTGCGGTCTTCTCCTGACGGAGATCCACACCGTTTTCTCTCTGGAACTGATCGGCGATCCAATCGATGATCTTGTTATCGAAGTCATCACCGCCCAGACGGTTGTTACCTGCGGTTGCCAGTACCTCGAAGACGCCGTCGGAAATTTCCAGAACGGAAACGTCGAAGGTGCCGCCGCCAAGGTCGTAGATCATGATCTTCTGTTCCAGTTCCTTGTCGATACCGTAAGCCAGAGCGGCCGCGGTGGGCTCGTTGATGATTCTCTTCACCTCAAGACCTGCGATCTTACCTGCATCCTTGGTTGCCTGACGCTGTGCGTCGGAGAAGTATGCGGGAACGGTGATCACCGCTTCGGTGACGGGGGTGCCCAGATAGTTTTCGGCATCGGTCTTCAGCTTTTGCAGGATCATAGCGGAGATCTCCTGAGGGGTGTAGCTCTTACCGTCGATCTCAACCTTGCGGGAAGTACCCATATCTCTCTTAATGGAAGAGATGGTGCGTTCGGGGTTGATAATGGCCTGACGCTTTGCGATCTGGCCTACCAGTCTTTCACCGGTCTTGGAGAAGGATACCACGGAAGAGGTGGTTCTGGCTCCTTCGGGGTTGGGGATGACCACCGGCTCGCCGCCTTCAAATACGGCAACGCAAGAGTTGGTGGTGCCTAAGTCAATACCAATAATTTTTCCCATTATAAATTCCTCCTTTGGGTTTGTAACTAAATTTTGATTGTATGTGGAAACCGGACTTAGCCGGATACCTTTACCATAGCGTGACGGATCACCTTTTCTCCCATAGCGTAGCCCTTTTGGAGCACTTCGGTGATGGTATTTTCGGGTGCGCCTTCCTTTTCTTCACGGAAGATGGCTTCGTGGAAAACGGGGTCGAATTCGTCGCCGACCTGTGCGATCTGGTGAACGTCCATGGAATTGAGCACGTCACCGAACTGGCTGAGGATCATTTCCACGCCCTTGCGATAGTTTTCGCCGTCACCCGCCATTTGTGCGCGGTCTAAATTGTCAAACACGGGCAGAAGCTTTTTGATCACGTCTGCCGCGGCGGCGAAATACAATTCTTCCTTTTCTTTGACGGTGCGCTTTTTGAAGTTGTCGTATTCCGCTAAGATCCGAAGGGTGCGATCCTCTGCTTCCTGCAGTTTTGCTTTTGTTTCCTCCAGCTCCTTTTGCGCCTCGTTCAGGGCAAGGGTAGCTTCTCTCAAGGGGTCCTCTTCAGGGGTGGAAGCCGCGGTGGCTTCTTCCTTTACTTCTTCTTTCAATTCTTCTTTTTCCGTTTTCTTTTTTGCCATATTACGATTCCTTTGTTTCGATCAGCGGCAGGTGAGGCCTGAAGCCGTGCGCCGCGTGTATTTGCTTTGCTAAATATTCAAGGCTTGCAACTGCCTTGCCGTAATTCATTCGTTTGGGGCCCAAGATGCAGACGGTGCCCTCCATACTCCGATGGAGCTTGAAGGGGCAGATCACCACGGAGGCGCCGTCAAGCCCTTTGCCGCCGGGGGCGATCTGAATGCGGATCCGATCGGAGAAGCTTTGGCGGAAGCGTTTTAAAAGCCCTTCCTCATCTTCTAATTCCCGCACCAGCTTTTCGGGCCCGTCCCCCTCCTGAAATTCGGGATAGGAGAGGAGGTTTGCGGTGCCCCGCACCATAACGCTCTCTTTTCCGGTTTCGGCTACCATACTATAAATGGTTTGTAAAAGGGGGGCCATCAGCCCGCGGTATTCACCCAGATCCTTTTCCACGGCAATGATCCGCTCCAAGGTGATGCCGCCCAAGGTCTCGCGGGTCAGGTGCTCGTTGAGGGTGGAGATAATGCGCTCCACGCCCTCGGGGGTCAGGGGAAGCTCTACGCGAAATTGCTTGGAAACGGCCTTGCCCGAGGAGGTGACGATCACCAGAAGAAAGCTTCCTGCGGTGACCCAAACACCCTCGAAGCGCTGAACGGTGCCCAGCCGCTCCTGAGTAAAGGAGACGACCGCATACCCCGTAAGCCTTGCCAAAAGGGTGGTCATATCCGAAAGGATCTGATCCGTTTCTCGCATTTTATCGGAAAGCAAGGAGTTGAGAAGCAGAGTCTCTTCAAATGTGAGAGTGGTATCCTCCATCAGGGAATCCACGTAAACCCGATAGCCTCTGCCTGTGGGAATGCGCCCTGCGGAAGTGTGGGGCTGTTCCAGAAGACCCATTTTTTCCAGATCTGCCATTTCGTTGCGAATGGTGGCGGAGGAGCAGGGCGTTTTCATCAGACCCATAATGGCCTTGGAGCCCACCGGCTCACCGGTGGCAATAAAGGTGCCGATCACGGCTTTGAGGATCTCGCTTTTGCGTGGGGTCAATTCCAATTTTCTCACCGCCTTGCTGTTTTAGCACTCTTCGGTTACGAGTGCTAAACCCGTACTCATACTGTACCACGAATGGAAATGATTGTCAAGGGTCTTACAAAAAATTCACAAATATTCTCCTTTTCTATTGTAGCCAAAAAATGCCCGTTTCATATAGAAAAAGCAGGTTTCTTCTTTTTTCGCCGTGCCTTTTTGGTAGGATGAATGAAAGGAGGTGGCTTTATGAAAAGATTTTGCGCCCTTGCCCTGCTGATTTGTTTTCTCGTTTTACCCTGCAAGGCCTTTGCTGCCGAACTCGGGTGCACCCATTGCAACGCCCTTCGGGAGGCGGGCTTCCCTGAGGATTACCTTGAGGGGCTTTGCGCCTTGCAGATTCTCTACCCTGCGTGGCAATTCACCCCCCTGCCCATTACGGCTCTTTCCCGTGAAAGGGGGCTTGACTATACCTTTCCGAAGGTTTTGGAGGAGGAGTGCGGGGTGTGGGAGCGCTCCCTGATCCCGGCGAGTGAAGCACTTTCCCCCTATCGCAGTACAAGCGGCGGACAAACGGATACCGGGGCGTGGTGCGCAAGCCGTGAGGCAGTGGCGTATTTTCTGGATCCCCGCAACGCCCTGACCCGCCGTGGTGTTTTTCAGTTTCTTTCTCTTTCTTACGAGGGGCGGGGCGGGGAAGAAGCGGTGGCGCGGGTCCTTGAGGGCTGTGCCGCAAAAAGCGTGATCTCCTTGGAGGCGCTGTGCCGCATCGGGAAGGAGGCGGGGGTGGAGCCTTTGTTTTTGGCGGTGCGGCTCCGTCAGGAGCAGGGGCAGGAGGGAAACCCTTTGCTCTTCGGCAGGGCGGGCACTCTGCTTTCCCGCTGGTACAGAGATGGAGTTCAAAGGGAGGGGGCACGTTTGGTGCTGGCACCGACAAGCGGAAGGGACACCGCCTTGCTTTTATCCCTTGACGGATATTTTAACCCCTTTAACGCTTCCGCAGGGGGCGAGGGTGCCTTTGCGGTGTATGAAAATGGCGCTCGCCACGCTCAAAAAATGGGGTGGGATACGGTGGAAAAAGCCCTTTTGGGGGGTGCAAAAAAAATAGCGGAGGAATACGTAGCCCGCTATCAGAGCACTCTTTATCTTCAAAAGTGGAACGTGGATCCCCGCTCTTGCGGTGAAAACGGTGCTACCCGCAACTTTTGGGGGCAGTATATGCAGAACGTAGCCGCCGCCAAGACCGAAGGGGATCTACTCTTTTCCCTATACGAGGAAACGGGACTTTTATCTCAGCCTCTGCACTTTCTTATTCCCGTATACGAAGAGCTACCCTCTGCGCCCTGCCCCGACCCTGCCCAAGGGCGGGTAGTTCTTACGGCCGCCGATCCTGTGGAGGTATCCCCCCACGCAGTGCCGACCCTTGTCCCCGCGATCACGGAAGGGGTAAAGGAAGGAGAGCGAGATGAGGAAGGGCCGGAAAAAGCACCCGTTTCCCCCACAAAGCAGATCCTTTTCATCGTTCTCTTTCTTTTCATTTCAGGGGGGATCCTACTTCTTTTTGTTCGGATCGCTACCCGTGAAATCTGTAAATTTGCGTTGAAAAAAACAAAAAAATAGTAAAAATAAACAAAAAAATGTCAAAATAATAAAAAAATTCTCTCTCCATTTTGTCGATTTTATGTTATAATATAAAAGTGGAAACGAGCATCGGGCTGTTTCATTGTGAGAAAAGGAGAGAGCATGTTCCAGTTGGGAGAGACGGTACGGTACGGCATTGCCGGGCTTTGCTGTGTTCAGGAGATCTGCGCCATGAAGGTGGGCGGTCAATCGCAGGAATATTACGTGTTGAAGCCGCTTCTGAAGGCGGGGTCGCTGGTATACGTTCCCGTGGCAAACGAAGCGCTGGTTGCCAAAATGCTCCCGCCCTTGACTGCCTTGGAAGCGGAGGAAGCGCTGGAAGCAGTTTCCAAAATGGAGCCGGAATGGATCCGTGATTTTCGCAAGCGCAGTGAGTTTTCCAAAAAAGCATTGAATTCCGGTGATCCCCGAGCGGTTTTGTTTCTGATGAAGAACATTTGCTTCCACAAAAGCACCGCGTTGGGTGACGGCAAGCGCATTCACACCACCGACGATTATTTCCTGAAGGATGCGGAAAACCTCATCTTTACGGAATTTTCCCACGTTTTGGAAAAGGATACGGCTGAAACCGCCGCTTACGTTCGGGAAAGGCTGGGTCTTCTCTGATCGAAATAATGCAAAAGATCCCTTGTTACTTGAAACAAGGGATCTTTTTTTAGTAAAACAAGGGCTGAAGCTGTTTTTCCTCCAAGGCGGCGGCAACGGCCTCGGGAACGCGGTCAAAATCGCATTGCAGGGAAGCGGGCTTTGCCCGTGGATCGTCCTGCTTTAAGGGAACGAAGTAATAGCCCCGTCGATCCAGAAGGGTGCCGAGGCTTTTGGCGGAGCCGGAAAGGGCGTCGTTGGTGGAAAGGGCAATGAGCACTCCTTTTCCGCCACGCCGATGGGATTTGACTGCCATGGTCACGCTGGTATCGGTAATGCCCAAAGCCATTTTGGAAAGGGTATTGCCGGTGCAGGGGCATACCACCAGAAGATCAAGAAGGCCGCGGGGGCCAAGGGGCTCCGCTTCCGTAATGGTGGTGATGGGCTCTCTGCCGCAGATGATGCGTACACGCTCCAGCACTTCTTCTTTTGTATGAAAACGGGTATCGGTGCTTGCCACCCGTTCGGATAAGATGGGAACGATATCGTATTGGCTTTGCAGCTGCTCCATCAAGGAAAAAGCGCGGTGGAGGGTGCAAAAGGAGCCCGTGAGTGCAAAGCCGATCTTTTGTTTCAAGTGATTCACTCGCTTTCCTCTTTGAACTTAAAAAGGTGCCGCGCCATCAGGCGATAGATGGCGTCGGCCTCGGTTTCGGGAGCCACCACTCCGGGGAGCCCCGGCAAGGGATAAAAAGGAAGGCTTCGTGCCTTCAGATCCCACGGATCCAGCCCCGAAAGCCCGGAGGCGATCTGGATCCATGCCGTGCCCCCGGGGATGCGCTCTAAGATCTCGGATGTGAAGATGGGGGCGGGAACGGTATTGACGATGGCATCAAAGGAAAACGGCTCATTTCCCAAAAGGTCGAAAGGAGAAAAGCCCTCCCCTTTTGCGCGGGCAAGGGATCCCGGATTGGAATGGATTCGAACCTTGCATCCGTTTCTCCGAAGAAGCTGTGCCAGTGCTCTGCCGCAATTGCCGTAGCCAATGATCAGAACGGCGGTCTCCTCCAGCACCCTTGGGGTGGCGGTGAGGAGCTGCCCCAACGCCCCTTGGGCGGTTGCTCTTGCATTGGAGGCAAGGTAGGCGGGATCCTCTAACAGAGGTACGATGCAGATCCCCTTTTTCTTTGCGGCATCAAGCAGGGGTGCGTGTTGCCGCCCTACGAAAAAAAGGCTTTCAGGTGCGGCAAGGTCTGCGGCAGATAAAAGCTTCTCTCCCTTTTCTCCCAAGGAAAAAAGGTATGCCGCTCGCTCATGAGGGAAGCCGCCTCGGAGCACCTGCGTGCCGTTTTGTTCAAAGTGCTCTGCTACCTTGTCAAAGCGGCGGTCTCCCTGTGGAATGATGACGGTTTTCATAGAAAGCCTCCTTTTTCTTTTCTTCACAGTGTATTCTATGCCGCCGCCTTTTATTTGCTACGGGGAGTAGGAAGGCTCGTTTACACTTTGTTTTCAAACAAGGACTGAAGTTATGCAAAAATGCCGATTTTTCCACATATATTTTTGTGTAATTGCCATCTTGACGGAGAGAAAAAATCCCAATAAAATGGAACTAATAAAGGATAAAAGGAGGTTCCTTATGAAACGAATCGCTTGCTTGTTATTATCGCTTTTTACGCTTGGTTCCCTTGTGGCCTGCGGCGGCCCTTCTCTTGCTGATACCAAGGAGATATTGCCCGTTACCACGGAAGAAAAAGAGGAAGCTCCCATCTATGCACCCAAGCCCAAGCCCGTTCAGCCCATTCGTGAGGAGCCTCAGGGAACCTTTGACCCCACGGGCTTTTCCGTGGGCTTCGGTCGCTACGTGATGACCCCGCCCAAGGGGGCTTCCATGGCAGGCTTCGGGAATAGCTCCGTCCGACTTTCCGATGAGGTTCTGGATGAGCTTTACGTGACCTGCGTTGCCGTTCGCGATGAAGACGGAAAGACCGCGCTTCTTTTCTCCGTGGATGCCTGCAGCGTACCCGGCAGCGTTTGGAAAGAGGTTTGCGCACGGCTTGAAACCGAAGTGGGCGTATCCCGCGAGTTCGTATTTTTAAATGCTTCTCATACCCATTCCGGTCCTGAACTGTCCCTGAGCTCTGTAGGCGGCAGCATTTTTATGCCCCGTGCCGTGAAGGCGGCAAAGGATGCCATTGCCACCCTTGACCGTGCGGAGATCTATATCGGTGAGACCATGACGGAGAATATGAGCTACGTGCGCCGCTATCTGAAGGCGGACGGAAGCTATATCTATCGCGCTAAAATTCCTTCCTCCGGTGACTATCCGGAATACCGCCACGAGACCGACCCCGATAAGCAGATGCGGGTGATCCGCTTTGATCGTGCCAACCAGAAGGACGTGGTGCTGATGAACTGGGCTTGCCACGTGACCACCGTGGGCTCTGCCAACGGAACGGAGATCTCTGCCGACTGGGTTGGCTCTCTGCGTGATACCGTGGAGAAAACGGAGGACGTGTATTTTTCCTATTTTCAGGCTGCTGCCGGTAACACCACCCCCGGTACCCGCCTTGCCAGTGAAAAGAATAACGCCAACGATCATGTTCAACACGGCAAGGATCTGGCGGTGTTCGTTTCCTCCGTGCTGGACAATATGACGAAGGTGGAAAGCGGAAGGATCCGCGCCGTTGAATCCGAGATCCAGATCGCTTACGCCACCGATACCAAGGGCTTTTCCGCCGAGGCCATCGAGGCGGCGGCGGTCATTTCATCCTTGTATTCCTCCGGCCAGCAAACGGGCAGGATCGACGAGTTGGTTCGTCAGTACGGCTTTGCATCTGCTCACGATGCAAGAACCGTGCTTGCCAATTCCAAGCGTGAGCCGGGCTCTACCAATACCATGAATTTAGGCGCCATTGCCATTGGGGATCTTGGCTTCTGCTACGCGCCTTACGAAATGCTTTCCACCACGGGCATTCAGGTGAAGGCCGCCTCTCCCTTTGCCTTTACCTTTATGTGTGGCTATACCAACGGTTCTTACGGCTATATTCCCAATATTGAAGCCTTCCCCAATTATCAGTATGAGGTGGATGCCTGCAAGTATGCACCCGGCACCGCCGAACAGATCGCCGCAGAGCTGAACCGTCTCTTGAATCAGATTAAGTGACGTTCTTTTGTTCAGAATCAAAAAAGTACCCGTGATCTCACGGGTACTTTTTTATGCTTATATTTGTTTTTTTCAGTTCAGGCCCTCGATGGTAACAGGGAGTTTGCCTCTGTAAACGCCTGTTTTCATGGATTCTACGATGGACTTGCAGGCAAGGGGCGTGTATTCGTAACCGGTGATGACGGCGTTGCAATCCTTTACGGCGCGATAGTCGTAAGGCGTTCTGAGAAGAACGGCAACCACGGGCTTTCCGAGACCGCGGATCTTTTCGATGATCTTCGTCTGTTCGGGGTTCATAGCGGCATCGAAGATACCTACGACCGCTACATCATAATCCCCTTCGGCAGCGGCAAGAACCTCGGGGGAAGGATCCTTCAAGGGTGCGACCATTGGGGTGGCGTTTTCGAATTTTGCCGCAAAGAGATCGGCAAAGCTCAGGATCTGTCTGTGCTTTTCTTCTACACCGCGCAAGGCTTGACAAACGGGAGAGACGCAAAGGATCTTCTTTTTGTCGAGTCCTTCCAGAATTCCGTCGTTCTTCAGGCAGGTGATGGCGCTGAGAGACTCGTTTGCAATGTCGAGAAGATCGGCTTCGTCGTAGGTCAGCTTCTTTGCAAGTTCCACGTTGGGCTCGGCTTCGGCTACGTTGAAGCGTTCCTTCTGACGCTTGATTCTTTGATAGGATTCCTCAATGCGCTCAGGAGAAATTCTGCCGGATTCTACAGCGTTGTAAACGGCGTTGATGGCATTTTCAACGTTTTCCAGTTCCTTTGCGCTGTAGTAAAGGAGAACGTCACAACCTGCTTCGATGGCGAGAACCGCACATTCCCCTTTGGGATAGGCACCGCTGATGGCCTTCATTCCCATACTGTCGGTCACGATGATGCCGTCAAAGCCCAACTCGCCACGGGCGTAATCGGTCATAATTTCGCGAGAGAGGGTACCGGGCATTTTGGTGATGGAGGTGTAGGTGACGTGGGCGGACATAACGGCGCCGACGCCTTGCTTAAAGGATTCACGGAAGGTGGAAAATTCCGTTTCCTTCAATACCTCTGCAGGGGTATCGTTAACAACGGTATCCGTATGGGTGTCGGAGGCGACATTACCGTGACCGGGGAAGTGCTTGGCAACGGGCATAACGCCTGTATCGATGAGGCCGCGGGCGAAGCTGATGCCACGCTCTTTGACGGCTTCTGCCGTATCACCGTAGGCACGGGTTCCGATGATGGGGTTTTTGGGGTTGATGTTTACGTCGAGAACGGGGGCGTCGTCTCCGTTTACGCCAACGGCGCGGAGAAGCTTGCCTAAACGTTTACCGACGGCATACATTTTTTCACCGTCAGCGCCGGTTGCAGCGTAGCCCATAGCCCCGGGGATGGAGCCGCATCCGCAGTAATAGCGGGAGGTCCAGCCGCCTTCCTGATCCATAAAGATCAAGGGGTATTCGCCGGTGGTTTCGAATGCAACGTCACGCACGGTTTTGGTGGCTTCGCAAATCCGTTCTACGGAAACGGCGTTCATTGCGTTGACACAGAATGAACCGACGCGGTATTTTTTAAGAAATTCGATATATTGGGGGAATTTCTCCTCTTTGGGCATTCCCACCATAAACATAATACCAATTTTGCGTTTTAATTCTTCAGTCATATCAATTCTCCTTGCTATTTCTTTGCAGTTCATTGTAGCACATTTTACACTTTTTGTCAACAAAGGATACCCACCGATTTGTAAGGTCGTCGGGTGAATGTGAAGATTATTTTGCGAGGGCGGTTTCTTCTAAAAGGAAGGGGAAGTCGCCTTGCATTGAAAGAGAAGCGGTGTTTTCCGCGGGTGTAAAGGCGATCTCGCTGCGCTTGGGAAGGGTCAGCGTTTCCTCGCAGGTCTCGCCGGAAGAAAGGGTACTCGTTACCGTTACGGTAATTTCGGAGTAGGTAATGTTTTTCAGAGTATACGGTTCTTCTGAAGCAGGGGAAATTTCCCACTCTTTTTTTCCGCAAAGGGAAAGGCCACGGGCGATCCGCTCCTTTAAGCGGGTGCGGCTATCCTCTTCGGGCTCGTAAGGCAGGGGGATGGTACGGGTGGTATCACCTGTGATGACCTCACGGGTTTCTTCCATATCAAAAAGGTGACGGGTTGCCTCCTGATGGATGCAGAAGGCGGAGAATACCAGATACTCCGTTGTGGAGACGAAGCAGGTGCGTGCTCGGATCTGCTCGTAGGCATCGATTACCGGCGCGGCCTTTCCGCTGGAAAAGCCGTGGTGAAAGACCTGCAGGATATCTGCCTTCAATTCTTCCCCGTAGCGCTCTTCAAGGCGGGCGTGTTTACAGTAGGCATCTGCCGTCCAGAGGATCACCTGACCGCCCAATTCCATTTTGATCACGGTGGAAATGGCGTTGATGTTGTTCGAAACGGCAATGGTATTTTCCATACACACAAGGATCTGCATTTTGGCGTCACCGAAGGTGTAGGTCTGCCCTGCGTGAGCCGTATAGTGCACGGCACCGATCTTTCGGACGTTTGCATTGTTTCTTAAAATATGCTCGGTATCCGTATCGTTTGCGCCCCTGTGGGGAATGCAAAGTTTGGGGTAATGCTCCAGATCGTCTGCCTCCGGGAAGTGGAAGAGCACGGAATCGATCTCCACTTTCCCAAAGTAATCCTCCCAAAAGCCGTTGAAGCAGCGGTGATGATCGCTGTGGGGATGCGTCAGGATCCAGCAGGCAATGCGAGGGGTTCTTCCTTCGCTTTGCTCTACGAGACAGCCGTAGAGTGTCTTCTGATCCACGGGGTCATCCCAACCGCCGTCAAAGATGATGAAGCGTCCGTCGGAAAGGCGAACTGCGTAAGAGAGACCGAAATCCGTCAGATTCAATTGGGTGATCTGGGGAGTGGTTACGGTGGGAAGGGGCTTCTCCTCCCGCTGAAAATAGGTGCAGTTTTCCTCCTTTACCACAGTTAATTCCCCAATGCGGGAAAACCAATGGAGGAACACGCCCGTTTTTTCACGGACCAGAGCGCAGAAGGCCCCGTGGGGGGCTTCATACGCTTCTTTTTCTTCGTAGCCCTCTTCCAGAAACAGGGCGCGGTAGCGGGAAAACGCATCCTTCTCTGCGTTTTGCAAAGTAAGAACCGTATTTTGTTTATTGGTATGATAAACGGTAAAATCGGTTTCTCCAAAGCGAGGTTGCAATGCCTTTTCCTCCTTTACGATTCTTTTATTTGCTTTCGGGGATGATGGGGTAAAGCTGAATGGTGTTACCGCCGTCCACAACCAGCTCTGCGCCGGTGGTGTTTCTGCCGTGAGCGGCAAGGTAATAGACTGCATCGGCAATGTCTGCGCCGATGGCAACGTCACCGATGGGGGTGAAGCGGGAGGGGACGTCACGGTAGAAATCGGGGTTCTTCTCCCAACGGTCGGTTTTGATCATACCGGGGAGCACCGCATTGACACGGATGCCGTATTTGCCCAGATCCAGCGCCAATGCGCGCATCATACCAAGCTGTGCACCCTTGGAGGTCACGTAGGCAATGCGGTCGGGAATGGCGCGATAGGCGGTGTTGGAGTTGACGAAGACGAAGTTGCCCACGCCGTTTTTCATCATTCTCTTTGCGCCTTCCTCTACCATGCAGTAGTTCCAGAGAATGTTGGTATTCAGCACCTTCTGGAAATCGGAAAGGGGATTTTCAAAGATCTTCATACCAAGACCCTGATCGGCGGCGTTGAGCACCACTGTTTCAGGGGTGAGATCCAGGCTATCCAGCTCCTCATAGAGGGAGCGCACCCCTTCCTGATCTACATTTCCTTGGGCGTCGTGAGAATCACGGGCAAAGCCACGGATCACGGAATTGGGAAATTCTTTCTTGTAAAGGGCTTCGGCTGCCGCCACCTTTTCGGGGCTTCTGCCGGTGAAGGCTACGTTGTAGCCCTCTGCGGCAAAGCGTTTTACAATGTCAACGCCGGTGTTGATGCAGGCACCGGTAACAAGTACGTTTTTCATTTTTTACCACCTTAAAAATAGAATTTGGATTCCGGCGGGCGAATATCCGTCAGAGCACCGGTGTAGTGACGGAGGGTATGCGGTTTGTAGGGGTGCTCAAGGCAAGCGGCCTCGTCGATCTCGATGCCGAGACCGGGCTTGGAGGGGATCTCCATATAGCCGTCTGCATAGTGGAGCTCTTCGTTGGTAACGTCACTTCTCCAGGGTACGTCGCTATACATAATTTCCAGAATGGAGAAATTGGGGCAGCAAGCGGCGATCTGCAGGGTGGCGGCGTTGGCCACGGGGCCGGAGGGATTGTGGGGTGCGAAGGGAATGTAGTATGCTTCTGCGGCTGCGGCGATCTTTTTCAGCTCCATAATACCGCCTGCGTGGCTGATATCGGGCTGAATGTAATCGGCGGCGCGCATTTCAAACAGATCCTTGTAGGAACGGAGAGTGTAAAGGCGCTCCCCTGCGGAAATAGCAACGGGGGATTTATCGCGCACGGCCTTGAGTGCTTCCAGATTATCCGGAGGAACGGGCTCTTCAAAGAGCATGGGCTTGAACTGCTCCAATTCCTTTGCGATCTTGATACCGGTGGGAACGTTGAATCTGCCGTGGCCTTCAATGAGAAGGTCAACTTCGGGGCCAACTGCCTCACGAACGGCGGCAACGCAGCGCAGGGCAGTATCCAGATCCTTATTGGAAAGCTCCAGGTATGCCTTTCCGAAGGGATCCCATTTCATAGCGGTAATGCCGCGCTTAACGGCGATCTTTGCCTTTTCACCGAATTCCTCGGGAGTTTTGGCACCGGCAAACCAGCCGTTCACGTAGATCCTCACCTTATCGTTGACCTTGCCGCCCAGAAGCTGATAAACGGGAACGCCCAGGTATTTGCCCAAAATATCCCACAGGGCACACTCTACGGCGGAAAGGGCGCTCATCAACACCGCACCGCCGCGCCAGTAAGCGTCACGGTAGATATCGTGAAAATGCTTTTCAATATCCAGCGGATTCTTTCCTACCAGATATTCTTTAATGTGCTCTACGGCTCCGATGAGAGCCTTTTCCTTGTATTCCAGAGTAGCTTCGCCCACGCCGTCGATGCCTTCATCGGTATAGACCTTTACGAAGACCCAGTTGGTACGGAAGCAGTCTACGTTGAATACTTTTACGTCGGTAACTTTCATTTTCTTTCTCCTTTATATTTCAATGATCTGATAAAATTCAGGGATCACGCGACCGGGGTGTTGGAAGATGGTGGGGTCGATATCATCGAACAGACCCACGTGCAGGGGTACGGCGATCTCGGCGCCCGTCTCTTTTGCAAATCTTGCGGCATCCACCGCATTCATATTGTTGCCTGCACCGTTGATGGGTAGGAAGATCACGTCGGGCTTGACGGGAAGGCTTTGGGGGATATCCTTCCGATAGAGGGTGTCGCCGGTGACGTAATAGTGCTTGCCCTCAGCCAGATCGGTGATAATGACACCGATGGGCGTAGGATCGCTGTGGCAGGCGGGAACGGCGGTAAAGCGCAGGTTGCCGTCGGTCCATTCTACTCCTTTATCGAAAAGAACGTAGTTGTGGCCGTTCTGATTCTGACGGGCCTTCTGCCACACGGAGGAGGGGGATAACACGGTGATCTTTTTTTTGCTTCTGCCAAGATAGACCTCAGCAGATTCGGGATCGTAATGATCCAGGTGATCGTGGGTGAAGATGAGAAAATCCGGCTCGATCTCCAAAAAACGGGGATCCACGGGCACTCTTCTTTGATTGAGGGGATTTACCTTTGCAATGGAATCGGAAAGGTAAGGGTCAACGATGATGCGGCGGCCTTCGCTTTCAAAAAGAAGGCCTGCCTGACCCAGCCAGGTCACGGTCATATTACTTGTTCTCCTTTCCAAAGATCAGAGCAAGGGGAGAATCCAAAAGGGGCAGATTGATAAAGCGGATACCGCCGTTATCAAGATGCTCGATCATATCCTCGGGAATGGAATAGAGGGTGCCGTCCTTCATATCCGCAAGGCAGATATTTTCCGTATCCTCGCCGAATACGCACATACTCGTGGTACCTTCAAAGGTGCTGGTGAGCAGATGCACGGGGTTCCAGTAGAACAGGACCTTTCTGCCGTCACACAGACGGAAGGAATAGAATTTCAGATCCTCTTCAATATAGTCCATACCGTTGACGCGACGGGAGGGGAATTCTTCGGGTAGGAATGCGATGGGAGCAGGCTCTGCGCCCTCACGCATCAGGGAGGAGAGGGTAGCAAGGGAGTCGTAAGAGGGTTTCTTGCCGTATTTGCCGGTGCCTCTGCCGTTTTCGTCAAATTCAGCGCTGAGAACGCCGAAGTAGCCGTAATCCAGATAAGTAGCCTTATTGCCTGCCTCACCGTGGAGGGCTTCGATCATATCCAGCGTGGAGAAGTAGGAGGTAAATTCCACGCCGCAGTACAGATCGCAAATGAGGGTGCGAAGGAGCATTTTCCACTGCTTTTCCTGGGTCCAGGCGAATTTTTTCAGAGCGCCGTTTCCGTCACTTCTGGACTGGGCCCCTGCTTCACCTTGGATCAGGCCGATCTTGGGATCGTAAAGATCCACAACCTTGCGGAGGGCGCGGATGATACGCTCTCTGCGTTCATCGTGGGAGGCGTAAATGTGGAAGGTGACGTAATCGATGTGGCGCCAAAGACCCGTAGCAAGGGCTTCGTTTACGTAAGACATGGCGATGTTGGGGTGTGCCAGTGAAATAGCGGCAACCTTGGCGTTTTGATCGGCTTCCTTTACCGCAATGGCGGTGTTCATGGCAAACACGCCGTATTCGTGGGCGTTGACGGAGAGGCTGCATTCTTCCTTGGGTTCGCCGAAGTAGTGCTTCCAGCTCCAGAAGCCATCGGGCTCATTCCACACTTCGTAAAGCTCGATTCTGCCCTTGAAGTGCTCGACGGTGGCGCGCACGTAGCGAAGCCAGGCGTCTGCGGCCTCCTGAGAGTTGATGGGGGGACAGCCTACGCCGCCGAAGGCTTTTTCAGCCGCAGGGGTATAAAGGGGGTTGCCGTAGCAAAGACAGAGCCAAGGCTTTAGATTCAGAGACAAAAGGCGGTCTACGATCTTATCCAGCCAGTCAAAATCGTACACGCCCTTTTCTTTTTCGGTGCGGATCCAGCCGGATTGCAGGCGAACGTGCTTCAGACCCAGTTCCGAAACGGGCCCGTAAGCATTTTCGGGATCGAAGGCGTCACGGTCCAGCTTTTCGAAGCCGATTCCAAGGCGGGAGAAGGCTACGTCTTTTGCGTGGTAACGCGGAATCTGACCGATTTTCTTAAGTCGTTCCATAAAAATCCTCCATAAATACTTGACAGATCGCAAGATCTGTAGTTTAATAATGTTGTTGTTGACATTATATTACGAAAAAAATGCTCAATATAGCCTGATATACACAAAAAATAGCATAATCTTACGGAATGGAGCGGAAATTGATGCTTTGGAGCAGAGAACAGGTGCGCTGCGGTATTTTCGACAGCGCCATTCAGCGGAAAAATAAGACTAAAAGCCCCCAGAGAAAGGTGAGCTCTTACGAGCTGGAGCTGTTTCTGGAGGTGGGAGGAGAAAGCCACGTAAACGGAGAGGTCTTTCCCATTCGTCGGGGAATGCTTCTTTGCGCCCGACCCGGGGATATCCGCTATAGTGAGTTTCCCGCACGCTGCCGTTTCCTCCGCCTGACCCCGCAGGAGGAGGACGACCCCTGCCAGAGACTGCTTCGAAGCCTTCCCACCTGCCTGTACTTAAGCGACGATAAGATTCGCACCCTGATCCCCCTTTTCACGAAGCTGGGAGCGGCGCTGACGGCACCGGGAGACGGAGAGGATCTGGATCTGCTTCGGACCAACTCTCTTTTGTTTGAGATCCTATGCCGTGTCAAGGGACTTTTGGAGGAGGAAAAATCCGCTCCTCTCGCCATCAGCACCGCGGTGCGGGATGCCTATGAATACATTAACGAGCATTTTGAACTGGATTGCACCTTGGAGGAGCTGGCGGATGCGGTGCACCTGACCCCCAACTATCTTCATACCGTTTTTACCCGTCAGGTAGGAAAAACGCCCCTTGCCCTGCGGGATGAAAGGCGGATGCAACAGGCCCTTCTCCTTTTGAGTCAGGGGGAAAAGAGCATCGTGCAGATCGCTTTGGATATCGGCTTTTGTTCCCAGTCTCACTTCAACCGTGTGTTTAAAAAGCACTTTGGTATGACCCCTTCCCGCTATCGGAAGGAGATCTTCTTCGAATACTGAAAAAACGGCTCCCTTACCGATCGTGGCAGGGGAGCCGCTTCGTTTTTATTTTTCAATGCCGAAATCCTCCAGAGAAAGGGGGGCGACCTCTTCCTCCTCTTCCGGGGCGACCTCTTTCTCTTCTTCGGGAAGAGGGGCCGGAACGGCGGGTACTTTTTTTATGAAAAGGGGCTTTTCACCGTCACCGAATCGGTGAAGGCAAAAGAGGGAAAGGGAATAGGAAACGTACACCAGAAAAAAGGAGATGACGAAAAAGCTGTAGCGGAAGTGGGAATAGCGCCCCATAGGCAAAAGCTGGGAGAAATAAAAACGGGAATACTTTTCCTGAAGGATCGCGGAGATCACCACTAAAAGGATCTCCAGCCCTGCGTGGGCAAGGGCGATCTGCCCCGCAAAGCGCCCCAATTCGGGGGTAAAGCAGGAGGCAACGGTGAGGGATCCCGAAAGAAGCAGGAACAGAGCGGTGACGGCAAGGGTATAGTGCGTATCCTCTTGGGTCAAAAAGCCGAGGAGCTCAAGGAGCGAGGCAAGGGTCATGGGAAGAACGGCCAGAAGGCGGGAAAGAAGCCTTGTGCCACGGGTCTCGCCCGAAAACAGAAGGGCGAAGGCAAGGAGCAGAAGAAGGGGGGCGACGGCGCAGGCGGCGTCGGTGAGGGTAGCAAGAAGGCCGCTTTCGGTGCGGATTGGGATCTCAAAATAAAAATGAAAGCCGCGGTCGGAATACCAGCCCCAGGCAAAATAAGTAAAGAACGTCATCACAAGGGAGAAAAAAGCCCCCGTGATGAGGATCAAACCGCTTTTGGTGAGTTTCATGGGAAAAGCTCCTTTCTGAACTGGTTTCATTATAGAGGAAAAAAAGTTACCCGTCAAGTAAAGTTGTCATTGCGTGGCAGTATGAGGCTGTGTTAATATGCGAAAAAAAAGGAGAATAGGCATGGCAAAGCTGACAGAAGAGAAGGTGAAGCATCAGCTTCAGCAATATTTTTATTCGCGCAGGGTGGTCAAAGAGGATCAGGAGGGAAACCCACTCAGGGGAAAAAACGGTGAGCTTTTATACGAGGAGCGCCCCTGCACCGTGACGGGGGTTGCCCTTGCCTTGGGAATGACGGGGCGTGAGGAGCTGGAAAAGGTGCAGAATAAAAAAATCAAGGCACTCATCCGCCGTGCCCTTTTACGGGTGGAGGAGAGTGCCGAAGAAAAGCTGTTTTCCAAGGATACCGCAGGGGGCGCAAAGCTCTTTTTATCCGTGAACTTCAGCCGCTGGGCGGAAGGGGCGGAGCGGGAAGGGGGGACCGTATCCTTAGGAGTCTGCTCCTTATGGGCGGAATGATTCCGCAATAAGAAGCACCCTGCCCGAATGCACCGTAATGCGGCAGGCGCCCTGACTCTCGTTGCTGACGCCTAAGGGGAAGAGAGGTGAGAGGGTGGCTTCCTTCAAGGGATATTTTGCTCCCTCCACCGTAACGCTTGCCTCTCCGCCGTAAGCGAACAGAGAGAAATAACCGCCTTGGGACTGCATTTCGAAGGTGCCCGCCGTTAAAAGGGAAACGCGGCAGTTTGGGTGAATGAGGGTGCCCTCGGCTCCGTTGGAGGAGAGAAAGGCAAGGGTCTGCACGTTGGCGATGGAATGGGAGAAGCGCTCACCGCCCAAGGCACCGTAGAGATAAAAGCGGCGATAGCCGCGCCTGAGCCCTTCCCGCAGGGCGGCAAGGGTATCCGTATCATCCTTTACCTTGGGGAGAACCACGGTTTCGAGTCCCCGGGGCTGAAAGCCCAGGGAATCACCGTCACCAACGTAAAGGTGGGGCTTGATTCCTGCGTTTTGAAGGTGGAGAAGGCCTGCATCGGCGGCGATGATCAGATCCTCCTCGGCGGGGGAGAGAAGGGCGGGGTCAAAATCCCCTGCGCCCACTACGTGGCAGATCCTTGACATAGGGTGATCCTTTCAGATTTTTTTCAGCCCCGGGATCCGCGAAACGGAGCCTGCAGCCAGGGCGGTAATGACGATCTCCGGCAGCATATAGCAGCCGTTATAAACAAGGGAATAAACGGTGGCAAGGCCTGCGCCCGTAAAGGTTTCCATCACCCAAGCGGAGAAGGCGAAGCTTTTGGCGGCACTGTCGGTAAAGAACCACTCTGCCCAGGCACCGTAGAAAATGGCTCCTGAAAGCACGTGGAACAGATAGCAAAGGGAGAGGGCGAACACGCTTCCCCAGATCAGGGCGGGAGCGGCTTTCATTTTACTGCGGAAGATCCCCCCCAGCCCCACGGAGGTGTAGGCCAGAATATAATCTAAAAGCAGAATGCAAAAAGCAAAGAAAACGGAGCCCATATAGGAATCGGAATCGGGCAGGAACAGAGCGGAAACGGTTTTAAAGCCCACCGCCATTTGCAAAAGGGAATACACGAAGCCAGCACCCAGACCCCAACGGAGGCCGTACATCCAGGAAATGAGCACCAGAGGCAAAAGAGAGGCAAGGGTGATGGTGCCGCCGAAGGGCAGATTGAGAAAGGGGATCATCTCCGAAACGAAGGAGATGGCGGTGCCCAAAGCCAAGAGCATGGCAGAGGTCACCAGTTTTTTCGTTTTGTTTTCACGCATTGGGAAAAACACTCCTTAGAATAAAAATTCGCACAGGAGAAAGTCCTGTGCGAACAAGAATCTGGTTCTCATCAAAAACTTCCTACGCCGGTATTATCCGTTTCAGGTTAAAGGGTTTGCATTTCTGCATCTCAGCCGTAGCACCCCTGTTTTCGTCCATGTGCGTGTTTTTATCTTAATCAGTTTTGTGCCGTTTGTCAAGAGAAAAATGAAACCTGTAGAAAAATTGCTTTCGTCCTTACACCCCTTTCCTCCTCAGGAGGATTTTTTTCGCGCCAAAGCCCGCCGCATTGCCTACGGCGGTGCCCGCGGCGGAGGTAAGAGCTTTGCCATGCGGGCAAAGCTTGTGCTTTTAGCCTTGCGATACCCGGGCATTCAGATCCTGCTACTCCGCCGTACCTTTCCCGAGCTGCGGGAGAACCACATCAATCCCTTGCGCCGCTGGCTTTACGGCATTGCCACCTATAAGGATTCCACCAAGGAATTTCTGTTCCCCGGGGGAAGCCGCATCAAGCTGGGGTATCTCAGCGAGGAGGGGGATGCACTCCAATATCAGGGGCAGGCCTACGAGGTCATCGGAATGGAGGAGGCTACCCAGTTTACGGAAAGCCAGTACTACGCTATGACCGAGTGCTGCCGCCTTGCGGGGCAAATGCAGGAGAATTTTACACCGAGAATGTATTTTACCTGCAACCCCGGCGGGGTGGGGCACGCCTGGGTGAAGCGGCTTTTTATTGACCGAGACTATAGAGGGGGAGAGGTAGCGGAGGATTACGTTTTTATTCCCTCCACCGTTTACGACAACCGTTATCTTTTAAAGGAAAACCCCGAATACGTCAGAACCCTTGAGAGCCTGCCGCCCCTGCGCCGCCGCGCAATGCTGGACGGAGACTGGGACGTATTCGAGGGGCAGTATTTTACGGAATTCGACCGCGCCCGCCACGAGATCGTACCCTTTGAGATCCCCGCTGACTGGCACCGCTTTGCCGCTATGGACTACGGGCTGGATATGACCGCCTGCCTTTGGTTTGCCTACCCCCCTGACCGTAGCCGCCTTGTGGTCTATCGGGAATTTAACGAGCCGGATCTGGTGTTGTCTCAAGCGGCAAAGGAGATCCGCGCCCGCTCGGAGGGGGAAGAGCTTCGCTACCTTACCGCCTCCCCCGATCTTGCGGGGCGCAGGCAGGAGGGGGGTAAAAGCGGCTTTGACATTCTCTCTCAAGGGGGGCTGCGGGGGCTTACCCCTGCGGATAACGCCCGTATTCCCGGATGGCGGCGGGTACGTGAATTTCTGCGTGCCGAGAGCGGCGAGGGCGCTTATCTGGGGATCTTCCCCCAATGCCGCAACCTTTTGCGAACCCTGCCCCGCCTAACCTTTGATCCCGTGAAAACGGAGGACGCCGCCCTGACCCCTCACGAATACACCCACGCGCCCGACGCACTGCGCTACGGACTCTCCTCCTTGCCCTTTCTGCCGGGGGATCTGAAGGAGGAAAAGCCCGTGGTACGGGATCTGCGCGCGGAATTTTTCGGAAAGGAAAAGGGTCAGCGAGGCTACTACGGTTTTTTCAAAAAATGATTGACGCTTTGCGCCGTTTTTGCTAAACTGTGGAGGAAGGAGGGGTTTTGATGCTGAAGGAATTTTTTGATGCGGAGCAGATCTTTTGCTACCGTGAGCTGCCCGTTTCCGCTCTTTCCCTGTGGGATGAAAAAAAATTCCGAAGAATGGAAGAGAGCATTGGAAAGGTGGAAAGCGCGGTGATCTTTCTCATCCCTTATTTTGCAGGGCAGAGGACCACGAGCCTCTCCGTTTACGCGCAGCCAAGGGATTATCACCTGTACCTGCGGGAACTTTCCGCACGATTCGCCGATTACCTTGAAAAGAGGGCCCCCCATATTCGATTTTGCGGCTTTACCGATTCCTCCCCCATTCGTGAGCGGGAGGCGGCGCTGGCGGCGGGGCTTGGGGTGCAAGGAGAAAACGGCGTGGTGCTGAACGAGCGCTACGGCTCTTGGTTTTTCATCGGTGAATTTTTCCTTACCGAGGGGATCTTGCCGCAGGAGCCCGTGGCGGCGGAAGCCTGTATGGGGTGCGGCGCTTGTCTGAAGGCCTGCCCCACCGGTGCCGTGACCGACCCGCAGCGCACCCGTTGCCTTTCCCTCATTACCCAAAAGAAGGAATTGACCCCCGAAGAGGAAGCGCTCCTTTCGGCGGCTACCTGTAAATGGGGCTGTGACCTTTGCCAGCTCTCCTGCCCTTATAATGAAAATGCAGAGGAGACCCCCATTCCCTTTTTCCGTGAGGGACACGTAAGGGAGCTGACGGAGGATGCCGCCCTTGCCCCCAAGGGGGAATTTCTCACCCGTGCCTATTCCTGGCGGGGGCGAAGGGTTCTGCTTCGGAACATCGAAAACAAAAAAGACTGAAAAGAACTTCACCACGAAGTTCTTTTTTTGTGCAAAAAAAGAAACGGAAAAGGAAAGAGTTGAAATTAGCACAAAACAAAAGAATTATTTTGTGAAGATAACATTAAAAAATCCATTTACTTTTACTTTGCGGAATGGCAGAATGGCACCATAAGATGCTCTCTTGCATTGCTTTACAAAAAAGGAGAATGAATATGGATCGTTCCGAATTAAAAGGCGCAGGCGTGCGCGTGATGCCCCCTCTCGGTGCTGATGAATGGAAAAAGTTTCCCGCCGCCAATGCCTTGACCCCCCCCGAGGAGATGAGAAAGATCTGTCTTGATTTTATGCGTCTCCAGCTTTCCTTCCGCTGGACCCCCGCCCGTGAATACAGCTATACCTCGGAGAGCGAAAAGCGCTCCGTGAAATTTACTCCCGATACGGTTTACGCGGGCGTGCCTTACGCAGTCAAAGGATCTGGCAGCATTTACCGTATGATGGAGTTTTACGACCACGAAACGGGAAAGGTGGATCTCTCCGAATTTGAAAAGATGGATCCCCGCTATTTCGGAAACGACAGCTCTGCCGCGGCGTGCATTGCCTGGGCAAGATGCATTTCTTCTGCCAGAATGGCCTATGCCTTGGGTATGACCCAGCTTCATGGCTACGTGAGCGTGGGCCCCTATACCTATATGAAGGAGCTTCCCCTTTTTATGGAGGGTGATCCCGCCGAAGGTGATTATACCGCTGACGAAATCTGCCTTGAAATGGGCAGGGAAAAAATGTACGAGAGCTATGCGTGCTTAAAGCCTGCCGACGGCGTACACAGCCGCGGCCACGTGAGAATGGTTTCCCATGTTCAAGTGGAGCGCGGTGATGCGGGGGAGATCGACGGAGAAAAGAGCTATATCCTTTATATGGATCAGGCGGCCGACCCCTCTGATACCCGCATTCTCCAGGAGGACGGCACCCCTGTTTCCGTTCAGGGCGGCATTGACGTCAAGGTGGATTTCAAGACCCTCTTTGACGGGCACTACCTTCCCTTTACCTTTAAGGAATTTTTGGGCGAGGCCAAATGGGCCAAGCCCGTGGTGCGCACCAACGGCATTCTTTGCCCTGTTTTTGATACGGAAAAGCTCAAGGAGATCGAGCTTACCGCCAACTACCCCATCTCCGACGCCTTCATTGAGGTGAAGACCAGAGAGGGTGAGCTTCTCTACAAGGACGTATACCGCTGTGCGGATCACCTGACCTATACGCTGGCTTTGAGGGATATCCTCAAGCTCTCCGAGCTGGAGCCCTTCGTTACCGGGGAAAATACGCTGGAGGTAAAATTTCAGCTGTTCAACGGTGCGCTGAAGGGAAGCTGGTCCGGCTTTATGGGCACTCTTTGCCCCGGCAAGCCCGCTACCGAAATTCCCGCAGATCAACTGGATCTGGCGGCACGGCTGAAGGCCATTCCCATTGCCAAAGAGGGAATGAGCCCCGATGAACTGCGAAAGATCTGTCTGGATTTCCTTACCCTGCAGGGTTCCTTCCCCTATAAGCTGAAGGAGGACCTGAATTATTGGGTGGATCGCCAGGATCACAAGGTCTATTTTAAGAAGGACGAGGTGCACGCGGGCATTCCCTACGTGAACATCGGCTCCGGTACTATTTACCGCTGGTTGGAGTATTACGATCCCGAAACGGGGTACGTGGATATGACCGAATTGGGCAAAGAAAAGCGCATTTTCGGTTACGCCTGCTCCGGCGGCGTTTCCACCGCTTGGTCCAGATGTATCACCTCTGCCCGTATGGTCTCCACCGGGGATATGACCCAGGCCAGAGGCTACGTGAACGTGGGTCCCTATACCTATGATAAGACCCTGAAAAGCTTTAAAAACGAGCAGAGATTCAACTGCAGAAAGGTCTGCCGCGCCAACGGCGAGCAGGTGATGTACGAATCCTACGCCCTCTTAAAGCCCGCTGACGGTCTGGTTTGCCCCGGGCACGTGCGTATGGCCGCAAGAGAGCCCGTGGTGGTGAGAAATGAAGACGGCACCATCAACGGCGAAAAGAGCTACGTTTGCTACACCGAGCAGGGAATGGCGTGCGTTTCCCCCTATTACGTAAGAAGAACGGAAAACGGCGACCACTACTTTATTCAGGGTGCCAGTGACGTTCCCGAAAAATTCTGCGATCTGTTCAAGGTTGGGTATCTGCCCATTACCTTTAAGGAGTTTTTGGGTGAAGCACCGGTGCAGAAGGCAATGGCTCTGCCCAATATCCGCAAGCTTTGCTGTAACGCGGAGGAATTAGAGGAGATCGAGATCAACTTTAATTATCCCATGTCCGACGCCTTCTATACCATTACCGACGTCAACGGCAAGGTGGTGATGGACGGGGTATGGCGCGCTTCTACCTACGCGGTCTATAACGTGGCGCTGAAGCGGATCCTGCCTTTGGTGGAAATGAAATTCCGCCTGGCACCTACCGAGGCCCCCTATAAATTGAATATTGAATTTCAGGTCTTCAACGGCGAGAGACTGAAGGGGTACGACGCCTTCGTTTGCCACATTCTCCCCGGTAAGGGCGCCACCGCTACCGAGGTGCCCGAAAGCTTCAACCTTAAGGAGCAGCTGGATCGGATCCCCATTGCAAAGCCCGGTATGCGCTCTCTGCGCCTGCGCCAGATCTGTTTGGACTATATGAAGCTGCAATGCCAGTTCCCCCATACCCTCAGCGAGACCGTTCATTACGTGATCGTAAGCGGCAAAAGGCCCCGCCCTCTTGCAAAGGGAATGGTACACGGCGGTCTGCCTTACGTGACGGCAGGCTCCGGCAACCTTTACCGCATCGTGGAGGCGATGGATCCCGTAACGGGCGAGATAGACGGTGCCAAGGTGGGCGTGAGCAATTCCCGATACTTCGGTAACGCCTGCTCCGGCGGTGTGGGTACCTCCTGGAGCCGCGTGGTCAACTCCGCAAGCTTTGCCTATACCAATACCATGACGGAGAAAAACGGCTTTATTGCCGTGGGCCCCTATACCTACGATAAGAGTTTGACGATCTTCCCCCGTATCAAAAAGGGTCAGGATCGCAACTATAGCCCCAAGAACGTGGTGCAGGAAAACGGTGAGCAGACCATGTTCGAATCCTACGCCCTGATGCTCCCTGCAGACGGTGTGGTCAGCGGCGGACACGTGCGTATGAATTCCGCCTATCCCACGGTGGTGAGAAAGGAAGACGGCACCATTGACGGAGAAAAGAGCTATACCCTGATGACCGAGCAGGGGTGCTTTGCCACTCACTCCAATAACATTCGCAAGTTCCCTGACGGAAGCCACTACACCGCCCAAGGCTGTGTGGATATTAAGTACACCTTTAAGGAGCTTTTTGATACGTACTACATTCCCTTTACCTTTGCTGAATTTATCGGCACCAAGGAGGTAGAGGAGGGATGGGTGAAGCTGAATACGGAACAGGATGCCCTTTCCGCAGAAGATATGACGGGGCTGACCCTGACTGCCAACTTCCCCATTTCCGACGTATTCGTTACCGCTTCCGACGCGGAGGGCAAGGAAGAGTGGATCTTCCGTTCCCCCAATTTCTTTAACAAGGAATTTGCCCTGAAGGAGATCCTGCCGGTGGAGGAAATTGCCGCCCACAAGGGCAAGACTCTCACCGTTACCTGCCAGCTTTATAACGGTGAAAAGCTCATCGCTTATACAGGTAAATTAAAATAAAATAAAAGTGGAATGAAGGCTCTGCCTGTGCAAGAAAAAGCAATATCAGGCAGAGCTTCATTGCTATATTGCCCCAAATCAAAATAAATTTGCTGATTTTGTAGAAATTTGTAACCGATGGGTGCTTGTGATCTGTTGTATATACGGTGAGCAAAGTAAACAGGAGCCGATATGTTAGTTTATCTTTTAGCCTATCTGGATGATGACGATGATAAGACGCTGTTTGCGGATATGTTTCATTCCTATTCCAAGCAGATGTATTCGTTGGCAGAATCCTATTTACGCAATCAAGATGATGCTGAGGATGCGGTCAGTACCGTGTTTGAGCGGATCGCAACCTGCAATTTTGATCTGGTTCGTACCTTAAAAGGGGATGACCTGCGAAACTACCTGTTAAAAGCAACGAAAAATACGGCGCTGAATATGTTGGGCCGAACAAGAGGCCGTGCACTTTCCCTTGAATCTATCAGCCGGGGAGAGCGTGAATTTCTCTCCGATGACGGATTTGTTGATCTGATCTGCGATAAAATGGAATATGAAGACGTGCTTCGCGCCATTGAAGATCTGAATGAGAAGTACCGCGACGCTCTTTATTATCATTTCGTTTTGGAAAAGACCATTCCCGAAACCGCATCGCTTCTTTTTCAATCGGTATCGGCAACCAAGCAGCAATTGGTCAGGGGAAAGAAGGCGCTTCTTTCCGCTTTGACTGAAAAAAGGGGGCAGGATCGGTAATGACCAAAGCGGAATTGAAGGATGCCTTTCGCACCGTAGTTTCCAAGGAGTTTCAAAACGTTCCCCGAGAGGATGAGATCGATCATCGCTTTTCCCCTGCCTTTCTCAAGCGGATGGAAAAGCTCTTCCGCAAACAAAAACGCTTTTACTGGGAATGGGTCAATTCACGGAGAAAACGGGTGGCGGTTGCCCTGATCTTAGCGGCGGCGCTCCTTGCCACCGCCTGCGGTATTCCCGCGGTGCGCAAGACCCTTGCCCGCTTTGCCGTTGAGATCTACGATACCTTCGCCAGCGCCACCGTGGAACAGGGCGGCACCGATTCCATTAAAAAGGAATATCGCTCCCAAAGCATTCCCGACGGTTTTATTGAAACTGTATGTAAGCGGCAAGATCAATTCATTGAAATTACTTATGAAGATAATATGGGTCGAAAAATTGTTTTTCGCCAGAGAGTGGTTGTGAACTCACAATTTACTCGTGATATAGAAAAGGGAGATTTTTTGGAAGAAACGGTAGGAAGTCGCGAGGTTTTGTTTTTGGAAAGCAGTGAGGTTTTGAGTTTTACCTGGTTACAGAATGGTTATAGATTTGATGTTTTGGTACATGGTGACGTAAGTAACGAAGCCATCTTCGCTATGATTGCAGGGGTTGCATCGTAAGCAAAACGTTTAGCGGCACACGATTTCGTGTGCCGCCTTTTTTTGTAGAGGTTTTATATTTTTGAAGGATTTTAAGCCGTTCAGGGGTTATAGGTAAGCTCCTGCTGATAGGTGACCACGTCCGCAGCACCGCCGGAGCCGTAGATGGTGTAGGTAAGGGTCACGCGGAAGGTGCCGGTGCTGGGAACCAGAAAATTCCGTTCGCCGCTCTTGGAAACACTATAGTAGGTTTGGTTCCAATTCATATCCGTATCGGACCAGAAGATGCCCAGGGTTCTCTTTTCAATTTTAATGTCGATATTTGCGTGGGTTGTCACACCTTCATAGCCGTCATAGGAAAAAGCAACGGAGATCTTGCCGATGCCGTCGATGTTGGCGGAAGAATCTGTTCCAAACGTATTATTATAGCAAGGCATAACGCCGTTGTCTTCCGGCAGGGCGGCGCTGACGGAAAGGGAAAAGGGAACGACCAGCAAGCAAAGTGCCAGGGCAAGGGTGAAGATCGTTCTGAGGTGTTGTTTCATTTTTTTATGCTCCTTATTTTTACGTATTTTTTTCGGAAGGAAGCGCATAGAGACCCCTTCCATACCTATACAACAAACGGGAAGGGGTGACCGGTTACAAATTTTTACAAATTTCTTGAAAAAAATATTTTTTCTTGATTTTTGTCACCTTTTTGCTTTGTGATCTGTTGTATAAAAGGGCGGGAATGGCGCCCTTTTGCCGTAAAGCCGAGGGAAAAAAGTGTATTTTTGTCGAATCATAGGTGCGCCCGATTCGAAACGGCAAAGAAACTGTATAAAGTTTTCGTTTGTCCGTGTATGAAAAATACATTTATGAGAAAAGCACTTGAAAAAATATTTGGGGAGGAATTGCGTGTACTTGCAATCGGAACCAGAGAAAAGCTGGAATTAACACAAAGGGAGATGGGAGATATTCTCCAAATGAGCGAAAGCTCGTATTCGGATATTGAGACCGGGCGGAGCCACTGCGGAATGGTAAGCACCATTTTGCTTTTGGAGCTGCAGGAGGATCCGGATGATTTTATTCAAAGGGCAAAGGAAAAGGCCAACCTTTGGTATGAAAAGGAAATGCAGCTGATATGATGGGCGCGGTATACGGTTTGATCGAAGAGCGGTATGAATACTGCGGGGGAACCCGCGTTTCCTACGGTATCGCGGCCTACGCAGACGGTGCCTCGGGCGAATTGGTGCTGGCCGCCGCACACGATATCGGTACGGATCGGAACAGGATAACAGAATTGGTCGATGCTTGCAATGAGCAAAAACTCTCAGCGGTTCATCTTCGCGACGTAGTAGAAGACTATCTTTGCCGCTGATTCCGTCAGAAACCTAAATTCATTTGAAAGGAGTTTTCATGCACGGACGTTTTTGCCCTTGACCGTGGTGCTATGCCACGGCTTTTTTTGTTGTATTTTGGCTGTGCTTATGCTATAATAAAGAAGTCTCTTGGCGAGGGCCTTGGGATGAAGTACCAAAGCATAGGAGAAAACAAGTGAAATTATCTCAGGTGGACCAAAAAAAGCTTGCGGCTCTTTCATGGGAGGAAAAGTGGAATTTCGTTTGCGGGGGCGCAAAGGACGAGGGGCTTTCGGGGGAGGTTGCCATTCTTTTGGGAAGCTTTCCTGCCGATTCCGTTTTGCGTGCCGAAGCCGCCGCGGAGCTTTACCACGCGGGGCGCGTACAATACGTGATCCCCAGCGGCGGTGTGAAATGGGAATACCGCGGGGAGGAGCTGAGCGAAGCCCAACTGATGAAGCGCACCTTGATGGAAAAGGGCGTGCCGGAGGAGGTCATCTTTACCGACGAGCTTGCCCGCACCACCATTGAAAATATGATCGGCAGTACCCTTGTGATCGCACGCACCTTGAAGATCCGGGCGGTGAAACGGGTCTTGATTGTAACGGGGCAGTTTCATATGCAGCGCTCCCTTGCCTTGGCAAAGGCGCTTTTGCCACGCAGCTTTGAGATCTCCCCTTATCCCGCCTTTCCCAAGGAATCAAAGGAGGAGTGGATCAAAAAGGAAGAAAACCGAAACCGCTTGGATCAGGGTGTCTTTGCGCTGAAGCGCCTGGTTGATAACGGCGTTGTGGAGGATGTGGAGATCGAGATATAAAATCGAAAGAACTGCTTTTGAGGCAGTTCTTTTTTATGCAAAAGCGCTGAATTTTTTCTTCGTATTTTTAGTGAAATGCCGTCTTGACGGGGAAGGGGATCTTTTTATATAATTTAACCAAGAATACTTCTTACAAGGAGGCTTTTATGAAACGCTTTTTTGCTTTTGTCTTATGCTTGATCCTGGTTTTTCCTCTGATCTCCTGTGCGTCGGAGCTGGATCAGCCCAAGGCAACGTTGACCGACACCCTTGAAGCGGAAAAAAAGACGGAAACGGCAGAGCCGAAAAAGCAACACCAAGGGAAATTTGACCCAACGGGCTTTTGCGTGGGCTTTGGCAGAGCCGATATCACCCCGCCCAGAGGTACTCCCATGTCGGGCTACGGCAATACCCAATCCCGCCTGAGCGAGAATACCCTTGACCCCCTTTACGCTACCTGCGTGGCAGTGCGGAACGGGGAAGAGACGGCTCTGATCTTTTCTCTTGATCTGCTCCAGATCCCTCGGGACGTTTGGAGTATGCTTTGCCGTGCCGTGGAAAATGCCACGGGGGTAAAAAAGGAATATATGATATTCAATTGCTCCCACACCCATTGCGGCCCTGATATGACGGTGGATTCCCCTTACATCTCCCGTTTTCTCCCCCGTGTGGTGGAAGCGGCGGAGGATGCCATTGCCACTCTGGATCGGGCTGAAATGTACGTGGGGGATACCCGCACGGAAAACCTTGCCTACGTGCGCCGCTATATCCGTGAGGACGGCACCGCAGGGGGCGGCAGTAACAACGTACTGGGAACGAATTCCCCTCTTGCCCGCCACGAGACCGATGCGGATAACCAGATGCGGCTGATCCGCTTTGACCGCGCCAATCAGAGGGACGTGCTTCTGGTGAACTGGACCTGCCACGTGACCACCTTAGGAAGCAGTACCCAGACCCGTATCTCTTCCGACTTTGTGGGCGTATTCCGCGAGGAAACGGAGCGGGCGGGGAACGTATACGTTTCCTTCTGTCAGGGGGCGGCGGGGAACGTGACCCCCGGCACCAAGCTTTCATGGGAGAAGAACAACGCTCTTTCCTACGAGCAGCACGGCAAGGATATTGCCGCCGCTGCCCTTGCCGCACTTCCCACTCTGACCCGCACCGAGACCGGCGCCATCCGCGCTCTTCTGACGGAAGAGACGGTGTATTACGACAACGATACGAAGGGGTACGACCTTGACCGTGCCCGTGAGATCTACGAGCTGTTTAAACAGCGGAAGGATGCCACCGCCCTTTGCCGTGAATACGGCTTCAGCTCACCCTATCACGCTTCGGCGGTGCTTGGTAAGGCGAGCCGCACCGAAACCCAGACGGAAATGAACTTCGGCGCCGTTGCCATCGGTGATGCGGTGGCCTTTGCCTGGGCGCCTTACGAGATGTTTGATACCAACGGAATGCAGGTGAAGGCGGCCTCGCCCTTCCCCATGACCTTTATGTGCGCTTATACCAACGGTGCCTTTGGGTATATTCCCGCCATGGAAGCCTTCCCCAACCGCGGGTACGAGGTGGATACCACCCGATACGTAGCGGGCACCGGAGAGCAGGGCGTGCAGGTGCTCACGGGGCTTTTAGGGCAATTGAAGGGATAAAGCTTTATGACGGAGCTTGAAATTCAGGCTCTGCTTCAAAAGCAGAGAGACTTTTTTAACAGCGGTGCCACGCTCCCAGTGGCCTTTCGGAAGGCACAGCTTCAAAGGCTTTACGGCGCTGTGAAACAATACGAAGCGGAGATCGGAGAAGCCCTGCGGCAGGATCTGGGAAAAAGCCGTTTTGAGGGCTTTATGTGTGAAAGCGGTCTTGCGCTGACGGAGATCTCGTACCTCTTGCGGCACCTGAAGGGCTTTGCCGCAAAAAAACGGGTGAGAACGCCCCTCGCGCAATTTCCTTCCCGCAGTTATACTCGATCCGTTCCTTACGGAAACGTTCTCATTATGAGCCCGTGGAATTACCCCTTCCTTCTGACGGTGGAGCCCTTGGCGGATGCCATTGCCGCAGGGAATACGGCCATTCTGAAGCCCAGCGCTTACGCCCCTGCCACCGCGGCTCTGGTGGAACGGATCATCGGCGAAATTTTCCCCTCGGAATACGTTGCAGTGGTGACGGGAGGCAGAAAAGAAAACGCCGCTCTGTTGGAGCAGAAATTCGACTTTGTGTTCTTCACAGGTAGTCAGGCGGTGGGAAAAGAGGTACTGCGGCACACGGCGGAGCATTTGACCCCGACGGTTTTGGAATTGGGCGGAAAAAGCCCCTGCATCGTGGAGGCTGACGCCGATATTCCCCTTGCCGCAAGGCGCATTGTGTTCGGTAAATTTTTAAACTGCGGGCAGACCTGCGTGGCACCGGATTTCGTTCTTTGCGAAAGATCGGTAAAGGATCGGCTTTTGCAGGAGGTGATCGGGCAGATCCGCACCCAGTTTGGAGACCGACCCCTTGAAAACGAAAGCTTCGGCAGGATCGTCAACGAAAAGCATTTTCAAAGGCTCCTTAGCCTGATTCAAAAGGAAAAGGTGGTCTTCGGCGGGGAAGCGGATGCCGAGAATCTGCGGATTTCCCCCACGGTGATGGATGGAGTGACCTTTGAGGATCGGGTGATGGGGGAGGAGATCTTCGGCCCCATTCTGCCCATTCTTACCTATGAGGATTTTGAAGAGATCTTTGCTCTGCTTCGGGACCGTGAAAAGCCCCTTGCCCTTTATCTGTTCACGCGGAATCGGGAGCATATGGAACGGGTGACCGGGGAAATTCGCTATGGGGGCGGCTGTATCAACGACGTGATCATTCACCTTGCCACCAGCGAAATGGGCTTTGGGGGCGTAGGGGAGAGCGGTATGGGCTCTTACCACGGAAAAGCGGGGTTTGACGCCTTTTCCCATTCCAAATCCATTGTGGATAAAAAAACGTGGCTGGATCTGCCCATGCGCTATCAGCCCTACGGCAACAAGCTTTACGGTGCTTTGCTGAAACTGTTTTTGCGATAAAGAGAACGAAAAATATAAACATAAAAAGCGAAAAATGGTGTCAATTCTGTTATTGACTTGCGTTGATCGTTTATCTATAATAAAAATAAAAAGAACTTTCAAGGAGGAAACGATGAAAAAACTGATTGCATTGATGCTGGCAATCTTGATGCTTTTGCCCCTTTGCGCCTGCGCTTCCGATGAAGCAGTGACTGAAACGGCCGGGGCGGTTGAGACCAAGGAATCCGAAAAGAAGACCGAAGAGAAGACCGAAGAAAAGGGCGAAGTGGTATATGAGAAGGCCGATAAGCCCCTGACCCGCGCCGATCTTGACGCCATTCCCATTGCCAATTCCTCTATGACCACCGACCAGCTCCGTCAGATCTGCATTGATTACATCAAGCTTTCCGTAGCCTTCCAGTGGATCCCCAACCGTGATATGGATTTGGGTGACGATAAGGATACCTTCCGCAGCTTTAAGGAAGGAAATCTTGAGGGCGGCATTCCCTATATCAACACCGCCTCCGGCAATCTGTACCGCATTTTGGAATTCTACGATTCCGAGACGGGCATTTTGGATTGCTCCTACCTTGGTGTAAATCCCTTGTTTTTCGGTACTGCCTGCTCCGGCACCGCCGGTTGGGCCTGGTACCGCGTGGTGAACTCTGCTGAGATCTCCTGGACCAACTCTATGAACGTAGCCCACGGCTTCGTTCCCGTAGGGCCTTACAAATACGATCACTCCCAGCCTGTTATCTGGACCTCCAACGACGACGGTACCCGCACCTATCACTACAGCCCGAAAAGCATTTGCAAGGAAAACGGGGAGCAGGTGATGTACGAATCCTACGCACAGACCCTCCCTGCTGACTGCTATTCCAGCGCCGGCCACGTGAGAATGGCCATCGATAAGCCCGTTGTAGTCCGCAATGAGGACGGCACCATCAACGGTGAAAAGAGCTACGTGATGCAGGCGGAGCAGGGGCTTTACAACACCGCTGAATATCATCGCCGCACCACCTCCGACGGAACGGAATATCTGATCCGCGGCAACGACGGATACGCCTTTACCTTTGCCGCGCTCTTTTCCGACGGCTACTTACCCCACACCTTTAAGGAATTTTTGGGTACCGACCCTGTGGAGGACAGCGCAGCTTCTCTGGATCATACCGGTGATTCCATTACGGTGGAAGCTCTTTATGGAAGCAAATTGACGGCGAATTATCCCATTTCCGATATCTTCACCGTGATCTGCGACGCTGAGGGCAAGAAAGTCGGCTCCTACACCAAGCGTATGAGATATCACTATACAAAAGAGGCTGAAATGAAAGGCTCGACTCTGCCCGAATCCTACCTTGCCCCCTACGTTCAAAAGGGTGGGCATACCATTGAGATCCGCGTACAGCTTTCCACCGGCGTCATCGTCACCGCTTATTCCGGTGCGCTGGTAGGGTAACGATTGTAAAACAAAAAATGAACTGCTGAATGAGCAGTTCATTTTTTTGCACCAAAAGTTAAAGAAATAAATGAGTAACAATTATTTTATTGACTGGCGGGCGCTTTTTGATTATAATATACAAAAAGAACCTTTAAGGAGGAAAACAATGAAAAAACTGATTGCACTGGTTTTGGCACTTTTGATGCTTTTGCCCCTTTGCGCCTGCACCACCGAAGAAGCGGTGACCGAAACGGCCGAAGCGGTTGAAACCAAAGAAACTGAAACCGAAAAGAAGACCGAAGAGAAGACCGAAGAAAAGAAAGAAGTGGTCTATGAGAAGGTGGATAAGCCCCTGACCCGCGCCGATCTTGACGCCATTCCCATCGCAAACTCTTCCATGACCACCGATCAGCTCCGTCAGATCTGCATTGATTACATCAAGCTTTCCGTATCCTTCCAGTGGCTGCCCGACCGTGATATGGCTCTGGGTGACGATAAGGATACCTTCCGCAGCTTCAAGGAAGGAAACCTTGAGGGCGGTATTCCCTACATCAACACCGCCTCCGGCAACCTGTACCGCATTCTGGAATACTACGATTCCGAAACGGGCATTTTAGATTGCTCCTTCTTTGGTGAAAACCCCAAGCTTTTTGGTACTGCCTGCTCCGGCACCGCCGGCTGGGCTTGGTACCGCGTGGTAAACTCCGCTGAGATCAACTGGACCCATTCTATGAACGTGAAGCACGGCTTCGTTCCCGTTGGCCCTTACAAATACGATCACTCCTTTGACATCGTTTGGAAGAGCAACCCCGACGGTACCCGCACCACCTTTTACAGCTGGAAGGACGTTTGCAAGGAAAACGGCAAGCAGGTGATGTACGAATCCTATGCAATGACCCTTCCCGCCGATTGCTACTCCAGCAACGGCCACGTAAGAATGGCCATCGATAAGCCCGTTGTAGTTCGCAATGAGGACGGCACCATCGACGGTGAAAAGAGCTACGTGATGCAGGCTGAGCAGGGCCTTTACAACACCGGTGAGCATCATCGCCGCACCACCTCCGACGGAACGGAATACCTGATCCGCGGTAACGACGGTCGCGCCTTTACCTTTGCCGAGCTCTTTAAAGACGGCTACGTGCCCCACACCTTTAAGGAATTTTTGGGCACCGACCCCGTGGAGGATGGAGCTGCTTCTCTGGATTATACCGATGCTTCCATCACCCCTGAGGCATTGACAAAGGCCACTCTGACCGCCAACTACTCCATTTCCGACGTCTTCACCGTGATCCGTGATGCCGAGGGGAAGGAGATTGCTGCCTATACCAAGCGTATGAGCAATCACTTTACCAAGCAAGTTGGGATGGGCAAAGCTACGCTCCCTGCAACCTATCTTGCACCCTACGTTCAAAAGGGCGGGCACACCATTGAGATCCGCGCGCAGCTTTCCACCGGTGCCATCGTTACCGCTTATTCCGGTGCGCTGGTATAACGTTGATATGACAAAAAATGAACTTCCGAAAGGGAGTTCATTTTTTTGCACCAAAAGTTGAAAATATGAATGAGTATCCGGCATTTTATTGACCGTCGTTTTTGTGTTCTTTATACTGGTAATCAGTAAAAAATTTATCAAGGAGGAAAACGATGAAAAAAATCGTTGCATTGGTTTTGGCGATCTTGATGCCAATGAGATCTATTTTTTAAAATGGGTATATAAACAGATACTACATTGTGTCGCAAATATATGGAAAATGCAATGGATCTTGTGAAAAAAAGCGCTTTTTTGCTGAGAAAAAAGGCTTTTCTCTTGATAAAAGGGTGGGGATGTGGTATGATGAAGCCACAAAAGCAAAAAGGAGCCTTGAAATGAAAAGGGATTACGTTTGCGTAAACGATTTTGCACCCCGTGACGGGCGGCTTTCCGTCTATTTTAAAAAGATGGTCAAAAAGAAATCCGATGGCTTTGCCGCGGTTTTTGACGGGCAGGTCTACCTCATTGACGGCGGCTTGGCCGTTGACCTTGAAATGCTGCAATATCTGATTCAGCTGCGGGAAAAATGGCTCTCCTTTGCTCCTGAAACGGTGGACCGAAAAAGCGCAAGGTTGGAGGTGCACGTGATCGTATCTCACCCCCACCCGGATCATATGGGGATACTCCCTCAAATCTTTTCCGACCCGCGCTTCTGCGTGCAGGAGCTTTTTGCCCCCACGCGCTCTTATCGCTCCAAGCCCGGCCCCAATCAGTTGGGGAAGCTGACGGAATACGAGGATAAGCTGGAGGCTCTTCTGCCCCTTCTGGAAGAATATCACCACGTTGCAAGAGACGTGATCCGCATTCCCTTCGGAACGAAGCACCCCATCTGCCCGAGCGAGGGAGACGTGCTTTTGGATCTTTATACCGCGCCCTTTGACTGGTCTGAGGATCGGGAAAGTGAGGATGAAGGCTTCGGATACCTTCAAAGAAGCAGTAACCCCCACAACCCCCATTATGCCGCAAATCCGGAGCAGGGCTGGATCAACGGTGCCCTCAACGGAAACTCCCTTTGGGTTAAATTCCGCAAGGGGAAGCAGACGGTTTTGATCACGGGGGATCAAAGAGCCACCGATCAGATGCTGGGGGCTATGATCCGCTACCACGGGGAAGAGGAATTTTGCTGTGACGTGTTGAAGCTCACCCATCACGGGGAAAAAAATTACCCCGTGGATCTGATCCGTGCCGCCGCTCCCTCCGTTACGGTGTTTACCGTTACCCGTGAGAGATCCACCCCGGAAACGGTGGAGCTTTGCCAAAAGGTGAGCACCCCCTATTATCTTGGGGACGGAAATTTGCTCGTTACCTTAAACGGAGAAAGCATTGAGGTAAAACAGTACGAATAACGAAAAAAGAGAACGGATTTTCCGTTCTCTTTTTTCGATCAGATTTCATTGATCAAAGGTGCTTGCCGCTTCATATAGTCTTCCACGGACGTTTGGATCTTTTCCGAGATTGCAAGGGAAATGGGCAGAGGATGGGCATTGGCAAAGAGCTCTGCAAAGGCGGCCACGATCTTCATATCCCCAAGGAGGCGTTTGGGGGAAACGGTCTCGGCGGTATCGTAGCGGGTATGAATGGGGATCATACCGGCGGGGGAATAGCGGGCAAAGGAAACGGCGGGCACGCCGCAGGCCAAAAAGGAATTGGAATCGCTGGAGCGAATGTCGTAGCGAAGGTCTGCGGCGAAGCGGCGCTTTTTCAAAAACGAGGTGAGAAGATCCGTCATTTCCTCGTTGATGCAGTTGATGGCCGCAAAGGAGCCCATGGCACAGCCCATCATATCCAGATTGATATTGAGAACGGTCTTCTTAAGCTCGTCCTTGTGCATTCGGCAATAGTGCCGCGAGCCTAAAAGCCCCCGTTCCTCGCTTCCGCAGAACAAAAGGCGGATCTTTCTTTTATGGGGTCTTGAGGCAAAGTATTCTGCAAGATACAGAAGGCCGATGCACCCTGACATATTATCGAAAGCTCCCTTGGAAAGGGAGGTGGAATCATAGTGGGCGCAGATCAAAAGGGTCTCATCCGTTTCCCCCTCTATATCCACGATCACGTTGTGGGAAAGGGCTGTGCTTTCTTTTTGCTTCAGGTGGATTTCCGCGGTTTTCCCCTGCTTTTTCAAAAGGGAAAAGGCATCCTTTGCGTTGATATTTACGGCAGGGAGCAGGGGCTTTTCCGTGCGGAAGCGCATTTCTCTTTGATCCACGTCCTGATCGGTATAATTTAAATTACCGTTGTAGGTGATAAAGCCCGCCGCACCGCAAGAGACCAGCTCTTGATGCAGTTCCTTTCCGACGCCCCGATCCAGAAGCACGATCTTGCCCTTGCAGATCCTCTTGGTGGGGGCATCCGTTCCCGGCAGATAGGCCAAAGGCGCCGCGATGCTTCCCGAGCCTGCGCCCCAGATCCCCTTGCAGGAGATAGGAGAGTTGTCAACGGTGAGGGTGGCAAGCTCCGTTTCATAGGCAGGAACGGGGAAGGCTTCCGTTTGGGGCTTCAGCCCTATTTTTTCACAAAGAGAAGCAAGGTAAGCGGAGCACCGCACCTCTTCCCCGGAGCCTGCCGTTCGGACGTAGGCCGTATCGGAAAGGATGGTTTGAACCGTTTTGCAATTCATAGGGGCACCTCGTTTCAATTCAGTCAATGTTTTCATTATAGCACAGCTCCTGCGGCATTTCAATACGCCGCAAAATGCGAAAAGTTTTCGAAACATTTCTGTTTTGTTGCCTTTTTTTGCCGCGTTTGCTATAATTGAAAAAATGCTTGAAGGAGATTTGGCAATGGAGAGAAAAATGTTTGCCCGCTACCCCATCGGGAACCCGAAAAGAACCTGGAAGCAGGATAATATGGTGATCGCCGTATCCAGCCCCGGGCCGTTGGGCTTGGACGTGAAGGATGAAATAAGCCTTGAAAGGACCCGCCGCGGTGTGGAGACCGCTTTAACTGCAGGCTTTAATCTTCAGGAGACTCTTTGGGCCAGTCCCGAGGTGGGAGAGACGGTTTTAAGAACGGCAGAGCAGATCGGAGCCAAGGTGATCTATCAGAACCTCGGTCGCTTCGGCGGTATGGGCTTTTCCAAAAAGGTGTTCCACGAAAAGGAGGATCTGGAAGGAGTCATTCGTGATACCAAGATGTGGAACTGCATTGCAGGCTACTACGTGTATGACGAGCCCACCAACGAGGATCAGCGGAAGGTAACGGCAAAGCTCATTGAGGTGATGGAGAGGGAATGCCCCCATCTTCTGCCTTATACCGTAGCCGCCGCGAAGCCAAGCTACATTGATCCTCTTGCTGACGAGGTTTCTCCTGCACAGCTTTCCTTTGATATCTACCCCTTTGGCAATATCGGTCAGGAGCTTTGCGCCGTCGATCAATTGGACCGTTGCAACTTCTGGGTTTATATGAGCATTGCCTATAGCGCTGCCAAGCGAATTGGGGCTCCCTTGTGGTTTTATTATCAGGGGCATCAGCTCTTCTATAAGCCCAGCTTTGACCGCTATACCTTCGCCGCCTCCCGTATGATGGCCAACGCCGCTCTTCTTTACGGCGCTAAGGGAATTTCCGCTTACGTGGAATTTGACGGCTTTGTAGATCCTGCAACGGGCGGTAAGGGCGTTCATTTTGAAGAGCAAAAGAAATTGAATGAAGAAACGGCAAAGCTGGGTAACACCCTGATGGCATTGGATTGCCTGCGAGTGATCCACGACGAGAGTTTGCAGCCCGATACCGAAAAATACAAGGAGCATTGGGAAAAAGGCCTTTCCACCATGGAAGACAGCGAGCTTTTAGAGGGCCAGCTTCCCAATCGGCTTTCCATCTCCGAGTTGACCGATGCCTACGGTCACAAGTATCTTATGGTGCTGAACCGCGACTACCGACTGGAACATCATTTCTGCCTGAAGCTCAAGACCCCCTCCCGTGTTTATCGGGTCAGTGAAGAGGACGGCTTGGAGCGGATGGTTTATGCAGAAACCAAAAAGCTGAAGGGTCACCTGACCCCCGGCAGCCTTGCGCTGTATCGCATTCAGCCTGTTGAAGAGGAGCCTTATCTGGTAGAATATTATCTGGAAAAAGCCAACGGATAAAGGAAAAGAAGAATTCCACTCAAAAGCTTTTCAATCGCCAAAGTTTTTTGGGGGGCAAGGGCTTTTTTCAAAAAGCACCTTGCGGGGAATGGGCAGAGCCCCAAATACAACCAAATACGCAAAAAAGAACTGCTCGGCTGAGCAGTTCTTTTTCTATATAAGATCGATCTTACTTGCAAAAAAAGAAGGTAGCCTGTGGACTACCTTCTTATGAAAAACAATCTTACTTGTTGAGAGCCATAGAGATTTCTACGGCTACGGCTACGGTCATACCAACCATGGGGTTGTTACCTGCGCCGATGAGGCCCATCATTTCCACGTGAGCGGGAACGGAGGAGGAGCCTGCAAACTGAGCATCGCCGTGCATACGACCCATAGTATCGGTCATACCGTAGGAAGCGGGGCCTGCAGCCATATTATCGGGGTGCAGGGTACGGCCGGTACCGCCGCCGGAAGCAACGGAGAAGTACTTCTTGCCGTTTTCGATGGCCCACTTCTTATAGGTGCCTGCAACGGGGTGCTGGAAGCGGGTGGGGTTGGTGGAGTTACCGGTGATGGAAACGTCAACGGACTCGTGCTGCATAATGGCAACGCCTTCCAAAACGTCGTTGGAGCCGTAGCAACGAACCTTGGCTCTTTCGCCGTCGGAATAAGCCTTGGACTTAATAACGTTCAGCTTGTTCTCGGTGAAATCAAACTCGGTCTGCACGTAGGTGAAGCCGTTGATTCTGGAGATGATGTGGGCAGCGTCTTTACCCAGACCGTTGAGGATGATCTGGAGGGGCTCCTTACGAACCTTGTTGGCGGTCTTTGCAATGCCGATCGCGCCTTCAGCAGCGGCGAAGGATTCGTGGCCTGCCAGGAAGCAGAAGCACTTGGTCTCTTCGCGGAGGAGCATAGCAGCCAGATTACCGTGGCCCAGACCTACGTTACGGGTCTCGGCAACGGAGCCGTGAATGCAGAATGCCTGCAGACCGATACCGATTGCTTCAGCAGCTTCGGCAGCGGATTTAACGCCCTTCTTCACTGCAACGGCAGCGCCCAGGGTGTATGCCCAGGAAGCGTTTTCAAATGCGATGGGCTGTACGCCCTTTACCAGTGCGTCAACGTCGACACCCAGATCCAGACAGATCTTCTGGGCTTCTTCCAGAGAAGCGATGCCGTATTCCTTGAGGCACTCGTTGATCTTATCAATTCTTCTTTCGTAACCTTCAAACTTAACCATCGTTATGCCTCCTTATTCTTCGCGGGGGTCAATGTACTTCACGGCGGAATCGTATCTGCCGTAGCTCTTTACATTGGCTTCGTATGCTTCTTTGGGATCCTTGCCGTGACGGATGGCTTCCATCATCTTGCCAAGGTGAACGAACTTGTAGCCGATGATCTCGTTGTCTTCATCAAGACCCAGGGAGAGGATATAGCCCTCTGCCATTTCCAGGTAACGAACGCCCTTTGCGTTGGTAGCGAAGATGGTACCAACCTGGCTGCGCAGACCCTTGCCGAGGTCATCGAGGGTGGAACCGATGGGAAGTCCGTCTTCGGAGAAGGCGGTCTGGGTGCGGCCGTAAACCAACTGGAGGAAGATCTCTCTCATTGCTACGTTGATGGCGTCACACACAAGGTCGGTGTTCAGGGCTTCCAGGATGGTTTTGCCCTGAAGGATCTCTGCTGCCATAGCGGCAGAGTGGGTCATACCGGAGCAGCCGCTGGTTTCAACCAGAGCCTCTTCAATGATGCCCTTCTTAACGTTAAGGGTCAGCTTGCACATACCCTGTTGGGGTGCGCACCAACCGATACCGTGGGAAAGACCGGAAATATCGGTCACGTCATAGGCCTTTACCCATCTGCCTTCTTCGGGAATGGGAGCGGGGCCGTGCTTGGGGCCTTTGGCCACAACGCACATGTTTTCTACGTCTTCGGTGAACATGCTCATTTTCAAAATTCCTTTCTTTCTCTTTAGTCTACCACTACGCCGAAGGTGCCGGGTGCGGCACAGGCAGCGTTGGATTCATCAGTATCGATGTGCATGGCGGTTGCGAACTTTTCGCTGACACGGATCACCACTTCATCGAAAATCAGGGCTCTTTCGCCTTCTACGCGAACCTTTACGGTCTCTTTATCCTTTACGCCGAAAACGGCGGCATCTTCGGGGGTGATGTGAATGTGACGCTTTGCCACGATCACGCCTTCGTTCAGTTCTACCTTGTTGTCACCGACGGAAACGGTGCAAGCGCCGGAGCCGGCAACGTCACCGGATTCACGGATGGGAGCCTTGATACCAAGCGTTCTGGCATCGGTAGCGGAAACTTCTACCTGAGATGCGGGACGGGCAGGTCCGAGGATGATTACGTTCTTGATGGTGCCCTTGGTACCGGTGATATCAACTCTTTCTTCACAAGCATACTGACCGGGCTGGGACAGATCCTTCTTGTGGGTGAGCTGGTAACCCTTGCCGAAGAGTGCTTCAATGTGCTCTTGGGTCAAGTGTACGTGGCGGGCGGAGGTTTCAACTAATACTTTCTTTTCCATGGTTTCATCTCCTATTTTTGCTTATTTTTTGCTTAACCATCCCATTATACAACAAAATTTGTCGCGTTGTAAAGAGAAATGGTAAAAAAAACGAATTTTATAGAGTTTGAAAATATCTTTTGAGAAAAAATTCCTTCAGGGTAAAATTTTCTCCATCTTCACGTGGGGCACGCCCTCTTCCATAAAGGTGGAAGAGATGGGGGTAAACCCGCATTTTTCATAAAAAGGGGCGGCCTGCAGTTGGGCGTCGACCACGATGCGGCGGGTATGAAAGGCGGCTTTGATTGCCTCTTCCGCCTCCGTTATCAGGCGGCGACCCATTCCTTTTCTGCGATCTACGGTGAGCACCCTGCCGATCTTCACGGCGTTTTCCTCAGGCAGAAGAAAGGCGCGGAGATAAGCGGTGATGCTTTTTCCATCGTTTGCGAAAACGTGAAGGCTTCTGTAGTCTTCTCCGTCCATATCCAGACAGCGAATGTTCTGCTCCAGCATAAAGACCTGAGAGCGGGCTTTTAAAATCTCGTAAAGCTCCTGGGGGGTCAGTGCCTCGAAGCCCTTGGCGGTAAAGATGGTCTGGTCCATAGGATCAGAGATACTTCCGGGCGGTGAGCCAGACGGTGCGTGCTTTGATCAGAGCCAGCAGGGTGATGGCCAGATCGATCACCAGAGAAGAGGCGGCAACCAGATCCACCGCGGCCTTATCACCGAATACGGCAATGAGCTGGGGCAATCTGCAGGTGATGCCGAAAAACGCCACCGCCAGCGCGGAAAAGGCGTAGGAATTGGGGCGATCAAAGGGCTTTTCTCCCAAGAAAAGCTGTGCCTGATACAGGAAAAAGAGCAGGGCGGAGATCACGAAAAGGAACTGACCGATGTAAAGGGATTTGTTCACGAAGCGTGCCAGATCGCGGTATTCCACCACCAAACGCACGGTGCACCAAAGGGCGGGGATCAGGGCAAAGAAAGCTTTGCCACGGCTCTTTTCTACGGAATTGCTACGGGCTAATACGATAAAGTACAGACCGGAAAGGGCAGAGAGCAGGGCGAAGACCATATTGTAGGGATCGGAGGTCTGACCCGTGGCGAAAAAGGACAGAGAATAAGCCAAAAAGCCGAAGCCGGGCAGAAACGTGGCAAAGGCGGAAAGGGTGCCTTGCCAAGTGGAAACGGCGCCGGAAAAGAAAGGAAGGGGGTCCTTCGCAGAGGGTGCCGAAGGATTCATTTCTTCAAAAAAATCCTCTTCGCTTTGTGCCAGAAGCCGGTCTTCCGAATTTTCCTCCGCTTGTGCGGGGGTATCCGACAAGAGCGAGCCGCCTTTATTCATAGAGAAAAGAAGGCAAAGTGCGAAGACTGCGAAGCCCAAAACGTTATAAATGAAACAAGCGGTGCCGTTTCCCGCAAAGAAGCCCGTGGCACCTTCCAGCTCTGTCCAGTAGGTAAAAAGGCGCAGAACGACGGCCGCTACGGCGGCAACCGCCAGGAGCCATACGGTCAGTTGATAAAGTTTGTGCTGAAATTTCATAGGATCCTCCTTCACATTATTGTTTCGGTTGCCGCAAAATGGCAAGTACCGAGAGAATGACGGTGAGCAAAGACGTGATACCTAAAAGCCATTTGGTTATGGTGTTATCCAAAAAAGCCATTGCTTCGTTGAACTGATCGATGACGAAAAAGGTCAGGAGCATCAGGCTTAAGATCAGCGTGATATGAGGCAGAAGCCCCAGCAGAAAGGAAACGATCTTTTTCATGGATTCTCTCCTTTTTCGGTTTCTTTGGGGGCGATATAGATAATATCGCTGATGTCTCTGCCCCCGGGCTTACAGGGGGAATTGAAGATCTCCCCCTGCCAGGTCATAACGGCGCTTTGGCCGCCATCTAAATTATAGGCGCGCTTGCACCCTAAATCTTCAAAAAGCTTTGCCATTTCAACAAGGCTCATTCCGCGGGAGGAATCCTGCCGACCGTCAATGGCTACCAGACAGTAGTGCCCGGGCTCGTAATAGCCGATGCCGATGCGCGGGTTGGGGCCTGCAATGCCCGTGTCAAATTCCGTGATGGCGTGACCGTCGTGATCCAAAAGCATAGGGCCGAAGTCCCACGCCTGCCAGGCACCCCCTGCAATGGCCTGCTCTACGTCAAAGGAGGCGAAGGAATAGGTTTCCATGGTGCCGTCGTAATACAGGACACAGACTTGATGGGCTTTGGATTTTCGGTAGACCTCGCCGTTGCGGATGACGATGCCTCGCTGACGAATGCCGAAATAATCCCCCGAGACTGAAAGGAGCGCGTTTTTCTCACGGGAGAGATTCAGGGTGGAATCCGCCACGCCCGTGGCGAAGGTGTCACCCGCCATTGCGGTTTTTAAAGCGGTGACGGTGCGAAGATAAAAATCTGCAACGTAGTAGACAACGTCGCCCTCCTCGTGGCGCTTTACGGTAACGTTTACGTCGGAATCCATATAGAAGCCGTCTTCCGTGATCACGCTTCCGTCGGTGGTGAAGCGATTCGGGAATTTTTCCGACCAGTCCGGGGTTTCCGTTTTATTGGAGGAGCCGTAAAGATTGCCGATGCTGCGGGGCAAAACGTGATGAAACAGAGCGAAGGTGCAAAGGGCGATGCCCAAAACCAAAAGGTCAACGGTAAAGGAAAGAATCAGGCGACGCTTCATTTGTCGCTTTGCCGTTTTTCTTTACGGAACACTACGCATTTTTGCAGGAAAAAGCTGACGGGGAAAAAGATCACCTGCGCCAACAGCAAAGCCAAAAAGGCGGGGAAGTTCAGAACGATCAGAAAAAGGGCGTTCAGCTGCTCGTGAACGAAGAAGGTCACCACTGCGAGAATACCGTAAAGGGTCAGGGTTTTTACGGGTTTTTCCAGATTGGAGAAAACCACCTTGCGGTTGATGGCATAATTGACAAGGGAAGAGAGAATACGCGCAATGAGAAGGGAAACGAATTCAAGGCTCTTTTCCGTGGGAAGGAAGGGGGCCAGGATCAGATGGAACAGAAGAAGATAAGCCACAAGATCCACCACGAAGGCACAGCCGGAAGAAAAGAGAAAGGAAAGAAATTGGAAAAATCTTCCGAAGGCGTTGCGGAGCAAAAGCCCGTAGACCCGCATTGCGTCACGCAGGGGGTTGAAGTGGCTGGATTTGTTCTCTTCCAGATATACGGTTTCGATCTCCACCTCGCGCACCTCCAGCTTCTTTTTGGCGGCGTTGCAGAGAACCTGCATTTCATATTCGTAGCGATCCCCGGGTACGGAGAGCATTTCGGGTAAGAGTGCGGCTGAAAAAGCACGTAGACCCGTTTGGGTGTCGTAAATGCGCTTGCCCATTAACAGATGAAAGGTAAAGCGGGAGACGGCGTTGCCGAAGCGGCTTCTGAAGGGAACCTCGCCCCGAAAGGCACGTGAGCCCAAAACCAGAGCACGGGGGTGAGCCTTTGCCTCCTCCAGACAGCGGAGAATATCCTTGGGTAGGTGCTGACCGTCGGCATCAGCGGTGCAAACCACCTCATCCGTGCGGCCTTCTTCTAAAAGGTATTGGAACGCAGTTTTCATCGCTGCGCCCTTTCCCTTGTTTTGGGGGTGCACCAGAAGGGTGATATCAAGGCTGCGCACCTGATCGAAGATGGGCTCGAAGGCTTCGCCGGAGCCGTCGTTGACCACCAGGAGACGGGCATCGGTGCTTTTTTTCAGGTCGTGCAGAAGGGCAATGAGCTTTTCGTCCGGCTTATAGGCGGGAATGACAATGGTCATAAACAATCTCCTTCCGAAAGGAAAACATAATATCAATCAAAACAAGACGCTCTAAATCACTTTATTCTATCAAACCCGGGCTTATTTTGCAAGGGCTTTTCATACTTCTTTTTAATAGAATATGCGAAAATTAGTTCGCAAAAAGAATATGAATTGCGAACGAAAATGCATAAAATGCATTGACAATTACGAAATTTCGTGATATAATCCGGGTGAGCTTGGAAGAAGATTACGAAAAAGGAGGAAAATATAAATGATTTTAAAAGAAGAAGCCTTATCTTTGGCGAAGGAAAAAATAGCAGAAGCGGCAGAAGCCTTGGAGGAGATCCTGCCGGATACCTCCGAGGAATTGGTTTGGCTGGGGGAAACCGTTGGGGAGGAACTTTTGGCGGCGCGCACCGCGTGCGCTTGCATTTCCGACGGAGCCTATGAGGAGGAGCAGTTTTGACCTTTGATGAATATATCAATCGGTACAGCCTCATTCGATATATGCTGGAGCGGGACAGCCGCAACCTTCGGATCTTAGAGGGACGGGTGCCCGGTGCCTTTGCGGAGGCCTTTTCCACCGCAGGCTCTCCCATTCTGCAGGGGCTGACCCGCGAAAATGAAAAGCTGAAGGCATCCATTGAACGAAAAAAGCGCCTTTGCAGGCGATACGCTCTGCGCCTTTCCAAGGCAGTGGCTCAAATCTCCGATCTCGATCTGCAATGGTACGCCCGCTATCGCTACGTGTTCGGTCTGACTCGCGAAGAATTGGCAGAGGCGAGCTTTTACAGCCTTCGCTCCTCTTATCGGGTGGGCGTTGCCGCGAAAAAAGAAATGATCCGAGCCATGCGTGCGGTATCACCGCGACCGCGCCGGATCCCCTCTGCAAGGTTTTCCGTAAAGGGGACTCTTCGTATAAAGGATTACAGCGTAGCGGCGCGCAGCAGTCGCATTGCCGCAGTGTTTGCAAGACACAGGAAGGCAGGGGAGCCCCTGCACCCTTGGCGCAACCCCGTTTGCTGAAAATAAAAAAAGACGCCCCGTTGGGCGTCTTTTTTCCATAATCGTAAAATTATGCGTTTTCCTTCATAGCTGCGAAGCAATCGCTGCAGTAAACGGGGCGATCGCTGGTGGGCTGGAAGGGAACTCTTGCTTCCTTGCCGCAGTTAGCGCAAGTAGTAGTGAAGTACTCTCTTGCCTGTCTGGAAGCGTTCTTCTTTGCGTCTCTGCAGGGCTTGCATCTCTGGGGTTCGTTCTGGAAACCTTTCTCAGCGTAGAATTCTTGTTCACCTGCGGTGAATACAAATTCGTTGCCACAATCCTTGCATACCAGTGTCTTGTCTTCGTACATTTGCCATACCTCTACATTTTTCTAAAATTGCCCAGAACGGACTTGCACCGTCACCCTTTTAGATCGTTGCCGATCAAAACGCTCTCTTTAAGCTACACGGGCATATAAACGATATTAAAAACCTCAAGAAAGCTTCTTTCTTGCACGGAAAAGCGCATTTGCAACGCTTTTTTTATCCTTCCCCAGAAGCCTTGCAATCTCCGATACGCAGTTGCCTTCCAGACGGAGGACGAAGATGCGCTTTTCATCGGGAGAGAGGGCGTGCTCCATTTTGCGGAGAAGCTCATCCAGCGCTTCCTTCCCCAAAACGATGCGCTCGGGCGTGGTGCTGGATGCGGCGGCAACCGTTTCCTCCAGACGCTCACACTCTTCACCGCTGACTCTGCGATATCGCTTGAGCCCGTCCAGAATGGCTGAACGGATACAAAGCCTTGCGAAGGTGCCGAAGGATGAAAGGGTGGGATCAAAGAGGCGCACTGCCTTATAAAGACCGATGAGGCCTTCCTGAGAAAGATCATCCTTCTCGGCGGGGGGCACTTCAATGGAAGAAACCATAGCGAAGATCACGGGTTGAAAGGCCCTGACCAAAAGGGAAAAGCTTTCTTCATCCCCACATGCGGCAAGAGCTGCCAGATCACCGAGATCACGGGTCTGAAGGTCAGGACTGATTGCATTCTTTTCTGCCATGAATACCTCTTTTGATTACTACCTATGCTGAATTATATCACCGAAAGGAAAATATGTCAAGCATTTTAATAAAAATAAAATGATTTGAAACATTTTTTTGCACAAATTCTTTCTTTTCGTCAAATTTGCACAAAAAACGAAGATGATTTTTCCAATATTTGCGTTGCCTGCGTATAAACTTTGTGCTAAAATAATAAATAAAAAAAGGAAAAAGGAGAAAAAATATGATCCGTCACATCGTTTTGTTTAAATTCAAGGAGGAGGCAGAGGGGAAGACCCGTGCCGAAAACGTTGCTGCAACCCGTGCTATGCTGGAGGCCCTCCCCGCTAAAATCGACCTGATCCTGGAAAGCCATACCTTTGTGGGAACGGACGGGATCAACGAAGCCAACGCCGATCTGATCCTCGTTTCCGATTTTGAATCCCCCGAAGCGCTGGCAGAATACATCGTTCACCCCGACCACCGTGCGGTGGGTGCGTTTATGGGGCCCCTTCGTGAAAGCCGTATGGCGATCGATCTCACCTTATAACCTGAGTGAGAATGGCGTGAACGGCAAATCTCTCTTCTGTGGAGACCTCGTTATCCATACAGGTGGATAAGGTGATGATCTGGCTGTTCTTGTTGAAGCGGGTATCCGTTTCATAAATGGAAAGAAAGGCCATTTGCTCGCAGAAGTTGATGAAGTCATCGTCGGAGACAAAATTGGTTTCGAAATAGTTGTCAAAGGCGTTGGAGCGGTGCACGGAGAAGGGGGTATATACATAGATCCCTTCCTGCGTGGCGATCTCGATGGTGGAACCGAAGAACACCGATGCACTGGCGAAGTCGTGGATGGAGGCGAACATACTTCCGTCTGACATATTATGCCCGTAGATAACGGTGTTGCGGTTTTTGGTCAGATCCGGATCGTTGCGTTCATCCATAAAAATGGCGCCGCCGGAAAGGGTCTTGCCGTAAAAATCACGGTGCAGATAATAGTTGCGCTTGGAGGACCAGACCAAGGGGTAATTGACCACGGTTCCCTTGATGGTGATCCAGCCGGTGGTATCGGCGTTGATCTTTTTCAGTTGACCGATCTTGCCCACAAGGGTCTCCTGCGCCTCGGTAAAGGCACTGCCCTCCTGACTGCCCTGGGGCGTTTTGCCCGCAAGCACTTCGGCGGGGGTCAGGGTCTCGATGCTGCTCGTTGCTTTTTTCAGGTATTCCCCTGCAAAATAGTCCTTTTGGGTGACCATTTGCTGAAGTCGGGAATAGGTTACGTAGGAACGGTAATAATCGTAAAGCTTATCAAAAACGAAATATCCCGCAAGAAAGAAACCGAAGATACAGATAAAGAGGATCCCGTAGCGCAGGTAATCCAGCGCGGAAAGGGTCTTCTTTTTTGCTTTTTTCGGATCGCTGTATACGCCGTACATTCCGTCAAGAGAGGCCTTTACCGTATCCTCTGCGTTCAGGAACGCTTCTTCCTTCTTCGCTTCCTCCTGTGCTTTTTTTCTCTTTTTGAAGACGGAGGCTTCTTTTTTCGTTTTTTGGGGTGTGGGTAATGCTTCTTCCACAGGGACTTTTGGGGTCACCGCTTTTCCCCCCTGACGGAGAAAATCCGCTAAGGAGGTTTCCGAAAGGTCAACGCTCTGGTTTACCGGGGGGGTGATCTCCTTTTGGGGAAGATTCTTCCCTGTAGGAGCTTTTTTTGGCTCGTTCAGAAATTCAACCTGCCACTCCGACGCCTTTTCAGGTGCTGTTTTGGGGGTGGGTGCTTCCGTGGGAGCAGGGCTCTTTTCTGCTTCTTTTTTCGCCTTTTGGGCTTCCTTTTTTGCCTTTTGCTGTGCTTTGAAGCGCAGTTCTTCTTTTTTTCTCTGTTCTTCCTTTTTCTTTTCTTCTTCTCTGGCGCGTGCGGTTTCTTCGCGGTGGCGCTGAAGGTTGGTGCGCATTTCATCCGCTTTTTCCTTTGCCGCGGTGCTCCATTCCTCTTTTGCCTTCAAGGCAGAATCCTTTGCACGGGAAAGGGCAGACTTTCCCTGCTCCGTTTTTTCGGAAAGAAAGGTTTTGCCTTGCTCCGTTTTTTCGGAAAGAAATTTCTTGGCGTCAAAACGGGGCTTTTCCTTTTGGGGCGCTTTCTTTTCTTCAGCCTCGGCAGAACGGACTTGCGCCGAATCCTGCGCTTCCAGGTCGCCCAAAAAGAACTCGCGGGGTTGGGATCCATTCCGTTTTTGTCCGAACATGCTTTAGCCTCCTTTTTTGATTGGGCCTTGCCCAACGGTCTTATTTCCAAAATTCCTGCAGTCTTTCCCGCAGGACCGCTTCCCGCTCCAGAACCACGGCGTGATCCCAGTTTTCGGGGAAAAGCTGACGCATATCTTCCCCTTGGTAGCGGGCGTCGCAAAGGATCAGAAAGCCTCTGTCCTCCTCGTCACGAATCACTCTGCCTGCTGCCTGAAGCACGCGGCTCCAGCCGGGCAGGGTATAGGCGAAGCTTTTTCCGTCCATTTCTTTTTCGTAATAAAAGGCGGATTCCGCCTGAGACTCGGGGCTGGGGGGCGGAAAGCCCGTGCCCACGATGATCTCTCCGCAAAGGGAATCTCCCTTGAGATCCACCCCTTCGGAGAAGATGCCGCCCATTACGCAGAAGCCGATGAGGGTGCCCTTGCGGTTTTCCTCAAAGCATTTAAGAAAATCACGGCGTTTTTTGGCGGTCATCACTCGCTCCTGCACCAGAACGCGGTGCTGGAAGTGGCGGTGCTTGTATTCCTGAGAAACCAGATTCAGGTATTCAAAGGAAGGGAGAAAGACCATATAGTTGCCCGGCCTTGCGGAAACGGCGCTGTGAATGATACTGCAGATCTTGGGCGCAGTGGCAAATCGCTGGCTGTGGGATACGTCCACGTGGCAGATCCCCACAAAGAGATTATCTTGGGGGAAGGGAGAGGTAAGCTCCAAAAAGGCATCCTCATCTCTGCCTGCCAAAAGCTCGAAGTAATATTCCTTGGGCAAGAGGGTAGCGGAGAAGAAGAGGGCGGAACGCCAGTGCGCTACTCCGTCTTCAATGATCTCCTTGGGATCAACAAGATAAATGCGGCATCCCCCGTCAAGGGGATAGACCGTGGCAAAGCTGCCCTTTTTCGCAACCGAAAGCCCGATGAATTTTTTCAACTTCCGATACAGCGCCCAAAGATTCTTTTCCGTTTCTTCAGAAGGCACGCCGAAGCCTCCGTGAAGGGCAAAGGTGACCTTGGGCAAAAGCTCCCCTGCCGCCTCGATCACTTGCCGGGGCATTTCAAAGGAGAAGTATTCCTTGGTTTCGCTGCGCCTTTGATCAATGCGGGCAAAATGAGCGGCCAGGTTTGCAAAATGCTCTCGCAGCATCTGGGAAGGGGGCGTGGGATCGCGGAAAAAAGGATCCAGATCCCGCGGGCTCAAGGTTTCGGTAAAGTTTTCCCGGATCCTGGCGGGCAGGTTGTGTGCTTCGTCAATGAGAAGCACGGCGTCCTTTTCCGGGGGGAAAACGGAACGGGCGGGATCGAAAACGTGGTTATAATCACCGATGATGACCTGACAGAATTTTCCGATCTGCTTGGCCAAGCGGAAGGGGCAGAGATGAAAGCTTCGTGCCGCCGCTTCCAATTCCTTGGGGGTGATGCAGGAAAAACCGGTGAGATAGCGCAGAGCCTCGGGGAGCTTTGCGGAAAAATTCTGAAAATAGGGACATTCCTCCCTGCGGCATTCCTCCTCCTTTTCGGGGCAGAGGGAACCTCTTGCGCCCATAACCAGAGTGCGCAGACCGCGGACCTCTTGCAGACTTTCTACAGCCGCCGCCGCTTGCATCTTCAGCGTGTTTTTTGGGGAGGCGTAAAACACCCGTCGGCACTTGCCCTGAGATAGGGCGCGCAAGGCGGGATACAGCACCGCCAGGGTTTTTCCGATGCCCGTGGGGGCGCAGGCGTAAAGGCGGGTGGAGGAGGTGATGGCATCCCACGCGGCGTGGATCAGCTCCTTTTGACCCTCCCGCAGGGAACGGTATGGAAAGGTGATCTTAATTTCGGGCTTTTCCCAGAGGCAGGTGATGGGCAAAAGGGCGCGGATGTGAGGGGAAAGGCTGTGAGAGAGAGCTTCCTTCTCCCAAAGCTGTTCCTCCATTTCCATACGGCCTTCACCAAATACGCAAAGGCGGATCTTGGCACGCTCCAAGCCCTTGGTGTTGATCAGCGCCAGGGTGAGAAACTGTGCCCGCAAAAGGCACCGTTCACGGTAGCGGGGAAAATCGCACATACGGTCCACCAGGAGCTCTTCCTCTACCGTATAGGGACAAAGATCACTTCCGGGGTGAACGCCGTGGGCGTTGCCGCTGATATGTACTTCTTCTTCACCGCTTCGCAGGATCAGGGTCAGGCGGGTATCGCGGAATCTTCCCGCTTCTTCCCCGAAAAACAGGGTGCGCGCGGCGGCATCGGGGCGTTTTGGGGGAGATTTTTCCCCGTCCGTCCACGGTGCGATCATATCCAGTGCTTCGTCAAGCTCCAAGAAAACGGTCATAGCGACCCCTCCTCTCCCCGTAAGATCTCTGCAAGGGTGCAGGCAAAGCCTGCCGCAAGGTTTTTATAAAGGTTGTAGCGGCGGTTGAAGACAATGGGCTTTTCAAAGGGGGAGACCCATTTGCCGCAAATAAGGATCTCCTGCTGAAGGCAGAGCAGAGCCCTTTCCTCCCCAATGCTGGAAAGGGTCACGGCGTCGGCTCCGTTCATACCGCCGATGAGCACGGTGCCCGAGACCTCCCGACAAGGGGAAAGGGCCTCTTCCGGTACCAGATACAGACGGGCTCGCACCTCCTCATCCCCGGGAAGCCAGCTTCGGTCCGAGAGGAAGAGGTCGTAGTCTTCTCCGTATTTTGCCGCTTCCACGAAGGTGGGGGCGGCAGTTTTGCTTTGAGAAAGCAGGTGCTTCAAAAGTCCCTCCAAAATGGGAAAGGGCTCGTGGATGGCGATCCTCATAAATACCCCCGATCAGCGTTTTCTCCCTATAGTATGGCCCGAAAGAGAAAAAGCATACGGGATCTATTTTTGTTCGTTCCAGACCGAAACGGTCTTTTCGATCAGGCTCCAGACGCTTTCCACCCCATCCCCCGTTTGAGAGGAAAAGGGATAGACGGGAACGGGGAACATTTGCTCCTCCAGCTCCTTTAAATTCTTCGCCTGATTGGTTTTATTCAGCTTGTCAAGCTTTGTGGCAACGATGACGAAGGGGATACCCACCTCCTGCAAAAAGGAGATCATCATTTCGTCGTCACGGCTGGGGCCCGTTTTCAGATCCACCAGCTGAAGGACCAGTGCCAGATCCCGGTGATCCTGAAAATAGGAATCGGTCAGTTGGCTCCAGATCCTTTTTTCTGCCTCGCTCCGACGGGCAAAGCCGTAGCCGGGAAGATCCACCAGATAGCAGGCGCCGTCCAGATCGAAGAAATTGACGGTAATGGTCTTTCCCGGAGAGGAGGAGACCCGCGCCAGCTTCTTTCTTCCCATCAGGCGGTTGAGAGCGGAGCTTTTCCCTACGTTACTTCTGCCGGAAAAGGCAATCTGACAACGGCCGTCACGCAGGAGCTGATCCCGCCTGCCTGCGGAAATTTTTAAGTTGATATTGTTTTTATTCATGACTGTCTCAAAGCCACCTTCAAAACGTCGTCCACCGTGCGGCAGGGGATAAATTCAATGGTCTCCAACGCCTTGGGGTCCACTTCCTCCAGATCTTTTTTGTTATCTGCGGGGATACATACGGTGCGGATCCCTGCTCGCAGGGCGGCACCTGCTTTTTCGCGAAGCCCGCCGATGGCAAGAACCTTGCCGTGAAGGGTGATCTCGCCGGTCATGGCAACGTCGCCCCGCACGGGGATATCGGAAAGGAGAGAGGCAAGGCAGGTGACCACGGTGACGCCTGCGCTGGGCCCGTCCTTGGGGATGGCACCCTCGGGAAAGTGAATGTGAAGGTCGGCGTTTTTATAAAATTCGGGGTCCTTCAGGGAGAGGGCTTCGCTCTTGGAGCGAATGAGAGAAATGGCCGCCTTGGCGGATTCCTTCATTACATCACCCAAGGAGCCGGTGAGCTCCAGTTTGCCCGAGCCGGGGAGGCAGAGTGCCTCTACCTCCAGCATCTCGCCGCCGCTCATAGTCCAAGCAAGGCCGTTGACCACGCCCACGCGATCGGGGAGATTTTTGGTTTCAGGCAGGATCTTTTCTTTGCCCAAGAACTCCTTCAGGTTCTTTTCGGTAACGGAAACGCTCTCGCTTCCTTCCAAAATGAATTTGGCGGTCTTTCTGCAAATCCGCGCAATTTCCCGCTCCAGCTTTCTCACCCCCTGCTCACGGGTGTAAGAACGGATGATGGCGCGCAGTGCGCCTTGGCTGATGCGAAGTTGACCTTTTTTGATGCCGTGCTCCTTTTCCTGTTTGGGGATCAGGTGATGCTTGGCAATGGCGCATTTTTCACTTTCGGTATAGCCCTTCAGATGAATGACCTCCATACGGTCAAGAAGTGCGGGGGGGATGGTGGAGGTATCGTTGGCGGTGGCAAGGAACATACAGGCGGAAAGATCCACGGGCAGCTCCACGAAGTGATCGCGGAAAGCGTGGTTCTGTGCGGAGTCCAGCACCTCCAGAAGGGCGGAGGAGGGATCCCCGTGGGAATCACGGGTGAGCTTGTCGATCTCATCCAGACAGATCAGAGGATTCATAGCGCCTGCCTGAGTCAGGGCGGTGATGATCCTACCGGGCATAGCGCCGATGTAGGTCTTTCTGTGGCCGCGGATATCGGCCTCGTCGCGGACGCCGCCCAAGGATACCCGAACGTATTTGCGGTTCAGGGCGCAGGCAATGGAGGAGGCAATGCTGGTCTTACCCACACCGGGGGCACCGACCAGACACAAAATCTGCCCTTGTACCTTGCCCCGCAGTACCCCTGCGGAGAGAATCTCCAGGATCCTTTCCTTGACCTTTTCCAACCCGTCGTGATCCCGATCCAGAACGGTGCGGGCTTTTTTTACGTCAACGGTATCCTCGGTGGTGGTGAGCCACGGGATCTCAAGGCAGGTTTCGATGTAATTGCGGATCAGCGCGGATTCGGCGGAGCCGAAGGGCATCTGGCGGAGCTTTTTGCCCTGAGCCAGAAGCTTTTCCCGAATATCCTCGGGAAGAGAGGCGCTTTGAATGCGGCCCATCACGTCCTCGTCGTCCGCGTCGCCGAAGGCACCCTCGGAGCCGGAAAGCTCGGTCTGAATGGCACGGAGCTGTTCCCGAAGCAGATTCTCCCTTTGCTGTTCCTCCAGATGGTGGTGCACCTTACGGGAGATCTTTTCCTCCATTTTCGCCACTTCACATTCTCTGGAGAGAAGATCCATTACGCAGATGGCGCGCTTTTCGGGGTCGAACTCCGAAAGTACCTCCATCTTATCCTCCGTGCGGCGTAGGAGATTGGCACCTACGAAATCCGCAAGAAAGGCGGGGTCTTCAATGCTCTGGAGACCTGCGGTCACGTCGGGGGAGAGCTTGGAGAGGTAGACGGAGAGCTCCTCTACGCTGTGAAGAATGGATCTGCGGTAGGCATCGGCGTAGATGCCCTGAGGGGAGGAGATCTCTTTTTTTATGATGTCGGCGGTGAGAGCACCGTCCGTGCGGCGGAATACGTTTTGGGTCTCGCCGCGGCAGATCCCCTCGGTAATAATGCGGTAACTTTTATCGGGCAGTTTGATGGACTGCTTGATGCGTGAGATGACACCCACCTTGTAAAGGGCGGAGGGCTCGGGGGTTTCCTCCTGCGCATCCTTTTGGGTAACCAGAAAGACCAGCCCGTCTTCCTTTAAAGCCATTTCCGTGGCGCGGACGGTCTGCCGACGGGCAACCTCAAAGCTGGTATCAATTCCGGGAAAGACCACGAGACCCCGCAGGGCAATGACGGGCAGAGTCACGAGATCAATGGTTTCGGTGTAATGAGACATAGTGCGTTGGAATTCCTTTCCGTTCGGTATTCACTCCGTTTTTTACGGTCGGAGCATAAGAGGGTACAAAACCCCATCATCTTTACAATATAACACACTTTTTCCAAAAAGGAAATCTTTTTCGAAAATTTAATGAAAAATCTTTTTCCCCAAAAACTCTGCGGAATGTGATAGAATAAGGGGAAAAAAGGAGGGAGAGGTGAAAGTGATGGAAAAAACACAGCCGGATCTTGAACGGTATCCGGTGCCTGCTCTTTTGACGGATGAGGTTTTTACCCCGTTCGTTTCGGCAGAGCTTGAAGGTAAGGTGCTTCGCCTTTCTTTCGCTTTTTCCGATGAGGAAAACATCTTTTCCGCTATGGCAAGCTTGTTTCAGGCTGACGGGGACTTTTCCTGCTTTTCCGCGGCTATGGGGCTTGCGCCTCTGTTTTCGGTGATCGCACTGTGCCGTATGAGTGGAATCGGACTGGAAATGCGCCGGCAGGAGAAAGCGGCGCAGATCGTAATGACCATGCCCGGCGGACGGGCGAATGCATCCTTCTTTCTGGAAAATAGCGAAACGCCCGACGAGGCTTGGTTTGAAAGCTGGCTGAGAGAAATCCTGTTTTTGAACAAAAAAATGTGATTTAACACGTTTTTTCTCTTGCCAAACCTATGAAAATCTATTATACTGATTGCGTGTATTGAATGATTACGTGTATTGAAACATTAAACGGAGGGTAAACTATGGCAGACAGTAAAATCAAACGTATCGGTGTTCTCACTTCCGGCGGTGATGCCCCGGGTATGAATGCCGCCATTCGTGCCGTGGTCCGCTCCGGGCTTTACCACGGTCTTGAGGTTTACGGGATCCGCCGTGGCTACGAGGGCCTTTTGGACGGCGAGATCAATCAGATGAACAATCATTCGGTTTCCAATATTATCAACCGCGGCGGTACGGTTTTGCTCACCGCCCGCAGTAAGGAATTTTCCACCCCCGAGGGCGTAGCCCGTGCCAAGGGAATGGCGGAGATTTTCCGCTTGGATGCGCTGGTGGTCATCGGCGGCGACGGCTCTTTCAGAGGGGCGAGAGATCTGCACCGTTTGGGTCTGCCCGTGATCGGGATCCCCGCTACCATTGACAACGATATCGGTTGCAGTGATTACACCATCGGCTACGACACCGCTATGAACACGGTGAAGGAAGCCATTGACCGTATTAAGGACACCGCCTCCTCCCACGAGCGTTGCAGCGTGGTGGAGGTTATGGGCAGAAATGCAGGCTACATCGCCATCAATTGCGGCATTGCGGGCGGCGCGGAAGCGTGCATTGTGCCTGAGAAGCATTTTGACGTGGATGAAGACGTGATCAAGCCCATTCTTTCCTGCCGCAACGCGGGAAAGCATCACTATATCATCATCAATGCCGAGGGCGTGGGCGGAACTCTTGAGCTGGCTGAGCAGATCCAGCAGAAAACGGGGGTCAAAACCACCACCACCATTCTGGGTCATCAGCAAAGAGGCGGCAGTCCCACGGTGCGCGATCGCGTTGCCGCATCTCTCTTTGGAGCCAAAGCCACGGAGCTTTTGGCTGCGGGGATCTCCGGCAGGGTCGTTGCCATGCGCGGTGAATCGGTGATCGATCTGGATATTGAAGAAGCGCTCTCTATGACCAAGACTATGGACGAGGGTCTCATTGAGACCGGCAAGATCCTCTCTCTTTATTGATTCGGTATCCAAAGCGTGGCGAAGGCGTAAGAAAGGCGTTTTTCGACATAGTTTTCCGAAATTCTTTTTTTTGAACAGTTTTTTCTTATTTATTGAACATATTTTGGCTACTTTGGAAAAACCACTTGATTTTCTCTTCTGATGTGATATAATGTAGTAAGTGTTACCGTGGCAGTTTGCGAGCATTGCTTTTCAGACTCCCTTCGGTGACACAAATACATCTGATACCGAACATCAGAAAGAATGAACGATGAAAATAACATACAACTACGACGGTAAGCGTATTGCCGACGTATTGAAGCGATTTGGTGTAGAATTTGATTCCTTTCGCATCGAAACCTTCCAAAGCGGTCACATCAATTCTACCTTTAAGGTGGACGTCCGTTCTCAGGGGAAAGCGGCAAGCTACGTGCTTCAGCGCATTAATACGTACGTGTTTCCCAACCCTGTGGGGATTATGGAGAATATTGACAAGGTTACCGGTCATATCCGAAAGAAGCTCATTGCCGAGGGGGAGGACCCCCAAGGCAAGGTGCTGGAATTCTTGAAGCGGGAAGACGGTACCAACTATTATTTCGAGGATGCCGAAAACTTCTGGCGCGCCTATTACTACATTCCCAACACCATCACCTATGATCAGGCGGAGGATCCCGACGTTCTGAAAAATGCAGGCAGATCCTTCGGTCTGTTCCAGAAGCAGCTTTGCGATTTTCCTATGGAAGAGCTGCAGGATACTATGCCCAACTTCCATAACACCCCCGTGAGAATGAAAAACTTCTTTGCCACCTGTGAGCGCGACCCTGTGGGAAGAAGATGCGAAGTGGAGGAGGAGTTGCGGATCCTTCGGGAGCACGAGCACGTCTGGTCCCAGCTAGAGCGACAGCGTGAAGAGGGCATCCTTCCTTTGCGCGTTACCCACAACGATACCAAATACAACAACATCCTCATTGATCAGGATACGGGCGAGGCCGTTTGCGTTATTGATCTTGATACCGTTACCCCCGGTCTTTGCGCCTACGATTTCGGCGATGCCATCCGGTTTTCTGCCAACTTTGCAGTGGAGGATGAGCCCGATACCTCCAAGGTGGGCTTGAATCTGATGCTTTACGAGGCCTTTGCCTCCGGCTTTATTTCCGCCTGCCGTGATTTCTGCTCTCAAACGGAATTGGAGAGCCTTGCCATCGGCGCCGTTACCATGACCTTTGAATTGGCGGCTCGTTTTTTGGAGGATTACGTCAACGGGGATAAGTATTTCAAGATTCATCATCCGAAGCATAATCTGGAGCGTGGCAGAAGCCAGCTTGCCCTTGCTCTTGATATGATGAAAAAAATAAGTCAGATGCAGGAGATCAACTGCCGCTGTGCCGGTATATAATACGGCAAACCATCAAACAGATTTCTTTAAGAAGGGAATAAAAAAGTGGAAATTACGTTTAAGAATCTTATGGATTGGATCATGAAGGGCCTTGTCTTTATTCTGATCCTTGCCGTTTTGTTCGGCGCCGGTACCTTCGTTTTTACCAAGTATTTTGTGAAACCCACGTATACCTCGCAGGTGAAGTTTTACGCCAGCGGTACCAGCGAGAACAAGTCTGACTATATGATGGCCAACTACTATCGTGACGTAGTCCCTCAGTACGTAGAATTTCTCAACGTTAACGAGTTCTACGAAATGGTGGCCAAGGATCTGAAGGATAAGGTCGATGCTTCCTTGACCCCCAAGGACATTGCTGCCTGTATTAATTTTTCTTCCATCGTTGAAGATACCTCTTCCTTCTTCGTGGTGGTGAAAACGCCGGATCCTGCTCTTTCCTACAACGTTGCCAGATCCATTTCGGAAATGGCGCCCAAGCAGATTCAGAATTTTGAAAACGTAGGGGCACTTGAGGTGCTCAGCTACCCGGTGATGCCCACCGCTCCCTCCGGGCCCTACGTGCTTCGTAATTCGGTGATCGGGTTCCTTGCGGGGCTGGTTCTGGCCGTCGCTTTGGTTGTGATCCGCGAGATTACCGACAATCGCATTCGCACCCCTGAGGAGATCACCGAATTTTTCGGTTTGCCCGTATTCGGTGTGGTGCCCGATTTTGAATCCGGCGAAAAGAAGGGAGGGCACAGAGCATGAATACCATCAATCAAGACAAGAAAGCGAATAACAATCTCTTGTTTACCGCCAAGGAAGCATACCGTACCATTCGTACCAATCTTATGTTTTCCCTTGCAAAGAAGGGCTGTAAAACGATTATGTTTACAAGCTCCGTACAGGGCGAAGGAAAAACCACCACTGCCTCCAACGTTGCCTTCTCCATTGCCAGAAGCAACAAGAAAGTGCTTTTGATCGACGTGGATCTGAGAAGACCCCACGTTCACCGCTTGGTGAAGCTTTCCAATACCCCCGGTCTTACCAACGTTCTCAGCGGATTCAATTCTTTGGAGGAAGTGATCCATAAAGAAGTATTCAAAGGTCTTGACGTTCTTTGCGCCGGCACCATTTCTCCCAACCCTTCGGAGTTGGTGGCAAGTGAAGAGTTGGCAGAGCTTCTGGAGAAGCTGAAGGCGGATTATAATTTTATCATTTTGGATACGCCTCCCGTTAATATCGTTTCCGATGCCCTTACGCTGATGCCCTACGTTGACGGCGTGGTGATGATTGCCCGTCCCAACTACACGGCGAGAAAAGAATTGCAAAATGCCATCGGTCAGATCAATCTGGTGGGTGGCAAGATCCTGGGTGTAGTTGCTAACGGTGCCCAGATCGAAAAGAAATACGGTTACGGTCGTTACGGTCGTTACGGTCGTTACGGTCGTTATGACCGCTACGGCTCTTACGGTACGGCTTCATCCTCTGCGCAGGAGCAGGCTGCTCCCGCACCGCAGGAAGACGTGTCTGAACAAACGGAAAAAACAGAAGAGGAACCGAAAGAGGAAGCGTAATTGAAAACCGACCTTCACTCCCACGTGCTTGCGGGTATTGACGACGGGGCTCCTGATCTTCAGGTTACGGCAAAGGCGCTGGCGGCGCTTTCTACCCAAGGGATCACGCATCTTGCACTTACGCCTCATTATTACCCGCATTTAAAGGATTTGCGTAGCTTTTTAAAACGACGCGAACGGGCGTATGAGGAACTCAAAACCCTTTCGGAAGCTGAGAGCTTTACCTTTTCCCTTGGCGCGGAGGTGTATCTTAACGACACGCTTTTCAACTACGAAGACCTTGGGTCCCTTTGCTACGAGGGGACGGCCTTTATGCTGGTGGAGCTTGACGGCCTTGAGTGCTTTTCCAAAGCAATGGAACGGAACCTCTATCGCTTGACGGAGGATTACGGTATCACCCCCGTGCTGGCGCATATCGATCGCTATCCCTACCTTATGAAGGATCCGGAGTTGTTATTGACGCTGAGGGAGATGGGGTGTTTGTTTCAGGTGAATCTGCAAAGCTTCGAGCACTTTTTTTCCCGCCGTCGCCTGTATCGATTGGTGAGGTGCGGCTTTGTAGACTTTTTCGGGCAGGACGTGCACAGGCTTCCCATGCCGTGCGAGAAGCGGCGCGCAATTCTTGCGGGGATCGCCAAAAAGGATAAAGAGCTGGTGGCGCACGTTGACCGAATGGCGAAAAAGTGTATTTTCGTTTCATAAGAAGCGTTGCCAAATACAGATCAATATTTAAGAAGGAAGCGGCAACCCTGCCGCTTCCTTCATCATTTACAAGAGAGGAAACACATATGATTCGCAGTTACAAAAACAAGAGCCCCGAAATTGCCGAAAGCGTTTTTTTGGCAGAAAACGCCGTTGTGATCGGTGACGTGGTGCTGAAGGAGAATGCCAATATCTGGTACGGTGCCGTTCTTCGGGGTGATGAAGGAAGCATTACCGTGGGGGAGAACACCAACGTGCAGGATAACGCCACCCTCCATACGGATCACAATCGCCCCGTTATACTGGGCAAAAACGTAACCGTCGGTCACAACGCCGTGGTTCATGGATGCACGGTGGGTGACGGTACTATGATCGGTATGGGCGCGGTGGTGCTCAACGGTGCCGTGATCGGAAAGGGCTGTATCATTGCGGCAGGGGCGCTGGTGAAGGAAGGGGCTGAGATCCCCGATCATTCCCTTTGCGTAGGCGTTCCCGCAAAGATCGTGCGCCAAATTGATGAAGCCGGCGCAGAGGGTATTTTGAAAAACGCCGAAACGTACGTGCGTTTGGGCAAGGAATACAAAGAAGAATGCTGATCTGTCCCATTTGCTCAAAGCCTTTGCTGCCGGAAGAAAAACGGGCGCTTTGTCCCGCCGGGCATAGCTTCGATCGGGCGAGGCAGGGGTATTTGAATCTTCTGAACGACCCTTCCGGCAAAGGCCACGGGGACAACGGGGAGATGCTCCGTGCCCGCCGCCTCTTTTTGGATGCGGGGCATTACGAATTTTTAGCAAAAAAAATAGCGGAAGAAGCGGTGCACCACCTGCCTGTGGGGGGCGTTTTGTTGGATGCCGGCTGCGGCGAGGGGTATTATACCCGCTTCGTTTCCCGAGCTCTGGAGCAGGCAGGGAAAAGCCCCGAGGTATACGCTTTTGATATTGCAAAGGATGCGGCGCGTCTCACCGCCACCCGTATGGAGAAAAAGGGACGTTTTTTCGTTGCCAGTACCTTTCATATCCCTATGGGGGATCGTTCGGTGGACGTGATCCTTTCTTTGTTTGCCCCCTATTCGGAAGAGGAATTCTTGCGTGTTCTTCGGCCGGGCGGCATTCTCATCCGCGCAGTTCCTATGGAGAACCATTTGTACCAGCTGAAACGTGCCGTTTACGAAAACCCAACCAAAAACGTGGCCGCCGCTACCATTGGAGCGGGCTTCGAGATCCTTGGCGAGCACCGCCTTCAGGGGGAGATCTGCCTACAGACAAAAGAGGAGATCGCCGCTTTGTTCGGTATGACCCCTTACGCTCACAAGACCGGGCGAGAGGATATGAAAAAGCTGGAAGCGCTGGAGGAGATCACTACGCAGCTTGATTTCGGTGTGATCTTATACCGAAAGAGATCTTAATTTTACCGTTATTTCAAAAAAAACTTGCAAATACGGGATAAATGGTCTATACTAATGGCAGAAAACAGAAAAGGAGGAAGGCTTTTTGAAGCGTTCCATTCGTGATTATTTACTGACTTTGATCTTGGCGCTTGTCATTTTCTCCGTGGTGGCGTTCTTTTTGATCCGTGCTGCGGAAAGCCTGATGGGTGACGTTATGGATAAGATCGAAATGCAAAAGGAAAATCAGCCCGAAACGCTGGAGGTCACCCAAACCCTTGAGGCACCCGTGACCGCGGCGCCCGCAGCAATGGCTTCGCCCCTTTTGTGAAGTTTGCGAAGCCGAAGCACCGCTTACTGCGGAATAAAAGAATTGAAAACCATGGAAAAGGAGGCGTAACCCTCCTTTTTCTTATCTGAAAGGAGGAAACGAATGGAAGAAATGAACGTGGAAGAGCAAGTGCTTCCTGCGCCCGACGCGGTCTGTGAGGAGGCACCGACGGAAGCGGCTTTGGAACCGTCCGAGGAAAAGCCCTGCCGCCCCAAGGGAAAATTGACCCTTTGGCTGGAAGCGCACCGGGGAGGTCCCTTGCCCTTATTGCTCTCCTTTCTTTTACCTTTCTGCATTTTTACCCTTTGTCTTGCTTTCCAGGGGGTCTATCCCTTCGGGAACGAGCAGATCATCAATTACGACGGTTGGCACCAGTATTATCCCTTCGTTTTAAAGCTTTGGGATCATTTCCACGAGGGCACCGGCCTTCTTTACGATTGGTCTATGGGAATGGGTACCAATTTTCTCTCGATGCTCTCCTATTACGGCTCCAGCCCCTTTAATCTGCTTTTGTATCTGGTTCCCGTCAGAGAGTTTCGCCTTCTCTTTATGCTCTTTACCCCCGTCAGGATCGGACTTGCGGGGCTGTTTTGCGCTCTGTTTTTAAAGAAAACGGTAAAAAACCCCGGCTGGTCCATTTCCTTCTTTTCTTTGGGCTACGCACTCTCCGGCTATATTTTAGGCTATTACTGGAACAATATGTGGCTGGATACCGTGGCGCTGTTTCCCTTGCTTTGCCTTGCTCTGATCGTGCTGTTCCGCGAGGGGAAAAGCAGTCTGTACGTGGCTATGGTGGCCTTGAGCCTCTTTTCCAATTATTATATCGGCTATATGAGCTGTATGTTCGTGGCCATTGCCTTTTTCATTCTGTGCTTTTTGGACCGGGTCCGTTTTTCCGATTTTCTGCGCAAGGGCTTTCGCCTGCTTCTGACCACCGTTTTGGGTGCCGGGGTCTCGGCGGTGCTTTTGCTTCCTGCCTTTTTCGGACTGTTAAATACCGCTTCTACGCAGGATGCAGTGGGAATGTACGTTTCCTTTTACGAATCCATCCGCGATCTGGTAACGCCCCTTGCTTCCTTCCACGCCCCCTCTGTGATCGAGGGCTTGCCCAACCTTGCCACCACGGGCCTTTTGGTTCTGTTTGCCTTTGCCTTCCTTTGGGCTAAGCGCATTGGCTTCCGTGAGAAGCTGGCGGCGTTTTTCCTTTTGGTCTTTTTGGTGTTTTCCATGAATTTCAGTGTGCTCAATTATATTTGGCACGGCTTCCATTACACCAATATGATTCCTTACCGCTTTGCCTTTATATTCGCTTTTGTCATCGTGGTGATGGCGTACCACTATTACAAAAAGGCCATTGGCGCATTTGACTGGATCGATGCGGTGGGAATGCTTTTGTTTGCGGTGCTCATCGCCTTTTGCGCTTTCGGGTATTACGAAACCGGGAGCATACTGGCCACCGTTGCGGTGTTTGCCGTTGGCGTGATCCTTTGCGCCTTTTATACCGGAAATCTCATACCCCGCCGCATTCTTTCCTTTTTCGTATGCGCCATCATTCTGGTTGAGATCGGTGCCGCCGCCTGGATGGGTACCCGTGCCGTGGGCACCACCAGCTACGGGGAGTATTACGACCTGAAGATCGGTGAAGAGATCACCGCACTTGTGGACGAGGCCGAGAAAAAAGAGAAGGACGGCGAGGCCTTCTATCGCCTTGAGACCACCGAATGGCGAAGCCTGAACGACTCCTGCTTCTACGACTATAATGGGATCTCACAGTTTTCTTCTTCCGCCAACCGCGACGTTTCCGCCTTTCTTTTGGGGCTGGGAATGCCTGCTGATCCCGGAAGCAACCGCTTCGTTTACGTTCACGGAACACCCCTTTCCAACACTCTTTTGGGGGTCAAATACCTGATCACCAAGGAAGGGTACCTTTCCGACCCCGGCCTGCGCTGTATTTCCGCTTCCTCCAATGATTCCACTTGTGCCCTTTATGAGGATACGGCTTTTTCCGGTCTTGGCTTTATGATCGACGCCCGGGGTGCCGATTTTCAGTTTGATTCGAACCTGCGCCCTTATCAGCGGCAGAACGCGCTGTTTTCCGCCATTACGGGGCTGGAGGGGGATCTGTTTTCGCCCATCTATTCCACTGACGAAAATCATACCAACCTTACCGCTACCAGAACGGAGGAGGAAAGTTTTGATTTCGTGGGCGAGGCTATCCCCGAAGGGGAGGATACGGGCCGCGTGCTTCGCTTTACCTATACTGCCCCCGAAGACGGGCTGATCTGCGTGTATGCCGACGTGCCCATGGCCAATTATATGCAGGTGAACAACTCCTGGCATTGCATTGAGGATTACCCCAATCTGTATTCCGCAGGCTATTTTTCAAAAGGTGAGATCTTCCACCTGCGTACCGTTATCAACGGGGAAGGAAACAGCGAGATCTCCGGCACCGCCTCCTACGACGTTCTTTCTATGAATACCGAGCTTTGGGAGGAGGGGCTTGCCCTTTTGCAGGATGAAAAAATGGAGATCCTCTCTATGGAGGATGCAGGTCTTGAAGCCAAGGTGAACGCCAAAACGGCAGGCTATCTCTACACCTCCATTCCCGCAGAAAAGGAAGGCTCCTGGGAGCTTTTTGTGGATGGTAAAAAAGAAGAGATCACTCCCTTTGCAGGCACCTTTATTGGGGTATTTTTGGAGGAGGGTGAGCACCGGATCCGCCTTTCCTACTCTCCCTTGGGCTATGAAAAGGGGCTTTGGATCTCCGTGGGCTCCCTTCTGCTTTTGGCCGCTCTTTGGGTGTGGGAGAGAAAGGGAGGAAAGCTCTTCCCGGAAAAGCCCTTACCCCCTGCACCCGTTGATGAGGAAGGTAAAGAGTGCGAAACGGAAAATTCCACGCAAGGAGAAGATCATGACCATACAGAAACTGATGAGCATCACCCGGAAGGGGATCGATGATTTTTCTATGGTGAATGAGGGGGAGAGTATTGCCGTCGGCGTTTCCGGCGGTAAGGATTCTCTGGCGCTGGTCACGGCACTGGCGCACCTATCCAGTTTTCACCCCAAGCATTTTACGGTGAAGGCCGTTACCATTGATTTAGGCTTTCCCGATGCGGACTACGAGCCCATTGCCCGCTATCTTCAGGAGCTGGGAGTGGAATACCGTGTGGTGAAGACCGAGATCGGCAAGATCGTATTTGACGTGCGAAAAGAAAAGAATCCCTGCTCCCTTTGCTCCAAAATGAAAAGGGCCTCTTTGTGCGAGAGCATTCTGGAAATGGGCTGTGAAAAGCTTGCCCTTGCCCACCACCGCGACGATCTGATCGATACCTTTCTGCTCAATCTGTTTTATGCAGGAAGGATCGATACATTCCTGCCCGTCACAAGGCTTGATAAAACGGGCGTTACGGTGATCCGCCCCTTTATTTACGCCGAAGAAAAGGAACTGGTGTATTTTGCCAACAAAAACCCAATGCCCGTTTGCCCCTCCGGCTGCCCCGCCGATCGGCATACCTCACGGGAGGACGTGAAAACCCTCCTGAAGACGCTGGCACGGGAAAACCCTGATATCAAAGCCAAGCTCTTCGGTGCCATTGCCCGCTCCGGGCTTTTGGATCGAAGGGAAAACGATACCATTTCTCTTTGAATTTGGCAAAATGTGAAAAAAATGTTAACAATAGTGCCAACTGCTTGAAATTTGCGGTGGATGGACTATAATAATAACAAGGTTTAGCACTCTGACGAAGAGAGTGCTAAAATCAAACAAAAGGAGGAACCAAAAATGTTGAAACCCTTAAGCGACAGAGTCGTTCTGAAAATGGTGGAAGCGGAAGAGACCACCTCATCCGGCATTATCCTTGCCGGCTCCGCAAAAGAAAAGCCCGAGGTGGCTGAAGTAATTGCCGTCGGCCCCGGCGGTATGGTAGACGGAAACCTTGTGGAAATGAACGTAAAGGTGGGTGACAAGGTCATCACCAGCAAGTATTCCGGTACCGAAGTAAAATATCAGGGCACTGAATACGTAATCGTCAAAGTTGGCGATATTCTCGCCGTTGTAGAGTAAGGAGGCAAAAAACTATGGCAAAAGATATGATCTACGGCATTGACGCCAGAAATAAATTGATGAACGGCATTGACCAGCTGGCAAATGCGGTCAAGGCTACCATCGGCCCCAAGGGCAGAAACGTAGTGTTGGATAAGAAATTCGGCGCACCCCTCATCACCAACGACGGTGTTACCATTGCAAAGGAGATCGAGCTTTCCGATCCCTTTGAAAATATGGGCGCACAGCTGATCCGTCAGGTTGCCGTTAAGACCAACGACGCCGCAGGTGACGGTACCACCACTGCTACCGTTCTGGCTCAGGCCTTCGTACGCGAGGGTATGAAGAACGTGACCGCAGGTGCAAACCCCATGGTGATCAAGAAGGGCATCTCCAAGGCAGTGGATCTTGCCATTGCAGAGCTGCAGAAAAATTCCAAGCCTGTTTCCGGCAAGGAAGACATCGTCAGAGTCGGCACTATCTCCGGTGGCGACGAGCTGGTTGGCACTCTCATTGCCGATGCAATGGATAAGGTTACCTCCGACGGCGTTATCACCGTGGAAGAAAGCAAATCTGCCGAAACCTACTGCGAAGTGGTAGAGGGTATGCAGTTTGACCGCGGTTACCTCTCCCCCTATATGGTTACCGATACCGATAAGATGGAGGCTGTCTTTGACGATGCCATCCTTCTCATTACCGATAAAAAGATATCCAATATTCAGGAGATCCTGCCCCTTCTGGAGCAGGTGATGCAGTCCGGCAAAAAGCTGGTCATCATCGCAGAGGACGTAGAGGGCGAAGCCCTTTCCACCCTTCTGGTGAACAAGCTCCGCGGCACCTTCGTTTGCGCCGCCGTAAAGGCACCCGGCTTTGGTGACAGAAGAAAGGATATGCTGCAGGATATCGCCATTCTCACCGGCGGTACCGTGGTATCCTCCGATCTGGGCCTTGAACTGAAGGAGACCACCTTCGATATGCTGGGTCGCGCCAAGCAGGTGAAGATCACCAAGGAAAACACCATCATCGTTGGCGGTCAGGGCAGCCCTGATGCCATCCGTGATCGCATTGCTTCCATCCGTTCCGGTATTGAGACCACCACCAGTGATTTCGACCGTGAAAAGCTTCAGGAAAGACTTGCCAAGCTTGCAGGCGGCGTTGCCGTGATCAAGGTTGGTGCCGCAACCGAAGCCGAAATGAAGGATAAGAAGCTTCGCATTGAAGACGCACTGAACGCAACCCGCGCCGCAGTGGAAGAGGGCATCGTGCCCGGCGGCGGTGTTGCCCTTCTCAACGTGATTCCCGCAGTGAAGGCTCTTGCCGAGACCCTGGAAGGGGAAGAGAAGATCGGTGTGGAGATCGTGCTCCGCGCTCTGGAAGAGCCCGCACGTCAGATCGTAGCCAACGCAGGCTTTGAAGGAAGCGTGATCATCGATAAGATCCTTTCCTCCCAGCGCCTTGCCTACGGCTTCAACGCTTATACCGAGCAGTACGTGGATATGTACGAGGCAGGTATCATCGATCCTACCAAGGTAACCCGTTCCGCTCTTGCCAATGCTTCCAGCGTTGCTTCTATGGTTCTTACCACCGAAGTGCTGGTAGCTGAGAAGAAAGAGGATGCTCAGGCTGCTATGGCAGCTCAAGCGGCAGCGGCTGCAGCAGGCGGCGGCATGTACTAATTTCTGCTTCTCAAAATCGGCTGCGGCTTCGTTAGGCTTCACGCGGGGGCGCAATCATTTGCGTCGAGTAAACTCATTCACCCTTGGATTGCCTGTCTCGCCTCGCTCGATTTTGCTTCGCAGCCCTGCTCGATAAAATGCCTTCCTACTTCGTTACTCTTCGGAGAAACCCTCAATTATTTACGTCAAGTAAACGACTTCGGGTTTCCCTTGAGTGCCTCGTAGGGAGGCATTTTCTTTGCTATGGTTTTATGTTTCTTTAAGAGATCGCCAGAGGTATAGTTTTTTCTTTGCTTACTTTCTTTTTTCCAAAAAAGAAAGTAAGGGGGTTGATTTGCGGCGGAGTTTGGTGTAAGATAGAGCGGTTGCAAATTTTGGGAGGATCGTATGCTGCTTTTTCGATTTATCAAACATCACGTTGTGTTCTGCGTGGCGGCGCTGGCGGCACTGGTAACGTGCTTTTTTATTCCGCCTGACGGGGAATATTTGTCTTATTTTGACTGGAAGACGCTGGTCTGCCTGTTTCTGACGCTGGCGGTGGTCTGCGCATTGCGGAATATTAAGTTTTTTACCATTCTGGCAAGGCGCATCGTCCGTTTTTCGGGAAATCTGCGGTCTTTGTTCGTGGTGCTGGTGATGATCACCTTTATCGGCTCTATGCTCATTGCCAACGATATGGCCCTCATTACCTTTTTGCCCCTTGGATATTTTGCTCTTTCCGTTACAGGTAAGGAAAAGTATATGGCCTATCTTTTCATTCTGCAGAACGTTTCCGCCAATTTAGGCGGGCTTCTTACCCCCTTCGGCAATCCGCAGAATCTGTATCTGTATTCCTATTTTCACATTCCAACAGGGGAATTTTGTAAAATTATGCTGCCGCCCTTTCTCTTGGCGGTGGGGCTCCTGTTCCTCTTTTGTATGTTCGTAAAGGGGGAAAAGCTTTCCATTCGCGATTCCTTTGAGGAAAGGCTCAATGCAAGCCGAACGGCGGTATATCTGGTGCTATTCGTTCTATCTCTCCTTATCGTGTTCCGCCTGATCCCTTGGCTTTTGGGGCTTGTTTTGATCCCTGCGGTGATCTTCGTTATGGATCGGGAAGCGCTCCTTTCGGTGGATTACGCCCTTTTGGGCACCTTCTTTTTCTTCTTTATCTTTGCGGGAAACCTTTCCCGTATGGAGGCGGTGAACGCATTTTTCTCCGGGCTTTTGGAGAAGGATACCCTTCTGGTCTCCATCCTTTCATGTCAGGTGATCAGTAACGTTCCCTCCGCCATTTTGCTCTCTCGCTTTACAGAGGACTACCACGCCCTGCTTCTGGGTGTAAACATCGGTGGCACCGGCACTCTTATTTCGTCATTGGCCAGCCTGATCACCTTCAGCGAATACCGCATTCTTTACCCCGGTCACAGCAAAGGGTACCTGGCTTTGTTTACCGCGATCAACGTGATATTTTTGGTGGTGATGACGGTGGTAGCCAAATTCTTCTTTTTATAGAATAAAAGCGCTCAAGTGAGCGCTTTTGTTTTTTGTGCCGATTTTGATATTGTTTGTGCTGATTTTGGCATTGATTTAAGCCTGCGCTGTTGCTATAATGAAAAAAACGATCCGAAAGGAGAGAATATGAACATCAGAGAGCTTGCCTCCCAAATGCTTCAGGTGAGGTTTGATTTTGAGATCGAGGAAGTACCGAGTGAAGGGTGCACCGTCCTTTACGACGGCAGCTCCGCCAAGGTGGGCGGTGCGACGAAGCCGGCGTTGGCGCGTGCTTATATGCTTCTTGCCAAGGGAATTTCGGAAGGAAAGAAGGAGATCCGAGTTAAGCAAACGGCAAATTTCGACGTTTGCGGCGTGATGCTGGATATGTCCTTCGGCTCCGTTACGAAGCCTGCGGGTGTCAAAAAATACCTGAATTATATGGCGCTGTTCGGAATGAATATGCTGATGCTCTATACCGAGGATACCTACGAGGTAGAGGGCTACCCCCTCTTTGGCTACCAGAGAGGGCGCTATACCTTAAGTGAACTCCGGGAACTGGACGACTACGCCGCCGATCTTGGGATCGAGATCATTCCCTGCATTCAGACCTTTGGTCATTTAAAGCAGTTTTTGCGCTACAAGGCCAACGCCGCCATCAGCGAAAACGATACGGTGCTCCTGCACGGGGAAGCGAAGACCTACGAATTGATCGACGCCTGCGTTGCTACCTGCCGCAAGGCTTTCCGATCCCGCCGCATTCACATCGGTTGTGACGAGACCCGCGGGCTGGGGTTGGGTGCATCTCTGAGAAGAGACGGCTTCCGTGATCGTTTTGAGATCTTCAACGAGCACATTACAAGGGTGGTGGAGATCTGCGGAAAATACGATTTTCACCCCATGATGTGGAGCGATATGTATTTTTCTCTGGCGGGGAAAACGGGAAAGGCCTTTGCCCTTGACGCGGAGATCCCCCAATACGCCATTGATTCCATGCCTGAGGCTGATATGGTCTTTTGGGAATACTATACTAAGAAAAACGAGTTTTACGCTCACAATATTGAGGTTCATAAGACCTTTAACCGAAAGACTGTCTTTGCGGGGGGCATCTGGACCTGGCGCGGGCAGGCACCCAACTTCCGGCATACCTATAATACCGCCTCACCTGCCCTTCAGGAATGTATCAAGGGTGGGGTCAAGGAGGTATTCGCCGCCGCCTGGGCGTATGGCGACATCAACCATATTCAGGCTCTGCCTTGCCTTGGTGTGTATTCGGAATACTGCTGGCAGGGAATTGACGTAACTAAAGAAGAAATTGATGAGGTCGCAGGCTTTGTTACGGGTCTTTGCGGTGAAATGTGCGAGGCCATCAGCGATTTCTATTGCAAAGAACCCGGTGACTGTATCGGCAAAGCCATCTTGTGGAGCGACCCTCTGATCAACCTGCTCTGCTACAATTACGACCTTCCCAAATACGCAGAGTGTTTTCAGCAGGCGCTGACGGTATTTGAAAAATACCCCGATGCCCCTTATTGCGAATTTTATAAGGTTTTGTTCCGCTGTGCTCTTGCCAAGGCAAAGCTTCATATTTCCTTCCGGGATCGCTATAAGAAGGGTGACCGTGCGTGGCTGCAGACCTTTGCGGCAGAGACCCTCCCTGCTATGAAAAAGGATTTTGAGGCTCTCTTTGAGTTGCACGAGAGGCTGTGGCACGAGGAATGCAAGACCCACGGCTGGGAAAAGCTGGGCAACGCTTACGCTGCCGCCATTTCCCGCATCGGATACGCAAAGCGGGAGGTGGAGAGATACCTGAAGGGGGAGATCACGGAGATCGAAGCGCTGGAGCCCGAGGTGGTGGATAGCCTCCGCAACAAGGGTGTTTCTGCCAAAAACGTGATGAATACCTATCTGTAAAAAGGAACGAAAAAAACGCTCCGAGAGGAGCGTTTTTTCGCGCTGTTCAGAAGATCAGAAAGTAAAGAAGAACCACGGCACCCAAGAGGATGCGGTACCAGCCGAAGGCGGCGAAGGAATGCTTCTTCACGTAGTCCATTAAAAAGCGGATCACGAAGAGAGAGGTGAGAAAGGCGCTGATACAGCCGATGGCAAGAAGGATCCATTGATTGACCGTCAGGGCCAGACCGAATTTCAGGAGCTTTAAGAGGGAATACCCCAGCATAACGGGAACTGCAAGAAAGAAGGTGAATTCCGCTGCGGGCACTCTACCGATGCCAAGGATCAGGGCACCGATGATGGTGGAGCCGGAACGGGAGGTGCCGGGGATAATGGAGAGCACCTGAAAGGTGCCGATGAGAAGGGCGTCCTTGTAGGTGATATCCGAAAGGGTGCCTCTGCGGGCGGAGCGCTTGGCGTTCCACTTTTCCACGAATAGGAAGGCAACGCCGTAAAAGATCAGAGCCAGGGCAATGACCGTGGGTGTGTGCAGGTGCTCGTCGATCCAGTCGTCAAAGAGCAGAGTCACCACCGCGCCGGGAATACAGGCAACCACGGTTTTAAACCAGAGGGAAAATACGTCACTGCGAATGACCCCCTCTTTTTTTGCCGCTTCGCCTGTGCGGAAGGGGAACATTTTATTCCAGAAGAGGAGCACCACCGCACAAATGGCACCCAACTGGATCACCACGAAAAACAGCTCCTTGAAGGAGTAGCTCTCGTTGAATTTTAAAAATTCATCAACCAGAAGCATATGGCCGGTACTGGAGATGGGGAGCCATTCCGTAATACCCTCCACGATGCCCAAAAACAGAATTTTGATATATTCGATGATCCTTTCCATATGCGTTCCTTTCTTCGGTGGTCTATATAAAATATGTTGGTTTTTTATATTTTACCACAAGGAGGGCACGTTTGTAAAGGAAAAGAGGGGATTGACAAGGGAGAAAAAAGGCGGTATAATAACAGATAGGAACAAGCAAAAGGAAAAAACCGTTCTTCAGAGAGGCGGGCAAGGTGAAAGCCGCCGTTCGGTCATCTTTTTGTACCGGCCTTGTAAAGTTCCGCAGGAAATGGCGGCGCGCCCCGCGAAACAGGGAAAACGAAGGGCAGACTTAAAGTCTGAATTCGGGTGGAACCGTGGGATTTTCTCACCCCGAAAGCAAATTGAGCTTTCCGGGGTGTTATTTTTTTGCCCCGAACCAAAAGGAGGATATGAAAATGAAAGTGATCTGCAACGACGGCGCCGTTCGCGACGATTTGACCCCCGAGGAAGAACTGCACGTCATCCGCCACACCGCGGCACACGTTTGTGCACAGGCCATCAAACGCCTGTATCCCCACGCTGACTTTGCCTTTGGCCCCGCAACGGAAAAGGGCTTTTTCTACGACGTAGATCTGGGCGAAACCAAACTGACTGATGAGGATCTGGTGCGCATTGAAACCGAAATGAGAAAGATCGTGAAGGAAAACCTTCCCATCAAGCCCTTTATTCTTCCAAGAGAAGAAGCGGTGGCGCTTATGGAGGAAAGACAGGAAAAATATAAGGTGGAGCACATCGGCGATCTGGATGAATCCGCCCCCATCAGTTTTTATCAGCAGGGCGAATACATCGATATGTGCGTCGGTCCCCACCTGACGTATACCAAAGCACTGAAGGCCTTCAAGATCACCCAGCAGTCCGGTGCATACTGGAAGAACGATAAGAACAATAAGATGCTCACCCGTATCAACGGTATCGCCTTCCGCACGCAGGATGAAATGGATGAATATCTGAAACTGATGGAAGAGGCTGAAAAGCGCGACCATCGCCGGATCGGCAAGGAAATGGGTCTGTTTATGATCTGTGAGGAGGGACCCGGCTTCCCCTTCTTCCTGCCCCGTGGTACCGCGCTGAAGAATGCGCTCATCGATTACTGGAGAGACATTCACTACCGCGATCACTACGTGGAGGTGGCAACCCCTCTCATTATGAACCGCGCACTTTGGGAAACCAGCGGTCACTGGGATCATTACAAGGATAATATGTATTCCACCACCATTGATGAAGAGACCTATTGCATCAAGCCTATGAACTGTCCCGGCGGCGTTATGGTGTATCGCTCCACGCCCCACTCCTACCGCGATCTTCCCATCCGTATGGGTGAATTGGGTCTGGTACACCGCCACGAGCTCCGCGGCGCTCTGCACGGTCTGTTCCGCGTGCGTTGCTTTACTCAGGACGATGCCCACATCTTTATGCGCCCCGATCAGATCACCGATGAGATCATGGGCGTTGTGCACTTGATCAACGAGGTGTACACCAAGTTTGGCTTCAAGTATTTCATTGAGCTTTCCACCCGCCCCGAAAACTCTATGGGCAGCGACGAGGACTGGGAAGCCGCCACCGAAGGCCTCAAGGGCGCCCTTGAGAAGCTGGGTCTTGACTATATCATCAACGAGGGCGACGGCGCCTTCTACGGCCCCAAGATCGACTTCCACCTGGAAGATAGCCTCGGAAGAAGCTGGCAGTGCGGCACCATTCAGCTGGACTTCCAGATGCCCATTAACTTCGGACTTGAATACGTGGATGAGACCGGCGCTAAGAAGAAGCCCATTATGATCCACAGAGTATGCTTCGGCTCCATCGAGCGCTTTATCGGTATTCTCACCGAGCACTTTGCAGGTAAGTTCCCCGCTTGGCTGGCTCCGGTGCAGGTGAAGGTGCTCCCCGTATCCGAAAAGAGCATGGAATATTCCGAAAAGGTCTATAAGGCCATTCGCGATGCCGGTATCCGCTGCGAGCTGGATGACCGCAACGAAAAGATCGGCTACAAGATCCGCGAGGCACAGGCGGTAGACCGCGTGCCCTATATGCTGATCTTAGGCGGCAAGGAAGTGGAGGACGGCACCGTATCCGTTCGTAACCGCGATACTTTGGCAACGGAAACCATGACCCTTGATGCATTTCTGGAAAAGATCCAGCGTGAGACCAAGGAAAGAAACTAAAGAAAAAACGGTGATCTGTAGAGGGTCACCGTTTTTTTGCCCTTGAAAAAAAGATAAGAATATGTTACAATTGAAAAAGTGAACCGATATTATAAAACCAGTGGGAAAGGAGGAGAGAGATGAGTTCGAAAATGAACCCCAAATTGCGGGAAAAAATCATGGAATCCGTTTCGGCGGTGCTTCCCATTACCGGTATCGTGCTTTTGATCAGCATTCTCTTGATCCCTATGGATTTAGGCGGTATCTCTCTGTTTCTCACCGGTGCGGCTATGCTCATCGTTGGTATGGGCTTTTTCCAGCTGGGCGCCGAAATGGCTATGACCCCCATCGGAGAGGGCATCGGCGTTGCTCTTTCCAAAACCAAATCCGCCTTTCTTTTGGCCTTTATCGGCTTTGTGATGGGCGTGATCATCACCGTTTCCGAGCCTGACCTTCAGGTGCTGGCAGAGCAGGTGCCTGCCATTCTCAACTGGGTCCTGATCCTGACGGTGGCCTTGGGCGTGGGTGTTTTCCTTGCGGTTGCAGTGATCCGTATTCGCTACCGTATTGAGCTTTCCACCCTTCTGATCGTTTTGTATATGTGCCTGATCGGAGTATCCTTCTTCGTGCCCGATAATTTTTTGGCGGTTGCCTTTGACTCCGGCGGCGTGACCACGGGGCCTATGACCGTTCCCTTTATTATGGCGTTGGGCGTGGGTCTTTCCTCCGTTCGTGCGGATAAGGACGCAGCCAGCGACTCCTTCGGTCTGGTTGCCCTTTCCAGCATCGGCCCGATCCTTGCGGTGATGGTGCTGGGGATCTTATCCCGCCCTGCAGGGGTGGAATACGAGGCCACTCCCATTCCGGAACTGGAGACCACCCGTGACGTTGCCAACCAGTTTTTCTTCGGCTTTGGGCGCTATGCGGAGGAGGTTGCCGTATCGCTTTTTCCCATCGTATTGATGTTTATTCTCTTTCAGGTCGTATCCCGCCGTTTTCATAAGCGTCAGCTTTTGAGGATCACCATGGGTATTCTCTTTACCTACGTGGGACTGGTGCTCTTCCTTTGCGGAGTAAACGTGGGCTTCTCCCCCGTGGGTGCCCATTTGGGCGAAGAGCTGGCTACCTCCGGCATTCGCTGGATCCTGGTGCCCTTGGGAATGCTCATCGGTTACTTTATCGTGAAGGCGGAGCCTGCCATTCAGGTGCTGAACGATCAGGTGGAAAGCGTCACCGACGGTGCCATTCCCGTCAAATCGATGAATCGTGCTATGTCCATCGGTGTTTCCGTGAGTGTGGGGCTTGCGATGCTCCGTATTTTGATGGGCTTTCCCATTCAGTATATCGTTTTGCCGGGCTACCTTCTGGCCTTGGTGCTGACCCGCTTTGTTCCCAAGATCTTCGTGGGTATCGCTTTTGACTCCGGCGGCGTTGCCAGCGGCCCTATGACCAGCACTTTTCTGATCCCTCTTTCCATCGGTACCTGTCAGGCACTGGGCGGAAATATTATGACCGATGCCTTCGGGGTGGTGGCGCTGGTTGCCCTGACCCCGCTGATCGCCGTACAGCTGATGGGGCTGATCTACCGCATCCGTGTCAGCAAGCATACGCAGGGCGTTGTAACCACCGGTACACTTCCCGTGGATTGCGACGTGATTCTTGATTTCGAGGAGGGGTGATATGGAAAAGACGAAGCACGATATTCGCCTGCTGTTTCTCATTGCTTCTCCGAAGCTCGGTGCCGCGGCGCAGGAGCTTCTCACCCGTGAGGGGGTGGCAGAGCAGAGCCACGCCTATGCCAAGGGAACGGCTTCCGGAGAATTGCAGGACCTTTTGGGGCTGGGAAGTATTGATAAAAGCGTAATTATGGCACTGATCACAAAGAAAAGTGCCGCCCGTATGATGACCCTGTTTCGGGAAGAGCTGTATCTTGGTATGCCGGGAAGCGGCGTTGCCTTTACAGTTCCCCTCAACGCTGCCTCTGCCGGGCTGGTGCAGTTGGTGGAAACGTTTGGACCGAAAGAGGAAGAAAAGGAGGAAGAGAGCGTGAAAAGCGATTTTTCCATGATCCTCGCCTTTGTGAACCAAGGCTACAGCGAGGAGGTAATGGCGGCGGCAAGAGAGGCCGGCGCAGGAGGCGGAACCGTATTCCACAGCCGCAGAGTGGCGGGGGATGAGGCGCTCCAGTTCTGGGGGATCCACATTCAAGAGGAACGGGAGATCGTTCTCATTATCTCCAAGCGGGAAAAGAAAAACGCCATTATGAACGCCATCAGCGAAAAGTGCGGTGCCAGAAGCGAAGCACACGGAATGGTGATCTCCGTTCCCGTTGACGACGTGGCAGGCTTGCGCAAAGAAATATAAGAGCTTGAAGAAGCAAATTTTTCTGATTTGTAAAAATTTGCTTCTTTTTTTCATTCAGGTCTTGCTTTTTTTAAAAATACTGTTATAATAACAGAGTTGAAATCTGTAAGATGATTGCAGGAAATGACGAAAGTCGGCCGAAGGAGTAACACTCTCAGGCGTCCTACGGGATGAGGACTGTGATCTGACAGAGCTTTGGAGAAACCCATTGAGTTGGGTGCCGAAGGGGCAAAGCGGAAACGCCAATCTCTCAGGCAAAAGGACAAAGTGCATCGCTTTTTCAGGTCGCACTTTGTCGTGCGATCTTTTTTTGTATTTTTTTAGTTTTTCGAAAAGGAGAATTGTTATGTTAGATTTCATTACAAAGGTCAACAGCTCCGTCAACGGCTTTGTATGGGGCTACGTGGGTCTGGCGCTGCTCATCGGCACCGGTATCCTGATGACGGTTTTGACCAAGTTTTTCCAGGTGGGAAGACTGGGTCATTGGTGGAAGGAGACCATCGGACGCCTTTTCACCAAAAAGGTTATGAGACACACCAAGGAAAAGGGTGTCATCTCTCCCTTTCAGGCTCTTTGTACCGCTCTTGCCGCAACGGTTGGTACCGGTAACATTGCCGGTGTAGCCGCCGCCATCTGCGTGGGCGGTGCCGGTGCCGTGTTCTGGATGTGGGTTGCCGCCTTCTTCGGTATGATGACCAACTTTTCCGAAAACGCACTGGGTATCTACTTCCGCCGCCGCAACGAAGCGGGCGAATGGTCCGGCGGTGCCATGTACTATCTGGAAGACGGTCTGGGCACCAAAAAGGGTATGAAGGGAGTCTCCAAGGTTCTTGCCATTCTCTTCTCTTTCTTTGCAATGCTGGCCGCCTTCGGCATCGGCTCTATGGGTCAGGTCAACAAGATCGTAGCCAACGTGGCTGCCGCTTTTGACGTGAAGGCGATTTCTTCCATTGAAGTGATGGGCGGTGTCAGCCTTTACAATATTCTTCTGGGTGTTGTGATCATGGCGCTCACGGCCGTTATTACCATCGGCGGCGTAAAGAGAATCGCCAACGTTGCGGAAAAGATCGTTCCCTTTATGGTGGTTCTGTTTGTAGCCGGAAGCCTTGTGATCATCGGTGTCCACTATAAGGCGATCATTCCTGCTTTCAAGGCCATCTTCGTAAACGCTTTTTCTCCCGAAGCCTTTGTGGGCGGCGGCATCGGCGGTGTGATCGTTGCTATGACCAACGGCTTTAAGCGCGGCGTATTTTCCAACGAGGCAGGCCTTGGTTCTTCCGTTATGGTCCACTCCAACTCCAATGAGAGAGAGCCCGTAAGACAGGGTATGTGGGGCATCTTCGAGGTGTTTGCCGATACCATGGTGGTCTGCACCATGACGGCTCTTGTAGTTCTCACCTCCGGCGGCCTGAACGGCGGTGTATTCAACGCTCAGACCGGTGAGATCGCCGCAGGCTTTACCGATGCGACCTTGGTGGGCGGCGCCTTTAACCAAGTCTTCTCCTGGGGCAATATCGGTCAGAAATTCATTGCCATCGCTATGTTCCTCTTTGCCTTTACCACCGTTCTGGGCTGGTCTCACTACGGCTCCAAGGCTTGGGAATACGTGTTCGGCGCCAAGAGCGTAAAGGTATTTAAGGTGATCCACGTTTGCACCATTATGTTCGGTGCCGTTATGACCTCTTCTCTGGCTTGGGATATTTCCGATACCTTCAACGGTATGATGATGTTCCCCAACCTTATCGCTGTGGTGGCCCTCAGCCCCTTGGTGATGAAGATCGTTCAGAACTACGTGGACCGCAAGCTGAAAAAGAAGGACGTAAAGCCTATGCTTTCCTATGACCCTGCTATTCAGGCAGAAATGGAAAAGGGACTTGACGACTGATAGGCATATTTTCGAATGGGGCGGCATAAGGTATTTTAGGCCCTCCCTCCGGATCCGGGCGGAAGCCTTTTCGTGAACCCCTACTCAGGCACAGCTAATGGCTGTGCCTGAGCCGATTTTTTGATTAATTTTCTTATTTTTTCACAAAATATCTATTGCGAAAAACAATGCCTTGTGATATCATTATGGAAGAATCTTGAAAGAAAGGGAATTATTACTATGAACAAGAAGTCAGTCAAAGATGTAGAAGTCCGCGGCAAGAGAGTTTTCGTCCGTTGCGACTTCAACGTACCTATGAAAGATGGCAAGATCACCAGCGATAAGAGAATTGCCGGTGCCATCCCCACCATTCAGTATCTTTTGGAAAACGGTGCAAAGGTGATCCTTTGCTCCCATATGGGCAAGCCCCACAATATTTTCACCGAAGGCTTCGGTCTGACCAAGAAGGAAAAGAAGGCTGTTGAAAAGCTTCCCGTTGAGGAACAGGCAGCAGCAAAAGAAGCTTACCTTGCAAAAGCAGGCGAGGATCAGAAAAAGCTGACCTTAAAGCCCGTAGCAGACAGACTCAACGAGTATCTGGGTAACAAGGTTACCTTTGCTACCGATATCATCGGTGAGGACGCCAAGGCTAAGGTTGCCGCTCTCAAGGAAGGCGAAGCCGTTCTTCTGGAGAACGTTCGCTTTGACGCGAGAGAAGAAAAGAACGGTGCAGATTTTGCAGAAGCGCTGGCTTCCATGGCAGATCTCTTCGTTAACGACGCATTTGGTACCGCACACCGTGCTCACGCTTCCACCGAAGGCATTTCTCACTACATTCCCGCCGTTTCCGGCTTCCTCATTGATAAGGAGATCACCTTTATGGGTGGCGCTCTGGAAGCACCCAAGCATCCCTTCGTTGCCATTCTGGGCGGCGCAAAGGTTTCCGATAAGATCGGTGTTATCACCAACCTCATTGACAAGGTTGATACCATCATCATCGGTGGCGGCATGGCTTACACCTTCGTAAAAGCACAGGGCGGCAAGATCGGTAACTCTCTCTGTGAGGATGATAAGCTGGATCTGGCGCTTGAACTGATTGCAAAGGCAAAGGCAAAGGGCGTGAACTTCCTTCTCCCCGTTGATAACAAGTGTGCCGCAGCTTACGACAACGACGCTGACAGCGTTACCTGCGATGCAGATAAGGTTCCCGACGGCTATATGGGTCTTGATATCGGTCCCAAGACCATCGAGATCTACTCCAACGCCGTGAAGGATGCCAAGACTGTGATCTGGAACGGGCCTATGGGCGTTTGCGAATTCGAGAACTATGCCGGCGGTACCCGTGCCGTGGCTTCCGTGATCGCTGAGAGTGATGCTATTTCCATCGTAGGCGGCGGTGACTCCACTGCAGCCATCGAAAACCTCGGCTTTGCCGATAAGATCACCCACATTTCCACCGGCGGCGGCGCAAGCCTTGAGTTCCTGGAAGGCAAAGAGCTTCCCGGTATCGCCTGCCTGCAGGACAAATAAGGAGGGCGCTATGAGAAAGACCATCATTGCCGGTAACTGGAAAATGAATAAGACCCCTTCCGAAGCCGCTGAGCTGGCAGCAGCTATTGCTCAGATCCAGGGCGCAAAGTGCGAAGTGGTCATTTGCCCCCCCTTCGTGGATCTGTTTTATGCCAAGAAGGCAATCGAAGGCTCCTGCGTAAAGCTGGGTGCCCAGAACTGCCACTTCAAGGAATCCGGTGCTTTCACCGGTGAGATCAGCGCCGATATGCTCATCGAAGCAGGCTGTGAGTACGTGATCATCGGTCACTCCGAGAGAAGACAGTACTTTGCCGAGACCGACGAGACCGTAAACCTCCGCACCAAGGCTGCCTTGGCAAAGGGGCTGAAGGTGATCGTTTGCGTTGGTGAGACCCGCGAAGAAAGAGAAAACGGCATCACCGAGAACGTGATCGATCGCCAGATCCGCTTGGGTCTGAAGGATCTTTCCAAGGAAGAAATGGCAAACGTTGTGATCGCTTACGAGCCCGTATGGGCTATTGGTACCGGTCTTACCGCTACCAACGAGCAGGCAGAAGAGGTTTGTAAGTTCATCCGCGGTCTGATCGCAAAGCTTTTTGATGCAGACGTTGCAGAAGAAACCACCATTCAGTACGGCGGTTCTATGAACGCCGGCAACTGTGCCGCGCTTCTGGCAATGCCCAACATTGACGGTGGTCTCATCGGCGGTGCGGCTCTGAAGCCCGCTGATTTCGCTACCATCATTGCGGCAGGCAGCGCAAACTAATCGACCATAAGAGAAGCGGCAGTTTTCTGCCGCTTCTTTTTATAAAAAGGAGTTAAGATGGGATCATTCTGGAACACCCGCCAGATGCTGGAAAAGAGGCAGCGGGCTAAACAGATCAAATTGATGAACGAGGAAGGGCTTGACGGCTTCGACTGGCACGAAAAGCAGGCAAGGTGGCCCTTGCACCGCATTGTGGAGGTTTCCTTTGCGGTGATCAGCGTTTTCGTTTGGGCGATCATTCTCTTTCGCATTTTTACCTCGGGCAACGGAGAATATGAAAAAATGATATTGCTCAATGACAAGGCGGCAGAGGTCTACCCCTTGGCGCAAAACGAGGTGATGCGCATTCATTCCTCCACAGCCGAGCAAGAGGACGGCTCCGTTCTGGTCTATTACCCCGTGTATTTAGAGGAGACGGATAATATGCAGTTTACCGCAAGAGTCCGCCGCCGCGCTCTGCCCCCCGGAGAAGGGGAGACGGGGTACACCTTCATTCTCCGTGAAAGCGGTGCCGAAGGGGATACTTACCATCAGCTTTCTTATTATTCCCGTGAAAAGAACTTGTTTTATACCTTTTTCCGCCTTTGCTTTGAAGGTGTGGAATTCAAGGAGGATCACGTTTATACTTTTTTGGTTTTTGAGGGGGGCTATATTCCTGAAAGCGAGGATCGGCCGTATCCCGTGACGGATTCCCGTTTCCGCTTTACCATTTATAATTCCGAGACCTACTGCAACAACACCGTTCCGAAAAGCTCCGTTTACCAGCGATTGAAGGGGTAGGGTAGAATGAAAAAAGCATACGTCTACGCCGCCACCTCTATTTTGTTCTGGTCTACGATGGCAACGGTATCAAAGCTTCTCTTGAATGATTTTTCAAGCCTTCAGGTGCTTTGTTTCAGCTCTGCCTTTGCGTTCCTGGCGCTTTTTGTTGCCAATTTAAAAGCGGGGAGTTTTAAAAAGCTTCGCGGAGTCTACGGGATCCGGGACGTGCTTTGGATGGCCCTCACCGGACTTCCCGGAGTTTGCATCTATAATCTGTTCCTCTATGCGGGTACCGCTCGTTTGCGGGCCTCTCAAGCTTTTATCATCAATTACCTTTGGCCTATTATGAGCGTGTTTTTTGCCTGTCTCATTTTAAAGGAACGGCTGACCCTGAGAAAGGGCCTTGCCTTCGTTCTTTCCTTTTTGGGGGTTGCCGTGGTAGCGGGAGAGGAGCTGTTTGCCTTTCAAAAGGACGCCCTTTTGGGAATGTTCTTCTGCGTTTCGGCAGCGATTTCCTACGGTATTTTTACCACCTTTACCAAAATGCGGCAGTACGACAAGAAGATCTCTATGATGTGCGCCTATCTTGCCACCTTTCTCATTACGCTGATGATCCTTTTGGCATCGGGCGAGATAAGGCCTATGGGGCTTCTTCCCGTTTTAGGCTTTGGCTGGAACGGTGTTTTCGTAATGGCCCTTGCCACAACCTCTTGGACCCTTGCCTTGGAATCGGGTGCTACGGCAAAGATTTCAAACCTTGCCTATATCACCCCCTTTCTTTCGCTGGTCTGGACGGCCCTTTTCCTAAAGGAGGAGATCCGCCTACTTTCGGTTTTGGGGCTTTGTATCATCGTACTGGGAATTATGATCCAGCTAATTGAGCCGAAAAAGAAATAATACAACGCATCAAAAAGCAGAGAGACAAAAAATCTCCCTGCTTTTTTGAAAATAAACTTGTATAAAAGGCGGATCTTTGATACAATGAGAAAAAGAATATTCCTTATTGAACAAGGCAAAATTGAAAGAATTGAGGTGTCGTTATGACCTTTGAAGAACTGACCCTTGCTCTGGGGGTGGAGGATCACGCCCCCCTGCCCGAGGGCTATTATCCTGCTCCCAAGGAACGTGAGGGAGAGCTTTGCTCCTTGGAGCTGATCGACCGTCTCCACGAAAAATTTAATCTGTACGGAGAGTATTACGAAGCGGTGCGCAGGGGCTTTTTGGATCTGGAAAACGATCCCTTGCGAAAGGCTTATCTGGATTCTGTAAGTCTTTACTTTAAAGATAGCCCTATGAAGCCCTTGAGAAAATTGAAGTATCCCCAATCGGTGGGAACTCCCGCTTCCGATATGCTGCCCTTTTTGGTGCACTTGCCCAGTGTGGAGCGCACCTACGAGATCTACCGTGAACGTGGCTTTACCCACGAAGAGGCCTTGGCAAGCCTTGAGATCTTTCAGATCTATATTCGTGAGGAGGAGCATTACAGAACGCGGATCGTGGGGGTTTCTCGCCCCATTTCCGGTTGGATGTGCCAGTTCACCAAGGGCGAAATGTTTTACCTTGGGCGGGGCGGTCTGAACTTTCAGCCTATTCGCCTTTCCGACAAGGCACCTTACTTTTTGAGAAACAAAAAGAGCGGCGCTCTTCAGCCCGTTTTCGGCACTGCATTCCCCGTTCACAAAAGCGGCCTTCCTTTGGGCTGTGTGGGCGCGGAAGAGGAGGGAGGCTCCTTCCTTGCCGAATTTGAAGAAACGGAGACGGAATATATCGGATATCCTTCCGATTCCAGAAAGATCTCTTTGGAGAAAAAGGCCTTCTCCAAGGAGGAATGGACCCTTGCCATCAGCCCCGGGGATGCCGTGATCAGCACGCATATTTTCTGGGATGCGGATTTCTCCCCCGAAACGGTGGAAAAGGCCTTTACCGAGGGAGTTGCCAGAGCCAAGGCTTGTTATCCCGAATACGATTTCAAGGCTTTGTATTGCTGTTCCTGGCTGATGAGCCCCGAGATCAACGATGCTTTGGGCGAAAAGTCAAAATTGAGTATGTTCTCCGCCCGCTTTACCCGCTATCCCATGAAGAGCGCAGGCAAGGCTGTGTTCGGCTACGTATTCCCCGGTTGCTCTGCGGATTCCTTGGAGGCGCTTCCCGAAAATACGGGGCTTCAGAGAGCCTTCAAAAAGATCTTGCTTTCAGGTGGGCATATTTTCGAGACCCCGGGTCTGATGCTCATTGCCGATCATTTTGAATAAAAAAGAAAAATAAGACAGTCCATCGACTGTCTTATTTTTTTGTCATTCGTGTCCGAAAAAGAACTGAGAGAAAACCGGAAATTTTTCTTGTTTTGTTTCGAATTTTTATCTGTTGTACAGTTTGCGAAAATATAATGTTTTTTTACTTAAAATATTTTTCAATCAACACACGAAAATATCGCCTTCGTTTAATCGTTCTCGTCATGCTCTTCAAGTGGTGAAAAATATTGAAAAACGAGCCAAAAAACAATACACAAAGAATATATAATCCATGACGGCATATCAAACCAATACTTATTAATCAATTGATAAGTGACTCCCAGCAATATTACAATTGAAATTAAGATTGTCATTGATAAAGCGCGATTAACTTTGAAACTCTTGCCACATGATCTGCAGGTTATTACAGGGTTATATTTATAACTTGTCTTATAAAATGGCAATCCATGTGTTTTACAATATGGGCATTTGCTGTATTTAATGTTTTTGAAATGCATTATGCTTCACCTCGTCTATATTTATATCATAACACAGAAGCGGTGGAGGTGCAATAATTATTCATTATTCATCAGCGTAAGCGACTTCATTTTTCATTATTCATTCGAAAATCCGTTCTCCTTTAATGAATAATGAATGATGAATATTGAAGAATGAATAATACAAACAAAAATCCGCCCTCTTTCGAGAACGGATTTTCGTTTGGAGCTAGTGACGTGACTTGAACACGCGACCTGCTGATTACGAATCAGCTGCTCTACCAACTGAGCTACACTAGCGTTGACCCAGTTATTGTAACACAGGTTTTAGAAAAAAGCAAGGGGTCAGAAATCTTTTTTCATTTGTTTATAATCAAACCAGGAAAAGCCCTTTCGTTCATAGAGGCGAACGGCCCCCTCGTTTTCTTCCTCCACCTCAAGGCGCAGGCGACGGGCTTCTGGATATTCGGCTTCCAAAAAGGTGAAAAACTCACTACCCAAGCCCATACCGCGATATTCGCTCTTGCAGTAAAGCTCCTCGATCCAGATGGCTTCGCCCCCTGCCTCCTGGCTCCATGTGCGGGCAAGGAGAGCGTAGCCCGCTACGTTCCCTTCCACCTCGAAAATATACCCTTGGGCGTAGGGAGTGCCTGCGAGTAAAAGGTCAAAGGTCTTTTCCATATTTTCACGGGGAATGGGCGCCAGTACCACGTCACTGGCATAAAAAGCCGATACCATAGAGAGGTACTCTTCCCGATCTTCTTTTCGAATAATACGTATCATAAGGGCTCCTTCGTTTTGATCCCCACTATTATAATGGGCATTTTCGGCGGTGTCAATGAAAAAAGGAAGCGATCACGCTTCCTTTTTTGTGTTTAAAGCTTTTCAAAGTCTGAGGCGGGGTGCTTGCAGATGGGGCAAATATAATCGGCGGGGAGATCGTCACCTTCGTGAACGTAGCCGCAGATCTTGCAGACCCAGCCTTTTTTCTCGGTGCTTTGGGGTTTCTTTGGCTTGATCGAGGCGTGATAATAGGCATAGGTAACACTTTTTTCCTTGGAGAGGTTCACGCTTTCCTCCACGGTGCAGAGAAAGAGAAGGTGAGAGGGGGTCTCCACCACCTCTTCCACCTTTAGGGAAAAATAGGCATTGGAATGCTCTGTCAGGTAGGGGAGATTGTTTTCGCTTCTGCCGTACCGGAGGCCTGCCATTTTATCGGTATTCTTACCGCTTTGGAAACCGAAGCGCTGAAAGAGGGAAAAGGGGGCGCTCTCGGTGAGCACCGAAACGTTCAGCTTGCCCGTGCGGCGGATGATCCCTGCGGAAAAATTGGCGCGGTTGATGCTCACTGCCAACAGATCGGGATTGGAGCCGATCTGGGAAACGGTATTGGCGATCATAGCGTTATCCTTCCCGTTTTCGCGGCAGGTCACGGCGTAAAGCCCGTAGCCCAGCTGAAACAGCGCGGTGCTATCGGTCAGGGGATTTGCTTTTTTTACAAGCGTGTTCAGATCCTTCATTGAAAATCCTTTCTATTCGGGAGATTAGAGAGATTGAAAGTAGCGAAGCGCCTTTTCAAGAGAGGGGCCGAAAAAGACCCATTGATGTGCGCCGGGGGATTCTTCGTATTGGTGGTCAATGCCGAGACTGTTTAAATGATCGTGATACAGGCGGTTGACGTGAATGAGCCCGTCCTCCGTTCCGCAACGGAAATAAAGAGCGGGAAGGTCTGCCCCTTCTTCTTTTCTCATTTTTGCAAGGTGGAAGAGATCGTTTTCGGTGCCCTCCAGTTCATCAGGGGAGACCATATTGTAATCAAAGAGGTTGCGCCACAGGTCCATATTGACGTTTCTTCCCTTGCGGCAAATATCCAGTGAGCCGCTGAAAACGCCGCAGCCTGCATAGCTTTCGGGATGGGTGAGGGCACAGCGCAAGGCACCGTAACCGCCCATAGAGCAGCCTGCCACGAAGTTCATTTCCCGCTTTGCGCTCATACCGCGAAACCAGCGGCGGCAAACGTCGGGCAGTTCCTCTGCCACGAAATCAAAATAGCGCATACCGGAGGGGGTATTGGTATACCAATGATCTCCGATGCCCGGCATAACGAAGGCTACCTGGTGGCGGGTGCAATACAGATCCACGTCCGTTCTGCGGATCCAAGAGTTGTGATCGCCGCTCATTCCGTGAAAGAGCCATACGGTTTTGTATTCCTCTACGGGGGGGAGACCCACTCCCTCATCTGCCTTTTTGATTTCGGGAAGCAGAACATTTACGTCAACGGGGGTCTTCAGCGCCATGGAATAATAGTTCAAATTGACCAGTGCCATAGAGACCTCCAATAAAGGTTTTACAGCTCAAAATAACGCTTGGCGTTGTAGTAGGAAATGCCTTCTACGATCTTACCGAGGGTCTTATAATCCTCGGGATATTCGCCCTTATCCACCAGATCACCCAGGAAGGAGCAGAGAATGCGGCGGAAATATTCGTGGCGGGTGTAGGAGAGGAAACTTCTGGAATCTGTCAGCATACCTACGAAATTCCCCAAAAGGGAAAGGTTTGCCAGGGAGCGGAGCTGTTCCTCCATACCGGATTTGGTATCGTTGAACCACCAAGCGGAGCCGTGCTGGATCTTGCCGGGGCATTCGGTGCTCTGGAATGCGCCGATGATGGTATCGATCAGCTGGTTATCCTTGGGATCAAGGGAGTAGATGATGGTCTTGGGAAGAGCGTCCTCCATTTCAAGGGCGTTGAGAAGGGCGTTGAGTCCTTTTCCGTCACCGCCGCCAGCAATGGTATCAAAGCCGGTATCGGGGCCGAGAAGCTGAAATTTTTTTGTGTTGTTGTTGCGCAGACAGCCGTAATGCAGCTGCATCACCACGCCCAGTCTCGCGTAGTCCTTGCCCAAGTGCAGGAGCATATCGGTGCGGAAGATATCAGCTTCCCTTGCGGTGAGGGGCTTTCCTGTCATTGCTTTGCCGAAGGCTTCCTCTACCTCGGCCTCGCTTCCCTTACAGAAGCTGACGGCATCCAGCCCGTGGTCGCTGGCCTTACAGCCAAGACTGCAGAAAAATTCAAGTCTTGCGGTGAGAGCCTTTTTCAGATCCTTTGCACTGCCGATGGCAATGCCTGCAACTTTTGAAAGATTTTCAACGGCTTCCTTGAAGCCGGGCTTTTCGATGTTGACGGTCTTATCGGGGCGGAAGGAGGGGAGCACGCGGGTTTCCATTTTATTCTCATCCGCAATTTTCTTGTGCCACTCCAGGGAATCAGCGGGATCATCGGTGGTACCGATCATCGCAACATCGGAACGGCGAATCAGGCCGCGAACGGAAAAATCGGGGGTCTGAAGCAGGCGGTTGCACTCGGTCCAGATCTCTTCGGCAGAATCGGCGTTCAAGGGCGTTTCGATACCGAAGAAGCGCTTTAATTCCAAGTGAGTCCAATGATACATAGGGTTGCCGATGGCAAGGGGTAGAGCCTCGGCAAAGCGCTGGAATTTTACCCGATCCGAAGCGGAGCCGGTGATCTCTTCCTCCGGAACACCGTTGGTGCGGATGATCCTCCACTTATAGTGATCGCCCCCCAGCCAAACCTGAGAAATGTTATCAAATTTGCGATCCTCAAACACTTCCTTGGGGGAAATGTGGCAGTGATAGTCGATGATGGGGAGCCCTTCCGCATAGTCGTGATAAAGCTTTCTTGCGGCGGGTGTGTGCAAAAGGAAATCTTCCGATAAAAATTTCATGGCTATACCTCCAATTTTTTCTAATTATTAGCATATCATACCGCAATTTATTTTTCAAGAAAAAAAGAAGGATTTTCCCTAATTTCAAAACTTGACGAATGGTGGCAAGGGGCGTATAATGAAACTGAACATATACTTTTATCAATTTTGAAAAAAAGGATATAACCAGATGAAGTATTCCATTCAGCCCAATGCCCAAAGAGCCTATCTTCAACTTTACGAGCAGCTGCGGGAGGATATTGTAAGCGGGCTTTTGCCCTACGGGCACCGCCTGCCCTCCAAGCGGCTCCTTTCGGAGGAGGTGGGGGTGAGCGTGATTACCGTGGAGCACGCTTACGCCCTTCTTTGCGACGAGGGCTATGCTCAAGCACGGCAACGGCAGGGCTATTACGTAACGTTTTTACCCGGTGACGCTTTTTCCACCCCCCGCTCGGCGCCCGTTCCTCACCGTACCGATGGGGAGAGGGAGGGAGAATTTCCCTTTTCCGTATACGCCAGAGCGGTGCGAAAGGTGCTCTCCGATTACGGGGAGGAAAACCTCCTTGTAAAAAGCCCGGGAACGGGAAGCGAGGAGCTGCGCGAGGCTCTTTCCGCTTACCTTGCCAGAAGCCGCGGGATCAAGGCGGTACCTGAACAGATCGTCATCGGCTCCGGGGCAGAATATCTCTATGGCTTCGTGGTTCAACTTTTGGGCAGAGAAAAGCTTTACGGGGTTGAGGATCCTTCCTATGAAAAGATCAGCTTTGTTTACGGCGCCATGGGCGCAAGGCTGGAAATGCTTCCCTTGGGGCAAGACGGCATTGAATCCGAAGCACTGAAGGCTTCAAAGGCGCAGGTGATCCACGTGACCCCTTACCGCTCCTTCCCCAGCGGCGTGACCGCCACCGCCTCCAAAAAACAGGAATATCTTGCCTGGGCGGAAAAGGGAGAACGCTTTCTGGTGGAGGATGATTTCGAATCGGAATTTTCCCTTTCTCGCAAGCCTGAAGAAACGCTGTTTTCCCTGACACGCAGAGAAAACGTGATCTACGTCAACAGCTTTACCAAAACCATTGCTCCCTCCATTCGTGTGGGCTATATGGTATTGCCCCCATCCCTTTTACCTATTTTTGAAGAAAAACTGGGCTTTTATTCCTGCACCGTGCCCCTTTTGGAGCAACGGGTACTGGCGGAGCTTCTTTCCGGCGGTGCCTTTGAACGGCACGTGAATCGGGTGCGACGAAAAAAACGCAGAGCGGAAGAAAAGAAGTAAGGAAAGGAGCCTATAATGGAGACTCAATTGGAAAAGCGCCTTTTGGAGCTGTATAACCGTGCAGAGACACGGGGGATCTACGTGGAGAGCCATTTTCTCACCGAAGGGGAGCAAGGGCTTCTTGCTTCGCTTTTACCTCAAGGAGCCTACACCCTGGAGGGTGGCTTTGCCGAAGCAGAGCGGTGCATTGCCGTGTTTGGGCGGGCGGAGGAGCTTGGCTACCCTTGGGAAAGCACTCTTTGCCTGTTGCAGATCGCGCCCAAGGATATGAAGTTTTCCGAGGAGCTGACCCATCGGGATTTTTTGGGTGCGCTGTTAAATTTGGGGATCAAGCGGGAATTGACCGGGGATATACTCATCAAGGATCGCTGTGGCTATCTTTTCGTATTGGAGCAGATCGCCCCATTCTTGCAGGAAAATTTAGAGCGGGTGCGCCACACCGCCGTTCGGGTGACTCCCCTTGCCGCCTTGCCCGAAGGAGTCGCGGTACAATTTGAGGAGCGGGTGGTGGTTGCCGCCTCCAACCGACTTGACGCCCTGATCTGTGCAGTCTGGAACCTTTCCCGATCGGAGGGGAAGGAATTGGTGGAAAAGGAAAAGGTCAGCGTCGTTGGGAAGACCGTTACCGATCCTGCCTACGGAGTACCTGAGGGAATGAGGGTTTCCGTGCGAGGCTACGGCAGGTTCTATTACGACGGCGAAGCGGGCAGGACCCGCAGTGACCGATGCCGTATGCGGGTGCGCGTGTTTATTTGAAAGGAGAAAAATGGAGATCAGAAGAGCAAGAACGGAAGACCTTCAGGGGATCAATTCCCTTCTTTATCAAGTGTTGGAGGTACACCACAAGGGCAGACCCGATCTGTTCTACGGAGGTGTAAAAAAATATACGGATCCTGAAATACTGGAGATCCTGAAGGATCCTGTCCGACCCGTATTCGTGGCCGTGGAGGAGGGGACTGTTTTGGGGTACGCCTTCTGCGTTTTTCAGCAGGAGAAGAACAGCCACGTATTGACGGACGTAAAGACCCTGTATTTGGATGATCTTTGCGTGGATGAATGTACCCGCGGAAAAGGGGTGGGCAAGGCACTTTTTGCTTACGTAAAGGCCTTTGCCAAGGAGGAGGGCTGTTACAACCTGACCCTTAACGTATGGGCCTGTAACCCTTCTGCCATGGCGTTTTACGAAAAGTGCGGTCTGGTACCGCAAAAGGTATATCTGGAAACGCTTTTATAAAAAAAGAAACCGGGAAGGCACTTGACTTTTTCCCGGTTTTTTTATATACTGAATATACCCCGCGGGGGTATATTTGAACAAGTGGGAGGACACGATGGATCACGCCTGTTCCTGCAAACGAACGAAAAAAAGAAGCACCCAAGAAGAAAAAGCGCTTCTGAATCGGCTGAACCGTATTTCCGGACAGATACGGGGTATTTATAAAATGGTGGAGGAGGATGCCTACTGCACCGATATTCTCACCCAAGCCGCCGCCGCAAGGGAGGCGCTGGGCTCCTTTTCCCGTATGCTTTTGGAGGAGCATATCCGCACCTGCGTCTGTCAGGATCTGAAGGAAGGGAAGGACGGAACCGCTGAAGATTTGGTCCGTACCCTTCGCCGATTGATGAAATAAAAGAGGGGTTGAAATGATGGAATTTTCCGTTACGGGTATGAACTGTGCCGCCTGCAGTGCCCGGGTTGAAAAGGCGGTCTCGGCGGTGGAGGGGGTCTCGGCTTGCTCGGTGAGCCTTTTGACCAATTCCATGCAGGTGGAAGGAAGCGCCACCCCTGCGGAGATCATTGCTTCCGTGGAAAAGGCGGGGTACGGCGCCGCCTTGAAGGGGGCGGAGAAAAAGACCCAAGCTCCCAAGGAAAAGGAACAGGGCCTTTTACCTGCCCTGATCCTTTCCGCCGTTATACTCGTTTTCCTGATGGCGGTATCCATGGGGCATATGGTGGGCCTTATGATGCCTGAATGGTTTTCGCCCTTGGCGCAGGGGATCTACCAATTTCTTTTGAGCCTTTCGGTGCTTCTGATCCACCGCCGTTTTTTTGTGGGGGGTTTTCGGGCTTTATGGCACCGTGCGCCCAATATGGATACGCTGGTGGCTCTGGGCTCGGGAGTATCGTTTTTATACAGCACCGCTTTGTTGATCCTGATGGCGGCAGACCCTGAAGCAAGCGGGCATCTTCTTCACGGGCTTTATTTTGAATCTGCCGCTATGATCTTGGTTTTGATCACCGTTGGCAAAATGCTGGAGGCCTATTCTAAGGGGAAGACTACCGCCGCCATTGAAGGGCTGCAGGCCCTTTCCCCCGAGGTGGCAAACGTTCTGCGTGACGGAGTGGAGATTTCCATTCCGCTGGAGCAGCTTCAGGTGGGAGATGAGGCAGTGGTCCGCCCGGGAGAGCGTTTCCCCGCGGATTGCACCGTGCTTTCTGGTGAAGGAGCTGTGGATGAATCTGCCCTGACGGGGGAGAGCGTGCCTGCGGATAAGAAAAGCGGGGATCCTGTTTATACCGGTACCGTGAGCCTTTCGGGCAAGCTTCATCTGCGCGTGGAAAAGGTAGGGGAGGAAACGGCGCTTTCCCGCATCATTCAGCGGGTCACCGCCGCCTCTGCCTCCAAGGCACCCATTGCAAGACTTGCAGATCGGGTCAGCGGTGTATTCGTACCCGTGGTGATGACCCTTGCCCTCGCCTCCTTTGGGGTCAATCTTGTGTTTGCTATGCCCTTTGAGGTGGCTCTTTCCCGTGGGATCGCCGTTCTGGTGGTCAGCTGCCCCTGTGCTCTCGGCCTTGCTACGCCGGTGGCGATCATGGTAGCAAACGGGGTTGCCGCCCGACACGGGATCCTCTTTAAAACTGCTGAAAGCCTTGAGATCGCCGGAAAAACGGGAATCGTGGTGCTGGATAAGACGGGCACCGTGACCACCGGTAAAATGCAGGTTGCAAGCATACTGCCCGCCGCGGGCGTTTCCCGCGAGGAGCTGATCCGCATTGCCGCAACCTTGGAGGGAGGGAGCGCCCACCCCATTGCCGCGGCAGTAAAGGAACTGGCGGAACGGGAAGGGCTTGATCCCTTGGAACTGACCGATTTTCAAAGCCGCGCCGGCTTCGGTGTGGAGGGACGCGTGGGACCCGCCTTCGCCCTTGGCGGAAAACGGGAGTTGATTGAGGAAACACTTTCCCTTCCCGATGAGGCTTTAAAAGAAGCAGAAAGCCTTTCCCGGCAGGGGAAAACAACTTTGTTTTTTGCATCAAATGGGGAATATATTGGGCTTCTTGCTCTTTCCGATACGGTGAAGGAGGATTCCGCGCCGGCCGTTTCCCAAATGAAAAAAATGGGGCTTCGGGTGGTGATGATCACCGGTGACCGTAAGGAAACGGCAAAAGCCATTGCTGCCACCTGCGGCATTGAGGAGATTTATGCGGGCGTGCTTCCCGAGGGCAAGGAAGATCTGGTGGAAAAGCTGAAAAAAGAAGGACGTGTGATGATGGTGGGTGACGGCATTAACGACGCCCCCGCCCTGACCGCTGCCCACGTGGGTGTTGCCATCGGTGCGGGAATGGACGTTGCTATGGATGCCTCTCAAGTGGTTTTGATGAACAGCACTCTTTCCGAAGTGCCCCGCCTTATTGCTCTTTCCCGCAAGACTCTTTGGAACATTAAGGAAAACCTCTTCTGGGCATTTTGCTATAACCTCATCGGCATTCCCCTTGCGGCAGGAGCCTTTTCTGCCGGACTCGGTTGGGATCTGACCCCTATGTTCGGGGCCGCAGCTATGAGTGTTTCCAGCTTTTTGGTGGTTTCAAACGCCCTGCGACTGAATTTCTTCTCGTGGGGCGAAGCGAAAAAAGAAAAACAAACAAAGAAAAAGGAGATTGATACGATGGAAAAGATCATTGGAATCGAAGGTATGATGTGCCCTCACTGCGAGGCACACGTGAAAAAGGCGCTGGAAGCCATTCCCGGTGTGAAGGAAGTGACGGCAGACCACGTGAAAAAGCAGGCTGTGGTCATTCTGGAAGGGGAGGTTTCCGATGCGATCTTGAAGGAGACCATCGAAAAAGAAGGTTACAAGGTCATCTGAAAAGAGAAACGCTGCAAGATTCTTGCAGCGTTTCTTTTGTAAAAAATCACTGAGCGAGGCGCTCAGTGATTTTTTCGTTATTACTTGTTCAGGTTTGCCTTCAGGCTCTCAAGCTGGGAAGCAAGCTCTGCGGGGAGACGGTCGAACTTCTTGAAGTATTCGGTGACGTCTGCGGCGTAATCAACCCAAGCCTGCTTATCTACGGTGAGAATGCTCTTGAGGGTCTCGATATCCATATCCAGATCGGTCAGGTCGATATCCTCGGGCTGGGGAATGTAGCCGATGGCGGTCTCGCTGGCTTCTGCCTTGCCTTCGCAGCGGTCGATGATCCAGTTGAGAACTCTCATATTATCACCGAAGCCGGGCCAAATGAAGTTGCCTTCATCATCGGTACGGAACCAGTTTACGTTGAAGATCTTGGGAGCCTTGTCACCAAGCTTTGCACCCATATCCAGCCAGTGCTGGAAGTAGTCACCCATATTGTAACCGCAGAAGGGAAGCATAGCCATAGGATCGTGACGAACGACACCAACGGCACCGGCAGCGGCTGCGGTGGTTTCGGAAGCCATAATGGCACCCACGAATACGCCGTTGTTCCAATCCTTGGACTGATAAACCAGAGGAGCCAGTTTTGCACGTCTGCCGCCGAATACGATGGCGGAGATGGGCACGCCAGCACCCTTATCGAACTCCTCGGAAATGCAGGGACAGTTCACAGCGGGAGCGGTGAAGCGGGAGTTGGGGTGAGCGGCACAGGTGGATTTGTCTGCCTTGTCGAACTTGGAGGGATCCCAGGGGTTGCCCTTCCAGTCGATGGCGTTTTGGGGGAGATCCTTGTTGAGGCCTTCCCACCAAACGGTGTTGTCGTTCAGGTCGTGCGCAACGTTGGTGAAGATGGTGTTCTTCTTGGTGGAAGCCAGTGCGTTGAAGTTGGACTTCTCGTTGGTACCGGGTGCTACGCCGAAGAAGCCGTTTTCGGGGTTGATGGCGTAAAGTCTGCCGTCTGCGCCGATGCGCATCCAAGCAATATCGTCACCAACAGTCCAAACCTTGTAGCCCTTCTTGCGGAGGTATTCCGGAGGAATAAGCATTGCAAGGTTGGTCTTACCGCAGGCAGAGGGGAATGCGGCGGCGATATATTTTACTTCGCCCTGAGGATTCTCGATACCGAGGATGAGCATATGCTCTGCCATCCAGCCCTCTTTCCAGCCCTGATAGGAAGCGATTCGCAGAGCGAAGCACTTCTTACCCAAAAGCACGTTTCCGCCGTAAGCGGAGTTTACGGAAATGATGGTGTTATCTTCGGGGAACTGGCAGATGTATCTCTTTTCGGGGTCAACGTCACACTTGGCGTGGAGACCGCGAACCCAGTCGTTGGAATCGCCCAGCACCTCCAGTACCTTGGTGCCTACGCGGGTCATAATTGCCATATTGAGAACAACGTAGATGGAATCGGTCACTTCGATGCCTGCCTTGGCGAGAGGAGAGCCGATGGGGCCCATGGAGAAGGGAATGATATACATGGTTCTGCCCTGATAGGTGCCGCGGGCGATATCATAGAGCTTCTTGTACATTTCAGCAGGGGCGCACCAGTTGTTGGTGGGGCCTGCATCCTCCTTAACGGAGGTGCAGATGAAGGTTCTGTCCTCCACGCGGGCTACGTCGTTCTGACGGGTTCTGTGAAGGTAGCAGCCGGGGAGCTTTTCTTCATTCAGCTTTTCAAGCTCGCCGGTTTTGACAGCCTCCTCACGGAGGGCTTCCAATTGTGCTTCATCGCCGGTAATCCATACTACTTGATCAGGATTAAGAAGAGCCTTCATCTCCTCGATCCACTTGGTTACGGTTGCGTTGGTGGTCATAATTTAATTCCTTTCATAGAAAAATATCCAGATTTAAGAACATTATACTAAAAAATGTAAATATGTGCAATACCTAACAAGAAAAAAATGAAAAAATCCAAAAAAAATTTCATTCTGGTATTCTTTTGGGATCATTAGGGGCGGTTTTGGGTTGAAATGAGCCAAACGTCCGTGGAAAAAAAGATAAACTTTTAACTTTTTCACAAAAAAATCACAAAAATATTTGAAAACCTGCAAAGACTGTAGTATAATAGTAAGAAGGAAAATGTTGCCTGTGATCAGGCAGGTGAAGAAAGGATCAAAATGAGCCGAGACTCAATGGAACGGATCTCGCTTGGTTCGGAGACTTATCTGAACTTTGTGGAAAACGACCGTTATAAGACCAACTATATTAGTTTTTATTTCGTAACCCCTCTGACGAAGGAGAATGCTTCCTACAACAGCCTTCTTTCACGCGTTCTGACCAGGGGCTGTGAAAAGTATCCCACCCAGCTGGCGCTGAACTGTGCCCTGGACGGTGCCTTTGACGCGGAATTGGATTCCGATACTGCGAAGGTGGGAGAGTGGCACGCCCTGTGCCTTTCCCTTTGCACGCTGGAGGATGCCTACGCCTTCCCGGGAGAGACTGCCACCGGAAAAGGACTTGATATTTTAGAGGAGGTGCTCCGCCGTCCGTATCTGCCCCAAGGAGTATTTGACGGGGAATACGTGAAGAGCGAGAAAAAGCGCAACCTTGACGACCTTGCCTCCATTATCAACAACAAGGCACGGTATGCCAGAAGCAGAATGTTTGAGCATATGTGCCGCCTGGAGCCCTACAGCATCAGCTCTATGGGCGTGAAGAGCGTTCTGCGTGCCATTACCCCTGAAAGCCTTACGGCCTATTACCGCCGCCTTCTGGAGACGGCGCGGATCGAGATCTTCTTCGTTGGCCGCTTTGACCGAAGCGCCACCGCTGAAAAAGTCAAGGGAATGCTGGCAGGGCTGAAGCGCAGCCCCGCCCCCTTGCCCCAGCCCTCCATCCGTACCAAGGCAAGAAGTGTGCGGGAGGTAACGGAAAAGATGGATATTACTCAGGCCAATCTGGTGATGGGCTTCCGCACGGGCACCTCCGTTTACGATGAGGATGCCCGCGCTATGAGCGTATACAACGCGGTGCTGGGAGGCTCTTTGACCTCCAAACTTTTCTGCGTTTTGAGAGAGAAGATGAGCCTTTGCTACTCCGTTTCCTCTTCTCCCGATGCGATGAAGGGTGTTATGCTCATTTATGCGGGCATTGCCCCCGAAAACCGTGACGTTTCGGTAAAGGAGGCTTTAAATCAAATGGATGAGATCCGCCGCGGCAACGTGACGGACGAGGAAATGGAAAGCGCCAAGGGTGCTTTGATCCATGCGATGCGCGGCCTTGGGGATAACCCCGCCGTCCTGGCAGAGTGGTACCTGCCACGGGTGTTGGCGGATCGGATCGTTACCCCTGAAGAGATCATCAGAGACGTGCAGAAGATCCAAAAGGAAGACGTAGTCCGCGTTTCCGAGAAGATCACGCTGGATACCATCTATACCCTGACGGCAAAGGAGGCAGAAACATGAGATTCTACACCAAAGAAAACCCCCGCCTGCAGGAAAAATACTATCAGGGCAATCACCCTTCCGGCCTGAAGGTGGTGATCATTCCCAAGGCGCACAAAAAGGCCTTTGCTCTCTTCGGTACCCGCTACGGCTCCATTCACCGTACCTTTAAGACCGATGCGGATCAGGATTTCATCACCGTTCCCGACGGCATTGCCCACTTTTTGGAGCACAAGCTATTTGAAAACGAGGACGGAAGCGATACCTTTGCGGATTTTGCCGCTTTGGGCGCAAGCTGTAACGCCTTTACCTCCACGGAAATGACCGCCTACCTCTTTTCTGCTACGGATCACTACGAAGAGGCCCTTTCGGTACTTTTGAAATTCGTGACGGCGCCTCATTTCACCCCTGAGACGGTGCAGAAGGAGATGGGGATCATCGGTCAGGAGATCCGAATGGGGCACGACGAGCCCTTCCATCAGCTTTATTACGGACTTCTGGATGCACTCTACGTCAACCACAACGTAAAGGTGGATATTGCGGGAACGGAGGAGACCATTTCCCACATTACCCACGAAATTCTTTACCGTTGCTACAATACCTTTTACGATCTGAGCAATATGCTTCTGGTGCTTTGCGGCCCTTGGAACAAGGCAGGGGTGGTAGAGGTGCTGGACGAGACCCTGAAGGAATGCCGCAGTGTCAGGATCGAGACTGCCTTCCCCACAGAGCCCAAGCGGATCAATAAGAAAAAGGTCGTAAAGGAATTTCCCGTGGCTCTGCCCCTTTTTGCCGTTGGTATGAAGGAGGGGGATCTGAAAAAGCGGATCCGCCCCGAGGAAATTTTAAAGAAACAGGCGGAGCACGAGCTCCTTTCCGATATTCTATTTGGAAAATCCAGCCGTTTTTACAATGAAATGTATGAAAAGGGGCTGGTGGGGGATAAGTTTTCCGTGGAATACAATCTCTCCCGCAGCTACGGGTATTTGCTGATCTTGGGTGAATCCCACCGCCCTGAGACCGTTTACCGCCACGTTCGGGAAACGGTGAAGAACGCCGCCGCGCTTTTGACCCCCGAGGATTTTGAACGCAGCCGCCGCGCGGTATACGCCCGCTGTGTGAAGGATTGGAACTCCACCACCGAGATCGCGGAGACCTTTATGGACTTTGCCTTTGCCGGAACGGATATGCTGGATTATCCCGACGCCATTGCTGCCGTTACGTTGGAGGATCTGCAGGAGCGGATCCGCAAATCTTACCGTGCGGATCGCATTGCCCTTTCCGTTGTAAAACCCATTAAGGAGAAAAAATAATGATACAAGCTGCTTCTACGACCGTAATTTCCTTCCCGGAATTTAACTGGGGCCCTTGGGTTCTGGATCGCTATGTGGTAAAAGATCTGTTCGGCTTTCTTTCCATTGCATGGTACGGGCTGATCATTTGCGTGGGCATGATCCTGGGCTGTGCGGTGGTTTTGAGAAACGCCACCAAAAAGGAAGGCTTTAATTTGGATTCCTTTTTAGATTACTTCATTTTCTGTATTCCCATCGGCGTGGTGGGTGCCAGAGTGATGTACGTTCTTTCCAAACTGGAAATGTATGATAGCTTTTCCGAAATGATTGCCATCTGGAACGGCGGTATTGCCATTTACGGCGCGGTGATCGCCGGTGCGCTGGCGATCCTTGTGGTGGCAAAGGTAAAAAAGCACAACCCCCTGAAGGTCTTTGATGCTATGGTTCCCGGTCTTCTTCTGGCTCAGGCCATCGGCCGCTGGGGGAACTTCGTCAACGGCGAGGCCCACGGTACCGTAACGGATTTGCCCTGGGGTATGATGGTCAACGGGGAAGGGCCCGTGCACCCCACCTTCCTGTATGAATCCCTCATTACCTTTACCGGCTTTCTTCTGGCAAGCTTTTTGGTCTACCGCTTTAAGAAGGCAGACGGTCAGGTATTCTGTTTCTATCTTACCTGGTATGGCATCGGAAGAACGCTGGTGGAGGGGCTGAGAACGGATTCTCTCTACGTAGGCTCTCTGCGCCTTGCCCAGTGCATCGGGATCCTTACCGCTTTGGGCGGTGTGATCCTTTTCGTGCTTCTGACCGTGTTGAAAAAGAATCCTGCTCCTGCAGAAGGGGAAGCTGCAGAGGAAAACGGAGGGGAGAGCCTGCCTGCAGAAGCGGTGTCCGCCGAGGCTGTAACGGAAGCGGCAACCGCCGAAGAAGCACCTGCTGAAGAAGAGACGACCAAAGAGGCACCTGCTGAAGAAGAAACTGTTAAAGAAGACGTTGACGAGGTTCCCCCCGAATCCGTCGCCGCAGATTTACCTGCTGAGGAGAAGGAGGGGGAAGATGGCACAGATCATTAACGGGAAAGAGGTTTCCCAAAGCGTAAGAGATAAGATCCGCAGGAAATGTGAGGAGCTGGTAGGCAAAACCGGCCTTCGCCCCGGCCTTGCGGTGATACTGGTGGGGGAGGACCCCGCTTCGCAGATCTACGTGAGAAACAAAAAGAAGGCTTGCGAGGAAGTTGGATTTCTTTCCAGAGAATACCGCCTTGGGGGAGAGACCTCCGAAGAGGAGCTTTTGGAGCTGATCGATTCTCTGAATGCAGATCCCCGGATCCACGGGATCCTGGTTCAGCTTCCCGTCCCGAAGCACATTGACGATAAAAAGGTGATCGCCCGTATCGACCCCAAAAAAGACGTGGATGCCTTTTCCTTTGAAAACGTGGGCAGGATCATGACCGGGGAATTTGATTTCGTTCCCTGCACCCCTGCGGGTATTATGGAGCTTCTTGCTGCCTACGATATTGACCCTGCGGGAAAGCACGCAGTGGTGATCGGACGCAGTAACATTGTAGGAAAGCCCATGGCAATGCTCCTTCTGCATAAAAACGCAACGGTGACCATTTGCCATTCCCGCACCCAAAACTTGAAAGAGATCTGCCGTCAGGCGGATATTCTGGTGGCGGCGGTAGGCAAGGCACGCTTCGTTACCGAGGATATGGTAAAGGAAGGGGCTGTGGTCATTGATGTGGGAATGAACCGTGATGAAAAGGGACTGTGCGGCGACGTGGATTTTGACGCCGTAGAGAAAAAGGCCTCCTTTATTACCCCCGTGCCCGGCGGCGTCGGCCCTATGACCATTACCCTTTTGCTTCAGAACACTTTGACCTCCGCCCGTAAGGCGGCAAACATAAAATAATTAGGAGAAGACCGAAATGAATATGAAAAGATGGACGTCCCTTTTGCTTGCGGCACTGATGCTCCTTTCCTTCACCGCCTGCGGCGAAACGGAGAGCGTGACCACGGAAGACGGATTTTTTGAAAACGAGGAATTATCCCCCACGGAGCAAGCGGAGGCGGATGAAGCGGCACTGAAAAAATTCGTCAGCGATTACCGCGCAGGAAAATTCAACGACAATCTGCTGTTTCAGTTTGAGAACCCTTCCCAGTACTATAATTTAGGCGAATACAAGGGTATTTCTTACCCTGACGATGAATTGCTCAATGAAACGGTTACCGATGAAATGGTAGACGATTACATCACCGGCATTCAGGTGGTGGGGATCCTGAAAGAAGACGATTTGGAAGAGGTGACCCAAGGGGAAGTTCAAAAATTTGATATGGTGACCATGGATTACAAGGGTCTGGTAGACGGGGAAGCCATGGATAGCACCACCGCCACCGACGCGGAGCTTCTCATTGGCAGTAACCAGTTTATTCCCGGCTTTGAAAGCGGCCTGATCGGAAAGAAGATCGGGGAAGAGACCGTTCTGGATCTGAAATTCTCCCCTTATTACGACGCCCCCGATGTGGCAGGAAAGAGCGTTCAGTTTTACGTAACGGTAAAAAAGGTGCAAAGACCCAAAAACCTCGTACCCGTAACGGTGGAGGAGATCAACACCCTTTACGGCTCAAGCTTTAAGGATATGGAGGAGGTAAAGGCAGATATTCGCAACTTCCTTGAGAACGAGCGTTCCGCCAACGCCTATACTGCCAAGGCAAATTACGTGCAGAGAGCATTGTATGATTCCTCTGAGGTGATTTCGTATCCCGATGCAGAGGTTGACTTCTTCCGCAGACAATTTATTGAAACCTATACCAGTGAAATGGAAGAGGGGCAGACGGTAGAGGAATTTTGCGAAGAGCAATACGGCGTATCCTACGAGGAGTTTGACGCAGACGCTCTTGCTTACGGAAAAGAAATGGTTGCCGCTTCCCTGATGCTCAATGCCGTAGCGGAAAAGGAAGGCATTACCTGCAGTGACGAGCAGCTGGAGGCTATGATCGCAGGGCTTTATTCCAGCCAAGGTACTTATTACGGCAATATGGAAAGCTTCATCACGGATTATACGGATCTGTACGGTGCGGATTACTTCGAGCAGAGCGTGATCAGCGCCGCCGCCATTGAATTTTTGGTAGAGAACGCAGTAAAGGCCGCACAGTAATGAAACGGGTATTGACCGTCATTCTCATTCTCGTCCTTTCGTTGCCGCCAATGCTTTTTATGGGAGGAGACGGGCTGTGCGTTCCACCCCCCGAAAAAGAGCCTGCCCCTCCACCAACGGAGGTGGTGGAGGAAAAGGAAGAGGAGCCGGTGGTGATCGACAGTTACCCCTACGATCTTTCCGTATACGTGACCCTGCCGTCACCTTACGGGGTGGTGGCATCCTTTGACGAGCCCGGTGCCTGTACCCCTGAGGAGGTGCAGGAGGCGGTGGATCAGATCCGCCTTGCTCTTGCTACCTTTGAAGAAAAGGAAGGAGTGGTGGAGCGCTTCGATAAGGTGACCCTTTCCTTTCAGGTAATGCTTGGGGGGCAGGAGGATGCAGCCCTCAGCGCGCCCGAAACGGAGATCATCGTGGGGCAGGATGGGATCGACGGAGAAAAGGCTGCCTTGGCACAGGCACTGTCGGGTGCCGCCGTAGGAGAGCTTCGGTGGACGGATTATACTTTCCCCGAATCGGTTCTGGAAGGGGATTATGCCGGAAAGACCGTGATCGTCAAGGGCGTTGTGAAAAAGATCGAACGTGCGATCCTGCCGGAGGTGGATCTGGATTTCGTCCAAGCTATGGAAGGCTTTGAGGATGCAACGGTGGATGCCTTTTACGCTTCGGTGGAAACGGACGTTCTGGCTCGTAAAGAGGAGGAGCGCATTTCCGCCGTCTGGACTGCCTTTTGCCGCGACGTTGCGGTTTTGGGCTACCCCGAAGCAGAGCTTCAGGCATATTGTGAGGATTACAGAAGCTATTATACGGAATTTGCCCGTGCTCTGGGAATGGAGTTGGATGTATTCCTGACAGAATATATGGAGACCGATGGGGCGGGCTTTGAAAAAGAAATGGAGCTTTACGCCAAGGAAATGGTGAAGAACGATATGATCTTTACTCAGCTTGTGCGTGTGCTTGAAATTACCCTGACCCCGGAAGAATACCGGGCGGGGCTGAAGGCCTATTTTGAAAAGGATGAGGCCGGACTGCCCAGTATTGAGGATTACGAGGCGTATTACACCAAGGAACAGATCTGGGAGAATCTTTTAAGAGACAAGGCCCTTCTTTCAATGGTGGAAAATGCGGTTCGTGCGGAATAGGAGAATGAATATGAAAAGAGTGCTGGCGCTTTTGATCAGCCTGCTTTTCGTGGCAGGGGCATCGGTTTCCTGCGGGAAAAGCGATGCGTCCACCGAGCGCTACGATTACGACCTTTCCCGCTATATTCAGGTGGGGGAGCTTTCGGAGCTTGCGGCGGCTTACCCCGATCCTTCGGTTTGTACCACGGAAGAGGTGGATGAGGCTCAGCTTCAGGTGCTGCTTTCCTACGCTTCCTTTGAGGAAAAGGCTCAGGGCGTGGTGGAGCGGTACAACAAGGTGGAGATCCTGTATCAGATGTTCCGCGGTGATGAGGAAATGAAGGACTACACCGAGGAAGCCTACCAGATCATCGTGGGCTCAGACGGCTTTGGAGATATGGATAAGCTGATGGGTGAAACGCTTATCGGTGCACGTGTTGGGGAGGAAAGGGAAGCAGAGTATACCTTTCCTAAGGAGGATGCCTCCATCGGCGGTTGGGCAGGTCTGACGGTGACCCTGAAGGGAAAGGTCAAGGCCATCTACCAGCATTATCTGCCGGAATGCAATGAAGATTTCGTTTCCGGCTTGGAGGGCGAAGGAGGCACCTTTGCTTCGGTGGCTTCGTTCCGTCTTGCGCTTGAGGAATCCATTTTGAGCCAAAAGGCGGCGGCGCGGGATCAGGCTGTGTTTCTTGCCTATATGGATTCCGTGGAAGTAAAGAAATATCCGAAAGAAGAATTGAACGCCTACGTGGAGCGTGGTTGGAACGAAGCCACCGCGGCCGCAGAGCAGCTGGGCGTTCCGCTGGAGCAATATCTTGCGCAGTACCTCGCCACTACCGAGGATGCGTATGAAAAGCTGATTCAGGAAAAGGCAAAAGAGCAAACGAAAAACGATATGGCCTGCATTCAGCTTTCCCGCCTGATGGGAACGGAGCTTTCCGAGGCGGAATATAAGGAAGGGCTGGAGCGGCTTTTTGAAGCGGAAGGCGGTGTGGATGAATCCGGCTATGGAAGCGTAGAGGAATTTGAAGCTGCCTACACCCCAAAAGAGATCCGTGAGAGCCTTTTGTGGGAAAAGAGCTTTCAACAGCTGGTGCAGCAGGTAAAGAGGCTGGAGCCTTAAGAATAACGTAGAAAAGACCCAAAGGTTTGGAACCAAACCTTTGGGTCTTTTTTTGTTACAGATTCTCTTTACAAAGAGCCAGGAAGTTTTTCACTGCCTTGGAATGAAAGCCGTTTTTCATGGTAACAATGGCGCGCTGGGTGCTGAGTCCGTCTCCGCGCAAAGTCTTAAAGGCAAGGGGCTTCGTACTGTAGGAAAGGCTGTTTTCGGGAACGATGGCAATGCCAAGGCCCGCTTCAGCCCACTTGATGTTGATGGTCAACTGCTTATTCCGTGCACGCACGTTGGGAGTGAAGCCCTCCTTCTGGCAAAGGGCGCGGAACATTTCTTCATAACGATAGACCATCAGGATGGGCATATCTCCAAGGTCGGAAAGGGCGATCTCCCCTTTGGGATCGGGAAAGGAGAAGACCGAGGGGTCGTAGGCACAGACCAGCTTTTCCTCACTGATATACATTACGTCCATATCCGGACTGACGGGGAAAGGGGTGGAGACCACGCCGATCTCAACGGTACCGTCTGCCAGCATTTCAAGGGTGTTTTCCGTTTCCTTTTCCTGAAATTCATAGGTGATTCGGGGAAAGGCTTTGGCAAAGCGTGGAATGATCTCCTGCAGCAGGTTGATCTCGCCCGATTGAATGGCCGCGATCTTCAGACACCCTACCTCGCCCTGACGCGCATCTCCGATCTCCTGATACATGGCGTTTTCCTGAAAGATGATGCTTTTGGCACGGCTGTAGAAAAGCTTGCCCGCATCCGTCAACTTTTGGTGACGGGAGTTTCGTTCGATCAGGGTGGCATCCAGCTCCTTTTCCAGAGCCTTCAGCTGATTGGAGAGGGCGGGCTGGGCAATGAAAAGCTTTTTGGAGGCGGCGGTCAGGGAGCCACTATCCACGATCTCAACGAAGTTCCGTAGGACTTTAATATCCATAATTTGTCTTCCTATTCGAAATGCATTATAGATAAGCGAAAAAACATTCGCTATCCGTTATAGATAAGTATATACAAGGGACTATGAAAAGTCAAGGATTTTAGAAAAAATGGCAAAAAAGAAAAGATGTCATTGCGTGGCAGTATGAGTGCAGATTAAACTTCGGTCAGAAACAAAAAACGCAAAGGAGATTTGCCATGAAAGAAACAATGCTAAGGACTCTTACCGAGGACTTTGCCTTATTGGAAAAGGGACGGGAATACAACCGAAGGATCGGTCTTTACGATACCGTGAACCGAAACGAGCGGTTTTACCGCGGTGATCAATGGGCGGGGGTGGAAAAGGGCGAGCTTCCCACACCGGTCTTCAACTTATTCAAGCGTGTGATCAACTTTTTCATTTCCACCATTATGAGCCAAAAGCTTTCTCTTCATTTTTCTGCGGAGGGAATGGGGTGCCTGAAGAATCCCGAAGAGCGAAAGCGGGTGGACGATGCCTGCCAGCTTTTAAGCCGCTATGTCAATTATCGCCTTGAAAAGGATAAGTTGGAGGGACTCCTCACCGAGGGGCTTCAGGATGCCGCTATTACGGGGGATCTGTTCCTTTACGTATATTGGGATCCCGCCAAGAAAACGGCACAGGGCTTTTCGGGTGATTTCGTAACCAGCTTGGTCGACGGAACGCAGGTCTTTTTCGGAGACGTGAATACTGCCCGGGTGGAAGAGCAGCCTTACATTCTGCTTACGGGGCGGGAGCTTGTTTCCAAACTTCGCCGTGAAGCGATCCTGGCAGGTGTTACCCCTGAAGAGGTAGATAAGATCGTGGCGGATCGGGACGTGCGGGAGCAGGCGGGAGATTTCGGAAAGCAGGAGCTTGAGGGTACAAAGGCAAGCTACGTGATCAAGCTTTACAAGAAAAACGGAACGGTACACTTCCGCAAAAGCTGTCGCGGTGCGGTGATCTCGCCGGAGCGGGATACGGGTCTGCAGCTTTATCCTGTGGTACTGATGAACTGGGAGCGGGTGAAAAACTCCTATCACGGACAGGCCGTTGCCACCAGCCTTGTGGATAATCAGCTTTATATCAACAAGGCCTTTGCTATGGTGATGAAGCATATGATGGACGTTTCCTTCTCCAAGGTGATGTATAACGCCAACCTGATTGATGAATGGACCGATGAGATCGGCGAGGCGGTAGCGGTGAACGGGCCGGTGGAAAATGCGGCCCTTCGTATGGAGCCGGGCAGTATGCAGGCGGGCTTTTTGGACGTGATTAATATGACCATGAGCGTCACCAAGGAATTAATGGGTGCTACCGATGCCGCTTTGGGCAACGTAAATCCCGATAATACCAGCGCGATCATCGCTCTTCAGCAGAGCTCCTCTGTGCCGCTGGAGCTTCAGCGCAAGGCCTTGTACGGGGCGGTGGAGCGACTTGGTATGATCTGGCTGGATTTTATTTTCCATTACTACGACCCCACCCGTGTGATGCTCTTCCGTGAAAAGGGGGAGTTGCTGGGCGGCGTTTTGCCCCTTGAGGAGATGAAGAACATGATCTTTTCCTGCACCTCGCAGGTGGGTGCCTCCAGCCATTGGAGCGAGCTTGCGCAGGTGGCAACCTTGGATAAGCTTCTGACGGCGGGGATCATTCGCTTCTCTCAATATTTAGAGAGACTGCCCGATGGCTACATCGGCAAAAAGGAAGAGCTTCTGGAGGCGGTACGCCGCGAAGAAGAAGCGCAACAGGTTTTCCGGCCTACGGCTGAAAAATAAATAAAAAAAGGAGGACACTATGAAAAAGAAGAAAAAGGAAGCTTCGGAAGCGCTTTTGGAAGAAAACCTTCCGGAAGAGGCTGAAGCGGAAAAAGCTGCCACGGAAGAGGTGACGGAGGAAGCCGCAATCGAAAATCCGGAGGAAAAGATGGAAGCGGATATTACGCTGTTCCACGAGCTATTCCCTGACGTAAAGGGAGATCAGATCCCTGCAGAGGTGTGGGAGAGCGTAGAGGGCGGTGAAAGTCTTGCGGCGGCTTACGCCCTTTATACCATCCGACAGATGCGTCAGGAGGAGAGGATCCGCAAGGTGAACGAGGAGAACGAAAAGAAGGCTCCGCCCCGCATCCGTCACGACGGAGGTCAGGGGGAATACTTTTCCCCCGAAGCGGTCAAGGCTATGAGCCGAAGCGAGGTCCGAAAGCATTACGACGCCATTCTCCGTTCCATGGAGAGTTGGAACTGATTTAAAAACAAAAAAGAAAGGAAAACAAAATGGCTATTACGAATTTTATCCCTACCCTTTGGAGCGAAACGCTCTACACCGAACTGGAAAAAGACTACGTGGGCGTACGCCTTTGTTTCCGCGATTTTGAAGGCGAGATCCGCGGCGAGGGCGACCGTGTCAAGATCTGCGGCGTTGGCCCCGTAACCGTGTTTGATTACAAAAAGAATCAGGATATGCCCGCTGCCGAGGTACTCTCCGATACCGAGAGAACCTTGGTGATCGATCAGGCAAAGGGCTTTAACTTCTTTCTGGATTCCATTGATCTGGCGCAGTCCAAGAAGGGCTTGATGCAGGCGGCAATGAAGGAGGCCTCCGGCGCTCTTTCCGACGTGGCCGACCGCTTCGTTTACTCCCTGACCGACGACAGTGTGGAGGAGGTGACCAACGATAACGTTACCAGCACCTCCATTATCAGCACCCTTGCGGATGCCAGAAGAATCCTGATGGAGCACAACGTGCCCAATTCCGCCAAGATCTCTCTGGAGGTTCCCCCTGCCATTGAGCAGAAGCTGGTGCTCGCCAAGGTGCTCCGCTCTACGGATAACGTGGAAGCGCTGGGCAGAGGCTATATCGGCTCCTTTATGGGCTTTGACGTATACGTTTCCAACAACATTCAGAAAGAGGGCGATGCATTCCGCTGTATTGCCAGAACCGGCAGAGCCATTGCTTTTGCGGAGCAGGTTTCCGCGGTGAAGGCATACGAGCCCGAACTGCGCCACGGGGACGCGGTCAAGGGGCTTCATCTGTACGGTGCCAAGATCGTTTACCCCAAGGAAATGGTCTTCTTGAATCTGACCCCCGGGGAAGAAAGCCAGATCTGATAGTCCTTTTTGGGCGGAAAGGAGACGACGGTGAAAACCGCACAGAAAATTTATGAAAAAAGCCTTGCCCTTTTGGGGCAGGATACAGGGGAAAATACCAAAGGGTTTGAAATGCGAGCCCCTGCGCTCATCAATCTTCTGATGGCACAGCTTTCGGACCTGGATCTCGCCTTGAAGGGAAAATTGAGCACAGAGAGCGGAAGCCTTGTGCAGATCTGCTCTCTGCAGGATGCGGTGGGGATGGAGGACGTCATCGTCCTCTCTCTGGCGCCCCTCGGTCTGGCGGCACTTCTGATTCAGGAGGAGGAACCGGAGCGAAGCCGTTTCTTCTGGCAGCTTTATCAGAATGAGCGCCTGGCGCTTCAGGAAAAAAGTCGCTTTGGGCGACGGCATAAGGTCGGCGGGAGGCAGGAGGAAAAATGGCGGAAAACTTTGTTTTGAGAATGGAGGAATTCGGGGGCTTGCAGATCTCGGAATCGGCGGGCTGTGCCATCCCTTTGGGGAAAAGCCCTCGTATGCTCAACTTCAAGATCAACGGCTTCGGTGCGTTGGAGAAGCGAAAGGGCTACCGAAAACTCTTTGAGGCACCGATGCTTCTTCGCGGCTTCTGGGTAGGGTGTTTCGGAGGGAAGGAATATTACCTGGCGGTGGTGGGGGATACCCTCTACGCTTCCAAAAGCGGGTTTGATACTCTTTCTCCCCTTACGGGTACGGTGCCCGGGGGAGAGGAAAAGGTGAATTTCTTTTCCTTCTACGACGGCATTTATCTGCTGACCGGTGCGGGGATCCGCCGCTTTGACGGGGAAGCGCTTTCGGAAATTCAGCCTTACGTTCCCACGGTGATGGTTGCCACGGAGCCAAACGGCGCCGGAACTGTATTTGAGGAGCCCAATCTTCTGACACCCTATTGCAAGCAGATCTTTTCCGCCACAGGGGAGCACGTTCACTTTTTTCCCTTTACCCGTGAGATCGACACCGTGGTCAGCGTAAAGATCGACGGCTTTGACGTGCCCAACGATCAGTATTACTGGGACGGCGCTTATATGAAGCTGGTATTCCTGAAGACCCCGCCCAAGGGTACCGATAACGTGGAGGTGTTGTATCGCCTCTTGCGGGAGGATGTTTCCCATCGAATCTTCAACTGCCGCTTTGCCGTGGGCTTCGGCGGCGCCAACGACACCCGTGTATTCCTGTACGGAAACCCCGATTCTCCTGCCGTGCGTTATCACAGCGGCGTGGTAGACGGCAAGCCTTCGTTTGCTTATTTTCCGGAATTGGGGTACACGCTGGTTGGCTCCGGCTCGCCCATTACCTCGATCCTGAGACATTACGACCGACAATTGATCTTTACGGAGGGGGCGGCTTATTATTCCTATCTGGAATATATGACCGGAGAATCGGGCAAGCTGGTAGCCGCATTTCCCGTTTTGCCCTTGTCGGATGATCGGGGCTGTGCACCGAAGGGGCAGGCGCTTCTGATGGAAAACCTCCCTTGCACTCTGACGGAAACGGGACTCTTTCAATGGATCTCGACCAACATTCGCGACGAAAGAAACGCGCAGTGCTTCTCATCTTCCATTGCTCACGCCTTGCAGCAGGAAAAAGCTCAGGAGGCTCTCCTGTTTTTTCGCAAGGCAACCTCGGAGCTGTACGTGTGTTTCTCAGGCCGATTGTACGTGTATCACAGCGGTATGAAGTTGTTTTATTATTACGAGATCCCAAAGATACTTGACTTTGCCGAGCAGGACACCGATTTGTATTTTGCAACCTCCCAGGGGATCTTCATAGCGGAAGGTGAATCGGATGACGGCGAGCCCATTCCCGTTTACTGGGAATCGGGTGCCATTCCCTTCGGTGATCCTGCCCGTGAGAAGAACGTCTATGGGGTCACTCTCTTTTGCGAAGGAGAAGGGGGCAGCAAGGGAGAGCTTTCCCTTGCAGAAGAGGGAAGCGAGAGAGAAGTGAAGCGGGAGATCAACCTTTCTGAGGGAAAAGAATTTTCCACCCAATTCACAAGGATCCCCTTGCGCAGACTGCAGCTGTTTCGGATCCGTCTGGAGAGCGAGGGAGAAGGAGCGCTCCGCATCCGCGGGATCCGCGTGAAGGGGCGCATGATCCGAACGTAAGAAAAAGGAGAAAATATGGCAATCAAAAACCTTACAAACTTGATCCTGAAGCGCCTGGAAGAGGGCACGGCGGAGATCTGGTCCCGTTACCAAAAAATGATCGCCGCCTCCGGTGCAGAATACGACCGGAAGCGAAAGGAACTGGATTCCGATTATACCGCAGCCGCAAACCGCGCTGCCGCAGAAGCAAGGATCGGGCTGAATAATACCCTGGAGAAAATGGCGGACAGCGGATACGTTCGCTCCGGCGAAACGGTGCACGCCACTCTTTCGGCCAATGCGGCAAGGGCGAATGCCCTTGCCACCCTTGCGGCACAGCGTGCAAAGGATCGCTCCGCCCTTGACGTAGCGGAAACGGGGGCGCAGGCAGAATTGAGTGCAGGGGCTCAAAAGGAGGCTTCTCAATTCCAAAACGAAATGCTGGAGGCGTTGCGGGATCAGGAAAACCGCGACCGCGCCTACGAGGCCCAGGTGCAGCAGCGCGCCTATGAAAACCGCCTGGCACAGGAAAGACTGGAATTGGAAAAATCGGTGCAGTCCGCAAAAGTGGCTCAGGAGACGGAGAACAAGACGGTTTCCTCCCAAAAGGAGGAGGGGTTAGTGCCCCAAAAAAGTGCTTACACCTATCTGGGCGAGATCGTGAAGCGATATACGAAAAAGGTAAGCGGGAAAAATTATTTCACGGTGAATAAGACTGACGTTTACAAGGCGGTTCTGGAGGTCCTCCGTGATCCGAACGTTTCCTATCAGTACCGATACGAATTGTATCTCTACGCCAAGAGCTTAGGGTATATACCGAAAAAATCATAAGAAATGAAAAAAACGCATGCGATCGCATGCGTTTTTTTGCACAGAGGCTTTTCAGCGGGGGCAAAATCGTGTATAATAGAAGCATCTTTTAAAGGAGAGGATCACGGTGAAGGAAGTATTGCTTTATACTGACGGTGCCTGCTCGGGCAATCCCGGGCCCGGGGGCTTTTGCGCCATTCTGGAATATCAGGGAAGAGAAAAGTGCCTTTCCGGGGGAGAAGCGGTGACCACCAACAACCGAATGGAGCTGTTGGCGGTGATCACGGGGCTGGAGGCATTAAAAGAGCCTTGCGGCGTAAAGGTGGTCAGCGATTCCAAATACGTGGTGGATGCTATCGAGAAGGGCTGGCTTGCCTCCTGGCAGAAAAAGGGATGGAAGAAATCCGATAACAAGCCGGTTTTGAACGTGGAATTATGGCAGAGACTTTTGCCTCTTTTGGAGCGGCACACGGTGCGCTTCCAATGGATCCGCGGTCACGCAGGGCATCCCTATAACGAGCGCTGTGATGCGGAAGCCGTGCGGCAGTCTCAGCGTTTTTCGGAGGCAAAGTGATGAAAAAGAGCGTGTTGGTGGGGCTATCCGGCGGGGTCGACAGTGCCGCGGTGGCGAAGATCCTTCTGGATCAGGGCTATCGGGTCTTCGGTACCTATCTTGCCCTTTGCCCGGGAGCAGATCCGGAACGGGCAAGGCTTGTGGCGGCGCGGCTTGGGATTCCTTTTTCGGTGGTGGATCGCCGCAAAGCCTTTGAGAAAAAGGTGATACGCCCCTTCGTTGAGACCTATCGGGAAGGGAAGACACCAAACCCCTGTGTGGAATGTAACCGCCATGTGAAAATTGCGTACCTTTTGGCAGAGGCGGACCGTCTGGGTATCCCGCTGGTGGCAACAGGGCATTACGCCGAGATCAAACGCACTGAGTCGGGGCGTATGGAGCTATATAAAGGAAAGGACAAAAACAAGGATCAAAGCTACTTTTTGTGGAAGCTTACTCAAAAGCAGCTGTCAAGGATCCTCTTTCCCTTAGGGGATCGTGAAAAAAAGGAGATCCGACTTCTTGGTGAACCGTTCGTTTCGGAAAAAGAAAAAGAAAGTATGGAGATCTGCTTCATTCCCGACGGAGACGCACAAGGCTTTGTTTCGGCCAACGGCGGTGCAACGGAGCCCGGAAATTTTGTTGACGCACAAGGGAACGTGCTGGGGCGTCACAAGGGCATCAGCCACTACACCATTGGCCAGAGAAGAGGGCTGAATATTGCTATGGGGCAGAGGGTGTTCGTTACGGCTCTTCGCCCGGAAAAGGGCGAGGTGGTGATCGGAACGGAGGATGAACTTCTGATTACTTCCTTGCGGGTGGAACAGCTTCATTACGTTTCTGCGTTGCGGAGAGATATTCCCAAAACGGGAGTTACCTTCAAGGGACGCAACCGTGGCGCAGGTGAGCCCTGCAAGCTTACCTTTGACCGAAGCGGTGTGACGGTGAAATTTGATAACCCCCTTCGTCGGTTCGCGCCGGGGCAATCCGCCTGCTTTTACGAAGGAGGGTGCCTTTTGTTCGGCGGCGTCATTTGCGAGGAAGAAAAGCTCCTTTTCAGTGAACAAAAGGATATGTGCAAAGCGTAGAATTTTAAGGCAATAAATTGGTTAAAACTCACAACAAAAGTTGTGAGTTTTTTGGTTGTTTTTCAACTTTGATTTTTCGTAAAATTACTGTCGAAAAATCAAAAAATACAAATTATAAACAAAATATGAGTAAAAAAATACTATGTAAAAATATAACATTGTAAAAAATGAAAAGCAGAAAAACGTTGGAATTTCAAGCAAAAAATAATATTTGAAATGTGTGAACATATTTTTTCGTTCGTTTTTGTGCAATTTTGAAAAGAGAAAAATTCACGAAATCGGCGAAAAGAAGGTAAAAAACGGGTAAAAAAACGGTGGAAATCACGGAAAAAGTGCTGGTTTTCTGCGTGTTTTCGCTTCTTGACAAAGAATTGGGGTTGTGCTAAAATTACGCTACATACACATGACTATAGGAGGAATTTTGTATGATGAAGAGATTTCTATCGAAAACGCTTGTCTTTTTGCTTGCATTTTTGATGGTGTTTTCTGCATTCGGCACCGCCGCTTTTGCCACCGGTGTTGCCGTTCTCTCCGCTGAAAATACCGAGAAAACCGAAGAAAAGCAGGAAGACAGCATGCTCAAGGAAATTGAGGAGCTCCTCAATTCCAGTGACTATGCTGATTACAGAGAGCTTTATAAAGATGCTCCCAACGGCACGGATGATCAGGTGATCATTGGTGCCGATTACAACGCAGAGAAGACCGATGCAAAGGTCGTGGTTGACTCCTGGTGCGGCCACGATCAGGCTCTGATCATTCCCGAGGTTGGTAACGTTGTTTGGGACTTCGAGGTAAAGACTACCGGCAACTATCACATTGCCATTACCTATGCCCCCATTGATAAATACGACAGCGACGGTGATGGAAATGCGGATATGACCAGTAACTCCGCCACCATTAAGCGCGCGATCTTGCTCGACGGGGTTTACCCCTTCAAGCAGTCTCGCTACATCGAGATGAGCCGCGTGTGGGCCGACAGCCTTTTTGCTGAGGGCTCTAACGACAGAGGCTTTGTTCTGGATAACACCGGTAACGAAGTGAAGCCCAACAAGGCGGAAGAGCCCGAGTGGCGCACCGTTATGGCCTCTGACTCCACCGGTTACGTGACGGAACCCTTCCTTTATTATATGGAGGCAGGTTCTCACACCTTGTCTTTTGACCAGGTTCAGGAGCCTTGCGCCATCAAGGAAATTCATATTTACTATGATGATTCCAACGTTACCTACGACGAATACATGAAAGAGCACGAGGGGAAGGCTGACAATGCCGATAAGGCCCCTGTAGAAATCATCGAAGCAGAAATTATGCATCGTGCTTCCTCCAACATCATATATCCCGTGTATGACCGTAGCTCTGCCGCAACCTTGCCCCAGAGTGCTTACGAGATCTTCCTGAATTCCGTTGGCGGCGAAAAGTGGCAAACTGCCGGCCAGTGGATCACTTGGAAGTTTAAAGTGGCAGAAGACGGTTTTTACACCTTCACACCCCGTTTCCTGCAGTCCTTTGCAGAAGGTATGTACGTTACCCGTGAACTGAAGATCGACGGCGTCAGACCTTACAACGAAGCAGGTCAGCTTCGCTTTAAGTATAAAGACGAATGGCAGTTGCTCCCTCTTACCGACGGTGTGATCGATGAGGCTACCGGTGAGGAAAGAGCACTTGAGTTTTATTTGACCAAGGGCGAGCACGAACTGGAAATGAAGGTCGTTCTCGGCGATATGGCAGCGATCCTGAACGACGTTGAAAAGGGTCTTTCCAACATCAACGAATGTTACCTGCAGATCCTGATGCTCACCGGCTCCGAGCCTGACGAATACCGCGACTATCAGTTCCGCCGTTTGATGCCCGACGTGCTGGAGAGCATGAACGAGGAGGCCAAAAAGCTCAGAAGAATTTCCGAAGAGCTGGTTGCCATCAACGGCACCAAGGGTTCCGACTCCGTTACGTTGGATAACGTAGCCCTTCTTCTGGAAAGAATGAGCACCGACGAAGACCTGATCGCTGCTAACTTCAGCGAGCTTAAGGACTACATCGGTAACCTTGGTACTTGGATCATGACGGCACGTAACCAGCCCTTGCAGTTTGACTACATTCTGGTTTCTCCCGCCAAGTCTGCCAAGAGCGAAGGTCACGCGAAGTATCTGGACAAGGCCGGCTATCAGGCTGAAGCAAGCTTCTTCGGCGCACTGGCTTACGAGCTTGAGCAGTTCATTATGAGCTGGATTAGTGACTATTCCAGCTACGGTGTACGTACTGCCGAAGGCTCTGAGGACTTCGCCAAGATCGAAGTTTGGACCACCTCCGGTCGTGACCAGTCCACCATTATGCGTTCCATTATCAGTGATACCTTCGCCAAGCAGAATAACATTGCAGTTGACCTGAAGCTGGTTGCCGGCGGTTCTTTGATGCCTGCTACCCTTTCCGGTACCGGCCCCGATATCAATATGTCCATGGCCTCCAGCACCATCATCAACTACGCGATTCGTTCCGCCATCGTGCCCATCAACCCCGAAGGCTATGCATTTGAGGACGATGACACCGAGGCAGAGAGAAAGTTTAAGGAAGAAAGACAGGCGATCTTCTCTGACTATCACGAAGTGGTTGACAAGTGGTTCCATGAAGCTGCCACCGTTCCGTTGGAACTGTACGGCGTTGCTTACGGCCTGCCCGAAACCGAAAGCTTTTCAATGCTCTTCTACCGCAGTGATATTCTTCTGCAGCTGGGTCTTGAGATCCCCGAAACCTGGGATGACGTTTACGATATGCTTCCCACTCTGCAGACCAACAATCTGGACTTCGGTTACCACGAATCCCTTGCCGGGCTTTTGATCATGCTGTATCAGCGCGGCGAACAGCTCTACACCAGACCCATTGAAGGCGATACCACCGGTCGTACCGAGGGTATGGCGATCAATCTGGATACCAACGAAAGCCTTGAGACCTTCAAGGAAATGTGCGAGCTTTACACTATGTACGGCTTCCCCTACTCCTACAACTTCGCTAACCGTTTCCGTACCGGCGAAATGCCCATCGGTGTACAGGGCTACACCACCTATTCTCAGCTTACCATTTTTGCTCCTGAACTTCGCGGTCTCTGGGGCTTCACCCTTCTCCCCGGTACCATTCGCACCGATGAGAACGGCAACACCTTTGTAGACCATACCGCTGATACCAACGTAGCCGGTATCGTTATGATGAGCGACTGTGTTGAAGTTGAGGCAGCTTGGAAATTTATGAAGTGGTGGGTGTCTGATACGACTCAGGCCACTTACGGTCAGGAATACTACGCATTGCTGGGTGCTTCCGGTCAGTATGCTACCGCAAACCTGATGGCTCTGCGCGGTATGAGCTGGACTGCCGATGAAAGAGCGCAGCTTGAAAGACAGTTTGAGTGGCTCCAGGCTACCCCTGAAATGCCCGGTGGTTACATCGTAGGAAGATACGTTGAATTTGCTTTCCTTGCTGCTTACAATGACTCTGCGGATCCGGTTGAATCGATGCTGGATTACATTGATGCCATCAACAGTGAGCTTACCAGAAAGCGTGCGGAATTTGATCTTCCCACTCTGGATAACTACGAAAGCTACATCGCGGAAAACGCATAAATTTTTGAAGTAAGGAGAGAAAATTCTCATGTCTCAGAAGACTGAAACAGTAAACCGTCCTGTCTCAAGAAAAGACATGACAAAGTGGCAGTGGACCTGGAAAGAAATGAAGAATAACAAGACCGGTTACTTCTTGTTGGCGCCGTTCTACATTATCTTCTTCACTTTTACCGTTCTGCCTGTTATCTTGTCTGTTTTCTTCAGCTTGACAGACTTTAATATGCTGGAAACACCCAATTTTCTTTGGTTTGACAACTATATCAGACTGTTCCTTGATGACGACATCTTTATGCTTGCCATCAAGAACACCCTGGTGTTTGCATCGATCACGGGTCCCGGTTCATACCTTCTGTCCCTGATCATGGCTTGGTTTATTAATGAGCTTCCCCCCAAGATCCGCGCCATTATGACGCTGATCTTCTATGCACCCAGTATTTCCGGTAACGTATATATGGTTTGGACCTACATCTTCTCTGCAGACTCCCACGGCTTCCTTAACGGTACGCTGATGGATCTGGGTGTGATCTCCACTCCCATTGCGTTCTTGAAGGACACCAGCTACATTATGCCCATCGTTATCATCGTAGCGCTGTGGACCTCCCTTGGTACCTCCTTCCTTACCTTTATTGCAGGTTTCCAGGTGGTTGACCGCTCCCTCTACGAGGCAGCTGCGGTGGACGGCGTTAAGAACCGTTGGCAGGAGCTTTGGTACATTACCCTTCCTTATATGCGTCCTCAGATGATGTTCGGTGCGGTTATGGCCATCACCTCTTCCTTCGGCTTCGGCGGTATCATTACCGCTCTGGTCGGCTACCCCTCGCCTGACTATTGCGCGCACACCATTATGCACCATTTGGATGACTACGGCGGCTCCCGTTTTGAAATGGGTTACGCTTCCGCCATTGCGGTGGTACTGTTCTTTATGATGATCGGCTCCAATATGCTGATCCGTAAACTTCTCGGAAAGGTTGGTAAGTGATATGGCAAAATTAAGAATTCGCAAATCCAACCACGCAATGAACCGTTCCTTGGGTGGAGATATCGGTATCAACGCCGTGCTCCTGGTAATGGGTGCGTTCATGTTCCTTCCGATGCTTTACACCGTTATGCAGGCCTTCAAGCCTTTGGACGAGCTTTGGCACTATCCTCCCCGTTTCTTCGTTCAAAATCCCACCCTTAACAACTTCAAGGTTCTTTTGAACCTGATGAGCACCAGCTGGGTGCCCTTCTCCCGATACATCTTCAACACTGCGTTCGTATCGATCCTGGGTACCGTTGGTAACGTGTTCCTTTCTTCCATGGCGGCATACTCCATCTCCAAGATGAAGTTCCCCGGTAAGAAGGCACTGTTCCAGGTGGTTGTGTACTCTCTGATGTTCCACACCACCGTAACCTCCATCACCAACTTCTGGACTATGAGTAAGCTTCAACTGGTCGACACCTACTGGGCAAGAATCATTCCTGCCTGTGCAACCAGTATGGGTCTTTACCTGATGAAGCAGTTTATGGATACCAGCGTTCCCACCACGGTTTTGGAATCTGCCCGTCTTGACGGTGCCAGTGAGATCCGTGTGTTCTGGCAGATCGCGATGCCTATGGTTAAGCCCGCTTGGCTGACCCTGATCGTGTTCTGCTTCAAGGATCTGTGGAATGCAGGCTCCTCCATTTACATCTACTCCGAGCAGTTCAAGAGCTTTAACTACGCGATCGGTCAGATCATCACCGGCGGTGTTTCCCGTCAGGGCGCCGGTGCGGCATCTACCGTTATTATGATGATGGTGCCCATTCTGGTATTCGTTATTACCCAGAGTAACATCATTGAAACCATGTCCACTTCCGGTATGAAAGACTAAGAAAAGGAGAAAAGCAAATGAAAAAAGCGTTAAGAGTATTCCTCTTGGTGTTCTGCATTGCGGCTCTCCTTGCTCCGCAGGCCAGTGCGCTGGTACCCTATACCACCTACACCTACGATATCGACGGCAGATTCGTGGAATCCCCCCACGCATACGTTCCCGATACCTCCTTCGATTCCGAGGATCTTGGCCTTGCGGTGCCTATGAGTGCTCCTACCGATATTATTTCGGATGAAGGGGACAACCTCTACATTGCAGATCCCGTTAACCACCGTTTTCTGGTGCTCAACCCCGACTACACGCTGAACCGCGTGGTATCCAACTTCCTGAACGATCAGGGTGTTCCGGATAACTTTAACCAGCCCCGTGGTCTCTTCGTAAATGAAGATGAGATCTTCCTTTGCGACACCGAAAACAACCGTATCGTCGTATTCGATAAGACTGTGGATGAAACCGGAAAAGTAACTAAGGTTGCTTTCGACCGCATCATCGTTCAGCCTGAAAGCACCGCCTTTGCCGAAGGCGCAACCTACAAGCCGATCGCTTGCTCCGTTGATACCGCAGGAAGAATCTACGTGGTTTCTTCCACCACCAACCAGGGTATCATCTCTATGAACAACGACGGCGCCTTCCTGGGCTTTCTGGGTGCTCAGAAGAGTGCACCTTCTGCTTGGGACGTCTTCTGGAGAATGTTCCAGACCCGTGAGCAGAGAGAACAGCTCACTTCTCTGGTACCTACCGAGTACAACAACATCGCAATCGATGCTTCCGGTTTTATTTACGCTACCATTTCCTCTCTGGACTCCGGTAAGGCGGCCGACGCCATTTCCTCCAAGTCTACAGCAGGTACTTACGCTCCCGTTAAGAAGCTGAACGCAGAAGGTACTGACGTTATGCTCCGTACCGGTTTCTGGCCTCCCTCCGGTGAAGTTACGGTGGTTCAGTACAACGCCATTGGCCGCGGTGCCAAGACCGGCATTTCCACCATCGTTGACGTTGCCTTGGGTGAGGCAGGTATGTGGACCATCGTGGATGCTTCCCGTCAGAGAATGTATACCTACGATTCCAAGGGTAATCTGCTTTACATCTTCGGTGACAACGGCCCTCAGCTGGGTAACAACAACATCATCACCTCCATCTGCTATCAGAAGGATAAGTTCATCACCTTGGATAAGGCCTCCAGCAGCTTCACCATCTACAAGCGCACCGCTTACGGCGAAGACCTGACTGCGGCGATCCGCAACGTAGAGGACCGTAACTACGACCAGTCTGCTAACTACTGGCGCAAGGTGCTTCTGAGAAACTCCAACTTTGACGAAGCCTATATCGGTATTGCCGATAGCTACTACCGTGCCGGCGATTACGAGCAGGCTCAGGAGTTTTATGCCGCCGCTTACGATGCAGACGGCTATTCCAAAACCTACGCCAAGATGCGTAAGGCTTGGATCGAGGATTACATTATCCTGATCCCCATTGTAATCGTGGTTGTGGTTCTTGCATGCTCCAAGTTCTTCGCTTATGCGAATAAGGTGAACGTGGCAGGCCAGGTTATGAAGGAAAAGAGAACCTTCAAGGAAGCAACCCTTTACGGCTTCCACGTGATCTTCCATCCCTTCGACGGCTTCTGGGATCTGAAGCACGAGAAGCGCGGTAATATGAAGGCCGGTATCTTCTTCGTGGCTCTTACCATCGTCGCCTTTATTTACAACGGTATCGGTAAATCCTTCTGGTACGATCCCTACAACGAAGGCATCAGCATGGTCGCACAGTTCACCGGTGTTCTGGTACCCTTTGCCCTGTTCGTTGTGGCAAACTGGTGTCTGACCACCCTGTTTGAGGGCGAAGGCAGTTTTAAGGATATCGTTCTTGCTACCTGCTATTCCGTTCTCCCCCTGCCCATGATGATGATCCCCGCCACCATCCTGACTCACGTTCTGACGCTGGATGAGAGCGCGATCATTACGCTCATTACTTCCGTAGGCTGGGTTTGGACTTGCTTCCTCCTGTTCTTCGGCGTAATGGTCACCCACGACTACAGCTTCTCCAAAAACATTCTGACCGTTTTGGGTACCTTGGTGGGTATGGTCGTGATTATGTTCTTGGCACTGCTCTTCTCCGGTCTGTTTACCAAGATCGTTTCCTTTGTGGTCAATATTTATACCGAGCTATCGCTTAGAGTTTAAGAAAGGAGGAACCCGGTATGATGAAAAGAATTTCAACTTTTATTCTTGCTTTGCTTTTGGCCTGCACGACGGTTCTCTCCCTCTTTCCTGCTGCGAAAGATAACGTGCTCGGCGACAAAAAGCTTCTTGAGGAGCTGAAGGCGATCGATTACCTGAAGACCGTTTATGCTTCTCCCGAAGAAAAACTGGCAACCATGACCAAGGTCGTGGAAAACGACGGCTACGCTCTGTACATTCAGGAATACACCGCTGAAGTTTGCATTGTAGATAAGGTAACCGGGCAGATGCTCTTTACCAATCCCTACGACGTGGCTGATACGGCGGCTTCCAAGTCTGTTAAATACGAGCTCATGAGCCAGATCAAGCTGTCCTACACCGGTAACGCCGGTCAGAACGACAGCCTTAACAGCTGCCTTGATGCAGCTTTGGAACAGCAGATCAACATCAAGCTGATCCGCGGCGGTGTCCGTGTGGAATACACTCTGGGTGAAGCCGCTAAAAAGAGAATCATTCCTTATCAGATCGAAAAGGCCCGTTTTGAAGAGATGATCCTGAAGCCCTTCTTCGAAGCAACCACCACCTCAGGTGCCAGCTTTGAAGAATATATCGCGCTGAAGCACAGCTCCGATACCATGGATCAGGCGAAAGCCGAACAGATGGAAGCCTTTGACTTCGGTCGTTTCTTCGCCTTCTACTCTCTTCTGGATCTTTCCGATCCCAAGCTGACTCCCCGTGAGCAGACTACCATTCTCACCGCATATCCCATTACCGAAACTTACGCCATCTACATTTTGGATGAGGAAACCAAGTCCGCTGAATTGAACGTTCTGGAAGGTTATCTCCGTGAGCACACCAAGTACTCTTTGGAAGATATGCTCTCCGACCACGATATGGTTCAGTACGAGATGGAGGATACTTCTCCTCCCATCTTCAAGATGGCTCTTGAGTACACCTTGGAAGAGGATGGATTCCAGGTTCGCCTCCCCGCACGTGGTATCACCTTCGACGCCTCCACGTACACGCTGGAGACCATTCAGGTGCTTCCTTACCTGGGCGCAGGCAGAACCGCCAAGACCGATGCTGCCATCCGTGACGATGAAGGCTACAACTTCATTCCCGACGGTAGCGGCGCCATTATCTCCTTTGATCAGAACAGCACCTACACTCAGGTTTCCGGTACGATGTACGGTAGCGACTTCGGCTTCTACAACAGCACCTCCGCTACCACCGCAAGCTACCAGACCTGGCGCGCACCCGTTTACGGTACGGTGATGACCTCCCACCAGAAGATCTACGAGCCCGTACTGGATGAAAAAGGCGAGCAGGCAGTTGACGAAGAAGGCAACAAGCTTCGCACCCTGATCGAAGAAAGAGACGTGAAGCAAGGCTACGTGGCATTCATTACCGAAGGCGAAAGCCTTACCCGTATTGATGCTATGGACGGCGGCGTTTCTCACGATTATCACTCCATCGGTACCACCTTCTTTGCCCGCCAGACTGACTCTTATCCTCTGGACGGTATTACCGTTTCCGGCGGTGCGGCAGTTTATACCAAGGCAATTGAAAGAAAGTACGTTGGTAACTATACCATCAAGTACCGTATGCTTGTGGACGATAAGGCAAACTACGTTGGTATGGCAGAAGCCTACCGCGATTTCCTTGTGAAAGACGGCATCCTCACCAAGCAGGAAGAGTACGGTGAGAACATCAATCTGTACCTTGATCTGATCGGTGATATTGATACCACCAAGAAGTTCTTGGGTATGCCCGTTCGTGCTAAGGCAGAACTTACCACCTTCGAAAATGCAAAGACCATCATTTCCGAACTGAAGGAAGCCGGCGTTGCCAGCCAGGTCATTCGTTATCTGGGTTGGGCAAACGGCGGTCTGGCCGCTACTGCTCCCGCCAAGCTGAAGGTTGAAAAGGCGCTGGGCGGTGAAAAGGCACTGAAGGATCTGATCTCCTACGTACAGAGCGAGAATTTCCAGATGTATATGGATCTGAACTTCTCCTACGTTAACGCCATTGATATGTTTGACGGCTTCGATGAAGAAGTGGATACCGCTAAGACCATCGATGGAAAAGGCGCTTACTATCAGACCTACAACCCCATCGTTCAAGCATTTAACACCCAGGTAGCATACGTTATCTCAGCAGGTTCCATTGAAAACTTCTACGGCAAGATCGCCGATAAGTATAAGTCCCTCTTCGGAGAAGGCACCAAGAACATTTCCGTTGGCTCCTTGGGTAACGCTCTCAACTCCAGCCAAGATGAAGTGCTTCCCTTGAACCGCGAGGATGCAAAGGATTACACCATGGGTGCCCTTGCTAAGATCGACGAGGACTTTGACAGCGTATTGGTTGAAAACGGCAACTACTACACCTGGAAGTATGCCGATACCGTTTTGAACATCCCGCTGGATAGCTCCAGCCGTACCTCCACCACCGCAGAGGTTCCCTTCCTGGGAATCGTGCTTCACGGTTATATGAACTATACCGGCGAGCCCATCAACCTTTCCGGTGACTATGAGTACACGCTTCTGAAGACCATTGAGACCGGCGCGAACCCCTACTTCGTCGTAGCTTACGACAACATCGCCGAGCTGAAGAACAATGGTTACAGCGAATACTACGCTGTAGAATACGCAACCTGGAAGGACGCCATTGTGGAAGAATACAAGAAGCTCAACGAGGTTCTTGCTCCCATTCAAGGCGCACGCATTGTTGAACACGAGATTCTGGATAACCGCGTCGTTAAGGTATCTTACGAGGGTGGCACCCAGGTCTACCTCAACTACAACAACTTCGCTATTACCGTGGAGGGCCAGGAATTGAGTGCAATGGGCTTCTCCGTTGTAAATGCGTAACGGAAAGGATGAGGTGATAAAATGAACAGTGCAGTAAAAACTAAAAAAGCAGAACCCATGACCAAGCCTGTAAAGCCCCCGAAGAAGCGTAAAGCAAAGTCTTTGGATAAGGCAAAGGCAAGAGTTGGTTACCTCTTCGTCGCTCCCTTTATTTTGATTTTCTTCCTGATCTACGTTCCCGTTATTGTTGACTCTCTCCGCTACTCCTTCAGCACCATCTACCCCCTTGCGGGCGGTGGCTTCGTGCTGGATAACGTAGGCTGGCAGAACTACAGTGACGCACTTTTCGTAGACCCCCGTTTCGTTTCTACTCTGACCGGCGGTATTCAGCAGCTTGTGCTGGAAGTTCCCGCCATCATCGTCTTCTCTCTGTTTATGGCGGTGCTTCTGAACCAGAAAATGGTCGGTCGTACTTTGTTCCGTGCTATCTTCTTCATCCCGGTTATTCTTTCCACCGGTCTGATCGATGACATTGATATGAACAACTCCTTTGCAAACTATGCTGAGGGTGCCGAGATCGGTGCAGAAGAAACAGAAACTGCAGGTGAAGCAGTTTCCACCGGCGCTTCCAACGCCATTATTTCCGCAGTAGACCTGCAGGGGCTGTTCTCCACCATGAAGATCGGTACCGGCCTTGTTACCTACGTTGTTGACATCGTTAACGACGTTTATAACCTGGTTAACCGTTCCGGTGTTCAGATGCTGATCTTCCTCTCCGGTCTGCAGTCCATCTCTCCCGCTATCTACGAGTCTTGTACCATTGACGGTGCAACCACTTGGGAAACCTTCTGGAAGATCACCTTCCCCATGATCAGCCCGATGATTCTGGTAAACGCAGTTTACACCGTTATCGACTCCTTCACCTCCAGCTCCAATGCGGTTATGAACTACATTGGCGGTGTGTATGAAGGCGTTAACACCCAGGGCGGCGACGTTCTGGCGACGGCGATGTACTGGATCTACTTCACTCTCGTGCTTGTGATCATTGCGGCAGTTGCAGCTGTTATGTCTGCATACGTGTTCTATCAGAGAAGAGACTAAGAAAGGAGGACGAATTGATGAATGCTGAAGCAAAAGTAGAAAAGAAAGTGAAATTCGGCAAGAAGAAAGAGTTTGACGTTGAATTTGAAGACCGCACACCCTTTTGGGAACGGGTTAAAACAAAATACCTCTCGCTGAACTTCCTGCTGAACGTAGTCTGGGCAATCTTCCGTTATGTCCTTCTGGTTGGTATTGCTTACGTTATTCTGTATCCCTTTATTGCAAAGGTTGCAGGTTCCTTTATGAGTAAGGACGACTTCCTTGACGTAACGGTAAAACTCATCCCCAAGTATCCCACGCTGGATACCTACAAGGCGATCATAACCGAAAACCGTTATTTTGAGGCTCTTTGGAATACGACCATCGTCTCCCTTTTGTGTGCCGTCGTGCAGATGGTGGTTACCATGGTAATTGGTTACGGCTTTGCAAAGTTTAAGTTCAAGGGCAATATGCTCCTGTTCTACTGCGTAATCTTTACGATGGTTGTTCCTCACCAGGCATTGAGACTGGCTCTCTTCCAGAAGTTCCGTTACTTCGATATTTTCGGAATCATCAAGCTGATCGGTGGCGAACAGCTCAACCTGATCAATACCTATTGGCCCTTGGCGCTCCTTTCCTTCGGCGGTCTTGCCTTTAAGAACGGTCTTTACATCTTCTTGATGCGACAGTTCTTCCGCGGCGTACCCGATGAATTGGAAGAAGCTGCCTACGTTGACGGCTCCGGTGTGTTTAAGACCTTTATCCGCATCATCGTGCCCCTTTCCGTGCCGATGATGATCACCGTGTTCATCTTCGCCTTCTCCTGGCAGTGGACCGATGACTTCTACACCACCATGTTCTTTACCAAGACGTCAACTTACCTGATGCCTAACATCGTTACGGTTCCTGCATCTCTTGGCGCGGCAGGCTTTGCCTCGGCTAACGTTTACTCATCGGCCATTATTAATACCTGTGCGCTGATGATTATTCTGCCCCTGGTTATTATGTACTGCTTCTGCCAGAGATACATCGTTCAGGGTATCGAACGCAGCGGTATCGTTGGTTAATTTACGAAAAATCCAAGCACGAAAGTGCTTGGATTTTTTTATGCTTCTATTGACAAAAAAGGAAATTGAAAGTATAATAACAAGTGTTATATAACATATGTTATTAATGGAGAGAGTATGGCGCCGAAACGAAAGATCACGAAAGAGGACATTATTTCAGGGGCGTTGGAGCTTGCCAAAACGGATCCTGAAAGGGCATGGAAGGCCAGAGGACTTGCGGCCCATTTGGGAATTTCCACCCAGCCGATCTTTACGCACTTTTCCGGTATGGAAGAAGTGAAGGAATGTGTGCTGAAGCGAGCGTATGCTTTGTTTGAAAAGCGAATGCAGGAGGAAATAGAGAAGGGAAAATATCCTGTCTATAAAGCAAGCGGAATGGCCTACGTTTCCTTTGCAAGGGAGGAGCCGGCCCTCTTTCGCCTTCTTTATATGCGCTCTCGCCGCGGTGAAAACACGGAGGGGGATCGCTTGACGGAAGGCCTATGGGGCGTTGTAGAAAGTCAGACGGGCATCGGCGGAGATAAGGCAAAGCTTTTTCATCTGGAAATGTGGAGCTGTGTCCACGGGATTGCTACTATGCTGGCAACGGGCTTTCTTGATTTGAATGAGGAAGCCATCAGCTTGATCCTTACTGATCTGTATCAAGGTCTTGTGAAGAATGAAAAGGAGGCGGTACAATGAGTTATGCCATTGAGGTGCGAAATTTGAAGAAGTCCTTCGGCTCGGTAAAAGCCGTAGACGGTTTGAGTTTCGCCGTGGAAAAGGGAGAGCTTTTCGCCTTTTTGGGTGAAAACGGAGCGGGGAAAAGTACCACCATCTCCATTTTGTGTCGCATTTTGCCTCAGGATGAGGGAGAAGTGCGTATCGACGGTACCACCTGGGAAGAAGGTGGCACATCAATGAAAAGCCGCATTGGCGTTGTGTTTCAAAGCTCGGTTTTGGATTCTGCCCTTTCGGGAAAAGAGAATCTGCGACACCGCGCCGCCCTTTACGGCATTTGCGGTGCGGCGTTTCAAAAGCGGCTTGAGACCCTTTCCGCTCTGCTTGATCTAAGGGAGATCCTGGGGCGCCCCGTTGGAAAGCTTTCCGGCGGTCAGCGCAGACGTCTTGATATTGCAAGGGCGTTGATTTCCGAACCTTCCATCTTGATTCTGGATGAGCCTACTACGGGGCTGGACCCTCAAACCAGGGCAATGCTCTGGGGTGTGATCTCCGATCTGCAAAAAAAAGAGGGACTGACGGTGCTTTTGACCACCCACTATATGGAGGAAGCGGCAGAGGCAGATTCCGTTGTGATCATCGAAAAGGGGCGGGTGGTTGCCCAAGGCACACCCCTTCAGTTGAAAAGTCGCTATACCGTGGATCATATCTTCCTTTACGGCGTGACCCGTGAGGAAGCGACGAGCCTTGGCGTTCCGTTTGAGGAGATTCCCCAAGGCTTTAGGCTAGAGGTGGAAAACACCGAAGCCGCAACCCGCTTGATTTTGGAAAATCCAAAGCTGTTCCGTGATTATGAGGTCACCAAAGGAAAAATGGACGACGTATTTTTAACCGTTACGGGAAAGAACCTGAAAGGAGGGGATGCGCTATGACTCTGATGATGATTCGGAGAAATATCCTTCTGTATTTTCGGGATAAGGGAATGTTCTTTACCTCGCTGATCACCCCGGGGATCCTGCTGGTTTTGTACGTTTCCTTTTTGGGCAACGTATTTCGCGATACCTTCCGTCAGGTATTCGAGCCTTACGGCGGTCTGCCCGAGGAGTTGATTGAAGGCTGCGTGGGAGGTCAGTTGACCTCATCTCTCCTTGCGGTTTGCTGTGTAACCGTTTCCTTTTGCGCCAATTTTCTTATGGTGCAGGATAAGGCCGGCGGTGCCGTGCGCGATTTTGCCGTAACGCCCGTTTCGGGCAATCGCCTTGCTTTCTCTTATTATTGTGCAACTCTCATCAACGCTCTTTTTGTTTGTCTGGTGGCTTCCGTTCTTTGTCTTGGATACGTGGCGCTGACGGGCTGGTATCTTTCCTTTGGGGACGTGTGCCTGATCCTTCTTGACGTGATACTCTTGGTTTTTTTCGGCACCGCCCTTTCCAGTATCATTAATTACTTTCTTACCACCCAAGGGCAGATCTCTGCGGTGGGGAGCATCGTCAGCTCCTGCTACGGCTTTGTTTGCGGTGCCTATATGCCCATTTCCCAATTTGCTCCGGGGCTTCAGAAGGTCTTGGCCTGCCTTCCCGGTACCTACGGCACAGCCCTGCTTCGCAACCATACTTTGAACGGTACCTACCGCGAGATGCGTAGGTTTGGGATACCCGAATCTGCCATTTCGGAAATGCAAAAGGCAATGGATTGCCGCATTGAATTTTTCGGCAATTCGGTCTCCATTCCGGCAATGTACGGGATCCTCGTGGGCACAGTGCTTCTGCTTCTTGGTATCTACGTTTTAATGACCCGCAAAAAAACTGTGGCAAAGTAAAAAAAGCCCCTGAAAGAGTCAAGCTTTCAGGGGCTTAATCTTATTCAATTTCGGAAAGATTCCAGCGGGTGGAAAGAATGGAATTGTAGGAGTCATCGTGGTACTTTTGGTAGTAGACCGTGAAAATATCACCGCCCGGCAATTCAACCGAGGAGGGGTAGCCGTGATCCCAATCGGGGGCTTCGGGGCCGATGAGGACGTCCTTGCCCCAGGTTTTGCCAAAATCGCGGCTGACACGGGCGTATTGCCCCATAGGCTCACATCTTCTGGAATACACCATCACTACGGCGCCTGAGGAATGCTGGAGAAGATGAGCGGGGGCACCTAAAAGATCCAGAAAATGGGAATCCTCCCAGGTTTTTGCCTGATCGTGGGAAACGGCGGTGTAGATCCTCAATTTTCCGGGAACGCTCAGATCCCGATAACGAACGGCTACCAGTACGTCTCCGTTTGCCATAGAGAGAGCGTAGGGCTCGTAATGACCGTTTTCATTGCCGTCGGCAGGGCGGGGAATGGTGGAGAGGTATTCCCAGGTCTCACCGTCATCGTAGCTTAAGTGAGCCTCGATGGTGCCGTTGCCGCCGATCACGGAGCCAACGTAAAGGAGTACACCCTCACGAAGAAGGCAGGGGCCGTGGGGGGAGGTGACAGGTGCGCGCCGGATAGGAGACCAGGTCTTGCCGTTGTCACGGGATAGGCGGGTCCATGAGCCTGCGGGGCGTTGAGCTTCATCCATGGCTTCCCAGCGATCGCGCATACCACGGGCAAGAGTGCTTTCCACGTCGTAATGGGGGCGATTTTTATTCTCCCATTCGTAAAATTTTTCGGCAGGATGGTTAAAGAAGGAGAGGAGAAGGTTTCCCTCACCCCAGGCAAGCATACCCGCATCCCGATCGTCAAGCCAAGTATCATTGATGATCATAGGGCAAGTCCAGCTTTCGCCCTCGTCATGGCTTACGTACATCAGATCCTTTCCGAAGGGGTCAATGTGATTCAGGCGGTGACCGGAGGTTCCAACGTAGAGGGTACCGTCTTTTCCTTTTGTAACGGTGGGCCAAGCCTGATAACGGAAGGCACCTTCCGTTATGCGGGATACGATCGCATGCTTCATAAGATCCTCCTGAAGACTTATTTTCTTGATTGTAACAGAGTAAAAAAGAAAAGTCAATTGAAAAAGCAGTCAAATTCCTTTGAATTTGACTGCTTTTTAAAACTATTTCACTTCATCCAAATTCCAGCGAACGGAATGGAGGGAGTTGTAATCGTCACCGGGGCATTTCTGATAAAACACGGTGAAAATATCGCCGTTTGGCAATTCTACCGAGGAGGGATAGCCGTGATCCCAATCGGGGGCCTCGGCGCTGATGAGGGTCTCTTCGGACCAGGTCTTACCGCCATCACGGCTTACGATCACGTACTGACCCATTACGTCCAGGCGCTTAGAGTAAGCCAAAACGATGGCGCCCGAGGAATGCTGCAGAATGTGAGGGGGGCAGCCCCAAACGTCTAAAAAGCGGGATTCGCCCCATGTCTTGCCTTGATCGTGGGAGAAATTGATGAACATTTTGCGGTTGCCGTGGCCTTTTGCCCAATGATAACGGACGGCCGCCATCAGGGTTCCGTCCTGCAGAACGGCGGCGTGGGGCTCGTAGCAGAGCATTTCGTCTGCCCCCTCGGGCATAGGCATAACAGAACGAAGGGTCCAGGTCTCACCATCGTCGTGGCTTTCGTACAGGCGGATCCTGCCTGCGTCGTTGTTGGCATAGTTGTTATTCTCTCCCATATAAGATCCGATATAAAGAAGGGTTCCGTCCTCCAGACGACAGGGACCGTGGGGAGAGGAAACGGGAGCCGAACGGTTGGGTGACCAGGTCTTGCCACCGTCACGGGAGATACGGGTAAAGGAGCCTGCCTGCACTTCCTCTTCGGGAAGGGTCTTCCACAGTTCTCGCATGCCCAAAGAAAGGGGGCTGAGTACGTCGTAATGGGGCTTGGTCTTTGCGGGCTCTTCCCAAAGTTCGAACTGCTTGGGCGGGTGGCAAGCCCAGGAGAGGAGAAGGTTGCCGTCACCCCAGGCAAGCATACCGGCATCACGGTTGTCAAGCCAGGTATCGTTGATGATGATGGGGCAGGTCCAGCTTTCACCCTCGTCACAGCTGACGTACATCACGTCGGTACCGAAGGGGCAGATATGGTTGCGGCGGTGGCCGGAAGCACCTACATAGAGGGTTCCGTCCTCCCCGCGGGTGAGGGTGGGCCACGCCTGATAGCGGAAGGCGCCTTCCGTAATCCGAGATACGATGGAATGTTTCATAAGAGTTCTCCTTCGTTATATATTCATTTTAGATCGCTTAAATTCCAGCGAACGGAATGGAGGGAGTTATAATCGTCACCGGGGCATTTCATATAATACACCGTGAAAAGGTCACCCCCTGCCAATTCTACCGTGGAAGGGTAGCCGTGGTCCCAATCGGGGGCTTCCGGGCTGATGAGAGTATCGTGACTCCAGGTCTTACCGCCATCAAGGCTGATCCTGGCATATTCCCCCATAGGCTCGGTGCGCCGTGAATAGGTGAGGATCACGGCACCGGAGGAATGGAGAAAAAGGTGGGGCGGTGAGCCCAAGAGATCCAAGAGAACGGGTGCTTCCCAGATGTAGCCGTCATTGTGGGAAAGGAGGGTATAGATCTGAAGTTTGCCGGGCACTTCTTTGTTTTCAAGGCGAACGGCGGCAAGCAGATCTCCGTTGGGAAGGGGAAGAGCGTGGGGCTCCGTGTGCTGAATGTGTTGCGTATTTTCCGGATACGGGATCTGGCTGCGGTGCTCCCAGGTCTCCCCGTCGTCGTGGCTGACGTAGCAGTGAACGTCGGCAGGTTTGCGATTTAACATATCAAAATTTCTGCCGATGTAGAATAAGGTGCCGTCCTTTAGGCGAGTGGGCCCGTGAGGTGCAAAAATGGGCGCTGTGCGCACGTCAGACCAGGTGACGCCGTTATCACGAGAGATCTTGGTGTAAGAAATACGGGTGATTTCTTCTTCGGAACAGTGATTCCAGGTCTCTCGCATACCAAGCCCCAAAGGGGAACGGACTGTGGCACCGTGACGGGGGCTTTCATCGTATTGAGAATATTGAGAAGGAGCGTGATTGCAGGAACACATCAAAAGATTGCTTTCACCCCAGGCAAGAAGACCAACGTCACGGTCATCAAGCCAGGAATCCTGAAGGATCTGGGGGAGGCTCCAGGTTTTGCCTTCGTCACGGCTTACGTAGAGAATGGCCTTGCCAAAGGGGTCAATGTGCCCCAAGCGGTGGCCGGAGCACCCTACGAAAAGGGTACCGTCGGCACTTTTGGCCACGGTGGGCCAGGCTTGATAGCGAAAGGCACCGCAATTTATGCGGGATACGATTTTGTGTTCCATAACGTCTCCTTTACTCGCCTTGGCGGGGGACCATATCTCCCTCCAGCATTACGCCCTGCACGTTAAAGGCGTCGTCAACCAAAACAAGATTTGCTTTTTTGCCGGGGGCAATGGTGCCTACTTCGTGCCCCAAGCCAATGGCTTCTGCGGGGTTGCGTGCGGCAAGAAGAAAGGCTTGGGCGATGCCGCAGTTGGTGTGGGTCATCAGGTTTCGGCAGGCTTGTGCCATAGTCAGGCGACTGCCTGAAAGCTCCCCTTCTTCATTGATGCTTAAATCCGTCAGGTGGCGGAAGCGTTCGGGTGCTTTGTAATTGCCTGCGGAGCCGTCGGTAATGAGGATCACTCTTTCCAGCCCCTTGTTTTGCAGGATCAGGCGGCAAAGCTGGGGACTTACGTGGGCTCCTGCGGAATCGCAGATCAATTCGGCGTACATATCCCGATCCAAAAAGCAGGCTTCGTCGGGGCCGCATCCACGGGTGCCTCTCCAGGTGTTGGTTTGGCCGGTGGCATCCATACAATGCGTTAGAATAGAAAGTCCGTAAGGCTTGTAGCGGCGGACCTCATCGGGGGTCGCCTCGCTGTGACCCACGGCAAAGCGAACGGAGGGGTTTTTGGATCTTGCGTATTCCACGAAGGGGAGAAGCCCTTCTCGCTCGGGGGCGATGACCCAGAGCCGCACCAGATCCCCCGCGGCGTCTACCACGGATTCGTAATCTTCCTTGCGGATGGTGTCCTTCCACTGATTGTCCTTGGCGCCGGAGCCGAATTTCGGATTGATATAGGGGCCTTCCATATAAACCCCTGCAATGGAGCGGCCGGTGGGCTCTGCCATTGCACGGCGTACCCGTTCATAGGCCTCTATATATTCAGGCCCCGTCAGTTTATAATGGGGGGAAACAAGAATGGTGGTGGTACCGTGGGATAGAAAGTGGTTTGCCACCTTGAGGGGCTCGTTGAATAAGGTGGTGCCGCAATAACCGTGGACATGGATATCCACGAAGCCGGGGCCAACGTAGGCACCCTTGGCATCCAGCGCGCGGGCATCGGCAGGGCAGGGAACGTCAGTCTCCTTTCCCACCGCTTCAATGCGATCGCCTTTTATCAGAATGACACCGTTCCAGAGAATCCCGTTTTCCAGAACCACCTTGGCGTTGTGAACGTATATCCTCATAGAGCTATATCGTGAATCGGTACGAGGTCTTGCCGGTCTCGTGATCGTATTCACCCATAGTAAAGGTAAGACCGCAAAGCGCTGCAATGGCGGCCATAGTATATTCCGTGGCTTTGGGGAACCAGGGGCTGATCTCGTTTCCTTTTTCGCGTAGGTGGCGCACGGCGGGGCAGAAGGAAACCTCTACCTCCAAGGCGTCATCGGAAAGGGCGGTCTTCACCGCCTCAGGCGCTTTTTCTTTTTCATAAGAGGAGAGGATATGCTCCTGCAGAGGCACAAGCCCCTTTTCTTTGATCTGATTTATAAGAGGAGCTAAGGCATTCTTTACGTACTGGGCAAAGAGGGCGCGCACCTCACCGTCACCGAATTTTTCGCCGATAAAGTGAACGCAACGGTTGATGCTGTGGTGAAAATCCTGATGGAAATATTCGTTTTGGGAGGCCTTGCGATCCATTACCACTGTATCTTCATCTACGATGATCCTGCCGTCAAAGACCTTGGGGTCGTAGATAATGATGGAGCAGGCGGCTTTGTCTACGCCTGTGAAATCGTAAAGATATTTTAGTCCGTGCTTTTCCACGGCACCACGGTAGTAGTCGCAATGGAGGCAGTAGTGGGCGTAGGGCTCCAGCCCAATCTTTTTCTGCTGCTCCAATAGCCTGCCCTTGGAGGGGCAATGATGCATTACGATGTGGAAAAAGCCTCGCTTTTCGTTGAGGTACATGGTGAAATCCGCCGCTTCCTCGTTGAGAGAGCCGGCCCAATACTCAAAGCACCCGCGAATGCCGGATTTTGCAACGAAATTGACCAAGGGGATGCCCTTTCCGTCAGGGGTAAAAAGCTTATCCCAGAAAAGCTCCACCTCTTTTTGGCCGTGGTGCTTTTCCAAATATTTAAAAAATTCGCTGTAAGCGGGAATAAAATCTCTGCAGGAAATCATAATGAAGGCTCCTTTTACTTTTTATCTTAAGTCCATTATAACGAGTGATGAGAGGAATGACAATGTTTATTCGTGCCAAATAATATTTAAATTGGCACAAAATAAAAGAATTTTGAGAAAAAGAATTGACAATTCATTTTCCTGTTTTATAATTGTGGAAAAGGAGGTGAGCCCGTGAAACCCGATGAATGGAACCGAAGCCCCAACCAAGTGTTTCTCTATATGGAATGGAACAGCATCCGAAAGAAGAACCGCGAGCACTGGGTGGGAAACCGTCACAGTAATTCCAGCTATGAAATGCACCTGATCTTGGAGGGAGAAGCGGAGGTAGAGATCCGTGAAGAAAAGTATCGCATACAAGCGGGGCAGGGGCTTATTATTCCCCCGGGGGTCTTTCACAGCGGCACCAACACAGCGAAGCCCTTTTTGCGACTGACTGCCAGCTTTCTTCCTCGTTCGGAACACTTCTTTCATCTGGAGGAGGCAACGTTTTTTACCTTTCCCAAGCGTCTGCGTCGCCTATCTTACGATATTTTGGAGGAATACGACAACGATTCTGCCCCTTGGAAGCGGGAAATGCTTTCCGCTATGTTTTTCCGTCTGATGATCTCGGTGTTTCGTCATCTTCGCCCGGAAGCGGTTGAGGCGGCAAGCATCGGTGAAAACGATCCTCTGGTGGTGACGGATTACTTTTTTTCGGGACCGAATTTAAAAAATAAGCCTACAAGAAAGGATCTTGCGGAGCTCCTTCACTGTTCTCAGCGTCAGGTGAACCGAATGCTTCCTGAAATGTTCGGTATGACCTTTCAGAAAAAACTGCTTCAGGCCCGAATGGATTACGCCAAATTCCTCCTACGCACCACGGAGCTTGGAGTGGAAGAGGTGGCGGTGAACGTAGGGTATGAAAACGCTTCAGCTCTACACTGTGCCTTTCGGAAGGAAGTGGGGGTGACCCCTTGCGGTTTCCGCAAGCTTTACCAAAACAAATAAAAAAGAATGCAGATCCGATCTGCATTCTTTTTTCGTTTTATTATTCGTCCATTGCGTCCTTGCGGGAGAGATTGATTCTGCCCTTATCGTCGATCTCGATGAGCTTGACCTTCATCTTATCGCCGACCTTGCAAACATCCTCAACCTTTTCCACTCTCTTCTTATCCAGCTTGGAGATGTGAACGAGGCCTTCCTTGCCGGGAGCAAATTCAACGAAAGCACCAAAGGTCATCAGACGGGTGACGGTGCAGTTGTCGAATACCATACCTACCTCGGGCTCGAATACGATGGCATCTACGATCTTCTTTGCTGCATAAGCGGAATCGCGGTTGACTGCGGAGATGAATACGCTGCCGTCATCCTCAATGTCGATCTTGGCACCGGTATCGGCACAGATCTTCTGGATGACCTTGCCGCCCGTACCGATCACCTCACGGATCTTATCGGGGTTGATCTTCATAGAGATCATCTTGGGGGCAAATTCGGAAACGTCTTCTCTGGGAGCGGGAATGGCCTTCAGCATCACTTCGTCAAGAATATAAAGTCTTGCGGTGTGGGTGGTTTCCAGCGCCTGCTTGATGATCTCGGGGGTCAGACCGTCGATCTTCAGGTCCATCTGAATGGCAGTAATGCCTTCGTGGGTACCGGCAACCTTGAAGTCCATATCGCCGAAGAAGTCCTCAAGACCCTGAATGTCGATCATGGTATCCCACTTGTCGCCCTCGGTGATGAGGCCGCAGGAAATACCGGCAACGGGAGCCTTGATGGGTACACCGGCATCCATCAGAGCCAGGGTGGATCCGCAAATGGAGCCCTGAGAGGTGGAGCCGTTGGAAGAAACGATCTCGGAAACGAGACGGATGGTGTAGGGGAAGTCCTCCAGAGTGGGAAGAACGGGCTCCAATGCTCTTTCAGCAAGGGCACCGTGGCCGATCTCACGTCTGCCGGGGCTTCTGGAAGCCTTGGCTTCGCCTACGGAATAACCGGGCATATTGTAGTGGTGCATATAACGCTTGGTCTCTTCGGGATCCACACCGTCCAGCATCTGCTGATCGGAAATAGAGCCGAGGGTCGCAAGGGTCAGCACCTGGGTCTGACCTCTGGTAAAGAGGCCGGAGCCGTGTACGCGGGGAATCAGACCAACTTCGGAAGCCAAAGGACGGATCTCATCCATTCTTCTGCCGTCCACTCTCTTCTTCTCATCCAAAAGCCAACGACGTACCACAAACTTCTGGAGCTTGTATACGCACTCGTTGATGGCGAGGCGAGCATCGGGGTAGATCTCGTCGAACTTCTCGTAGATCTTGTTGTAAACCACCTGCATTCTCTCATCGCGAACGGTCTTGTCATCGGTGTCAAGGGCTGCCTTAACGTCTTCAATGGCAAATTCCTTGATGGCCTCGAACATATCGTGGTCAACCTCGCAGGAGGGATAAGAGAACTTGGGCTTGCCGATCTCGGCTACGATATCGTTGATGAAACGAACCAGACCCTGGATCTCTTCAAAGGCGGTCATAATGGCACCGAACATATCCTCATCGGATACTTCCTTTGCGCCTGCCTCGATCATAACCACTTTCTTTTCGCTGGCGGCAACGGTGAGCTCCAAGGTGCTCTTTGCGCGCTGTTCCATGGTGGGGTTGATCACGGGCTTTCCGTCAACCAGACCCACGAAGGCACCGCCGATGGGGCCGTTCCAGGGAATATCGGAAATGGAAAGGGCGATGGAGGCGCCGATCATAGCGGCGATCTCGGGGGAATTGTCCTGATCCACGGAAAGGGTGAGAAGGGAGATGCAAACGTCGTTTCTCAAATCCTTGGGGAACAGAGGACGAATGGGTCTGTCGATCACGCGGGAGGTCAGGATGGCCTTGGTGGAAGGTCTTCCTTCTCTTCTGTTGAAGGAACCGGGAATGCGGCCTACTGCATAGAGTCTCTCTTCGTAGTCGACGGACAGGGGGAGAAAGTCAATGCCGTCTCTGGGAGCGGCACTGGCAGTTGCATTGGCAAGGATGCAGGTATCGCCGTAGCGAACCAGACAGGAGCCGTTTGCAAGCTGGCTGATCTTACCGGTTTCGATGATCAGCGGTCTGCCGGCATACTCATATTTGAAGATTCTGTGATTTTCAAACATATCGCTGCCCAAATTACTTTCTCAGACCGAGCTTTTCGATGATGGCTCTGTAGCGGTTGATATCCTTCTTCTGCAGATAGCCCAGAAGGTTTCTTCTGTGACCGACCATCTTCAGCATACCTCTGCGGGAGTGATGGTCCTTCTTGTTCACCTTCAGGTGCTCGGTGAGGGTGTTGATTCTGGAGGTCAGAATTGCGATCTGTACCTCGGGAGAACCGGTGTCACCTTCGTGGGTTGCGTAAGTGGTAATGATTTGCTGCTTTTCTTCTTTCAGCATGGTTTTCACCTCCGTAAATTCTGATCCGGTAACCTGGCAAGGGCAGGTGAAAAAAACGGAATGGATCACGCTTATTTACCCCGTTGCTACGTTACGGATTCGGTTTGTTTTTCCGCGCCTTACCACAGACGCGACAACATAAAGCATACCACAGAATCAAAAAAAAGGCAAGGATTTTTTTGGAAATAAGGCAGCTTTTTTTCATATTTTATTGAAAGTTTACGATTTGCTCATTTTTTCATCCTTCTCCTGCCCTTTTTCCTATACTTTTTTCGGAGCTTTTGATCCCGTTTCCAACGGCATAGGCAGAGAGTGCCCTTAATGAAAAGAAGCATCCCAAAAAGCCAGAGCAGGGCGCGGAACAGAGTTACGTGAAAGGAAAGGGTAACGCTTTTGTTTCCGGAATGGGCACCGGTCGTCTTATTCTGAACGGCAATGCCGGCGGTGAGCCGTGGGTAAAGGCAGATGCTCTCCAGCATATCCTTTGCCCGACAAAGGGGGCTTGATCGGTCAAACATATTTTTCTCCTTTTTTGTTTTTTCGTTAGTGTTCCCAAAAGCGAAAAAAATACTAAAAAAGCTTTTCCTCTTTCGACAATTCCTTTAAAGGGCGGGTGCTACAATGAAAGGCACCGAAACGGAATGTTATAAAAGGGGATGAAAAAATGGAACAAGAAAAAAAGAGAATAGAGCCTAAGGAGGAAAGCGCACTTTCCGGCGCAGGCGCGCGTTTTTGTCAAGGGGCTCTGAAGCTTTTAAAACGCGGCGCGCGAAGAGCGGTCACCGCCGCGGTCGGCGTTCGCGGTGCCTTTGAAAGCGCACTGGAGGCAGGTTGGAAGGAAAAAGGGCGCCGCACCACGGGCATTCTCATTGCGGTGTCAACACTGGCGGGGATCGCCGTGGTATCCGCTGTGATCAGCCTTGCAGTTTTTCCCTTGGGCGTATATCCTGCGGGCTTTGCACTTCTTTCCGCCGTGGGCGGAACGGGAAAATTGCGATTTTGGGGGGTCGGTGAAAAAAACGCCGCCGTGCTGGAAACGGTTGTGCTTCTCACCTGCTTTTCCGGGGCGCTGATCTCCTGCGTTTTTTTGGAGCAATACCGGCTATTCTATCTTTTGGCGTATCTGCTTTTGTTTTTGATCCGCGCCTTCCGCACGGGCGGCAGCTTTCGGGACAGTCTCTTGTTCCGCGTTACCTTTTCCGCAGGGGTGGCAACGGGGCTTGGGATGCTTCTGGCGCTCTTTGAGGGCTTCTCCGTGAATCGGGTGTTTGGGGCGGTGAGCCTTGGGATCTTAACGCCTATTCTTACTTACCTGATCAGCGGGTTCTATATTTATTCCGCCGTGCAAACGGAGGCGGGAGAGGGACCACACAGCCGCAGACGGGTGTATTTAGAGGCTTCCGTATTCACTTTGTTTTACCTTTTTCTTTTTGCCTTGAGGAATGCGGAGCTTTTGGGCTTTTCCCTTTCCTTCGTGTTGGCGGTGGTGGCCACCCTTGCTACGGCGCGCCTGCGGGGCGCTCTCTTCGGCGCGGCGGCGGGTATGATTGGCGGAATGGCTTGCGTCGGTGAAAACCTTGCGCCTGCCCTTGCCGTGGGAGGCTTTTTTTCGGGGCTCTTTTTCGAATACTCCGCACCGGTGGCGGTGATGATCGCCTTCGTTTCCTCCTGCGGATACAGCCTGTTTACCGAGGGCTTTTCGGAGTTTGCTTTCTTCACGACGGATTTTCTCTGCGGCATTTTGCTCTTTTCTCCCCTTGCTCGCCTTTTGCCCAAGGAGGGGGTTATGCAGGTGCGCAGCGCCCCGCGGGAGGTGATCCATCGGGAAACCGTGCGCCGCACTCGTCAGAAGCTGAAAAACATGAGCGATGCCTTTTCCTCCCTTTCGCAGGTCTTTTATACCGTCAGCGATACTATGAAAAAGCCTACTATCACGGAGGCAAGCCGCTTGGTTGCCGATTGCTGTCGGCAGGTTTGCTCAGGCTGTGACCGCTTTTCCGCCTGCTGGAGCGAAGGCTCGGAGTTTTCCGGAGCCTCCGCCTCCGCCGCCGCCCGCCTTTTGACGGAGGGAAGGGTGGAGGCCGCGGATTTTGCCGCCCCCTTTTCGAGTGGGTGCAAGTATGAGGGAAAACTGGTGGAGCGGGTGAACCGCCGCTTTGAGCAAATGTGCGGCGGAGAGATGAAAAACAACCGAACGGGGCTGCTCGCAGGAGAATACAGCTCCGTTTCCCGCCTGCTTCGCAGTACGGCGGGAGAATTGGATCGGGAATTGGAATACAACCCCGCCTTTGAGGAGCGGGCGCGGAAGGTGCTGGAGCGCCTGGGCATTCCCTTTCGACGGGTGGCGGTATTCGGAAGCAGGGAAATGAAGATCGATGTTTACGGCGTGGCGCTGGAGCGGGTGAGCCTTGCCACCGACGGGATCCTTGCCGCCTTTGGCAAGGAATTTTCCTGCCGATTTGAAGCCCCTGATTTTCTGATGTTTGAGGAAAGCGTTGTGATGCGACTTCGCCGCGGACGTGCCGTTTCTCTGGAATGCGCCAAATCCGGGTGCACCAAAAAGGGGGAGGCGGTCAGCGGGGATTCCTGCCTGTTTTTTGAAACGGAACGGGATCTGTTTTACACCCTCATCTGCGACGGAATGGGGAGCGGCAGGGAAGCAGCCTTTACCAGCCGGCTTTCTTCCATTTTCATTGAAAAGCTGATGCATTGCGCCACGCCTAAAAACGTGACTCTGGAAATGCTCAACACCTTTCTGATGGCAAAAACCGACGAGACCTTTACCACGGTGGATCTTTTAGAGGTGGATCTGCTTTCGGGAGAAGCCAATTTCATCAAGGCGGGCGCGGCTCCCTCCTTCGTGCTTCGGGGGGATCGGCTGCACCGCATCGAATCCCGCACACCCCCGGCAGGAGCCTTGGTGCGGATGTGCGCGGAGCAAACGGCCTTTCGCTTGCGCCCCGGGGATTTCGTGATCCTGATGTCCGATGGGGCGGAGGCCGCGGGTGACGGTTCAGGGTGGCTTGTGCGCTTGCTGGCCGGGAGCGCCTATGAAAACGCCGCCGCCCTTTGCGATGCAGTGTTCCACGCCGCCAGAGAGCGAGGAGCCTTTCGTGACGATTTGAGCATATCGGTGGTCAAAATTATGAACGCAAAGTGAATAAAATGTAGATTTTTTTCATTAAAAACATTGACAAAGAAGTCCGTTTGGGGCATAATAAGGAAAATAGGAGAAAGGGGAGGCTCTATGAAACGACGGTTCCTGACGGCATTGCTTTTGCTGTTTTGTGTTGGCTTTTCCCTTGTATCCTGCTCTGCCGCCCCCGATCCCGTCGGACGGTGGGAGATCGTCATTGAAGATGAGGAATTGGGCGAGGTTCGGATGGTGTATCACTTCACAAGTGAAGGCGAGATCAATCTGGAACAGAAAAAAGGCGATGAGATCCCCTTTTCCATTCCTTTCGGTACTTACGTGACCGACGGTGAGCATTTGACCATTTTCAGCGACGGAAAGGAATCAGGTTATACCTTTTCCGTAACGGACTCTAACTTGACCCTTCTGCAGGAAGGGCAGGAAGCCCTTGTTTTTAACCGTGTTTAAAAAAGAAAATAGTTGAAGATTCCCGCGAAAAACGGCCCTTCCGCCCCCTTTAGAGGCGGAGGGGCTTTTCTTTTTGGATAATACAAAAAAACAATATCTTGTTTGCACTTTTTAATAAAGACACAATATCTTGTGTTTTTTCTATTGACGAGGGGCGTGAGATATGGTATACTGGCAAAGCAAAAAACATGCGAGGAAACAAGATGAACGTTCAAGGCTTTCAGAAACTGACCCTGCTGGATTTTCCGGGCAAGGTTGCCTGCACGGTGTTTACCGGCGGCTGTAATCTGCGTTGCCCCTTCTGCCACAATGCCTCTCTGGTGAAATGCCCGGGGGCGCAGGAAAATATGGAGGAAGAGGTTCTCGCTTATCTGGAAAAGCGCAAGGGTATTCTGGAGGGCGTCTGTATCACAGGCGGCGAGCCCCTTTTGCAACCGGAGCTACCCGCGTTTATCCAAAGGGTAAAGGAAATGGGATATGCGGTGAAGCTTGACACCAACGGAAGCGATCCGGAGGCTTTGCGCCGTCTTCTCCAAAAGGTTTCGGTGGATTACATTGCGATGGACGTAAAAAACGCCCCTTCTTCTTATGAAGCGGCCATTGGTCTGGAAAAGCGATTCGCCCCCTTTGAGGAGAGCCTTGGGATCATTCGCCGAAGCGGGATCCCTTACGAGCTTCGCACCACCTTCGTCAAAGGCATACACAGAGAACGTGACGTGGTGGAGCTTGGGCAGTACTTAGCAGGCGAAAAACGGTATTTTCTTCAGAATTTCGTAGAATCAGGCGATATTCTGAAGGAAGGGTACCTTCCCTTTGAACGGGAAGAAATGGCAAAATTCCTTGCGATCATAAGAAAAACGATTCCCGACGCACAGCTTCGGGGACAGGAAGAATGAGGAAAAAAGTATGTATCAGGTAAACAAAAGAGACGGCAAGATCGTAGCCTTTGAGATCAGCAAAATTTCTTCTGCGATCAAAATGGCCTTCGAGGCTTGCGAACGCAACTACAACGACAACATCATCGATTTTCTGGCACTGAAGGTTACCAGTGATTTTGAGCCCAAGGTTGAAAACGACGTGATCGCCGTGGAAGACATTCAGGACAGCGTGGAGACCGTTCTGGTGCAGGCAGGCTACGCCGACGTGGCAAAGGCCTACATTCTGTACCGTCGCCAGAGAGAAAAGCTCCGTAATATGAAATCCACCCTGGTGGACTACACCGATATCGTAAACCAGTACGTAAAGAATCTGGACTGGCGCGTAAAGGAAAACTCCACCGTAACCTATTCCGTAGGCGGTCTGATCCTCAACAACTCCGGCTCCATCACCGCCAACTACTGGCTCAGCGAGATCTATGACGACGAGATCGCTCAGGCACACAAAAATGCAGATATCCACCTGCACGACCTTTCTATGCTCACCGGCTACTGTGCAGGCTGGTCCTTAAAGCAGCTGATCGAGGAGGGCCTCGGAGGCGTTCCCGGAAAGATCACCTCTGCCCCTGCAAAGCACCTCGCCACCCTCTGCAACCAGATGGTCAACTTCCTTGGTATTATGCAGAACGAATGGGCCGGCGCACAGGCGTTCTCTTCTTTTGATACCTACCTTGCGCCCTTCGTTAAGGTGGATAACCTCAGTTACGACGCAGTTAAAAAGTGCATCGAATCCTTCATTTACGGTGTAAATACCCCCAGCCGTTGGGGTACCCAGGCTCCCTTCTCCAACATCACGCTGGACTGGACCTGCCCTCACGACCTGGAGGATGAATACTGTATCATCGGCGGCAAGCGCGTAGACTTCAAATACGGCGATTGCAAGAAGGAAATGGATATGGTCAACCGTGCCTTCATCGAAATTATGATCGAGGGCGACGCCAACGGAAGAGGCTTCCAGTATCCCATTCCCACCTATTCCATCACCCGTGATTTCGACTGGTCCGAAACCGAGAACAACAAGCTTCTCTTCGAGATGACCTCCAAATACGGCACCCCTTATTTCTCCAACTACGTGAACAGTGATATGGAGCCCTCCGACGTGCGCAGTATGTGTTGCCGCCTCCGTCTGGACTTAAGAGAGTTGAGAAAGAAATCCGGCGGCTTCTTCGGCTCCGGTGAAAGCACCGGCTCCGTGGGCGTTGTTACCATCAATATGCCCCGCATTGCTTATCAGGCTGAAAACAAGGAAGACTTCTATAAGAGACTGGACCGTCTGATGGATATTGCCGCAAGATCTCTGAAGATCAAGCGTACCATTATCACCAAGCTTCTGGACGAGGGCCTTTATCCCTACACCAAGAGATACCTTGGCACCTTCAACAACCACTTCTCCACCATTGGTCTCGTGGGCATGAACGAAGCCGGTCTCAACGCAAAGTGGATCGGTAAGGATATGACTCATAAGGAGACCCAGCGCTTCACCCAGGAGGTTCTGAACCATATGCGTGAGCGTCTCTCCGACTATCAGGAGAAGTACGGTGATCTTTACAACCTGGAAGCCACCCCTGCGGAATCCACCGCCTTCCGTCTTGCCAAGCACGACAGAAAGAGATTTCCTGATATCAAGTGTGCATCCGAGGGTGAGACCCCCTACTACACCAACTCTTCCCACCTGCCTGTAGGCTATACCGACGATATCTTCTCTGCTCTGGACATTCAGGACGAACTGCAGACCCTTTACACCTCCGGTACCGTATTCCACGCCTTCCTTGGCGAGAAGCTCCCGGATTGGAAGGCCGCCGCTTCCATCGTTCGCAAGATCGCAGAGAATTACCGTCTGCCTTATTACACCCTGTCTCCCACCTATTCCGTATGTAAGGAGCACGGCTATATTGCAGGCGAAAAGTATGCCTGCCCCCATTGCGGCAAGGAGACCGAGGTCTACAGCCGTATTACCGGTTACTACCGCCCCGTGAAGAACTGGAACGACGGTAAGAGCCAGGAATACAAGGAAAGAAAGACCTACAACATCGCTACCTCCAAGCTGACCCATAACGGCCCCGTGATGGAGAATGCGGCTGAAGCCGAAGAAAAGGGCGCCTTCCTTGCCGACGGCGTATACCTCTTTGCTTCTGCAACCTGCCCCAATTGCAAGATCGCAACCCAGCTTCTGGAAAAGGCAAACGTTCCCTTCCAGAAGGTAATGGCGCAGGAAAACGTGGCACTTACCGAGGGCCTCGGCATCAAGCAGGCTCCCACGCTGGTGCAGGTGAAGGACGGTAAGACCGAAAAATTTGTTTCGGTTCCCGGCGTTAAGAAATACATCCAGTCCGTTCAGTAACCGATCCCGAAAAGGGCGGGGCAAAGCCTCGCCCTTATGATATTTTTTGTGAGGTATGAATATGTATGATATTGTGATCGTCGGAGCAGGCCCTGCGGGGCTGACTGCCGCCATTTACGCCCGCAGAGCGGGAAAAAGCGTGCTTCTTTTGGATAAAGGCGCCTTCGGAGGGCAGATCACCTTTTCTCCCAAGGTAGAGAACTACCCGGGCTTTGAATCTATCAGCGGTACGGAGCTGGCGGATCATATGGTGGAGCAGGTGCTTTCTCAAGGGGCTGACGTGGAAGTTGAAAACGCAGTTCAGGTGGAGCAGAATGCCGAAGGCTTTTCCGTTGTTACCGAAGAGGGCGGCCGCTACGACTGCCGCAGCGTGATCCTTGCCTGCGGTGCCCGTCACCGCCATTTGGGCCTTGAAAACGAAGAAAAATTCATTGGAGAGGGCATCAGCTTCTGCGCCGTTTGCGACGGTGCCTTCTATAAAAACAAGACCGTTGCCCTCATCGGCGGCGGTAATTCCGCCCTGCAGGAGGCGATCCTCCTTTCCGAAACCTCGGAAAAGGTCTACGTCATTCAGAATCTGGATTTTCTCACGGGCGAAAAGAGGTTGGAGGAGATCCTTCGCAGTCGTGGCAACGTGGAGATCATCACCGGAACGGTGGTTTCTGCCATTGCAGACGGAGATGAATTTCACGCCATTACCTTGAAGGATGCCAAGACGGGTGAGGAAAGAGAGCTTCCCGTGGCAGGTATGTTCGTTGCCATAGGGCTGGTGCCTGAAAACGGTGCTTTTGCGGATCTTGCAAAGCTGGATGAAGCCGGCTATTTCGATTCAGGTGAAAACTGCCTGACGGGCACCGCCGGCGTGTTCGTGGCAGGGGACTGCCGCAAAAAAGGAGTGCGTCAGGTGACCACCGCTACCGCCGACGGCGCCACCGCCGCCATTGCCGCTTGCCGTTATTTGGATTCTCTTTGATATTGATTTTTGTTAAATGCCAATAAAATTTTAAAGTTTTAACTTTTGACTTGTAATTTTCTTTGTTCTGGGGTAGAATGAACAAAGAAAAAAGCTTTGGAGAAAGAAGGATCGTATGCCGAATCCCAATATGAGCCCTCAAAAAGGCGCGGGCTCTGCCCATAGAACCGCCTCTGCAGGAAAGCCTGTGAAAAAGAACCTGAGAAAGAAAAAAAGAATTGGAGCCCTCGTTGCTTTAGGGATTACCGCATTTCTCATCATAGCCGTGGTGCTGGTGGGGATCCATCTGGTCAATTCCTTCGTGGATGAAAAATTGGGGCTTTTGAACATTCAGACCGATACCCATGAGACGGAGGAGGTTTTTGCCACGGCTCCCTTAACGGAGATCGAGGTGCCGGAAACAGTGGAGGAGGATATCCACGGGCAACTGAATGAAGCAAATCTTCCCTTGATCTGCGACACCAAGGACGTGAAGAATATTCTCCTTTTGGCTACGGATGCCCGTTGGAATGAAGCAGGTCTCAGTGATTCTATGATCCTGGTCTCCATCAACCAAAAGACCAAAAAGATCGTTCTTTGTTCTTTTATGCGCGACCTTTTGGTAAAGATCCCTCAGGAGCCTCACAGCAGCGCAGCGGGAAATTGGGAAAAATTGACCCACGCCCACGCCTACGGCGGCCCCCATTTGACCATGGCGACCTTGAAGGAAAACTATAACATTCAGGTGGATTACTACGCCAAGATCAATTTCTATTCCTTCGTGGAGCTGGTGGATGCTATGGGCGGTCTTGATATGGAACTGACTGCTGACGAGATCTGGTTTATCAACGACTTTATGTACGACGAAGAAATGGTTCAGATCTTTTCGTATTACCCCAAAAAGCAGGTGGAAAACCGAGCCGGCCTTCATAAACTCGATGGGCTTCAGGCTCTTTGCCACGCCAGAAACCGCCGCATCGGCTCCGACTGGGCAAGAACCCAGCGCCAACGCCTGATCATTGCACAGATGGCAAAGCAGGCAAAGGAGCTTCCCCTTGCACAGCTGAACAATCTTTTGGATACGGCGCTTCCTATGATCACCACCAATATGCCCGCAGAGCTGCTCAAGGGGATGGTTTGGGATAGCATCGGATACTTTCAGTATGAATTCGTCAACACTCGCATGCCGCTGGACGGAACCTTCACCGAGGTGCGCTACAACATCGTTCCCGATCTGGAAAAGAACTGTACCGATCTATACGAAAAGATCTATGGTGAGCCTGCTCCAAAAGCTCAATAATCAAAAAAAGAAAAAGAGTCTTCGCATTTTGCGAAGACTCTTTTTCGTATTGGCTCATATCAGCTGCTGCTCATTGATGATGAGCTTGAACTCGAGCCCCAGTTTTTCTGCGGCCTTGCGGCAGAGGATCATGCGGTGAAGAAAGATCTCAAAGTAGTCCATAATGGAGCAGAAGTGGGGGTCGACGGAAAGCTTTAATTTGATGAGGGTCTTTTCACGGTTGATCTTCAATTCCGATTTGGTAACGGAATAGTTGACCCGGTCGTGAATGTCAAAGGTGCTGATGTTGAGATTGCGCACACGGGTGCGGCGCACGTCGGATTTATCCGCCAAGATCAGGGCGGCGGCAATGGCGTTTACGGGGGTGCCGGTACCTTCGTCGTGATTGCCGATGGCAGAGGTGATCGTAGCGATCTCTTCGGGAGGGAAGCCCATTTTATCCAAAAGGCGGAAGGCCATAACGGCACCGCTCTGGCTGTGCTCCACCCGATTCACCAGATTTCCGATATCGTGAAGGAAGCCTGCGATCCGTGCCAGCTCTGCGGTGCGGGGGTCAAAGCCTAAGGCCTCCATAATATAGCCAGCCTTTTCCGCTACCACCGTTACGTGGGCAAAGCTGTGCTCCGTGTAGCCCAGGGCAATGAGGGAGGCATCCGCCTCTTTGATATAAGCGCGGATGGCGGGATCGTTTTTGATGCTTTCGTAGGTCATAATAATCCTTTCTTATCGTTGGCGGGCGCGCCAAGCGGCAGGGTAAAGGGTCAGAAGAATGGGCCAGATCTCAAGTCTGCCGAAGAGCATGGCAAAGGAGAGCACCAGCTTTGAGAAGGGGGAATAGGCGGCAAAGCTGGAAAGGGGGCCGACCCCTGCAAAGCCGGGGCCCACGTTGTTAAAGCAGGCGGCGGTGGCGCTGAAGTTGGTCTCGAAATCAAATCCGTTGAAGCTGATCAAAAAGAAGATGGCGGCAAAGCAGATGAGATACAGCACCAAATAGACCATCACGCCCTTCTGAGTCTCCTTTTCCACCCGTTTTCCATCCATTTTTAAAACGTTGACGGAGCGGGGGTGGATCATATAGCGGAATTCCGCGTGGCAATTTTTGAAAAAGAGGATCAGGCGGGAGATCTTGATGCCGCCTGCGGTAGAGCCTGCACAGGCGCCGCAGAACATTAAAAGGAGCAGAATGGATTTGGAAAGTGCAGGCCAGGCATTGAAATCCACCGAGGAAAAGCCGGTGGTGGTGATAATGGAGGCCACCTGAAAGGCGCTGTGGCGCAGGGTGGTGCCGAAGCCCTCGTACAAATGGGAAACGTTGATGCAGATGATGGTGACGGAAAGGATCACCAGCCCCAAATACGCCCAAAGCTCCAAGGAACGGAGGGCGGCGCGCACGCGGCGGATGAGAATGTAGTAATAGAGATTGAAGTTTACGCCGAACAGGAGCATAAAGATCGTGATGACCCAAAGCTGATAAGGGGTCAGGCTTGCGGCACTGTCCGAATAGATGCCGAAGCCACCGGTGCCTGCGGTGCCGAAGGCGTGAATTGCGCTGCCAAACAGATCCATTCCTCCCGCACAAAGAAGCAGGATCTGAACGGCGGTCATTACGATATAGATGATATACAGGATCTTGGCGGTATCCTGCACTCGGGGCTGGAGCTTACCCACGGTGGGGCCGGGCATCTCTGCACGGAGAATGTGAATGCTTTGACCCGAGAGATTGGGGAGAAAGGCGGCCAGAAAGACCAGAACACCCATACCGCCGATCCAGTGAGTAAAGCTGCGCCAAAACAGGAGACCGTGATCCAACTCCTCCACTTTCGGCAGAATAGAAGCGCCTGTGGTGGTAAAGCCGCTGACGGTTTCGAAAAATGCGTCGATATAATGTGGGATCTGCCCGGAAAGGAAGAAGGGAAGAGCCCCGATGGCGGAAAGGATAAGCCACGCCATAGAGGTAATGGCAAAGCCCTCCTTTGCGTAGATCACGCGACTTTTGGGGCGAAAGGGAAGGATCAGAAGAGCCCCTGCCAACAGCGCAAAGAGGATCGTTAAGAAAAAGGCCTTTGCGCTCTCCTCTCTATACAAAAGAGAGACTGCCGCAGGGATGAGAAGAAGCACCGCCTCTAAAAGAACGATCAGCCCTACGGTGTGAAACACCATTCTTCGATTCATAGGCTACTCCAGAATATCGGAAAGGTCGGAAAGTACCTTGCCTGCAGATAAAATGACTACCCGATCCTCCGGCAGAATGCAATCGGAGCCGGCGGGAATGATGACCTTTCTTCCCCGCAGGATGCCTGCTACCAGAATGTTCTTCTTCAGCTTCAGATCCTTTAAGGGGATGCGGCAATGGGAGAAATCCTTCCCCACCAGAAATTCTGCCGCTTCGGCGTTTCCGTCCATCAGCTTATAGAGCGTTTCGATCTTACTGCCCATGGAATTTTCCAGTGCACGTGCATAGCGGGTGAGCACGTCACTGATGAGGCTGCGTGGAGAAATGGTGCAATCCAGCCCTAATTTCGTTGCCATTTCGGTAAATTCCTCGCGGTTGATCTTGGCAATGACCTTCTTTACCCCGCGGGAGAGGGCTTGATAGGAAAGAAGAATGTTCTCTTCGTCAATGCCCGTAAGGGTGACGAAGGCATCCATAGAGCCAAGGCCTTCCTCCAGCAAAAGCTCTTCCCGGGCACCGTCACCGCAGATGACCACGGCTTCGGGGAGAAGCTCTGCAAAGGATTCACAGATCTCTTTATTCTTTTCAATAATGGTAACGGCACAGCCGCTTTTTAAAAGCATTTTTGCCAGATAATAGGCGGTGCGGCTGGCACCAATGATCATAGCGTTTCGTGCACGCTCCTGCATGGTACCCAGCATTCTGAAGAGCCGCTCTACCTCGGAGGAGGCAGCCGTAATCCCAAGGCGGTCGCCGCTTTGCATCACGAAGGAACCGTTGGGGATGATGACCTCGTTTTCACGCCCCACGGCGCCTACCAGGTAGGATGCCTGATATTTCTTCTTCATTTCCGAAAGGGAAAGACCGTTCAGGGGGGAATCTGCCTTGAGAAGCAGCTCTACCATTTCAAAATTTTTTCTTGAAAAGGTTTCCACGCTTTCAGCACCGGGAAGCTGAAGTAAATTGAAAAGCTCCTTTGCCGCCAGCTGATCGGGATTGATGGCAAAGGAAATGCCCAAGGTTTGCTTGATAAAGCCCAAACTCTGGTCGTTGTATTCGGGATTTCGGATACGTGCAATGGTATTGGGCACGCCCATTTGCTTTGCCATAAAACAGCAGAGCATATTAAATTCATCGGACCCCGTGACGGCAATGAGAAGCTGGGTGCTTTCCACCTCTGCTTCCGTCAGGGTCTCCCAATCCACGCCGTTGCCGCATACGCACATAACGTCGTAGGTGTTGGAGATCTCCTTGATCACCTCGGGGTTACTGTCGATGGCGGTAACGTTATGCCCCTCCGAAACCAAGTTTTTCAGTATGGTGGTGCCGATCTTGCCGCCGCCCACAATAATGATGTTCATAAATTTGATCCTTTTTTCAGTTTCATCGTTTAAAAATCAATAGCCTATACTTAAGGTAATTGTAACACACACGGATTTACTTTTCAAGATTGCTTTAGCGATTTTTTTGATACCAAAGGATCTCATCGTGGATCCAGTAGCGGAAGGTGCAATCATAAAGGCGCTTTTCGTGGGGGAGGATCCTTTCGTAACAGTCGGCGCCGTCGTGCCAGCCTTCCCAAATATCGGCGTAGCAAAAATCGTATTCCCCCGGCTCGGTTTCCTTTAAAAAATCAAAGGCGTCTGCCTGTACCACGCGGATCTTTTCCTTGTGAGAAAACTGCGGCAGCAGTTCCTCACGAAAAAGCGTAATGATCTGGGGGCTTCTCTCCACGATGGTGACGGACTTTACCTTGGGAGATTTTGAGATGAGGTGAGGGTAGTACCCAAGCCCCAGTCCCAAAACCAAAACTCTGCCTTCCGCATCGGGAATATCCGGCCCCATGGAATAGATCTCCGAGGGGCAAACGCTGACCCAAGGGACGTTGCCCTCGTACACGGCGGGGAATGCAACTTGCTGTGGAAAAAAGCCCAGCTTTGGCACTACCAGATCCCCCTGAAGGGAGGGCATATCGTACTGAAAAAATTCCCCGCGTGCGTACCCGCTTTCGGTGAGAAGAAAGTTTTCGATCCGCCGCTCCTTTACCGTGATCTCCTTCAAATACGGATCCCGATAAAACGTAGATCGATCCAGCTTCCTTGCTTGAGAAAACAGCGCCTGCAGATAATCCTGATCCGCACGGCTCCAAAGGTCCAGAGCTTCTGCAAAGCGGAGCATAACGTAAAACAGCTCGAAATCGTCGAAATAAAAGCCCTCCGCTTTTAATTCAGCCAGCTTTTCGTCACTGTAGGCGGCGCGGGCCTCCTTTACGTCCTTGGGCGTATAGGTGACGGTGGGGGCCTTTTCCGCAATGATGCGGGCGATGTGCGCGGTTACTCGGATGGATTCTTCTTTTGTCATAGGAAGCCTCACTTTTTGATTCTTTCCGTATTATAACACGAAAAGGGGGAAAAGAAAAGGAAATCCTTGCAAAAAGCGGCGAAATGGGCTATACTGGACAAAATAAAATAGAAGAGGGTTTTATTATTATGAAATGGATGATTGCTTCGGACCTGCACGGCTCCGCTCTTACCTGTCGCAGTCTCCTGGAGGCCTTTGACCGTGAAGGTGCAGAGCGCCTTTTGTTTTTGGGGGATATTCTGTATCACGGCCCCCGCAACGATCTGCCCGATGAGTACGCGCCCAAGGAGGTCATCGCCCTTCTCAATGAGCGGAAGGAAAGTCTTTTCTGCGTTCGCGGCAATTGCGACACCGAGGTGGATCAGATGGTGCTGGAATTTCCCATTATGGCGCCCTATGCGCTGATCCCTTTGGGGGAGCGCACCGTATTTGCCACCCACGGCCATACCTTCCACAAGGCGGCTATGCCTCCTCTGAAAAAAGGGGATATTCTTCTTCACGGTCACACCCACGTTCCCACTTGGGAGGAAGAGGAGGGGATCTTCATTCTTAATCCCGGATCCGCCACCATTCCCAAGGGTGGCTCCGCCCGTGGTTATATGATGCTGGAGGACGGAGTCTTCACCTGGAAAACGCTGGATGGGGAAGCGTATCACACCCTGCAGGTTTAAATCAGGATCAGAATGACCCCAAGGGCGGTGGATAACAGCAGGCACAGAGCCGTAAGGGCATTCTTTTCCCAGCAAAGTCTTCTTTTTTCTTCCAAAAGGCGGCGAATGGTTCTGTCTTTGGGATTCGGTACGTTTCTGGTCATATCTTGATCTCCTTTTTCGTTTTTGATTTTGTGATTTTATTATAAGAAAAATAGTGTACCATAAACTGTACAGTAAAAAAGAAAAAATATTTTTTCGCTTTTTTGTGACTTTTTCCGCTTTTCAAACGTATTACAATCAGGAGGGCAAAGTGCATGAGCATTTTTCAGCGCCCGAAACGGGACGTAGAGCAGGCCTATGAAAAATATGCCGATCTGCTGTATCGCGTTTCCTTTGCGCAGCTTGCTTCCGAGGCAGATGCCTGCGACGTGGTTCAGGACGCATTCGTTCGATATATGACCGCGCCCGTGGTATTCTTCAGCCCGGAGCATGAAAAAGCTTGGCTTTTGCGGGTAACGGTGAACCGTTGTCACGATCTGCACCGCCGACAAAAGAATCACGATGTCACCCCCTTTAGCGAACTGGAACACGTAGCGGCAGAGGATGAAGCTCCTTACCGAGAGCTTCTTGATACCGTGGCTGCTTTGCCTGAAAAGTTCCGTTCCGTTGTGGTGCTTCACGCGCTGGAGGGCTTTTCTCTGCAAGAGGTAGCTCAGAGCCTTGGAATCTCCTTATCTGCCGCCAAAATGCGGTGGAGCCGCGCACGGGAAGCACTAAAAGAGATGATACAGGAGGAGTAATATGTTTTCCGAAAAGCAGATTTCGGCGTATCGCAGTATCCGCGCCCCGGAGGAGCTTCGGGAACGGGTTGTTTGCAAAGCAAGGAAAAACGCTGAAAAAGGTTCGGGAAATTGGGCGATCCGCTTGGCACCCATTGCTGCCGCTTTCCTTTTGATTTTGGGGCTTGCGTTTTTCTTGCCCCAAAACCCGCTTGTTTCGGTATTCGTTGACGGAAATGCATTGACGGGCACCTTGGAATGGGAGTCTGCTTCCCGGGGGCCGGAACGCTCGGTTACCGCCGTCTCTCTTCCGTTTGAGATCCAAAGCGAAGAGGAAACCGTGATCTCCGTTTCGCGTGGCTTTCTCATTACGGAGGATGATGCTCTTCGGACGAGCCTGACCTTTGACGGTGAAATCGCCTTTCGCTGGGAGCTCCGCCAAGGGGAGACCGAAGCCCAAATGGAGATTTCCTGCGGGAAAAACCTTCGCCGCATCGCAATCAGCTATGACGATGCGCAAAACAAGTTCCTAATAAAAGAAATATAAATATTAAAGGAGAAACAAAAAAATGAAAAAGATCTTTGCTACCATCCTGGCATTGGCTATGCTTCTCAGCTTCGCTTCCTGCGCAGCAGAAGAAAAGGCTACCGCAACCACCCCTGAAGCAGGCACCATCGAGGAGACCGCAGGTGAACCCGCTTCCGACAAGACCGTAGGTCAGACCCTTTTGGACGCATTCAAGGCTTCCGAGAAGACCACCGCACAGGAAATTGCCGATGAACTGATGCAGAATAGCGTGATTCAGTTTATGGGCGGCACTATGCCCGTTGAAGAAGGCCTTCTTACCGGTTTTGAAAACACCGAGATCAAGGGCTTCAAGGAAGGCGTTATGTTTGCTCCCATGATCGGCGTGATTCCCTTCGTTGGTTACGTTTTTGACCTTGCAGAGGGTACCGACGTGGAAGAATTCAAGAAGACCCTTTCCGATTCCGCAAACCTTCGCTGGAACATCTGCGTTACCGCTGATGAAAAGATCGTTGAGAACAAGGACAACATCGTATTTTTCCTGATGTGCCCCGAAACCTTCGAGCAGAACGAGACCCCCGATATGGGCGGTATGGCTCTGGGCGATGAGGATCAGCTCCCCGCTGCTGACGGTGAAATGGATCAGACCCCTGCCGCTGACGGTGAAGTTGCGTAACACTTAAAGAAAAAATGAAAAAATCAGCATAACGCCCGTTATGCTGATTTTTTTCAAACGGAAAGGAAGGAAAGAAGCGTGCTGTTTTCAGGAATCCCCTTTTTATATTACTATCTGCCCATCGTACTGCTTCTCTATGCCATCACCCCCAAAAAGCTGAAGAACACCACCATTCTGATCTCCAGCCTCGTTTTTTATGCCTGGGGTGAGCCGCGCCTTGTGGTGCTGATGTTGGTTACCGTTTTGTGCGGATACGTTCTGGCTCTTCTGACGGTGCGATTTCAAAAATACAAGAAAGTATTTTTGATCCTTTCGCTCCTTTTCAGCTTAGGCTTTTTGTGCTATTACAAATACGCAGATTTCTTTATTGCCAATTTCAATGCCGCAACGGGTCTTTCTCTCCCGCTTTTACGGGTGACTCTGCCCATCGGCATCAGTTTCTATACCTTCCAGATCTTAAGCTACAACATTGACGTATATCGCGGCGACGTGGAGGTGCAGAAAAACCCCGTTGATTTAGGTGCCTATATCGCCTTCTTTCCCCAGCTGATCGCAGGGCCTATCGTTCGTTACAGCGATATTGCCCGCCAGCTGAAGGAGCGCACCCACAGCTTTGAAAAGATCTCCTTGGGTGCCCGCCGCTTTATTTTGGGTCTTGCTAAAAAGATCCTCATTGCCAATTCTTTAGGCGAGCTATGCGACGTGTTCCGTTCCACCGGTGAAAAGAGCGTTTTGTTTTACTGGATCTACGCCATCGCCTTTACCCTGCACATTTATTTTGATTTTTCGGGCTACAGCGATATGGCCATTGGTCTCGGCAAGCTCTTTGGCTTTGATTTTGTGGAAAACTTCAATTACCCTTATATTTCCAAAAGCGTGACGGAATTCTGGCGCCGTTGGCATATGTCCCTTGGTACCTGGTTTCGCGATTACGTGTATTTCCCTATGGGCGGCTCCCGTGTGAAAAAGCCCCGCGCCTTCTTTAATATCTTCGTGGTATGGCTCTTGACGGGCTTTTGGCACGGTGCCGACTGGAACTTTATTCTTTGGGGGCTTTACTTTGCGGTGCTTCTGGTGATCGAAAAGTGCTTCTTCCTGGAAAAGCTGAAAAAGAGCAACTTGATCAGCCGCATCTACGTTCTGTTTTTGGTTGTCGTCAGCTTTGTGATCTTTAACGCCACCTCTATGGGGCAGGTGCTTTCCGATTTGGGCGGTATGTTCGGGGCAGGGGCCATTCCTTTGGTTTCCGCAGAGGCTCTGTATTATCTGAAGAGCTACGCGCTGATCTTCGTGATCGCTGTGATCGGTGCCACCCCACTTCCCAAAAGGCTGGCGGAAAAAGGAAGCTGCGTTCTTTCCTACGTGGAGCTACCTTTCCTTGCGGCATTGCTTATAGTTTGCACCGCATATCTGGTTGATGGCTCTTTCAACCCGTTCCTGTATTTCAGATTTTAAGGAGGAGCAAACGTGAAGATCAAATATATTATCAACACTTTGGTTTTAGGCGGGCTTCTCTTAGGTCTTTCTCTTTGGTGCGTGCTGGGTCCCAAGAGCGATTATTCCGAAAGCGAGCGCCGCACCTTGGCGGTGATGCCCGAGGTGACATGGGAAACCGTTTCTACGGGAAAATTGGCTTCCGGCTTTGAAGCCTGGGCGGTGGATCATTTTCCCGCCCGGGATACCTTCCGCAGCATTAAGGCCTATTTCCGCCTTTTTGCTATGGGGCAAAAGGATAACAACGGGCTCTATACGAAAGACGGCTACCTTTCCAAGATCGAATACCCTATGAATGAGAGTATGATGGATCACGCCGCCGCTCTTTTTACCAAGATCCACGACCGTCACCTGACCTCAGGGCAAAAGGTTTGGTTTGCTATGATCCCCGATAAGAACGAGCACCTTTCCCCTCTGCCGTTGGACTATCAGCTTTTTGAGGAGAAGATGGCGGAAAAGCTTCCGTTTGCAACGCCCGTCTCCATCGCGCCTCTTTTGGAGCCTGAGGATTATTACCGCACCGATACCCATTGGAAGCAGGAAAGCATTGCGGACGTGGCGCAGACCCTGGCGGAAGCCATGGGCACGAGCATTTCGGGGGAATATGAAACCGTTACCTTGGAAACGCCCTTTTACGGGGTCTACGTGGGGCAATCTGCCCTTGCAGTGAAGCCCGATCGTCTTTCCTATCTGACAAATTCTGCTATTGAAGGCTACAAGGTCAGCGGCGCCAAGGCCGTTTACGATCTGGAAAAGGCTCAAAGCCGTGATCCTTACGAAATGTTCCTATCGGGCAACCAGCCCCTGATCACGGTGAAAAACCCGGCTAACACTTCGGGAAAGCGGCTGATCCTCTTCCGTGATTCCTTCGGCTCCTCCATTGCGCCTCTTTTGGCGGAGGGCTACTCGGAGGTGGTACTGGTGGATATTCGCTACGTTGCCTCCGACTTTTTAGGAAATCTGGTGAATTTCGAGAACGCTGACGTTCTCTTTCTCTACAGCACCCTTCTCTTGAACAGCTCCTTGGGTATGCGCTGATCTTAAGCAAAAAGAAACCGCAGAGTCTTCTGCGGTTTCTTTTATACAGTTCTTTATTTTTCATCCGGAAGGAGGCTGACGCCCGTTTTCATGGATTTAAGCACCACGTTGGTGCGGGTACCCGATACCCCGGGAAAGCTTTTGATGGCGCGGTGGATCTCCTCTAACTTTTCGGAAGGGGCGAGGATTTTCATCATAAAATCAAAATCACCTGAAATATAATAGCAGGAAACGATGCACTTGGTCTTTTCGATCATTTCCGCAAAGGAATCGTAAAACTTGGGGTGTTCCAGGGATACCTCCATTAAAGCGGTAACGTTATTACCGATCTTTTTTTGGTCGATCACCGCGGTATAGCCGGTGATCACGCCGCCCTTCTCCAACTTTTTGATCCGCTCTGTGACGGATGAAACGGAAAGCCCTACGATCTCGCTGATCTGTGAGGCTTTGATGCGGGCGTTTTCCTTGAGAAGCGAAAGAATGCGAATGTCGATTGAGTCAAGATTCATGGTTTTTCCCCTTCGTTTTCTTTGGGGTCAGTATAGCACAAATGTGTTTTCTCCGTCAAGAATGATTCAAAAAAATATTCCTGATTTTCGAAAGAAATAAGGCACTGACAAAAATTATTTTTAAAAACAATGTAGATTCCGAAGATCTTTCGGAATTTGCTTTTCTTTTTTTGCATAGAATGTGGCAAAGGGGGCGAGCCAATGAATGCATTTTTTGACTTTTTTACAGGTGACTTTTGTCAATTTCTCTGGCAGGGGATCCTGATTCCCTTGGTGCTTTTGGGCGGTGTTTGTTTTACCCTGCAAACCCGAGGGATGCAGCTCCTTCGCGCCCCCTTGATCCTGCGTGAAACCTTGGGGCGCCTCTTTCAAAAATCGAAGTCGCATGGGGACGGAGTCTCGCCCTTTCAGGCTCTTTGTACCGCCTTGGCGGGTACCGTGGGTACCGGGAGTATCGTGGGTACCTGTCAGGCCTTGGCGCTTGGTGGGCCGGGTGCCCTTTTTTGGCTTTGGGTGGCGGCCTTTTTCGGTATGATCATAAAATATTTTGAAGTAGTCCTTGCCATTCGCTTCCGCGTGCGGGATGAAAAAGGGGAGTGGCAAGGGGGCCCGATGTATTACATCCTCCGTGGAATGGGGAAGCCCTTTCGCCCCTTGGCGATCCTCTTTGCGCTTTTCGCCCTTCTTTCTTCCTTCGGTATGGGGTGCCTTGCCCAGTCTAACAGCGTCTTTGCAGGGGTGAGAGGAATGGCGGCATCCATTCGGCCTCTTTCGGAATCGGCGGAACAGGGGCTTGCCCGAGGCGTGGCCCTTGCCATTGCTTTGGTTTTGGGGTTCTCCCTTTTGGGTGGCGTCAAGCGCATTGGGCGGGTGGCAGAGCTTTTGGTGCCCGTTATCAGCCTCGCCTTCACAGGAGGCGCCCTTTGGGTGATCCTTTGTCACCGCCAACGCCTTCCGTGGGTCTTTTGCACCGTGATCCGCTCTGCCTTCGGAAAAGAGGCTCTTTTAGGGGCAGGCGCGGGGATCGGCTTCAAAACTGCCTTGGAATGGGGCTTAAAGCGAAGCGCTTTTTCCAACGAAGCAGGCCTTGGCTCCGCGGCCATCGCCCACGCAAATGCGGAAACCGACGACCCCGTGCGTCAGGGCTTTTTGGGAATTTTCGAGGTATTTGTGGATACGCTGGTCATCTGCTCCCTCACCGGCATCACCATTCTGGCGGCCTTGCCTATGGAGCATATCTTTTCTCACCCCTCACCGGATGCTACCCTTATTACCGATGCTCTTGCAACCGTGTTCGGCGGGCGCTTTTCTCTTCTTTTCATTGGGGGGAGCCTTGCTCTTTTTGCCTTTTCCACGCTCCTTGGCTGGTCCCTCTACGGTGCCCGTTGTGCCGCCTTCCTATGGGGAAGCATAGGCGCCGCTCTTTATCGTCCTTTGTTCGTGATCTGTGCCGCCTTGGGCGCGCTTCTTGCCATGGAGCCCATCTGGGCCATCTCCGACGTCTTTAACGCCCTGATGGCAATTCCCAATTTTATCGCCCTCTTTGCCCTTTCCCGTACCGTCTGTGCCGAAACGAAACGTTTTTTCCAAAGTATGTCCGCCCACTCCCGCTCCCCAAGAAAAAAGATTTGACAACCCCACCTCCTTGTGGTAAACTATTCATCGCTCCCCGTTTTACAATAGAGGAGCCTACATACGGAGACGTATCGAAGTGGGGACGTTTGCGACCGCCGCCGGTGGCGGATGAAGGGAGCAAAAAGGAGTTGCCGCGGTCGAAATTTTTACACGGCAGTGTTAAAAAATTTCGGGCACCGCAAAAGGTCATAACGGGGCTCCCCGTTCGATAAAAATTGAATAGCTTGTTATGCTCTGAATTGAGTTTAACATAGATGCAGAGATATCGAAGTGGTCATAACGGGGCTGACTCGAAATCAGTTTGTGAGCAATCACACGTGGGTTCGAATCCCACTCTCTGCGCCAAGGACTCCTTGAAGGTTTTCTTCTTCAAGGAGTTTTTTGTTGCGGTTTTGGGGCTGATGTGGTATGATGGGAAAAACGAAAAAAGGTGGGGAGCGGTATGAGGCAGACGGCGAAGAGGGCGTTTTTCGATACGGTGCCTGTGATGACTGGCTATCTGGTTTTGGGCTTTGGCTTTGGCATCGTGCTGTACGCCAACGGCTTCGGGCTTTTAACGGCTTTTCTTATGAGCGGTCTGATCTATGCCGGCTCTATGCAATATGCCGCCATTGGACTTTTGACCGGCGGGGCATCCTTTCTGACGGCGGCGCTGACTACGCTGATGGTCAATGCCAGGCACATTTTTTACGGCATTTCGATGCTGGAGCGGTACCGCGGTGTGGGGCGGCGCAAGGCTTATTTGATCTTTGCTTTGACCGATGAGACCTACTCTCTGGTCTGCCGCGATGGAAAGGGCGTGGCGCCTGAACGTCAGCGGGATTACGCATTGCTGGTTTCCTTGTTTGACCACGTATATTGGGTCACGGGCTCCCTTTTTGGGGCGCTGGTAGGGAAGCTGGTGCAATTTGACAGCCGCGGCATTGATTTTGCCCTGACGGCGCTGTTTTTGACGGTGTTCGTGGAGCAATGGCTCTCTATGAAAAACCATCTGCCCGCTTTGGTTGGGGTCTTGGGCTCGGCAGCTTGCTTGATCATATTTGGAAGCGAAGGCTTCTTGATTCCGGCGATGCTGGTCATCACGCTTTTTCTTTTGCTGAAAAGGGAGGAGGAAGAAGATGGATTGGCATAGTGCAGGGATCATTGTCGTGATCGCGCTGGTGACGGCGCTGACCCGCTTTCTGCCCTTCTGGATCTGGGGTGGTGAGCGAAAAACGCCCCGCTGGGTCTTAAAGCTTGGACGGGCGCTTCCTTCCGCGATCATGGGAATGCTGGTAGTCTATTGCTTGAAGGGCGTGGAGGTAACGCACCTTTCGGGGTTTCTGCCGGAGGTGATCGCCTGCGCCGTGGTGATCGGGCTTCATTTGTGGCGGCGCAATACCCTTGTAAGTATTTTAGGCGGTACGGTTTTCTATATGATCCTGGTGCAAACGGTATTTATATGATTCGAAAAAGGAGTATGACTATGCAAGTGACGGCTTTGGTGGAAAATACCGCGGCAAGGAAGGGGCTTGGGGCTGAGCACGGGCTCTCATTGCTGATCGAAATTCGTGGGCGAAGCATCCTGTTCGATGCGGGGCAAAGCGGCTTGTTTGCGGAGAATGCTACCCTTTTGGGGTTGGATCTGAAGAAGGTGGAGTTTGCCGTTCTTTCCCACGGGCATTACGACCACGGCGGCGGGCTTGGGCGTTTTTTAGAAATCAATTCCATATCTCCCGTATGCGTGCACCCCAAGGCCTTTGAGCCCCACTATCACGGGCCTGAACGGTATATCGGTTTAGATCCTGATTTGCGGGGCAATCCCCGTTTTCATCTTGCTGAAAATGGATCTCACCCTCTCCCGGGTATGACCGTATTTTGCTCCCAAGGGCGGAAGAACGTCTTCCCCTTTTTAAGTCCGGAGCTTACGGTGATGAAGGATGAGGGGCATGCGCCTGATGATTTTGACCACGAGATCTACCTTTTGGTGGAGGAAGATGGGAAGCGGGTGCTTTTCAGCGGTTGCTCCCATAAGGGGATCTTAAACGTGATGGATTGGTTCCGCCCTGATATTTTTATAGGTGGCTTTCACCTTTCATCTTACCCCCTTGACGAAGAATTGACGGCGCTTTCCGAGACCCTTGCCGCTTACGATACGGAATATTACACCTGCCATTGCACGGGTACGGAGCAGTACCGATGGATGAAAAAGACCTTGCCGCGCCTCCATTATTTGGCGGGCGGCGATACGATCAAGCTATAAAGGAGAAGAAAAATGAGAAAAAATTTTGGCCCGAAGCCCTGGATGTACCCGATGCCGGTTCTGATCTTAGGTAGCTACGACGAAAATGGGGTGCCTGACGCGATGAACGCTGCTTGGGGCGGGATCAGTGAGGAGGATGAGATCACCGTTTGCGTGGATTCATCTCACAAGACGATGGCAAATATCCTGAAGCGTGGTGCCTTCACCGTCAGCTTTGCGGTGGAAAGTCAGGTGATCCCCTGTGATTACGTGGGTATCGTTTCTGCCAATGAGGTTTCGGATAAGTTCCAAAGAGCGGGCTTTACTGCGGAAAAGAGCGAATGGGTGGATGCGCCGTTGATCTGCCAGCTTCCTATGGCTATGGAGTGCCGCGTGCGCTCCTACGATGATCAGACCTGCCGACTGGTGGGGGAGATCGTCAACGTTTCTGCTTCGGATTCGGTACTGGATGAAAAGGGAAAGGTAGATCCAAAGAAGCTGCGCCCCATCGTATACGACCCCTGCGGACACGGCTATTACGCTCTGGGAGAAAAGGTTGGCGCCGCTTTTTCAGACGGTCTGAAACTCAAATAAACTCAAATAAAAAAGGCTACGCTCTCAAAAATGAGAACATAGCCTTTATTCTTTTTTTGCTTCAGGTTTTCAGAGGGTAACGCTCGCCTCCCAAGAGGGTGTTGTAAAGGAGGTAGATGGCGTCGTCACTGTTAACGCTACCGTCTGCGTTGAAATCACAGGGCTGATTCAAGGGGTAGCGAGCTTCGCCCAAGAGGGTGTTGTAAAGGAGGTAGATGGCGTCGTCACTATCCACGGTTCCGTTTCCGTTGGTATCTCCCTTCAGCACGGGGGGGAGGGTGCGCTTGTAGGAGCAACGGGAATATGCGCAGACGTCGGAGCCTTGCTCAAAACGGTGGTTTCCGTCCCCTGCGGCGGGGCAATGGTTAAAGTGCATAGTGGCGCCCAAAAGGGGCGAATTCTGCGATGCTACCGAAACCTCCTCCCATTCCTGTGCGGTACCGGCAAAGTATACGTCGGTAAGGGCGGTGCAGTCCTGAAAGGCTGCTTTTTCAACGGTGGTGACGTTTGCAGAGAGAAAGACGCTCTTCAGGGTACTGCTTTGAACGGCGTTTTCCCCGATGACGGTAACGGTAGCGGGAACGTTATAGTTGGCATCCGTTTTGCCTGCGGGGTAACAGAGAAGCGCAGTCTTATCGCGGTTCATCAAAATGCCATCCGTATCGGAAAAGCGCGGGTTTGCTTCATCTACGGAGATCTGGGTCAGGGCAGTGCAGCCGATAAAAGCGGTGGGGAAAACGGTCTCCAAAGTCTCGGGGATGGAGATCATTCTCAATGCAGTACAGCCGCCGAAGGCGTGATCGCCGATGGTTTGAACGGTTTCGGGCAGCTCCGCAAGGGAAGGCAGGGCGGTGCAGCCGTAGAAGGCGTAATCGCCAATGTTGGAAACGGCGGTGGCGGCGAGAGGGAACGAAGAAAAACTGGTGCAGTTTTCAAAGGCATGGGCGCCAATGGTGGAAAGAGAGAGGGGGAGGGTAACAGAACCCAAATTACTTCCTGCGAAGGCGTATTCTCCAATGACGGTGACCCCTTCGCTAACGTTAACGTGACTGAAATTCGTTCCCCAGGGGGTAGGGTTAATAGGCGAATAATTTGCCATTGCGCCGCTGCCTTCAATGTAAAGAATAGGGCCGAGCATTCTCCACGTACAGGAGCCGGAGGATCCGGCGGCAACGGCCCTGATTCCCCCAAAGGGGCCGCCCGTTAAGGGGGAGAGGGGAAGAAACAAGAGCAGAGCTGCCAAAAGGGCAGAAAAAAAGCGAAAACGTTTTTTCATAAAAACTCCTTTGCTTTGTTTTTTTGTTACAGTTACTATATATTGTAGAATATTCTCACCGGAAAGTCAAGATGGGAAATCGCTTGTATTTTTTGTCTTAAATCTATAGAAGAAAAACGGAAAGTGTGATATACTGAAAAAGGGAGACGGTCAAATTGATCGCTTCGGAGCTCGAAAGGATGTTTTTATGAAAGATTACGTGCTGAATCCGTACGATTTAGAAGCTGCCAAAAGGCTTGAGGATTTTTTGCCCCATCGTCTTTTTGATGCGCATATGCACATCAGCCACAACAAGAATACCGGGGGAGGGCATACCACTCTGAAGGATTATTTTTTGGATACCGCTCCTCTTTACTGCGGCCGTCCCGTTCGGTGCAACGCCATCGTTCACCCGGGAAGGTTTCTTGCGGAGCCTGCGGAAATGGAAAAGTCTCTTTCCTTCCTTGCCGCTCAAATGGAGGAAAACCCCGGGTGCGTGGCAGAGGTGCAGGTGCTCCCTGAGGATACGGCAGAGGACGTTGCAAAAAGGCTGATCCACCCTGCCTTCCGCGGGCTTAAGTGCTACCACGTATTCGCTCGTCGCTCCGATACCTTCAACGCTTCTGTTGAAGAGTACCTGCCCGAAGGTGCCTGGGAGGTGGCGGATCAAAGGGGTCTTGTGATCACCCTCCATCTGGTGAAGGACGGCGCCCTTGCGGATCCCGATAACCGAAACTACGTGAAGGAGAAGGCAAAACAGTATCCCAATGCCAAGCTGATCCTGGCTCACGCCGCCAGAAGCTTTGCCTCTTGGACCGTGTTTGATACGGTGGATGAGTTGAAGGATCTTGAAAACGTATGGTTTGATTTTTCCGGCATCTGCGAATCTCCATCTCTTCAGTACGTTCTGAAGACCTGCGGTGTTTCTCGCTGTATGTGGGGAACGGATTACCCCATTTCTCTTCTGGCAGGAAAGGCCATCTCCCTTGCAGATCGCTTTTACTGGATCGGAGAGCGGGATCTTAAAAATTTCGTATCCAAAACGGATCTTCGTTCCTGGCACGTTGCCACGGAAGGGCTTTACGCCCTTCGTCAGGCCTGCATTCTGCAGGATCTTTCCTCAAGGGATATTGAGGATCTGTTTTATAACAACGCCGCGCGACTTTGGCAATAAAGAATCGCCCGCTTCCCAAGGGAAGACGGGCGTTTTTTATGCTTCCAGCCAAAAATAATAACGGGGGCGCAACCCTGTTTTTCGTTCCTGCATACGAAGAACCTTTTTCAGCCTTCCTTCTTGTTCCAACTGCCAGAGCACGTCGTATACCACCCGCGCGTGCTGGGTGAAGGTATGGGGCTCTTGCCAGACGTCGGCCAAATGATCCCGAACGAAAAATTCCAGCTCGTCAAAATAAAGGGGATTTTCTCGGCTTTGCAAAAGGAGCCCTTCAATGCGGTTCATGGCTTCCCTGAAAACCTTGGGTGTTACGGGGCAAACGGGCTCTACGTTCATTTTTTCACGGTGTACGAAAAAGCCGTCGCGGTAAACGGAAACGCTGTGATGGAGGGGAAGATCCTCCCCGTCCAGATCCGATAGTTCCGCTGGAAAGGCAAAGCGGCAGGTGGCGATATAGACTCCGTCCTCCGCAAGCTTTGCCACCATAGGGCGTGTGGTACGGGCCAGACAGATCCGATCGGGGAAGGATTCGCCGATCATCACAGAAACGTTGTCGCTGTACATATGGGCGCAGGCAAGAGCCAGGGCCTCTTCGGGGGTTTTTCCCTCTTTGATATAGTAATCTGCCAGAAACACTCTTGCTTCCGGTGCGGCTACCAGCATACCGTCGCGGCTGGTGAGGGGGGCTCTTTTTTTTGTGGGAACGCTTTTCTGCTTGAAGACGTAACCCTTTTCAACCAACATATCCACTGCTTCGTTCCAACGGGATTCGTAAGGATTTTTTGGGGTGGTGCCGTTGGTTACCAGTGCCATGGTTTCTTCCATGTTGAAATTTGGATGCATGGGCAGGGTCCCCTTGGTGCCGAAGGGGCGTGTGTGGGCAATGCCGATGGTGCCGGGAAGGGAGAGGACGTCGGTCTCCCGAATGAGAGTTTCAACGTCACCTACGATCTTGCGATAGTGAAGTTTTCCTTGGTGAATGGTGGCAACGCCTGTGCTCATGCCTCCGTCGTAGGGCTCCTGGCGGCGGAGCATTTCCAGAAGAATGGGGGCGGCGTTTTTTGTTCCGTTGTATCCTGCAATGTTACACATCGTACAGACTCACTTTCTTTATTTTTGTTTCAACATTTGCAAAAGGGTTTCTTCGTCAATAACGGGAATCCCCAGATCCTGCGCCTTGGTCAGTTTGCTTCCTGCGGCTTCCCCTGCTACCACGAAGCCCGTTTTTTTAGAAACGGAGCCCGACACTTTTCCACCCGCTTCTTCGATGAGGGCGGCGGCTTCTTCCCGCTTCATGGTGGGGAGCGTGCCGGTGAGAACGAAGGTGATCCCTGTAAATTTCGTGCCCCGCTTTTTCCCGCGGTATTCCATGTTAAGTCCTGCTTCCTTCAGGCGGGAAAGGAGGGCGACCGTGGCGGGCGCGGCAAAATAACGAAGAATGCTTTCCGCACACACTTTACCGATATCGGGCACGGCAACCAGCTCCTCCATAGAGGCGCCCTTCAGGGCGTCTATGGTGTGAAAATGCTGTGCCAGGGCGGCGGCGTTTTTTTCACCGATGCCGCGGATCCCCAACGCGTAGATCAGGCGGGAAAGGCAAAGGCTCTTGGAATCCTCCAGAGCGGCTTTCAGTTTTTCTACGCTCTTTTCGCCCATTCCTTCCAGCCCTGCGGCCTTTTGGCCGTCAAAGGTGTAAAGATCCGCAACGCCCTCGATGATGCCTGCTCCCAAAAGTGCTTCCACCACGGCGGGACCAAGCCCGTCGATATCCATGGCGCCCTTGGAGGCGAAGTGAATGATATTGCGCGCAAGCTGCGCGGGGCAAAGGGCACCGGTACAACGAATGGCAACGGCGTCTCCATCCTGCTCAAGAGGCTCTCCGCAGGAGGGACATACGGTGGGAAATTCAAAGGGGATCGCCTCTGCGGGGCGCTTTTCTTTGACCACACGCACTACCTCGGGAATGATCTCCCCCGCTTTGCGAACAATGACCGTATCACCCACGCGAATGTCCTTTTCACGGATGAAATCCCGATTGTGCAGGGTGGCACGGGAAACGGTGGTACCCGCAAGGCGAACGGGCTCAAGCTCTGCGGTGGGGGTCAGGACACCGGTGCGCCCCACCTGAACGGTGATCTCTCGCAGTAGGGTGGGCTTTTCCTCCGGGGGATATTTATAGGCAATGGCCCATTTGGGGGCGTGGGGAAGCTCGCCCAGCTCCTCTCTTTGGGCAAAATCATCGGTCTTGATCACCGCGCCGTCAATATCAAAGGGGAGGGGATCACGGTTTTCACCGCGACGGGTGATCTCACCGAAGATCTCTTTGTTGCCCTTTAAAAGAACGGTGGGGGAAACGGGAAAGCCCAATTCCTTCAGCCACTGCAGGCTTTCGCAGTGGGAGGTGAAGGTCTTTCCACTCACGGATTGAATGTTGAAAACGAGAATATCCAGCTTTCGTTCGGCGCAGACGGCGCTGGAAAGCTGACGCAGGGAGCCCGCCGCAGCGTTGCGGGGGTTGGCAAAGAGCACCTCACCGGAAAGCTCGCGCCGACGGTTGAGGCTGTGGAACACGTCCTTGGGCATAAAGACCTCGCCCCGCACCACAAGGTGGGGTACCTTTTCCGTCAACACCAAGGGAATGGAACGGACTGTCTTTAAGTTTTCCGTTACGTCTTCTCCCACGGTGCCGTTTCCGCGGGTGGCACCGCCTACGAATTTTCCGTCCCGATATTCCAAGGCAACGGAAAGCCCGTCGATCTTGTATTCCACGGCAAATGCGGGATCCGCAACCTTTTGGCGAATATCATCCAAAAAGGCAAAAAGCTCTTCTTTTGAAAAAACGTTGGCAAGGCTCTTCAGGGGAACGGCGTGGGGAACCTCGCGGAATTTTTCCAGAACGGCACCGCCCACTCTGCAGGTAGGGGAGAGGGGATCCGCCCATTCCGGGTGCTCCGCCTCCAACCGCTCCAATTCCTTGTAGAGCATATCGTATTCGTAATCGGAAACGCTGGGGGCATCCAGCACGTAATATTCCCGAGACAGACGCAGAAGGGTCTCCCGCAGGAAAAGGATTCGTTCTTTTGCGGCTTCGTTTTCCATATCAAAGCTCCTTTGTTTACTGTTCATTATTATACACTCTTTTTTTTGTGCGTCAACGGAGGCGGGAAAAAAAGCGAAAATAACCAAAAAAACAACGAGAAATTTTTTTTGAAAATCACCACTTGACAAGAAAAGAATCTTGTGTTATAGTTATAAACTGCGTTATCATAGCGGCACAATCGGCATTTTTAGGAAAGTTTGTAAAAAGAAAGTAAATAGAAGAAAAATTTTTGTAAACTTTTTCTTTTGTCAATTGTAAAATTTTGATCCTTCGCTTCAGTTATTTATAATAAAGGCGGTTTTAGATCGCGGTTTTGTAAAAAAAGAAGCGGCCGTTTAATGAATTTGTAATATGAAAGAAGGAGTGGTTTCTTTTATGATGACACATCCCCAGAAGTGCGGAACCAACACGCGGTGGAGTTTTGCCAAGAACGACGAGCCCCTCGCTCTTCCGAATCTCATTGAGATCCAGAAGGACTCTTTTGATTGGTTCCTGAAGGAAGGCTTGATGGAGGTCCTGCGGGATATTTCTCCCATTGTGGACTATTCCGGCAATCTTCTCATCGACTTTGTGGATTACACGGTGGAGAAGACCCCCAAGTACTCCATTGAGGAATGCAAGGAGAGAGACGTTAACTACGCCGTTCCCCTGCGCGTTAAGGTGAGATTGACCAACAAGCTGACCGGCGAGATCAAGGAGCAGGAGATCTTCATGGGCGATTTCCCTCTGATGACCGACAATGGTACCTTCCTGATCAACGGCGCAGAGCGTGTAATCGTCTCCCAGATCGTTCGTTCTCCCGGTATCTACTATCAGAAGCTCCAGGAAAAGAGCGATAAGACCACCTTTGCCACCACCGTGATCCCTTACCGCGGTGCTTGGCTGGAATACGAAACGGATCAGAACGATATCTTCTACGTTCGCATTGATAAAAACCGCAAGATGCCCGTTACCATTCTGGTGCGTGCTCTCGGCGTCAGCACCGATGCGGAACTGAAGGAAATGTTCGGCGATGATACGATGCTCCTTCTCACCATGGATAAGGATAACATCACTGCAACCGCCGAAAACAACAACACCACCGCTTACGAGGAAGCCCTGAAGGAGATCTACAGAAGACTCCGTCCCGGCGATCCCCCCTTGGTGGAAAGCGCCCAGACCTTGGTGAACAACCTGTTCTTCGACGCCAAGAGATACGATATCTCCGCCGTTGGCCGCTACAAGTACAATAAGAAGCTTGCTCTGGCGCGCCGCGTTACGGGGCTGACTCTTGCCGCTCCCGCCATCTCCGCTCTCACCGGCGAGATCGTTTACGACAAGGGCGAGGTTTTGACCCGTGAAAAGGCAGAAGCGCTGGATGAAAAGGGCGTTACCCATCTGACCGTTGTGGCAGAAGACGGTAAGGAAGTCAAGGTCTTCTCCAACGGTATGGTTCCCATGACCAAATTCCTCCCTGCAGAAGTATGCGCCAAGACCGGCATCAAGGAAATGGTAAAGCTCTCCGTTTTAGGTGAGATCCTTGCCGAGACCTCCGATGACGACGAGAGAGTCGAGAAGATCATCGAGAGAAAAGACGAGCTGGTTCCCAAGCACATCACCCACGAGGATATCTTCTCCTCCGTGAACTACCTCTTTGCACTTTCCCACAACATCGGTGTGGATGACGATATTGACCACCTGGGTAACAGAAGACTGCGCTGCGTAGGCGAGCTGCTTCAGAATCAGCTACGCATCGGCTTCTCCAGAATGGATAAGATCGTAAAGGAAAGAATGACCATTCAGGATACGGAATCCGTTACGCCTCAGGCACTGATCAACGTGCGTCCCGTGATCTCTGCTATCAAGGAATTCTTCGGATCTTCTCCCCTTTCTCAGTTTATGGACCAGAATAACCCCTTGTCCGAATTGACTCACAAGCGCCGTCTTTCCGCTCTTGGTCCCGGCGGTCTCTCCCGTGACAGAGCTTCCTTCGAGGTTCGTGACGTACACTATACCCAGTACGGCAGAATGTGTCCCGTTGAGACCCCTGAAGGTCCTAACATCGGTCTGATCTCCTATCTTTCCACCTACGCCAAGATCAGCGAATTCGGCTTCATTATGGCGCCCTATCGCAAGGTGGATAAGGAAACCGGCGTGGTTACCAGCGAGGTTCGCTATATGACCGCCGATGAGGAAGACGAATATACCGTAGCACAGGCAAACGAGCCTCTGGACGAAGAGCATCGCTTCCTGAACAAGAAGGTTACGGCCCGCAGAAGAGAGGAAATTCTGGAAGTACCCAGAGAAGAGATCGACTATATGGACGTTTCGCCCAAAATGGTCGTTTCCGTTTCCGCATCTCACATTCCCTTCCTTGAAAACGACGATAACACCCGTGCACTCATGGGCTCCAACATGCAGAAACAGGCAGTTCCGCTGATGGTCAGCGAAGCACCCATGATCGGTACCGGCATTGAGTACAAATCCGGTACGGATTCCGGTGTCTGCGTTCTGGCAAAGTCCGCAGGCTACGTTGAATACGTTTCCGCAGACGAGATCCGCGTGAAGGCTGACGACGGCCACGTGGATGCTTACCATCTGGTGAAATTCAAGCGTACCAACCAAGGTACCTGTATTAACCAGAGACCCTTCGTATCCAAGGATCAGAGAGTTGAGGTTGGTCAGGTTCTGGCTGACGGTACTGCAACCCAGGGCGGTGAAATGGCGCTGGGTAAGAATATGCTCATCGGCTTTATGACCTGGGAAGGCTACAACTACGAGGACGCCGTTCTTCTCAACGAGCGTCTGGTCCGTGAAGACGTTTACACCTCCATTCATATTGAAGAATATTCTCACGAAGCAAGAGATACCAAGCTGGGGCCGGAAGAGATCACCCGCGATATTCCCTCCGTTGGTGAAGACGCTCTGAAGGATCTCAATGCCGACGGCGTCATCCGCAAGGGTGCTGAGGTACACGCAGGTGATATTCTGGTTGGTAAGGTTACCCCCAAGGGTGAGACCGAACTGACTGCAGAGGAAAAACTGCTCCGTGCCATCTTCGGTGAGAAGGCAAGAGAAGTGCGTGATACTTCCCTGAGACTGCCTCACGGCGAAAGCGGTATCATCGTTGACGTGCGCACCTTTACCCGTGAAAACGGTGACGAGCTGCCCGCAGGCGTCAATAAGGTAGTTCGCGTTTACGTTGCCCAGAAGAGAAAGATCTCCGTGGGTGACAAAATGGCAGGCCGCCACGGTAACAAGGGTGTTATTTCCCGCATTCTTCCTCCCGAGGATATGCCCTTCCTGCCCGACGGTACTCCCTTGGATATCGTTTTGAACCCCCTGGGCGTTCCTTCCCGAATGAACATCGGTCAGGTGCTGGAGGTACATTTGGGTCTTGCTGCAAAGAAGCTGGGTAAGAACTTTATGACCCCCGTATTCGACGGTGCCAACGAGCAGGATATTCAGGATCTGCTTAAGGAGGCAGGCTGCTCTCCCGACGGTAAGACCGTGCTTTACGACGGCCGCACCGGTGAGCCCTTCGATAACCGCGTAACCGTAGGTTATATGTACTATTTGAAGCTCCACCATCTGGTAGATGATAAGATCCACGCACGTTCCACCGGTCCTTACTCTCTGGTTACACAGCAGCCTCTGGGCGGTAAAGCACAGTTCGGCGGTCAGAGATTCGGTGAAATGGAAGTTTGGGCGCTGGAAGCATACGGTGCCGCTTACACCCTGCAGGAGATCCTGACGGTCAAGTCCGACGACGTGGTGGGCCGTGTCAAGACCTTCGAGGCTATTGTGAAGGGTCTGAACATTCCCACTCCCAGCGTACCCGAATCCTTTAAGGTTCTGGTCCGCGAGCTGCAGGCCTTGGGTCTGAACGTGGAAGTTTTGGATAAAGATAACAGCGTCGTAACGCTGAAGGAGATCAGCGAGGAAGAGAACCGCGGCATCCAGACCATTGATGCTTCGGAGCTTGGCGAGCAGATCTATGATGCCGAGGATCCTCTCTTTGACGATGAAGAGGGCTCCACCGAATTTAATCCCGAGCCGGAAGAAGATCTTTCCGACTATATGGGAAGTGCTTCCGTCTATCAGGAAGATAGCGGATTCGAAGAATAAGAAAGGAGAAGTGAAATATGGAACATAATGATTTTGATAAAATTAGAATCGGTCTGGCTTCTCCCGATGATATCAGACGTTGGTCCTACGGCGAAGTAAAAAAACCCGAGACCATCAACTACAGAACCTTGAAGCCCGAGCGCGACGGTATGTTCTGCGAGCGCATCTTTGGACCTACCAAGGATTGGGAATGCCATTGCGGCAAGTATAAGAAGGTAAGATACGTTGGCAAGGTGTGCGAAAAGTGCGGCGTTGAAATTACCACTAGCAAGGTGCGCCGTGAAAGAATGGGCCACATTGAACTGGCGGCTCCCGTTTCCCACATCTGGTATTTCAGAGCCATCCCCTCCAAAATGGGTATCCTTTTGGACATCTCCCCCCGCCTTTTGGAGAAGGTTCTGTACTTTGCGCAGTACATCGTAACCGATCCCGGTTCTACTCCCCTTGCAAAGCAGCAGCTCCTGACGGAGCAGGAATACCGTTCTGCGAGAGAAAAGTATGAAAACGACTTCGAAGCCGGTATGGGTGCCGAAGCCGTAAAGAAGCTTTTGCAGGAATTGGATCTGGAAGAGCTCTCCCAGTCTCTCAGAAACGAGATGGATTCCAGCAACGGCCAGAAGAAACTTCGCCTTGCAAAACGTCTTGAGATCGTAGAGGACTTCCGCCTCTCCGGCAACAAGCCCGAGTGGATGATTATGGACGTTCTTCCTGTTCTCCCCCCCGAGATCAGACCCTTGGTACAGCTTGACGGCGGCCGCTTTGCTACCTCCGATATCAACGATCTGTACCGCCGTGTTATCAACCGTAACAACCGCCTGAAGAGATTGATGGAGCTTCACGCACCTGAGATCATCATTCGCAACGAAAAGAGAATGCTTCAGGAAGCGGTAGACGCTCTCATTGATAACGGCCGTCGCGGCAGACCCGTAACCGGCCCCAGCAACCGTCCCCTCAAGTCTCTTTCCGAAATGCTCCGCGGTAAGCAGGGCCGTTTCCGTCAGAACCTTTTGGGTAAGCGCGTTGACTATTCCGGTCGTTCCGTTATCGTCGTAGGTCCCGAATTGAAGCTGTATCAGTGCGGTCTTCCCAAGGAAATGGCCATCGAGCTGTTCAAGCCCTTCGTAATGAAGAGACTGGTTGAGACCGGCAAGGCAACCAATATCAAGGATGCCAAGAAGAAGGTTGAGCGTATGAGCCACGAGGTTTGGGACGCTCTGGAATACGTGATCAAGGAACACCCCGTTCTTTTGAACCGTGCTCCCACTCTGCACCGTCTTTCCATTCAGGCCTTCGAGCCCGTTCTGGTAGAGGGCAGAGCCATCAAGCTCCATCCTCTGGTATGTACTGCATTCAACGCCGACTTTGACGGCGACCAGATGCCCGTACACGTACCCCTTTCTCCCGAGGCTCAGGCAGAGGCAAGATTCCTTATGCTTTCCGCCAACAACCTCCTCAAGCCTGTTTCCGGTAAGGCCGTAACCGTTCCTACCCAGGATATGGTTCTTGGCTCCTACTGGCTCACCTACGTGCGTGAGTTTGAGGATGAAGAGCCCACCTTCCGCGCTGACGAAGTCGGCGCAGGAAAGATCTTCCGTGATTTCGATGAAGCCGTTATGGCTTACGAGAATAAGGATCTGGGTATTCACGCCCGCATCAAGGTCCGCCAGACCCGCATCGTGGATGGTAAGGAGGTTTCCCAGCTTGTGGATACCACCTACGGCCGTATGATCTTCAACAGCGTGATCCCCCAGAAGCTCCACTTCGTAGACCGTGATGATCCCGCCAACCTCTTTAAGCCCGAAATTGATTTCGTGGTGAACTCCAAGGGGCTCGGCACCATCATCGACCGTGCCATCAAGTATTGCGGTGCCACTGAAACGGTGGAAATGCTGGACAAGATCAAGGCACTGGGCTACAAGTATTCCACCAAGGCTGCCCTCACCGTTTCCGTTTCGGATATGACCGTTCCTCCCGAAAAGCAGGCGATCATTGCCGAGGCTGATAAGAAGGTAGACGTGGTGACCGGTCACTTCCGTCGCGGTAAACTGACCGATGAAGAGCGTTACCGCAGAGTGATCTCTATTTGGGAAGAATGTACCAAGGACGTAACCACCGCTCTGCAGAAGAACCTGCGCCCCGATAACCCCATTAATATGATGGCAGTATCCGGTGCCCGTGGTTCTATGAAGCAGATGAGACAGCTTGCCGGTATGCGTGGTCTGATGGCAACTGCAACCGGTCGTACCGTGGAGCTGCCTATCAAGGCAAACTTCCGCGAAGGTCTGAACGTGCTTGAATACTTCATTGCCGCCCGTGGCTCCCGTAAGGGTCTTGCGGATATGGCACTTCGTACCGCTGACTCCGGTTACCTGACCCGCCGTCTGGTAGACGTTGCGCAGGATGTGATCATCCGCGCTGAGGATTGCGGTACCACCGAGGGTATCTGGGTTGAGGATATTATGGAAGGCAAGGAAATGATCGAAAAGCTTGCTGACCGTATCCTAGGCAGATACGCCGCTGCCGACGTGATCCACCCCGAAACCGGTGAGATCTTGGTAGAGAATGGCAAGATGATCAACGAATCTATGGTAGATGCCATCACCGAAGCCGGTATTACCAGAGTGTACGTGAGAAGCGTATTGAACTGTAAGTGCCGCCACGGTGTTTGTGCACATTGCTACGGTGCCGACCTTGCCAATGGCAAAAAGGTCAACATCGGTGAGGCAGTGGGTATCATTGCAGCACAGTCCATCGGTGAACCCGGTACCCAGCTTACCATGAGAACCTTCCACACCGGTGGTATTGCCGGCGGTGACATCACCCAGGGTCTGCCCCGTGTAGAAGAGCTCTTTGAAGCAAGAAGCCCCAAGAAGGCCTCTATCCTTGCCGATTTTGACGGTGAAGTCCGCATTGACGACAGCAAGAAGAACCGCCACGTGATCGTGACCGGCATTGACGGCACCGAAAAGAGCTACCTTATTCCTTACGGCTTGAGAGTGATCGTGGAGGACGGCCAGGCCGTTGTTCGCGGTCAGGCCCTGACCGAAGGTCTGCGCAAGCCCGCTGATATCATCCGTATCGACGGTACCGATGCCGCTTACGAGTATATCGTTCGTGAGATCCAGAAGGTTTACCGTCTCCAGGCGGTAGAAATCAACGATAAGCACGTTGAAGTCATCGCCCGTCAGATGACCCGCAAGGTTCGTGTGGAAAATTCCGGCTCCACTCAGCTCCTCCCCGGCACGATGGTGGAGGTTACCGAGTTTGAGGATGCCAACGCCGCCGTACGTGCCCGTATGGAAGCAGGCGAGGCTGTGGTAGAAGCCACCGCATCTCCGCTCCTTCTGGGTATTACCAAGGCCGCTCTTTCCACCGAGTCCTTCCTCTCTGCCGCTTCCTTCCAGGAGACCACCAAGGTCCTCACCGAAGCTGCCATCAAGCGCAAGGTGGATCCTCTCATGGGTCTGAAGGAAAACGTGATCATCGGTAAGCTGATTCCCGCCGGTACCGGTATGGAGCTTTACCGCGACGTTCAGGTTTGCGATACCCAAAGCGACGAAGAAGAGAGTATTTTTGGTTAATCCGTAGTAAAAATATCCCATTTTCAACTTTGCTTTTCGCCCGGATTTGTGCAAAATGCAGAAATGCATTTTGCACCTTCGGGTGAGTGTTGCATTTTTTTTTGAAATGTGATACCATAATATGACTATTGAAGAAGGAGGTGCACTATGCCAACATTCAACCAATTGGTAAGATTTGGTCGCGAAAAGGTAACCTACAAGTCCAAGTCCCCCGCACTGCAGCAGAGCATGAACTCTTTGAAAAAAGAGACCGTTGCTATTTCCTGCCCCCAGAAGCGCGGTGTTTGTACGAAGGTTTCCACCAAGACTCCGAAGAAGCCTAACTCAGCTCTTCGTAAAATTGCAAGAGTCCGCTTGACCAACGGTAACGAAGTTACGGCTTATATCCCCGGTATCGGTCATAACCTGCAGGAACACTCTGTCGTTATGATCCGCGGCGGAAGAGTCAAAGACCTTCCCGGTGTTCGTTACCACATCATCCGTGGCACTCTGGATACCCAGGGCGTAAACGGAAGAAACCAAGGTCGTTCCAAGTACGGAGCGAAGAGAGCCAAGGCTTCCAAGTAAGCAGGCTTTCAGGTTGTGCTTAGCATTTTGCATCATATTTATATGAATTTGATCAAAAGCTGGGCACTTCACCGGCGGCAAGGACCGTCGGAGTACCGAAGATATCATTATATTATTATGAAGGAGGGAAGTTCTAGTGCCACGCAGAGGTCAGATTTCCAAAAGAGACGTCCTGCCGGATCCTATCTACGGTTCCAAGCTGGTTACCAAGCTGGTAAACAACATTATGCTGGACGGTAAAAAAGGTGTTGCACAGAAGATCGTTTACGATGCATTCGAAATCGTGAAGGAAAAGACTGGCAACGATCCCCTTGAAACATTCCAGAAGGCCCTTGAGAACATCATGCCTGCACTCGAGATCAAAGCAAGAAGAGTGGGCGGTGCTACCTACCAGGTGCCCATCGACGTTCGGCCCGACAGAAAACAGACCTTGGGTCTTCGCTGGCTCATCAATTATTCCAGAGCTCGCAGCGAAAAGAACATGTGTGAGAGACTTGCAAACGAAATTATCGATGCTACCAACAATCTTGGCGGCGCCGTTAAGAAGAGAGAAGACACTCACAAGATGGCAGAAGCAAACAAGGCTTTTGCTCATTACAGATATTAAAAACACACACCCGGCAGCATAGCATGCCTTGCGGTCGGGTACAATCTAAGAAAAGGAAACGGAGCGTACAATGCCGAGAGAGTATCCACTTGAGAGAACCAGAAACATCGGTATCATGGCTCATATCGACGCCGGCAAGACGACCACCACAGAGCGTATCCTGTATTACACCGGTAAAACGCATAAGCTTGGTGAGACCCACGACGGCGCCGCTACCATGGACTGGATGGAGCAGGAGCAGGAAAGAGGTATTACCATTACCTCCGCTGCAACCACCTGTTTCTGGAAAAACAACAGAATCAACATTATCGACACCCCCGGCCACGTTGACTTCACCGTTGAGGTGGAGCGTTCCCTGATGGTACTTGACGGTGCAGTTGCCGTCTTCTGTGCCAAGGGTGGTGTTGAGCCCCAGTCTGAAACCGTATGGCGTCAGGCTACCAAGTATAACGTACCCCGTCTTGCTTACGTTAACAAAATGGATATCGGCGGAGCCAACTTCTATCGCGTTGTCTCCCAGATCCATGAAAGACTGAAAGCAAACGCTGTGCCGATCCAGCTCCCCATCGGAGCTGAAGATGAATTCTGCGGCCTCGTTGACCTTGTGAAGATGCGCGCTTTCATCTACACCAATAACGACGGCACCGAGATCCGCGAAGAGGATATTCCCGCCGATATGAAGGACAAGGCAGAAGAATACAGAACACAGCTTCTGGAAGCTATCGCTGAAAGCGATGATGCCCTGTTCGAGAAGTATCTGGAAGGGGAAGAACTCACCGAGGAAGAGATCCACAAAGCCATCCGCGTAACCACCATTGCCGGTAAGATGATCCCCGTACTTTGCGGTACCTCTTATCGTAACAAGGGTGTGCAGAAGCTTTTGGATGCCATCGTCGAATATATGCCTTCTCCCCTCGATATCCCCCCCATCGTTGGTAAGCTTCCCGGCTCTGAAGAAGAGCAGGAGCGTCCCTCCAGCGAGGACGAGCCCTTTGCAGCACTGGCATTCAAGATTGCCACCGACCCCTTCGTTGGCAGACTTTGCTTTGTTCGTGTTTACTCCGGCTCCGTTGAAACCGGTTCTACCGTTTACAACTCCGTTAAGGGTAAGAGAGAGAGACTTGGCCGTATCGTATTGATGCACGCCAACCACAGAGAAGATGCCGATAAGATCTACGCCGGTGATATCGCCGCCGTAATCGGTGTTAAGTACACCACCACCGGTGATACCCTCTGTGATGAAAAGAACCCCATCATTCTTCAGTCTATGGACTTCCCGGATCCCGTTATCCGCGTTGCCATTGAGCCCAAGACCAAGGCAGGTCAGGAAAAGATGGGTATCGCCCTTTCCAAGCTTGCAGAGGAAGACCCCACCTTCAAGGTATCCACCGATGAAGAAACCGGTCAGACCATCATCGCAGGTATGGGCGAATTGCACCTTGAGATCATCGTTGACAGACTTCTCCGTGAGTTCCGCGTGGAAGCAAACGTTGGTAAGCCTCAGGTTGCATACCGTGAAACCATCCGCAAGGAAGCAACCGTTGACGTTAAGTACGCCCGTCAGTCCGGCGGTAAGGGTCAGTATGCTCACGTTAAGATGACCATCGAACCCAACGAACCCGGTAAGGGCTACGAGTTCATCAACAAGGTTGTTGGTGGTGCCATTCCCAAGGAATACCTCCCCGCTGTTGACGCCGGTATCCGCGGCGCAATGGAAAGCGGTGTCGTTGCCGGCTACAACGTAGTTGACACCAAGGTTACCGTGTTCGACGGTTCCTACCACGAGGTTGACTCTTCCGAAATGGCGTTCAAGATCTGCGGCTCTATGGCTTTCAAGGAAGCAATGAGAAAAGCAGATCCTACCATTACCGAGCCTATTATGAAGGTAGTGGTTGTTACCCCTGACGATTATATGGGCGATGTTATCGGTAACATCAACCAGCGTCGCGGTAGCGTTCTCGGTATGGAAGCAGTTGGTGGCGGTCAGCAGATCAACTGTGAGGTTCCTCTGGGCGAAATGTTCGGTTACGCAACCGACCTTCGTTCCAAGACCCAGGGCCGCGGCACCTACGTTATGGAGCCCGACCACTATGCAGAGGTTCCCGTTTCCATCCAGCAGCAGATCATTAAGAAATCTGCCAACTAATTTCAATCATTAATTTAAAAATAAAACAATATTCAGGAGGAAATAACAATGGCAAAGGCAAAATTCGAAAGAACTAAACCCCATGTAAACATTGGTACCATCGGTCACGTTGACCACGGTAAGACCACTCTTACCGCTGCTATCACCAAGACCCTTTCTCTGGGCAACGGCAACATCGAATTCATGGCATATGACCAGATCGATAACGCACCCGAAGAAAAGGCAAGAGGTATCACGATCAACACCAGACACGTTGAGTACGAGACTGAAAACCGTCACTACGCTCACGTGGACTGCC
>JAFWZW010000004.1 GCA_017517325.1 Clostridia bacterium | reverse complement strand
CTCTAACCGATTTATTAGAAGATGATGAAACACTAATGCACCCCATTTATGGATTGCTTAATCAGGGAAACACACAGTATTATGGTTATTTCGGGTTTACAGAGCATTATTTGCTGATTGCACTTATTTCTGGAACAGGTAAACAGATTACATATACAACGCGCGTACCATTAGATATTAAATCTATAAGAGTCAAACAAACCGCTATTTTTAAACAGTTTGTTATTGATATTGCTTTTAACGAGGGAGCACCTTGCAGAATAACAGCATCTCCAAAAGTTTTGACTATTGACACGCAAAAAGAAAATTTACCGAGTTTTCTAGAACATCTATATACTATAGCACCAAAAACAAAGCAACCGGAGTTAAAACGGTTATCTGGTGATAATATCCGCATACAGTATTTTAACTATATTTTAGGCATTTTCCTTTCTTTCGTTCCTATGGTTCCCATTATGATTCTAATTATGGAGTGGAAAGAGAGTGGGGAATGGCTTTTCGGTGAACTCATATCTGCATTTTTAAAAACCTTGCCTGTTACAGCGGTAATATGGGGTGTAGTTTTGATACCATTAGTTTTCTTATCAATATTAAATCGTTTTTGTTTCGGTAAGGTGATATGCGTTCTTGATGATAAAGGGATACACACCGAAAATGATTTACTGTTGTGGACCGACATTAAAGGTGTTTCATTTAAAACGGCTATGCACTCACGATTTAGATATAGACCTGCCTGCGCAACCTTTTCTATAAAAAACGCAGGAGAATATGAGCTTGATATTATGCATTTCCCGTTTTATGGTTTGCGTAAAATAAAAAGATATTGTCCCGATGTTAAAGTTGAGGTACACAATAAAGGGTGGTTAATATTTATGGCATTGTGTCCTACGATAATTGCAATTGTTCTTTCACTGCTTTCTTAAAGTTAAGAACATAGAAATACATCAAAGAAAATCAGGTTTTATGACCAGTTCTTTTTCGGACACGAATGAATGAATTGTCAAAACAAGCCCAACCAAGGCACTGCCTCGCAGTGCCTTTCGTTTTTCCCCAAAGCCACCGAAAACGATTCTTATTACCTATTATATATATTTTTATATGTATATCTTTCCCGTTTTTTATTGACACCAAATAGCCGTTATGTTATAATAACTTCAAATGTAGTATTTATTAACCACTCTTGCTCGTAGCCCTGCAAGAGCCAGTTTGGCAATGCCGCAAAAGCAAAAAAATGACAAAATAGAGGATAGCTCCGTGTATAAAGTATTTTTCAAAAGATTCTCAGACTTTTTTCTTTCATTGATCGCCTTGATGGTGTTATCTCCGATCCTTTTGGTGCTGATGGTGGTTGGTGCCGTCACCATGAAGGGCAACCCCTTCTTCGTCCAGCCCCGCCCCGGTAAAAAAGGGAAAGACGGAAAAGAGCGTATCTTTAAGCTGATCAAGCTGCGCACCATGTCAAACGCCAAGGACAAGGAAGGGAATCTTCTTCCCGATGAGGTCCGCCTCAACGCCTACGGTAAATTTCTCCGCAGCACCAGCCTTGACGAATTGCCGGAGCTGATCAACATTCTGGTGGGCGATATGTCCATCATCGGGCCGCGCCCCCAGCTGGTAAGAGATATGGTCTTTATGACCCGGGAGCAGAGGCGTCGCCACGACGTTCGCCCCGGTCTTTCAGGCCTCGCACAGGTCAACGGGCGCAACAACATCACCTGGGAACAAAAGTTTCAGTACGATCTGGCGTATATTGACGGCGGCATCACCTTTGCAAACGATGTAAAGATCATTTTTCAGACCATCGGAAAGGTGCTCAAGCGCAGCGATACCGTGCGCGAAGGCACGGTCAGCGATATGGATTTCGGTGATTGGCTCCTGGAAAAGGGAGAAGTAGATCAAGCAACCTATGACGCCAAGCAGGCAGAAGCAAAGGAAATGTTGAGAGGGTAACGATGGAAAAATACAGTGTTTTAATGTCTCTTTACATAAAGGAAAAGCCTGAATATTTGAGATTGGCTATTGACAGCATGCTCAATCAAACGGTTTTGCCTGACGAGATCGTGATCGTGGAAGACGGCCCACTGAATGATGCGCTGTACGCAATTATAAAAGAGTACACCGAAAAGTATCCCGATCTGTTTTCAATCGTGGTCAACAAAGTAAACTTAGGGTTGGGATTAGCGCTGAACGAAGGCCTGAAAGCATGTAAAAACGAACTGGTTGCCCGCATGGATACGGATGATATCTCAAAACCTGAACGCTGCGAGAAACAGTTGAAAGTATTTGAAACGAATCCCGAACTTAGCATTGTGGGCTCTTTCGTAGATGAGTTTTATTCTTCTCCCGCTCAGGTGGTCTCGGTTCGCGCAGTTCCCGAAAAGCACAAGGAAATATATAATTTTGCGAAAAAGCGCAGTGCATTTAATCATCCTGCCGTTATGTACAGAAAAAGCAAAGTGTTGGAAAACGGCGGATATTCCGATTTAAGAAGAAATCAAGACGTAGATCTTTTCGGCAGAATGCTTTTCTCCGGCTGTATTGCTGAAAACGTGGGAGAGTCTCTTTTGTATTTTCGTTCCAACGACGATCTTGCAAAACGTCGCAAGAGTTGGGAGAATACAAAGAGCTACATCGATACCATCAAGCGCTTTTGGAAGATGGGTTATTCTTCCTTTGCCGATTACGCCATTGTAGCCATTGCCCAGACGGGAATGTTTTTGATGCCCGTAAAAATACAGCATTGGGTGTATAAGACTTTTTTAAGAAAGTGACGGAACTTCTATGAGTTTAGAGCAGAAGATCAATTATCAACTGAATAAGTTTCCCGCTATCAAAAAAATCATCAAACGCGCCTATCAGCTTGGTATGTACGCGATCTCGCCCAAAATAAAATCTGAAGGTAATATTCAGTGCGTTTCTCCCGATGATGGCAAGGAATACTTCTTTGGGTATTATGATAAATCCCCTTGGGATGCAACCCAGCGCTATATGCTTTGTATGCGCGCCAATAATACGTGGAGCGACGTTTCACCCAAGGAGCCGGCCGACATCCTTTTGATCGATACGGCAAAGGAAAAGGATCAGGAAGGACGGGTCAGAAAGTTGGCTGAAACCGGCGCTTGGAACGTGCAAATGTCCTGTATGCTGCAGTGGCTTGGACCCGATTATCAAAGCAAGATCCTGTACAACGATTTTCGCGACGGAAGATTCTGTGCCGTGATCCTGAACGTGGAAAGCGGCGAGGAGCGCGTGATCGATGCGCCGGTATACAGCGTATCTGCTGACGGCAAGTTGGCCCTTACGTTGGATTTTGCCCGACTGTATTCTCTGCGCCCCGGTTACGGTTATTACAACGTTCCCGAGGTTACAAAGGACGTTGCCCTCCCGGATGCACCCTGTATCTGGACGGTGGATCTGGAAAACGGTGACGTACAGCCGCTGCTGAAATACACAGATTTTGCCCAATTCCAACCACGCAAGGAAATGCAGGAAGAAGGCTCGGTACATAAGGTCAACCATATTATGCTCAGCCCCAACGGAAAACGCTTCATGGTGCTGTACCGCTGGTTTAACGGTCAGCGGAAATATACGAGGTTGATCACTTGCAACGTTGACGGTAGCGATATGTACGTTCTAAGCGATGACGATATGGTCTCTCACTGTTACTGGAAAAATGACGAGGAGATCATTGCCTTTGAAAACAAGCACAGTGGCGGCCCCGGCTATTACCTGATGAAGGATAAGACCTCGGAGTACACCCATCTGTGGAGCAAATACAGCAACGACGGGCACCCCAGCTATTCCCCTGACCGTTGCTTTGTGGTAACGGATTCCTACCCAGACCGCGCCCGCATCGCAGAGATCAAGTTGCTGAAGGATACGGACCCGGAAGCAAAAGACGCAAAAATTTTGGCAAGAGTGTTTGCCCCCTTCCGATATGATAACGATACCCGTTGCGACCTGCACCCCAGATGGAGCCCGGACGGAAAAAAGATTTGCTTCGACTCCGTTTTTGAGGGCCACAGGGGGTTGTACGTGGTAGATGTTTTTTGATTAGGAGAGAGTATGATTAGTGTTGTAATTCCCACCCATAATCGGGCAGACTTGTTGCCCCGTGCCATCAAGAGCGTGCAGGCGCAAACGTGGAAAGATCTGGAGATCGTCGTTGTATCCGACGGTTCCGAAGATAATACCAAAGAAGTGGTAAACGAGCTGGCAAAGGATGACGCCCGAATCAGGTTTATCGAGTATTTCCCCGCCAAGGGCGGCAACATTGCCAGAAACACTGGCATTGAAAATGCATCCGGTGAATTCGTAGCGTTCTTGGATGACGACGATGAATTTATGCCGGAAAAGCTGGAAAAGCAGATGGCAGTAATGGAGTCTGACCCTGAGATCGGGCTGGTATATACCGGTGTGCGGATCCTCTACGTAAACGAGCAGGTGACCTATCGAACCAATCCCAAAGCCCAGGGCGATTTGAGCAAAGAAATTCTGTTAGATAACAGCGTTGGCACCACCTCTACCGTAATGGCGCGAAAGGATCTGTTGCTGAAAGCCGGTATGTTTGACATAAACCTGCGTGCCTTGCAGGATTTCGACCTGTGGATCCGAGTTTGTCAGCTTTGCAAGGTCGGTTTGGTGCCCGAGGAAATGATCAATTACTATAATTACACCGGCACAAAGCAGGTATCTGCCCTGACGGATAAATACGTGGAAGCCTTTGCATATATTAACGAGAAATACAAGGATATGCTGGATACCCTGACGGAAGAAATGCGGCGGGAGAAAAAGTACAACGAATATATGCTTCTGGGCAACAAAGCGATGCGAAACGGAGACGGCAAGCTGGCGAGAAAGTTCCTCAAGGCTGCTCTTAAAGAGCAGCGAAGCAAAAAAGCGCTTGCCTATTATGCGCTGTCCTTTACCAACTTCAAAACTGTTTTGAAATTGAGAAGCAGTTTGTGATCATCGGAGATGAGTTTTATGGCAGATAAGATTCGCGTTTTAGTAATAACCGGCTCGCTGAACATAGGAGGAATGGAAGCTGTTGCAATGAATATTGCAAGGTATTCCGATCGTGAAAAATTCCAGTTCGACTTTCTCGTATATGGGGATGAAGAACATGCGTATGAAAAAGAGGCGAAGTCTTTGGATTGCCGCGTCATACATTGTCCGTTCCCTCATAAAAATCCTTTAGCAACGGTGGGTAACATTCGTCACATAATACGAAATAACGGCCCTTATGATATTGTACATTCTCATTTGCTGTTTAATTCGGGATTGGCTATGAAAGCAGCTTATAAAGAGCATGTGCCGGTTAGAATTACCCATTCCCACACCAACCGTGTTGCGCCCAATCCTTCCAAAGTTCGCAGGATCTATGAATCACTTATGCGACGGTACATCAAGGCATACGCAACAACCTGGTATGCTTGCTCTGAAAAGGCAGGACAATATTTGTTTGGCAAGACATTTCTTGAAAAAGGGCATATCCTTCGCAACGGCATTTACTTGTCGCAATATCAAATCGGCCAAGACGTTGTCGAACAATACAAGGCGGATTTGCGTTTGGATAACTGCAAAGTGATTGGACAGGTGGGTTCGTTGGTGCCTGTGAAAAATCACACATTTTCTTTACAACTGTTTTTTGAACTTCGAAAGACCCGCAAAGATGTGAAATTTCTGATAATCGGAGGCGGCGAGCTGGAGGAGAGCATTCGCAAACAAATCTATGATATGGGGCTGGAAACAGCCGTACTGATGCTTGGAAAACGATCGGATATTCCGGAGTTGCTGAATACAATTGACGTATTTCTGATGCCTTCCTTCTATGAGGGTGTTAGCGTCGCACTGATGGAAGCGCAAGCTGCAGGCTTGCCGTGCGTAGTGTCTGAAACGGCATATGCTCCGGAAGTTCGCGTAACGGAGCAAGTTTCATCATTGTCCCTGAATGCAGATAAGGATCAATGGATTGCAGCGCTTTTGCATGCAATGGATCAAGAAAGATTTACGGATTCTTATAAGTCAATCAGCGCAAAAGGTTATAACATTGCAGATATTGTGGCTGAGTTGAATACGGACTATTTGGAATACATCAAGCAGGAAAGGAACTGATTTTATGCATAGTTTTGTAAAAAAAATAGCAAAAAAAGTTATGATAGGCGTACAAGCAATTTCTCCTACCCTTGCAACAAAAATACTTTTCAAAAAGTATATGGGATATCCGTTGGATATGAAAAACCCAAAAACACTGACAGAAAAAATGCAATGGTTGAAACTAAAGGTATATAAGAATGACCCCCTGGTCCGTCAATGTGTAGATAAATATGCAGTCAGAGAATACATAGCAAAGTGTGGTCGTGAAGATCTGTTGGTAAAATTGATCGGTGTTTGGAATAATGCAGATCAAATAGATTGGGATTCTTTGCCTCGGCAGTTTGTGCTAAAGTGCAATCATGGTAGTGGAAGTGTAATCATCTGCAGAGACAAAACTGTATTAGATATCGATAAAACGAAACAAGATTTAAACAAGTGGTTGAAAGAAGATTTTGGCGCACACCGCGCAGAGCTCTCTTACAAAGGTGTTGAAAGAAAGATCATCTGCGAAGAAATTATTCAAACGGAAGATGGGAAAGCGCCCAAGGATTATAAATTTTTCTGTTCCTACGGCGAACCGAAATTCTTGTTTGTAGCTAGTGACCGCCAAGGTGACGATGCCTATTTTGATTTTTTCGATTTAGAATGGAACCACTATCCGGTAGAAAACGGTCACCCCAATACGCCAATAGAATTACAGAAACCGGAAAACTTTGAGACAATGATAAAAGCAGCCAAAGATTTAGCAGGTGATTTTCCAATTGTGCGTGTAGATCTCTATAACGAGAACGGAAAGATTTATTTTGGAGAACTAACCTTTTTGCATTTTGGCGGATTGCATCCTTTCGAACCGAGAGAATTTGATCGTGTGTTTGGTGATATGATGCCGCTAAAAGGGTACGAAAAGATATAATAAACGCAGATTCTGCTATGCGGCAGTATGGTATGGGAGAACAAATGATTAGGATTCAGGAACAAAAAATTAACGATCTTCTCAGCTATCTTGCGGTTTTTGTAGCGTTTTTTTGCGCTACGAACGGAGAACTGCTGTATACCAAAAATACCGTAGTTTACTATCTCCCGTTTTTGCTTTGTTTTGCAGCGTTGGCGCTGGAGCTGATTGCAAAAGGTAAGTTTAAATTAACCTCCTACGTGGTGTGGAGGATCATACTGATCGCCTTCTTCTTTCTGGCATATGTTTACGCAGTGAACGAAGCGGCGGCCTTCATTACAATCAAAAAACTTCTCCTGCAATCCGTTGTAGTGTTTCTGATTGATCTAAAATGCACGGAAGATCCAAATAACATTCGGCAGTTCATCAAATTAGCCGCATTTGCGATGTTTGTGAACCTGGTGTACCTGGCGAAAACGGTAGATATGACGGCGCTTGAAGAAGGGGAGCGACTGGGTGTAAGCTCTGTCAATGAAGCCTGGAATGCCAACCAGATCGGCTTGATGGCCTCCTTAGGCGCGGTTATGATCTTCTACGTCTTCTTTATCAATGCGCAGAATCATAAAAAGCTCGGCAAAGTGTTTGGCGTTGTGTTAGTGGCGTTCTTTCTGATCTTCGTTGTTCTTTCCGGCTCCAAAAAGTCCCTGATCATCATATTCGTTACGTTGATGGTATATTTGCTGGGGTCATCCAAATCCCACAAGATCCGAAACATCGTAATCGCAATTATTTGTGCTTACGGAATCCTGTACGCACTTTACAACGTTCCCTTTTTGTATGAACACTTAGGTTATCGTTTTGAAGAATTGGCAGATACGGTGGGTGGCACCGGCGGTGATCGCAGTTCCCGAATCCGTCAGCATATGATAGAAGTTGGCTTGGAAGCATTCAGCCAAAAACCGATCTTCGGCTACGGTCTTAACGGCTTCTCTCAGGTGTACGGTAGCATTTCAGGCACGAGCGTGTATTCCCATAATAACTACGTTGAGCTACTGGTAAATACCGGCATAGTTGGGTTTCTTCTATATTACGGCTACGTTGCCGGAATTTTGTTTAAAAAATCCGTAGCGAACAAAGAATCGGCACTCTTTAAAGCGGTGTTAGTAGCTCTGTTGGTAGCGGACGTTGGTATGGTCAGTTATGCAGATCCCTTCTGTCAATACGTATTGTGCATAGCGATCTGTGCGATTTTTAAGAAGCCTTCTTCTGTCCCCGAAAGAGAAGCGCTCCAAAAAAACAATGCAACAAAGGAGATATCCCTATGCCGCTCAAAAGGATCTTTGAAATAGCGATTTGTAAATCGTTGATATTCAACCTGAAGTGCTTTGGCATAAAAGGCGTAAAGTTCCCCGTGCTGATCGCAAAAAAATGCAGACTGAACGTAAAAGGAAGCGTACAACTATGCAATTTCCGGTTCGGCGCAGTTAAGGTCGGCTTTGGTGGATCCCCGGCTATTGCCGAAAATGCATACTCCCGATTTGCCGTCAAGAAAAACGCGACTATAGTATTTGAAGGCAAGGCGGGAATCAGCGCAGGAAATTCTATATGCGTTGACAAGGGCACCCTTGTGATCGGGAATAATTTCTCCACAAACAAGAATTGCTTGATTGCCTGCTCAAAAGGAATCCGGATCGGGAACGACGTGACGCTGGGCTGGAACGTGAACGTTCGGGATAACGACGGACATACCATCGTGGATGAATCGACGGGCGTAGAATCCGAAAGTAAAGAGGTCACAATTGGCAATCACGTATGGCTTTGCGCCTACGCAGATGTTTTGAAAGGAACGGTCATTCCGGATGACAGTGTGGTTGCCTATCGCAGTCTGGTTACCAAAACGTTTGACCGACCGGGGGTGCTGATCGGCGGCGCACCTGCAAAGATACTGAAAGAAAACATAAGGTGGTACTATTGATGAAAATCGCTTTTTCAATGGCATATATGCGCGGTGGCGGCGCAGAGCGGGTCGTATCGGAACTGGCAAATGCTTTTTCGGAGCAAGGCCACGACGTTTCGATCATGGTTGCAAAAGCTTCGGAGTGCGTATATCCGTTGAAGGACGGGGTGAAGCTTGTGGATCTATCTGCAAGGGATAAAGGCATCCTCTCGCGGGTCAGCGCGTTGCGCCAATGCATAAAGGAAAATCGCTACGACATCATAATATCATTCTTGACCAATACAAATATTGAAACGATTTTGGCCACACGGATGTTAAAAACACCCGTGGTGATCAGCGAGCGCAACAATCCCTATGTCGCGCCCAAGGAGCAAATTTATCGTTTCTTGCGGGCGGTAACATATCCTTTTGCGGCAGGTTACGTATTTCAGACCCCCGATGCCCAAGGGTTTTTCAACAAGCGAATTCAGAAAAAAAGCGTTGTTATTATGAATCCCATCAACCCCCTATTGCCTGCGGCATATAGCGGCGAACGCAAGAAACGGGTTGTAAACGTTGGCCGCCTGTTTAAACAGAAGAATCAAAAAATGTTTATCGATGCTTTTCGGGAATTTTCCGAAAGCCACCCCGATTATATTGCGGAAATTTACGGTGACGGCCCTTTGGAGAAAGAGCTGTCAGATCATATTCAGTCCGTTGGGATGGAAGAAAAGGTGTTTCTTCGCGGCTTTTCCAAAGAGGTCCTTTCAGAAATCGCAGATGCCTCAATGTTTGTAATGTCTTCCGATTACGAAGGTATGAGCAACGCATTGATCGAAGCGGTGGGAATGGGAATTCCGTGTATTTCGACCGATCACCCCATCGGTGGCGCCCGCCTGACGATAAGGGACGGTGTCAGCGGCTTTTTGGTTCCCGTGGGGGATGCGCCCACGCTGGCTGAAAAAATGGCTAAGATTGCCGATGATCCGGAGTTGGCGAGCCGCTTCTCCGCGCAAGGGCAACAGTTGAGAGAAACGTTATCTATCAATAGAATCGCCGAAAAATGGATTTCTTATCTCAAAACGATAAAATCGGAGGAGTAAGTTGAGATGAAGGGGAGTAAAAAACTGTTCCGCTATTTGGGATACGCATTGTATTACGGACTGGCGATCCGCCTTCCGGAATCAACCTCTAAAATTAAGATCTTTCAAAAAGAAATTCGCGGAAGCTTAACCCGAATGATGCTTTCTTCTGCCGGACGGAACATCAATATCGACCGTGGTGCAAGATTTGCAATGACAACTACCATTGGTGATAATTCCGGTATTGGAGCCAACAGCAAGCTGTACGGTACGGTAAAAATCGGGGATAACGTAATGATGGGTCCGGAATGCTACGTTTACGCCTACAATCACAACACCGAAAGAACCGATATACCGATGAACCGTCAGGGCATTGCTGCGGAAAAGCCGGTGGAGATCGGCAGTGACGTGTGGATCGGCAGCAGGGTTACCATTCTGCCCGGTGTCCGAATCGGTGAGGGTGCCATTATCGGTGCGGCCTCCGTCGTAACGAAGGACGTGCCTCCATACGCCGTTGTGGGCGGAAATCCGGCAAAAGTGCTTAAAAACAGAAAAGATAATAAGTTGTGAGATTTAAAACCAAATGCGGATAAGTATGTGGTCAAAGCGTATATAGCAGAGCGACATACACCGAAATAAATATTGGCTTTTTCGATATAGACTCACCCCTTGGTTTTGCAACAATCTGCTCGGAAAAATCGGAAGCCCTTGATGAGATGAAGCATTGGCAGAAAAACTGTCTGTAAGTATTCCGCAGATTCACATGGTTTTTCACCAAGCAAACGGAAGGCCGCGTAGCGCCAATTCGTTTTCACAGCATAAGAATATAAATAAAATGCAATTATGATGCAAAACAAAAGGAGGATGGTGGGATCGTAATCACCCCGAAAATTCCCACGCTCTCAGTTAACATGGAAAATAAGTCATCGCTGGCAAATTCGTTTAAATGGTCTGCATTGAGTGAGATTGCAGTAAAAGTAATTACTCCTGTACTAAATGCAGTTTTGGCTCGGATCCTTCTTCCGGCCGATTATGCTCCGTTAACCACAATAATGATGTTAATATCATTTTGTGAGGTTTTTGTCGAATCCGGATTTCGCAAGTATTTAATTCAACATAAATTTGAAGATGAAACTGAAGAGAATCAGTCTTTTCACGTGGCATTTTGGACCACTCTCACAATTTCGGTGTTGATTTGGATCCTGATTTTATTTTTTTGCAAACCGATCAGCACCTTTTTAGGAAATAGTGAAATTTGGTGTGCCGTTGCTATTTCCGGTTTGATTCTTCCGCTTTATGCAATGACCGGTGTATTTGATGCCTCTATACATAAAAGACTTGCATTCAAAAAAGTCTTCATAATCAGAGTGATCACCGCGTTGATACCATTAATCATTACGATCCCTTTGGCAATGATCGGGCTGAAATATTGGTCTTTGGTTATTGGAAATATCGCAAGTGTTTTTGCGCAGATGGTGATATCAAAGCATCAGAGCGGCTACCGGATCAAGTTTTTCTATTCCGTGAAACTGTTACGCAGAATGTTTTCGGATACAGTATGGACTCTGATGGATGGTATTGCCGTATGGTTAACAGCGTGGGTCGATTCTTTAATCATTACGCAATATATGACAGAGTATTATCTTGGGTTATATAAAAACTCACTAAATACCGTAAATAGTTTGTATGCTATGATTACAGCCTCTGTCTTCCCCGTTTTATTTGTGGGGCTTACTAAGTGCCAAAATGACAAGAAAAAATTTGTTTCTCTTTTTGTCAGCACCCAGCAAATGTTAGCTATGCTGCTAATCCCTTTGGGAGTAGGTGTTTTTCTGTATAGGGATTTAGCTGTGGATATTCTTTTTGGAGAACAATGGCGCGAGGCAGCCGACGTTGTTGGAATCACAGCATTCACTCTGGCGGTGCGGGCGGTGTACGTAAGTATTTTCAGTGATGCATACAGAGCAAAAGGTGCATATCGAATTCCGTTTGTTTTACAGGTAGTTGATGTGTGTTTCCTGATTCCGATATGTGTCGTCTCTGCAAAGAATGGCTTTTGGTGTTTAGTTTACGCTCGTTCTTTCGCACGGCTTGCCCTAATTGTTCCCGAATTGTTTGTGATGAAAAAATATCTGCAAATTGACGTAAAAACACTCCTGCAAAATCAATGGCCTATTTGGATATCAACCGCTGTTATGGCAGTTATGTGCCTCATTCTTCAAACAGTTAATAAAACCGTTATGTGGGACATTATATCCATCGTATTAGCGTGCCTTGTTTATGCATCGATGCTGTTATTAATTCCATCAACGAGACAGAATGTCAAAAAAATGTTCAGAAAAAGGTAAAAAAGTATGAGAATATTCAATCAACTTAGAAACAAGCTAATCAAAAGAAAGAGCCCGATCGATTATTGGAGAAAGATGGGCGCAAAGATCGGGGAAGGTTGCGAAATATATTCGTCTGCAAACTTTGGCTCAGAGCCCTACCTTATTACCTTGGGGAATCACGTCCGCATCAACAGTGGCGTTCTTCTTATAACGCATGATGGTGGGGTTTGGGTGCTTCGCCATTTGAAGGATGAATACAAGAATATTGATATTTTTGGAAAGATAACCATTGGTAACAACGTTCACATCGGGACGAATGCTATCATCATGCCCGGTGTTAATATCGGAAACAATTGCATAGTAGGATGTGGAGCAATTGTGACCAAAAACATACCGGATAATTCCATTGCAGTCGGTATACCTGCGAAAGTGATTGAATCTATAGATGAATATGAGAAGAAACATGCAGATGATTTTGTTCATACCAAAATGTTGACAAAAGAGCAAAAGAAAAAAGCGTTGTTAGAGATGGACAAATTTTGATTCAAAGTTAATCTAATTATCTAATTATACGAGGAGAATAGAAAATGCCAACCTCAAATATAAACCTTACCAGTAAGCCCATTCTGGTTACCGGCGCCGCCGGCTTTATCGGATCCAATCTTTCAATGGAGCTTTTGCGCACCGTTCCCGGCGTTCATATTGTCGGGCTTGACAATATGAATGACTACTATGACGTTTCCATTAAGGAATATCGCCTTTCGGAGATTGCAAAGCTTGCGGCAGAGCATCCCGATTGCACTTGGAATTTCGTTTGCGGCAACCTTGCCGATAAAGAGCTGATCGATAAGCTTTTTGCGGAATATCAGTTTGCAGTTGTCGTGAATCTTGCCGCCCAAGCAGGGGTGCGCTATTCCATTACCAATCCCGACGTTTATATCGAAAGCAACATTATCGGCTTCTACAACATTCTGGAAGCCTGCCGTGCCACCATGAATACGGATCACCCCGTGGAGCATTTGGTTTACGCTTCCTCTTCTTCCGTTTACGGCTCCAACAAGAAGGTGCCCTACTCCACCGAAGATAAGGTGGATAATCCCGTGTCTCTGTATGCAGCTACGAAGAAGTCCAACGAGCTGATGGCCCACGCATATTCCAAGCTTTATAACATTCCTTCCACGGGTCTTCGCTTCTTTACGGTTTACGGCCCTGCAGGGCGCCCCGATATGGCGTATTTCGGCTTCACCAATAAGCTGATCAAGGGCGAGACCGTCGAGATCTTCAACTACGGAAACTGCCAGCGCGACTTTACCTACGTAGATGACATTGTAGAGGGTGTGAAGCGGGTGATGCAACGTGCCCCCGAAAAAAAGAACGGGGAGGATGGGCTTCCCTTGCCGCCGTACGCCGTCTACAACATTGGCAACAGCAATCCCGAAAAGCTGCTGGATTTCGTAACGGTTCTGCAGGAAGAGCTGATCCGTGCCAAAGTGCTTCCCGAAGATTATGATTTCGAAGCGCACAAAAAACTGGTACCCATGCAGCCCGGTGACGTACCGATCACCTATGCGGACACCTCCGATCTGGAACGGGATTTCGGCTTCAAGCCGTCTACCTCCATTCGTGAAGGTCTTCGCAGATTTGCAGAATGGTATCACGAATTTTATCAAAGCAAATAATTTTTTGCATAATAGGTTGCCATGGAGAAACACTCGTAGGGACTGAACGTGCATCTTTAAAAAAGTAAAAAAGGAGCACAAACAAATGAAAATCGCAGTCGCAGGGACCGGCTACGTCGGTCTATCTATGGCAATTCTGCTGGCGCAGAACAACGAAGTTACCGCAGTTGATCTCATCCCCGAAAAGGTGGAAAAGATCAACAATAAAAAATCCCCTATCGTAGATAAGGAAATTGAAGAATATCTGGCAACGAAACAACTGAATCTTGTTGCCACCACCGACGGATCCTCTGCCTATAAAGATGCAGAATTGGTGATCATTTCCACACCCACAAACTACGATCCAAACAAGAATTATTTTGATACCTCATCCGTTGAATCGGTCATTGAGCAGGTCATCGAGGTCAATCCCGATGCCGTTATGATCGTGAAATCGACTGTACCGGTTGGTTTTACTGAGAAAGCAAGGGAAGAATTCTGCTGTGACAATCTTTTGTTCAGCCCGGAATTTCTCCGCGAGGGCAAGGCTTTGTACGACAATCTCTACCCAAGCCGCATTATCGTTGGCGTACCGGTTGGTAATAAACGGCTGGAAAAAGCCGCAGAAACCTTTGCATCTTTGCTCAAGGAAGGCGCGATCAAGGAGAATATCGAAGTCCGTTATATGAATCCCACCGAGGCAGAGGCGGTCAAATTATTTGCAAACACCTATCTTGCCCTGCGCGTTTCATTTTTCAACGAGCTTGACACCTATGCGACCGTGCGTGGACTTGACACCAAATCCATCATCGAAGGCGTGGGACTAGATCCTCGCATCGGTTCTCACTACAACAACCCTTCTTTTGGTTACGGCGGATACTGTCTCCCTAAAGATACCAAGCAGTTGCTTGCGAACTACAACAACGTTCCGCAGAACATTATCTCTGCCATTGTTGCAGCAAACGGCACCCGCAAAGATTTCATTGCCGACCAGATCATCGCAAAACAACCCAAGATCGTTGGCGTTTATCGTCTTACAATGAAAGCAGGGTCTGACAATTTCCGTCAATCCTCTATTCAGGGTGTCATGAAGCGTATCAAGGCAAAAGGAATTGAAGTTGTTATATACGAACCTACCATGAAGGAAAACCATTTTTTCAACAGCCGCGTGATTCGAGATCTGGCTGAATTCAAGCAGATGTCGGATGTGATTCTGGCGAACCGATACAACGATGATATATCCGACGTATTAGACAAAGTTTATACGAGAGACTTATATTTCAGGGATTGACGAGGAGGATATTATGACCGCATACGAAGCGTTCGAACGCACCTATAAAAAAGAGGCACAATATACCGCATTTACCCCATACCGTGTTTGCCCCATCGGCGCCCACTCCGACCATCAACTGGGCAAGATCACCGGCTTTGCCATCAACAAGGGCATCCATATTGCCTACGGGCCGAAAGAAAACGGCGTCATTGAGATTCGTTCCTTGCAGTTTGATAAAAGAGCCCAATGGCACGTGGAAGCAACTCCGAAAACCAAGGAAAACGATTGGGCGGATCCGTTGCGGGGCGCAACCATCGCGCTGAATAAGCGTTATCCGCTTCGTCGCGGGCTTTGTGCCGTTCTGGCAGGCGAGCTCCCCATCGGCGGCCTTTCTTCCTCGGCAGCCGTTATCATTACCTATTTGTCCGCTCTTTGTAAAATGAACGGGATCGAGTTATCCCCCGGAGAACTCATTACCATTTCCAAGGAAGCGGAAAACAAATACGTCGGCGTAGCCTGCGGTAAGCTGGATCAGAGCTGCGAGGTGTACTGCAAAAAGGATCACCTGCTTTATATGGATCTGCAGGATGATACCTACGAACTGATCCCTCAATCAGGGCAGATGAAGCCCTATGAATTTGCGATCTTCTTCAGCGGATTGGAGCGTAGCCTTGCCGGGTCAGCCTTCAATATGCGCGTTGACGAATGCAGAAGTGCAGCTTATGCCCTGAAAGCCTATGCAGGAATGGAATACGGAAAATTTGAGGAAACCAATCTCCGTGACGTTCCCGTCGAGGTATTCCACCAATACAAGGACAGGCTCCCCGAAAACTGGCGCAAGCGTGCCGAGCACTGGTATACGGAATTAGACCGTGTTCAAAAGGGGGCGGAAGCTTGGCGCAGAGGCGATATTGAAGCCTACGGCAAATATTGTTTTGAAAGTGGATACAGCTCCATTCATAACTGGGAAACGGGTTCTCCTGAACTGATCAAGCTGTATGAGATCATGACCGAAACAAAAGGGATCTACGGCGGCAGATTTTCCGGCGCAGGCTTCAAGGGTTGTTGCCTTGCCATCATTGATCCCGCATATAGAGAAAGCATTATCGAAACGGTAACGAGGGAATACCTGAAAGCCTTCCCCCATCTTGAAGGAAAGTATTCCGTACACATTTGCACAAGTGCAGACGGTGTAGAATTGCAATAACGAGGTATCAATTATGAAGTGTTTAATTTTAGCGGCAGGTTATGCCACAAGACTTTATCCGTTAACCGAAAATTTCCCGAAGCCTCTTCTTACGGTAGGAGATAAGACCATTCTTGATTGGCTTGTAGACGATATTGATGAAGCAAGCCTTGTTGATGAATACATCGTTATATCCAACCACAAGTTTGCAAATCATTTTGAGAATTGGGCAAAGACTAAAAAGCAAAAAGTAACCGTTGTTGATGACGGAACCGATTCCAACGAAACCCGTTTGGGGGCCGTGAAGGATATTCAGTTTGCCATCGAAAAATTAAACCTCGATGATGATATGCTGGTAATAGCAGGAGATAACGTTCTTGACTTCAGCCTTACCAAATTCGTTCAGTATGCAAAAGAAAAGAATACCTCTTGCATTATGCGCTACTTCGAGCCCGATGATAAAAAGCTTCTCAAAAGCGGTGTCGTAACAATAGACGAGCACGATAAGATTCTGCAAATGACGGAAAAATCTCCGACACCTGCAACCCATTGGTGTTGTCCTCCGTTCTATTACTATACAAAAGGCGATGCAAAGCTGGTTCAAAAGGGGATAGACAGCGGTTGCGGGACTGATGCACCCGGAAGCTACATTGCATGGCTTTGTACGCAAACGATCGTTCACGCAATGGAGATGCCCGGAAAGCGATATGACATCGGAAACTTGGAAAGCTACGAAAAAGTTAAGGCGGAATATAAAGGAATCACACAGTAAACAAATATCAAGGAGTATTATATGACGGATCAGAGAACAATTCAAATACTTTTCGCTTTGTTGCGTTCTGCGATCCGCGGCGAACTCCTGACGGAAGACGAAAAAAACACGTATTCACCGCAAATGCTTCCCGATCTGCTGGCCATTTCCAAAAAGCAGGACGTAGCACACCTTTTGGTATTCGCATTAAAGAAAAACGGGCTTTTGCGAAAAGAGGATGCCTTTGCGGAAAAGATCATTTTAATGGCAGTCTACCGCTGCGAGAGATTGATAACCGCCCTTCGGGAGGTTTCGGAAGTGCTGGAAGCAGCCGAGATTCCCTTTATTCCCTTGAAGGGATCAATTTTGCGCGGATATTACCCGGAAGAATGGATGCGCACCAGCTGTGACGTTGACGTTTTGGTGCACAGTGAAGATCTGGCACGCGCCACAGAGCAGTTGACCTCTACCCTCGGATACGTGGAACAGTGCCGATCCACCCACGACGTAGCACTTGAAGCCCCCGGTGGGATCCACGTGGAGCTTCACTTTGATCTGGTGGAAGAAGGCAAAGCTAACGATGCCATTCAGGTATTGAGCAAAGTTTGGAACAATGCTCACTTGTGCAACGGAAGTCTTTTTCACTATGAAATGAGCGATTCATTTTTCTATTTTTATCATATCGCTCATATGGCAAAGCATTTTGAAGTCGGTGGTTGCGGGATCCGTCCTTTTATGGATCTCTATATTTTAGATCATACGGTGCAGGCCGATGCAGCCTCCCGCACGGAGCTTTTAAAAAAAGGAGACCTTTTCCGCTTTGCCACCGTATGCCAAGCCCTAAGCCGCGTTTGGTTTGAAGGACAGAAAGCGGATCCCCTTTCCTTGCAAATGCAGGAATTTCTTCTTCACGGGGGGATTTACGGCTCCGTGGATAACCGCGTTGCACTGAACCAAAAAAAGAACGGCGGCCGTTTTGGATACTTGCTGTCTCGCATTTTTGTTCCGTACGATAAATTGAGGCGGTATTACCCCATTTTAGAAAAGAATCGTTGTCTGGTTCCTGTGATGCAAGTTAGGCGTTGGTTTATGCTTTTTCGACCCGAAGTGGCAACTATGGCAAAAAACGAATTGAAAACCAATCGCCGCATGGGAAAGGGGCAGGCCGATGAAATGGGCAATTTCCTGCAAGAAATAGGACTTTGATCTTACAAAAAAAGCTTGTTTAACCGCTCTTTCCGGCGCGCTGTACAAACAGGATCAAATTCATTCGAAAAAACTATCTGTTTTTTCAAAAAACACTTGATTTTCTGTTTTGTTGTGGTATAATAGGCTTAGTGTTAATTGGTGTCTTTTACCTATTTACACATTTTTTCAAACGGTTCGCACGAAAACGTTGCGTGGCCGAAAAATCATACACTTTTCAGGAGGTATCCCCATATGAAAAAACTCATGGCTCTTGTTCTCGCTGTAATGCTCGTAGTCGCTGTTCTGCCTATGTGTGTCAGCGCAAGAACTCTTACCGCAGAAGAAAAGGCTCTGTTTGATACGCTCAAGGAACACGTTGCCGTAAAAGACGGTGAATTCGTTATCCCTGCTGACGTTATCGCTCAGGGTGAGAACTATGTTGCTTCTCTTCAGAATCCCCTGACCCCCGATCAGATCTCCAAGATCAAGGCTGAAGTACAGGCTGCTCAGGCTGAAGTTAAGAAGGCTAACACCGGTGTTGTTTCCAATTGGAGCGAGAGCACCCGTAACGCGATCCTCAACCACATCGACAACGCTGCAGAGGCGATCAACTGCAACGCTACTGCCAACGCAAAGGGCGGTATCGACGTAAAGGACGCTACCGGCGCTACCATCGTTACCAACGACAAGCTGATCAAGACCACCGGTTTTGGCGCTGAATCCGTTGCTATCGCAGGCATTTGCATTCTCTCCGCACTGTGTGCATGTGCTTTCGTTTCCAAGAAGGTTAGACTTTTCTAAGTACAGATCATAATGAAGCGCTTATATCAAGCGATAAAAGGAGTGGCGTTAACAATATCGCCACTTCTTTTGTCTTTTATGATGATATTTTTCCTTTATTTGGTTTTGGGAAAAACCTTATCCCCTTATTTAGGAATTATAAATTTGTTATTGAAAGATCAAAACCAGACTGAAGTACCCCAAGAATATGAGAATATTTTTGAAGGCTACGAGAAAGAAGATGAGCCGGAAACTACGGCTGAAAATGAAAACGTCATCGACGGAAACAGCATTGTTTTTCCAAAACGCGGTGCTCTGTACGCACGGCTTTCTCTCCCTTCCGTCGGAATGGAGACAGACGTTTATTTTGACGATTCCGACGCCGCACTAAACCGCGGAGGTGTTGGGCAAAGCTACAGTTCAAAAATTCCCGGCTACGGCAAGCCCATTCTGATCAGCGGACATAATAACGGCAAATTCAACGCTCTTCAGCACTTGAAGGTGGGTGATTTGGTGGTCATTACCACCAACTACGGCATTTTCGAATATCAGGTTCGCGAATGCGTAGTAAAAGATAAGGATGATCCTACTGCCGCTAACCTTCAGCAGGAAAAGGAGGAATTGATCCTCTATACCTGCTACCCTTTCTCAATGCTTGGTCTTACCCGTCAGCGCTATTTTGTTTATGCCGACAAAGTATCTGGCCCTGTGGTATTGCATTGAAAGGAGGAATTGAAATGAAGCCAAAACCCATCTTACAGAACGTGATCCGAACGGTCATTTCTCTCTTTCTCCTTTTGATTTTTGCCTCCTCTTTGACCCTTTCGGTGTTGACACCCTTGGGAAAAAGCGCCCTTTCTGCAGAAAACATAAAGAAAAGACTGGAAGAGATCCACTATACCCAAGGCGTGCGGGAGGATATCAGCCGTGCCTTTGAGCCCCTTTGCGTCACCAGTGGCATTCCCAAAGAATTGGCAGATTCTTTTCTTAACGAGGCAGTCAGTGACGAAGCGCTGATCCAGCCTATTTTGCAAATGTATACCGCCGAAACCTTATCCCTTCCCACAGAAGAATGGAAAAAGGACTTTTCCGCAAGGGTGGAGAGCTATGCCACCACCTTGCGAAAAGAAGAGGTACTGGAACTGACCGATGAGGAATTTGAGACTCTCAAAGCCTCCTTTCCCGAAACGGCGGAATATTTTATTTCGGAAATTTCTTCCTCCATTCGTTTGAGCGGGCTCTTTTCCGTTTTAGGCTCTGCCATTGGAATGGTGGAACGGTTAACACCATACCTTTTTACGGCAAGCATCGCATTCGCGTTGTTTTCCGGTCTGCTCCTTGTTTTGATCTGGAAAAAGAAGGTCTTTTGCTTTGCTTATGCAGGGTTTGTTTCTGCGGGCATTCTTTTTCTGATCCCCGCTCTCCTCAACCGCGCAACCAATTACGTTGCAAGGCTGAGCATTGAGCCTGCTCATTTAAAGCAACTGATCTGTTCCGTTTCAGACGGCTTTTGTCAAAATCTTTTGGCAGCAGGCATCGCCCTTTGTATCGTTGGTGTTCTGTTCGGCTTTTTTGCCCTGATTTCTTCGCGCAAACAATTGACTCAAAAAGAATAACACATCGGATTAAAAAAAAGGATTTTCATTATGAACCTAAACTTATCTCAAATTCGATCCATTACCCTCGGTGCTGCCCGTGTAACGGAAAAAGAGGACGGTTTCCACTTTTACCGATTCACCGCCGATCAGGACGTAGCTTATACCAAGGACGGGGTGCTGACCATCAATACCCTTACCTCTGCCGGCGTCAAATTCTCTTTTGAAACGGAAAGCAAGACCCTTGGACTGAAATTCAACGTAACCCCCCGCGGCACCCGCCACTATTTTTCCATTGACGTATTCGTAAACGGAAAAATGGTCGATGACGTTCACAACTTCGAAGAAGCGGTGCTTCCCAAAAAATATACCCAACATCCCCTTCCTACCGGGGATTTTTCTGCTGAATTTGACCTTGGCGAAGGAAAGAAACAGGTTTGCGTTCACCTGCCTTGGAATATGGAAACGGTCATTCAGGAAATGTCTCTTGACGATGGAGCAAGCATTACTCCCATTCGCCCTGCAAAAAAGCTTCTCTGCTTCGGAGATTCCATCTCTCAGGGGTACGATGCCCTCCACCCCTCCCGCCGTTATACCGCACAGCTGGCGGTTATTTTCGGAATGGAGGAATACAACAAGGCCATCGGAGGGGAAAAATTCTTCCCCCTCCTTGCAACCCTTCCCGATGATTTCACCCCGGATCTCATCACCGTTGCCTACGGCACCAACGACTGGCGCCATCGGGATACCGAGACCCTTGAAAAAACCTGCCGCGAATTTTATACCAACCTTCGGAAGACCTACCCCAAATCCCACATTGTTGCCATAGCCCCCCTTTGGCGCAAGATCTGCGACAGAGAATACGACTGCGGCCCCTTCCGAGAGCTTCCCAAGCTTTTTGCCCGTGCCATCGAGGGCATTGAAAGCATTACGCTGGTGGATGCCTACGATTTCATCCCCCCTTATTCCGATTATTTTGCAGATCTGACCCTGCACCCCAACGGAGCAGGCTACGACCGCTACACAGAAGGGCTGGTTCCCGTTTTGAAGGATCTGCAAAAGAAGGGTATTTTCTAATAATCAACGTAAAGGCTTTGAGGATAACAGAATGGACGTTTTTATTTCTTATTCCAGCAAGGATCGCCAATTGGTAAAGGAAATCTGCGCATTTTTGAAGCAAAACGGAATTTCCTATTGGGTAGATTTTGAAAATGATCAATACGGTGATACCTTTGCTTCCACCATCGTGAATCAAATAAAAAGCGCAAAGCAAATGCTTTTGTTTGTTACGGAGCATTCCAATACCTCCGATCACGTACTTCGGGAGATCAACTGTGCCGACAAATACAAAAAGCCCATTTTGCCGGTGCTGGTGGGTGAGGTCAATCTTTCTGCCGATTTTGAGTATTACTTAAGCGATCTTCATTTCCTCTCCTATTCCTCCGATCCCTCCTTCAGCGAAGTGCTCCTGGCAAGACTGCGCGGCTCTTCCGCGCCCGTCCAAAAAGAGGGCACTACTACTCTGAAGGCGGAAGCCTACGTACCGCAGAAAAAGAATCAGCCGATCCTTTTGATTGCGCTGGTTGCAGTTATTGCTCTTTTGATCGGGATCGGCACGTTCCTTGGAAACAGCGGAGATATCACGGGAGAAAAGGATCCCCATTCCGGCGGTTCCTTTGACTCGGAGCAGAAGGAGCCCGCCTCCCAAAATCCCACGCAAAGCTCTTCCAAAACTACGGAAGAGGAGCAGAAAAACACTGGGGGGGAAAACCAGATCCCCGAAAAATATCGGTCTAAGGTTGTCGCCTTTGACAGTCAGGACGACGGCTTTATCAAGCTCGGCACCCTCAACGTGCAGGTGGGTGAGACCGTGACCCCTACGTCCGCTCAGGTTTGGGGTAACTGCACCCTCTATTCCGAAAACACCGCCGTTGCCGTTTGCGAAGGCGCGGTGATTCGGGGCGTTGCCCCCGGAAGGGTACACGTGCTGGTGGAATCCTCCACGGGCTCCACTCAGGTGCATCTTATTTGCGTTTCTTAAACAAAGAATCTCCTTGCCGTGGCAAGGAGATTCTTTTGTTTTATAAGATTTTCGGCATATGATACATTTCCTCTGCCGCAAGTCTTGCGCGGGTCACAGGAACGGGTACTTGGGGGAAGCAGTAATAAAGGCGCTTTTTATCTCCTATGCTGATCATATCACCGATCTCGTAGAAGAAGAAATCAGCGTTGAGCCCGTAGGAAGCGTAGGGATCCTGGGTGTAGACCACCTCTCCGTTTTCCCGCTTCAGGGTGAAGCCGCCTCGATCGTGAATGAGGGTCCCCTCACCCACCATATACATAGCGCGGTGATCGCAGATCACGCCGACCTTCACCGGCACCTCTAAACGATAGGTGCCCTCCTCCAGTTCCTTTTTCACGCAGGCACGCTCCCAAGCGTACCAGCTTGGCACGTGGGAAAAGGCGGTTTTCCCTTCGGTTGCCTGAAGGCTTCCGTCGGTGAGAAGCTTGTATTCCTTGCCGCAAGCGGTGCAGAAAAGCTTTTCCCCTTCGCCCTTCATCACCCCGTCACCCTCGCAGTGGGGGCAACGGTACAAAACTCTCTCAAGCCCCGCGGCGCGGGTCTTTTCCGTAACGGCAACGCCCTTTTCCTTTTGAGCGGCAAAGTGATCGAAGGAGAAGGCCTCATCAATACGGGCATCCAGCTCCTCCACGCTCAATTCCTTTAATTCCTCGCGGCTGAACAGACAGGAAAGAGTGGCGCTCACCTTGACGCGGCGCAGGCGCAATCCGTTATACAGAGGGTCGCGCAGAAAGCCGCCCTCATCGGAGCGAAGCATCAAAACAGGCACCCCAAGGCGTTTGCACATTCCCCCAAGCTTTCGCGGGAGGGTGGTAGCGGTACCGTCAAAGGTATAGCCCGCCTCCGGGTACATCAAAATGCTTCTCTTTTGCTTTTTGATGATACGGATCATATCCATCACCAAATTCACGTCGGTGACGAATTTTTGCGTTGGAATACAGCCCACAAGTCGCATCAAAAGGGCTTTTCCCACGAAGGTATCCGTGGTGGAAACGATGTTGTAGGGCATTGGGAACAGTACCTTGGATGCCATTTTCAGATCCAGAAAGCTGGAATGATTCATCAGGATCAGATAAGGCCCCTCCCCTGACCGCTCCATTCCTTCTTTCGTGTAGGAAAACTTCACCTTCCAAAGATCGGGAATGGAAAGCACCCGCACCAAAAGGCGGAACAAAAAGGGCGGTGCAAGGGGCTTCAAGTGGGGAATGGCAGGCTTTGCCAGAATCTCCTCCCAGGAGGCTTTTTTCATTTTGATCTTCATAGGCTCACTCCAAAGCAGATTTTACCATTCCTCGGGATAATAGAAGCGTGTGGTGGCATAGCCGCCGTTATCGTCGTACACTGCCACGCGAACGCCGCCACGCTCTTTTACCAGCTCAAAGGAAGCCTCAGTCAAGGGAGCATCTTCACGATGTCTGGCGCTGCATCTTCCCCCTACGCAGTTGATGGCGATCATCTTTGCAGAGGAGGTGCGAACGTGGATCCTTCCGTCCTCGGTCCATACGTCGTAGATCTCGGGGCCGGTGGAAGCATAAAACTCTCCCGCCTCCAGGGCACGCATCACCGACGAATACTCCAGTTTTTCAGCCTTGATCTGCACCCAGCCCAAGCAAGCATCGTTGGCAGGGTGATCAAAGGGGTTCTTATTATGGTTATCATCTGCCGCAACGGGAAACAGACGGATACCGTGACGCGCCATGGTACTATAGTGAATAGGGGTATTATCTTCATAGCCCTGCACGAAGCTACCGGAATTGAAGATCTCAATGGCATCCAGCCCACGGTATTGGGTGAGGCGGGTGGCATCTTCAAAGGACCAGGCAGGGTGGTTGTAGGTAACAAAAAAGCCTCTTTCCTTGGCAAGAGCGATCAGTTCATTGATTCTTTCCACGTCCCATTCGCGCACGTAATCAGGCTCATCCTCCCGATAGATCAGCTTGGCCCGATTCTCCGCTTCATTGTATTTGATATAAAGAGAGCGATGATAGAAGGGCATCGTAAGATTGTTCTCATCCTTGGCGATGAGGCACAAATGAACCCAGGGTCTTTTTTTCGGACTGTCGGGCAGAATGGGAGAAGGGATCTCGACCTCAAGGCCGTTTAAGGGAAGAAAGCTTTCATCCTTTAAGTGAGATTGAGAAATGAGCACGTCGTGATCCGTAAAAGCCACGATGGAATACCCTTGAGACTGATAGATTTCCTTGACCTTTTCGGGGCTCCGGTTTCCATCGGAAACGGTGGTGTGACAATGAAGATTTGCTTTGTAGAACTTGCCTTTTTCAGGGAGGAGATACTTCTTCATCTTCTTGAACCTCTTTTTTTCATTTATGACTTCAGTTTAACTGATTTTACGAAAAAAATCAACCCGTCTCCACCCATTTGGAGCCATTCTATTCTCTATTGACTTTTTTCCCCTTCTGGGATAAACTGTTGGGGTGAAAGAAAAGAGGAATTTATGAATTATATCGTTTTGGATTTGGAATGGAATCAGCCGCGCTACGCGAGAGAGACCGTTGAAAAGCCGGTACATCTGGTGGGTGAGATCGTGCAGATCGGCGCCGTGCGTATGGATGAATCCCTTTCCATTAAAGAGGAGCTGCGGCTCACCATCAGCCCTCAATACTACCGAAAAATGCACCGCAAGGTGGCGCGCATTACAGGGCTGGATAACGAAGCCGTAAAAAAGGGCATTCCCTTCCCCGAGGCGTTCCGCCTTTTGGCCAAGTTCTGCGGCAAGGATTTTGTCTTTCTCACCTGGGGGCCCGATGATATCCCTATGCTGCGGGATAATCTGGTTCTGTTTTCCATGGATGAGGAATGGATCCCCGATCACTACGACCTGCAAGTGCTTTTTTCCACCCAGAAGCTGGGTGAATTGCGCCAAATGTCTCTGGAGGATGCCATCGACCTTGTGGGGGAGGAGCCCTTTCAGGCGCACGACGCCCTCTGTGACGCCAAAAGCACCGCTCTACTCTGCCGCCATCTGGATATGGAAACGGGTCTTGCCCGTTACGCCGCCACCGCGGGAGACATTACCGTGCGCCCTTTGGAAAACCGCGAGCTTTCCGTTCGCTTCCGCAACCGTGGGGAGGCCTTGAAGGAATTAGGCAACACCATTTTCTCCTGCCCCCTTTGTGAGGAATACCTCCTTCCGGAGGGAATGATCCCCCAGAATGCCAACAAATATCTGTCTTTGGCGGAATGCCCCAAGGGGCACCGCTTCCTCATCCGCTTCCGCCTTTGGAAAACCGTAGGGGATCGGGTAGGTGCCGCCAGAGAGGTCTACACCCTTGATGAAAACCTCATCACCTTTTTCAAGCAAAAAGAAGAGCGGTACGAAAAGATCAAGGCGACCGAACGCTTGAAAGAAAAGCGCAAGCGTGCCCGTCGCAGAGAAAAGCGTCAGGCAGAGCGGGAAGCGGCTCTCGCCGTTACAGACGAAGCATAAAAACGCATCATTGCCCAAGTGTTTCAAAAAAGACGCTTGGGCTTTTTATTCGAAAAGTTTTCGGTCTTCCTTACCTTGACTTTCAGGGTCTGCCCTTGTAAAATTAAGTCAGAAATGCAAAAGGAGAAGGCTATGAATTATTCCATTCTTGATTTCGGCGCCGTAGCAAAAGACGGCGTATTGAACACCTCTGCCATTCAGGCGGCCATTGACGCGGCGGAAGCGGCAGGGGGCGGTAAGGTCACCGTGCCCGCCGGCACCTTTCTGACCGGCACGATCTATTTAAAAGATGAGGTACAGCTGCATTTGGAGGCGGGTGCCACGCTTTTGGGCAGTCCCGAGCTTTCCCATTACAACGCACTTGACGCCTACCCCGAAAACTGGAAAAGCGAAAAGGAGGAATGGACCGGGGCGCACCTGATCATCGCCCACCATAAAAAGAACGTTTCCGTCACCGGAAGCGGTACCGTCAACGGCAACGGCACCTCCTTTTACGAAGAACCCCACCGCTGCAAATCCTTCAATTACACCTGGGGCTACGGCATTGCCAAGGCCAAGGATAAGATCCGCCACCGCGCCGGCCAGCTGATGGTCTTTATCGAATGCGAAAACGTGCTCCTGACGGATTTTTCCATCCAGGATTCCCCCTGTTGGTCCGTGTTTCTCTACGGCTGTGAACAGGTACGGGTGCGGGGGCTGAATATTCAGAATCACTTTGCTCACGCCAATACCGACGGCATTGATATTGATACCTGCCGTTTCGTGACCGTTTCGGACTGCATCATCAACACAGGGGATGACGCCATTACCGTGCGCGCCTCATGCCGTCATCTTCTTTCGGGCAAGGACGTTTGCGAATACGTGAGCATTTCAAACTGCACCCTCTCCACCTCGGCAGTGGGGGTACGCATCGGCGTGGGTAGCGGCACCGTTCGCTTCGTCACCGTATCCAACCTTTCCGTTGCAAGAGCAGGCACCGTGGTGGAATTTATCACCTCTTATAAAAAGATCGGTGGGGTGAATATGTCCGACATTCTGGTGCAAAACATCGTGGCGGATCAGGTCTCCTTCCCCCTGCGCTTCTTTCAGGAGAACGGGGCCTACGTCCGCAATATTGCCATTGAGAACCTGCGGGCGCGGGCTATGTGCTCCTCTCACCTTTCCGCAGAAGACCCCGGTATGATCTCGGATATCTCCATCCGCGATCTTTGGGTGGATATCATCGATCCCCTCTACGTTTTAGACGAAAGAGCCCCCGATGAAAAGGGCTGGTACGCCTTTTGGGCAAAGGGGGTCAAGAATCTGGAACTGGACCACCTTCGCTTCTCCATTCCATCCGCTCTTGCAGATCAATGGAAGGGACTTCATCACGAAGAGAACTGTGAAAACACCATCATTACCCGTTGCAATTTCTGACAAAAGAGATACCCGACAAACCCAAAATGGGTCTGTCGGGTATTTTTTAAGCTTCTTTGGCGTAGGTGATCGCCCCTCCCTCCGAAAGGGATGCCTTCACACGATCGCCCTCGCGGAAGGTGCCGGAGAGCAGATAGGTGGAAAGAGAATCCTCCACACTCCGCTGAATGGCGCGGCGCAAGGGTCTGGCACCGTAAACGGGGTCAAAGCCCTCTTCTGCCAGCTTTGCCACCACCTCGTCCTCAAAGGAAAGGGTGATGCCGCTGTTCTCCTCCAGACGCTTTGCCACCTCGCCCAGCATTTTCAGGGCGATGGATCGGATCTCCTCCTTACCCAGGCGGTGGAATACGATGATCTCATCCAAGCGATTGAGAAATTCGGGGCGGAAGGTGTTTTTCAGCGCCGTGCGGATCTTTTCCTCGTCGTCACGGTCCTGCTCCTTCTCTTCATTTCCCGTGGCAAAGCCAAGGGTCTTTTTCACAGCCAGCGACCCCGCACCGCAGTTGGAGGTCATAATGATGATGCTGTTCTTGAAATCCACCCTTCTGCCGTGGGAATCGGAAAGGTGCCCGTCCTCCAGAATCTGCAGTAAGAGGTTGAATACGTCGGGGTGTGCCTTTTCGATCTCGTCAAAGAGCACCACCGTATAGGGGTTGCGGCGGATGCGCTCCGTCAGCTGCCCCCCGTCGTCAAAACCCACGTAACCGGGAGGTGAGCCGATAAGTTTGGAAACGGAGTGCTTCTCCATAAATTCCGACATATCAATGCGGATCATCTTCCCTTCGGAGCCGAACATCACCTGCGCCAGTGCGCGGCAAAGTTCCGTTTTACCCACACCCGTGGGACCCGTAAAGAGGAAGGAGCCTGCGGGGCGTTTGGGGTCCTTCAGCCCGGTGCGGCTTCTGCGAATGGCGCGGGAGATGGCTTCCACCGCTTCTTTTTGCCCCATAACCCGCTGTCCCAAAATGGATTCCAGCTCCAAAAGGCGTTTGCCCTCCTCCTCCAAAAGGCGGCTGACGGGGATCCCTGTCCACTGGGTCACGATCTGTGCAATATCCTCTTCCCCAATGGCGCCCAATACACCGCCGGGGGCGTTTTTCTCCTTGGTGGCAGAAAGCTCAACCTTCTTATCTTTGATCTTCTGCAGGATCTCCCCTGCCTTTTCGTAGGCCTCCGTCTCAACCGCCTTCTGTTTTTCCTCTTCCAGACGGCTGATCTCCTCCTGCAGATTCTTCACTTCAGGGGAGGGAGAAAGGCTCTGGATCCGCTTGCGGGAGGCCGCCTCATCCACAAGGTCAATGGCCTTATCCGGCAGGAAGCGGTCGGAAATATAGCGTGCGGAAAGCTTCACCGCCGCCTCCAGAGCTTCATCGGGAATGGAAAGACGGTGGTGCTCCTCGTATTTTGTGCGCAGGCCCTTGAGAATGAGAAGGGCTTCTTCCTCGCTGGGCTCACCCACCGTAACCGATTGGAATCGGCGCTCCAAGGCGGCATCCTTTTCAATGGTGCGGTATTCCGCCAGAGTGGTAGCACCGATCACCTGCAAAGAGCCCCTTGCCAGGGCAGGCTTTAAAATATTGGAGGCATCCATACTGCCCTCGGAAGCGCCCGCCCCCACGATGGTATGGATCTCATCGATAAAGAGGATCACGTCTCCCAATTCGATGACCTCGTCAATGACGTTTTTGATCCGCTCTTCAAATTCTCCGCGGTACTTGCTTCCTGCTACCATAGCGGCAAGATCCAGCGTTACCACTCTTTTGCCCGCAAGGGTCTCGGGTACGTCACCTGCGGCGATCTGCTGGGCAAGGCCTTCGGCAATGGCAGTCTTACCCACACCCGGCTCTCCGATCAGGCAAGGGTTATTTTTGGTGCGGCGGGAGAGGATCTGCACCACCCGCTCCAATTCCACCTCTCTTCCGATAATGGGATCCAGCTTTTTGTTTTTTGCATCCTCCGTCAGATCGTGGCCGTATTTTGCAAGGTGCTTCCCCGCTTTTTTGCCGTGGCGGCCGCCGCTCTTTTCTGCGGCACCCTCTACCTTTTCGCACTCGCGGATATAATCGCGGCAGGCCTTGTAAAGGGCGCTTACCTCCACTCCCAAAAGCTGAAGAATACGGGCGGCAAGGCTATCTCCGTCGGAAGCCAAGGCAAGAAGGATATATTCCGTGCCCGTTTCTTTTTGATACTTTGCACTTTCATACACCGCCCCCTGCAGGATCCGCTGGGCGCGGGGGGTGATCTCCGCCGTATCGGTGGTTACGGGATCGCCCGTTTCACAAAGGGCGCAAAGCTTTTCCTTGGCGGCATCAAAGGTGACGCCCGCCTCCTCCAGTATATTGGCTGCGGCGCTGTCCTGAGTCAGGATCAGCCCCAAAAGCAAATGCTCGCTTCCCAAATATCGATGGCCCAGTTCACCTGCGGCGCTGTGGGCGTTTTCCAATGCTCTTTTTGCGTGTTCCGAAAAATTGGCTTGCATCACAAACCCTCCTTATTCCGTTTGATTCAGTTTCTCCCGCAGTATGCGGCTTCTTTCTTCATCCCGCGCAGCTTCACCGGAAAGGGAAGCATCCCGCAGGATCATCGGTGCGGGCATCAGCTCCACGAAGAGCCGATCCAGAACGGCGGTATGCTCCGTTCCCGCCATTTGCGCCTCCCGCCCTAAGCGCACTCTGGAGTAAAGGGAAATAAATTCACCGTATGACATTTTTCTGGCATTTTTTAAGGTTCCTAAGGCACGGAATACCTGATCCTCCATTTCCAAGGGATTCTGTGAAAGCAGGGTATCCCTTGCTTTTTTCTCCAGCGCCTCCACCTGCTCCAGCATTTTTTCAAAGGCTTCGGCAATTTCCACGGGGCTTTTTTCACGGCTGGTCTGATTGGAGATCTGATAGATCTCTCCCCCCTCACGGGTCCCTTCACCGAAGAGGCCCCGCACCGTAAAGCCTGCATCGTTTAAATTACGGGTAAGGGTATTCATCACGCCTCCGCGGGTAATGGCGGGGAGATGGATCATCACCGAAAGGCGCATAGCGGCACCTAAATTGGTGGGGCAGGAGGTAAGATACCCCCATTTTTCACGGAATGCCAAGGGCAGGCGCGCTTCCGCGTAGCCCATCCATTCCACCGCTTTTTCAAAGGCCCTTTTTACACCTTTTCCGGGCACGATCACCTGTAGACGGATGTGATCCTCCTCGCCTACCATCACCGAAACCTCCCCATCACGGGAGAGGATCAGACCGCTTCCCTTTCCTTTTGCCGCCAGAGCGCGGCTGGCAAGGTGGGTCTCCACGTAAGCGTGCTTCACGATCTCATCTACGTCACCGAAGGAGACCGCCATGGCGTCCCTCCCTTCGTAGGCTTGGCGCACCTGGTCCCAAACCTTCAGACGCCCTTCTTCATCCAGACGTGAGGGAAAGGGGTATTGCTCCAGATTTCTGGCAAAACGGACCCTTGTGGAAAGAACGATGGTGTTTTCTCCGGTCTGATTCTCATACCAATACATTATTTTCCCTCCTCCTCACGGATCCGATCCCGCAGGATCGCCGCTTCTTCATAATTCTCTCCCGCCAAGGCAGCACGGAGCCGTTCCCGAAGAGCAGCTACGGTATCCTTCTTCGTCTCTTGATTTTCAGGCGCCTTTTCTGCCTTCAAGGCATCGGGAGCAAGGCGCCCCGCCGTATACCCTCTCCCCACGAAGGGGGTCATATCGAGGCCTGCGGCAAAGGTATCGTAGCAAGCGGCACAGCCAAACGTGCCTTTAGAGCGAATGAGGGAAAGGGGCGTTTTGCAAACAGGGCATACCGCTCCCTCCTCCCGAGGCTTTGCCGTGGCAAACAAGGGAAAGGAGGAAAGGAAATCCTCACCAAAGGGATCCTTCTTTAAGGTGATCCCCATTTTGGCAGCACAGGCGGCGCAAAGCCACTTTTCACTTTTTACGCCGTTTTTGTTTTCACGGTAGTGCACCGTTGCGGGGTGCTTGTTGCAATGCTCACACAGCTTCATATTCATACGTTCATCTCCTTTTCTAAAAGCAGCTCTAAAATCTGAGTTTGAAAGATCCTGGAACGAAGCAGATCCCGCCCTTCCCGGGAAACGGGCTCCAAGGCGCGGTCCGAAAGGGCACAAAGAATCATTCTTCCCTCTCTTTGAGTAAGGATCCCCGCAGAAACCATTTCCGAAAGGTAGGCCCTTGCAGTCTCCTGATCCAGGGGTTGGGCGGCAGCGTGGTAAAAACGCATCAGATATTCGTTTTCCCCCATAGGCACCTTCCGAATGCGGATAAAACCCCCGCCGCCGCGACGGCTCTCCACCAGATATCCCCGCTCCGGGGTAAAGCGAGAGGTGATCACGTAATTGATCTGACTGGGGACACACCCAAGGATCTTGGCAAAATCGTTGCGGACGATGGAAAGCTCCCCGCCTGCCTCCTCCAGCATTTCCTCCAGCATACGTGCAATTCTTTGTGACAGGATCATAACGGTCTCCTTTTTTGACTTTGACTTTCTTTGACTTTCAATATTATTATACCACAGTCTGCCCGTTTGTCAAGGTCAAAGAAAGTCAAATTTTGAAGAAAATCTTTCATTTTCACAGAATTTTGACTGTTTTTTTCTCCTTTTTACTCCCGCAGATACTTTTTTCTCCGTTTTTCTTGCAATCGCTTACGGAAAATGATAGAATACCAAGGTCAAACCGAAACCTTGAAAGAGGATCAATTTTATGAGAATGCGAAAGAAAAAACACACCGATGAACGCCTCGCCCGTTGCGAAGCCATCCTTGTGACTCAGCCCGAAACCCGCCCCGGCACTTGGAGAAGTCTGTTTGAAAAAGAGGGCTTCACACCCGATCCCAAAGCCCCCCTTCATCTGGAGATCGGTTGCGGCAAGGGCGCCTTCATTTTAGAGCTGGCGAAACGGCACCCTGAAACGCTTTTCGTCGCCGTGGAATTTTGCCGCGAGGCTCTGCTATTAGCGGTGGAAAAGGTCTTTACCCAAGCGCTTTCCAACGTTCTTTTTCTCTGTGCCGATGCCGCAAAATTAGGGGAATACTTCGCCCCTGGCGAGGTAGACGCCATCTATCTGAATTTTTCCGATCCATGGCCCAAATCCCGCCACGCAAAGCGCAGATTGACAGCCCCCTCCTTTCTTGCGGTCTATCGCCTGATCTTGGCAGAGGAAGGCTGGATCCGTCAGAAGACCGATAACGTTCTGCTCTTCGAATCCTCTCTGGAAAGCTACGCCGCCTGCGGCTGGCGCACGGAGGATATTTGCCGCGATCTCCACGCCTCCCCTTGGGCGGAGGATAACATTCTCACCGAATACGAGATCAACTTTTCCGGCAAGGGCCTGAAGATCAACGCCGTAACGGCCTATAAAGAATGAAGCTTTTTACCGTAGGAAAAAACGATGCGGGCCAGCGGGTGGATAAATTCGTGCTGAAGGTCACCACGGGTCTGCCCAATTCCCTTTTATATAAAGCTATCCGCACCAAAAAGATTAAGGTCAACCGCAAACGCTGCGAGCCTGGCCAAATGCTTCGGGAGGGGGACACTCTCCAACTATTTCTGGCGCCCGATTTTTTTGGCGAGGCGGAAGAGGCTTGGAAGAAGCTGACGCCACGGGTCACCGTTTGCTACGAGGACGAAAACCTTTTGGTCTGTCATAAGGAGCCGGGGCTTTCCTGCCATAGTGACGAGACCCAAAAGACGGGCACCCTTATTGATCATATCAAAGCCATGCTGTATCAAAAGGGCGAATTTTGCCCCGAAAAAGAAAATTCTTTTGCCCCCGCCCTGTGCAACCGCATTGACCGCAACACGGCGGGCCTTGTGATCTGCGCCAAAAATGCTGAAGCCCTGCGGGAAATGAATCGCTTGATCCGAGATCGGCTGATTGAAAAAGAATACCTTGCCTGGATCCACGGAAGCTTTTCCACCCATAAAAACGTAACCCTTTATCTAAAGAAAGAGAGCGAGTGCAACCGCGTCCTGGTCTCCCCTATTCCCAAGGCCGGATATCTCACCGCCATTACGGAGATCTTCCCCTTGCACTACGACGAAAGCAGACACCGCACGCTGGTACGCATCCTTCTGCATACCGGTCGCACCCACCAGATCCGCGCTACCTGCGCTTATTTGGGAAATCCTCTGGTGGGAGACTCCAAATACGGCACCGATCGGCAGGATCCTGAGTTTTCTCATCAGGCACTTTTGGCTCATCGGGTCACCTTCCGCCCAGAGGAGGATTCCCCTCTTTCCTACCTTGCAGGGGTAACGGTCACCTGTCCCCCTCAACCGCTTTTTTGCCCCAAAAAATAAATTTTCATCAAAAAAGTTTTTCACAGTGAAATTCCCTTCAGCCTGTGGAAAACTCTGTGGATTTTGGGGAAATCCCTTGTTTTATGGGGTTTTGATTGGGGATAAGCCTGTTAATAACTGTGGAAAACTCAAAAAAATCCAATAATCGAATTTATCCTTTTTCCCATCTTCTTCATTTTTTTGATGTGGGAAAGAGGATTTTTTTCACGAAAAAAAGTGAATTTTCAAAATCGGTCGTATATAGTTTTGTACAAAAAGAAAGGAGGCGTTTTCCGTGAGGATCCCCGACAACTTTATAGAAGAAGTTATCAACCGCAACCCATTGGAAGAGATCGTGGCACAATATACCACCCTGCGGCGCGCCGGCAGTAATATGGTTGGCTGCTGCCCCTTCCATCAGGAAAAGACCCCCTCCTTCACTCTCTATTCCAGCCCGCCCCATTATTACTGCTACGGATGCGGCGCTGGAGGTGACGTGATCACCTTCGTGCGGCAAATGGAAAATTTAGATTACGTTTCCGCCATTGAGTTTTTGGCAAACCGTGCAGGGCTCTCTATGCCCGTTTCCGACGTGGCGGGTGAGCGGATCAACAAAAAACGCTTTTACGAAATGAACGCCGAAGCAGCCCGCTTCTGGCACGCCTATCTTCTTTCCCCAAAGGGCAAAAAAGGCTTGGACTATCTGATGAGCCGCGGTCTGGGGCTTCCCATTATCAAGCGCTTCGGCCTTGGCCATGCCGATGACGATTGGCACCTTCTTACCAATCACCTTCTGAAAAAAGGCTACGGGGAAAAGGAGCTGACGGAAGCCTTTTTGTGCAGTATGGGAAAAAACGGAAAGCTGTACGACCGCTTCCGCAACCGTGCCATCTTCCCCATTATTGACGCCGCCGGAAACGTGGTAGCCTTCAGCGGAAGGCTGATTCCCCCGGGTACGGAAAAGGATCAGAAATACTACAACACCACCGACACCCCCGTTTTCAAAAAAAGCCGAAACGTTTTTGCTTTGAATTTAGCAAAAAAAAGCCCCGAAAAGGAGCTCATTCTTTGTGAAGGAAACTTGGATGCGGTTTCCCTCCACGCTCACGGCGTCTCCAATGCAGTTGCCTCTTTGGGAACGGCACTCACCCCCGATCAGTGCCGCCTTCTTGCCCGTTATACGGAGCGGGTCTGCATTTGCTACGATGCAGACAACGCCGGAAAAAATGCAACGGTAAAGGCAATCCGCCTGCTTACCGAGGCGGGGCTCCGCGTAAGAGTCATGACCCTTACCGGTACCGACGGTGAGGGCAAGCCTCTGAAGGACCCGGATGATTTTATCCGCAATGCCGGCAAAAGCGCTTTTGATAAGCTGTGGCGGGAAGCACCGGGTGCCATTGAGTATCTCTTCTCTCTTCTCCTTGAAAAGCACGAATTGGATACCATGGATGGCAAAAACGCCTTCGTGAAGGATCTGGTCTCTCTGCTTTCTCAGGTAAAAGATCCCATTGAACAGGAGCTTTTCATCAGCCGCGCCGCAGAGCTGACGGGGCTTCCTTCTGAAGTGATCCGCGCCCGTACGGGCAAGGAAACAGTGCGGGAGGCAAGGCGGGAGCAAAAAGAACAGCTGGAGCGGGAAATGCGAAAAAGTCAGGGGCTGGGTAATACCGTCAACCCCGATAAGGCAAAATTTGCCGCCAGCGCCGCCAAGGAAGAAGCGATCTTGGGAATTTTGCTTCTCAGGCGGGAATATCTCTTTGATTCCAAGATCCGCCCAAGGCTGGTGCCCGAGATCTTCAATTGCGAATTTTGCCGAAAGGTTATGTCCCTTCTGCTGAATTTAACGGAAGACGAAAAGGAGCTTTCCCTTGGCTTCCTCAACGAAAACCTGACCCCGCAGGAGGTGGGTGAGCTTGAGGGAATGAAGAAAAAGCGGGAGGAATTGGGCAACAACGCTACCTCCGTTCTCCTGGAACTGATCCGGCGCCTTGAGGATGAAAAAAAGAAAACAGAATTGAAAAATGAGCCGCTTTCATCAGCTTGGATGGAAAAATTAAAAGCGGAAAAAGCAAAAAAGGAGTAAATTATGCCGAAAAAGAACTCTACCGAAACGGAAATCGTGGAACTCACCCCCGAACAGAAACTGAAAAAAGCCTTTGATGCCATTCTGGAAAAGGGCAAACAAAAAGGAAGCCTTTCCAACTCTGAGGTTATGGCGATGCTGGAGGACGTGGAATACGAATCCGACCAGCTGGAAAAGCTCTACGACGTACTGGAAGCCAGCGGCGTTGACATTTCCTCCTTTATGGATGCCCCCGACCTGGAGGAGCTGAAGGCGGAAGAAGAAGTGGAAGCCATGGAAACCAGCCAGGAAATGGAGCAAATGCTTCAGGGCGAGGGAATGGCACTGGAAGACCACGTGAGAATGTACTTAAAGGAGATCGGCAAGGTTCCCCTGCTCTCCGGCGAAGAGGAGCTGCGTTTGGCGCAGGTTATGATCGAGGGAGAATCCGAATTCGAGCGCGAGGATGCCAAGCAAAAGCTGGTGGAAGCAAACCTGCGTCTGGTGGTCAGCATCGCCAAGCGCTACGTTGGCAGAGGTATGTTCTTCCTGGATCTCATTCAGGAAGGAAACCTGGGTCTGATGAAGGCCGTGGAAAAATTCGACTACAACAAGGGCTTTAAATTCTCCACCTACGCCACTTGGTGGATCCGTCAGGCCATAACCCGCGCCATTGCGGATCAGGCCCGAACCATTCGTATTCCCGTTCATATGGTGGAAACCATCAATAAGGTTCTGCGTGTTTCCCGTCAGCTCCTGCAGGAATTGGGGCACGAGGCAAGCGCGGAAGAAATTGCCGAAGTCATGAACATTCCCGTGGAAAAGGTGCGCGAGACTATGAAGATCGCACAGGAGCCCGTATCCCTTGAAACCCCCATCGGTGAAGAGGAGGACAGCCACCTGGGCGACTTCATTCCCGATGACGATGCACCCGCCCCCGCAGAAGCCGCAAGCTACACGATGCTGCGGGAACAGCTGGAGGAGGTTCTGCACACCCTCACCCCCAGAGAAATGCAGGTCCTGAAGCTTCGCTTCGGCTTTGACGACGGCAGAAGCCGCACCCTGGAAGAGGTAGGCAAGGAATTCAATATCACCCGTGAGCGTATCCGTCAGATCGAAGCCAAGGCTCTGCGCAAATTGCGCCACCCCAGCCGCGCCAAAAAGCTGAAGGATTATCTGGATTAAGAATTCCGTTACATTTGCTTTACAAAAAGCCCACAATTTGGCAAGTGATACAGTTTTACAACCCGCAATTTAGGGATAATGACGGAAGGCAATTGACTTGACACTTTGGCGCTTTTCGTGTAAAATATAGGTAATTGGCGCAAGGAGTATTGCGCCCAAAATTCAAGGAGGATTCCCACTCATGACAAAAAGACTGATGTGCCTGGTTTTGGCTCTCATCATGCTCCTTTCCATGTGCATGACCGCTTGCACCTCGTCGGAAGAGGAAGAGGGTGAAGAAGAAGTACAGGCAGAGGTTCAAAGAAAGAACCTGGTTTTGACGATTTATGCCGTTACCGGTGAAAAAACCACCGATGAGGCATTGGCCGCTGTTGAAAAGAAAGTCAGCGAGCATTGCGTTGCAAAGTATAAAACCGCCATCGATCTTCGCTTCTTTACCGAAGACGAATATCAGAAGGCGCTGAACGATATGTACGATAAATTTGCTGCTGAAGAAGCCGCCAAGAAGCAGGCCGCTGCAGAAAAGGCCGCTGCAGAAGCAAGCATTATGGTTTACAAGAATTCTTTGAGCAAGGAAGAGCGCATCAAGTTCGAGCAGAAGCAGCGCGAAGAGGCCAAGAAGGCTGAAGAAGAAGCCAAGAAAAAGGCCGAAGAAGAAGCCGAGCTCATCGAAATGGGTAAAGACGTTGCTACCGTAAAGGACGTGCAGATGGATATCATCTACATCCCCGGTATGACCGAATACTACAGCTGGATCGAGCAGGGTCTTCTGCAGGATATCAACAACTTCCTGATCGGTAAGTTCAAGAGAATCAACGACTACGTATTCCCCTCTTACCTTACCGCCGCAACCGTTGGCACCGGCGTATACGGCATTCCCAACAATCAGGGAATCACCACCAACGAAACCTTCCTTTTGGTGAGAAGCGACCTTGCCGCAAAGTACAACGTTGATCTTACCAAGGTTCGCTCCGTGACCGATCTGGAAGCTGCTTACGCGCAGGTCGTAGCAAACGAGCCCGGCACCGGCGCTTTCTACGGCGATTGGGCTCCTGAAGGTGTGGCTTACGATCCCAACGTGGATATGGCCCACGCCGCAGGCGTGTTTTACGATACCTTGCTTGGCGGCAAATATACCGCTGTCAATGCTTCTTCCACTCTGAACCCCAACAGCTCCTACGGTACCGCTTTCGTTGATTACTGTGCAACCAAGGCCGCTTACCGCAAGGCAGGCTACCTTTCCGATAACGCTGAAAACTTCTTCGCAACCGTGAAGGAATTGACCCCCGCCGAAAAGGCTGAATGGGAAGCAAAGGGCTACACCGCCGTTCTTTATAAGGGTGCTGACTTTAACACCACCGCCGCTTTGAACGTGGGTCTCTACGGTATCAGCAAGCATTGCGCGGAGCCTGAAAGAGCTATGGAGATCCTCCAGCTTATGTCTACCGATCCCGAACTTCACAACCTTTTGGCATACGGTCTGGAAGAAGTTCACTACAATAAGGTTTCCGATCTTAAGGATGATCCTATGATCACCGTGATCGACGATTCCTATTCTATGGATCCCTACAGAGTTGGTAACGCCCTTTTGGGTTACATTCCCGATACTATGGATCCCAATTCCATCGAAGTTGCCAAGCAGAAGAACCTGAACTCCCATATGAACGCTTTCCTTGGCTTCCGTTACGATTGGACCGCCGAAAAGGAAGAAAAATGGCTGAAGCTCTTCCAGGAGTGGAAAACTTATCTGGATCCCCTCTATGAGCAGGTCACCTACGGTACCGACGATTACTTCAACATTTTGAAGAACGCTTATAACGAGATCTACAAGAACCCCAACGGTCTCTTCTCCGATTCTTATTCCAACTGGCAGAACAACTGCGGTTGGCGTAATGACTACAAGGCTTACGTTTCCAAGATCACAAAGCTGGATAAAGTTCTCCACTTTGAAGCCATCGAGGATGCACCCGCTGCAGAAGCAGCACCTGCCGCATAAACAGTTTTAAAAAAACAGTCCGCTACCTTTTGGGTGACGGACTGTTTTTTGCAATAAAGGGCTTGCAGATAGTCTGCAAGCCCTTTATTCTTTACGCTTGTTTTTGCTTTTTTTCCTCTTGTTTTTTATCGTATAGACGCCAAAGGGTATCCACCACCCAAGAGGCAAGAAACGCATAAGCGGCACCGAATACGGCGCCGAAGACCACGTCGGTGGGGTAATGCACGATAAGACAAATGCGGGATATGGCAATAAGAAACGCCGCCACGAGAGCCACCGTTCCCCATTTTTTATGCCGAAGGATCAATGCCACAGCCCCTTCAAAGGAGGCGGTAGTATGACCCGAAGGGAAGGAAAAATCCGTAGACATTTCACCCCAAGCAAGGCGATGAGCCAAGGTCGGATCAAGATGATAGGGACGCGGCCTTGCAAAGACGTTTTTCATAACGCCGTTGCAGAGGATCAAACCGATCAGAAGCGCAAGTCCCATAGAAAAACCGGCTCTGCGGGTCTTTTTTGGAATCATCAAAACCAGGGATAACACGATCCAAAAGATGCCCGATTCGCCCAGCATCGTAACCGAGGTCCAAAGGGTATCCCAAAGAGGAGTAGCAAATTCCTGAATGCTATGTAAGAGAGAAAGCTCCCACTGAATCAACTGTTCCATATTCCCTCCTACTACTGAACGATGCGATCGTAAATGTAGAAGTTATTGCCCTTTTTCTTGGCAAAGATGATCATATCAATGGAGTCAACGTAATCCTCTCTGCCGTAGAGCTTCAGTACGTGGTCAAAGGCAACGTGGCAACAGAAGGTGTTTTCATCAAAGGCGTAGAAGTTTTCTACCACTTCATTGCGAAATTCATAGCCGTTGTGATCCCATACGAACTGGGAAAGGTTATAGGCGATGTTTCGATAGAACATACTGGAGGTATCGAAATAGCGGCTTACAGGGCCGATTCCCCCATCGTTCTGCATATGCTTGGCAAATTCCTTCATACCGGTAAGGATCCGATCCGCTTGCTGCTCCTGCAGGGCGGAATCGTAATTGAGTTTGGCGTCAAAGGCGCCGGTCTTTTCATCCTGCACCAGAGTTTGCTCCATTCCGTTGCGGTCTACCAAAGCCAAGGTGGGCTCTTCATAAAGCCCCGTCACTTCGTAGGTCAGAAGGGTGATCCCTTCTACGCCTTGGGGCAGAAAGGCGTTAAATTCGTGAGCCTGCTCACCGATCACGTGGTCGGCGGTCACGTCTTTCCCGTTGATGGTCAGCTTTGAGGTAGAAGGCGCCGTTACCTTCACGCTTTTTTCGGGCTTGACGAACATTTCAAGCTTGGTAAATTCATAGCCGCGGAAGCCGTATTCATCCGCTTCTTCCCTTTTGTTCAGGTAAATGGTGGCAAGCTTGGTGGAGGGAATGCCCTGCACCTTGATCTCATCGTTGGTTTCCGTTTCGCTTTCCTGCACCTGATCGGTCAGGACCACGTTGTAACGCACCTCATCTCCCAAAACGGAAGCGGAATAATAGGAGATATCCTTGCCCTCCTGCATTGCCTTCAAAACGGCAGCCGGTGCCTCCAGAGATTCGTATTCACCCGGCTCATAGCCTGATTTCTCCAAGGCGGGAACCAGTGAATCTCCGGTGAAGTATTCCTGAAACACACTTTCGGCCAAATGTATGGGCTGGCTGTTTTCAAATGCGGTAAGATATGCTTTTAATTCCCCTGCTCCCCAGTAAAGAAACGCCACAAAAGCTATAAGCAGGAGTGCGTAAATACACCAAAAAATGGGAAAAGAACGTTTTTTCTGTGTCATTTATTTCGCCTCCCCTACAAGAAAATAAGTGGGCAATCTGCGGGGCTCGGTAAAGGCCTTATAGCTGTTAACAAGTCCGCGGCGCTGATATTCGTCAAGCTTTGACATATCGTAATTGTAAAGGTTATAATAATCCCGATAGTACATCATTGCGGAGCTTCCGCCATCCAGCTTTCCTGCAACCACTGCGCCGTATTCCAGCATCAGGCTGATCAACTCGTTGTGGGTTGCGCCGATACTGGAAGCGGTTCTTCCGTCGGTAACCAGAAGGAGCACCGTTCCGTCCGCCCGTTGACCGATGGCTGTGCGCTGTGCACGGCCGGTATCACCGTCGGAATAGTGGAGAGTCATATTCGTGCCGTCGTTGGAGATCAAGCAGTTACCGCTTTGGAAGCAAACGCCGTCACGAATGCCAAGCTCCTTAGCACGGGCCTGGGTCATACCTTCCGAGGCCACCAGACGGTTATCTGCCGTAAAGCCCACAAAGCTACGGTTTGTGGGGCCTGACCAGACCATTTTGCCCCCTGCAAAGGTAATGCCGATGGGGGTAGCACCGGAACCGATTCCGCCCGTGTCGGGAAATTCGCCTCCGTTGATAGCTGCAACGGCACCGTATTCATTGACAATATCAAAAATACGGCTGCCTGACTTACCCGACTGGAAATCGCTGGAGGTGCCAACGAAAACACGGGTGGGATCCTTCACCATCAGAAGGTACGCCTTGAAGGCGGGTTTTGTAATGTTGATAAAACGGATCCCGTCAATGGCATCTGCCCATTCGTCCACCTCTTCCTCCTGAGAAGGGGGCGTAACACTCTCCATTGAGATCACGTCGTAGGTTACGGTCTTACTGCTCTCCTCGATCCGGTGCACCAGCTCCTCCGGTAGAAAGAGGCCTGGCAGCCATTTGGTGGCGCTGGCCTGCTTGGCGGAAAGCACCAACGCATCACGCATCGTGGGGCTGGGGCCGTTTAAAAGGATCTGGCAGGCAAGAACTGCCGTGATCACGATACACGCTAAAAGCGTAAAAACGGAAAGAAGCACTCGAAGCCAAATCTTCTTTCTGCTCTTCTTTTTTTGCTTTTTTTCCTTTTTTGGCTTATCCGCCTTCGGTAGTTCTTCACTAACCTTGGGTTCTTCCATCAAAAGTACAAAATCTTCGTGTTTTTCCAATGAAATTTTCCTCTTTTCTGTATTTTTCAGCTTGATACTCCATAGTACTGCAAGCGTAGCCATTTTACCACATAGATCAAAAAAAGACAATGCTTTTTTTGTAAACAAGCGCTTCCGTTGTTGAAAATATCGGGAAATGCAGGTATAATATAAAAAAACGAAAGGAGTGCCTGTATGCAGCCCTTTTATCAGGATAAAAAAATAAGCCGCATTTCTGCCTTTTCCACCTTAGATTACGCCCCGCACCTGCACAATGCATTGGAGATCGGCTGGCTGAAGGAAGGATCAGGCACCCTTGCCATTGAGGGAAAGGCCTTTCATCTTCAAGCCGGTGATCTATTCATTATTTTTCCCCACTTCATTCACACTTTTTTTGACAGCAACGAAGCAAAGGGCTTTCTTGCCATTCTTACTTGGGAGGATCTGAATCCTTTTCACTGTGTTTTAGCTGATCGAATGCCCGTAAACCCTGTTTTGCCAATGGGCTCTTGGGAACAAACGCGCCTGCAGGATATTTTTCCTTTGGCAGCAGAGGAAAGTGGCAGCTGCGGCGAAGAGGTAAAAAAAGGATATTGCCGCATTTTGGCAGGCAAATTTTTATCTTTGTTCCCCACAACACAGCGGCAAGAGCACAGTAAAAGCACCCTGCACGAGATCCTTGCCTATCTCTCTGCTCATAGCGGTGAGAACGTAAGCCGCAAGGCACTGGCACGCGCGTTGGGAATCAGCGAAAGTACCATTTCTCACGTTTTTTCCGAAACCTTTCACACCTCTCTACCCGCATATTGTAACGGAATGAGGCTGGAAGAAGCCACCCGCCTTTTAGAGGAAAGCGACCTTTCCGTAACGCAGATCGCAAATATTGCAGGCTTCGGCTCCATTCGAAGCTTTAATCGCGCCTTCCGCCTTGCACACGGCCTTTCTCCTTCCGAATACAGGCAAAAAAGAAAAACCGTTCCTTCTAACTGATCCGATCCCGGCTTTGCTACAAAGCCGGGATTTTTTTGCACAAAAAAACTCCCCCGCCGAAGCGGAGGAGTTTTTGATCCTTTGATTACAGGGACTCGGTGTTGATGTAGTTCAGATAGTTGGTCAGAGCCTTACGAGCTGCAGCAACCTTAGCTTCGTAAGAAGAAACCAGCGTATCATAGTTAACGTCAGTACCGGGAATGCCGTTCTGGTTAGCAGAACCAACTGCGGAGAAGATGTTCATACCGCCGAAGGAGTAACCGATAACGGGGTCATAGATCTTGTTTTCCAGAGCGATCTCAACCATTTCTGCAGACTCAAGGTCACGAACAGACTGCTTCAGGATTACCTGGTTGTAGAAAGCAGGGGTGAGAATGTTCATGGAGTAGTAGGAGAATACTTCCAGGAAGTATGCTGCCTGTTCAACACCGGAGGTGAAACCGTTGGTTGCATAGTCTTCAGCGTTGTTGGCGGTGTTGGGGATGCAGTAAGAGCAAAGCTGAGAGAAGTACACAGTGGTGTAGTACTTATCCTGATCCTCGTTGAGCTTGGGCAGAGGAAGAACGCCCAGGTCGTACGTGGATTCGCTGGAATTCAGAAGAGAACCGGTGTTACAGCAGTAGAACACGCAGAGACCTTCATTGAGACCGCCGTCATCGTTCAGACGGGTAGAAGCGGTCAGAACAGGCTTCAAAGCAGCCCATGCATCAACCAGCTCCTGCTTGGGAGACAAGGGGATGTCATAGTTGCCGGAGTCGTCCATGGTGGATACGGTCACGCCGCAAGCAGCAACGTGAGCCCAGTTAACGGCTCTTTCAGCGTTGTAACCGAAACGGTCTTCGTTGGGCATCAGGAAGCCGTCACCGTTCAGGTCTTTTGCGGTAGCGTTCATCAACTCGTACAGACGGTCAATGGTCCACTTACCCTTGCGAACTTCATCATAGAGGTCGATGTCAGCATCGTACTCTTCAACGAAGTCACGGTTGAATCTCATAATGTAGGAAGCGATGTCGTCAAGACAAGCGGCGTCACCAACCACGAAGAATACCTTACCGCCGATGTTCAGGCCGTTAAGACCGTTTTCATCGTACCAAGCCTTCTCCAAGTTTACGTTTTCGCACTTTGCAACGTCAGCAAGCAGGTTGCTGGCAGCAAGGTTTCTCAGAAGTCTTGCTTCGTCGAACAGGAAGTCTGCGACGTATTCGCCTGCCATCAAAGGCTCACGGGCTGCAGATGCGGGAGAAGAGGTCTTCTCTTCGGTGATCTTGCAGTTGTATTCCTTTTCCAGCTGAGCGTTACGGGTAAAGACAGCGTCGTTCAGCTTGTCACCAGTGAGCTCTTCAGCGTAGATCTCGTGGGTGTCAAGGTGATAGTGGCTGGTCTTTCTGGACATAAAACGGAATTCGTGGCCGTTGAATGTCTTCTTCTCCAGATCCAAAACCTTGCTCTGGTCGACTTCGTTGGTGTTGAGGATAACTTCACCGCCGTCGCCCTTCTTGCCATCATCGCCGCCACAGGCTACGAGGAAGCAGGAACAGAGCATGATTGCAGCAAGGATCAGGGAAAGGATCTTAGTTGCTTTCATTTGTTTTTCTCCTTACGTTGTTTTTCCCCCGAAACGAGGGCAAATACATTTTAGCACAAGATTTTTTCTTTTGGAACGGAATTTCGGACTATTTACAAACTCGAAATAATTTTTAACGACTTATACGATTTGGTTCTTTTCCTTTTGTGCATTTTCACAAAATCGGCTCAATTTTCGGAAATAAGCCTTAATTATTCAAAGAAAAGCACTTTTTCCCTTCTGTAAAAATGAAAGAAAATGGGCAGTGCGGAAAATCCGCACTGCCCTGTAAACAAGAGTTTTAGATCATATCGGTTCCAATATAGTCGGTGAATTCGATGTACTGCTGGAGCGCCTTGCGAGCGGCAGCCACCTTGGCTTCGTAAGAGGAGACCAGGGTATCGTAGTTCACGTCCGTACCGGGAATCCCGTTCTGATGGTTGGAGCCAACGTGTGAATAAACGTTGATACCACCGAAGTTATAGCCTGCGATGGGGTCGTATACCTTGTGCTGCATTGCGATCTCGATCATTTCGGCGGATTCGGGATCCGTAACCACCTGCTTCAAAAGCACCTGATTATAGAAAGCGGGGGTCAGAAGATTCATAGAATAGTAAGAAAATACTTCAAAGAAATAGGCAACCTGCTCAACGCCGGAGCTAAAGCCGTTGACTGCCCAGTCCTCGGCCCCCTCTACCGTAGTGGGAATGGAGTATGCACAAAGCTGAGAATAACCGACGCCGGACAAATAATGTTCTTGTTCCTCGTTTTGCTTAGGCATAGGAAGCGCACCGATTCTGTAGGTAGAATTCCCCAGAGAAAGGGCGGAGCCGATGCCGGCAGAATAGAAGGTGCCAAGGCCCTTGGTAAAATATTCGATATTGGAAGAAAGGAAACGAGCGGGAGAGGTAAGAACAGGCTTCAGAGCAGCCCATGCGTCAATCAGCTCCTGCTTGGGTGTGGTAGGAATGACCCAGGTGCCGGAATCATCAACGTTACCAATGGTAACACCGCAGGACAGCACGTGGCCGAAGTTGCCGTACCGCTCGGCAATGTAACCGAAGCGATCTTCGCCGGGCATCAGGTAACCGTCACCGTTCAGATCCTTTGCGGTAGCTACCATCAATTCGTACAGACGGTCAATGGTCCACTTTCCCTTGCGAACCTCATCGTAAAGGTCGATGTCGGCATCGTATTCTTCCATGTGATCTTTGTTAAACCACATGATCCATGCACATCGATCATCCAAAGTTGCGGCATCCCCAACGATAAAGAATACCTTTTTGCCGATGTTCATACCGCTCAGGGAGTTTTTATCGTACCAGGCCTTCTCCAGATTCATATTTTCCGGCAGGGAAAGATCTACAAGCAAATTCTTACCTGCAAGGCTCCTGAGAAGTCTTGCCTCGTCAAACAGAATATCTGCATAATACTCGCCCGCAACCAAGGGTTCCATAGCAGAGGATGCAGGGGAACTGACCTGCTCCTCCACGATCTTGCAGTTGTACTCTTTTTCGATCTGTGAGTTACGGGTGAAAACCGCGTCGTTGACCTTATCACCGGTAAGGGACTCGGCGTAGATCTCGTAGGTTTTCAAGGAATCGTGGTTTACTTTTCTGGAAACAAAACGAAATTCGTGGCCGTTAAATCCGTTCGCACCCAGTTTGGGCAGATCCAGGACCTTGGATTCATCAATCTCGTTGGTGTTGAGGGAAACCTCGCCGCCGACCTCGCCCTTTTCTTCTTCGCCGCCGCAGGCCGCAAGAAGGCAGGAGCAAAGCATCATAAGCGCAAGGATCAGGGAAAGGATCTTGGTTGCTTTCATTGTTTTTCTCCTTGTGTTTATTGTTCCAAACCAATTGGCTTAAGTACATTTTACCACATTTTATTTGCTACAGGAATAGAATTTTAGATCATTTTAACAAAAGCAGCCCGTCATAGCAAAATATTCATCTTTTATTCTTTCAATCTTGTAACAAAAAAGAACAGCACGGAAGATCCGTGCTGTTCTGTAAAAAAGCGATTTACGCCAAGTCGGTACCCTGGAAGTCGGTGTACTCGATATACTGCTGAAGCGCCTTACGGGCTGCAGCAACCTTGGCTTCGTAAGAGGAAACCAGAGTATCGTAGTTCACGTCCGTACCGGGAATGCCGTTCTGGTTGTTGGAACCAACGTGTGAATAAACGTTGATACCACCGAAGTTATAGCCTGCGATGGGGTCGTATACCTTATGCTCCATTGCGATCTCGATCATTTCGGCAGATTCGGGATCGGAAGCAACCTGCTTCAAAAGCACCTGGTTGTAGAAAGCAGGGGTGAGAAGGTTCATAGAATAGTAGGAGAATACTTCGAAGAAGTAAGCAACCTGTTCAACACCGGAGGAGAACCCGTTGGTTGCCCAGTCCTCAGCGCCTTCTACCGTGTTGGGAATGGCATAAGTGCAAAGCTGAGAGTAGTAAACGCCGGTCTTATATTCCTTCTGCTCCTCGTTGAGCTTGGGCATGGGAAGTGCGCCGATTCTGTAGGTGGAATCACCCAGATCAAAGGCAGTACCCAGGTTACCGGAATAGAAGGTACCCAGACCCTTGGTAAAGCGGTCGATCTTAGCGGAAACTTCACGGGCGGGAGAGGTGAGCAGAGGTCTCAGAGCGGCCCACGCGTCAACCAGCTCCTGCTTGGGAGTGGTGGGGATGACCCAGGTGCCGGAGTCGTCAACGGTACCCATGGTAATGCCGCAGGCCAACACATGGCCGAAGTTGCAGTAACGCTCGGAGATGTAACCCATACGGTCCTCACCGGGCATCAGGAAGCCGTCACCGTTCAGGTCCTTTGCAGTGGATACCATCAGCTCGTACAAACGGTCGATGGTCCACTTTCCCTTGCGAACCTCATCGTAAAGGTCGATATCGGCATCGTATTCTTCCATATGGTCCTTGTTGAACCACAGGATCCAGGAGGCTCTGTCGTCCATAGTAGCAGCATCACCAACGATAAAGAATACCTTCTTACCGATGTTCATACCGTTCAGGGAGTTCTTATCGTACCAAGCCTTCTCCAGGTTCATATTTTCCAGAATGGAAAGGTCAACCAGAAGGTTCTGACCGGCAAGGCCTCTGAGAAGTCTTGCTTCGTCAAAGAGAAGGTCTGCATAGTACTCACCTGCGATCAGGGGTTCTTTTGCAGAAGAAGCGGGGGAAGCGATCTGCTCTTCCACGATCTTACAATTGTACTCTTTTTCGATCTGAGAGTTACGGGTGAAAACTGCGTCGTTGATCTTATCACCGGTGAGAGACTCGGCGTAGATCTCGTGGGTCAGAAGCTGAACGTGGTTTACTTTTCTGGAAACGAAACGGAATTCGTGACCGTTAAAGCCGCTTGCACCCAGCTTGGGCAGGTCCAGGACCTTGGATTCATCAACTTCGTTGGTGTTGAGAGAAACCTCGCCACCGACCTTGTCCTTATCTTCTTCGCCGCCGCAGGCTACGAGGAAGCAAGAGCAAAGCATGATGAGAGCCAGGATCAAGGAAAGGATCTTGGTTGCTTTCATTTTTTGTGCATCTCCTTACATAATATTTTTGATTTTCCCCTATTTTAGGGTTACATTATTTTATCACAAAAAGGTCAAGTTGACAATAGTTTTTTTCAAAACGAGCCTTTTGTGCAAAAAATCTCCAATTTCTTAAAAGCAAAAATAACAGTTTGTTGAAAAAGAACAAATATTTCGTTCATAAATTGTCCACCTTGCGAAGGTGTGGGCTCTGCCGGTTCAACGGGTCCCCGTACTGCCGAAGCCACCTGCACCACGGGCTGTTTCGCCCAGCTCTTCCGAAAGCGAAAATTCCCCGCGAACAAAGGGCGCGATCACCAGCTGTGCGATCCGCTCCCCCGGCTCTACGCAGCGCACCTCGGAGGATTGATTGTAAAGAGCCACCATCACTTCACCCCGATAATCCGGGTCGATCACCCCCACCTTATTGGCAGGAGCCAGACCTTTTTTGGTAGCAAGGCCGCTTCTGGCATACAAAAAACCGCCGTAGCCTTGAGGGATCTCCAAGGCAATACCCGTATGGATCAACACCGTTTCACCGGGGGCGATCTCCACCCCTTCCGGCTCTGCGGCATACAGATCCGCACCAACGGCAGAATCCGAGCCGTAGGTGGGAAGCTTGGCTTCGGGGAACAGTCTTTTTACTTTAATTTTCATAGGCTTTCTCCTTTGCATTTTGCTATCTTCATTGTACCACGGGCGCCCAATGCCGTCAACAAAAAAATACCCGCCGATCCAAAGATCGGCGGGTGGAAAAACAAGCTTTATTTGCTCTTGACTGCAAAGCGGCGGATCACAAGAAGGGTTCCTACCATCAGCACGATGCCCACGGGCAGCGCGATCCAGGCGTTGGGAACGAAGCCTGCGATGACGTACGTTACGAAGGAAACGGCCGCAACGGTGAGTGCATAGGGAAGCTGGGTGGAAACGTGGTTCAGGTGATTGGACTGGCTTCCTGCGGAGGCCATAATGGTGGTATCGGAAATGGGGCTGCAATGGTCGCCGCAAACGGCGCCGGCCATACAAGCGGAAATGGCAACGATGGTCAGGTTGCCGTCAACACCGCCGAAGACGGAGAGCACGATGGGGATGAGAATACCGAAGGTGCCCCAGGAAGTACCGGTAGCAAAAGAGAGACCCACTGCAATGAGGAAGATGATAGCGGGCAGGAATGCCTGGAAGCCGGCGGCACTGCCTTTTACAAGACCCGAAATGAAGATCTTGGCACCGAGAGAATCGGTCATAGCCTTCAGGGTCCAAGCACAAACCAGGATCATAATAGCGGGTACCATTGCCTTGAAGCCCTCGGGAACGGATTCCATAATGGACTTAAAGGAAAGCACTCTTCTGCAAAGGAAGTAGATCACCGCAAAGATCACGGTAATAAAGGAGCCATACACCAGACCGACGGAAGCATCGGAATTGGAGAAAGCGATGACGAAGTTGCCGTGGCCTTCGGCACCGTCGGTAAAGTAACCGCCGGAGTAGACCATACCGATGACGCAGGCAAAGATCAGGAACACCACGGGAATCACCAGGTCAAACACGGTGCCCTTGGGGTTGGCCTTTGCTTCATCATCCGTGGAGGAGAGAAATTCCTCGCCGCCGAAGGTGAACAGATCGCCCTTTTCCACGGCGTTCTTTTCGTGCTTCACCATGGGGCCGTAGTCAAAGCGGGTAAAGGTAAGCATCAGCATCATCACGATGGTGAGAATAGCGTAGAAGTTAAAGGGAATGGCACGAACGAACAGAGAGATACCGCTCATAGGACCCTCGCCCTGTGCAAAGCCTGCTACGGCGGCTGCCCAGGAGGAGATGGGAGCGATGATACAAACCGGTGCGGCGGTGGCATCGATCAAATATGCCAGCTTTGCACGGGAGATCTTGTTCTTATCGGTAACGGGACGCATAACGGAGCCCACGGTGAGACAGTTGAAATAGTCGTCGATAAAGATCAGGCAGCCTAAAACGATGGTAGCGAGCTGCGCACCCACGCGGGACTTGATGTGCTTTGCGGCCCATCTGCCGAAGGCGGCGGAACCGCCTGCCTTGTTCATCATGGCAACCAGCGCGCCCAGCATAACGAGGAACACCAGAATACCCATATTGTAGGAATCTGCGGCGCTGGCTACGAAGCCATCGCTGAATACGTGGGTCACGGTGGTTTCAAAATTGAAGCCTGCGTAAATGGCACCGCCTGCCAAAATACCCACGAACAGAGAGGAATATACCTCTTTGGTGATCAGCGCCAGAGCAATGGCGATGACGGCGGGGAGCAGAGACCAGAAGGTTGCGTAAGCGGGAACGCTCTCACGCACCAACTCGATGGCCTTTTTGGCGTGGGCGTCAAAATCAGGGTCGCCCTGCATATTGTCTTCATAGTTATCAAGGTAGTTGGAAGCCGATTCGTATTCGTCGGTCTTGGTCATTTCGGTACGGACCAGAGTTCCGCCCAGGTTGTATTCCTCGTCGCCGACGGAAAAGGGGGAGTTGGTATTTGCCGAGGGAGCACCGCTTCCCTCTTCTTCACCCTCCGACTCGTCAAGCTCTTCTTCACCCTCCGACTCGTCAAGCTCTTCCTCTTCGGAAGGCTCGGCGGTCACGGTTTCGGTTACGCCGGTCTCATCTTCAGCGGTAACGGTCTCCCCTTCTGCATAAACGGAAAGCCCCAGCAGAGAGGTAAGGAGCACGAAAACCAGAAGACAGACCAGAAGCTTCTTGGGTCTCAGCATAATAAATCCTCCAAGTTAAATAGAATAGATGAACCATTTTACCAAACCGTTCACATTTTGTCAACTTTTTGCCGATTATTTCTTTTTTTGCGCTGTTTTCCGCAGTTTTATTCCAAAAACACTTGACAGATAGAAAACGCCTATGTAAAATTGTTGCAAAAGCAACGGTTGCAATTGCAACGATTTGAAGATGAAAGGAGTTTTGCTATGGGCATTATGCGTTCCATCAGCCAAACGGTCCGCGCTTACACCTTATTTAAGGAACAGCGGCTGGGTCAATTCGGCTTGGCAGGCAACCAAAGCCTGTACCTGCGGGCCATCATTCAACAACCCGGCATCAGTCAGGATGAGCTGGCAGAAAAGCTGGTGTTTAACAAATCCAGCGTTTCAAGGCAGGTAGCCGCCTTGGAGAAAGCGGGACTGGTGCGGCAGGAAAGAAGCCCTCGGGATAAGCGGAGCATGCAGGTTTTCGCCACCTCGGCGGGCGAGGCTCTGCTACCCGCCATTTTAGAAACCAGCAGAGAATACTTTTCCATCATCACGGCAGAGCTTACCCCTGAAGAACGAGTCCTTCTTGACGAGCTTTGCCAAAAGATCTGCAAAAAGGCAAAGGAGGCGATCCGAGAAAAATGAAAACCGTTTTTTCTTACTGCAAGCCCTACGCCTTTTATACCTTTATCACCCTCGTGATCAAAACGGTAGGCACCGTGATGGATCTGTTCATTCCCTACCTTTTAGGTTACATTTTAGACGAAGTGGTGCCCCATTGCACCAAGGATAATCTGAGGGGCGTCTTCCTTTGGGGAAGCCTGATGATCCTGTGCGCCGTCATTGCTTTGGTGGGGAACGTGGTGGCAAACCGCCGCACCTCCCGCTTCGCCCGCGACGTGATCAAAAACATTCGCAGCGATCTGTTTCGAAAGATCCTTTCCCTTTCCGCATCCCAGACCGATAAGCTCACCGTTCCCTCGCTGGTATCCAGAATGTCCAGCGATGCCTACGCCGTTCATTCTATGCTTAACGTGGTGCTTCGCGCCGGGCTTCGGGCACCCATTCTTCTCATCGGCGGCATCGTGGTGACTCTTTCCATCGAGCCGGTGCTGTCCCTCTCCTTTGTGGTACTTCTCCCCCTGCTTGCCTGGGTGGTCACCTTCGTATCCCGAAAGGGCGTTCGCCTGTTCAAGGATAAGCAAAACCGCGTGGATGCTATGGTGGAAAAGCTGCGCGATACCTTCACGGGCATCCGCGTGATCAAGGCCCTCTCCAAGATCCCTTACGAAAGGGAAGCCTTTGGAACCATCAACCAAACCCTCAGCCACAGTGAAGAGACTGCCAACATCACCATGTCCGTGACCCGCCCCGTGATCAACGTATTTTTGAATTTAGGTATGACCGCCGTGGTAGCGCTGGGCGCCTGGCGGGTACATCGGGGCTTTACCACCCCCGGGCAGATCATCTCCTTTATGTCTTATTTTTCCATTATTCTGAACGCCACCCTGATCCTGACGCGCATTTTCACCATCTGCACCAAGGGCGCCGCCAGTGCAGAGCGTATCAGTGAGGTCTTTGCTCTGGGTGAGGATCTTCCCGTTCTGACCGAAGAAGCCCCCGCCGAAAAGGCTCCTTATCTGGAATTTCGTGACGTTACCTTTTCCTATAACAAAAACGTGCCCGCTTTGGAGCACCTTTCCTTCACTTTGGAAAAAGGACAGACCCTCGGCATCATCGGTGGCACCGGTGCGGGCAAGACCACGCTGATCCAGCTGCTCCTGCGCTTTTACGACCCTGATGAGGGCACCATTCTGCTGGAAGGCAGAGACCTTCGCACCATCCCACGGGCAGAGTTGAAGGCAAAATTCGGCGTAGTCTTCCAGAACGATTTTCTCATGGCCGATACCCTGAAGGAAAACATTCTCTTTGGCAGAGCCCTTTCCGATGAAGCCTTGGAGCGCGCCACCGTCAGCGCCCAGGCGGATTCCTTTATCCTTGAGAAATCCGGCTTGGAATACGACCTTGCCACCGCAGGCGCCAATCTTTCCGGCGGACAGCGCCAGCGCATTCTCATCTCCCGCGCATTGGCGGGAAATCCTGAGATCCTGATCCTGGACGACGCCTCCTCTGCGCTGGACTATAAGACCGACGCCGCCCTGCGCCGCGCCATTCGCGAAGAGCACGGCGATGCCACCTGCATTCTGGTGGCACAGCGCATCAGCTCCATTCGCCACGCTGATCTGATCCTGGTTCTGGAGCACGGCGAGGTAGTGGGCAAGGGCACCGATACCGAACTGATGGAGAACTGCCCCGTTTACGGGGAGATCGCCCATTCACAGATGGGGGAGGTGATGGCATGAACGGCAAATTCGGCGGTATGCGGCGTGACGATCGTTACCGTGCAAAGGAGCACGCCCACGTTCACTACGAAGGCCCCAACGTTTTTCTTCGCTTGGGAAAATATCTCTTCCGCTTCGGCTGGCTTTTGGTCCTTTCCCTCCTTTTGGTTTTCACCTCCAACGTTCTGGCGCTGGTGGGTCCCGATCTTTCGGGCAAGGCCATTGACGCCATTGATTTCGACACGGCCACGGGCCTTTCAAACGTAAACTTTGAAGCGGTATTCCATTACTGTTTTTTGATGATCCTTTGTTATCTCGCCTCCGCCGTTTTATCCTATACCCTTTCGGTGGTGATGACGAAGTATTCCCAGAAGATCACCAGAAGACTGCGCAAGGAGGTATACGATAAGCTTCTGACCCTGCCCGTAGGGTATTTTGATAAGCTTCAGGCAGGCGATGTGATCAGCCGCCTCTCCTACGATATCGATACCATCAACACCTCCCTTACGGGAGATCTTCTGCAGATCTTCACCTCTCTGATCACCGTAAGCGGCGCCTTTATTATGATGCTCACCATCTCCTGGCAGATGCTGCTGGTGTTTCTGGTGACCCTGCCCCTTTCCGTTTTCGTTACCGTTCGGCGCTCAAAGCTTGTAAGACCTCTGTTCCGAAAACGCAGTGCGGAATTGGGGCGCCTCAGCGGCTTTACAGAGGAGATCCTTTCAGGCTCAGGAACCATCAAAGCCTACGGCAAGGAAGCAGTATTTTCAAAGCGCTACGACGATTGCAACGAGGATGCCTCCGATGCCACCTTCGCCGCAGATTATCAGGCAGCCAGTATGGGTCCTTCCGTCAACTTCATCAACAACCTTTCCATTTCCATTATCAGCGTGGCAGGGGCCTGTTTGTTCGTGGCGGGAAGTATGACTCTCGGCAATATTTCCTCCTTTATTCTCTACGGCAGAAGATTCTCCGGACCCATTAACGAGTTTTCCAACATATTGGCAGACATTCAAAGCCTCAGAAGCGCCGCAGAGCGGGTATTCTGCCTGATGGATGAAGACCCCGAAAGGCCGGATGCACCCAATGCCGCAGTGCTTGACGAGGTAAAGGGCGAGATCGAATTTCAAAACGTGCGCTTCGGCTACGATCCCGAAAAGATCATCATTCACGATCTTTCCCTGAAGGTGCCCGCGGGCAAGACCGTTGCCATCGTAGGTCCCACAGGCGGCGGTAAGACCACCATCGTAAACCTTCTGATGCGCTTTTACGATCCTCAGGAGGGGCGGATCCTTTTAGACGGAGTGCCCCTTGACGAGATCCGCAGAGAAGATCTGCGGAAGGCCTGGACTATGGTGCTTCAGGAAACTTGGCTGATGGGCGGGACCGTGGCGGAGAACATCGCCTACGGTGCGGAAAGCGCCACCCGTGAAGAGATCGAGCAGGCCGCCAAGGATGCGGGCATTCACAAATTCATTCTCTCCCTCCCCAAGGGTTACGATACCCGACTGGAGGACGGAGGTAGCGGCATCTCCAAGGGGCAAAAGCAGCTTCTTACCATTGCCCGCAGTATGCTCAGCCACGCCAAAATGCTGATCTTGGACGAAGCCACCAGCAACGTGGATACCCGAACGGAGATCAAGATCGAAAAAGCGATGCTAAAGCTGATGGAGGGCAAGACCTGCTTTGTCATTGCCCACCGCCTTTCCACCATTCGCGGTGCGGATATGATCATGGTGGTCAAAGACGGTGACGTCATTGAAACCGGCAGTCACAAGGAGCTTTTGAAGCAAAACGGCTTTTACGCAGAGCTTTACCGCAGTCAGTTCCAATAAAAAGCAATATTTATTTCGGGCGGGGTCACCCCGCCCGTTTCTTTTGATTTTTCTCTTTACTTCTTCCCTTTCTTGGGTTATGATAGAGTATGGAAAATGAAACGAAAGGATTCCCTATGAAAAAAAGCCTGATTCTTTTTTTGGCCGCCTGCCTCATTCTTCTCACGGGCTGTGTAAAGGAAAGCCCCGAGCCCCTTTTCACGCCGCCCACCGTTGCCCCCGAGGATCGGGAGGTAGTGCGCTCCGCCGACGTAGACGGTATCTTCTACACCCTTTATAACGATTACACCTGCCATATTACCATGGCAGACTCCGAGGTTTACAACGCCTCCTCTCTGGCCCTTCCCGACAAGATGGGGGAATACACCGTGGTCGCCATTGAGGACGGGGTATTCCAAAACGCCTCCTTCACCTCCGTGGTTTTACCCCGTGGGCTGAAGCATCTGGGCGCACGCGCCTTCGAGCATTCCCAGCTGACCGGCATCGCTCTCCCCGCAAGCCTTTGTTCTATGGGTGAGGAAGCCTTTGCCAACTGCGTTCGTCTGGGAGAAGTGACCCTGCCCGCAGGAATAGGAACCGTTCCCGTCGGTGCCTTTTACAGCTGCCGCTCCTTAAAAAAGGTAGTTCTGGAGGAAGGGATCCACACCGTTGACGACGAGGCCTTTGGAGATCTGCCCGCACTGGAAGAGATCTCCCTTCCCCAAAGCCTCTGCCACGTAGGTGACTTTGCCTTCTGGCGTTGCAACAACACTGCTCTGCAGTTTACCCTTCCCCAAGGAATCAAAACCGTAGGCACCGCCGCCTTCCGCGAGACGGCTTGGCTGGAGAGCCTCACCGAGGAGTGGGTGATCGCAGGGCAAGGGGTGCTCCTTCGCTACAACGGAAACGATCCCGCCCCCGTGATCCCCGCAGAGGTGCGTTTTCTTTCTTCCGCCTTTGACGGAAAGGACGTGGAGACCCTTACCTTACCCCTGACCCTTGAGGAAGCATCGGAAGGCGCCTTGGAGCAAAGCGGTGTCAAAGCGGTACATTACGAAGGGAGCGTTCCCTCCCTGACGGCTTTGAAAAAATAAAATTTTCGTTTGCACTTTACGAAGCGCCTCGCCCTGTGCTATACTAATATTAAAGGAATCATTCCTCACCGAGAAAGGAGACGAAAATGCCCCAAAAGGAAGAACAGTACCGCGTAAAGCGGCAAAATCCCAAAGCGCAAAACCCTGCGCAGGGGAAAAAGCCCCTCTCTCTTGAGGAAAAGCGTCGGCTGGAAGCACGGCGCCGTGAACGGGCGAGAATCGCAAGAGAAAACGCCCTTTTGCAGAAGAAGCTCCGCCGTGAACGAAGAAAATATCTCTTTCAGGTCTCCCTGCGCGTAGGCCTCGCCTTCGCCATTTTATACTGGTGCTGGGTAGGGATCAGCATCGCCACCCGCCCTGACGGAAACGAAGAAGCCATGCCTCTGATGATCTTCACAGAGGGTGAGCGCCAGGAGGATAAGACCCTGACGGTAGAGGAATCCAGCTTCGGCGGCAAGGTCTATATGCCCGTCACAGAACTGGAGGCCTATATGGCCATCAGCCAATTCGGGGATTACAAGACCCGCTCCTTCCTCATCTGCGAATCCGGGGAATACGCCACCTTCTTTTTGGATACCACCGCCGCCATTATCAACGGCCAGCGGGTCAGCCTGAAGGAAAAGGTCTTTTTAAAGGACGACGTTCTCTACCTCCCCATTGATTTTTATTCCGATAAAATGAACTGCTTTACCTTTGCCCAATCCGTTCCTCTGGCGGCAAATGTTCTCACCTTCCGGGAAGATGTTGCCCCCGCTATGCAGTTCCACGGTGAAGCGGAATGCGCCCCCGTTGATCCGGGCACCATTCCGGCACCTGCCCCCGCACCTGCGGCATAACGGTTCAATACCCGAAGCAAAATGGCTTCGGGTATTTTTTTGCATATTTTTTGCCAAATTGCATAGGATGATTACGGGGTGGTTTTTTGGAAGAGCTCCACGTTTGGTTTCAAAATGAAGAAGCGGCGGCAAGGATGGTTTCGCGGATGGCGGAATACACCGCCTCCTTTTATTGGGAGGGACACGTGCTCCACGTTCTGCCCCGCTCCAACAAAGAAGCCGCCCTGCGGCGGCTCCTGAAAGGCGAGGACATATTCCCCTCTCCTCCCTCATAGAATAAAGAAAAAAAGTAAAAAGCTGGAGGAGAAGCATGAATGAATTTTTCCCCGAGGGATCCCTTTATCTGACCCCGGAAAACCAAAAGGCCCTTTCTTCCCTTGCGGGGCTGGAAAAGGCAATGGCAGAAGGCACCCTGCTGGAAGCCAAAAGCACCCTCTGTGACAAGGATCTTTCTCTGGTGTTCGATCTGGGCGGCATTCGCGCCATTCTGCCCAGAGAGGAGGTTGCCGTCACCGAGGAGGATGCCCCCATACGTGATATCGGTGTGATCACACGCGTGGGCAAGCCCTGTGTTTTTATAGTGGAGCGCATCGTCTACGGGGAGCATCCGCAGGTTTTCCTTTCCCGCCGCAAGGCGCAGGATCTGTGCCTTCGGGAATATCTGGACCGCAAGGAGGACGGGGATATCTTAGAAGCCAAGGTCACTCACTTTGAGCCCTTCGGTGCCTTTTGCGACATTGGCTGCGGTATCACCTCTTTGATCTCCATCGACTGCATTTCCGTTTCCCGCATTTCTCACCCCTCGGACCGTTTTCGGCTTGGCCAGCGCATTTTTTGCGCCGTTAAATGCCGCGATGAGGTGCGCTTAGGGCGGCGCGGCAGGATCTGCCTGACCCACAAGGAGCTTTTGGGCACCTGGGAAGAAAACGCCGCCCGTTTTGAGGTGGGGCAAACGGTGGTGGGAGTCGTACGGAGCATTGAAAGCTACGGGATCTTCATTGAACTGGCACCCAACCTTGCAGGTCTTGCGGAGTGGCGGGGTGACGTTAAGGTAGGCGATGGCTGCGCCGTCTACATAAAGAACATCATCCCCCAGAAAATGAAGATCAAATTGGTCCTCATCGACACCTTTCCCGCATCCCCCGGGGAAATTCCCACCCATTATTTTCTCAAGGAAGGAAGCATCCGCTCCTTTTCTTACCCCCATCCTGATTCCTTGCGATAAAGAAAAAGTCACCCTTTTCGGGTGACTTTTTTCCGTAAAGGAGAAACCTTGGTCAAAACGGCTCTGCCGATTATTTTTCTTCCTTGGCAATTACTTTTTTCTGCCAAGACTTTTTCCCGCACTCGGGGCAACGCATATAGCGGGTTCTGCCCATATGCATCGCCATAAACACACTGCCGTATCGGGGAACGTGTCTGTGTCCGCATGCTCCGCATTCGTAATAACCAGCCTTTTGCTCTATTTTAATGGCAAAGGGCGTTGCGATCAAAAGCGGAAGCAGACTGAGCCCAACCATCAGCCCCGCCTTCCATTCCTCCATAGGCACGAGCACGGCGATTATGGCCGCGGCCGCAAGCGGCAAGACGGAGATGATGCCCAGAACGATCTCGATTTTGAGCATTCTCTTATCCGCTTCTTCCTTCTGCCTGATCACCTCAAGCAGATTGTTTTCCAATTCTTTGTTATATTGATCCATTGATACTACCTCCCCACATAATAAATCGTTTACTGTGATTCCAAAAAAGTCACACAACTCAAGCATCAGGGCTACGTCAGGCAAAGCCTTGCCCGTTTCCCATTTTGATACGGCCCTGTCGGTGACGTTCAGCTTTTCCGCCAGCTGCATTTGAGTCAGGCCTCTGCTCTTTCTGCACCCGGCAATGAACTTTCCGATCTTTGTTTGATCCACGGCGTTCTCTCCTTTCGCTTGCAGTTTAAGCCATTTTGAATAAAAAGAACACGAACCGTAGGTTGAGTGAGGAGGATTCAACCTTCGGTTGGGGAGAACCCATTTATTTTCTCCCTTTTGAAAAATGCTATGATTCGGTTTTCTTCGTTATTGTATCATAAAACGTTGCTTTTTTCAATGATATATCGCTTACGCGATATGATATACGGCTCCGCCGTATGATATATTTGCGGAGCAAATATGATATAATATCCGTTCCTTCATACGCGAAGCGTATATCATCTGCGAAGCAGATATCATACCCGCAGGGTATATCACCCGTTCCGCCAGAAACGGATATCATTGAAAAAACGCACCTTTGTCAATAGACAAAAGTGCGTTTTTTGTTGGTGACCCATACGGGAATCGAACCCATGATTCCACCTTGAGAGGGTGGCGTCTTAGCCGCTTGACCAATGGGCCATCTGCAGATTGGAATTATAACAGAAGGTTTCGTTTTTGTCAAGTGTTTTTTTTAATATCCCGAAATCTGTGGAAATTTTTGGAAGAGGTGGCGGGTGTCTTGAAAATAATTCCCGTTTTCCGTATAATATAGGTATCAAATAAAAAAGGAGCGGGATCATGAGGATCGGTTTAGTTTTGGAGGGTGGCGCCATGCGGGGGCTGTTTACTTCAGGAGTGCTGGACGTTTTTCTTTCCCAGGGGATCACCTTTCAAGGTGCCGTGGGGGTCAGCGCAGGTGCCGCTTTCGGCTGTAATTTCAAATCCCGTCAGGCGGGGCGCGTTCTGAGGTATAATACCCGTTATTGCAAGCACCCTGAATACTGCAGCTTTTCCTCCTTCCTGAAAACGGGAGATCTGTACGGTGCCGATTTTTGCTACCGCAAGCTCCCCCTTGAATTGGATCCCTTCGATTGGGAGACCTGGGAAAAGGACCCGATGCCCTTTTTTGCCGTTTGCACCTCCGTTAGAACGGGGAAGCCCGCTTATTTTCCCTGCGTAGGCGATCGGGATCGGATCCTTGAGATCTTCCGCGCCAGCGCTTCTATGCCTCTTGTCTCCCGGATGGTCACCGTTGATGGGGAGAAGTATTTAGACGGGGGCATCTCCTCTTCCATCCCCTTGGAATTTATGGAAGAAAACGGATATGAAAAGAATGTGGTGATCCTCACCCAGCCAAAAGATTACAAAAAATCTCCCAGCCACACGGAGCTTCTGATGTGTCTTCGCTACGGGAAATACCCTGCTCTTTGCCGCAGTATGGCACAGCGGCATATCACCTACAATCGGGAGACGGCCCACGTTCTGAAGGAAGAAGCCTTGGGGAAAACCTTCGTCATTGCACCCCCCGCACCCCTTGCGGTCAGTCGAACGGAAAAGGACCCCCAAAAGCTTCGGGAAGCCTGGGAAGAGGGGCAAAAAGAGGCAATGCGCTGTTTGCCCGCCTTAAAAAGTTTCCTATCTGAAGCCTGATACAGAAAAACACGTCGGAAACAAAGTTCCGACGTGTTTTTTTGTTTTACTGAACACCGTTGACGGAGGTATCCCCCGTAGAAAGCTTTTTCAGGCTGCGGGGGAAGATGCGGCGGAAGATCTGGCTGTCGAAAACGGTGTGGAAGTTTTCTTCGATCTCGAAGATAAAGTTCAGCACCTCGTCTCTTGCGGCATTGCGCGCTTCCTCATCCAGCGTGGTCATAAAGACCTTATAGGTATCGGCGAAGTGCAGGCAGATATCCGCGTGATAGGTAAGATTCTTCCAGATAAAGCCGCGGTGCTCGTTGGGGAGGATCACCTCTTCCTTGAAGGCGGTGATGACCTTCTTCACCTCCTCAAGGTTGGCAAGCTGCTGAGGCAGCTGGGAAACAGGTCTTTCATTTCTCAAATAAACGGGATCGAACAGACGGGAAAGGGTTGCCATATACGCTTCGATCCTGGGACCCAAATCACCGTAAGCGGTTTCAAAATACTCTCTTGCCACGTCTTCAAAGCGACTCTTTTTGTTCCAAAGGGCACTTGCCATCGCGTACATGGGAAGACCCGTGGGGAAGCAGCAGCGCTGGATCTGGCAGCTGACCATACCGTCAAGACCGATCTGATCCAGATTTGCCATATCCTTATGAAGAATACGGGCGCATTCATAATAGCCGGGGTCGTTGAAGTGATCCCACATCAGGTGGTAGTCAAAGTCGAAGGATTCGGATCCCTTCAACTGCTCCTCCTGCCAGCGGGAAAGGTGAGAAAGGTTCTCCTCTACGGATCTGGGCATTACGTTCTGGTTTCTCTTATAGGGGGGCGTTTCCACTCTGCGGGTCACGTCTCCATCGGTGAAGGCGTTGGAATAGGTGCGAGTAATGGGGGCGAACATCAGAACGAAGCGCCGGGGGTTGCAGATCTTTTCCACCTCGGGCGCCCAAAGAAGATCCACGTAGATCAAACAAACGATCTTGGTATCCAGCCCTTCAGCAGTGAGCTTTTCATCCAATTCGTTGAGAAGCTTCACGTACCAATCGGAGGGGCGCATCTTCCGGCATTCGGAGCACTCACAATGGTTGTTGGTGCCGTCTGCCAGCCAGAAATGCAGATAGTTTACGGCAGGATTCTTCTTTACGTATTCCACGATGGCATTGTTCATCTTTTCTCTTGCCTCGGGGTTGGAATAGCAAAGGTTGGTATTCAGTGCAACGCCGTTGCGGTAATCGCGAATGCCGTTCAGCTCTGCCAGATAAGGACGGATGGATTCGGGCGCACCGTTTTCCTCCTTGGTCCAGCCCACACCTGCAACACCGAAGGGATCGCAAGTCCAGCCGTGACCGGTTGCGTGGTAATCCAGGCCTCGAAGAATGATCTCCTCCTCCAGACCCTTCCACATTTTCTTTACGTCCTCAACGGAAACGGGGGTATCGAATTTGAAATTGGGGTTATAGTAGAGGTTATAGAAGCGGTCGAAGAAGGTGAAGGGAACGTGGAACTGCACGAAGTATCCGTTCATACCCACCTTGGGAAGATAATCGATCATATTGTAAACGTGCTCGTAGGCAACGGCGCCTTCGATACAAACGCTTCTGTGGCGGTAGGACGCCTTCTCCCGCAAAGAAACACAAAAATCCACCTCGGTCCACTTTTTATCGGGAATCACGTCGCCTTCCTTACCGGGGAAGAGAAATGCAAAGCCGATCTCCTTCAAAAAGCGGTAAGATGCAATGAGTACCGCGCGGGGGGAGGAGCCGGTGATCAAACCGCTGCCGTTCTTCACGTCAATGCGGATCTCATCCAGTTCGCTCTTTTCCACGGAGCCGTCTTCCCCCACCCAGATCACACCGGGGAGGGTAAAATCGGGAGCCTCGTAAACTCTCTCTTCTACAAACAAAGAAGGGTCAGCCGCTTTCAAGTAGCGGGAAAGCTCCTTTACCGCATAGCAAACGGTGCTTTTGTTGCCGATGCGTGCCAAAGTCAATTTCATCATAATGGTCCATTCACTCCTTTATCCTTGTTTTTATCATTGTAACAAAAAGCACCTCATAAGTCAATTGATAACCGCTTATTTTTCACCCACTGTGCCGATGCTGTTTTATTGACTTTTCCCTTGGGGAATGCTATGATAAAGAAGAAGTCAAGAAAGGAAATAAGGGAAAGAAAATTTTTGTTTTCACCCTTTTTTTACTACGATGAAAACCATTCTGATTCTGGATGCCTCCAGCCTGTTCCATCGGGCGTTCTACGGAATCCGCCCACTGACCACCGGTGCGGGGCTCCCCACAAACGCTGTCTTCGGCTATATCAATATCGTAAAAAAGCATTTAGAGGCAGTAAAACCTGATTTTGCCGTGGCGGCCTTCGACCTGCACGCTCCCACCTTCCGCCATTTGTACGACGAAAACTACAAGGCCACCCGCAAGCCTATGCCCGACGAGCTTCGGGCACAGCTTCCCTATTTAAAACGGGCAACGGCGGCGCTGGGTGTTTCCATCGTGGAAAAGGAGGGCTTTGAAGCAGACGATATCTTGGGCGCCCTTTCCCGCGTGGCAGAAAAGGGAGAAGGCCGCGCCGTACTGGTAACGGGGGATCGGGATTCCTACCAGTTGGTCTCCGATGCGGTCACCCTGATCCTGGCAGGCACCAATAAAGATGAGACCGTCACCCCTGAAGTGATCGGAGAGAAATTTGGTCTGACCCCTGCCCAGATGATCGACGTAAAGGCGCTGGCGGGTGACACAAGCGATAACATTCCCGGTGTCCGCGGGATCGGCGAAAAAACGGCGTTAAAGCTCATTGGGGAAAAAGGCAGTCTTGACGGGGTTTACGAGGATCCCGCAAGCCTACCCGTGGGTCCCTCTGCCCGTGAAAAGCTCATTGCGGGAAAAGAGGACGCCTACCGAAGCCGCTACCTTGCCACCATTTGCAGGGAGATTCCGGGGCTGGATTCCCTTGAGCCATACGGGTGGGAAGGCTATGACAGAGAGCTTCTGCGCCCCCTTTTGGTGGAGCTGGAATTTTTCAAAATGCTGAGATCCTTCCATTTGGAGGAGGAAGCGAAGCCTAAAGCCAAGGCGGAAGAAGCAATACCCCTGCAGGGCTCCATTTTCGATCTGCCCGTGGAAGAGGCCGCGCCTATTCCCGAAAAGGATGTTTCCCTGATCCGGGAGGAGCCCCTTTTCATTACCTACGACGAAAACGATTTTTATACCCTTTCTCAAGGAGAAACGGTACGCCTTTGCGGCGACGTGAAGGGCTTTCTTACCGCCGCCCGCCCCGTGCTTTGCGATTATAAGGCGTATTTGCACAGGGTGGATGCCGCCTTCGGTACCCTTTTGGGCTTTGGGGCTGAATTTGACTTGAGCCTTGCGGCCTACGTGGTGGATTCACGGGACAGCGCTATGAGCCTTTCCCGCCTTGCCATCTCGTATCTGAAAGAAAACACGCCCCCTGATCCTGAGGAAACCCCCGCCCTTGCCCTCTCTCTGATGGCAAGGCTTTATCCCCGCATCAGCGATGCCCTGAAGGAAAGCGGAGCAGAAGCACTTTTTCGTGATATTGAGTTGCCCCTTGCTTACGTTTTGGCCAAAATGGAAAAGGCGGGCTTTGCCGTTTCCCGCTTGGGGATCGAAACCTACGGCGTTATGCTAAAGCAGGCGGCGGAAGAGCTTCAGCAGGAGATCTTCAATTTGGCGGGAGAAGAATTTACCGTCAATTCCCCCAAGCAGTTGGGGCGCATTCTCTTTGAAAAACTGGGTCTTCCCCCCGGAAAGAAAACCAAAACCGGCTATGCCACCGATGCGGAGACCCTGGGAAAGCTGCGTTTTCACTCCCCCATTATCGATCTGGTTCTGCAATACCGCGCCGTCACGAAGCTTCACAGCACCTACGTAGAGGGGCTTTTAAATCAGATCGCCCCCGACGGACGGATCCACACCGTCTTCAAGCAGACCCTCACTGCCACGGGGCGCCTTTCCTCTGCAGAGCCGAACCTGCAGAACATTCCCGTTCGCACCCCCTTGGGCAGAGAAATGAGAAAATTTTTCACCGCTGAAAAAGAGGGCTACCTTTTGGTGGATGCAGACTATTCCCAGATCGAGCTTCGCCTTTTGGCGCACATTGCCGACGACGCCGTTTTAAGACAGTATTTTCTTGATGGGCGGGATATTCACACCAAAACCGCCTCCGAGATCTTCTCCGTTCCCGAGGAGGAGGTCACCTCCGATATGCGAAAGAGCGCCAAGGCGGTAAACTTCGGCATCGTATACGGCATCGGGGAATATTCCCTCAGCCAGGATCTGGGTGTTCCCATGCGGGTTGCCAAGGATTATATCAACGCCTATTTCGCCCTGTTCCCCGGGGTAAGAAAATGGCTTGATGAAATTAAGATCGACGCCAAGGAAAAGGGCTTCGTTACCACCTTGTTCGGCAGAAAACGCTATATTCCCGAGCTTTCCGCCACCAAGAAGAACCTTGTTGCCTTTGGGGAACGGGTGGCGATGAATACCCCCATTCAGGGCACCGCCGCCGATATCATCAAGCTGGCGATGGTACGGGTAGACCGCAGGCTGGAGGCAGAGGGTCTGAAGACCCGTCTGGTGCTTCAGGTGCACGACGAATTGATTCTGGAAGCCCCCGAGGATGAGGTGGAATACGTTTCCCGTATGCTCTCCGAGGAAATGGAACACGCGGTAACCTATACCGTGCCCCTGATCGCAGAGGCCGCCACGGGCTTTACCTGGTACGACGCCAAATCCTGACGGAAAGGAAACAATTGACTTTTTCGTAAAATAATGCTACAGTAAAGGTAGAAAATGCCTTTGAAATCAAACAAGAAAGGATCTTTACTATGATTAAAAACAGAAAGTTGGACCATCTTGGTATGGCCGTTGACAACGTAGAAGCCGCAAAGGATTGGTACGTATCCGTTTTGGGCGGTAAGGTGATCGGCACCTTCTATTGCGAAGGTGACCCCAACGCCGTTTATTTCGTTCGCGTGGGGGATACGGTTTACGAAATGTATCAGGAGCCCGTTCCTGCCGATGCCCGCGGCAAGATCGACCATGTTGCCTATCTTTCCGAGGATATTGAAGCCGATTATGCATTCTGCGTATCCAAGGGCTACACCATCACCACCGACGGGATCGAAGCCCTCCCCACCTTCTGGGATAACGGTTGCCGCTATTTTAAGATCCTCAGCCCCACAGGTGAGCAGGTAGAATTTTCTCAGAAGTGCTAAGCTTTAAAAGCATAAAAAAACTGTGTGTTTAAAAACACACAGTTTTTTTATTTAGTGTTGTTTGCCGTTAAAGCTTGCGGCGGCACGCTCCAGCTCGTCACGGGCAAAGGCCTTTACCGCACCGTACACGTCCTCCATAGAAGCGATGATATGATCCAGATCCTCCTTGGGGGGATTGCCCAGCACCCAATTCATCAGTTCCCAGCCGGGGGGCGGGGTACCTACGCCCATTTTTACTCTGGGGAAGGCATCGGAGCCAAGGCAGGAAATAATGGATTTGATACCGTTGTGCCCACCTGCCGAGCCGCTTTGACGAATGCGGAACACGCCGGGCTGAAAGCTGATATCGTCAAAGATCACCAGCACCTTTTCCGGGGGGATCTTATAGAAGGCCGCGGCCTCCCGCACGGCTTCACCGGAGGAGTTCATAAAGGTCTGGGGCTTTAAGAGAAGTGCTTTTTTTCCTTCGATGACCGTTTCTGCCGTTAAGGCGCGGAAGCGAAGGCTTTTAAATTCGGTGTTCTGGCGCAGAGCAATGTAATCCAGCGCCATAAAGCCGCAGTTGTGGCGGTTGGAAGCGTATTTTTCACCGGGGTTACCAAGACCCACGACGATGATTTCGGGTGCTGCCATTGTTTCTCCTTTATCTGCCGACGGGGTCGTCGGGAAAATCTCAGCCTCTGGGGAGGCCGATTCGGTTTTGCCCTTTACGGGCAAGGGGTGGGGCGTCCTTGCCAGCGCAGAGCGCAAAAGCAGGATCCCCATAGGGATGCTGAACAGACACAAAAGATAGGTGACGAGAATGAAGAAGGCTTCCCAATCGCCACCGGCGGGAAAATCAAAATATTCCCCGATGCGCACGAAATAGTTGCAGGCGTTGAAACCAAAATGCGCCAGAACAGTGGGAAGGATGGAATCAAAACGGTAAGCGATCCAGCCGAAGAGGATCCCTAGGGGCACCGTAAAGACCATCTGATAAAGATTGCCGTGGATCAGCCCAAAGAGAACTCCTGAAAGAATGATGGCAAAAACGGGCTTGATCGCCTGCTTCAGTTTTCCCAAGATCAAGCCGCGGCAGAGGATCTCCTCTACCAGTGGGGCAAAGATACAAGCGTAGAGCATTTCTGCCCAAAGGGAGCCCCCTGCATTTGAGACCGCATCGTGCTGCTGCATATAGCTCTCCTGCGACGCCTGCACCGCGGGGATCAGAAGGGATACCTGCATCAGAAGAAGCGCTCCCAAATAAGAAGCAAATCCCAAAAGCAAGCCTGCCAAAACGGCAGAAGCGGGCGCTTTTCTGACAGTCGCCTTTTCGGGGAGGGCGGCGCGGTGCATCAATGCCACTGCACCTAAAAAGATCAGGCCCGAGGCCAAGGTGATCTCATAAAGCATCCCGTTATAGGCGGGAACCACAGCCTCCATCATTTCATCCATGGGCATACCGCTGAGAGCAAAGCTGAACATAATGACGCCCTCTGCCACAAAGCCCGCCACAAACTGACAGGCAAGGAACAGCAAAACGTAACCGACAGCGGAAAAAATCGTTTTTCCCACACCTTGTTTTTTCATCGCGACCTCCTTATCCATCGATCCTTACAAATTCGATATTCTCAAAAGCCTCGTTTTCCAAAGATGCAAGATCCAGTTTTTCTTCCTCTGCCAGCACCTGCTCCAAGGTAGGATTCAGCTTGGGGTGGCGGGGGGTAAAGACGGTACAGCAATCCTCATAAGGGAGAATGGAGGTTTCAAAGCAATCGATCTCACGGCTGGTGCGAACGATCTCCTCCTTATCCATACCGATCAAGGGGCGATATACGGGTAGGTTTGCCACCGCATCGGTACAGCGAAGTGCTTCCATGGTCTGGCTGGCCACCTGCCCAAGGCTTTCACCCGTGACAATGGCTCCGCACCCCTGCCTCTCTGCCACGCGGCAGGCAAGGCGCATCATACTGCGGCGAAGCAGAATGGTAAAATATTCCTCCTGGCAGGCCTCCTGAAGTGCCAATTGCAATTTGGTTAAGCGGATGGAGGCAAAATTCACCGTATCCGTATAGGCACAGAGCTTTCTTGCCAGATCCATTACCTTTTCCTTTGCCCGCTCCGAGGTATAAGGGAAGGATTCGAAATGGAGGCAATCCACAAAAGCGCCGCGCTTTGCCATACGGTACCCCGCCACCGGGGAATCAATGCCCCCGGAAAGGAGGAGCAAGGCTCTGCCGCTGGTGCCATAGGGCATTCCGCCTGCACCGGGAAGCTTGCCTGCGTGAACGTAGGCAAAATCCTCACGGATCTCCACCCATACCACCTCTGCAGGGTTGTGCACATCAACCCGAGGGGCTCTTTTCCCAAGAGTACGCAGAACACAGCCTCCCACCTCGCGGCAAATTTCGGGAGATTTCAGGGGAAACTTTTTATCACTTCTGCGGGCATCTGCCTTAAAGCTTTGTGCACCCACCAGATCGGGAGCGATCTTTTCTTCCACGCATTTTAAAATAGCGCCCATTTCCTTTTCCACGCGCCAGGCCATGGAAACGCTGACGATGCCGAAGACCTTCTGCATCAAAGGCAGAGCCATTTCCAGAAGCATATCATCCTCCGATTCCACGAACACCGTAGACTGAGAGGTAAAGACGCGAAATTCACCCAAGGGCTTTAATTTCCGCCGCACCTGACGAAGCAGGACCGCGTCAAAATAACTGCGGTTTGCCCCCTTGAGGATCAATTCACCGTATTTTAATAAGATCGATCGTTTTTCCATAGTTCACCTTAATAAATCCTTTAGTATCGAAACAAACGCTTCCCCTTCCTCAGGGGTATTAAGAGAGGAAAATGAGAGGCGGATGGTACTGTCCTGCCCTTTTTCATCCACCCCGAAGTTCTTCAAAACAGCGCTCTTCCCCTTGTGAGAGGAGCAAGCGGAGCCGGAAGAAACGAAGACCTCCCTTTCCGAAAGTGCATGAAGGAGCACCTCGGAGCGAAAGCCTGCCACCTCCATAGAAAGCACGTGGGGCGAGGGATTTGCGGGCAAATGAAATTTGACCCTCTCTTCTCCATCAAGGCCACTCAGGATCACGCGGCGGACCTTTTCCATCCTTTCGCGGTTTGCCGAAAGGTCACGGCGGGCGAGCTCGCAAGCCTTGGCAAAGGCCACGATCCCGGGGAGATTTTCCGTGCCGGATCGAAGCCCTCGCTCTTGGCCGCCGCCTAAAAGAAGTGGCGGGAGGGTGATTCCCTTTTTCACATACAAGGCGCCCACGCCCTTGGGGCCGTGGATCTTATGGGATGAGATGGCCATCAGGTCGATTCCCATACGCTGGGGGATCAGAAGGCTCTTTCCGTAGCCCTGAACCGCATCACAAAATACCAGACATTCCCGATTTTTCCCCTTGACTATGCGGGAAAGGGCGGGAATATCGTAGATGGCACCGGTTTCATTGTTTGTGTGCATCACCGCCGCCAGCACCGTTTTATCGTTGGCGGCCTCTTTTATTTCGTCAAGATCCAGCGCGCCCCCTTTGGTGGAAAGGCGGATCACCTCAAAGCCCTCGGCTTCCAAAAGCTTCAGGCACTCCTCTACGGCGGGGTGCTCGGAATCGGTGGAAAGAACGCGGTTTCCCCGACGGCGCATCTTTCTTGCGGCGCCTAAAATACCAAGGTTATCCGCTTCCGTGCCCCCTGCGGTAAAGACGATCTCATCCTCCCGCGCCATCAGGGTGGCGGCAACGGCGCTTCTTGCCCTTTTCATCCGCTGTTCCGCCTCAAAGCCCAAACGGTGGAGAGAGGAGGGATTGGCAAAATGCTCCATCTCCTCCCAAAACGCCTCCTTCACCGCATGGATCAGGGGGGTAGAGGCAGAATTATCAAAATAGATCATAGTATCTCCTTTTACAGAAGAGGGGATTTAAAATTGAAAGGTGACCTTTCCCGTTTCATCCATTTTCAGTCGGGCGGAAAAACTCTTTCCCGTACGGGGGGATACGAATCCCTCCAAAAGATGGGTGCGCCCCGCCGCCAGAAGATTCTTGGCTTCCCGCAGGGGAACGCTTCGAGCACAGATCATAAGGTTGATGGAAAAGCCGCACCCTTCCTTATAGCCGCTGCAGCGGTAGGAATACTTTCCCTTCACCACTTCCTTGCCGCAAAGGGGACAAGTTCCAACAAGATCACCGTAAAAGCCCGTATCCTCGGGGGTGCCCACCCCGTCAAACACACGGCTTATCTCCTCTCTGGCAATGGCAACGGCACCGTCAACGGGGAGCTTTCCGCGGAACACCTGCTTCAGCGCCTTACCGGTGGTGGCGGTCTTATATTTATCCATACTAATGCCCATAGCGGAAAGCTGTTCAATGAGGTACTTTCCGTCAGGCAGAATGGAATATACGTCTTTTTTCAACTGAATGTATTTGGACTGTATGGCGTTTTCAATAATACCGGTACGGGTAGCCTCCGTACCAAGCTCCAGGCCCTCGAACATAGCGCGGTATTCCTCCGCATCGTCCATTTCGTCTTCCTCGGCACGGGCCTTTTCTTCACGGAAGGGGTTTTTCAAATAATTATTCAAAGTCTCAATGGTATAGTGCTTGGGGGGCGAGGTCTCCTTTTCCCGCACTTGAAAATCCACAGGGAAGGCATCTCCCACCTGCAGATCGGGCAGGACCTTATCGTTGCGGGTGGCATCGTCAAAGCGGGTCCAGCCTTTTTCCAGAATGATATTGCCCTTGAGGGTAAATTCCTCCAGTTCTCCTGCGGCCACCACCATTTCCGTTTTTTCGCAAACGCATTTTTCCGAGCAGAACACCGCCACAAAGCGGCGCAGAATGGCCTGATATACCTGGGTCTCCGCAGGGGAAAGCTCTTCTTTTTTAGGGATCTTGAAGGTGGGCGTCAAAGCAGAGTGGGATTCGATCTTGCTATCGTCAAAAATGGTCTTTTTATCCTGAAACGCTACCGGGTAGCCAAGACCCGAAAGGTTTGAGATGATCTTTTTCATCTTATCCTTTTCGGCTGTGGCAAGGTATTCGGAATTGGTTCTGGGGTAGGTCACAAAGCCTCGCTCGTAAAGGGTCTGCACCACCTTAAGGGATTCATCCATGGGCATTTTATACTTTTTGCCCAAAGCGTTTTGCAGCTTGGAAAGAGAATAGAGCTTGCCGGGGTTTAAGGTATCCTTTTTGGATTTGCGCTTTTTCACCACGCAGGGTACGGCATTCAGCTGATCCGCCCAAGCCTGAGCCTTGACACGCTCATCCTTGGTAAACTTCTTTTTACTGGTAAGCTCAGGCATATCCTCCAGCTTTGAGGAAACGCCGAAATAGATCTCAGGGGTAAAATGCTCAATGGCCATATCCCGATCGTAAATTGCCTTTACGATGGGCACGATCACTCTGCCCACCCGCAAAAGGGTGCCGGTCTTCAGGGTGGCAAAGCGGGTGAGATTCACCCCGTAAAGCCAATCGATAAAGGTACGGGCAAAGCCCTCGTCTGCCAGATTTTCATATTCCTCTTCGGGCTTTAAGTCCTTCAGGGCTGCCTGCACCGTTTCTGCAGTCTGATCGGGAAGCCAAAGGCGCAAGAGGGGCTTTTCCAGCTCACCTGCATGCTGCAGGCAAAGGCGGATGATGATCTCACCTTCCCGATCGGCGTCTCCCGCGTTGACGATGGCAGTGACGTCTTCCCGATGGCAAAGGCTGCGAATGATCTCAAACTGCTCCTTGACCCCCGCATCCACCGTTCCGTCCTTTTCCTTTCGCAAGGAAAAACGGAAGTCTTCGGGAAAGCAAGGAATGTTTTCCATGGACCATCTGCCGCTTTCGGTCTTGCCGGTATAATCTTCAATATCACAAAGGGAAAACAGGTGGCCAAAGGCCCAGGTCACCACGTACCCTGCCCCCTCCAAATAGCCTTTTCTCTTGGAAAGGTTACCGATGGCAGCGGCAATGTTCCGGGCAAGGCTGGGTTTTTCCGCAATAATCAGGATCATAACCGCTTCTCCTTTCCGTATTACTCTTTAGTATAACACAAAGGCCTCGGTTTTTCAACCATTTGATTGACTCCTTTGAAAAAATGTGCTATGATACCAAAAAACGAAGGGAGGAAAAGCCGTTGAAAAAACTGTTTCGCATTACCGTAACCAGCGCCAGAAGTCTGTTTGCCATGGATTGGCTCCCTCCCGTAGACCCGGAAGCCTTTGAGGACGAAGCTTGGGAAGACGAGCCCGATGAATTTTGGAGCGAAGCCGAAGGTGACTGGCTCTGCGAAGAGGAAGCTCCCCTTCCCACCGATAGACCCGCCAAAACGGTGGAGATCCCTTCGCTTCCTCCCGCCACCTCCACCACTCTCACCTCCTACGGCCTTTTTTCCAAGGAAGAGGACGGCTCCTTCCGCTTAAGTTATGAGGATACGGAGATCACGGGCCTTGAGGGCTGCCTTACCACCTTTTGCCTTTCTGCCACGGGAATGCTCATTATGCTGCGCCGCGGCACGGTGAAGACCTGTATGGTCTTTGAAGAAGGCCGCCGCCACCTTTGCGATTACGGTGCCGCGGGCGGTGCCCCCACCGTTTTTCTCCATACCCACTCCCTCTCGGCAAACCTTGACGAAAAGGGCGGCACCCTTCAGGTAGAATACAGCGTGGAGCTTCGCGGCACCCGCACCGAGCGCAACAGCCTCTCCATCGCCGTTGAAAAAGTATTTTGAATCCCATAGAAAAAATGCATTGCAGAATCTGCAATGCATTTTTTGTTATGATCGCGCCGTTTTGCGGCGGTGGTTGGCTTGTTCGGTGAGGGTGCCCATCAGGATCACGAAAAGGGCAAGGTACCAGGGGTACAGGGTGAGAGAGATGCCCTGAGCCAAAAAGCCGAAGACGGGGGGTGCCAGGGCACTGCCCGTATAGGCGCTTGCCATTTGGAGCCCCACGATGGCGTGGGAATTTTCTCTGCCGAAGTGGTCAGGGGTGGAATGGATCAAGGCGGGGTAATAGGGAGCACCGCCCACTCCTGCAACCATCAGGCCAACGAGGGCAAGGGTGGCGCTTTTCACGGGGATCAGGATCATTAAGACCCCGAGGGCCATGAGCCCCACGCCGATGCGGATCATATTTTTATCCCCCACGCGGTCTGCCACGAAGCCTGAAACAAAGCGGCCTAAGGTGATTCCAAGATAAAACAGAGAGGCAAAGCCTGCGGCGGATGCCGCCTCCATTCCCTTGATCTTCACAAGAAAGCTGCTTGCCCAAAGACCTGCGGTGGTTTCCAGCGCGCAATAGCTGAAAAAGGCAACAAGGGAGGATTTGACCCCCGGCATTTTCAGCGCCTGCATAATGGTGAGGGTTCCCCCCTCTTGGGATTCCTCTGTCGGATCCGCAAAGGGAACCTTTTTCCACAAAGGAAGGGTAAGAACCAAAATCAGCGCCATACCGAACTGCAGAAGGGAAACGGAGCCGTAGCCCACGCGCCAGCCGCGGGCGCTTCCGATGGCCCAGCTCATAATGTAAGGGCTGATGGTGGCACCTACACCCCAGAAACAATGGAGCCAGTTCATGTGGCGGGATTTATAATGGAGGGCGACGAAATTATTCAGCGCCGCATCCACCGCGCCTGCCCCAAGGCCGTAGGGCACCGCCAAAAGGCAAAGCACGGGATAGGAACGAACGCGAGCAAAGCCAAGCAGCGCCACGGCGGTGATCAGCACGCTGAAGGCCGTCACGTTGCGGGTATGAAACCTTTGGGTCAGCCGATCCGCAAAGAGACTGGCGAAGACCGTTCCTGCGGAAATGATCATAGAAACGGGGCCCGCCAAGGAAAGGGAGGCACCGATCTCCCCCGACATCACGGGCCAGGCAGAGCCCAGCAAGGAATCGGGAAGGCCTAAGCTGATAAAGGAAAGGTAGATAATGGCAAGGAGCAGTGAATACATTTACGCCTCCGGGGCGGGCGGCACGTAAAGGGGATTTTCCATAGCGAAGGGGCGCATTTCCCCTGCCTTTACACGGCGCACGAAATCCCACTCGTCAACGAGGGGCGTTTCACCTTCCATACCCCCGATAGTGGCACGGTTGCCGCCTTTATGGTTATCGGTACCTGCAAAGGGCAAAAGACCGTATTCCTTGGCGTAAACCTCCGCCATATGGTTTTCAAAATCGGTACGGCAAGCGTTATAGGTCTCCACCCCGTGGACACAGCGGGGATAAAGGCGCAAAAGATGGATCCCTCTTCCCTCGCGGAAGGGGTGAGCGTGGATCACCAGCGCGCCCATCTCCTGCAGGATAGGCAAAAGCACGTGCTTTTCCATTTCCATAATTTCAGGATGGGCAAGGTACCATTCCTTATCGGGGCCGTAGACCAGAAAATCCGTGCGTTTAAAGGTCATTTCCACACCGCCGAAAACCCGGATCCCCATTTTGGCACCAAGGCGACGGGCCTCCTCCAGATCGGAATAGAAAAATTCGATGCGCTCCTCAAAGGGCGCGTTCTTATCCATATTGATATTGCCGTCAACGAAATGATTGGTCACAAAGACCCCGGCAAAGCCTAATTTTTTGTAAAAAGCAAGATTCTCTTCCACCGATACCTTGGCGCACTTGGAAACAGGCCAGGTATGAAGATGCGTTTCGTAGCGATACATAAATTCCCCCTGAAAAATTTAAAAGAACAAGCCCGGGATGAAATAGGAAAGGGTGGCCATAATGACCCCCGCGGTCAATACCCCAAAGGCAATGGCGGGGAAGGCCCGCTTCAGGCGGATATCCAGCATTGCGGCAATGAGAGACCCCGTCCAGGCACCGGTACCGGGCAGAGGGATGGCAACGAAAATGAAAAGCCCCCAGAAAACGCCCTTATCAATGGTCTCTTTTTTGCTTCTCCCCTTTTCCTCCAGCCGATCCACAAGGCTGTTCAGACGGGGCATATGCCGCCGCATCCAGTTAAAGATCTTGCGGATGAACAAAACGATAAAAGGAACGGGAACCATATTTCCCAAAATGGCAACGGGAAAGGCAATGGCAAAATCCAACCCGTTCACGGCAGCAACGGGAATGGCACCCCTCAATTCAATAAAGGGAACCATAGAGATCAAAAACGTCATCAATATTTTACCGAAAAACGTAGTCCAAAGAAAGCTCAAGCTGCCTCCTCCTTTTTCCTTCAGAAATTTTCAACATTCTACCACAAGGGCAGAAAAAAGTCCATAGCTTTGCAAAAGAAAACTCCGGCAGATCGCTCTGCCGGAGTTTGTTATTTCAGATCAGAAGGTAAATTTGTAATCGCGGAAGGTAACCGTTTCGCCGGTAGAAAGAACACCGGTGAGAACACAGCGGTAAGTCGCCTTGGACGTCAAAACACCGGAGGTAGCACAATCACCGCGGCGGCGGCCAACTTCGGTGGCGTCATCCCAAACGTCAAGATAAGCCTGGAAGAAGTTGTTCTTAATGTCGCGCTCCTGGGGATAAGTCTTGGTATCGATCACGACTTTGCCGTCAGCATCCAGAATCTGCAGCTGAGCCACGGCAATGCGGCGGTTGGAATAAACGTAGCCGGAAAAGAGAGTGGACTTGGACCAGTTGCCGGAGCGGATGGAATCACCAACGTAGAGGTTTTCCAAGGCGCCGTCTTCCACCAGTTCCTTGCAGGTAATGGGGAGATATCCACCGTTAAAGAGGTCCTCAAAGGTGTATTTCACGTCAATACCGCCGATCACCAGAACCTCGTCCCTCTTGGCTTCCTTTTCATCGGCGCTCAAGGCCTCGTAAGCAAGCAGGTTCTTATCAGTCTGCTCCAGAACGGTAACGAAGCTTTCCTTGGGATCGATCTTGCCGTCAGGACCGTTTACTACGGTAACGGAAACGGCCATCATAGCGTGATCCGCAGTCTCGGTATCGGTAACCAATCCGTCAGCCTTCTGCATTTTTGCATAGGCGGCGTAGATCGTTTCAGCGCCTGCGGCTGCCACTACGTCATCGGTAGCATCGGCAAGGGTGGCGGGAAGCTTGTATTCGCCAACGGGGCGAACGCCCTTATCTTCTACCATAGTAGCGGTATCGGTAAAGTAAACGGAGGGAGCAACAGCAGCCCAGCCCCAGAAGAGCGCGTCTGCAGCGTCAACACCCAGACGGGCACTGCCCTGACCGGAAGTACCGATCACCTGACCGCCGGAAAGCATACGGGAGGTCAAGGGGATGGTGTAAACACCGTTCTGAGCGGTAAAGCCGGTAACGAAAGCGGTAAGACCGGCAGAACCCAAGGAATAAGGAAGACCCTGATATACCTTGCCCTTTTCCAGATTGATCTGATCCTTGGCAAATTCAGCCTCGTTCACGGTGCTCAAATCCGTGTAAGCCAAGGGGTTGTAGCTGTAAGCAGTATCATTGGCAGGGGTCCAGCGAACGGTGAGCAGATCGCGCATTGCCTTTTCTGCACCGTCTCTTCTTGCAGCAGCCTTGAAGAGAATCTTTTCATTCGCCTTCACGTACTGATCATAAGAAAACCAGCTGACCGCGTTGTCACCGCCGGCAACGACCATAGAACCGGAGCCGCCCACGTTCTGGGTGGAATTGAGGTTTTCGTTGTCGGAATAATCAATGTAGTTTTCCGGAGGGATATAATCCTTGTAGGGATCGTACTCCTCGGGTTCGGTTTCTTCGGCAGTCACCGTTTCCAATACGGGATTCTGCATTCCCTGCATAGTCAGGATCTCTTCTGCAGTTAAAGTTACCTCTTCCTCCTCGGGAAGCTCCAGACCGCCTGAGCTACAGGATACCAGCATAGGCATTACCATAGCAAAGCAAAGGAAAAGAGCCAGAAGAGCGAGGTTTGCTTTTCGGTTCATCTTCATACGTATTCCTCCTGAAAGAAAGGCAAAGCCTTTCAGGTTAGATAATTTGTCCTTATAATTATATAATTTCTTCGCCGTTTTTGCAAGGAAAAGCGCTCATTTTCTGCGTTTTCGTCACAACTGACGAAAAAAGGTCGCCGTTGTTATTCTTTTTTCACAAAAAGCACGCCGTTTTTTTGCAAGTTTTTCCCGGTACTTCCAAATTGCGTTTATTCGGAAAAAAGCATAGCGGCTACGTCCTCCTCCGAGGGGCCTTGCGCCTCCTCCTGGCGGTCACCGCAAAGCATTGCGATCTTCTCCACCGCTTCCGCGGCTTCCTCCGGCATACCGAAGGCGGTAAGGCGGAAGAATCGCTCGCCTCCGTAGCCGAATAAGGAACCGGGGGTCACCACGATCCCCGCCTCTTCCAGAAACAGATCGAAGGTCTGCCAAGCACTCATCTCCCGGGGGCACTGCGCCCAGACGTAGGGGCTGGTTTCACTGCCCGCGTTGGGGATACCGGCGGCGTTGAGCCCTTGTGAAAGGGTTTTCGCTACTTTTTTGATGCGATGAATGATCTTTTGCGTATCCTCACAGGCTTCCGGAGAAATGAGAAGCTCCGCGGCGCGCTGCATCACGTAGCTAGGGGGCGTTGCGGTGGCGGGCTGACGGGCACACCACAGATCACGCAGACGGGTCTCACAGCGCATCAGGGTGGCGGGGATCACGGCGTAAGCGATCTTCAGTTCCCGCACACCGTAGCCCTTTTCAAAGGAAAAAAGCTCGATGGCGCATTCCTTTGCACCGGGGATCTCATAAATAGAGCGGGGGTAATTTTCATCCCGCAGGTATTCGGAAAGGGAGGCGTCGTGCAGGATCACGCTGCCGGTCTCATTGGCCCAATTCACCCATTTTTCCATACTTTCCCGATCCATAGCGACTCCGGTAACGGGGCTGGGGGAAGCAAGATACACCAGATCCTCGGTAGTGGAATCGGGCAAAGGCACGAAATTGTTTTCAGGGGTGGCGCGGACGAAGGAAACGCCGTGCCCCAGGAGGTGGTGGAGCTCCCGCAAATTGCGCTCGCAGGGATCCGGCAGTAAAACGTTGTTGTCTCTGCCGAAAAGCTGGCCAAGGCACGCGTGTGCGCTTTCCAGCCCCGAGGTGATAAACACGTCGCTCTCCGGGATCTGCACCCCACGTTCACCCAAGTGCTTCACGATGGCCTTTTTCAGACTCTCATAACCGGACCAAGGGCTGGAGAGGCGCACGCCGAAGGGGGCGGCCACTTCATCCACTGCCGCTTTCATTTCCTCCGTCACCTTGGGCGGCAGGGGCATATTCATCAAATTCTGATCCAGACGGATCAGGGTGGTATCGGGAGCGCGGTTTAAAAAATCCGCCACTCTCTTTTTAATGGAAACGCCGGTTTCCGGCAAAAGCTTGATATTTTCATTCAGTTTCATCAAAAAGCTCCTTTCCGGCCTTATTCGCCCAGCATTTCGTTGACCGCGGTATAGACCGCGTGAATGGAGACCACACCCACCAGATCTCCGTAAGGAGAAAGGGCGGTATGAGAACAAAAGCCGATCACGCGACCGGTGAGATCTACCACCGGGGCGCCCCAAATGGATTCGTTGGGGGTCATATCCAAAAACAAAACGGGAACGGAGGTGCTGTTTCCTCCCATCTTCACCTTAACGGTAGAGCCGGTGGAAGCTACGATGCCCGAAAGTGCCGTGCCCGCAAAGTCACGGGTGCTGGAAGCGGCGGCGTAATAGGTCTCGCCCCGCTTGACGAAGGAGAAATTGCCCACGGAAATGGGCGTATAGCCGAGGCTGCTGTCCAAGCGGATCAGAGCAAGGCCCATATCCTCCACAACTCCCTCCTGCTGAACGGTGTAGGTGATCCCTTCCACGGCAGTAGCGCGGATCTCCTTGATCTTCGCACCGCCGGAGAACAGATAAGTGGAGCAAACGGCATATCCCTCCTCGGAAACCAAAAAGCCGGAGCCCATACGGGAGGTGCCGTCCTCCAAAACCGCCTCCACCGTGATCAGAGAGGCATCCAGATCCTCCAACACCTTTTCGGGCTGACGCACCATTTGATTCAGTTCATTCTGAGTGGGTACCTTGATGGTGGTATCATCCCCCTCGTTGGAAGCGGGCGCGGGGCGAAGCACGTCCCCTTGGATCAGGGCCAAGACCCCCACTGCCGCAAAAGAAAGAAGCACCAGAAGCAAAACGCCAAAAAGAAGGCGCTTCCACCAAATTCCTTTTTCTTTTCTGTTTTCGTACTGCTGCCGCGAGCTGTAACCGCCGTAGCGATTCACGGGCTCATCCCCCTCTCGGAAGGAGGCATCCGGCTGTTTTTTCCAAACGTATTTCATTTTTTCCTACCTTTTACCGGTTCTTTTTCACGGGGCGAGTCAAGGGGAGGCTGAATACAAACTGAGTATAGGAGCCCTCCCTGCTCTCCACCCAGATCTCTTCTCCATGGGCAGAGATAACGGATTTTGCAATAAACAAACCAAGCCCCATTCCTTTTTTATCAAGGCCGCGGCTTCGATCCGACTTGTAAAAGCGCTCGAACAAATGGCTCAATTCCTCGGCAGGGATCCCCTCGCCGGAATTGGTAACGGCAAAGAACGCCTTTTTTTCGCGGCTTGTGATCTCAAGGGAAAGCCGCCCCGCTTCCGGGGTGAATTTAATGGCATTGTCCAAAAGGTTATAGATCACCTGCTGAATGGCGTCCTGATCGGCGTAAACGGAGATGGAATCCTCTGATGAAAAGAAGAACACCTCGATGTTTTTCTCTTCCAGCCTCTTTTCAAAGGAAAGCAAAGTCACCCGCCCCAATTCGCACAGATCCATCGGGGCGAAGTTATATTTTCTCTCTCCCGCCGTCAGGCGGCTGGTTTCAAGAAGTGTCTGCACCAGACGGGAAAGGCGGTTGACCTCGTCCAGAATGATCTTGTAATAATGGTCAAGCTTTTCCGCGGGAATGGCGCCGGAGAGCATATTCTGCACGAAGCCGCTGATGGTGGTCAGAGGCGTGCGCAGATCGTGGGAAACGTTGGAAACGAAGGTCTGGCGGATGCTCTCATTTTTTTCCACCTTTTCCGCCATTTCATTATACGCGCGAAAAAGAGGGGTAATGCCGCCTCTCCCCACCTCGGGAAGGCGGCGGGAAAAGTCACCCTTGGCAAAGGCCTCTGCCGCCGCATCCAGTTGCTGGAGCGGGTACAAGAACCGCCGATATAGGAAGACGGCGCAAAAAACGGCTAAAAGCGATAAAACCACAAAGCCCAGGGTCAACCAGCGAAACACGCTTTGAGCCAAAGCGGAGGTTGCGCCGGAAGGAAGTGAAAGAACGATAAGACCCACTCTTTGGTGATGCGTTTGGGAATGCTCCTTTTCCAGCACCAGCACTCGGATCACCCGCTGCTCTTCAAAAAAGCCCTCCAGATCGGAGTGAAAGGTCTTTCCCTCGCGGGCCATCTCGGTTCCCTTCGAAACCGCCTTCAGAGGAAGGGCACCGTGGGGCGAGCCGGTGGAGGCCACCAGGATCTTCCCTGCGCTATCCGTCAGGAACAGTTGCGCTTCATCGTCGGAGCGGTGGTTTTCAAGCATATTAAAAAGCAAGGCGCTTTCATTTTCAACCAAATACTGAAAATCCTGTTGGGTCAGAGCAAGCATAGCGGTAATGTGCTGGTTGATGCTCCTGGCGCTTTCCTCCAGCCATTCCTCCTTTTCCTGACGGGCAGCTTGCCGAACGTAGCCGTAAAACAGAGAAAAAAGCCCGGTCAGTATTAAATAGAAAACCAGAAGAAAGGAAAGGATCATTGCAAGATTCTTATTCTTTTTCACGTTATCCCCCTTCTTTCAAAAAAGAGAAATGCCCCCGCGTTCCCGGAACTGAGAACACAGGGGCACCAAAAAGCTCCGGGGTCAATGAGATTCTTTTGCCTTTACAGAAGCTCGAACTTATAGCCCACGCCCCAGACCGTTTTCAAAATCCACTTATCGCTGACACCGTCCAGTTTCTCTCTCAGCCTTTTTACGTGCACGTCTACCGTGCGGGATTCGCCTGCATAGTCGAAGCCCCATACACGATCCAAAAGCTGATCGCGGGTAAAGACCCGGTTGTAATTGGAGGTAAGGAAGTAAAGAAGCTCCAATTCCTTTGGGGGAACGTCAACCACCTTGCCTGCCAGCTTCAATTCATATTTCTGCTTGGAGATCTCAAGGTTATCAAACTTGATGACCTCTTCCGTGTTAAAGCTTTCACGGGTGTTATAACGGCGGAGCACCGCTTTGATGCGGGCGGCAACCTCTTTGATGTCAAAGGGCTTGACCACAAAATCATCCGCGCCCAATTCCAGCCCCAGCACCTTATCGAAGACCTCGCCTTTGGCAGAGAGCATAATGATAGGCTTTGCGCTTTGCTCGCGGATCTCGCGGCAGACCTGCCAACCATCCTTCTTAGGCATCATAATATCAAGCAAGACCAGATCGGGATCAAAGATCTTAAAGACCTCTATCGCTTCAGCACCGTCACCGGCGCATTTTACTTCATACCCTTCGTTTTCCAGAGCGAGCTTCAGTACCTCGCAGATGCTGAACTCATCATCTACAACAAGAATCTTGTTTGCCATGTTGGTTTCCTTTCTGCAAATTGCTCCGTTTGTTTTTATCAAAAAAGCATAGTTTACACTTCTTTTCGCTTTATTGTAACACATTTTTCACACAATTGCAACAGTAACTTTATGGCTTCTCACCGAAAAATGCGGCAAAGGAAAATCACGGAACTTTTTTTAGCTCACCCTTGTGTTTTTTCTTCCTTTGTGGTATATTGAGGGGAGAGATCGCATTCATAGAGAGGAGGAGAAGCCCGTGGCGTTACCGGAAGCCTTTTGCCTAAGGATGAAAGCCCTTTTGGGTGAGGATGCCGAAGCCTTTTTTTCCTCCCTGGAAAAGCCCCCCTCCCGCGCATTCCGCTACGATCCCGCTAAGGTCAGCCGAAATGAGCTGCAAAAAGCCTTTGGGGAAGCATTGGGGAACGAGATTCCCTTTTTGCCCAATGCCCTCCGCTTTCACGGAGAGGGGATCGGAAACCTTCCCTTGCACCACGGAGGCGCCCTTTACGTGCAGGAGCCTGCCGCCATGGCACCCGTTGCCGCGGCAATGCCAAGGAAGGTCGGGCGTATTTTGGATCTGTGCGCCGCGCCCGGTGGCAAAAGCCTGCAGGCGGCCGCGCTCCTTTTGGAGGATGAGGGCGTTCTCATCTGCAACGAGCCGGAGGGAAAGCGCCGCAAGGTATTAATGCAGAATCTGGAACGGATGGGCGAGGGACGATGTCAGGTTACGGGGTTTGACGCACGAAGCCTACCCAAAAGTTGGGAGGAGCGCTTTGACCTTGTGATCTGTGACGCTCCCTGTTCCGGAGAAGGAATGATGCGCAAGCACTCCGCCGCAGCAGAGCTTTGGAGCCTTGAAAACATAAGAGAATGTGCACGCCGTCAAAAGGAGATCCTGCAGGAGGCGGTGCGTATTCTGGCGCCGGGCGGCATTTTGATCTATTCCACCTGCACTTGGGCACCGGAGGAAAACGAAGAGCAGGTCACGGCGGTGCTGGAGACCTACCCCCAAATGCACCTGATCCCCCCTTCGGAAGCGGTAACGGCTGTATCCGCACCCGGGATCTCGCAAACGGAAAGCCCCTATCCCCTCTTTCTCACACGCCGCTTTTACCCCCACCTGTTTGATGGTGAGGGACAATATTTAGCCCTTTTGGAAAAAGAAGAAGGGGCAAAAAAAGAACGGAAGCAAAAGAAAAAAACGCAGCCGAAGCCCTCGCCACAGGAAAAGGTGGCGCTGGAATTTTTACAAAAAAATCTCACCTCCCTTCCCGTAGGCACTTTTTTGACCCGCGGTGACGAGGTATATCTCGTACCAAAGGGCGGCGTTGACCCGGAAGAGACCGTTTCCCCGGGGATCCTGCTGGGAACGGTGCAGAAGGGGCGGCTTGTGCCCCATCATCGGTTGTTTTTGGCCTGCGGCGCCCTCTTTTCAAAGCGGATCTCGCTGGAAGAGGAGGATGCACGGGTGGAGGCCTACCTCCGTGGGGAGGAGATCCCCTTGGAGGGAGCGGGCTTTGCCCTTCTCCTTGCGGGGGATTGCCCGCTGGGAGGAGTCAAAATTTCAGGAGGCAGAGGAAAGAATCTGTACCCAAAGGGACTGCGAAAGGTTTAAACTATGTACGACGAGCTTACTAAAGTAGATATTCAAAAAATGCAGGAGGAGATCGACTACCGCATCTCTCTGCGCCCGCAGCTTCGTGCCGACGTTCAGCAGGCAAGGGAGCTGGGCGATCTCAGTGAAAACGATGAATACCGCACCGCCAAGCGGGAAAAGGGAAAGAACGATTCCCGCATCCGCTATCTTCAAAATATGATCGCCACCGCCAAGATCATCAGCGATACCTCAGCCAAGGACGAGGTGGGGCTGTTCGATCTGGTCACCCTCTATTACGAAGAGGATGACGAGGAGGAGCAGTGCCGCCTGGTCACCACCTTACGGGAAAACGTATTGGAAAACTGCGTATCCAAGGAATCCCCCCTGGGAAAAGCCGTGATGGGCAAGCACGTGGGCGATCGGGTAAGGATCGAGCCAAAGCCCGGCATGGGCTATTGGGTGGTGATCCGCGCTCTGGAAAAGGGTGAGGACGATCCCAGCCTTCCCATCACCTCTTATTGATCAAACCAAAAGGAGCTCTTTATGAAAAAAATCCTTTCTTTTTTTGCTATTTGCCTTGCGCTGGCCTTTTTGATGATCCCCGTGGCAGCGGAGAAAGCCCCCGTTCGCTCCGTTACGGTGGAAGCCGACTTTCCCGTGGCAGGGAAAAAGCCCTCCTCACTTACTTCGGATTGCCTTAAAATCGTGGTAGATTTAGGCGGAGAAGGAAAGGAGCTCTCCTCTGCCGATCTGGAATTTGCTCTGGTCCATGCAGGGTGGTACGAGATTCCCGGCTCCGGCGAAGCGGAGCAGTTGATGAAAGAAAACGATACCTTTGTCAGCGGTAGAACGTATCTGTTGCGTTACAAATTTGATCTTTTGGCAGAGTATTCCATTAATGCATCTACCCCTATCTTTTTTAATAAAGAAAATTTTTCAGATAAGAAAGGGGAAGAGATCGGCGTTGATCTGTTCAGCCAAAACTCCAGTTACGTTCTGGATTTCAAGCTAACCTGTACGCCTGCCGACATTGCCCCCAAGGTCACCCTGAAGGCCGAAGGGCTGGACGATGACGGTGCCAAGGAATTTGACGGCGAGGCGGCAAAGCTCACCGCCAAGGTAGAAAAGATCGACGGGGTCACCTATCGCTACGAATGGTTCCGAGACGGAGCCCTTTTAGAGGAAGCGAAGGAAGAGACCCTTCCCCTTCGGAACGTTGCGGATTCCGGCAAATACCACTGCAAGGTCTACGCCTTCGTGGGCACCGAGCCCGCCGATAACAAGGACTTTACCGAAACCGTTTCCCAGCAGGTAACCGTAAAGCCCAGAGCCGTTACGGTGCAGATCGAAAACGCAGAAAAGAATCTGTTCGATCCCGACCCCGCCTTTACCTATACCGTAATGGGTGATCTGAAGCTGCCCGATCAGCTTACCGGTACCCCTGAGCGCGTAGCAGGGGAAGACATCGGAAATTACGCTATCAACGGAGGAACTCTGTGCTTCCCCGAGGAGGTGGCAGGCAACTATACGCTGGAGATCCTCCCCGGTTCCCTTACGGTCCTGAAGGTTGACGATCTGCCCGTTTCCGCCGTTGCCTCTTTGGCAGACCTTAGCTACATTACGGGGGAAAGCGGCGCCAAGATCCGAGTCAGCGCCAGCAAGGGCGCAATGCCCCAAGGCTCCATTCTGAAGCTTTCCACCCCCGATGCCGATGCCAAGACCGCCTTGGAGGAAATGGCCAAAAGAAACGTTCTCAAAGGCTTTACCGTTTCCATCGTAGCGGAGGACGGAAGCGTTCTTTCCCTTCCCAAGCACGCCTTTTTGAAGATCCAGATCCCCCTGACCGCAGAAGAAGCAAAGCTGGCAACAAGTATGACCGCAGGTCTCTTTACGGACAAGGCAGACACTCTCACCGCAGAACTTGTGGAGAACGGCGGGGTCAACTATTTTTCCATCCAGCTGGAACGGCTGGGCACCGTCGTCCTCTTTGAAGGGGATGCTCCCGTAACGAAGCCCGCTCCCACCCCCAGTGAAAAACCCGCACCTGCTCCGGAAAAGAAGGCCCCCGTGGTGCTTTGGGTCATCATCGTCATTCTCACCGTAGTGGCGGTGAGTGCCATCGTCTTTGCTTTGGTCTGGACGAAGAAAATGACTGTGGGTACCCCCAAGGAAAAGCCCGCCTCCCAAAAAAGGCCCCTGACCCGTGAGGAAGCGGCCGAGCGCGCCAGAAAGCGCCGAATCGCACAGGAGATCAACGCAATGCCCCCTCTTCCCAAAGGGGATGAAGACGTAAAAATCAGAAGAGAAAGCCCTGCAAAGCCCAAGAGCGGCACCGTTTCCTTCGAAGACCTGGAGGATTAAGTGAAGCCCTATTTGATCTTTGACCTTGACGGCACCTTAGCCTCCCTTGGGGAGCCTTGCCTCCCTGAAAACGTTGCCCTTCTTCACAAATTGGAGGAAGCAGGCGCCCACGTGGTGCTCTCCTCCGGGAAGCCCACTTATTACCTGTGCGGCTTCGTGCGCCAGTTGGGGCTGAAGGACGCGATCCTCATTGGAGAAAACGGCGGTGTTCTGCAAATGGGCGTAGCCCTGCCACCGCCCGTCTATCAAAAAGCTGAAATTCCTCCGCTTACCCGCCGAGCCCTCAAGGAGCTGCGTGGGATGATGGAAGCGGCTTTCCCCGATCGGATCTGGTATCAGCCCAATGAAACGGCTCTGACCCCCTTCCCCTCTTTTCAGGAGGATTTCCCCAAGATCAAAAAAATGCTGGATGACTATATCACCCCTGAAATGCACCTTACGGTCTACGAGCATTCCGATTGCTTTGACGTGGCCTATTCCGCCCTTTCCAAAGGTACGGGGATCCACCTTTTGGCAGAGGTGACCGGTTCAAAACCGGAGAATATGATCGCCATCGGCGATTGGACCAACGATTACCCTATGTTTCGTGAGGTGGGCTATTCCGTAGGCATCCACCTGCCCGAGCCCCACATGGCAACGGTGGATTTTCCCACCCTCAACGAAGCCCTTCTCCATCTGCTGAAAAAGATCGGCAGTTAAGATTTGAAAAAGAGACTCCCTTGGAACTTGATCTAAGGGAGTCTCTTTTCGTTGCCGGAGAAGTACCCTGCCCCCGATGCGTAGCGGAACGATGCAATGCGCTATTTTTGCCTCTTTATTCTTGCGCAGAAAAAATAGATGCAGTGCAAGGCGCGCAAGCGAGGAGGTGAAGGGAGTTTACAAGTGTAAATGACCGAGCCCCGATGCGTAGCGGAACGATGCAATGCGCTATTTTGCCCCTTTATTCTTGCGCAGAAAAAAATAGATGCAGTGCAAGGCGCGCAAGCGAGGAGGTGAAGGGAGTTTACAAGTGTAAATGACCGAGCCCCGATGCGTAGCGGAACGATGCAATGCGCTATTTTTTCAAGCAAGAACAGCAGGTGCCGTAGAGCTCTGCATGCTCCTCCGCTAAAACGAAGCCGGTAGCGCCGGAAAGATCGGGAAGAAGGCGGGAGGGGAGGGGGGCATCGGTGATGGAGCCACAGGTGGTGCATACCAAATGCAGGTGGGGGGAGATGGTAGCGTCAAAATGATCCTCGGTGCCGGTGTGAAGGCGCAGGATCTCACCTTCGTCGGCAGCGTTTTTCAGAACGCGGTAGACCGTTGCTTTGCTGAGGGTGGGGTAGGTGGCTTTCAGATCCTCGTAAAGGCGGGTGGCGGAGGGGTGATCCTTGCGGGAAGCAAGGGCTGAAAAAATGGCTCGCTTTTGTGCGGTAGAACGCTTTTGCATAGGGATGCCTCCTTTCTTTAATGATATTCATTATCAGTATTATAACCGATTCTTGTCTTTAAGTCAAGACGATCTTTTTCATCTTGAATTGGGAAATAAAATGTGATAGAATAAAATTGGTATATTATGAAATAGGAGGAAACCCATGGAATTGAGTGTGATCGTTCCCGTTTACAACGGTGAAAAGACCTTGCGATGCACCTTGGATTCTCTGCTGGCGCAGGGAAAGCTTCCTTTTTCCTGGGAAGTGGTAGCGGTAGATGATGGCTCCACCGATGGGAGCCTCACGATTTTAAAGGAATACGAAAAAAAAGGGCAAGAGGCGGGCGTAGAGATCCGCGTTCTTACCTTTGAAAACGGCGGTGTGGGCGTTTGCCGCAACCGCGGGCTGGCGGCCGCAAGGGGAAAGGTGATAACGTATCTGGATTCCGACGATCAGCTTGTACCGGGTGCTCTTTCTTCCCTGATGGAAAAGAAAAAGGAAACGGGCGCTTCCGTTTTGATCTTCGATTCCTGCTACCTCTTTGCGGATGGGAAAACCTCGTCCTTTTCCGCTTCCCCGCATCCGGGCGGGTGGATGGAGGTGGAGGACTATATGCTCTCCCTCCCCTGCCCTTGGAACAAGCTTTTTGACCGCAGGCTCTTTACGGATGAAAACTTCCTGTTTGAAGAGGGTATTTTGTATGAGGATCTGGCTTTGATCCCTGCTTTGGGGATCGGCGCCAAAGGAAAGATCTGGTATGAAAAAAAGCCCTTTCACCTTTATTATCAATCCGAAGGCTCCATTATGCGCTCTCCTTGGTCGGAAAGGAAGCTGGACATCTTCCCCGCTCTTGAAGCGCTGAAGCGCAACGCCGAAGGAGAAAAGGAGGCCGTGGAATATTTATTCTGGCTTCATCTGTACCGCAATTTTACCTGGATCTTTTGGCATGCGGGTAGGCGGGATGCCATCTGCCGCGGAAACAAACTGATGCGGAAGCATTTCCCCCATTGGCAAAAGAATCCCCTGATCCGAAGAAACGCTTCTCTGCGGGAGCGACTCACTTCTCTTTTATTTTATTATGAAGCCTTCCCCCTCATCGCTTTATGGAAGGGGGGCAGATGATGAAGCGGCCTGATCTTAAAAGTCACTTTCACAGAATTTTTTCCGTGGGGGTGGTCTGCCTTCCGGTGGTGGAGCTTTATCGCACCTTTTTCGGCGGTGCCCTTGAGCTTTGCGGCTTTGCGTTGGAGGAAATCATCCTCCTTCTCTGGGCAGGGTCCGTTTTTTTCTACGGTCTGATGCTCGCCCTTCGAAGCAAAAACAAAATTCCTTTGATTGCCACAGCCGTTTGGCTGGGGATCAGCCTTTTATACCTTCTGCTACACGGCGCAAACGCGGCACGCTTCGACGCCTCCCTTCTGCCGGGAAGCAAGCCCCATTTTTTAACCGAGTGCTATTACGTTGTCCGCACTTGGCTTGCACCCACGGCGGTGCTTTTGGGTGCTTGGCTGGGAAAGCTCCCTCGAAACACGCTTTTTTCCGCTCTGCGGGGCGCCCTTTGGGTGGTGTCCTTTGGGGTAGTGATCCCCTGCGTATTCGGCTTTTCCCTTTCTTCTTATTTAGAGGGGGATCAATTCATTGCAGGTGGCTTTTTCTCTTGGTTTTCCCTTCCCGAGGGGGCAGATCCCGCCGCCTATACCGCAAGGGGCTTATTCCCCCGCGCCAACGTGGTGGGTGCGGTACTGTTCGGTTTGGTGCCCCTTGCCGCTTACAGCGCTCTGAAACGGGGAAAAATCACAGATTATCTTCTTCTCTTTTTCACGGGGCTTGCCTCGGTTATGGTGGGCACCAAGATCGGCTCCTTGGGCTTCTTTTTGGGGCTGGTCGCCACCCTTGTGGTGGCCTTGCTTCAGCGCTTTATCTGTAAAAAGGAAGAGCCTTCAAACCGAAATCTTGCACTTTCATTCCTGATCCTTGCCCTGATCCTTCCTTTGTTTCTCATCTCCCCCGGAAGGGCTCTGCAAGCAAGACGGGAGGATCAGAAGGAGAGTGACCTTCGCACCCTCGCCCTTACCGCCGAGGTAGAGGCGGTGCTGGAGAAAAGCCGTGAAAACCTGGCGCTCACCGAAGAGGATACCTCCCTGATCGCCGCATACTTAAAGGAGCACCGCTGGGATCACTTCATTGACCCTTGGTTTCCCGCGCTTTACCCACCGGAGGGAGACGCCACTTTCTGGTGCCGAATCCTTTCAAGGGATCCGCGGGAGAATCAGGATGCCCGCCGCTTTAAGATCGAGCTTTGCCGCCGCATTGCAGAGCGGAACGAAAACGAGCTCGACCCGCTTTTCGGAATGGGCTACACCTCGGGCATTCCCTATACGGAGCGTGATCTCGTCTTTCAGTACTATGAATTGGGTGCAGCCGGGGTGCTGGTATTGATGGGGCCGTATTTTGCTCTGTTTTTATACGGCTGTGCACAGGCCCTGAAGGCTCTGTTTTGCCGCCGAAGCCTTTTGATTACGGGGGCTCTTACCCTTTCCCTTTTTTCTCTCTTTGCCACCGCCTACCTTGCGGGGCACGTATTTGATACCGTACTTTCCACCTACGTCGTGGCTTTGATCGGGGCCCTGTTCCCTGCAGGAGGTTTGGATGAAGCGTAATTCCCGCACCGCCTTTTCGGTGCTGAATATCGTATCAGGCTTTGGAAACCGCCTGATCACAAGTCTTTTAAAGCTTTTGGGCAGAGTCGTTTTTCTCCGCCACTTAAGTGCCGAGCTTTACGGCGTCAGCGGACTCTTCAGCGGAGTGCTGGGGCTTCTTGCTTTGGCAGAGCTTGGGGTTGGTACCGCCATTACCTTCAGCCTTTATAAGCCCTTGGCGGAAAAGGATGATGAAAAGATCGCCTCCCTGATGGCCTTTTACCGCAAGGCTTACTGCGCCATTGCAGGGGTTGTGGGGGTGCTGGGTCTTGCCCTGATGCCCTTTCTGCCCCACCTGATCCGAAACTATCAGGGAATCGATTATTTTTACCTGATCTATCTGGTATTCCTCTTTAATCTGGTGGTGGAGTACCTCTTCTCCTACAAGCGCACTTTGGCCCAGGCGGCACAGGAGGGCTTTCGGCTGGTGCCCTTCACCACGCTCTTTGAAGGGCTGATCTGCCTTTTGCAGATCGCCACCGTTCTCCTGTTTTACAAAGATCCCCGCTGTTTCCTTTATTACCTTGGGGTGCAAAGCCTTTGCATCGTGGTGCAAAACGTGGTGATCAACAGGTATTTGGATCGCCGCTACCCCATACTGAAACGGAAAACGGCACCCCCGCTTCCCAAAGAGGAAAAGCGGGCGCTTTTCGTAAACGTGCGGGCCTTGATGTATCACAAGGTGGGGTCCGTGGCGGTATCGGGAACGGATAATCTTCTCATCTCCCTTTTGGTGGATCTTGTGACCGTGGGTCTTTACAGCAACTATTCCACTATGGTGATGACCGTTTCGGGTATCGTGTATCTGTTCGTAGGAAATACCACCGCTTCCTTCGGCAACCTCATCGTAAAGGAAAGCCCCCAAAAGCGCCTTGCGGTATTCCGTGAGCTTCAGTTCTTTTATTTCGCTCTGTACGGGATCTGCACCGCCTTTTTCCTCACCCTCTTTCAACCCTTTATTTCTCTGGCATACGGGGAAGCCTACCTGATCTCTATGCCCGTGGTGGCGTTGGTGGTAGTTGCCAATTTTTACCTTTTGGGTCTGACCTACGTAATGGACGTGATCAAATCTGCCGCAGGGCTTTACGACCGTGATAAATGGGTGCCTTTGGTGCAGGCGGGGCTGAACCTTTTGGTGAGCATCGTCTTGGGGCACAGGATCGGCCTTGCGGGCATTTTCGTGGGAACGCTGATCTCCACGCTGGTGCCCTTGATCGCGAAGCCCATAATCGTTTACAAGGCGGTATTCGAAGCCTCCGCCCGTGAATATTTCCTCTCCCTTGGGTATCAGCTTTTGGTGTGCGCCGTGCTTTGCGGTGCTTCTATGGCCGTCACGGGGCTGGTGGGCTTTTCTTCCCCGCTGATTCAGCTTCTCTTTAACCTTGTAGCCACCTCGGTGGTGGCCGTTGGGCTATTTTTACTGATGAACCTGCGCTCCCCCCAGCTCCCCGCTCTCTTTCGCAGAGTGCGCAGTCTTTTAAAAAAAGCACCGTAAGGAGGCATTATGCCAAAGCTTTCCCTGATCGTTCCCATCTATAACGTTGCCCCCTGGCTTTGCCGCTGTCTGGATTCCCTTCTCGCTCAAAGTGTTGAGGAGATTGAAATCATAGCGGTAAACGACGGCTCCACCGATGAAAGCCCCCGTATTTTAGAGGAATACAAAGACGCCCACCCCGGGCGCCTTCAGGTATTTCACAAAGAAAACGGCGGCCTTTCCGATGCGCGCAATTTTGGTTTAGCTCGGGCCACCGGCGAATACGTTGCCTTCGTGGACAGTGACGATACCCTCCACCCTGATTTTGCCCGTCTTACCTTAGAGAAAATGGAGGCGGAGGGGCTGGATCTGCTTCTGACCGACTTTTATTTTACAAGTGCAGAGGGCACCGCTACCCCCGCCTCTGCCCTTCTTTATAAAGAAGGGGGTCAAAGGCCTCTTCTTACGGCGGCCCCCATGGCTTGGCTCAGGGTGTATAAAAGAAGTCTTTTGCCTACGGAGCCCTTCTGCAAGGGACTGTATTACGAGGATCTGGATATGACCCCCAGAGCCCTTCTTTCCGCTGAAAAGGCGGGCTACCTTCCTTTGCCCCTTTATTACTATTATCAGCGCCCCGGCTCCATTATGAAGGAAACGGCCTTTTCCCAAAAATGGCTGGATATCTTCACGGTTTTAAAGCGTTTGCGGGAGCATTTTGAAAACGTGGGCGCAAGCGAAACGGCTCACGCCGAGCTGGAATTTCTCCATATCGAGCATCTGCTTCGCTCCGCCGCTCTGCGCTTTGCTCCCTTCAAGGAGGGACGAAAACAGCTTCCGGGGCTAATCCAAACGGTGGAAGCACACTTTCCAGGCTGGAAACAGAATCCTTATTTTGCCACCGTCTCCCCCTTTTTCCGACTGGTGGTATTTTGCGCGGCACACCGCCTCGCCCCGCTTCTGCGGATCCTTGCCAAACTGAAAGGATGACCCTATGAGTGAAATTAAGGTAAGCGTCATCGTTCCCTGCTACGGGGTGGAAGCCTATCTTCCTCGCTGTATAAAGTCTCTTTTGGATCAAAGCCTGAAGGAAATGGAGATCATCGCCGTTGACGATGATTCTCCCGACCGTTGCGGTGAGATTCTGGAAGAGATGAAAGAGACTGCAGGGGATCGGCTTCGTGTCTTCCACAAGGAAAACGGCGGCCTTTCCGATGCGCGCAACTTCGGCATCCGTCAGGCACGGGGGGAATATATTGCCTTTTTAGACGGAGATGACTTTGCCGACCCTGCGCTTTTCGAAGCCCTATACCGTAAAGCGGAAACGGAGAACGCCGACGTTTGCGCCTGCGAGATCCGCTACGTTTGGGAGGACGGAAAAAGCAGAACGGTTTCCTCCCACGTTCCCGCTGTGGCGGAGGGGGAGGAGCTGATGGAGGTCTTCACCCGCTTCTACCCCGCCGTATGGAATAAGCTCTACCGCAAGGAGCTTTTGGATCGCGCCAACGTGGAATTTAAAGTGGGCGCCTGGTTTGAAGACGTGGAGTTTTCTCACCGTCTGTTCCCCTATATTCGCCGCATTGCCGCAGTGGAGGGCGTTGCGGTAAACTACCTTCAAAGGGGCGGCTCCGTAACTGCCCGCGCCGACCGCAGACTTTTTGATTACCTGACTAATTTTCAAAGCATTTTATCCTTTTTCCGTGAAAGAGGGCTATTGGAGGAGTGGCACAAGGAATTGGAATTTGCCGCCTGCCGCTATTTGCTTGCCACCTTTATAAAGCGGGTGGCGCCCCTTTCCAAAGGGGAATTTGACGAAGCGGTCACGGAGGCTCTTCATTTTCTCAACACCGAATTTCCCCGTTGGCGGCAGAATCCCTATCTGTCAAGGTGCGGTGCCAAGGGCATCTACCTCCGCTTTTTCACCCCAACTCTGGCAAAGCTTCTTCGAAGGAGGTGGCGCGGATGAAACGCGTTTTATTCTTTTCCCTTGAGGACGGATGGTTGGGCGGTGTAGCAAGAGTAAACTGTGCCCTGCAGCCCGCCCTTCGGGAGGCCGGCTTTCAGGTGGATAATCTCTACCTGCGGGGATGTCGCTATCCCCTGCCCTTAAAGGGGAACGATTACATTCTGCGAAAAAATTGCCCTTGGGAATTTATTACCGGCAGACAAATCAAAGAAGCACTGCGGGCAAAAAAGCCCCTTTCGGCCATCGGCCTGCTTCTCGGCCGCATTTGGGATGAAGCACGGGGCCGATTGGATTTTCGGCAGGCCCGGCGTTATATCCGCGCATACAAGCCCGACTGCATCGTGGTGACCTCTTACCTTTTGCTCCCCGCGATCCCCGAGGAATACCTGGCGTGCACCCTACACCACGTTCACACCTCACTTGGCGCAACGCTGGCACAAAAGGCCAATGCCAATATGCTCCGCCGCTTCAACGGAAAAATCGGCTTTCTCTGGCTCTCCCGCGGGATCTGCCGAGAAGCAGAAAAGAAGGGCTTTCAAAACTGCTTTTACGTCTACAACCCCCTCTCCTTTTATCCCGAGGAGCGCACCGAAGCGGAAGAAAATCGCCTTATTTCCGTGATCACCCGTTTTTCGGAGGAAAAGCGCTTACCCTTGGCAGTCTCCCTTTTAAAGAGGGCAATGGATCAGGTGCCGGAAAAAGAATTTCACGTGGAATTTTGGGGCACAGGCCCTGAAGAGAACGCGCTGCGCCGCGCCGTAGCAGGTGACCCACGCTTTGCCCTTTGCGGTGAGACCCGCGAGCCTTACGCACACTTGTTGGATTCCCGCCTGACGGTGAACACCAGCGCCTTTGAGGGCTTTTCCATCTCCATTTTGGAGGCGGCCTCCGCAGGCGTTCCCGCCATTGCCTTTCACTTTGGAGAGGCGGCAGAGGAGGAGATCTTAGACGAAAAAACGGGCGTTCTGATCCCTATGGATCACAATGAAGAATACGTTAGGGCCCTTGTGCGTCTGCTTTCTGATGATGACCACGTCAAAGCCCTTTCCTTGGGTGCCAGAGAGCACGCCTCCCGTTTTATCCCAAGCCGCATTGCAGAGGATTGGGAAGTGCTCCTATCAAATCTTCCCCTGAAGGCGCCCCTTCCCCTTGACAAAAAGGGGAATTTGTAATAAAATGATTCGGTAAATGCGTAGATGAAGTGTGCCGCTTTACAAAAATGCTCTTCAGAGAAGAACCGTCGTTGGCTGAAAGCGGTTCGGGCAGGGTAAAGTGTGCGTTTCCCTTCGGAGCACGGCAGGTGAAAGAGAGTAGTTTGCCGCGGCTTGCCCCGTTACAGGCTTTTGAGTTGTCGGCTTTTGCCGAAATTCAGGTGGTACCGCGTAGCATCAGCTCCCGTCCTGAAAGGATGGGGGCTTATTTTTTTGAGAAAGGATAAAAAAATGAAAGAAAAACTGGAAGCTATTCGGCGCGAGATCGAAGAGGGCATCGGCGCTTTCGATTCCTCCCGCGCACTTTACGAGTTCCGCAAAACCTTCCTTGATAATAAGGAGGGCAAGATCTCTCAATTGATGAAGGGCCTGAAGGACGTTCCCAAGGAAGAGCGCCCCGCCGTAGGCAAGACCATCAACGAGGTAAAGGAATGGGCGCTTGCCCTTTTTGAGGAAACTGACCGTAAGCTCCACACCTTAGAGCTTCAGCGCCGCTGTGAGGCAGAGGCTGTTGACGTCACCGAGCCTGCCGAAGAGGGTACGGTTGGCGCCCTGCACCCCAATACCTTGGTGCAAAACGAGCTGATCGATATTTTTGCCTCTATGGGCTTTGAGATCTTTGAAGGCACCGAGATCGAAACCGATTACTATAACTTCACCGCCCTGAATACCCCCGAGGATCACCCTGCCCGCGATATGCAGGACACCTTTTATCTCTCCCCCGGCTTTCTCCTTCGCACCCAGACCAGTGCCGGTCAGGTACACGTAATGGAAAAGGAAAAGCCCCCCATCAAGATCCTCTCCCCCGGAAAGGTATTCCGTTCCGATGACGACGCTACCCACTCCCCTATGTTCACCCAGATGGAAGGACTTGTGGTGGATCGCGGCATTTCCGTTTGCGATCTGCAGGGTATGCTGGATCTGTTCAGCCAGAAGATCTTCGGCGAAGGGGTCAAGACCCGTCTGCGCCCCTCCTACTTTCCCTTTACCGAGCCCAGCGTTGAGGTAGATGTTTCCTGCTTCGAATGCGGCGGCAAGGGCTGTAAGCTTTGCAAGGGCACCGGCTGGATCGAGGTGCTGGGTGCCGGTATGGTCAACCGCCACGTGCTGGAAAACTGCGGTATCGACCCCGAGGAATACACCGGCTTTGCCTTCGGTATGGGTGTGGAACGCATCGCAATGCTGAAATACGGCATCAACAACATCAAAACTTTGTTTGAATCGGATACCCGCTTTGCCGGGCAGTTCCGCGATTAAGGAGGGAATCTTATGCTGGCACCGATCAGTTGGCTGAAAGAATACGTAGATATTGATATTTCCCCCAAGGAATTGGAGGAAAAGCTCTTCTCCGCCGGGTTTGAGGTGGAGGAAGTAGTTGAGCTTGGAAAAGATATTTCCGGCGTCGTGGTAGGTCTGGTAGAGGAATGCAGCCTCATTCCCGATACCCACATCAGCGTTTGCAAGGTAAACTGCGGCGAAAAGGGCACCTTCCAGATCTGCTGCGGAGCAGATAACGTGCGCGTGGGCAAAAAGTTCCCCGCCGCTTTGGTGGGCGCAACGGTTTACGCCACCGCCAAGGACCACGTGACCATCGAAGGGGTTATGACCATTAAGGCCGGCAAGCTCCGCGGTGAAGAATCCTGCGGAATGCTTTGCTCCGGCGTGGAGCTGGGCCTGAAGGAGGAGCTTTACCCCGGCGCAGGCTATATGGGGCTTTTAGAGCTCCCCGACGATGCCCCCTTGGGGGAGGACGTGAAGCCCATCGTAGGGCTGGACGAGGTGATCTTCGATATCGGCATTACTGCCAACCGCCCCGACTGTCAGAGCATTCTCGGTATGGCAAGAGAGGTTGCCGCCGTTTTAAAGAAGCCCTGCCGTCTGCCCGACCTTTCCTACAATGAAAACGGCGAGACTTTGGATTTCACCGTAACCGTGGAAGCTCCCGAGCTTTGCCCCCGCTACATTGCTCACGCCGTAAACAACGTAAAGATCGCGCCCTCTCCCGCCTGGATGCAGAGAAGACTCGCTCTGGTGGGCTGCAGTGCCATTTCCAACGTGGTGGATATCACCAACTACGTTCTCAAGGAATTCGGTCAGCCCATGCACGCCTTTGATCGCCGCGACCTGAAGGACGATGCCATCGTGGTACGCCGTGCCAAGGAAGGGGAAGAGATCACCACTCTGGATGAAAAGACCTTCACCTTAAAGCCCGAGCACCTTGTGATCTGCGATCGCACCCGCCCCGTTGCCCTTGCAGGCATTATGGGCGGTCTCAATTCCGAAATTAAGGATAGCACCACCCAGATCCTCTTTGAAGCTGCCAAATTTGCCCGCGACAGTGTCCGCAAGACCGGCAGAGCCTTGGGGCAGTCCTCTGATTCCAGCGCCCGCTTCGAAAAGGGTGTGGATGAATTTTCTACCGTTATGGGGATGCGCCGTGCCCTCCACCTGATGGAGGAGCTGGGGGCGGGCGAGGTTACAAGCTACCACGTTGACGTAGCCGTAAACCCCGTGGTTCAAGGCAAGCCCTTGGTAGTCTCCCTGAAACGCATTCAAGAGATCCTGGGCGTTACCGTTCCCGAAAATGAAATTCTTCGCCATCTGGAAGCACTCTCCTTCGAGCCCGATATCCGTGGTGATTCCCTCTCCGTGATGATGCCCCCGTGGCGCGAGGATATTGACAACAGCGCCGCTGACATCGCCGAAGAGATCATCCGCTCCTGGGGCTACGAGCACATCACCCCCCGCTTCCTGGATAAGGCCCACGTAACCTCAGGCGGCAGAACCCCCGAGCAGAAAAAGGCTATGAAGCTGAAAAACGTTCTGTGCCGCGCAGGCTACAATGAATCCATCTTCTATTCCTTCTTCTCACCCAAGGATCTGGATATGATCCGTCTGCCCGAGGATGCCCCCGAGAGACGCGCCATCCGCCTGATGAATCCTCTGACGGAGGATCTCTCCCTGATGCGCACCACCCTCACCCCCTCTATGATCAACTGCGCCGTACGCAACCTGCGCCGTGGCAACACCGAGGGGCGCTTCTTCGAGCTGGCGCGGATCTTCCTGCCCAAGGCCCTCCCCCTGACGGAATACCCCGAGGAACGGCAGACCCTTTGCATCGGTGCCTTCGGTGACAAGGAGACCTTCTTCACCGCCAAAGCCGCACCGGAAGCCGTTGCCAAGGCCTTCGGCATCTCCTTTACCTATCAAAAGGCACAGCGCCCCCACCTCCACCCCGGTATGACCGCCGAGATCCTTTGCGGCGGTAAGGTAGTGGGCGTGATCGGTAAGCTTTCCTATGAGATCTGCGAAGAGCTTGCCATTGAGAAGCCGGTATTTCTCACGGAAATGGATTACGAAGCCCTCTCTCCCTTGATGGATGAAAAAATGCGCTATCAGCCCATTTCCAAATTCCCCGCAGAGCTCCGTGACCTTGCGCTGGTGGCTGACGAAGCCCTCACCTGCGGCGAGATCACCGAGGCCATTGCCTCCTCCTGCAAGTATCTGACCCGCGTGAGCCTCTTTGACGTGTACCGCTCCGAGGCCATTGGCGAAGGAAAGAAGAGTATGGCGTTTAATCTGGTCTTCACCCCCACCGACCACGAATTTACCGCCGATGAGATCGACAAATACGTACAGAAGATCCTGAAAAAGCTCTCTTTCCTGTATCAGATCACCCTGCGCTAACCCCCCTGAGACGGTAAGCTAAGGCTTGCCGTCTTTTTTCATCGAAATTTTTTCAAAATTGCTTATTCTCCTCCAAAAGCCTTGACGCACCTTTCCAAACAATGTAAAATGATAAAAAAAGATGAGAGGTATTGCTATGTCAAAGATCCCCTTCAAGCGCTTCGGCGTTATGCCCGACCTCAGCCGCAATGCGGTGATGGATATTCCCACTCTGAAACGCTTCGCCAAGACCATTTCCGAGATGGGCTACAACACCCTTCTGCTTTATACGGAGGATACCTACGAGGTACCCGGCGAGCCCTATTTCGGTCACCACCGCGGCCGTTACAGTCAGGATGATATCCGCGACCTGGTTGCTTACTGTGAGACCATCGGGGTGGAGGTCATCCCTTGCATTCAGACCCTGGCCCATCTGGAAGCCATTTTCAAATGGGTACAGTATAGAAACACCGTGCTGGATACCGGCAACATTCTCCTTGCTGAGGACGAGCGCACCTATGAATTGATCCGCAATATGTTAAAGAGCATCAAGGCCTGCTATAAGAGCCGCGTGGTACACGTGGGTATGGACGAAGCACACCTTTTGGGTGCAGGTAAATACCAGAGCATTCACGGCTATAAGACCCGCTTTGAGATCCTCTCCCGCCATTTGGAAAAGGTTTGTGAAATGTGCCGCGAGCTGGATCTGGAGCCGCAGATCTGGGGAGATATGTTCTTCCGTCTTTGCAACGACGGTGCCTATTTTGTAAAGAAGCCAAATTTGGATCTGGAAAAAATCGGCGAGCTTCCCGATAACCTCTCCATTACCGCTTGGGACTATTACAAGATCGACCGCACTATGGTGCACAATATGATCGCCGCCCATCAGAAGCTGGGCAGAGAGGTTTGGTACGGCGGCGGAATCTGGACCTGGAAGGGCTACGCCCCCGACAACCGCTTCTCCATCCGCTGCTCCACCATCTCTATGGAAGAATGTATGAAGCTTGGCGTTGAAAACTACTTTATTACCATGTGGTGCGAGGCGGGCGGCGGCACCAGCCGCTTCGCGGGGCTCCCCGCTCTCTACGCTTGCTCCCGCATTGCAAGAGGCGAAAAGAGTATGAAGGAGATCGCCCGCGGCTTTGAAGAAAAGTTCGGCATTTCCTACCACCGCTTCCTTGACCTTGACCTTACCTATCCCAGAAAGTACGATATTTCCAAAAACGCAGGAGGCGGCAACGTTTGCAACCCCGAAACCTATCTCCTTTTCAACGACCCCCTCTTTGGCAAATACGACGCCGCCGTTACGGGAGCAGAAGCGCCCCTTTACCAAAAGCTGGCCAAGCGCCTTGCAAAATACCGGAATCACCCCGAATACGGCTATCTGTTCCGCTCTCAGGCAGCCCTTGCCCGCACCCTCTCCCGCAAGGTTGAGCTGACCATCCGCACCCGCGAAGCCTATCTTGCAGGTGACAAGGCCGCTATGACCGAGATCCTCACCAAGGATTACCCCTACGTTCTCAAAAACCTGAAGGAGTTTATCACAAGCTTTCGCGCCCTTTGGCTCATTGATAACAGACCCCAAGGTCTGGAGGTACAGGAGGCGCGCCTTGGCGGTCTCTACACCCGCCTCGTTTCCTGCCGCGCACGCTTGCAGGATTGGGTCGATAACGGAACCCCCATTCCCGAATTGGAGGAGCCCGTTTTAGACTTCCGCACCAAGGGTCTGGCCCACCTCTTTAAAGACGGTTGGGGCAACTGGATCACCGCCGGCAGAACCTGATGCCACGAAAAATACTCTGTGCAGCCGCACAGAGTATTTTTTATTCCTTACCAACCTCCCGCCCTTACCGCTTGGGCACGCTCGCCGCTTGATCCCCTCGCTATTGTTACCTTCTCCACCGGGGAAGGTAACGGACGCGGGCTTTGCTTCATATTATTATATATTTTTTAGTAAAAGCCAAAACTTTCATGGATGAATCAATTTTTATTTTAGGCATAAAGTTTCTTCGGTTCCTTCTTTTCAAAGAAGGAACGCCCAAGCGGCGAACGTGCCCAAGCGGCGAGCGTGCCGGGAAAAAAAAGAAGCAATCCTTTCGGATTGCTTCTTTTTTTGTTAATTTGGAAGATCAAGCCATCTGATAGCTATCAAGGTCCAGTCCGCCGACTTCTTTTACGCCGCCGTCCATTTTGGTACCACTGATAATAGCATCGGTATTCAGGATCTCTTCCAGTTCAAAACGCACAACTTCGATCTGAGGTGCATCATATTTCATTTTCTTCATTTCCTTTCACCTCCGATTAGTTTTCAGCAGACGGATCATTGTAAACCGCCTGAACAAGCTGTGCCAGAGCAAGAGTCATATCGCCATCTTTCTCAATTACTTGCTCAGAGTAACCCTTCAAGCTGCTATTGATCTTAAGGGAAGCATCGAATGCAGTGATCTCGAAGTCGAGCTCTTCTGCAACGTGATCAAAGCTTACGTAAACGTCGATCGCGAAGAAACCGTCTTCTTCTACGTACAGAGCGTAATTGGTGGTAGCCTGATCATTTACCTTGAGAACGATGTCATCCTTGGTGATCTTAGCCTCAGGATCAGCAAGCTGGCCTCTGAAGCGGTAACCGATCGCATCACCCATCAGGAGAGATACGGTCTTGAAGTTAAGAACGCCCTCTTTGTTGGCAAGACCAACTACTTCGAGGTCATCCATTGCTCCTACAACAAATTCCTTATCAATCACGGTTTCAACACCTTCAACGTCACTTGCTGCCAGCAGAGGCAACTCGCAAGCGGATGCACCGTAGTTGTAGAGAGCGTTGAAGAGGTTCTTCCAGCCTTCTTTATTCTTGTACAGTTCAACACCTTTCTTTGCAAAGTCAAGCATGGTGTAGGGTGCTTCGGGAGCGATATTGAGAACAGCCTGCTGAGAAGCAAAGAAGGAAATGTTGGTGTTAAAGTCGTTGGAAGCTACGGAACCGAGGTTCACGACCACGTAATCAACGCCTTCAGCAGACTCAATGGTTACTTTATTCTCATCAAAGTCAGCTTTCGTAATGGTAGTCCAACCGAGGTCGCGAGCAGGTCTGAGAACCGTTTCGCCATCCTTCAGTTCGTCCAGCGTGGCGCCTACGTCAAGAGCATCAAGACCCTGCATATTCTTGAAGCCGCCATCAAAGTATGCCTGAACGTTTGCTACGGGGAGCCACAGCTTGATGTAGATACGCTCCTTAAGATCCATGCTGACCATCAGAGATTTCTCTACATTCAAAGCAGCATCAACGCCGTAGATGGTGAAGCTTTCATAGTTTCTATAACCGTTGTTGGTGCAGCCCAGGAGGTTTGCAGGAGCGATCTTATCCAAAACAGCTTTTTGAGCAGCAGCATCAACGCCTACGATGTTAACGTAAATCTTGCTTGCAAGGCCTTCGGTGGGATCAATCCAGTTATCACCTGCTGCGGGAGATACACTTGCGGTTTCTTCTGCCGCATTCAGATAGATCTGGGGATTCTCACCGTTGGGAACAGCAAGGTTGCCCTTCAGGGTAAGGCTACCCTTATTATCAGTGTTGTACTGATAGCCGAGAGTAGCATCTTCGCCTTCTACGTCAGCTACACCGTCAGGACAAGCTGCAAAGAGACCGGTACCCTTAACGGTTACGTCGTAAATGGCAACAATACCCTTGGTAGAAATTCCATCACCTCTGTTTCCGTAGAGAGCGCCGTTTTCATACAGAGTAATGGTGGTGGGGGTGGGAACGGGGCCGTTTTCAGAGTATTTTGCACCAATGTAGGATCTGTTGTTGTCTCTTCTGGAAATGGCAAGAACTGCATCGGTTTCTGCGCCTTCGGCACCGATCACGGTATCACCGTATACGTAAACGCCGGTGCTCGCAGTACCTGACTGCATGTGAGCAGCAACGTTACCGGTGATGGTGCAGCTATCCAGCTCAATGCGCATGTGCTGGGGCTTTTTGCCATTAATGGTCTGTGCTCTGTTAGCAAGCTGGGTTTGGGCGGCGAAGGTACATCTGGTATACTTGGCATAAACGCTTGCTGCGCTGTCTACGTTGTCATTGTTAATAGCAACGTCGCGCATTTTAGCATTAAAGGTTGCATTTTCTACAGTTGCGTAGATATCGCCGAGGATCTGAGTATAATTTGCATCGCTTGCAGCGTTCACAAAGGCAAAATCGCCACCAACCGTGAGGCCGTTGGCATTGCCATCAGCCATCGCTGCTTCGTTGGGACCAATGTTCACGATCAGATCGCCCTTAAGAAGGTTTGCAGGGGTTTCGCTATTGTCTTCACCAACGATTTTTGCTCCGTTGTTATAATAGAGCTCAACGTAAGAGGCTAAATCAACGTTTTCAACGTTGCAGGTAAGATCACCGGCAACCGTAACGTTTTCTACGAATCTCACGCCTGCCGTAGCAGAAACGTTCTTAACGGTTACGGTAACATCGCCAAGCTGTTTGTCTTCGTCATCAGCAAAAATACCAACATAAGGTCTCAAATCAGTAATGGCTTTGCGTTCCTGGGTGTCAGCATCAGTAGCATAAACGTTGTCGATCGTAACGTTTACGTCACCACCTGCATAATACAAAGCAGCAAGCGTTGTATCCTCGGTGCAAAGGATGTCTTCAATGGTTGCTTCAACGTTGCCGGAAACTTTTTGAATAAACACATATTCAATTTTAGAGGCGAACGTAACATCCTTAAAGGTTGCAGTTACATTACCTTCAACGTTCTGAATGTAACTTGAGTTAGGAGAGTGGGTAGCTGTATATTCCACACCGTTCATCGACCACTCAACATTTCCCTTCACACTATTCAGGAATTCAATTCTACGGGAAGCGTTGGTATATTTTACGTTTTCAAAATTCATCTTGACGTTGCCTTCAACATCAGTTGTTCCAACGCAGTTGAAATCGCTGTGGTTGCCAAATGAAGTATCAACGACTGAAATATCGACAGCGTAGTCTGCAGAAGTACCATTCTGAATCGCACAGTTATAAAGGAACGCGCTAACCGCCAAAGTTTTACTTGTTTCGGGCGTGTTCAGATTAATGCGGATCTTCACAGGACCGGTCTTGCCGGTAACGTCAGCGTTTTTGGTCCATCCGGATACAACACCGTCAGTAAAAGTATAGCTACCTGCGTTACCGCCGGCAAAGCATGGACGTGCGGTGAAAGACAACGTTGCCAAATCTACGTCACCGTTATAGAAGCTTGCGCCAACCGTAGTATTGACTGCGCAGGTGAGATCGCCGTTGGAACCGAAGAAGTTGTAGCCAATGGAACCGCCGTAAATATTGTTGTTAACACTTTCCAAAACAGGGCCATAGTTACCGAAGTAACAACCATTGGAATTTGATAAAGTAGAACTTGTGCCAAAAGGCCGGTAGATCGTACCGCCGTACATATTGGTGGTTACCTTATTAATCGTCTGTTCACCGGTACCAAGGAAACGCGCTTCGGTCGTTGTGTCAACACCTGCTGTTCCGTTTTTCTTATAAATACCGACGGTACCGCCGTAAACGTTGTTGGTAACGTTACCGGGGGTATAAGTGTACTTAACATCGTAGGTAGCCTCATCTACGTCCTCGGTAGCGGGGTCATCCTCGGTCAAAGGAATCTTCACTTCCGTAAACGTACCTACGGGAGAGCCGGTATAGAGGGTGCCGTTTTCAGCATCAACGGGGATAACGTAGCCGTCTTCGCCAACGTTGATAGTAGCAGCACCGGTGCCGTAGAAGCCCTTTTTCAATGCTGCGCCTGCTTTGATGTTGTTGATAACTTCACCTACAACACCGGTACCGGTGTTGCCGTAGTAGGGGTTGGTAGCAAAATAATCGGTATTGCCAACCTTAAAGGTACCGGCAATGGTGGTCTCCAGCGTACCAACGTTGTAGTTGATCTCGGGGAAGCCATCTGCGATGTTGTTGGTGCCTTCGAATATCTGATGGTATTTGCCGCCTACGTTGGCGCGGATACCGTCATAGAGTCCACTAAAAGTGCAGTCTTTTAACGTAACAGTAACGTTACCGTCCTGTTCAACACCGACACAAGGTAGAGTGTTAGCGCCTGCGCCGGTACCGGATACCAAAACATCCGTAGCAGCAGCTGCCGCCACATTGTCAAAGAGTACGTTGAGGTCACCGCCAACGTCAGTTCCTACAACAGTAAATCTTCTCCATTCTACCTTCGAAGAGGTTTTAGAGAAGTGCGAGTCAATGACATTACAATTCATATCGCCGCCGATTTCACAAAGAGTACCGACAGCCTGCATATGGCTGTTGAATCGGCTGTTGCGGATATTAACCGTCATATCTTCTACTACGTCCACGTTGAAATGGCCGGGCTCACCACCGGTGTAAACACAGTTTATATTGAGCGTAGCATTTTTCACAGAGCAGAGTTCCAAATACGGAGCGTTGGCATTACCACCAACGGTGTATACCAAAGCACCGTTAGCAAATGAACGGCGCACAGTACCATTTTCATCACCGATGGTGAAAACAACGTCGCCATCGATATTGATGTAGGAACCCAGCATATGGCAATTTGCATTGAAAGAGTCATATTGACCTTCGTATTGAGAAGCGGTTGCCTCTAAATTCAGATTGTTATCACTTCCGGTGATTTCGGTGGTAAAGGTACCGGTAATATTGGGCACGGAAATATAATACGTACCGGCATCATCACCAAGCTGGTTCTTCCAACCGTTGGAGTAGGTACCGAAAAACTTGGTAAATTTGGTACCGTTCAGGGTATTCGTCAAATTAACAATGGTTTGACAGTTACCGGCACCGTAGGCAGTGCCGATCGTACCGCCGTTGAATTCGTTGACTATGTTGCCCAAAATATATCTGGGATGGAAAGGCACATAGTCCGTAACGGATTCTTCATCTTCCGGATCCACTTTTCCGGTTTCTTGTTCTTCACGATAGTAAGCACCACCGGTGCCGTAGAAGGTTGTAATCGTACCGCCGTTAATCACGTTGGTGATATCTCCGTTCATACCGGCAGAACTGGAGTTGTAGCAACCATAGTAAGTGGTGATGGTACTACCGCTTTCGACAGTAGTTTTCACGTCACCGCCTACACGGGTACCTTGATATTGCGCAATGGTTGCATCTTTGATGGTCACAAAGTTTGCAAAAGGATTGGGGTCATCTTCTGCAAATTCCATCGAGCCCAGCTGAGTACCATAAACAACACCGTCGAACGTACCGCCGTTCAGGTTAGCGGTAACGCATCCGTAGACCTTACTGCTCGCGCCGTCGCCATAGCCAAGCATAACGCTATCATAAAAGTGGCCGCCGTTGATGGTAGTGGTAAGATTACCGGTAAAGGCAACGCCGCGGGCGATCATGGTGTTGGAATCAGTTTTTCCGGTGACACCAAAAGTACCGCCGTTGATGGTGATATTGCAGTCAAAATTGGGCAGAGCTGCGTTAGCAGTAGAGCCGGCACCGGCGGAGTTGATGGTACCGATACCCAAGCCGACGAAGTCGATGATGGTAGTACCGGTGTTGTCGGCAGTGCTGTCGTTAACGACAACGTTCATCAAAGCAACGGGGGAATCCGCATCAGCCGTACGGCCAACGAAGCCGTCAAGGGTCACGTCGGTCAGGTTGATGGTAGCACTGGTATCAGAAGCCTTTACCAGGTCTGCACCCGTAGCGCCTACATATTCTTCATCGGTCCAGCCGATAGTACCAACGTAAGCCAAGGAACGGTTGATGCCTTTCGTGTCGGTCACGTAGTTTTCATCCATCTTGCCTTCTGCATACTCAGCCCAGGAATAATCCACACCTTCAAGGGTCAGAGAGGTGGGGATCAGGGTGCCGGTGCCCTTTGCAGCGGCAATGTGGTCACTTTCCCAGCCTGCAAATGCAGCTGTAGTGAAGTTATCGGCATAGAACTTAACGTTTGCCTTCGGATTTACGCTCTCATCTACATCTTCGGTTTCGAGATCATCCTCACCCGAAGTGAGTGCAACGTCTACCAGCTTGACTTCGCCGGAGCCAGCGTAGAAGTTGAAGGGATTTGCCGCGTCCGCAGCAAGGAAATCAATACCTTCGAAGGTGTAGTTGTTGGCACAAGCAACGTTTTGACCCGCAGTAACGTTCTCAAACGTAATGGAGCCCTCACCCTTAATGGTGATGGGAAGGCGCTCGTTTCCAACAAAAATTGTTTCAAGACCAAAGAGCAGGCCGTTTTCGTCGATCTCGGCGTCAACGGAAACTCCTGCATCCAAAGTGATTTCAACGTATTCGTTAGCAGCAAGTTGGGATACGTCAAAACCATTCAAGGTTTCTGCAATGCTTCCGTCCACAAGCTCCACAGGGTGAGGCGCGGTTCTTGCTTCGCCGCTTGCGTTCAGAATGAGCATGCCTGCGATGCAGGTGCACACCAGAACCAGTGAGAGCAAAACGGAAAGAAGTTTCTTATTTTGCATGTCTTTTCCTCCTAAAAATTTTTATGCATTTGATCGGGAGTTGCCTTGAAAGCAACGCGCCTTGGCGAGGGGCGCATCGCTCCTAAAGTCAATTTCCGATTATGATACACGATAGTATTATAGCAAGTAAACGCTACAAAGTCAATACTTTAAAATGAAAAACTTTACCAAAAGTCCTCGTTTCCTTTTGTTGCTTTTTACCTCTCTGCCATCGCCCCGCCGCTTGGGCACGCTCGCCGCTTGGGCGTTCCTTCTTTGAAAAGAAGGAACCGAAGAAACTTTATGCCTAAAATAAAAATTGATTCATCCATCACAGTTTTGGCTTTTACTAAAATATATATAATAATATGAAGCAAAGCCCGCGTCCGTTACTTTCCCCGGTGGAGAAGGTAACGATAGCGAGGGGATCAAGCGGCGAGCGTGCCTGCCCGCAAGGGCAAAAAAAGAAACCGCGTGATCGCGGTTTCTTTCATATTAAATAGGTAATTAAAGCAAAGAGGCGGCGTCTTCATCCAGCAGGAACACGGTGTTCTGATGGAACTGAAGCACACTTCCCTGACAGGCGGGGGTAGGATCGCACTTGAGCGCATCGTGAATGGCCTGCGCCTTGTTTTTGCCGGTGGCAATGAGAATGCACATTTTTGCGTTCATAATGCCGCCGATGCCCATGGTCAGCGCCTTGGTGGGCACTTGGGAAATATCCTCAAAGAAGCGGGAGTTATCCTCAATGGTCTGACGGGTCAGCCCCGTTACGTGGGTATCGTAAATAAAGGCGTCACCGGGCTCGTTAAAGCCGATGTGTCCGTCGGAGCCGATACCGAGGATCTGAATATCGGTGCCGCCGGTGCGGTTCAGCTCTCTCTGATAGCGGCGGGCTTCCTCCTCTGCATCGGGGGCGTTGCCGCGGGGAATGTGAATGGCCTCTTCGGGCAGATCAATATGATCGAAGAGATTTTCTCTCATAAAACCCAAAAAGCTCTGGGGAGAGGTGGGATCAATGGGGTAATACTCATCCAGGTTGTAGGTATTCACCTTGGCAAAGCTGATATTGCCCGCCTGATACTCACGGATCAATTCTTTATAAAAGGGAACGGGAGAGGAGCCGGTGGCAAGACCCAAAAGAAATTCGGGCTTGTTCTTCATTTGATTCACCACGATGCCGGCGGCATAGTGGGCGATCTCCGTTTCGTTTTTAAAAACCAGGGCGGAATAATGCTTGGATTCAAACAAAATCTCTCTCATAGGTTTATCTTCCTTTCTTTTCGTGCAAGGGTTATTGTACCCCAAGGAAGAGGAAAAGTCGTTGGCGTTTTCGGTAAAAGGTTTGCAAAAATGCTCATATTATGATAGAATCTTTACAAGAATGTTAAAAGGGAGAAAAGAATGTTTTACAGAGTCATTGGCCCTATGGGAAGCGGCAAGGAAAGCTTTATGCTGGATCTGGCAAAAAATGCCTTCGACGCCCGCGAACGGGTGTTTTTCATCGTGCCCGAGCAGGCTACCGCCCGCTACGAGCGCGCCCTCACCGAGCATTTGGGAAACCGCTGCAGCCTCTTTGCGGAGGTGTGCAATTTTTCCCGCCTTTCCAATCTGGTCCTGCGCCAATACGGCTCCCTTGCGGGGCGAAGCGTCACCGAGGAGGAAAAGAAGCTCTTGCTTGCGCGGATCCTCAAGGAAAAGCGGGGCACTCTGAAGCATTTGCCCACGCGCCCGAGCCCCGATGCCATCGACCGTTTTTACGGCGAGCTGGAGGAGGCACGGCAGGCGGGGCTTTCAGGGGAAAGCCTTGCGGGGCTGTGTCGCGACGAGGCCCTCTCCCCCACCCTCCGCGAAAAATTAGAGGAGCTTCATCTGGTGCAAAGCAGGCTGGCGGCGACGCTGGAGGGTCGCTTTACCGACCCCGCCATGGAAGAGGAACGCCTTTGCCGCATTTTGGAGGAATACCCCTTTTTCAAGGATACTACCGTTCTGATAGACGGCTTTTGGGATTTTACCGCACCCCAGGAAGCCCTGATCCGTCGTTTTTTCCGTCAGGCAAAGACCGTTGCCATCTCCTTCGTTGCCGAAAAGGGGAAAACGGAGCTGTTTGAAAGAAGCCTTCTTTCCGCCAGGCGGTGCCTTCGCTTTGCCCGTGAAGCGGGTGTGGAGGTAGAGGACGTGACCCTCACCCCCAAGGCGGAAGCGGGTCCCCTTCACTTTTTACAGCAGGGCCTCGGGGGAGGAACGGAGGTTTGGGCAGAAAAGCCCGAGGGTCTGACCCTCACCGCCTGCACCACCCCCACGGATCAGGCAGAGGCCGTTTGCGATTCCATTCTCGCTTTGGTGCAAAAGGGTGCCCGCTGGCGGGATCTCGCCATTCTCTCAAGGAATGAGGGCAGCCAAAACGTGATCAAATGGGTGCTGGAGGCCCAGGGCATCCCCGTGTTCTGCGAAGAAAAGAAGCCCCTTGCCCAATCACCCCTGGCACGCACGCTGATCCTCGGGGTGCAGATCGCCACCCTTCGCGCAAGAGAGGAAGCGGTGCGGGAATATCTGGTGCGCGGGCTTTTCTCCTGTCCCGAGGAAGAGAAATTTTTACTGGAAAAATACATTGCCACTTGGTCTCCCTCCTGCCGCTCCCTTCTTGACGGCAAGGATTTCGTAATGAACCCCAACGGTTACTTTACCATAGGGAAGGACGAGGCGGCGGAGCTGGAAAAGGTCAACCGTGCCAAAGGAAAAGTCTTTACCCCCATTCGCCACCTTTCTATGGCGCTGGCGGCAGGAACCAACGGAGAAAAAGCCGCCGCGCTGGTAGCCTTTCTGCAGGAGATCGGCGCGGAAAAAGAGCTTTCCCAAGAGCTGCGCCGCGGCGAAGAGCAGGAGCTTTGGGAGGAAGCGGGGGAAGCGGTACGCACCTGGAACTGCGTTTTGGAGCGGATCTCAGGCATTGCCCGCACCTGCGGAGACGAAACGGATGAGGCAGAGGATTTCGCCTCCCTTTTAACTATGGCGCTCTCCGGCTCGCTCCCCGGGCAGATCCCCCCCGGTCAGGATCGGGTCCACTTGGGTCAGCTTGGCTTTGCCCGCCCCGAAAACGTTACCCATCTGTTCCTGACGGATCTTAACGCAGGGGTCTTCCCTGCACCGCCCCCCAAGGGTCAGCTGATCTCTCAGGAGGAGCGGATCCGCTTGGGCGAATACGGCTATCCCCTCTCCCACGGGGATCGTGCACAGAACGACGAGCTGTTCCTTCTCTATTTGGCGGCGGCGACCCCAAAGGAGGCTCTGCACCTTTCTTATCTGACGGGTGCGGATTCACAAGGTGGTCACGGCGCCCTTTCCGTATTCGGCAAGCGCATTTTAGCGCTGTTCCCCAAGCTTAAGGAGGAAATCCGAAGCCGCGAGGACGCAATGCCCCGCACCAAGGAAGCGGCATTCCGTTACGTTCTCTCCCACGCAGGGGAGGATACTCCCCTGATGCAGGCACTGACGGCAGAGCTGGAGCAAGACGAAGCCTTCCGAAACCGCCTTCTCACCTGCGTTTCGGGCAAGGGGCTATTGAGAGAAGAATTTGCCCTGACGGAAGAATTACCCTATGAGGGGCAGGACGTTTCCATGACCTATTCACGGCTTGAGACCTATTCCAAATGCCGTTTTTCCTATTTTGCCCGCTATTTACTGGAGGCAAAGGCACAAGGAAAGGCCCGCTTCGGTGCCAACGTCACCGGCTCCTTCGTACATCGGGTGCTGGAGGTGGTGCTGGCACGCCTTGCCGCCGAAGGAAAAAGGCTTCAGGAGCTTTCCCGGCAGGAATTGAAGGCTATGAACGATCTGGCCTTTGAGGAAGCGGTAAAAGAGATCGCCCTTCAAGGGATCGAGGATCCCACCGTCTCCATGCAGTTAAAGCAGATCGGCAGAAGCACCCTTCTGATCCTTCGGAATATGCAGATGGAATTTGCCGATTCTGCCTTTGAGCCTCTCTTTTTCGAAAAGGAGCTGACGGATCTGGGTGGCTCCTACACCCTCCCCCTGCCTGACGGAACGAAGCTTTGCCTTTACGGAACCATCGACCGCGTGGATCGCTACGTTGGCAAAAACGGGCGGGAATACGTGCGCGTGGTGGACTATAAGACCGGCCCACAGACCTTCTGTCTGGAGGACGTAGCCAACGGGCTGGATCTGCAGATGCTTCTTTACCTCTTCGCCCTTTGGGGCAGGCCCCTCTCTCAAAACGGCGGTGAGGGTTCATTGCCCGCAGGCATCCTTTATATGAGCGGAATGGGTACCTCCACCGCCTGCGAGAACGAAAAAGAATTGAAAAAGGTGGAGGAGACACCCTTTTTGGGGCTGAAGCGCAAGGGGCTGATGGTAGACGACGCCGAGCTCCTTTCAGCCCAAGACCCCGCAGGTGACGGGAAATGGATCCCCGTTGCCTGGAATCACCTGACGAAATCAGGGAAGCGGGCGCTGGTGACTATGGAAAAATTGGGAATGCTCCGCCGTAAGGTTGAAGCGGATTTTACCCGCCTTGCAGCGGAATTAAAGGGTGGCTTGATCCAAACCAACCCCATCTTTTCTCAAAGCAAGCAGATCGACCCTTGTCAATACTGCGATCATTTGCCCATTTGCAAGCGAAACGCATCCTGCCGCAGACCCTATCGGGCCAAGGTAACGGATGAAGAGATCTTCGGAAGGGAGGAAGTCTGATGGCAACGAATTTCACCCCCGCACAGCAAAGCGCCGTTGACGCACGGAATTGCGACCTTGCGGTAAGCGCCGCGGCGGGAAGCGGAAAAACCACGGTTTTGACCCAAAGGATCCTCACCCTTCTTTCCGATCCGGAAGGGATCGATGCCGCAAAACTGGCGGTGGTGACCTTCACCAAGGCTGCGGCGCAGGAATTGGAGGATCGCCTTTATAACGCACTCTCGGAAGAGGTGGCAGTGGCAACGGAAAACCGTGCCCATCTCTCCCGCCAGCTTCTGCGCCTTTCCAGAGCGCAGATCTCCACCATTCACTCCTTTGCCTTTTCTCTCATTCGGGAATACCGCAGAGAGCTTGGTCTTGGGGAGCGGGTGCGCATTGCCGACCCCACGGAGAGCGCCGTTCTCCAGCGACAAGCAGTGGAGGATGCCATCCGTGCATTTTTAGATACCAAAAACGGTGAAGCAGATCCCAAGGGCGAGACCCTTTACCGCCTCTTCGGTACGGGCAGATCCGCCGCAGGGCTTTCCAAAGCGGTGCAGGATATTTTAAAATGCGCCGCCTCTTACCCCGGCGGCATCGGCCTGCTTTGGCGGCGGCATCGGGAAGCGGAAGGGGCGCTTGCCGCAATGGGTGAAGGCACCATCGGCTTTTGGGATACCCCCTTCGGGGAAGAACTTTCCCGCTATGCACAGCTTCTCATAACCCGCGGCATCGGCACCTTAGAGGGGCTGATGCAGGCTCTGGAGGGCACCCGAGTGTTGGCTGATAAATACGTTCCCTATTTCACGGAGCTGAAAGGGGATCTGGAAACCGCTTTGAAGCTTCTTTCGGAAAAGAAAGCAGAGGAAGCGGCACGACTTTTGCGTGCGCTTTTAGCGCAGTCTATGCCCCGCATCACAAAGCTGCCCCCGGAGGAAGCACCCCTGAAGGAGACCTGCAAGAGCGCCTGGACGGACGGTGCCAAAAAAAAGCTTTCCGCCCTAACCGAGGAGATCTTCACCGAGCCCTTCCCCAACGCCACTGCGGAGCTGGAAGAATCCCTTTCTATTATCGGCACGCTTCTCTCCCTGGCGGGGGATGCTCAAAGCCGCTACAGCGGTGAAAAGCGGGAGCGTGATCTGGTGGACTATGCGGATTTAGAGCATCTGACCCTTTCCCTTCTGATGGAAGAAACGGAGGAAGGAGAATGGGTGAAGCGCCCCATAGCAGAGCGCGTTGCCCGTGATTTCGAGGCCATTTTCGTTGACGAATATCAGGATACCAACGCCATTCAGGATATGATCTTCCGCGCCATTGCCCGCCCCGGCAGGCTTTTCGTGGTGGGAGATCCCAAGCAGAGCATTTACCGCTTCCGCGGTGCGGAGCCCACCATCTTCGCTCAATACAAAAACGATCTGCCCCTTTACGCCCACGGAGATACGGGCTGGCGCAAGATCCTGCTTTCCAATAACTTCCGCTGTGATCGAAGCATCATTGATCTGGTCAACCGCGTCTTTCGGGTGGTAATGGACGAGACCGCACCCGATTCCCTCTATCAAGAGGAGGACCGTCTTCAGTTTTCAAAAGCCTACAAAACAGAGCCCGTTTTCTACCCTGCCCAGCTTGTTTTGGTAGAAAAGCCGCCCGTTTCGGAGGAAGAGGAGGATAACGGCCTCTCTGCCGATGAAAACAGGGAAGCAGCATACATTGCGGGAAGAATTGCAAAGATCCTTTCGGACCGCGATGAAAAAGAGGTAGGCGTTCCCTTCGAGCCCGGGGATATTGCGGTGATCTGCCGCACCAATCCCCAGATTAAGCAGATCAAAAAATCTCTGGATGCACGGGGGATTCCCTGCGTTACGGAGGGAGGCGAAAGCTTAAAGGAGGAGCCTGAATATCTCTTCGTCACCTCCCTGCTTTCCGCTTTGGATAACCCTATGCGGGATATTCCCCTTTTGGGAGCTCTTTCCTCTCCCGTTTTCCGCTTTACCCCCGACGCCCTCTACCGTATTCGGAAATTCGGTCGCAAAATGCCATTTTATAACGCAATGCTTCGTTACGGGGAAAAGGGTACCCACGGTGAGACACGACGCAAGTGCCTTGAGACCCTTGCCACGCTGGAGGAATTGCGGCGAGAGGCGGCAAAAAGCGCCATTACCCCCTTCCTCTTCACCCTTTACCGCCGCTTTGCCATTGAAGAGCTGTATTCCGGCACCGCCGTGCGGGAAGCACTCCTTGGGGCGGCTGCGATGGCAGAAGCGGGGCAGATCAATACCCCCGGTGCCTTTTGTCGCTATTTGGAGGAGACCGAGCTTGCCGCTGGCGGTGGAACGGACGGAGTCAAGCTGATGACCATTCACAAATCCAAGGGTCTGGAATTTCCCATCGTTTTCGTTTCCTTCCTGGCAAAGCGCTTCTCCATTGAGGATGAGACACCCACCCTGCTTATTTCTCCCGCAATGGGTGCGTGGACCTCTCTGCCGCGGCTTGAGGGAAGAGCCAAGATCAACAGCCTTTACCGCAAGGCGGTGCGCCGCCGTTTGCATCGGGAAGGGCTGGAGGAAAGCAAGCGCGTTTTATACGTAGCCCTGACCCGCGCCCGCTCCCGCCTGATCCTCACCGCCGCCCCCGATAAGATCACAGGATTGGCGGATGATATTCTCCTTTCCGCAGGAGGCACCTTACCACACCGTCTGCAAAAGAGCTTGGTGGACACTGCCACCTCTCCCTTGGCAATGCTTCTCCCTGCCCTGCGGGATTCCACAGCCCTGAAACGGGTATTGGAGGGAGAAGAGACGGCAAGTGAGGAAGGTTTCACCGTGCTTCGGGCGTATCCCGCCCCCTTTGCTCCTTGGGAGAGCCGCGAAAAGAACGGTGCCCAAGAGGATCCCTTCGAGCCGCAACGGGTGTTGGAGGCTCTCTCCTTTACCTACAAGGAAGCCCCCCTGCAGACCCTGCCTGAAAAGCTTTCCGTTTCCCAGCTTCTGCGGGAAAAACGGAAGGAGGAAGCGCCGGAGCTGTTCCCCAGAAGGCTGATGGATTTTGAGCACGGCATTCTCACCTCCGGTGCGGAAAAGATCGGTACCGCTACCCATCAGGTGATGCAATTTGCTGATTTTGCCGCCATGGAAGCGCGCCCCGAAGCGGAATTTGAACGTCTGGTAAGGCGAGGCTTTCTCACAGAGGAAGATATGGCACTGGTGGAAAAGGAAAAGGTGCTTGCCTTCTTCTCCTCCCCTCTTTATAAGCGGATGAAGGCCGCCCCCTCGGTGGAGCACGAAAAGCGCTTCAACGTTCTGCTCCCCGCCGAAGTCCTTGGAGTGGGAACGAGCGGCACCGTTCTGGTGCAGGGCGTGGTAGACGCTTGGTTTGAAAATCCAGACGGAAGCCTGACCCTCCTTGATTTCAAGACCGATCGTGTGAAGGAGCCCGAGGGAGCCGAAGTTCTGCGTGAGCGCCACGGCGATCAGCTTCGTCTGTACGCTCTGGCAGTGGAAGCCCTGACGGACAAAAAGGTTTCCGCCCTCTCCCTTTATTCCTTTGCTTTGGGAAAAGAGATCCCCGTTTCCTTATAACAAATAAATCCCGTTCACAAAATCTGTGAACGGGATTTTACTGTACGGCTTATAGTACACTTCTTTTTGTATACTGTAGTCAGAAACAAAGGAGGTATAAACCGATGGATGAGAGATTGAATGAGCTTTTGGAACGGGTGAAAAAAGGGAGCATTTCCGCCGCCTTTGATTTGGCGGAGGCCTTTAAATGGGGGTATTACGGCCTGCGGGATCCCCGCCGCGCCGCCAGAATGTACCGCATCTGCTGTCGCTCCAAGGATAAGGAGCTGGCCTCCCGCGGGTATTTCAACTTGGGGCTCCTTTATTATTACGGCTACCTTTCCCCCGAGGAGGAAAACGGCAACGAGGATGCGCGCCACGCCTTCGGTTGCTTTATGAAAAGCGCCCTGACCTTTCCCAACAAGGCGGCGCTCACACGCCTTGGGGATATGTACCGCTACGGTCAGTACGTGGAAAAGGATGAGAGCGTTGCTCTTCGCCTTTACCTCAAGGCAAATGCGTAAGATCGATCTTACCTAAATATAGAGGCAGGCAGGCCTTGGGGTGATGGATATAATCCTCACGATCCAAGTGAGGCAAATAAAAAAACAGCGTTTTCGGGGAGGCGAGGATCGCCTCCTTTTCCCTTTTGGTCAGAGTCTTGATGGCGTATTCCAAGCGGGAGGCAGCGCTGCGGTCACGGCTGGACCATACCGCCTCTAACGACAAGATCTTGTGGGAACGGGTGTATTTAGCGGCAGTAGCCGCCCCACCTGCGTGCTCCTTCATACGGGAAAAAAGGCTTTTGGCAATGCCCGTGTAAAGGGCACCCCCCTCCACACGGATGATATAAGTGTAGTACATAGCTTCTCCTTTTCCCGTATTGTATCACAAAAGGGCTCTGGCTACAAGAAAAAAGTGCCAACTGGTATTTGACCCGTTCCATTCTTTGTGGTAAAATGTCGCCATTCCAAGAAAACGAGGTTTATTATGAAACGAATCGTAACAGTGCAGGATATTTCCGCCGTAGGGAAATGCTCCCTGACGGTTGCCCTGCCCATTATTTCCGCCTGCGGCGTGGAGTGTGCGGTGATGCCCACGGCGGTGCTCTCCACCCACACGCAGTTTTCCGGCTTTACCTTTCACGATCTCACGGAGGAGATCGCCCCCATCACCGCCCATTGGAAAAAAGAAGGGCTGGATTTCTCCGCCGTTTATACGGGGTACCTTGGCTCCTTTGAGCAGATCCGTTTGGTAGAGGAGATGTACGATACCCTCAAGACCCCCGAAACCCTTTTGATCGTGGATCCCGCCATGGCGGACGGTGGCAAGCTTTACCACGGCTTCACCCCTGAATTTGCCTTGAGAATGGGAAAGCTCTGTACCCGCGCCGATCTGATCCTCCCGAACCTGACGGAGGCCTGCTTTATGCTGGAAGAGGACTACCCCGCAGAATACGACCGCCCCTATATTCAGTCTCTTCTCAAGCGCCTTTGCGCCACGGGTGCAAAGCGTGCCGCTCTTACGGGGGTCTCCTACGAAGAGGGACGCCTTGGGGTGGAAATGTACGATAGCACCACAGGTAAATTTTTCTCCTACTTCAACGAGCATCTGCCCGTTTCCTTTCACGGCACCGGTGATATTTTCGCATCTGCGGTGGTGGGTGTCAAGAGCCTTGGCAAAAGCTTTGAGGAAGCCCTCACCGTTGCAGTGGATTACACCCTTGAATGCATTCGCCTCACCTTAAAGGACCCCGATCACCCCACCTACGGCGTGAATTTCGAAGAAGCAATTCCTTATCTGATCTCTCTTCTGCAGAAATAGAAAAAAGCAACGAAAAAAGCCTTTCAGCAAGAGCTGAAAGGCTTTTTTAATTTAGACTTCGCCGAGATCCACACGAAGACAAACTCTGCCTCCGATGGCTCGAACGCTTCTTCCGTAGCGTTCGCCGATCTCACCCTTGGCATTGACGCCGCAGGCATACTGAATACCGTTTTCATTTTTACCGATGTTTCTCAGGTAATAGGAGGTATTAGTGGCGGCAACGCCTTGAATACGGGCATCCTGCGTGGGAGTCGCCACGCGGTAGCGCTCCAGATCGCCAACCAGATACTTTTCCAATTCCTCCTTGGAGGGGGCAAAGCACCTTGCCAGCGCGGTCTTACCGTCAGTCTCGATATCGGTATACAGTACCGATTTTTCCTCAGCCTCGTTGAGGTTTACACGAAGCTGAAGCTTGAAGCTGGTCTCGCACCAGCAATGCAGATCGCTGACCGCGTATTCGTTGGAGCGGGTGCCCCAGCCATCGGGAGAGCCGATGATATCACGGGTGAGGATCTGCGCCACGCGGTGCATCTTTCCCTCGATCTCCATTTCATACACCGTCAGAACGATCCATTCCACAGGGTCAAAGTCGATCTTGCCGAAGCGGGCAATGTTCCCCGCCTGACACATCTGCAGGTTACCGTAACGTTCCATCAGAACGTTCTTTTCCATATCGGTCCATTCCAACGTATCCAAAAGCTCCTTGGCTTCGTAGAAAGCGCCTTTTTCCTTGATGAGGTATTCCTCAACGTAGCACTCTTCAATGACCTTGCGATTTTCATCGCTCATATCCTTGGCGCGCTTGGCTCTTTGGTACGCTTTTTTATAATCGCGCTTTTTAAACGCCTTCAGGGCGGCCTTCTGAGCAGCAGAAACGGTAACCGTTTCCCCATTCGAGGTTTCCACGGTCTGGCAACCGCTAAGAAGCAATGCCGTTACCAAAAGAATTAGAAGGAACCGTTTGCAAAAGCTCTTTACCATAAAAAAGCCTCCTTGTTTCCGTAGTTTCTTCCCTTTCATTTTACCATCAGAAAGAACGCCTTGTCAACCAAAAGCACCATCTCTCGGGCGAATTTACGCTTTGCTCATATTTTTTGTGCAATTCGACCTTTTTCACACCTCGGTTTTTGCAAGGAATGCCTGCAGACGGGGAGATTTGGGGTGATCGAACAGCGTTTGAGGATCGCCCTCCTCCGCAATGACGCCCTCTGCCATAAACACGATCTTATCGCTGATCTCCCGGGCAAAGGCCATTTCGTGAGTCACGATGATCATGGTGATCTTCTTTTGCGCCAACTCCTTCAGCACCTTCAGCACCTCACCGGTCAACTCCGGATCCAGAGCGCTGGTGGGCTCGTCAAAGCAAAGGATCTTGGGGGAGAGCATCAGGGCACGGGCGATGGCAACTCTCTGCTGCTGACCGCCGGAAAGCTCACAGGGGTAGCTGTCGGCCTTATCCGTGAGACCCACCTGCTCCAAAAGCTCTGCGGCGTGGGCTTCAATGGCGGCGTAGAGTTCTTTCTTTCTCGCCTTGAAATCAGGCTCCTCCTTTGCCAGAAGCTTGGGTGCCAGGCAAAGGTTTTCCTTTACGTTGTACTGGGGAAAGAGGTTGAACTGCTGAAATACCAGCCCGAAATTCTTCCGTTTACTGCGAATGGCGGCGTCACTGAGAGATCTTTTCTCTGCCGCATCAAAGAGGAGCTGGTTCTCCAAATAAAACTCACCTGCATCCGGGTCACACAGAAAGTTGATACAGCGCAAAAGAGTGGTCTTGCCGCTGCCCGAGGAGCCGATGATGGAGACCACCTGCCCCTTCTCCATGGAAAAATCGATTCCACGGAGCACCTGCGTATCGCCGAAGCGCTTACATACGTTTTTTACTTCAAAATATCCCATATTGCCCTCCTTCACGCCTTGAAATACGAAAGCTTCTTCTCAATGGCACCGAAGAGCAGGGTGAGAAGACCGCAGAAAGCAAGGTAGAACACCGCGGTGTAGAAGAGAGGCCAGATAAGACCTGCGGTGCGGATATAGCTTTCGGCAAAATAGATGATCTCGTAATAGGTAATAATCCTGGCAAGGGAGGTATCCTTCACCAGAGTGATGATCTCGTTGGACATAGGGGGAATGATGTGCTTGATCACCTGCAAGAGCACTACGCGGAAAAAGATCTGGCTCTTTTTCATACCCAAAACCTCGCCCGCCTCGTACTGCCCCTTGGGGATCGCTTCAATACCGCCGCGGTAGATCTCAGAAAAATAGCAGGCGTAATTGATGGAGAAGGTAAGATACACTGCCGTAGGCACCTCTAAAAGCTCCCAGTCAAAAAGCAGACCGGGGCCGTAATAGAAGACGATCAGCTGCAGCATCAGAGGGGTGCCGCGGATGATCCAGACCACCGTGCGGCAAAGCCATTTCAGGGGGTAAAAGCGGCTCATAGAGCCAAAAGCAATGATCAGCCCCAAGGGCAGAGCAAAGAGCAGGGTAACGCCAAAGATCTCCAGCGTTTCCCAAAAGCCCTTTAAAAGGCTAAGGGTCACATCCCAAAAGGTAACTTGAACGAGCATAACGGATCCTTTCAAACGCAGGAAGAAACAGGGTGAGGTTTCCCCCACTCTGTTTCTTTGATTTTTTAATACGGTGCTTTTTTATTCGCCTACCAGGGTCTTGGCCATGATAAAGTCGATCACGCAAGCATCAGCCGCGCCGGATTTTACCTGAAGCAGAGCAGTTGCTTGATCCTGAACGGGAACAACATTGCCCTTGAGGTTAGCGTCGTCCTTGGCAGCGGTTTCACCGGCAGAGCCTGCCTCAACGGCGATCTTCTTACCGGCAAGAGACTTCAGATCGGGGTACTTGGAAGCATCCTTCACAACCACTACCTGATAGTTCTTCATATAAGCGCCGCTTACGTCGCAAGCTGCGGTGATCTCATTCGTTACGGTCATACCGTTCCAGATGCAGTCGATGGCACCCTCGGAAAGGGAAACGGTCTTGGTGTTCCAGTCGATTACCTTAAACTCTGCGGTCACGCCCAGCTCGGCGCAAACCTTTTCAGCGTATTCAGCGTCAAAGCCGATCCACTTGCCGGAAGCATCCTTGTAGTCCATGGGAGCGTAATCGGTGATACCGATGACCATTTTGCCGGCTTTCTCGATCTTTTCCCAATCGCTTTCAGCGGCCTCTTCCTGACCGGAAGCGGCGGCAAATTCGGGAACCAGCTGGTTTTCAACCTCGTACTTCTTTGCGATCTCTTCAATGAAGCCGTTTTCAAAAAGCTTCTTGGAGATGGCGTCAACCTTGCCGACCATATCGGAGCCGGCGCGGAATGCGATGGCGTATTCCTCTACGCCCATTTCAACACCGGGGATGATCTCAAGATCAGCGTATGCACTGCCGGCAGCCTCGCCGGTGGTATTGGTTTCGGTCTCGGCGCAAGCGGTGAAAGCAAAGAGCATCAGCGCTGCCAGGACCAGAGCAAGAATTTTTTTCATTGTGTTCGTCTCCTTTTCCTGAACGAAAAATCATATTTGATTTCGCGATAATTTAGCGTGCTAAATCGCTAAATCGCTAAATCGGTGAAGTTATGATAACAAAATCCGCACCTTTTGTCAAGCCTTTTTGGGAATTTTTTTCTCTTTCTTAAAATTCAGGGAATGAAGATGAAAAAAACTTGCAATGCACCGCCTTTTATATTACAATGAAGCAAAGCCTAAAAAATCGGAAAGGAGCGTCAAATGAAACGTTTGATCAAGGGTCACCTCTGTCTCTTCGCCTTTTCTCTTTTCTCGCTTCTTTGTCTGATCCTTCTTATTCTATTCCGTGCCCTGCCGCCCTTTGCGGAGTGGTTTGCCACCGTGCCCGCCTGCGGGGTACGCTATCTTTTGAGTGCGCTGACCTCGCCCCTCCCCTTTTCTCTCTTCGAGATCTCGGTGGGTGCCTTTGTTCTTTACTGCCTATATCTTGTGGTCTTGGGCATCGCTTTGCTGATCAAAAAAATCAAAAAATCGCCCCTTCCCAAGGGGGTAGGAAAACGCTTTTTGGCGGCGGCCCTTACCCTTCTCACCGTTTTTGATCTTTACGTTTTTACCCTTGCCCCCTGCTATTTCCGCCATTCCACCGCCTATCACATGGAGCTTGATACCCAAGGGGTGGCGGAAGAAGAGGTCTTCCTTGCTCTGGAAGCCCTCTGCAATCTGGTCAACGAGGCCGCACCGCACCTGAAATTGAACGAAGCGGGGGAAAGCCTTCGCCCCGAAGCGCTCCGCACCGTCAAGGAAAAGGTCGTCGCCGCTGCCAACGCCTTTGGTGACCGAAACGGCTTTTATCAAAGCCGCGGCTTTGCCGCCAAATCCTTTCTCATCTCTCCCTTGATGACCTATACTCATCTATCAGGCGTCTACGGCTTTTTTACGGGAGAGGCCAACGTCAATACCAACTACCCCCATTTCATCGTCACCGCCACCCTTGCCCATGAAACGGCACACGCAAGGGGCATTGCGCCTGAAAACGAATGTAATTTTTTAGCTTCGGTGATCCTGATGGAATCAGGAGATCCTTACCTTGCCTATTGCGGTGCGGTATTTTTGGCAGACGACGTCATCACCACCTGCCGCAAGCTTGATAAAGAACGCACCAATGCCATTCTTTCCGAAACACACCCGGTTATGCTCCGTGATTTTGCGGCCTACAGTCGATTTTTCGACCCCTATCGGGATCATACCGCCGCCAAGGTGGCGGATACCACCAACTCCGCCTATCTGAAAGCAATGGGGCAGAAGGAGGGCACCGTTTCCTATTCACGGGTGATCCGCCTGATCAGCGCCTATTTTCAGAAAGAAGCCTCTTGAAAAAATTTTCGTTTTTCGTTACAATAGAACCAGTTTGACACAGGAAAGGAACCGCTATGGATATTTTGAAGACCCTGGCAGAGGAATTGAAGCTGCCCTTGGAACGAGTGGAGAGCGTGGTCACCCTTTTGGACGACGGCAACACCATTCCCTTTATTGCCCGTTACCGCAAGGAAAAGACCGGCGCGATGGACGACGTGACCCTGCGCCAGTTTGCAGAACGGCTGGAATACCTCCGTGGGCTGGAAAAGCGCCGCGAGGAGGTGCGGGAGGCCATCAGCCAGCAGGGAAAAATGACCCCCGAGCTGACGGAAGCTCTGGATGCCGCCAAAATTTTAGCGGAGATCGAAGACATTTACCGTCCCTTCCGCCCCAAGCGCAAGACCCGCGCCAGCGTAGCGAGGGAAAAGGGGCTCGAGCCCTTGGCAGAAGCTATCTTCCTTCAGGCAAAAGACGGCGCCGCACCGGAAGAGGTAGCCGCAGGCTTCCTTTCCGAGGAAAAGGGCGTTCTCACGGTGGAGGAAGCCCTGCAGGGTGCTATGGATATCGTGGCGGAGGATATTTCCGATCACGCCGAGATCCGCGGCGAGCTGCGCCGTATGTATGAAAAAGAAGCCAAATTCATTACCTCCCCCGCTACCGAGGAGGACCTCGGTGTTTACGAGACGTACCGCGAATTTTCTCAGGAGGCGCGGCTCATTCCCGGTCACCGCATTTTAGCGGCCAACCGCGGTGAAAAGGAAGGCTTTCTCAAGGTGGAATTGCAGGTTGGGGATTACGTGCCCCTCTCCTTCCTTCAGAACCGTTTGGTAGAGCCTGCCAGCCCTTGGGCTCACCTGATGCAGACCGCCCTTGAGGACAGCTACCAAAGGCTCATCGCTCCCAGCCTTGAAAGGGAGCTTCGCACCCAGCTCACCGACCGCGCAGGCGAAGGCGCTCTGGTGCTCTTCCGTGAAAACCTGAAGAATCTTCTTCTTTGCCCACCCATTAAGGGCAAGACCGTTTTGGGCTTTGACCCCGGCTACCGAACGGGCTGTAAGCTGGCGGTGGTGGATCCCACCGGCAAGGTGCTGGATACGGGTGTCATCTACCCCACCAAGCCCCAGGAACGCATCGAAGAATCGGAAAAAAAGGTTCTCTCCCTCATCCGTAAATGGGGGGTGGATACCGTTGCCATCGGAAACGGCACCGCCAGCAAGGAAAGTGAGATCTTCATTGCAGGGGTCATCAGCCGCAACGCCCTGAGCGTAAAATATATGATGGTCTCCGAATCCGGGGCGTCGGTTTACTCCGCTTCCCCCTTGGGTGCGGAAGAATTTCCCGATTTTGACGTGACCCTCCGCTCCGCCGTTTCCATTGCCCGCAGATTGCAGGATCCCTTGGCGGAGCTTGTTAAGATCGAACCTCGCAGCATCGGCGTAGGTCAGTATCAGCACGACCTAAAGCCCGCCCGTCTGGAGGAAGCCTTAGGCGGCGTGGTGGAAAACTGCGTAAACCAGGTGGGTGTGGATCTGAACACCGCCTCCTGGTCTTTGCTCTCCTACGTGGCGGGCATTACCAAGACCGCCGCGCGGAATATCGTCTCCTGGCGTGAGGAAAACGGTGCCTTCACCAGTCGCAGTCAGGTTAAAAAGGTGCCCAAGATCGGTGCCAAAGCCTACGAGCAGTGCGCAGGCTTCCTTCGGGTACCCGGAGGAAAAGAGCCCCTTGACAACACCGGCGTGCACCCCGAAAGCTACGAAGCCGCCAAGGCTCTGCTTGCTCATTTCGGCTTTGACCCCAAGGCCATCACGAGAGAAGGGATCCCCGAGATCGGGGAGCTTTGCCGTGAGGAAGGGATTGAAAAGCTGGCAGAAGCACTTTCCGTCGGCAAGGAGACCCTGCAGGATATGATCCGCGAGCTGGAAAAACCCGGCCGTGACCTGCGTGACGACTTCCAGCAGCCCCTCCTTCGCAGTGACGTTATGAGTATGGAAGACTTAAAGGAAGGCCAGGTGCTCACGGGCACGGTGCGCAACGTGTGCGATTTCGGTGCCTTCGTGGATATCGGCGTTCATCAAGACGGTCTGGTGCACGTTTCCAAGCTTGCCAACCGCTTCGTGCGTCACCCCTCCGAGGTGGTCAGCGTGGGCGATCAGGTCAAGGTCTCCGTTTTAAGCGTGGATCTGAAGCGCAAGAAGATCAGCCTTTCCATGCGTGACGTGAAAGAATAAAGTAAGGAAGGATCACTATGTTCAAACACAAGGAAACCCGCATTTGTGCCACCGTTGGCATTTCCGCGTTTCTCCTTTATTTAGCCATTCATTTCTGGCCGCAGGTAGCCACCCTTTTAGGCACCCTCTTTTCTGCCGCCCTGCCTCTGATCTTAGGCGCGGGTCTGGCGTACATCTTCGCCCTGCCTATGGATTTTTACCGTCATCGCTTCTTTCCCAAGAGCCAAAAGAAGTGGGTAGCAAAGCTTCGGGATCCCCTCTGTCTGGTATTCTCGGTGCTTTCGGTACTGGCGGTGATCGCTTTGGTCATCGGTCTGGTGGTGCCCCAGCTCATCTCCTGCGTACGCTTGATCCTGGATCTGGTACCCACCGCAATGCGTAGCATCATTGCCTTTTTGGATGAGCACCACCTGCTCTCCGAGGACGTACTGGCCATTCTCAAAGACGTGGATTGGAAAAGCCGAATCGGGGATCTCTTCGACGTGGTCACCAATGGCGTTACGGGTGTGGTAGGCGTCGTCATCAACACCGTCACCGGGGTGATCTCCGGCATCGTTACAGGCTTTCTCAGCTTCATTTTCGCAATGTATATCCTCCTGCGCCGTCCCCAACTGGAGCGTCAGTTCAATCGGGTGTGCCGTTGCTATCTTTCCCATCGTATTTACACAAAGCTTGCCTATTTTATTTCCGTTACCAACGATTGCTTCCACAAGTACATCGTAGGGCAGTGCGTGGAAGCGGTGATCCTTGGGGTTCTCTGCGCCATCGGTATGCTGATCCTGCGCTTACCCTACGCCGCTATGATCAGCGCCCTCATTGCCTTCACTGCCCTGATTCCCATTGCAGGTGCCTATATCGGTGCCGCGGTGGGCGCCTTTATGATCCTCACCGTATCCCCCCTGAAAGCCCTGATCTTTCTGATCTTTCTTGTGATCCTCCAGCAGCTGGAGGGCAATCTCATCTACCCCAAGGTGGTAGGCTCCTCCTTGGGTCTCCCGGGGATCTGGGTTCTGGCCGCCATCACCTTAGGCGGCGGCATTATGGGCATTTTGGGTATGTTCCTGGGCGTTCCCCTCTTTGCTGTTCTTTACCGCATCCTCCGCCGCAACGTGAAAAACCGTGAAGCCGTTCAGGCCGCGCAGGAGGCTGCCGCTGCCCCCGCAAAGGAAGCACCCGAAGCAGAGACGGAAAAGCCCTTATAACAGAAACAGGACAGAGAACAACGTTCTCTGTCCTGTTTTTTTAACCTCCGGGCTTGACCGTAACCGTATAGAAAGAATATTTTCCGTTATTTCGGTTCCGAACGGAAAGTTGGCTCCTTACGTTTAATCGATTCAGAGCGGCTTTCACCGGAAAAGGTGCTCCTCTTTGCACCGCCTGATGGCCGAACAAACCGGCGGCGACCCCAATCTGCGCTCTCTTGCCCTTTTGGAGAGTGCTCTGGAAAGTGCCTTTCAAACCTTTGACGGCGCCGAGCTTTACCCAACCAAAGAGGAAAAGGGCGCAAAGGTAAAAAACAAAAAAGAGTCACTTATATACTTTTCGAAGGGTCTCCTGCATGCTTTCCATCTGCTCTTTCAGGCCTTTTGGCAAGCTTCCTGGCTTTTCCTCCGTTTTCGGCGGCTGCGGCGGCTCTTTCATTCTCTCCGCTTCAGGCTCGGGCGGTGCGCTCTTCGGCTTTTCGGCAGGCGTAGCGCGTTCCGCGGTGGTCTCCGCAGAGCGGCGACGGCGGGTGCTTGCAGACAAGCTCTTTTTCTCTTCCTTTTTGGGAAGCACACACCGGGTCAGTTTGTTTTCCGATAGGGTAAAAAAGGTGAAAAAGGAAGGATCGGGTCGGTCGGTGCCCATTTTCTCCACCAACTCCGAGGGGCTGAAATGGGTGATCCAGAACACGTCCCCCGTCACCCAGGTCATTTTGTCGTAATCCTTCATCCATTTCACCAGGATCCAGCCATTCTCCTTGTTGGAAAAGGCGTGGTCGTTGAAACAAAAATCAATTCTATGGTTCAGCACCTGATAAAGAACAGAGGCGCGCAACCGTTGCCCGGTGCTGAGCGCCGCAGGAACACGAAGGGAATATCCGTCCAGATCCAGCGCCTTCATTTGCTTCTGCAAAAACGCCTCGCCCTCCCTCTCTACCTCTTTCGTTTTTTGAAGGATCTTCCAAATGCATTTTTTATTTTTAACACGAAAGGGACCGATTCGCTTCGAGGCAGAGAACGCGGGATCGATCTCCGTCATAAACAGGGGTCGTTCCTTCAAAATAGCTTGGGTAAGGGCGTTTGCCTGCACCGTGTCTTCCGCAAAGATCACCCGGCACGCAGATACAGATAACAGTTCCGATAAATCAAAAGCCATGGCTTTTACCTCGTTTCATTGACCCGCTCAACCTTCGTCAAAACGGTTTTTCGTCGGAATCTTACCGACCGACAAGCATTTTATCACGTCCGTGCCCCCTTTGCAAGAGAAAAAGCACCGCAAAATTTCTGACCGATATGATGGTTGCAATTATCCTTCATTTGATGTATCATTAAGGTAAATATATGTGGGATCACCGTTCGCGGAGGTCTCAAAAAAGGAGGAAACATACGTGAAAAATTGTAATTGTGGTTATTGCATGGGCGGCGAAATTCTTGCAGGCTTCGGAATTAAGATTTGCGACCTGAAGGTCAGTCAGTTGATTTTGTTTAAAGAGCAAAGCCATCCCGGCCGTGTCATTGTCGCCTATAAGGATCATATTAGTGAGTTGGTGGATATCAGCGCAGAAGAACGCGCCATGTTCTTTGAAGACGTTGCCACTGCAGCCAAGGCAATCCATAAGGCATTCCATCCGGATAAAATCAACTACGGTGCCTATGGTGACGGCGGATGTCACCTGCATTTTCATTTAGTTCCCAAGTATAACGGGGAATTTGAATGGGGAACTCCCTTTGCGATGAATCCCGCCAAAACCTTCCTCACCGATGCAGAGTATGATGAAATGATTCAGAAAATCAAGGCCGCTCTGTAATGGTATCACAATCATAACCACCCGTTTGACGGGTGGTTATGATTTTAGGTTGACAATATCCTAAAATTTGTCTATAATAAGGGTGAGGAGGCGATAAAATGAATATCAGCATTCGCAAGATCGTTCCCATTTCCGAAGCAAATCAAAATTTCTCCAAGGTTTGCCGCTTGGCGGAAAAGGAGGGCGAGCTCTATATTTTCAAAAATAACAAGCCGAAATATAAGCTGGTGGATCTGGAACAGGACACAACGATAGAAATGACCGTTGATGAAAAGATCGACTTTGTTGCCGCTCGGATCCTGAAAAAATATCGCAAGGCATTTGAGGAACTGGCAAAATGATCAAGTTCAGCAGAGAAAAAGTGCTCCTGTTGCACCAAATGATTACGCAGGAAACGGGCGGAGATCCCAACATTCGGGACATTGCCCTTTTGGAAAGCGCTTTAGAGTCGGCTTTTGCTACCTTTGACGGGAAGGAGCTTTATCCCTCAAAGGAGGAGAAGGGAGCCAAGCTCGGCTTTTCTCTCATTTCCAATCACGCCTTTGTAGATGGAAACAAGCGCATTGGAATGTATGTTCTTCTGACCTTTTTGGAGATCAACGGCACCCCCATCGACCCTTCCTCACAGGAGGTTGCCCGTGTGGGCCTTGCCGTGGCATCGGGAGAAATGGATTATGATGCCCTCCTTCAATGGATCCGGGAAAACAGAATTTAGAAAAAAGGAAGCCGATTGCTCGGCTTCCTTTTTTTATTCCGGCAGGCCGGAGAGCATATTTTCAATGAAGATGCCGTAGCCACGGGTGGGATCCCCCACCAGAACGTGGGTCACGGCGCCGATGAGCTTGCCGCTCTGGAGAATGGGGCTTCCGCTCATTCCCTGAACGATGCCCCCCGTTTGTGTCAGAAGGGCGGGATCGGTAACGCGGATCACAAAGTTTTTGGTATCCCGATCCTTCCCAAAGATCTCTTCAATTTCAATTTCGTATTCCTGTTTCCCTTTATCGTTTAAGGTACAAAGGAGGGTGGCTTTGCCCGTTTTCACCTCGCCCCGGTGGGCAATTTCTACGGTGTTGGGATTTTCAGGCAGCGCCTCTCTGCCATAGATGCCGCAAGGGGTATTGGCAAGGACCGTTCCCGTATCCTCCCCCGTCAGTCGCCCTCGCAGCTCCCCGGGGCTTCCGTTTTCGCCCTTGGTAATGCCTTCAATGGCTGTGCGGCAGACTGCGCCGCTTCCCAAAGGAAAGGCTTTGCCGCTTTCCCCGTCACAAACCGCGTGGCCAAGGCCTGCGAAGGTGCCGTTCTCCGGGAGGCGGAAGGTGACCGTGCCGATCCCCGCCGCGCCGTCACGCACCCAAAGCCCTGCCTTGTAGCCGCCCCCATCGGAGGAGAGAGCGGGGCGAAGGAGGCGGTTTTCGGTTTTACCGTCCCGCTCCACCAAAAGCTTTACGGGGCTTCCGCCGCTGCGGGAAACGATCTTCACCAGATCCATTGCCCCTTGAAGCTTCACCCCGTCAGCCTCCAGGATCACGTCACCCTTTCGGATCCCCGCTTTTTCACCGGGGGAAAGGGTGCCCGCCTCGGTCTCCACTTGGGCGACGGTGCTTACAAGCAGGCCGCGGGTGTGCATTCGCACCCCAAACAGCTCGCCGCCGCAGATCACCCGTGAGACGGAAGAGGCACCGCATTCTTCACCAAATGAAAAACAAAGGCGTGCGGCAGCCTCGGACAAGTCGCCCTTCCCAAGGGACGTTGCGGCGTCGGATACGCCCATCAGGGCCAGAAATACAAAATAGAGCACAGTTAGAAAGGAAAGAATCCCTTTTGCCGTTTTTCTTATCATGCGTGGCTCCCATTTGTTTTTGTCTTTTCAGACGTTTTTAATTTGCACCAAACGGGAGAAAATATGTTGAGATAAAAATGGCTTTTTCAAAATTCTCTTCCAAATGGGAAAAGGAAATTTTTCGCAAAAAAAGAGCGCCTTTAAAAGGCGCTCCGTGGAATCAGCGGATCTCCCGCATTACGGAAAGAACGGTCTCCACCAGAGTCTGCCCGCCTTGAGGGGAAACGGAGCAGCTGAAGGAAATGGCGCTGTAGCCCTTGTTTTTCACAGCCTTTTCCGTTGGCAGATACCCACCCACCGGAGAGGAGGTCGCGGCCAACTGGATCATAAAGACCTGCTCAAAGGGAGATCTTCCCTGAATGCGATGCTGATAATCCAGATAAAGCTCGAAGGGGCAGGAGGCAAAGGCAATATCCCCCAGCTTCAAAACGTGAAGCTCCGTATCGTAGAAGTCCACGTTCTTCTCGTAGCGTTCGATGATCGTTTCGTATCTGGAAAGGTTGGCAGAAAGGGTGGTATTGACCTTGTGATCTGCCAGAGGGTCATCCGTTACCTGAAAGGGCTTCTTTAAAAGCGCTTCGTAATTGTTCTTTGCGTTTTCGTATTCCGCATCCGTCAGCTTCCAAGCCTCCAGAGGCACGGTGACGGTCTTATGAACGATGGGAAGCTCGTAAAGCTTTTCGTTTTTCGCCCAGGAATAGCCCTCGTCAAAGGCCGCGGCAATGCGCTCTCCCAGCACCTTTCGGTTATAGTATTCCACGGGTCTTGAAAATTCAGCCGCCTTTTCCTCTTCACCGGGGAATTTCAGGCGGTTTCTTCGCTTCAGCGCATCCTTTTGGTGGAGGCGGTGGGGAGAAAGATCTCCCGCAGCGGCACATTGGGGTAAAATGAAAATATTGCCGTATTTTTCACGAATATAGGCGCGAGCCTCGTTCCAGTAATCCGCAGAGGTGAAAACCTCGTGCTCAGTGCACTGGGAGGGGCATGGCACGTTGACGATGGCACCGGTGAGGTTTTCTGTTTCGTCAAAGGTGAAAAGAAGGGAGACCGTAGCATCGGTACAGCCCTCGTAGCCCGAAAAATCATCCAGATCCGTCTTGCCGTACATCATACCGTGGCCGTGCACCGCAAAGGTATTGGCGGCGGTGTTGTTCGCTCCTTTATCATTAAAGTAAACGCATCTTCTCTGAACGGCGATCTCTGCGGTGGAAAAGCCGTAAGCAACGGAGCCTGCACTTCGGGTCTCATAGGCTTCGCAAACGGCAGATACCATATTCTCCAAAAGAAACGCACGGTACTTTTCCGGCGGGAAGATGGTCACGCCGTGGCGAGGCGCCTTATCGTACCCGGTGGTAAGGGCATAGCGGGGCGCCGTATGGGTGTGGGTAGCATTTAGAATGATCTTGGTGGGGTCAATGGCGGGGTTTGCCTTTGAAACCGCCTCCTTCACCTCTAAGATCAGACCGTCACGGAAGGCGGTAAAATCGCCGGATAAAAAGATCACGGAATCCTTTCCGTCATCCAAAACCAAAACGGTAATGGTGGTGGGGTCCTTAGAGCCGATGGAAATGCGCTCGCAGGCCTGCCCTCCGATGAGAACGGGGGCGTTCGTGCTGACGTCACGAGTGCTCCAGCCGATTTTCAACATAAAAGATCCTCCTTGATAAAGAGGCAACAGTGCCCCTTCTCTTATTTTTCTACTTGCATTATAGCAGAATAGGAATTATAATCTACATAAAAGTTTTGAAATAGCAATGATTTTTAACACAAACGAGGTATCTATGAAAGGCGTATTTGAAAAGAAGGAGCACTTCGGCCTCATCGGCAGAGGCTTTCGGGGCTTTCGGGGCTATTCCCCCATGTTCCACACCCACGGGGAGATGATTCTGATAACGAAAGGAAGCGTTTCGATGGTAGTGGACGGAAAGGAGCTTTGCCTGAAGGAGGGGGAAATGTCCGTTCTGTTTCCGTATCTGGTGCATTCCTATGAAGAAAGCCCCAAGGCGGAAGGGCTTTTGGTTTTGTTCGACCCCTCCGAAAGCGCCTTCGACAATCTTTTTCTGACCAAAAAGCCCCTCACCCCCATCGTAAGCGGAGAGACCTTTCGCCCCCTGCTGGAGCGGCTGGTGCATTGGGTGGAACGGGGCAGGATCAAAACCGCCTTTGGGTATCTCAATGCGGCCATCGGAGAGTTTTTGGAAATATCTCCTTTAGAAGATTCCCTTTCGGCAGTAGAGAGCACTGCGGTGCGGATCCTGGAATACTGCACCGAGCATTTTACCGAGGAGATCACCATCAAAAGCGTTTCGGAGGCTCTTTACGTCAGCCAAAGCTATATTTCCAAGGTCTTTTCCGAAAAACTGAAATACGGCTTTCGGGAATATATCAATTCCCTGCGGATTCAAAAGGCAAGATCCCTCCTGAAGCATTCGGACAAGCGCATCGTGGATATTATGCTGGATTGCGGCTTTCAAAATCAAAGCAGCTTTAACCGCGTATTCCGTGAGGCCTGCGGCATCTCTCCAAGGGAATATCAGAATAAAGAGAGGGCTGGTACGGGAAATTGATCCGCTTTTGACGAAAATCACTTCTTTTTCCTTAATTTTGTTAAGATTTTAATTCTTTTTCCTGCTATAATCAAAATATAGAAACTCTCAAGGAGGACCCTTTTTTATGAGCCGATATATCCCCTATCCCCCCTACGTTGACCGTATGCCCGTTGATATTTCCGCCGCCTTCGGGGATGAAAAGCCTGCAGGCAAGCACGGCTTTCTCCGTGCCGAAGGAGAGGAATTCCGTTTTGAAGACGGTACCCTCGGCAAATTCTGGGGCGTCAATTTCAACGGCGGTGCCTGCTTCCCCGATCACGACTATGCCCACAAGGTAGCCACCCGTCTTTCTCAGGCAGGGTGCAACGTGGTGCGCTTTCATCAGCTGGACGCCCAGTGGGATACTCCCAATATCTTCGCCTTTACCAAGGGTAAGCGCCTTTCCTCCACCCGCACCTTAGATCCCAAGTCTATGGAAGCTCTGGACTACCTGATCTACGCCCTGAAGGAGGAGGGCATCTATTGCTATCTGGATATGCTCACCTACCGTCACTTCAAAGAGGAGGACGGGGTGGAAAACTATCATCTGCTTCAGGATAAAGGGCGCCCCTGGTGCATCATCGATCCCAAGATGATCGAATTGCAAAAGGAATTTTGCACCCAACTTTGGGAGCATTACAATCCCTATACGGGTCTTTGCTATAAAGACGACCCCGTTTTCATTCTCACGGAGATCGTCAACGAAGAGGATCTGTTCGTCAATTCCGGCATCAAAAAGAGCGATTATAACCCAAGCCCCTACCACGAAAATATGTTTCGGGAAATGTTCCGTGACTGGCTGGAGGCAAAGGGGCTGGAATACGACTGGCAGGACTGTGATCTGTACGCCCCCGACGACATCCTGATCGAATTTAAGATCGCGGTAACGGAAAAGTACTACGATGAAATGTACGCTCACATCCGCAGCCTCGGGGTCAAGATCCCCATAACAGGCACCAACTGGATCAAGACCGCCGCCTCTACAAAGGCGGAGGAAAAGATGGATTTTACCGACGGTCACCACTATTTTTACGACTGGAAGTGGGGCAATCGGGAAAGAAGCTGTATGAATCGGGGATGCACCGCCGCACCCTATATTTTCCCCAATTTGGGCAAACGCACCATTGCGGGCAAGCCCTTCTTCGTTTCCGAGTGGGATATGCCCTGGCCCAACGCATACCGTGCCGAGGGCGCCCTTTACTACGCTTCCGTGGGCGCACTGCAGAACTGGAGCGGCTTTACCGTTCACACCTACGCTTACAGCTGTCTCCTTGATAAAATGAACGTTTTGGGAAGAGAGCTTTCCGGCCCCGTTGCAGGGGTTCCCTACCGTGAGGGGATCTTTTCCGTTTGGAACGACCCCGCCAAATTCGGTCTCTTCTATCACGCCGCCCTTATTACCCGCAGAGGGGACGTTTCCCCCGCCAATAAAAAATACGCCGCCTATACCACCCGCCTTGCCAAAACCTGCGTAGAGCCCTTTCAGGATCTTTTGGAGCGCTGTCAGATCCGTGGCGTTTTTGAAGACGAGAAGCCCGAGGGCTACGATGAGATCATCGACGAGACGGAGCGGGTACCTCGCGAGGATCCGGGGCGCATTCAATCAGATAACGGCCAGCTCTGGCGGGATCTGAAAAAGCAGCTGGCGGGGATCGATACCCCTCGCACCAAAGCGGTGTACGGCTTTTTCGGTAATACCCGCAGAGCCGCCTCCAACTTCGTAAACCCCGTGGATTACGGTGTAAAGCTCCACGGTCTTTCGGTGGATTGCAAAACGGATTTTGCCGTGATCGCCCTCTCATCCCTGACGGACGAGCCCATTGAGCATTCCAAGAGTATGCTTCTTTCCACCATCGGCAGAGCCAGAAACACGGGCGCCCAGTTTGACGGAGAAAAAATGCTGGAATTGGGTCACGCCCCCATTGTGGCAGAGGTGATCGACGCCACCATCTCCCTGAAGACCTCCCGCGGGGATAAATTGAAGGTATGGGGCGTCAACGCCGAAGGCTTTTACGCAGGCCAGCTCCCCACCACCTACGAAAACGGCGTTCTCACCTTCCGCGTAGGTGACGAGGATAACCCCGCCCCCTATTACCTCATCGTAGAGGATTGATTCGAACAAATTTCGAAAGCCTTCTTCTTGCAATCGCCCTTATTTCGTGGTATCTTTAATGCATAACATCAAGGAGACGCACAATGAAGATCTTTAACATTTTGGATTTTGGCGCACGGATTTGCGATACTCTCCAGACCAAGGCCATTCAGGATGCCATTGACGCTTGCTTTCTGGCAGGTGGCGGAAGAGTGGTGATTCCCACAGGCATTTACCTGACCGGCGGACTCCGCCTTCGCTCCAACGTGGAACTGTATTTGGAAAGCGGCGCCATTTTGAAAGGAAGCCGCGACCCCGAGGATTACTTCGGTTATTTGGAGGATCGGATCGAGCCGGTTACCGTAGAGCCCATCGGCGATACCCCCGGGAAAGGAAGAAGTGCCGTTGCCACCAGCGATTGGTGCAACGCCCTGATCCGAGCTCTGGATGCCCACGATTTTGCCATTATCGGCGAAAAGGGCTCTTATTTTGACGGCTCCAACGTATATAACCCCAATGGGGAAAACAATTGCCGCGGTCCCCACGGCATCAGCGTTTGGAGATGCAAAAACTTCCGTTTTGAAGGCTACACCTTCCTGAACAGCTCCAACTGGTGCCACGCTATTTTTCAAAGCCAAAACGTCACCGTCAGGGGCGTTTCCGTTCACGGCGGCTTTGACGGCATCGACATCCGCACCTGTGACAACGTTCTCATTGAGGATTGCAACCTCAATACGGGGGATGACGCCGTGGCAGGCTTTGATAACAACGACGTCATCGTTCGAAACTGCAAATTGAACAGCGCCTCAATCGCCCTTCGCATTGGTGGAAACAACTTCCTTGTGGAAAACTGCGTTTCCGATGAACGCAATTTCGGACAGCGGTTGAATCTATCTCCGGAGAAAAAAGAGAAAAACTGCATTTCCGATGAGAAATGCCGCCACGAATCCCACGCTGTCTTTTCCTATTACTGCGATTTCCGCGCCATCTTAAGAAAGTCTCCCGAAAACATCGTGATCCGCAATTGCCGCTTTACTCAGGCAAGAGAGGCGATGCGGCTGGAGTTCACCGGCTTGAACCGCTGGTGCCGCCAGAGAGGGCTGAAGGAGATCACCTTCGAAAATTGCTTTATCGGGGATCTGTACCGTACGGGTATGCTTTGGGGCGATGCAGAGGAAAAGGTCACCTGCCGTTTTAAAAACGTGACCTTTGCCTGTCGGGAAGGAAACGAGCAGGTTCCTATGCTTGCCGTAGGAAATATCGAAAAGCTGATCTTTGAGGACTGCACCTTCCGGGGATACCAAAAGCCTATTTTTCTTTTGGGCACCGATGACGAAAACAACGTAGAGGTGATCCGTTCCGGTGAGATCGACTTGAGAAGGGTAAGCTTTGAGGATTGCGTAGCAGCCCATCCGGGCGGCGTGGCTTCTCAAGATAAGGGCAAATTTCTATTCTGGGACTTAAAGGATCCTATGGCTCCTCCCGTAGAAGGTAAAAAGCCCCCCGAAAAGAAAGCATAAAAAGAAGACGTAATTAAGCACAGACCGCATAAAAACGTAAAGCAAAAAGGATTCTTTGGAACAAAACGTCCGAAGAATCCCTTTTTTGTAAAAACAAAGAAGCTTTTTTCTCGAGTCAGGAGAAATTGACCCAACTGTGAAGGTGCCAGTCACCGTCGTATTCAAATACCGCCACGGCGCAATTATCACAGCATATCTTATTTCGGGGCAGGCGGAAGCCCACCACCGTATCCAGCATTTCCCGAAGAAAGCCTGCGTGAGCAAACACCGCCACATTTTCAGCTTTTCTTTCTTCCAGAAGCCGCTGAAACGAGCAGATGCGACTGTGAAATTCTTCTCTGCTCTCGCCACCGTAGGGCTTGTAGCCCTGTTCGGGGATCCGCTCCTTTTCCTCTTTCATCAGAACGGAAAAGGGTTTGCCTGCCACGTCTCCCACGTCGATCTCCCGCAAAAGGGAAGATTCTTCATAAGGATAGAGGGGAAGAGCGCATTCCGCCGTTTCCTTGGCACGGGCAAGGTCGCTGGAATAGACCTTGTCAAAGGATATATTTTTTAAGAAATCGGCGGCAAGGAGCGCATCCCTTCTGCCTTTTTCCGTCAGGTGCACGTCTGCCCAGCCGGTGTATTTCTGAGCCCGATTGTTTTCGCTCTCGCCGTGCCTGATCACGTATACCCGCATATTACGCTTCCTTCTTGTAGCCCTTGTAAAGATGCACGATGTGCAGATCCTCATCCATCGCCAGCCCGTGGGAACCGCAGTTTCCGTCGATCTCGTGGCAGCCGTGATCCATGGCAAAGCCTGCAAGGGTATTATGATGCTTCCAGTTTTCACATATCAGGTTGGAAAGACAACCGAATATATGGCTGTTGGCCCGAAGCTCGCCCAGTGCCTCGGGGCTTTCGGGGCCGAATTTATGCATCACGGAATCGTAATTGCCGTTGTAAATGAGAATAAAATCGTGCTCGTCGCGAAGGATCAGCTCCGCCGCTTTGGCGTTGACCGCGGCCTCGCCGCCCTTTTCAAAATCAAAATGGAAATAATCCATTTCTCTCTCCAGATAGATCTTCCCCAAGCTACAAGCGCCGTAGGTGATCAGCGCCACCTTCTTCCCTGCGCGAAGCATCGCATCAAAAAGAGTATCGATCTTAATGACGGGCTTTTCATAGTTTTGGATCCCGTGGATCTGCGGCTGAGCGCCCGTATACATAGTGCCGAAGCAAACGGGGGTCACCGAGGGCATCACCGCTTCCAGCGGTACCTCCACCTCTGCGTGCTCTGTGGCGTCTGCCATAAACCGGCGGTATTTTTCGTAGATCCACCGGGCAATGGCATCGGGGTTATACATCAAAACACGATCCGCCTTTTCTCCCCCGAAGACCGAATCGATATAGGCCGATAAAACGGGGTTTTTCTCTGCCGCGTTTTGGGGTGCTTCGATTCCCATAGCGTAGGCAAGGGCGGCGCAGACCGTATCCAATGAATACTGCTTGTTTTCCATTTTAAGCCTCCTGATTTTTGCCCCAATCGGGTACGAATCGGATCTGTGATTCATCATCCAAAGGGAGAATGGGGCGGTTCACCCGCTGATAGGGATAAAGCTTTAAGTCAATGGGGCAGGTGCCGGGGGGATCGGCGGTCACGATGGCATCCGCCGTGTGCTGAAAATAGCCCTTGAAATGATTCATGGATTTCAGCCCCAGCACTCTGGCCTGAGAAAGATCACAGCCGGTCATTAAAAAGGTGCGGTCGTCGTAGACCTGAAAACGGTCGCTGACCAGAATGACATCCACGTTTCCTTTTCTGAGGCGCACACTTTTACCGTAATTCATTTTCACCCCGCGGTTGATGGGGGCCGCCGAGATCAGCTGCCCGTCTGAAAGGTTGACGATGAGAGCATCCTCCAAAAGAACGGGCTCCCCTGCTCGGGGGTCGGTCTTCCCGCCCACCGCAATGGTAATGCGATCGCCCACGTGGTAATCACGGTGAATGAGCCCTGCTGCCTCAGGGTCACAGATGGGGCCCATTACGTAGCCCTTGCCGTCCCGCCGCAGCATTTCCCGCAGAAGATGGGTGCCGTCACCGGGAGCACCGCCGCCGGGATTATCGGAAGCCTCGTTGATCACAACGTACCCCTGCCGAATCTGTTTTTCCGCACGGTCCAGCGCTTCACTGCAGGAGAGGGATTCCCCTGCAAAGCGGTCCCGCCGCTCCCAAACGTAATTGGCAAGCTCCCAGGCCTCCTCTTTGGGCTCGTATCCGTCTGCCACCACCAAGACCGAACAGGATGAGCAAGGTACGTCTGTAGCGGAAAAGCCAAAGAAGAAGGTTACATCAAGAAGCCCGTGCTCCTCCCGATATTTCCGTGTATGATCCAGAATCTCCTTACCCGCACCGGAAAGGGTAAAGCCCGTGGTAGCGGGGATCAGAAGGGGAAGGCGGCATAGGACCATACGGGGCTTTACCTCCCCGCGCACCGTGGCAATGAGGGTATTGGCGGCAAGGTAGCCCGCCGCTTCGCAATCAATATGAGGCACGGTCTTAATGCCGAAAAGTCCGTGGGAAAGAGCCACCATTTCGTGGCTCATATTGGCGTGAGCGTCAAGGGAGGACATCATTGGCAGATCCCCGATGACCTGACGCATTCTTTGGAAGCAGTAGGCCTCCAGATCCTCTGCCTCATCGGCACTGCCGCCGCCGTGAACGGCAAAGAAGACTCCGTCAATGGAGTCGAGCCTTTCCTTCACCTGCTCCGTAATATGATCCATGGCGTAAGATGCACATTCCATGGTCATCGTAGGGCCCGCACCGAAGTTGCCGCCCTTGGTGGAAAGATCGATGGGAACGGGCTCCACACCCGCCTCACGCATAGCGCGAATGGCACCGCCCACGTAAGTGGCGGTTCCTTCAAATCGTTCAAAAACAGTCTCCCCCTTCACCCAGCCAAGGGGAGAGAGGGTCTCCCACGTGGTCTTTCCCAAGGCGAAGCTGTTGGTTTCGTTTCCGAATTGACAAATCAAAATTCTCAAAGTGTTTCCTCCCTGCCTTTTCATCCGTAAATACCGACGTTTTTCCTATTCAGTATATCACCCGTGCAGCGCCTTTGTAAAGAGAAAAGCCGCAAGATGCGGCTTTTCTTTTTCTTTACAGATTGTAGTATTTATCAAATTCGGCGGGGTGCGGAATGGCGGCCATCTCTCTGCATTCGGCGCGCTTGGTCTTGATCAAGTTTGCGATCAGCTCCTCGGGGAACACACCGCCCTCGGTAAGGTATGCGTGATCTGCTTCCAGGCAGGAGAGCGCCTGATCCAAAGAGGTGGGCAGACCCTGAAGCTTTGCCTTTTCCTCCTCGGGCAGATGGAACAGGTTCATATCGTAGGGGCCCCAGCCGTTGGCGTGGGGGTCGATCTTGTTTTTCACACCGTCAAGCCCTGCCATCAGGATGGCGGCATAGCAAAAATAGGGGTTGCAGGTGGCATCGGGGTTGCGAAGCTCAAAGCGACGCTTATCGGGGCTCTTGGCGTAAGCGGGAATGCGGATCACCGCACTGCGGTTGGAGGTGGCGTAGCCCACGGTAACGGGGGCTTCAAAGCCGGGCACCAGACGCTTGAAGGAGTTGGTGCTGGGGTTGGTAATGGCACAAAGGGAGCCGATGTGCTTTAAGAGACCGCCCATAAAGTAATGAGCCGTTTCGCTGAGATGTGCGTAGCCGTTGTCATCGGAGAATACGGGCTCTCCGTCCTTAAAGAGGAGCATATGCACGTGCATACCGCTTCCTGCCTCGCCGTAGATGGGCTTGGGCATAAAGGTAGCGCTTTTGCCGTATTTTAAGGCAGTGTTGTGAATGATGTATTTGATCATCATCGTGGCATCGGCCATATGAATTACCTCGCCCAATTGGGGCTCGATCTCAAACTGACCGGAGGCCGCAACCTCGGGATGATGGTAGTTGATCTCAATGCCCGCTTCCTTCATGAGCATACACATTTCACTGCGGCACTCGTAGGAAACGTCAAAGGGCTTGGCAATGTGGTAATTCTTCTGCTTGGGCACTACCACGCCGCGGCCCTCTACGTCGGAGTTCCAATAGGACTGGGTGGCATCCACGCCGGCACCGATGTATCTTCCCTCCACGCCCCAGGTAACGTTATCGAACAGATAAAACTCAAATTCGGGCAGGATCTTCATTTCATCGGCAACGCCGCTTTCCTTCATATAATTGACCGCCGCCTTGATGATGTTGCGGGGGTACTGGGCAAGGGGTCGGTTTTCGGGGGTGTCGATGATCATTGCGTTGCCGGTCATGGAAAGAGTGGGGATCTCACAGAAGGGATCCACCGTAGCCGTATCGGGATCAGGGATAAAGACCATATCACTCTTTTCCACCACGGCGTAGCCGTAGTTGGAAGCATCAAAGCCGATGCCGCTTTTCAAGGTATCCTCGGAAAAGTTTTCTGCGGGAATGGTGACGTGGCGATATTGACCGTTGATATCCACCATCTTGAAATCCACCATCTTAATGCCCTTTTCCTCAATAAGAGCAAGGACGTCTTGAACCGTTTTTGCCATATTTAACACCTCTTTTGCACAAAATAGTAATACCAGTATATAACAGGGCTTCGCTCTTTGTCAAGAACGTAAGGGGTTAAAAAAACATCTCTTCTCCTTTTTACTTTTTCCCCGTTTTTCTCCTATTATTAAGTTGACTTTTTTGGAGAATATGGTAAAATGAACAAGATAATAATAAATTATTATCAAATCTTTGCTTTTGATAGGAGAATCTAAAATGGCCAAAAACCTTGTCTATGACGTTCACGACAAGCCCCGCTTCAATCAGCTGATCGTGTTCGCCATCCAGCAACTGCTTGCCATTATGGCAGCAACCATTGCCGTTCCCGCCATCGTAGGAAACGGAATGTCCGCCTCCGCCGCTCTGTTCGGCGCGGGCATCGGTACCTTCGTATATCAGCTTTTCACCAAGTTCCGCAGCCCCGTGTTTCTTGGCTCCTCCTTCGCCTTTATCGGCTCTATGTCCGCCGCCTTTGCAGGTGCGGTCTCCCTTTCCGCAGGGTATTTGGGCCTCATCGTAGGCGCCCTTTTTGCAGGTCTCGTTTATACCGTCATCGCCCTGGTGGTAAAATTCGTGGGTGTTGGCTGGATCAATAAGCTGATGCCCACCGCCGTCATCGGCCCCACCGTTGCACTCATCGGTCTTTCCCTTGCCTCCGCCGCCGTAAACGACGTGTTCTCCTACGGCCCCAAGGACGGTAACGGCGCCTTCATTATGACCGGCAACATCTGGGTCTCTTTGATCTGCGCACTGGTTACCCTGTTCGTGGTGGTGCTCTGCTCCACCTACGGCAGTAAAATGACAAGGCTCATCCCCTTCATCATCGGCGTTCTGGCAGGCTATGCCGTAGCCCTGATCTTCACCGTGATCGGCTACGCCGCAAAGGTCGATGCCCTCAAGATCATTGATTTTGCTCCCTTCGCCGCGCTGGTCGAAGGAGGCGTGGGTCTGAAGACCTTCTTTGCCGTTCCCGGATTTACCTTCCTGGAAGCCCTCAAGGGCGTAAAGGATTTTGACGTAAACTATCTTCTCACCGTCTTCGTGGCTTACGTTCCCGTTGCCTTCGTGGTATTTGCCGAACACATTGCCGACCATAAGAATCTTTCCTCCATCATCGACAAAGACCTTCTGGAGGATCCCGGTCTGCACCGAACCCTTTTAGGTGACGGCATCGGCTCCATAGCAGGCGCTATCTTCGGCGGCTGTCCCAATACCACCTACGGCGAATCCGTAGGCTGCGTTGCCATTACCCGCAACGCCTCCGTTACCACCATCAGCGCAACGGCGACCCTTGCCATTCTCATCTCCTTCCTTTCCCCCTTCGTTGCATTTTTAGATTCCATCCCCGGCTGCGTGATGGGCGGTGTCTGCATCACCCTTTACGGCTTCATCGCCGTTTCCGGCCTGAAGATGATCCAGAAGGTCAACTTAGAGGACAACGCCAACCTCTTTACCGTTTCCGTGATCCTCATCAGCGGCATCGGCGGTATGGCCATTTCCATCGGAAAGGTGACCGTAACGGCTATTGCCTGCGCCCTGATCCTTGGTATCGTCACTAATATCGTTCTCAACAAATTCAAAAAGTAAGACCCACAGTCAGGAGATTCTAAATGAAAAACTACGATAACGTTATTATTTTCGATCACCCGCTGATCCACCATAAGGTTGCCATTCTGCGGGATGAGCGCACCAGTATGAAGGAATTTCGCGAGCTGGTGGAGGAGATCACCACTCTGATGACCTATGAAAGCCTGAAGGATGGGGTTCTCACCACCGAAGTGGAGGTCAAGACCCCCCTTGAAACCTGCAAGCAGACTATGGTAGCAGACAACTCCGTTGTGATCGTTCCCATTCTCCGTGCAGGGCTTGGTATGGTCAACGGCGTACACGTGCTCTTCCCCTCTGCCAAGGTGGGCCATATCGGTATGTACCGCAACGAAGAGACCCTCAAGCCCGAGACCTACTATTGCAAGCTGCCCGAGGGCATTGAGGAAAAGCTGGTGCTTCTGGTAGATCCTATGCTGGCTACGGGCGGAAGTGCCTGCGATGCCATTCAGCTTCTGAAGGAAAAGGGTTGCAAGCACATTAAGTTTATGGCCATCATCGGTGCACCCGAAGGTGTCTCCAAGGTTGCAGAGGAGCACCCCGACGTGAACATTTACGTTTCTACCCTTGACCGTTGCCTCAATGAAAACGGCTACATTCTCCCCGGTCTGGGCGATGCGGGTGACCGCCTCTTCGGAACCAAATAGATTCAAAAAACCTCGGAATAAAATCCGAGGTTTTTTCTTGCAAACGCAGATCGGTTCTGCTATAATGAAGCCACCGAAAATAAGGAGACAGAATATGAAAGCTTTTTGCGACGTTCATCTTCATAATTATCTTTCCAGTTGCTCCCCCGACCGTACCGCCACCGCGGAAAAGACAATCCTGAAAGCGGCAGAGCTGGGGCTGAAGCGGATCTGCTTTACCAACCACATCTGGGATGAGAGAGTGTCGGGCGCAAACGGAATGTACCGCAAGCACACTCTTGCCTTTTGTATGCAGATCAAAACACAGATCCCCGCCGATACCCACGGTGTTCACGTGCTGGTGGGTGCGGAAACGGAATACTGCGGCCGAAACAAGACCCTTGGTATGTCTGCCGAAGGGGCAAGGGAGCTGGATTTTCTTTTGATCCCCCACAGCCACGTGCATATGGCAAATTTCGTAATGGATGACCCCGCCCCCCTGGCCGCCGCCCGCGCCAACCTAAAGGAGAAGCTTTTGGCCATTCCCGGCATTACCGAAGCCCAAGCCAATGCTTGGGTCAGCCCCCTGCGGCTTCCCGCTCTGGAGCCCTTTCTCACCGAGCCCATCGGGGACCTTGCAGGCTACCTTGCCCGTTTTTTGGTGGATAGCTTCGAATCCCTTCTGGAGCACCCCGAGCTTCACAAGATCTTAAAGCTGATCCCCGTTGCCATTGCGCACCCCTTCCAGCCCGTGGGCTACACGAAATATACGGAAGAGATGCTCGCACGCATTGAAGATCCGATCTTTCAGCGGCTCTTCGGAAAGGCCGCCGACTTGGGCGTAGGAATCGAGATCAACCCCTGCTGTAATGCGCCGCAAATGCTTCGTATGCTGAAGATCGCAAAGGATCGTGGGTGCCTTTTCACCTTGGGAAGCGACGCTCACAGCCCCGATACCATGGAGGACATCTTCAAAACGGAGCCCGTAACGAAGATCCTGGGAATTGAAGAAAAGCACCTGATGCCCTTTCTCATTCCATAACACGTATACAAAAATATCCTTGGAAAACGAGCAGGGTTGCTGAGGACAGCTATCTTTAATAAAAAGAAAATTTGGAGCACAAACTCCCTGCTTGTGACAGTATCAGACAAAACTACCCGAAGAAGAGAAACGCAAAACTCTTTTTCGGGTAGTCGTTTTTAAGTGATATTCTTTGCTACGCAAAGAGTGATATGATTGCCAACGGCAATCGTGATATTAAAACCTACGCTTTTAGTGGTATTTTATTCGCCCAAACTGCCGAAGGCAATATCACTTGAACGAAGTTCAAATATCACTGCAAAGCAATATCACTCGCCGCAAGGCGAATAAAACTGCCCAAGTGTCCTTACGAACACTTGGGCAATTCCAAGGATATTTTTCTTTTATTCCTCTTCCCCGCCGCCGAACACGTCACGAACGGCTTCCAGATAACCGTAGCCGTAAAGATTATCGGGCTGGAGGTAGCTGGTCTCGGTCCATTCGTTCCAGCTGTTGATCAAAACCAGCGGCGCGGGCAGCTCGTGGGTATCCACGTATTCCTTTGCCTGAAGGAAGGCCTTTTTGATATTTTCAGGGGTATTGTTTTTCAGGATCTCGGGGCGGAAGCGGCGATAGCGGGGGTTTGAATCCCACCCTACGGAGACCTGAGGGAAATACAATCTTCCCTTGGCATCCATCTCGTCGTAGGAGGCCTTGTGGTCACGGATAAATTCCGTATAATCCTTATTCCGCTCTGCCTGAGTGCCCATATTGTAATGGGAAACGCTGTCAAAGCCTAAAAGCTCGTAGATATCCCCTGCGGTGCCGCCGTAGCGACCGTCGTAATCAAAGCCCTCAAAGCCGTTGAAGGCGATCTGCAGATGAAGCCCGGGAAAGCCTGCCTTTTTCACTTCCTCACGGAAGTATTCCAAAGCCTCGCGGGCGCCCTCCGTACCGCCCAGACCCTTCAGAAGCTGGCGGTATTTATAGAACATAAACACGGGCTTACCGTCGATCTTGTAATAGGAGGGGTGAGAAAAATACTTTTCGATCCAGCGCTTCACCAGCTTGCGGAAGATCTCGGGGGTCACGTCACCCGGCCAGATCACTTCGCCTTCCCGATCATCGGACTGCTCAATATCCCACATATAGGTGGCGTGGTGGTTGGCCCACATCAGGTAGAACTTTACCAGATCGTTGTTTTTTGCCTTCAGGTACCCATCGTTCAGGCAGTTTTCCAGAAAGGGCGCGTCGTCATACCAGTACCAGTCGTAAATAAAAACGTTTACACCGTGGCGATAGGCGCAGTTGATCTCCATTTCCATCACGTCGGGGTTGGCTTCGTTCACGTAGCCCCAAAGGGGTTTACGGTCCCAAAGGTAGCCCTCGGGCTTTTGGGTGGAATTGGCGGCAATGTTTTTCACGGTCTGCCATTCACCGTAGCCCTCCGGCCAAAAAGCAAGGGCTCTGGGGTCATCCCCCGTATAGGCGGGCCAGATAAAGGCCGCTACGTCATACTTTTTACTCATGTTTCGCTCCTCCGTTTATTCTCGTTGATTTTATAGATACCGCGGTCAAGGCCGTCAATCATGGCGGCAATGGCGCTTTCATCGTTGCTCACGGTCACATAGTCGGCAGCCTCTTTTGCCTGAGGCACGGCGTTTGCCACCGCAAAGGAGATCCCCGCCGCACGAAGCATCGCCACGTCGTTGTTGTAATCCCCCGCAACAACGGTATTTTTCATCTCCACCCCCAAAAGGTCGGCAAGCTTTTTCAGGGCAACGCCCTTATTTATCCCCTTGGGCAGGATCTCATACAGGTGCTTTTCCGAACGGATGAAATCAAAAGATGCGGCCTTGGGGTGCTGACTCAAAAGAAGAGCAAGGGCAAGGATCTGTTCCTCATCGTCGTGGGCGAAGACCACCTTTAAAACGGGCCCCTTTACTTCTTCGTAGGGCGTGAAGACAAGCGGCAAGCCCGAAATCCTCCGAAAGCGCACCATTGCAGCGCTCTCCTTGCAAAAATAAACCTCCTGTTCGGTGTTCAGCTGAATGCCGATCTTGGGCAGGCGGGCATCCACCTCCCGCACCAGCTCCACCACGTCCGGAGAAACGTGGGTGTTCCAAACGTACCGATTCTCAACGGGGTCGAAAATACCGCCGCCGTTGATACATCCGTAGGGAGCGTTGGGGCGGATCTGCCTGCAGATGGCCGCCGCCGTCTGGGGCACGCGCCCCGTAATAAAAGTAAATAGTCCCCCTTGAGATTTAAAATACTCAATGGCATCCAGATTTTCCTTTGACGCCGTTTTATCACTGGCAAAAAAGGTTCCGTCCAAATCGGTGCAAAAGAGCATTCCTTCAAACTTTTTCAATTTTTCTCACCCTTTCAGGTCAGATACGGAGCAAAGAGCACCGTTTCCGCAAGCCCCAAGGCCTTGGCAGCCTCCTGCAGGGGCTCCTTGTGAATGATACGAAAGAGTGCGGGTGTCTCTTCCTCCACCGAAGCCACCTCACGGCATCGCTCTGCGGCGGCGGGGTCGTAGCCCGAAACCGTCAGAGTCACGCTCTTTTTCAAGGCGTGGGCGAGAGCGGGGAATACCCGCGCCTCTAAAGGGGCGGTAAGGGCGTATTCCTCCACGTGAGCTTTTTCTCTGTGTAGTGAAAGATAGCCTATGGGCTCTCCCTTTTCATCCAGCACGGTAACGGCCTCCCGCTCACCACTGCGAAGGGCGGGGATGAAATCCTCGTCACTGCGCACGAAATAATCCGTTTTCCTTTGGGAAAGGCGGTTTAAAAAAGGCACGTCTTCTTCCTTCATCGGTCGGAAGGTGAAAGCCGCCTCCGCGGGGCTATGAAAGGTCAGGTGATACTGGATCCCGTTTGCAAAAAATCCAACGCGCCCGTAGCGATGGGGCTTCCCGTGAAGGTAGCAAACGTCACCGCACTTGTCGCACTCGTCGCCGATGACCTTTAAAAGAGTACTCATAATTCCCTGACCGCGATGGTTTTCATCCACCGCTACGTTGCCGCAGGCCATCAGGCGGATATGCTTTTTGCCAACCACGTAATCAATGGGGTACATTGCGGCAGTGCCCACCAGTTTTCCATCAATAAAGGCACCGAAGTGGGACTCGGGCGCAAAATCATTCACCTCACCAAAAAGGCGGGGGAACAGCTTTTCAAAGATCACAGGATGGCCCCTGTGATTGGAAAACACCGTGGTCAAAAGCGCCCGTAGCTGATAAAAGTCATCTTTTTTCAAACGTCGGATCTCCATTATAAAACCTCCTGTTACGTTTATTTAGAACAAATCAAAGGGAAGAAAGGCACAAAGCACCGCAAGGGGCAGGGCGGGAAGCCAATTTGCCACCTTGATCTTTTTTCCGAAGGTCAGATTCAGACCCACGCAAAAAATCAAAATATTGCCCACCACCGAAAGGTACAGAAGAGCCGTTTGGGTCATAACGGGCTTGATGAGAAGTGCCAAGGCCGTAACGCTCCCCTGAAGGATCGCCACGGGAACGGCGGAAAAGATGGCTCCCTTTCCCAAGGATGCCGCCATGATCATAATGATAATAAAGTCCAGAATGGATTTGGTCACAAGCACCGAAAGATCCCCGTAGAGCCCGTCATTCAAGGCACCTACGATGGCCATAGCGCCGATGCACACCGTAAAAGAGGCGGAAAGAAAGCCTTCCATAAAGCGGCCGTCTCCCGTGCTGTGGGTCTTTTTCTTCAGCCAGTCACCCAGCCGTTCAAAGACCTCCTCCACACCCATCCATTCCCCAAGGAGCGCACCCAAGGAAAGGCAGATGATTATGAGAAAATCACCGCCGTATTGAAGACGCCCGTTCTCCACGAAAAACATTCCCTTCAGGGCACCGGCGGCACCGATGAAGATCACCGAAAGTCCGCAGGCCTTGGAAAGAGCGTCGCGCAGGCGAGGGCTGAAAAAGCCGCCGAAAAAGATCCCCAAAAGGCCACCCAGTACGATGGCGGCGGCGTTGATCGCCGTTCCCAATCCGAACATAATTCTTTTTTCCTCAAATCAAAATTGCAAGCTCAGACACCCATTAAGCGGATCACAACGTAGGCCGTAATCGTAACCAGCGTATCAATGGTGATGCCGTAGAACATAGGGGAAAGCCCCGCCTTTTTAAAATCCGTTATGCTGGTTCCGAGACCGATGGCCGCCAGAGCGGTGACCATCAGAAACTTACTTGTCTTTTTCATAAGGCCGCCCACCGCCACGGGGATCAGCCCAAGGCTGTTGAGCCCCGCAAGAAGGAGAAAGCCGCAGATGAACCAGGGCACGATCTTTACAAGGTTGACCTTTTTTCCCTCTCCCTTTTCCTTCAGTTCCTTCTGCTTCATACGGGTGCCGATGAAGGCAAAGACCAATACGGTGGGAATAATGGCAACGGTACGGGTGAGCTTCACCATCGTGGCAAAATCACCTGCAATTTCAGAAAAGGCATAGCCCGATGCCACCACGCTGGCGGTATCGTTGACGGAGGTACCCGCCCAGATGCCGTAGGCAATATCGCTCATTCCCAAAAGCTGACCCGTAATGGGGTAAACCGCCACCATTACCATATCGAAAAGAAAGGTGGAGGACATAGCAAAGGCAATATCCTTATCGTCTGCATCGATCACGGGGGAAATGGCCGCAATGGCAGAGCCGCCGCAAATGCCCGTACCTGCGGAAATGAGATTTCCCAGCTTCCAGTTAAGGCCAAAGAGCTTGCGAACGAAATACCCGCCGCCGAAGCACACGGCAAAGGTGAAGATCATAACGAAAAAGGTCATCTTCCCCACGGACATAATGGTGCTCACGGAAAGAGAGGCGCCAAGCAGAATGATAGCCGCCTTCAGGATCCGTTTGGAGGTAAATTTCAGGGCGGGCTTGATCCAGTTCGGGTGAAAGAAGCTGTTGATGGCGGTGCCCGCAAACAGAGCGATGATGGAAGCCCCCAAAAGGCCCCCGGGAATCACTTCCTCCAGCAGTACCGAAAGCGCGGCAATGCCAAAGCAGATGGCAACGCCCAAACAAAACAGACCTCTTTCCTTCAATTTCGCATTCATAAAATCGTTCCTTTGATTTACTTTGATTTTAGCAAGAAGAGCGGCTTTTGTAAATAACGCAGCTTTTGATTTGCTCCGAGCATTATAGCAAAAAAAGTGAGTTCTGTAAAGAGAATATGCCCACAGTAAACAAAAAACCATCCCGCTTACCCCAGCGTTCTGAAGGACACTTGGGCAGTTTTATTCGCCTTGCGGCGAGTGATATTGCTTCGCAGTGATATTTAACCTAAAAGTTCAAGTGATATTGCCTTCGGCAGCTTGTGGTGAATAAAATATCACTGAAATCGTAAGATTTCAATATCACTTCCCGAAAGGGAAATATCACTCTGTGCGAAAAGCCGGAATATCACTATATAAAAAGTACTACCCGAAAAAGAGTTTTATTTTCTCTTCTTCGGGTAGTTTTATCTTTTCCTGTTGCAAGCAGGAAATTTATGAGTCAAATTTCGTTTTTATTAATGGTAACCACCCTTAAACCCTGCTCATTTGATGCGAGATGGTTTTTCAATTATTCTTTGATCTTTACGATACAGCCGTCGGTGATGTTTTCCACGGTGATAACGCCTGCGGAAACGGTAACCCTCTTGTCACCGTCCATGGCGTAGGCGGCTACCTGATCCAGACCGAAGGCACAGCGAACGGATGCATCAAGCCTTTCCTTGGTGGTGGAAAGGTTGGTCAGAATCAGAAGCTTATAGCCCTCGCCCCGGAGAAGCTGAACGCCCACGTTGGGGTCAAGTGACGTTACCTTAGGCTGAATCCCCTCAAGATCGGCCACGTCCCAAACGCTGTGGGTCAGATCGTAAGCCCGCTCCTCGTAAGATTTCTCACGCTTTTCATAGAGCTTAAAGCCGATACAGCCGGTATAACGGGCGGTGAAGGTGTTTTCATACACTCTGCCGCCACGCTCCATAAAGCGATCCAGCGCCTGGCTTTCCTCGGGAGAAAGCTGATCGGGGCGGGGTACGTACAAAACCTTGATCCCGAAGGGATTTTCGTCAAGGTGCTCCGCATCGGTAATGCTGACGGTGTAGCCCGCCTCACGGAGGCGGCGGTAGATCTCGGTCTCCTCCACAAGATAAGAGTTAAAGGCGGCGGGGATCTCGTCGTTATTCTCCCTTGCATCGCAAAGGAAAGTGGCGTAATCCGAATGGAGAAGACCGATGCCGTCGCGGCTTCTCTTGGCGTTCACCAGATCGTCGTTCATTTTTTCCATAAACGCCACGGCATTGCCGCCGTTTTCGAAGTTATGAGTCTTTGTTCCGTCAAAATTCAAAAGACCGCAGCTGTTGGGGTGGGGTACTCCGGGTACGGGGCAATCCCCGCGCCACTGATAGTAGACCACGCCCTTACAACCTGCCCCCAAAATGGTGTAGGTGTTGCGGTTGAACACGGGAATGGGAATATAGGTGCGGCTGTCAAGCTCGATGCACCAGGATTCCTTCCCTTCCAGCTCGGCGGCGCATTGGCTCATATCTGCCTGCAGACACATAGGGTAATAATCCTGCCCCATACCGTGAAGGTAGGTGGTGTAGCCAACAATATCCATGGAGCGGCCGTTGGCGAAAAGATCACAGCCCTTGGCGGCGTTGTTTCCGGAAACGGGGTCTGCGGTAAAGCAGGTGTAGGTGGGTTTTTGGGAGGCGGATTTCGCCCCGTCGGAGGCGTTATCCAAAAAGGCAGTGACGCTGTCTCTGGAGAACAGGCGCCAAAGGGCCCACATTCTCTCGCTCTGCTCTTTTCTGGAGCGGGGGGGCTGATAGTCTACGGCCTCGGCCTCGGTCATAATTCCCTTTTTCACCAGCCACTTCCGATAAGCGTCGATGGTGACGGGGTGATAATCGTAGATTCCCTTTACGGGGAAGTGAGGCTCGTTGTAGATCTGATACGCCACCACCTCGGGAAACTGATCAAAATGCTTTACCAGCTGGGCGGCGTGGATGCGGTTATCCTCCAAAAGGCCGGGGTGGGTCAGAATGGTGCGGATAAAGTCCGACCATCGGGTGGTTTGCTTATTCCCCTCGGAATCCAGCATTTCCACGTCACGGAAGGCGCGGAGATTGACGGCGTATCCCTCCAGGCGCACGGAAACGGAGATCCCGTTTTTCTCTGCCTCGCGGATCATAGCATCCACGAAGGGGGTATCCACCACCAGGTTTCCTTCTCCGTCAAGCTCGGCAATGCCAAGGGCGGCAAAGCGCACGTGGTTAAAGCCCATCTCTGCCATCAGGCGCAGATCCTCCTTCATTTGACCGATGCGGTCACCTTCCGGAGGAACGGGGAATTTGCTGGGGTGAAAGGAGGGGTAATAGGATTGCCCCAAGGCAATCTTCTTTTTTCCGTCACGGTACAGAATACCGTTTTTGATCTGGTACATAGAACACCTCAAAGCTTATTTGTATTTTTCAATGACCTCTACGTGCTTGCGGGCAAGCCGGGCAATGCCCTCGTAATCGTCAGCGGCAAGAAGATCGCGGTTGATAATGGAAACGCCCGTACCCACGGCGATCATGCCGTGCTCCAGATAGTGCGGAATGGTCTCGGGATTCACACCGCCGCTGGCAAGGAGGGGAATATGGGGCAGAGGCCCCTTCAGATTCCAGATGTAGTGATAGCCCATATCGTCCGCAGGGAAGAGCTTGACGATATCAGCCCCTGCCTTCCAGGCCTTGACGATCTCCGTGGGGGTCAGGGCACCGGGAATGGCGCAAAGGCCGTTTTCCTTTGCCATTTTCACCACGTTCTCATCGAAATTGGGAGAAAGGTAGAAGGCCGCCCCTGCATCAATGGCCATTTGAAGCTGGTCGCAATCCAGAACGGTGCCGCAGCCCAAAAGGAGCTGATCCCCAACGGCGTCACGCACGGTCTGCATAGCTTCCTTAATTACGGTAGCGGGATCCTCTGCCATCTGGTCGATGGTGATCTCAAGGATCTTCACGCCCCCCTTCACCAGTGCCTTTGCCACCTTGCCCAGCTTTTCCGTAGGCAGGGTACGGCAAATGGCCACGAGCTTTTCTTTCAAAAAATATTCTTTTACTTCCTGTGCCGTCATTTTATTCAAAATCCTTTCCTTCCAACCCCTTGAAATAGTACTCGCAATCCCCTTTGGGGCGGATGTCGGTTACGGCGCCGGTGTAGTGGCGCAGCATACGGGGGGTATAGGGGCGTGCCAGAACGGCGTCGACATTTACGTCGATTCCCAGACCGGGCTTATCCGGCACCAAAATGCAACCGTCCTCGTATACCACCTCTTCGTTGGTGATCTCCTTGCGGAAGCGGCTGTCGGTGAGCATAATTTCGTGGATGTGGAAATTGGGAACGGTGGAAGCCAGCTGCAGAATGGCGGCGTTGGAGATGGGGCCGGAGGGGTTATGGAAGGAAACGGGAATGTGCTTTGCCTCTGCCAAGGCCGCCATCTTCTTGCCCTCCAGAAGACCGCCCACGTGGAATACGTCAGGCTGGAAGAAGTCAACGCAATCCTTATTTAAAAGATCGTAGCACTGGTACTTGCCGTAGCAGCGCTCGCCTGCCGCAATGGGGGTGGCGGCGTGATCTCTCACCCAGGCGGTGGAATCGAAATTATCGGGAGGACAGGGCTCTTCCATAAACTTCACCTTAAACTGCGCCAATTCCTTTGAGATCTCAACGGCGGTGGTGGGATTAAAGCGGCCGTGGCACTCAATGAGAAGCTCCACCTTGGGGCCAACGGCTTCCCGAACGGCGCCTACGATGGCAACGCTTTTTTCCATCTGTTCCTTGTCGATGGTCATATGGGCCTTTCCGAAGGGGTCCCACTTCAGCGCCTTGATCCCCAGCTCCGCAGTCTGCTTGGCCTTGGCGGCAAATTCCTCCGGCTCGCGGGCGCGGATGAACCAAGCGTTGGCATACATGGGAACGCGATCGCGCATTTTTCCGCCGAAGAAGGTGGAAACGGGGGTGTTGAAGAATTTACCCGCAATGTCCCATAGGGCGATTTCAATGCCGCTGATGGCACTCATCAGAACGGGGCCGCCCTTCCAGTACATATCGCGGTATACCTCGAAGAGAAACTTTTCGATCTCCAAGGGGTTGCGACCTACCACCAAACGCTTCAGGTCAGCGATCATACCCTCCAGCGCCATTTCGTTGGTGCCGAGGCTTGCTTCACCCCAGCCGTACAGTCCCTCGTCGGTCTCTACCTTTACGAAGGCCCAGTTGGTGCGGTACGCATCCAAGGTGTAAATTTTGACGTCACTGATTTTCATCTTAGTCTCCTACCTTTATTTATTCATTACCTTTTTTATAGTTTAAAAGACAAGCAAGAACGCCCGAATCCACCGCAAGCTCTGCGCCGGTAACGGTCTTTGCCTGATCGGAGGCAAGGAAATACACCGCGTTGGCAATATCCTCCCCCGTGGATTCGATCCCCAAGGGCCAGTTGGCGCGGCGGCGGGCTTCCTCTTCGGGAGAAATCCCCTCCCACCGATCGGTGCGAATGGCACCGGGGAGCACGTGATTGACACGAATGCCGTATTCGCCCAGTTCAAAAGCAAGGTTGTGCACCATAGAAGCCATAGCCCCCTTGGAGGTGGCGTAGGCGATCCTGCCGTGAACGGCACCCTTATAGTGAACGGAGCCGATGAGAACGATGGCACCGCCCCCTTGGCGGCACATACGCTTGGCGGCCTCCTGACAGCAGAAGAAATTGCCCCGCACGTTCACGTTCATCACTCCGTCAAACTCTTCCGGGGTAACGGTAAGGGCTTTTTGACCGATGCCCAGATCCGCGCTGTTGCAGACCAGAGCGTCTACCCTTCCGAAGGCTTCCTCCAGCCTTGCAAAGACCGATGCAATATCCTTCGGGTCCTGCAGATCAAGGCCGTAGCCCGCTGCGCGGATCCCGTATTCCTCTGCAAGGCGCGTCGCAGTTTCCTGTGCATCCCTCTCCTTGCGGCTGGTAATGCACACGTTGTAGCCCTCCCGGGCAAAGCGACGGGCAATGGAAAGGCCGCTGTTGCGAACACCGCCGGTGATCAATACGACTTTGTTCATAGTCCTCCTCCATAACGATACTTCCTTTTTCAGTAAACAAGTATACACCCGTTTTTTCCGCATTGCAAGAGAATTTTGTAAAATCATTACATTTTTTATTTTTATTCCGCATTTTCATTCAAAACCGTTACTTTTATAAAAATATCATTAAACCCTTGCTTTTTACTGGTTGTGATGCTATAATCGTAACGCAAAGTTTTTGTAATAAAATTACAGGAATCATTCAAAGCTGTAATACAGAAAGGATAAACGCTATGCAAGTAAAATCTTTTATGTTTGATATGATCCGTACCGAGCTGGAAGATGCCGTAGGCGTAGAAAACGTTTCCACCTCCGAGGTGGACCGCGCTTCCTATACCGTGGACTATTTCTGGCTCAGCCGTATGTGGCAGGATCGCGGTGCCGAGGGCCCCAAGCCCGATATCATCGTTCGCCCCGGCTCCTCCGAGGAGGTCTCCAAGGTATTGAAGATCGCCAACTACTACAAGATCCCCGTTCACACCTGGGGCGGCGGCTCCGGCAGTCAGGGTGGCGCTCTGCCCATGGCAGGGGGCATCCTTCTGGATATGAAGCGTATGAACAAGCTCATCTCCATCGACCTTAACTCCCACTCCATCACCGCGGAAGCGGGTATGATCTTCCAGCAGTTGGAGTGGTACGCCAATGAAAAGGGATATTCCTGCATGCACATTCCCAGCTGTCTCACCTGCGGCACCATCGGCGGCGCTTTGGGTCACAGAGGCATTGGCATTCTTTCCTCCAAGTACGGAAAGATCGACGATCAATGTATGAGTATGGAGGTGGTGCTCCCCAACGGTGACATCATCAACACCCTGCCCGTGCCCAAGCACGCCGCAGGCCCCGATCTGAATCAGATCTTCATCGGCTCCGAGGGTACCCTGGGTATCATCACCAAGGCAACTTTCCGCCTCTTTGAGCTTCCCAAGGTAATGAAGCACCACGCCTTTCTCTTCAAAACAATGAAGGACGGGCTGGAGGCAGGCCGTGATATTATGCAAAAGACCCAGCCCTCCATTATGCGTCTCTTCGACGAAGCGGAGACCGTTTCCATTATTAAGAAGATCATCGGCTTTGAAAAGCGTGGCGCCTTCCTGAACCTTTCCGTTGACGGCCCCGATGAAAGACTGGTTGACATTCAGCTGGAGATCATCAAGGAGATCTGTGCCAAGTACGGCGCAGAGGATATGGGCAGTGAATACGGTGAAAAGTGGTATCAGAACCGCATCACCTTCTTCTACCCCGATCACATTATGGATATTCCCCAGATGTTCGGCACTATGGATACCGTTGCGGATTTCGGCCACGTGGAAGAGATCTACTGGGCAATGAAAAACGCCATTGAATCCAACTTCCCCGGGGTGCGCTTCATCGCGCATTGTTCTCACTGGTACGGTTGGGGCACTATGATCTACGACCGCTTTATTATGGATAACCCCCCCGAGGATAAGGAAGAGGCCCTGCGCCTTCACAACCAGATCTGGAATACCGGCGTTCGTGCGGCTATGGAGCACGGCGGCGTCATCAACGATCACCACGGCATCGGCCTGAAGCTTTCCCGTCTGATGAAAGAGCAGTACGGCCCCGCCTTCCAGGTAATGGAGGGTCTCAAGAAGGCTCTGGATCCCAACGGCATTATGAACCCCTACAAGCTGGGTCTGTAAGATAAAGGAGGAAGAAAGATGATCAGTCAAAATGCATTGCACCACGCGGAAAAATGCCGCTTCTGTTTTATGTGCCGTCATCTGTGCCCCATTCAGCTGCAGACCGGCAAAGAGATCAATACCCCCCGTGCAAAAGGACTTATTCTGAGTATGGAAAATAAGGGCACGGCAAAATTTGACCGCGATATGGCGCAGACCATGTACGAGTGCCTTATTTGCGATGCCTGCGTCAACGATTGTGCAACGGGCTACCAGCCCCCTCTGTTCATTCGGGAAGCACGCACCGAGGCCGTGGCAAACGACCTTGCCCCCGAATCCGTTATGAAGCTCCTTGAAAACGTTGAGGCCACCGGCAATATTTACGGAGCAGAAAAGCCCTCCTTTGCACGCGAAGGTAAGGACGTTCTGGTCTACGTTGGCGAGGTTGCCGCCTGCAAGGTACCCAAAATGGCAGAATCCCTCCTGAAGCTTTTGGAGCAGGCAGGGGTCAGCGCCAAGGTGCTGGAAAACGAGCCCGGCTCCGGCGCGATGCTGGCGGATCTTATGGGCTACGTAGACGAGGTGGCACAAGAGGCGAAGACCTTGGCAAACGCCATTAACGCTACGGGTCTCAAGACCGTTGTGGTGCTGGATAGCTACGACGCCGAAATCATGAAGCAGCGCTACGCCGCCTGGGGAGCCGAGATCCACGCACAGGTCGTAACGGCAACCCAATACGTTTCCGACCTTTTGAAGGCAGGTAAGATCGCCCCCAAGGCTTCCCTTGCCAAAAAGGGCGCCTGCCACGACGACGACCGTCTGGCAAGGACCTTCTATGAATTTGAGCCCATTCGTGAAATGGCAAAGGCGGCAGGCTTCGAGCTTGTGGAAATGTTCAACAAGGAGCGCCTTGCCAAATCCTGCGGCAGTGCCGTGACCTTGGCTTATATGCCGAATATCGTTCTGAAGGTGGCAAGCGGCCGTTGGAGTGACCTTCTCCGCACCGAGGCCCAGGCCATTCTCACCGCAAATCCCCAGTCTTATCTTTGCCTGACCCAAAACGTTCCCGAGGGCAAAGAGGTGGTAGATCTTTATTCTGCACTGATCTGAAATGAACGTGCTTGTTTGCGTAAAGGCAGTTCCCTCTACCGGCAGCGTGCAGGTAGACGGTGCCTTTCGGTTGCAGCGAGACGGTGCCAAGCTGGAATGGAACGTGTCAGACCTTTCCGCTCTGGAAGCCGCCCTCTCCCTGAAAGGGCCGGAGGGGCGCGTTACCGTTTTGACTATGGGGCCGAAAAAATTGGAGGAGCCCCTGCGTGAGCTGTTTGCCCGCGGAGTGGACGAAGCCCTGCTCCTTACCGATCCCGCCTTTGCAGGAGCCGATACCTTTGCAACGGCAAACGCCCTTGAGACCGCAGTAAAGAATCACGGCCCCTTTGACCTGATCCTTTGCGGAAGGCGCGCCATTGACGGTGAGACCGGTCAGGTGCCCTCTATGCTGGCCGCCGCCTTAGCTCTTCCCTGCATCACGGGTGCGGAACGGATCACCCCCGAGGGAAGCGGCCTTCTGGTGCGCCGCCCCGTGGAGGAAGGAGTGCAAATGCTTTTCGTTCCAATGCCCGCGGTCATCTCCCTTTGCGAATACACCTATTCCCTGCGCCTTCCGGGCATTATGGGGCTGAGACGGGCAAAAGGAAAAGCCGTGACCCTTCTTTCCCCCGCCGAGTTGGGCATTGACAAAGAGAACTTAGGGCTTTCAGGCTCTCTGACCCGTGTGATCCAAATGGATAGCAAGTTCCCCGGTCTGCGAAAGGGTCCAAAGACCGATTCCCTCTCTCAAGGGATCCCCGCGATCCTTTCCGTCATAAAGGAGGCAAAGGGATGAAAACGGAAATTTGCATTCTCTGCCCTTACGGCATTGACCCGGGGCTCGTTTCCAAGGCCTCCGCCCTTGCACCGGGGACTGTGCGAGTGGTGATTCCCCCAAGGGATGCCGAAAAAGCCGCCCGATACGGTGCGAATCTCATTCACACCGTAGAAGATCTGCCGCCGGACGAGGGGCAGGTGGCTCTTTGGCTGAAGGAAAAGATTTTAAACTGGGGCAGTACCGTTGTGCTTGCCCCCGCAACCGTTTTCATGCGAAACGTAATGCCCCGCCTTGCCCATCACTTAAAGGCAGGGCTCACGGCAGACTGCACCCAATTGCAGCTGGAGGGGGAAAAGCTGATCCAGACGCGCCCCGCCTTTGGCAACAGCCTGATGGCAACCATCCGAACCTGCAGCCCCATTCAAATGGCAACGGTGCGCACGGGCGTTTTCCCGCCTGAAGAAAAGAAAATATTAAACCCTACCGTTTCAAGGGAAGCCTTTCACCTGTCCGAAGGAAGCGTGACCCTGCGTGCACTCCTTCGGGATACCGAGGGAGCACCCCTGAGCCAAGCGGAGATCGTGGTGGCAGGGGGCGTGGGCATCGGCTCGCGGGAGGGCTTTCAAAAGCTTGAAAGACTGGCAAACCAATGGGGCGGTGCCCTTGCCGCCACCCGAGGGGCTGTGGATGCAGGCTTTGCACCCTACGCCTGTCAGGTGGGAATGACGGGGGTGACCGTTTGCCCCAAGGTATACCTTGCCGTGGGCATCAGCGGTGCGGTTCAGCACCTTGCGGGTATGTCAGGCTCGGAAAAGGTCATCGCCGTCAACTCAGACCCAAAAGCTCCCATCTTCGATTATGCGGATCTTGGCATCGTCGCAGATTGGGAAACCGTGATCGATCAATTATTGGAGGAATGATTATGAATTACAAAAAGACTTACGTGCCGAAGATCGGCTACACCAAGCTTTGCGAAATAGATAAGTGCAGCTGCAAGCGGCTGGAATTCGGCATGATCGAACTGAACGAAGGCGACAGCGTCACCATCAACACGGAGAATAAGGAATATTCCTTTATTTTCATGGTGGGTCACGCAAACGTTACCGTTGGCGAAAACAATTGGGAAATGGTCGGTAGCAGACAGAACGTATTCGATGGCCCCGCCCACAGCGTTTACGCTCCCAGAAACAGTACGATCACGTTCACCGGCTGTGATCACGTTCTCATCGGTGTCATCGATACCCCCACGGATAAGGATTCCGCACCCCAGTGGCAGAAGCCCGACAAGGTGAAGATCATGACCTTGGGCGAGACCCCTTGGAAGCGTGACGCCCACATCATCGTAGACGGTGACAGCAACGCCGATTACCTGACCATCGGAGAATCCTTCGTGGAGCCCGGCAACTGGGCAGGCTTCCCCGGCCACAAGCACGACGAAGATAATATGCCCGTTGAATCCGTTGCAGAGGAGATCTACTTTTTCCTTTTCGATAAGGAGCAGGGCTTTGGCTTCCAGAGCCTTTACACCCGTGACGGCGAGATCGACGAGACCTACCGCGTGAAGAACAACGATCTGGTGGAATTTCCCAAGGGATATCATCTGACCCTGAACACCCCCGGCTATAAAATGTATATTCTCTGGCTGATGGCAGGAGACGAGCAGGGCATCCACCGCACCAACGACCCCGATCATCAGTGGGTGCTGGAATCCTGAAATTCACCTGTTTTTAGGAGTACACTATGAACGAATATGTATTGGGTGTGGATATCGGCAGCGGCTCCGTGAAGCTGACCCTCCTTTCGCGGGAAGGAAAGATCGCAGGGACTGCGGGCTGTGAATACCCCACCTTTTACCCCCACGTGGGCTTTTGTGAGCAGGAGCCCGAGGATTGGTGCAAGGCCTTCAAGACCGCGCTGGCAGAGCTGATGAACGAAACGGGGGTCACCCCCCAAGAGATCAAGGCTCTTGCGCCCGATGCCGCCACCCACACCGCCGTTCTTTTGGACGGGGAAGGAAAGGTGCTTCGCCGCGCCATTTTATGGACGGATCAGCGCTGTACCCAAGAGGTTGCCTTCCTGAAGGAGACCTGCCTTGAAGCCGTGAAGGCACAGTGCCTGAACACCCCCACCACCGTTTGGACTCTGCCCCAGTTTATGTGGCTGCAAAAACACGAGCCCGAAACTTGGAGCAAGGTGCGCCGCATTCTCTTTGCCAAGGACTATCTGCGCTACCGCCTCACCGGAAGAATCGAAACGGATCATATCGACGCCGCAGGCTCTATGTTTTACGACGTAATGGCACAGGCCTGGTCAACGGAGCTTTGCAAGATCGGAAGCATTGACGAGAGCCTTCTTCCCCCTCTGCGTGATCCTAACCACGTGGCAGGGGTCGTGACCCCCGAAGCGGCAGAGGAATTCGGCCTTTGCCCGGGCACCACCGTTCTGGTAGGCACCACCGATACGGTGATGGAGGTTTTGGCGGCAGGTGGCGTCACCCCCGGCCACGCCACGGTAAAGCTGGCAACGGCGGGGCGCATCTGCGTCATTTCCCCTAAGGAATTGGATTCTCCCTTTATTTTCAATTATCGCCACGTGGTACCCGGTCTTTGGTACCCCGGCACCGCAACTGCCAGCTGTGCCAATAGCTACCGCTGGTACCGTGACGCCATTGGTAAGGATACCTTCCGCGAACTGGATGCAGGGGCGGAAAAGATCCCCGCAGGCAGTGACGGTTTGATGTTCCACCCCTATCTGAACGGAGAGCTGACCCCTTATAACGATCCGAAAATGCGCGGAAGCTACACGGGCATCAGCGCAGGGCATACCACCGCTCACTTCACCCGCGCCACGCTTGAGGGCGTTGCCCTGAGCCTGCGGGACTGTATGGAGGTCTTGGGTGAGCTTGGGGTCTTGATGACCCGCGTGCGCATCATCGGCGGCGGAGCCAAGGGTCCCCTTTGGCGCCAGATCGTCTCGGACGTGCTGGGTCTTCCCATGGAAAAGGTAAAGGTGGATGATTCCTCCTTCGGCAGTGCCATGCTGGCCGCCGTGGGCATCGGCTGGTTTGAAAGCTACGCCCAAGCCGCAGAGGCCTGCATCGAGATCGATTCCGTTACCACCCCCAACCCCGAAGCACAGGCTGTCTATGAGGAACTTTTTCCCCGTTATCAGGCCATTGCCCGTGCTCTCGCACCCTTATATCGCTAAAGGAGGGGCAACATGTCAAAAATCGAAAACCGCTCCACGCTGGTTTTAAAAATTGAAAACGCCATTCCCAATCTGAGTAAATCAGAAAAGAGAGTGGCGGGTTACATCGTGGAAAACCCCGAGCAGGTGATATCCCTTTCCGTAGCGGCACTGGCAGATGCGTGCGGCGTTTCGGATCCTACCGTGGTGCGTATGTGCCAAAAATTAGGCTTCTCGGGCTATCAGAGCTTAAAGCTTGCCATGGCCGCGGCGGTGGTCTCTCCCTCGGAGGCGGTGCACGAGGCCGTCACCCCCGACGACGATATGAAGACCGTCACCGAAAAGGTGTTTCAGAGTGCCGTTTTCACCCTTCAGCTCACCCGTGATACCTTGGATATGAAGGCAATGGGCGATGCGGTGGAGACTCTTCTGGGCGCCGGCAAGATCGTGATTCTGGGTATGGGTGCCTCAGGCCCCATTGCCGCCGACCTGCACCACAAGCTTTTGCGCCTGGGAATGGATGCGGCCGTTTTTACCGACGCTCACCTGCAGGCCATCGCCTGCTCTTACCTAAAAAAAGGAGACGTGGTCTTTGCCGTCAGCCATTCAGGCAGTTCCAAAGCCGTGGTGGATAATGCGGCGGTGGCAAAAAAGAACGGCGCACGGATCATTACCCTTACAAGCTCGGGCAAATCTCCCCTGACCAAGCTTGCGGATATCAGCCTGACTACCACCTCCCCCGAAACCAAATACCGCGTAGTGGCTCTCTCCTCCCGCGCCGCCGCCCTGACCATCGTGGATTCCGTCTACACCTATCTGGCGATGCGCTGTGAGGACGCTATGTCCCTGAAGGTGGAAAAGAGCATGGAGCATTTGAAGTATTAACAAAGAGTGCAACAAAAAAACCATCGCTTGTGAAATGGTATAATGTTGGTAGACACTTTTTTGTGTCTACCAACTATTGACTGGTTCACACTTGATGGTTTTTCTTTTTTTCACTTTAAAACAGGGGTGACCACGGGCTTGCCGTCGCGATCCAAAAGGACCGTCATCCCCCCTGCGTAGCCGCTTTGTCGGTAGAGGTAATTCACACCCGTTTCCCGATCTACCCAGATCTCCATAGAGCCCATACCTTGGGAGTAGATCTTTTCAAACCGTTTGTCCTTTGCCATTTTTATCCTCCAAAATTAAATTGATTCATCGAAACGCTCTGCGAAATTCAACGGGGGTCACGCCGCAGTGCTTTTTGAAAAAGCGGGAAAAGTAAGAGGTATCGGTGATCCCCACCCCTGCCGCCACCTCTTCCACCGTAAGAGCTGTGGATGCCAGAAGATGCATAGCCTTCATCAGCTTCAGCCTGCCGAAGTAGCTTTGGGGCGAGGTGCCGAAGGTCTTTTTGAATTTCCGTATAAAATAAGTAGGCTGCATAAAGGCCGTGGCAGCCAGCTCCCCGTTATTCACAGGGCGATCCGTAGCACTTTTCATAAAGGCAAGGGTAGCCTGAAAAGCGGCGCGGTCCTTTTCGGGGGCGGCAAAGCGAGCCTGGGCATAAAGCCTTATAATATTGGTCAGATTCGCCGCGGCACCAAGGCTGTAGACGGGGCTTTTGAACATCTCCACCCGATGGGAATTTTCAAAGAGATGGCTCATTTCCTCCCGCTCCTTGATGTCCACCACGTATTCCCCCTCCGCAAGGCCCAAAAGCGCCATCAAATTTTCCCCTTCGCTCTCGGCCAAAAAGGACATTTCATACATAACGAAGGGCTCGGAGATATGGGTATACGTGCGCATTTTCCCCTTGGGCAAAAAAGCAAGCTGCCCCGGGCGTACCACGTACCCTTCCCCTTTGATCATCAAAAAGCACTCCCCCTCCAGCACCCAGAAAAAGGTATCGTTCACACCTACGTGCCCCACGACATCCCCCTTCCAGACAATGGGCGGCAGATACAGATAGGTCTTTTTGTGACCAATATGAAGGTCGCGGATCTTCAGCTTGTTCACCGTTTTCCCTCCCATCGTGCATTTTTTTGCGGTTAAATTTAATATTGTGCTATTTTCATAATAATATCCAGCAAAACAAGGGTTTTTAAATCTTGAAAAAGTGCAAGATCGTCTATAAAAAGAAAATTTTATCTCTTACTTTTTCCATTTTACCGTATTAAAATAAACTTGTCAATAAGTACCTTGGAGGTAAAAAATGAAACGATACGTTCAGGTGGGCTGTGGCTGGCGGGGGGTGGATATGTTCGCCGTTCCCATGGTGAAACACTTTCGTGAGGTAGCCACCCTTTGCGGAGTTTACGACACCAACCCTAAGCGCGCCGCCCTTGTAAGCAAAAAAGCGGAAACGCCCATCCCCGTTTACACGAATTTTGATGAACTGCTGAGAGCGTGTCAGCCCGATACGGTGATCGTCACCACCATTGACAGCCAGCACGATACCTACGTGGTCAAGGCTCTGAGAGCAGGGTGTGACGTGATCTGCGAAAAGCCCCTGACCACCACCCCCGAAAAATGCCTTGCCATTCAAAAGGCACAAAAGGAAACGGGGAAAAAGGTGACCGTCACCTTCAACCTTCGCTTTCATCCCTATTTTAAGCGGGTAAAGGAGCTGGTCCGATCCGGTCTTGTGGGAGAGATCTACAGCATTGATTATCAGTGGATGCTGGATACCCGCCACGGTGCCGATTATTTCCGCCGTTGGCACCGCAAAAGGGAAAATTCAGGCTCTCTTTTGATCCACAAATCCTCCCACCATTTTGATATTGTCAACTGGCTTTTGGAAGATGCTCCCGTTGAGGTCAACGCTTACGGCGCCCGCCGCTTTTACGGTACCAACGGAGAAAACCGAGGGGAACGATGCCTTACCTGCCACCACAAAGATCAATGCGATTTCTTTCTTGATATTCACACCCCCGACCTGAAGGAACGCTATTTGGAATGTGAAGATGCCGACGGCTATATCCGCGACGGATGCGTCTTTTCCCCCGAGATCGACATTGAAGATACCGTGGCCCTTTCCGTTCGCTACAGTGGCGGTGCCCTGATGAATTATTCCCTCATTGCCCATTCCCCCTACGAGGGGCTCAGGCTGGTGCTCAACGGCAGTCTCGGCCGACTTGAATTTCAAAAGGCGTCCTCCCGCAAGCCCAACTACAACCGCGAGACCGACAATTTTATCAAATTTTACAGCCGAAGCGGAGAAGAGATCTTCTTTGAAACCGAGCCGACCGTCAAGGGCGGTCACGGCGGTGCGGATTACGCTCTGCAAAAAAGTCTTTTTTGCGGTCACGACCCGGAGCCCTTGGGGCAAATGGCCGACCTGCGGGCAGGCATTCTCTCCATTGGAGTGGGAATGGCGGCAAACGTTTCCCTTGCAGAGAATCGCCGCGTTCTGCTCACGGAAATTTTAAAGGATGAAAAGGAGATATAAAATGGAAATCAGAATTTGCAAGGATCGCTACGCCCTTGGAAAAAGCGCAGCAAGCTTTACCGCAGAGCTAATCAACCGTGCCATTGCAGAAAAGGGGTCTGCGCGAATCGTTTTATCCACCGGCGCTTCCCAGTTTGATACCCTTGCCGCTCTGGTGGAGGAAAAGGTGGATTGGTCCAAGGTAGAAATGTTCCACTTGGATGAATACGTTTCCTTGCCCGAAACCCATATTGCAAGCTTCAGAAAATACCTGAAGGAAAAATTCACCTCCAAGGTGAACCTGAAACAGGCTTATTTTGTGGACGGCACCGAAGAAAACATTCGTTATCTCACCGAGGAGATCCGAAAAAGCCCCGTTGACGTAGGGCTCATCGGCATCGGTGAAAACGCTCACATCGCCTTTAACGATCCCCCTGCGGATTTTGAAACGGAGGCCTCCTATCTGGTAGTGAACCTCAACGATACCTGCAAAAAGCAGCAGGTGGGCGAGGGCTGGTTTGAGACGGTGGATGACGTTCCGAAGCAGGCGGTGTCTATGTCCGTGAAGCAAATTATGAAGTGCGAAAACATCGTCAGCTGCGTACCCTACGGGGTCAAGGCCAAAGCTGTTTTCGATACTCTGTTCTCCCCCCTGACCTGTGAGATTCCCGCCACGATGCTCAAGACCCACGCGCATTTCACCCTCTACGTGGATGCGGATTCCGCGGCGCTTTTAAAGCTTCCCGTTCTTTGGTAAAAAGAAAGCAAAAAAACTGTGCAGAACAATTTTTCTGCACAGTTTTTATTTTTTAAAACGCCACGTCCATTCCGTCGCAGGCGAAACAGAGGGGAACGGGGCAGGCATCTAAAGCTTCCTTGACGGTGGGGCGCTCCTCCAGGATCTCACGTCCGTGGTGCACGAAAACAAGGCGCTTTACGTTGTGGGTAGCGGCAAATTCGCATACGTCCTGCACCGCGTGGTGCCCCGTTTCGCAAAGCAAAAGGTCACAGCCATCTCCAACCACGGGGATCAGATCCTCCATACTCTTTACGTCACCGGAGAAAACGGCGATCTTTCCTTCCGTTTCGATCCGATACGAGAAGGAGCGGATCTGCCCCTCCTCACCTCTTGGCATATGGTGAGATTCGAAGGCGGTAACGGAAAGGTTTTCGTCCTGATAAAAGGTGCCCAAGGAAGGAGCCGCCACCTCAATGCCGAAGGGATGACGAAAGCCGCCCTCGGTGCCTTTCAAAATGGCGTAGGTATGGGTCCAGACCTCCGTTTCGGGTATGAAAAGCTTAACGGCATCGTCGGCAAGATTGGCACCGTAACGGCTGTGAAGCTTTACTATGGTCCAGAACAGCCCCATCAGACCGCCGATGTGATCGTAATGCACGTGAGAAATAAAGACGGCGCGGGTCAGGGTCAGGTCCACCCCTTGGGTATAGGCCGTATGAGACGTGTTTTCCCCCGCGTCAAAAAAGTAATTGCGGTCACCTGCGCTGAGCACGATACCGGTGTGGTGACGGCCGGGCATCGGCTCGGTGCCGGAGCAGGAGCCGAGAATTTTAAAGCAAGCCATAAGATCTCCTTTTCAAATGAAACTACAGTACCATCAAAAGGGTGCCCGCGCCAATGAGGATGCACCCCACAAGGGATTTGGGTGAAAACTGCTCGTGAAGAAAAACGAAGGCCAACACAAGGGTTATGACCACGCTGAGCTTATCAATGGGCACCACCTTGGAGGCCTCGCCCATTTGCAACGCCCGATAGTAAAACAGCCAAGAGGCACCCGTGGCCACACCCGAAAGAATGAGAAACAGCCAGCTTTTTTTGCTGATCTCAAAAATACCGCTTTGGGCGTTGGTGAGAAACACCATCCCCCAAGCCATTACCAGCACCACCAAGGTGCGAAGAGCCGTTGCCAAATTGGAATTGACCCCTTCGATCCCCACCTTCGCAAGGATGGAGGTAAGGGCCGCAAAGAGCGCCGAAAGCAGAGCGAACACAAACCACATCTTCCATTCCTCCCTTTTTTCCTTCATTGACACCCATTATATCACACTCTTTTCTTTTTTTCCACAGAAAAATCGACCTCGTGGGTATTGAGGAAAACTTCGCCACCGATATCGCCCTTCTCGTCTTATTTGCCGCAGGCAAACATGAAGCAGGAGCAAAGCATAATGGCGGCAAGAGTCAGTGCAATCAGTTTTTTCATGGTTTTCTCCTTTTGTATTTTTTATTTTTATGGGTTGGACCAAATTACAAAACGCAAAGACGAAACGGAAACCGTCTCCTTCTTCTTGGTCTGCGTTTTTTACACTCTTTTTATCCGATCAGCGTACCGGAATAGGCGGTAAGAATCTCACCCGTTCCCACTTGCGCACGGATCTCAATGGTATGCCCGCCCTTTGCGGCAAAGGCTTTCAAATTCGCGGTAGGAATGGTCACCGCCGACACCTTCTTCGCTTTGGAAAGGTGGTTGTCCATACGCTTTATAAACGTACCGCCGACCTGATTACCCTCCGCATCGCGGATTACGGTAAAGACGTCGGAAATGGGATAGTTACATCTTAAAGTGCTCTCCAAAAGATCCTTGGCGGTAACGGAGGCTTCGCCGATGCCCACCGTCAACTCAGCCTTTTCCACGGGGTCGGTGCCCAAAAATTCCTTAAAGGTGTGGGGCAGGTAGCCGCGCTCGTAAAGCTCGTTAAAGGTAAATTTAAGCTTGTCGTTGCCGCGGATGTAATATTCCGTTCCGTCGGCTGTTTCGCGGCGCTTATAATCCACAGTATTGTCTGCGTTCTGCTCCGCCTGATACATATAGCTCTGTTCGCCGTCGATGGTACCGTCGGGGTTACGAACCACAACGGGGGGTTCAACGGACATTCTGACGTGCCCCTGATTGACGAAGCAATCGGCGGGTTTCGTCAGCGCGTAGGATTCAAACATCACCTGCTCACCGTTGGTCTTGCAGACTTCGATGGTTTCTAAAAAATTCGTTCGGGTTCCATCGTCCTCCTTCTGCCAGAAGCGGTCTAAGGAGAAATCATACTTGTAAGGCCCCACGGGGATAAAACCGTGAGATGCGTTTAAAGCGCTGGTGTAGCCGATGTCCGCAGAATTGATCACCCGCGCCCAAGCCCATCCGGTTGCGCCGGAGCAAGCATTGCCGAAGATATCGGGTTTATCGGCAAAGTAGGAAAAATCGATAACGCCCGTTTCGGGATCGTAGTATTCCAAAACGCGGTACAAATTGCCGGAGGCGGTGTTGATATAGGGAAGGCCGCCCTGGAGGTCGCCTTCTTTAAATCGCTTCAGTTTGCTGTTTCCAAGCTCCACGTCTCGGTCGGGGATCCACTGGAAGGATACGGAAAGCTGCATAAAAGCAATACAGATCTGACGGAGCTCATCGGTGGACATGGAAGAATTTGCAATGGGAATGGCAGCAAGGCTTGCGGGCAGGAACTGATCCGCCTTATCGTATACAACGTTGGATTCCCCGCCACCTTCCGAGGTTTCTCCCTCGTTTTTATTGGAAGGCTTCAGCCAAGGATCCACAAAGGTTTTTTTCTCTTCTTCGGTTTCTTCGATTTGGGTCAAAATTTCTGCCGTTTGAGTAGGGGGTTCCTGAGAGGCGCAGGCGCAAAGGGGAAAAAGCATCGAAAGGGTCAGCGCCAAAGCAATCCATTTTTTCATAATTTCCTCCTTACTTCTATAAAGAACGGGGGTTAAACTTCGTAACTGCCGGACGTGTTGACCACCTTTGCCTCCACCGCTTCTTTCACACGGCTTTTTGCACGGTGCTCGTTCAACTCAGCAAGGTAGCGATCCTCATCCACGGGAAGGGTAACTCTTTCGCCGCCGTGCCAGCCGGAAAGCTCAATGGCGTTCATCAGCTCTACCATCTTGATGCCGTCGGTGCCCTTAACGAAGAGAGGCTCCTGGCCCAAAATAGCGGCGGTAAAGTTATTGATAATGCCCTTGTGCTGGGGGTTTTCTCCATCGTGCTCCACCTGGATCGCTTCAGCCTTGGGGGGCTTGTGAGGATCTTCGCAGTTGAGAAGATGTTCCTTGCTGTCCACGTTCAGCTTGTAGAAGTAAAAGCCCTTTTTCATCTCGAATACCAGCTTACCCTTGGTACCGGAGATCTCAAAACGGTTGGTACCGGGAGCCTCACCGGTGGTGGTGATAAACACGCCCGTAGCGCCGTTTTCATATTCCAGATAAGCGGTGACCTCGTCCTCCACCTCTACGTCGTGCCAATGGCCGTACTTGCAGAAGCCGTGAACGGCCTTGGGGGTCATACCCGTTACCCACTGGATCAGGTCCAGCTGGTGGGGGGACTGGTTGATGAGAACGCCGCCGCCCTCACCTTCCCAGGTGGCGCGCCACTGGCCGCTGTCATAGTAGCTCTGGTTGCGGAACCAGCTGGTAATGATCCAGGTGATTCTCTGGATCTCGCCCAGATCGCCGTTTTGGATCATTTCACGCATTTTGCGGTATACGCAGTTGGTGCGCTGGTTGAACATCATACCGAAGAGGCAGTTTGCCTTCTCGGCGGCCTCGTTCATTTCTCTTACCTGCTTGGTATAAACGCCTGCGGGCTTATCGCAAAGGGCGTGAATGCCACGCTTTAAGCTTTCCATTACGATCTCGGGGTGAAGGTAGTGGGGAGTCTCCACCAGAACGGCATCCACCAGGCCGCTATCCAGCATTTCCTTATAATCGGTAAAGTAGACCGCATTTTCATTGGTGGTCTTGCTCTTCATAATTTCGATCTTCTGGGGATCGATATCACACATAGCCGTAACCACGGCGTCCTTTGCCTGCCCCTTATCAAAGATCGACCAGTTGTAAGTGCTACCCTGATTGCCAAGGCCGATAATGCCGTAACGAACCTGTTCCATATTATAAATTCTCCTTTATATAATCGATGCTTCTCTTGACCTGACCCAGAGGATCGGGATAAAAAACTGCGTTGTCCTGCTCTACCAAAAAGTATTCGGTACCGGCCTCTTTCATTTTTTCCGTAATGGCAACGAAATCCATATTACCGTCGCCCACGGGGGAAATGAGGGGGATGGGCTTATCGCTGGTAGGATCCTTGGGGTTCACACCCACGTTGTAATCCTTTAAGTGAACGCAAGCGATTCTGCCCTTCAGGCGGGGGATCAGCTTCATCAGATCGTAGCCGCCGTTCTGCACCCAGTAGGTATCCAAAGTAAAGTTGATGGCGGGGGCATCATCCATCATGCGTTCAAAATAGGTTTTTCCATCCACCTTCATAAATTCCTTATGGTGGTTGTGATAGAAAAAGCGGAAACCGTTCTTTTCCATGGTTTCGGCTGCGCGGTTCATATCCTTCAGTGCAGCCACGCAAGTATCCCATTCCGTAATCAGGTTAAAGGGGATCGAGCCCAGACCGATGTTCTTACAGCCGAAAACGGCGTGCTCCTCCATCAGCTTTTCCGTATCGTTGATGATCCTCTCGTAAGGCACGTGGGTCAGAACCACGGGAAGGCCCGAAGCCTCCGAAACGCGGCGGATCCGTTCAGGGTCAAATTCCGCACCGGAATACTGAAGATAAGAATAGCCCATTTCCTTCAGTGCCATAGCGGTTTCCAGAAACATTTCCTCCGTTTTGATCAGCTTGCGCAGGGAATAAAGATTAAGTCCTGCTTTCATTTTGTCCATCCTCCTTCGGTTTCTTGATAGCCCACACGTGCCAGAATTCCCTTCAAAGCGTTAACGGCAAAATCGAAGGATTCTGTCTCGGTGGCAAATTCATATTTGTTTTTCAGCTCCGCCTTATCAAAGCCGCTGTAGCCGTCAAAGAGCTTCAGGTGGGGCTCCAGAGTCAGGGTCACGTCAGTCTTGGGATCGATCCTTGCGATCAATTCCTCGATCTTGCCATCCCCTTCTCCTGCGGGCACGATCTGGCGGGTATCGGCCAAAATATCCTTAATGTGGAAATAATGGGTGCGGCCGTGAAGGGCAGAGAGCGTCGTTTCCGCATCTTCCCCCGCTTCAATGTAGTTTGCGGGGTCGTAAATAAATTTCAGGCCCTTGACCTTCTCCATGATCTTCTCCACCCGTTCCAGAGTATCACCGAAGATCAGCTTTTCGTTTTCGTGGTAAAGCTCACAGCCTTCTTCCTTTGCGATATCCACCATTTCCTGCAGATACTTCATCACGGTCTCTTCTTTTTCATAGGCCTCGAAGAAGCTGAACATACGGATGCGATCCGTGCCGAAGATCTTTGCCAGGCGGCAGATGTGGCGAAGGGATTTCAATTCTTTCTCAAAATCATCGGTGATATCGATTTTACCGACGGGCGAGCCGATGGACCAAACGCGGATCCCTTCTTTTTCAAAGAGAGCGGCGTATTCCTTTGCCTGCTCCAAGGTAATTTTGCCGATATTCACACCGTCAAGACCGCGAAGCTCGATAAAGGGAATGTTGTTTCGCTTCAATGCGGCGATCTGCCCAACCACTTCCTTTGCCGCTTCGTCGGCAAATGCTGAAAGTCTGATCATGATTGACCCTCCGATCCATTATAGTAGGGGGCGCCGGCAAGGAGGGATCCTTACGCCTCGGTGCACCGCACGCCGCCGTTTCTCTTTACGAAACCATAAAGCGCCTTTACGATTTTCCGTAAGAAAGATGGCAAAGAAAAAAATCCTTGACATTTTCCCTTTATGGGTTATTATAATTATAGCATTTTATTAGCAAAAAGAAAGGGATAATCTTTGGAATTTTACCAAATGATTAGCACAATCTTAATATGAATAACACTTCCCCTCTTTTAATCACAAATCCAGGGGAATCCGACCGTATGGAAGAGAAAGCCGTTTCCCTGATCTATGCCGCGCATCGGCGCGGCAGCGTCAACAAAAGCATGCAATTAAAAAAGATGCGCTATACGGAGCTGACCCTCTTGCTTTCCGGCAATATGGAGTACGGCAACGAAAACGAAAGCTTTCCCCTGGCCCCCGGTGACGTTTTGTTTCTGAAGCAAGGCTCGATGCGCCGCCGAAGCCAGGGTCGGTGCGTCTCCGATTACGTCAGCTTTAATTTCCATTTGAAACGGAATTTTGATTTTCCCCCCGTGATCCGCGGCGGCGTCACCCCCCAGATCCGCACCTTTCTTGCCGCTTTGGACAACGTCCTCGCTCTGGAGCACCGTGAAAACAGCCACGAAATGATCGAAGGTCTGATCCTCCTGATCCTTCTTTCCTTGGAGGATGAATTGCGGCAGACCCGCGTGCACCCGCTGGTGCTGACCATTCAGCAATATCTGTATCAGCACCTGTCGGAAAAGATCACCCTTGCGGACGTGGCGGAGCATTGCTTTTTCTCCCCCGCGTATTGCGACAACCTCTTCAAGGCGCAAACGGGAAAATCCATTATCGACTATCTCATTGACCGAAGGGTGGAGCAAGCAAAACCTCTTTTGGTTCAGGGTGTTTATTCCATTGGAAGGATCGGGCGGATGACGGGCTTTCAGGACGCCAACTACTTCTCCCGCCAGTTTAAAAAGCGAACGGGGCTTACTCCAACGGAATACCGCCGCACCTTTTTGGTACCGTAAAAATATGCACCCCCGAAGAACTGTCTTCGGAGGTGCATTTCTTTTGCAAAAAACACAAAAAGCCCTATTTTGGATACGCACCGTCAAAGTCTGGGTGCGTTGGCAAAGAGGTATTCTTCCGCCTCGGTGCACCATACGCCGCCGTTTCTCTTTACGATCTCGGCAAGCGCCTTGTAAAGAGGCTCCGTCTTTCCAAGCTCCTCAAGGTCGGCAATGGCCACAAGGGGCAGATCCAGATCGTTGTAGCACACCTTTTTGGCGCCGCTTGGCTTTTCCATGGCAAAGAGCGTCTCTTTTGCTGCACCCAGCCCCAAGATGTGGGAGACCAGCGCACCGGGGTTGATCCTCTTTTCCTCCATCAGGCGGAGAACGTCGGTCATATCAACGGGAATGCTTCCTGCGGTACCCACCACGTGGATGCCGTCGTAATGCACTCGGTAAAGGTTCAGACTGCCGGGCATATTGTGCACGGGCGGGCCTGCAAAGAAATTGATACAGCCGTCCTCGCGGCAGATCTCTTCCGCCATGGTAAACAGTGCGGGAACGGGCACCATTACGAATACGTCGTCAAAGCCGCCCTCGGAAAGAGCGATCAGCTCCTTTGCGGGGTCCTCCATTCCGGAGGTATTCACGTAGCGGAGATCCACGCCCTTTTCCTTTGCCTTTTCGGGGGGACACATCCCGGCGGCAAAATCCAGACGGTCTCCGTTGAGATCCGTCACCACCACTCGGCTGACCCCTGCCCAGCCCACGGCCAGCTCCACACAACCGATGCCCATAGGCCCTGCACCTCCTAAAATGGCGATCCTGCCGCCTTTTTTGGCTCCATCGGTACGGGAATAATCGGTATAATCCGTGTGATAAAGCCCCTTGAAGCCGCGGATGCAGCAGCCCAGCGCCTCTGCCAGAGAGCCTGCGAAGAAGTTATCTCCGTTATAGGGAAGGAGACACCCACGCTCCAAAACTACCTTGGGCACCACCGCGTAGCGGGTGTTGCCGCCGATGTAAGGATAGGAATACCCGGGGTCGTGACCGGAGGGCAGCTTCAGCGCAGGCTGAACCACTACCTTTTGACCCACCTGCCACTCTTCCTTTAATTTGCTTCCCACCTCCACGATCTCGCCGCAAAGCTCGTGACCGATGATCACGGGATTGTCCGCAATATCCTCGGGAACGCGCTTGTGGGCGGCGCCTTGCTTGATGGCTTTGTAGGTAGATGCACAGACAGAATCGCTGACCACGTGAATGATGACTTCATCCTCCCCGATCTCGGGCAGTTCAAATTCCTCCAGGCGAATGTCATCCACACCGTATAAGCGAAGTGCCGTTGTTTTCATAAGTACTCCTTTTTTTGTTTTTTTCTTGTGCTGATTATAGCATTGAAAAATCAAAATGAAAAGGAAACTTTTTGTTTTTTTCAAAAGATATCACATTTTTCCAAAAAGCGATCACAATTACAAAACAAACGGCCTTTCCCTGCTCTTTATTCGGGATCAAGAATCCCCAAGGGCATTACCTAAAAAAAGACAGTCGACGACTGTCTTTTTACAGATAATAATGTTGATTCCGTTTGATATAAACGAAGAAGGCGCTGAGTACCATGGCCATTCCTTCCGCCACGATAATGGAATACCAGATCCCGTGGATCCCTATGAGGCTCGGCAAAAGCAAAACGGCCGCAACCTGAAACACCAGAGTCCTTAAAAAGGAGATGACGGCAGAGGTGATCCCGTCATTCAGAGCGGTGAAAAAGCCCGAGCCGAAAATGGCGTAACCCATAAAGAGGAAGGAGATGGCAAAGATCCGAAAGCCGGAAACGGTCATTTCCATCAAGGCCTCGTCATACCCCACGAAAAGTTTTGCAAGAGGTACGGCAAGGATCTCTCCTGCCACCACCATACCAAGGGAAAAGGCGCCGATGATGACCACGCTCCGTTTCAAAAGCCCCTTTAGTTCCTCATAGTTTTCGGCGCCGTCGTGAAAGCTGAAGATGGGTGCCACCCCAATGGAATAACCGATAAACAGAGCGGAGAAGATCATACTGACGTACATCATCACCCCGTAAGCCGCCACGCCGTTTTCGCCGCCGTAGGCCATCAGCTGAACGTTATAGAGCATTCCCACCACGCTCATGGAAACGTTGGTCATAAATTCAGAGGAGCCGTTGGCAGCCGCGCGCAGGACGATCCTGCCGTCGAATTTCGTCTTTCCGATGCGAAGAAGGCTCTCGTTTTTTCTAAAGAAATATACAAGGGGGATCACGCCGCCCACCACCTGGCTCATAGCCGTGGCAACGGCGGCACCTGCCAATTTATATTCCTGAGGGAGAAAGAGCACCAGGGTGGCATCCAGCAGGATATTCATCACCCCCGAGGAAATGGTGGTCACCAGCCCCAACTGTGGCTTTTCCGCGGTGGAAAAGAATGCCTGGAACAAAAACATCAAGGTATTAAAAGGCAGGACCGCCAAAACCAAACGGGTGTATAAGACCGCATCCTCCAGAAGCTTTCCCTCTGCCCCCAAAAGAACGGCAACGGGTCTCACCAGAGCCATTCCCACGATGCCGAAGACCACTCCCAAAAAGAACGTGACGTAAACGAACAGAGAAAAATAGCGGTTGGCTTCCTCCTTTTTTCCCTCTCCCAAGGTCTTTGCCACAATGGCAGAGCCGCCCGTGCCGAAAATAAAGCCCACGGTGGAAAAGATCATAATATAGGGCATAATGAGGTTGATGGCGGCAAAGGGGGTCTTCCCTGCAAAATTGGAAACGAAGAACCCGTCCACCACGCCGTACACGGAAGATACGATCATCATGGCAATGGTGGGCAGGGTAAAGCGGATCAGTTTTTTATAGGTAAAGTGATCGGAAAGCTGAATTCTCAAGGGTAAGGTTCCTTTCTTTCATTGCAAAAAACACCCGGCCACATCAAAAAGGCAACGCCTTCCGATCCTGCCGGGCACAGTCATAATACCACCAAGGCGCGAAAAATGCAATGGGTCAATCCAGGATCACGGATTTTTTCTTGCCGTTTTTATTCCTTGGGTATTCGCGGATGCGGATGACGTAATCCAAATTGATGGCCTCCAACTGCCCCTCCTTATCCAGAAGCAGGGCTCCGCCCTCCACCTCGCGGATCACACCCGTGTACTGGTGGTTGTTGTCAAAGGCATACACAAGGCATTCTTTTCCGATAAAACGCTTTGCAAGCTCGATCATTTCTTCGTTCTCCTTCGTTTTTCTTTTTTTCATAACGTTTCTTGCCGCAATTCTTTGATTGCGGTGCATCACAAACAAGATCAAAAATAACAGTAAAATAGGTATATAGTATGAGGGTGACAAAAAGACACCTCCTTTTCCGATTCCTTCAGCCCATTCAAAGCACTGCCTCCATTGTACTACTTCTCCCACCGACTTTCAACCTTTGCCGCCGTTTTTTCCGAAAATTACCGTCAATGCATTGCATTTTCCCACGTCTTTTGATACAATGAACCCGTAACCAATTCAAAATCAAAGAGAGTGGTGAATCAAATGGAAATTTATCAGAAAATTATAGAAAAGGCCGATGCCCTTGCACCGGCAATGACCACACTGCGCCGTGACCTGCACAAGCACGCAGAGCCCGGCTGGCTGGAAATGCGCACCTCCTCCATCATTGCAAGAAAGCTGACGGAGCTGGGGTACGAGGTTCTGGTGGGGGATGCCGTCTGCAAGCGAGATGCCCGTATGGGTCTCCCCTCCGAAGAGGTACTGGAAGCGGCCTATCAGCGTGCCGTGGCACAAGGGGCCGACCCTGAATTTATCGAAGCCACCCGCGGAGGTATGACCGGTGTTATCGGCATTCTCCGTTGCGGTGAAGGCCCCACAGTGGCGATGCGCTTCGATATTGACGCTCTGGGCGTTTTCGAATCGGAGGATGCGGATCATATTCCCCATAAAGAGGGCTTTGCCTCCATCAACCGCGGTGCTATGCACGCCTGCGGGCACGACGGTCACGCCGTTTCGGGTCTGGGTGTTGCCAAGGTTTTGATGGACATCCGCGATCAGCTTCACGGTACGGTGAAGCTCATCTTCCAGCCCGCTGAAGAAGGGCTCCGCGGTGCCAAGGCCATCGTGGAAAACGGCCATCTTGACGACGTAGACTTTATGCTTGGCTCTCACGTGACCGGCGAAAACGAAGAGGGGAGCGATCTGACCCCCGGCTCCTACGGCTCTCTTGCTTCCTATAAGTATGATGTTACCTTCCACGGCGTTGCCGCCCACGCAGGCGGAAATCCTCAGGCAGGTAAGAACGCGCTCCTTGCCGCCGCCTGCGCCGTTACCAATCTTTACGCCATTCCCCGTCACTCCGGCGGTGCCACCCGCATCAACGTGGGCAAGCTCATTGCAGGAAGCGGGCGCAACGTCATTGCAGACGAAGCCTTTATGGAGCTGGAGGTGCGTGGCGATACCACCGAGATCAACGAATACGTCAGCGAATACGCCCTGCGCGTTCTGAAGAACGCCGCCGAAATGCACGGCTGTACCATGGAAATCAAGCTGATGGGCGCCGCCGAATCCATGACCAGCGACGATGCCCTTGCAAAGCGGGTGGCCAGAGTGTGCGCCGAAAAATTGGGGATGAAGGTCTCCTCCAACCTGATGATGGTGCTGAAGGGCAGTGAGGACGTTTCCTATATGATGAACCGCGTGCAGGAAAAGGGCGGTCAGGCCTGCTTTATCCGCGTGCGTACCCCTCTGCAGGGCATTGCCCACAACCGAAGATACAACTTCGATGAAAGCTACCTGCCCCGCGCCGTCAAGGTCTTCTGCGGTATGGTATACGATCTGTTAAAATAACTCACCCCCACATATAAAAAAGCGGAGTAAAAACTCCGCTTTTTTTCGTTACATTTTTTTGCGACAGCCGTCGATCTGAATGTTCTGGCCTGCAATGTAGCTTGCGTCGTCGCTTGCCAAAAACAAGATCAGGTTTGCATTTTCTCGGTCGGTACCCGTGCGTCCCATAAAGCTCAGCTCACTGGGCTTGGAGTAATCCATATCCTCTTCGTTGGAGGGGCTGACGCTTCCGGGAGAAACGCAGTTCACCAGAACGCCGCGATCGGTCACTTCCTTTGCCAGCGCCGTGGTCATGGCGATCACCGCACCCTTGGTTGCGGAATAGTGCACCATTTTTGCATTGCCGTAGACGCCTGCCACGGAGGCAACGTTGATGATTCTGCCGTACGCTCTTTCCAGCATACCGCCGATCACCGCTCTGGTGCAAAGGTACAAGCCGATTACGTTTACGTCAAAATAACGCTTCCACAGCTGGGTGGAGGATTCCTCAAAGCGGGAACGGTCGCGCCACAGAGCGGCGTTGTTCACCAGAATATCGATCTTGCCCAGCTCCTCGTTGGCCTTTGCCACCACTTCGTTGACCTTTTCTTCATCCGTCACGTCGCACTCAAAGGCAAGAGCCTTGACACCGAATTTTTTTGCTTCCTCGCAAACGGCAAACAGTGCCTGCGCATTGATATCCACCAAAACCAGATCGGCTCCCTTTTCTGCAAAGCAAAGCGCCGTTGCTCTGCCGATGCCCACGGAAGCACCCGTTACCATTGCTACTTTTCCTTTAAAATTCATTTTTCTTCCCCCTTTTTTCTTTAGCATAGCACCGAACGTTTTTTTCATCAATGCCTATAACGGTATATTGTTTAGCTGTTTCGAAACAATTTCTCTGATTTTTAAGTATATTGCCCGCATTCACTTGATTAATACGAAATAGAATGCTACAATGGCAGGGGTGATGAAAATGAATCGGAATCCGATCCGAATTGAAAAATTTAAAAATATATCTTACGTGAAGGATCAAAAGGGGCGCCTCTTATCCTTTCATTCTCGCTATGCCAGCTGCTTTATCATTACGCTGAAGGGGCGGCTTCGCTTTACCTTTGGGGATGAGACCGTCATAACCGATTCTGGCCGCGGCGTCTTTATTCCTCAAGGCACCGCCTATACCAACGAATGCCTTGAAAGTGCCGAGAGCATCTCCGTCAACTTTTTTATCTCCGATACCGCCGCCCGCCCCTGTGCCCTTGGGAGCATCAATGAAAAATGGGCCTTGAGCTTTTACGAGGAGTTCTCTCAAAAAGCCTATGAAAAAACGGAAAGCGCCCACTATTATCTCCTGTCCCGCCTGTATCAGCTTGCCTTTCTCCTTTTCAAAAGCGAAAAACCAAGGAGCGAAAAGGAGCGCCTTGGGGAAAAAGCCTTTTCCCATATGCAAAGCGAATGCGGCAGGGCGGATCTGCAGATCCACGAGGTAGCCGCCTTCTGCAACGTCAGCGCCGTTTACCTGCGTAAGGTGATGAAGGAGCTATACGAAAAAACACCCTTTCAGCTTCTTACGGAAATGCGGATGAAAAAGGCCTGCGAAATGCTTCAGGAGCAGCGCCCCGTAAAGGAGATCGCCCTATCCGTTGGCTATTCGGATATTTACCAGTTCAGCCGTGCCTTCAAGCGCTATTTCGGTTATCCACCCACCCTATCACAAAATAGATAAAAGCGATGAACTTTCTGCTCATCGCTTTTTGTTTTATTCGGATAGCTCCCCTTCGGTGCCGTAGACCTCCAGCTGGGTCAGGGCGGGGAAGGGAGAGGGGTCGTCTGCCTTGATCAGCTCGCCCAATTTAAGCCAACGGATCCGCTTTTTCTCAAAGGTCAATTCCTGACCGAAGCGGTCCTTTTTCAGGGGGAATACCAGCTTGGAGCCGTCGGAAAACCAAAGGGTGCCTCGGATCCACCAGTTATCGTGGGGGAAATCGGCACGGATGTAAATTACAACCCGATCCACCTCTACCTCACGGCCGAAATCCAAAGTGAAAACGGCGTCGGGGTCACGGTTGATACCCCAGGACTGGTAGGGCCAAGCGCCGTGGCTTCGGTTTTCAAGAACTCCGTCAATGGCGTTGCAGGCAAAAAACACCGCCTCGCCACGGGTCTCCACGTTGGCGGAGGCGTGGGGGAAAGCATTTTCCGCCGTGTGCTGATCGCAAACGTTCAGCGCAAGATTCCGATACTGCCTGATCTCGGAAGGGTCGGCTTCCTTTACGTAAAGATAATGCTTCATTCCCGTGAAAGCCAAGGGGGAAATATTTTTCCGCGTTACCCCAAAGGGGATAACGTAAGTAAAGGGCCCCGTCAGATACAACAAGGAAGAGCCGATCACCTCATCCGTCTGGATCCGTGCGTGGCAGGGAGCCGAAGGGGTGATCACGATCCGATCCCCCGGCTGATATTCCTCTTTATAAAGAATACCTGCGTAGCCCGCGGCGGCATCCCTTGCCTTCACTTCCCCCTCTGCGCTCAGGATCTCAATGGAAAAATCAGTCATTGAAAATCTCCTTATCTCAATTGGGGGGTGGGGATATGATCCATATCGTCAAAGGCCTGATTTTCGCCGCCCATCGCCCAGATAAAGGTGTAGTTGCTTGTACCGACCCCCGAATGAATGCTCCAAGAGGGGCTGATCACCGCATCAAAATTCTGCATTACGATATGGCGGGTCTCCGTGGGCTCACCCATCATATGAAATACCACCTGATTCTCAGGAATCTCAAAATAGGTATAGATCTCCATACGGCGCTCGTGGGTGTGACTGGGCATGGTATTCCAGTTACTGCCCGGCTCCAGCACGGTCAGCCCCATCGTCAGCTGGCAGGTCTGCAGAACGCTGGGATGGATAAACTGATTGATCACCCGCTTGTTGCAATCTTCCAAGGTACCAACGGGTCTCTTGGCGGCATCCTGAATGGTGATCAGCTTGGTTTCGTAGCGGCAGTGAGCGGGAGCGCTGACCATATAGAATCGGGCGGGGTCTGCCCCGTCGTCGCTTTCAAAGGTCACCTCTTTCGTGCCTTGGGTGATATACAGGCAGTCCTTGTAGCCCATGGGGAACACTTCCCCGTCGGCAGTCACCTTCCCCGCTCCGCCCAAATTGAAAATACCGATCTCGCGGCGCTCCAAAAAGTATGCGGTGCCGAAATTTGCCCATACGTCAAGGCCCTTTTCAATGGATACCGCCTCGTGAACAGGCATACAGCCCAGAGTCACCATACGGTCCACGTGGCTGTAAACGCTGACCACCTGATCCGGCTGATAAAGCCCCGTGATCAAAAATTCATCCCGAGTTTCCTGCGTGGTATAACGCTTAAAATCACGCTGATTGCAAGAATAACGAATGTCCATATTGCTTCTCCTTACTTTTTCTTTTGGGGGTCTGCCCCCATTATATACAAAATCCCATCATAACACAAGGTCATCCCCCAACAGGATCGGCTTCACCGTGCGAAAAAGCGCTTCGCCCCATAGGCGGCAGCCTTCGGCGTTGGGGTGCTTGCCGTATGCTTGAAGATGGGGCTCATCTTCACTTTTCGCCAAAAGCTTGGCGCAGTCAAATACCAATTCTGCGCCCTTCAATTCCTTCATAATAAAGCGGTTGATCTCTTCCCACCTTGCCCGCTTTTCATCCGCAAAGTCAAAGGGAGGAGCCGTCTGCACGATGACCCGAACGCCCGCTTCCGACAGAAGATCCACAATGGTCTGCAAATTCTTCTTCACTTCCTCCGCGCTGAAGCCCTGCAGGATATCGTTAATGCCAAAGCAAACGAAAACCACGTGGTTTTGCTTGGCTTTGTAAAGCCATATTCCGTCGCTGGCGGCATCGTCCCCGCGAGCAGAGCCGATGCCCAGATTCCAATAGGCAAAGTCTTTCCCCAAAAGATCCGCCAAGACTGCGTTCCAATGGGCGTAGGAATTGGTGGGCGGGCCAATTCCCTGCGTAATGGAATCCCCCAAAAAGCCGATCTTCATTTTGGGCGTTCTGCGGATCCCCACCATGGAAACGAAGGGGTGCTCCTTCGAAGGGGTCCACCCCGCTTCGGTCAAAACGAAGGAAGGGATCTTGCTCTCCTTATGATAGGGGATCCTCTTTCCCGAAAATACGATCTCAACGCAGATATATTCCCCCTGCTTTGCCTTCAGGGTAACGGGATCCGTATGAAAGAGCGCTCCGGGCTCCACCTCTTTTTTTCCTTGGCCGTCAAACAAGACCGGCTTCATTTCCGCGGGCTCCCGAAAGGAGGCTCCCTCGCAGAAAGGGGTAACACCGACCCGCATTTCCTCAATGCACCACGGATCCATCACCAGATTCTTTCGGCTCACGGAGCCGTCTCTGAAGGTGCTGTCAATGGTGTTGGAAAACAAAAAGGAATAGGGGTATTCGCCGCCGCACTCTGCCCGATAGAAGGTGCGGCTTCGAGTGGAGCCTTCCGCCTCGTTATGAAAGAAAAACTGATTGCCGCTTCCCGCCGTGGTGTTGGAAACGTAAGTCTTGAAATAATCCATTGTATTTCCTCCATTTAGATCTTCGAAGCACGATTTTTCAACAGCAGTATAACACAGATCAAAACAAAAATGAACCTTTTGACAAAAAACGGGCTTGCCCCGCCAACCAAATGAAAAAAGCACAGGGATGAAAAGACCTCGGAGACTGCAGAGCTGTGTTATTACGCGTTCAATTCTTCTTCGATCTTTTGGATGACCGTGCTCATTTTGATATCCAGAGCAAGACATATCCTATAAAGGGTCTCCAAAGTTGGCTTCCGTTCGCCCCGTTCTATTGCGCTTAAGTGGCTTCTTCCAATGTCAGCCAAGCCGCTGAGCGTCTCTTGAGAAATACCTTTTTCTTTTCTGAAAAAGGCAATTGCTTTTCCTACGATTACCGAATCAAGCATTGGAACATACATTTGCTTCACCTCTTGTATATTCTATGTTGATTCTTCTTCAATATTGAACACATATGTTGACAAATGAATACTTATGTGTTAAAATGTCCCCAACAATTTAAGGAGGAAGAACAATGGATACACAAAATGCAACTCAAACGGTTGAAAAAACAAAATTTTGCAAGCATTGCGGCGCAAAGATTCCGGAAGATGCGGTGCTTTGTACCGCTTGCGGGCGGCAAGTAGAGGAAATGCACAGTAGCAGTGCCGCTTCTCCCAACATTGTAATCAACAACGCAAACACCAATTCCAACGTTAACACCAATATCAACGGTGGAATGGGCGGCCGTCCCAAAAACAAGTGGGTCGCCTTGGCGCTTTGTATTTTTCTTGGATATTTCGGCGCTCACAAGTTTTACGAAGGAAAAGGCGGAATGGGAATCCTATACCTTCTTACTGTCGGCTTGTTTGGGATCGGCGTATTTTTCGACTTTTTCTCATTGTTGTTCAAGCCGAATCCTTACTATGTAAGATAAAAACCGCAGTTTTGAAAAAAGATAGCAAAAGGATGCGTAGAAATTTTCTACGCATCCTTTATTTTTTCGGTTTCATTCTCCCCGTGGGAAGCAAAGCTTCCCTTTCTTTGCTTTTCAAATTCTTTTTTGTATTCCTTGGTGGTGACCCCCGTGATCTTTTTAAACACCACGTAAAAATATTTCACGTCCCGAAAGCCGCAAAGGGCGGCGATCTCCTCGTTGGAGCAAGTGCCGCTGACCAAAAGCTGCTCGGCCCTGCGGATGCGCCGCTGATTCACGTAGGCAGTGGGGGTCAGGTGAAAGCGCTCAAAAAAGAGCTTATTGAAGTGAGTGCGGCTTACGTGCCCCTGACTGCAAACGCTTTTCAGGGAAAGATCCCCATCGAACAGGTGGGTTTCCAGAAAGGTGAGGGCAGGCTTTAAAACGTCTCCCTGCCCTGCGGTCTCCTCGCTGCAAAGGGGGATCAAGGAAAGGATCTCGTAAAGAACGGAGGTACAGAGAAGCTCATAATTCTCTTTTTTGTGCTTCCACACTCTGGCCGCCTTTAAAAACAGCTCACAGATCCGCTCTCGCTCCTTGGGCTCAAACAGCACGATCTCAGAGGGGAGTTTTCCCCACACGTTCAGGTGAAAGCAGACCAGCGTCTCTTCCTTGCAGGATTGGGAATAGCTGGCGCCGTAGGGAATGAACAAAACGTCGCCCCTTTTTACGCGCTGCTCCGTTTTGTTGTAAGAAAACAAACTTTCCCCCTCCACGCGGCAGGTAAGCACCCAACAAGCTTTATTTTCCGTTTTGAAGCTGAAATCAGTTCTATGAAACCGAATTACGTCAACGATAGAAAACTGCGGTACCATTCGTTCAAATCCTTATCTTTTTTCTCATTATAGCAAAAGCTCTTCTCTTTTGCAAGTGTTAAAAATTAAACTTTTTCTGTCAGATTATGGCTTTACGAAATCTACCTTCCGTTATAAAATATAGGGAAAGAAAGGGGCGAAAGTAATGATATCCGTTTCAAGACTGAAGGTGATCCCTACCTCTTTGGTTTCAAAAGAGGGTCTGCAGAGGATCGTATTGCAATATGAGTGCAGTGCCACGGCGCATTTATTCTTATCCGTCAAAAAGGGTGAGCAAACCGTGGTGGAGAGGTGCCCCACCTCCTTCAGTGGCGGCAAGGGAGAGACCTTCGTAATGCTCCCCGTTCAGGAAGAAGCCTTCGAGGCTCGATGGTGCCTTTGGGATCAAAAGGGCTCCGTTCTGATCCAAACCGATTCCCTTTGGCAAACACCCAGAGAATGGACTCTTTACGTGATGATCTCCTCCCATACCGATATCGGTCTGCACAATTCCCAGTATATCCAGCGGAAAAATTCCGCTCTGTTCTTAGATCAGGCCGCCGCCCTTTGTGACGCTACGGAGGAAAATGACCCCCTCGACCGTTACCGCTACACCGCAGAGGGCACCTGGTTCTGGAATAATTACAGCCGGGAACGGGGACAAAAAGCGGCAGAACGGCTTGCAAGGGATTACGTAAAAACGGGCAAGATCGGTGTTTGCGCGGGGGTGGCGGGAAACCATATTCAAACCTTCGGGCCGGAGGAGCTGTGCCGAAGCACCTATGAAAAGCGGCGGCTGAAGGAAGGGTACGGCGTGGAAAGCGAGACCCTTTCCATGATCGATAACAACGGTCTCCCCTGGTCTATGATCGCCCCCTTTTCCGATGCGGGCTACCGCAATCTGATCTTTTCCCCCAACCATTGGAATCCCCTTCGCTCCACGGTGTGGAAGGCGGATCTTACAAAGCCCCGCTATATCTGGAATACCGCCTCAGGGGGTGGCGGCGCACGGATCGACGTGCGTCTGGAATCCCACCTCCCTATGGTCTTTAACTGGGAGAGCCCCGAGGGGAAAAAGCTGACTGTCTGGTGCTGTTCCCACTATGCAGACGGCTTCGGCTTCTTTTCCGCCCATACCAGAAGGCCCTTCCCCACAAAGAATCAGGGCATCATCCTTGCCGAGCTTGAGGATAAAATGTGGCAGAGCCTTGCCCTTTTAGAGGAGAAATTCCCCTTTGATATCTGGCTGACCTCCTCCTATTGGGACGATCAGGAGCCCGATACCTACGTACTGGATCAGATCAAAAGCTGGAACGCAAAGTGGAAGTACCCCCGCGTTCGCACCTTGGGAAATCCCGACGAGCCTTTTTGCCTTTTGCGGGAGCGCTTTGGGGATCGGATCCCTACGCTTCGGGGGGATATTACCGGCGGCTGGTACCAGCACCCCCTTTCCGTTCCCGAATTGATGTCAGAAAAATTCGAAGCAGACCGTGCCCTGCCCCGTGCGGAAAAATGGAGCGCCGCGGCGGCCTTGACGGATGAAGCCTATTCCTATCCCGCCACCGATTTCAGACGTGCGTGGGATCACCTCCTCTTTAACGACGAGCATTCCTACGGCACCAGCGGCTACAAGGGCAGAAGCGTGTACGAGACCTGGATGCAGCACCGAGATTGGATCACAAAAGCCCGCACCACCGCAGAGCGCGAGGAGCAAAGCGCGCTGGAGGCCATCGCCGCCCGCATAGAAGCAAAGGAAGAGAGCCTTTTGCTCTTCAATTCCACGGGTCTTACCCGCAAGGAAGAGATCCTCACCGAGGAAGGCGACGGCACCCTTTCCGTAACGGTGCCTCCCTTCGGATACCGAGCCGTACCCAAGAGCCGGCTTCAGCCCGTCACCGCAGAGCGTGTGATCCTCGATGCGCCCCCCACGGTGGAGAACGAATTTTATCGAATCACCTTTGGAGAAAACGGCGCCATCCGTTCCCTTTACGATAAAGAACTGGAGCAGGAGCTGGTGGACCCTGCCGAAGCGGCAGCCAACCGGATCCTTTATACCAAGGATAACCACCAAAGCTTTTCCTCCCTCCAAAAGGCAGGCTTTACCGTTTGCCGCAAGGGCGGAAGGATCACGGTGGAGGCACGCACGGAGTTTCCCGAAATAGGCGGCACCGTCACCCAAAGGGTGACCCTTCTTTCCCACGAAAAGCGCATTGACGTAGAAAACCGCATCTCCCCCGCCAAGGACCTGGCGGGAAACAAGCGCTACGATCGGTATTTGTATTACGCCTTCCCTTTTCTTGTGGAAAACAGCCGCCGCCTCTGTCACCTGAACGGAGCCGTTGCGGAATACGCAAAGGATATAACGGGGCACGGAACGGACGTTTATATGGCCTGCTGTGAATGGTGCTGTGCGGAAAACGACGATTTCGGCGTCGCCCTGATGATGAAGGATACCCACGTGGTGGAATTTGACCGCATTCACCCGGATAAGACCGATTTCGGTGATGCGGGGGAGCGCTCCCATATCTACGTCTACTGCGCCAACGATTGGTTGCAGAAGCAGGTGGCGGGGGGCAGTCATCTACACCTTACCTTCCGCTTTGCCATCACCTCTTACAAGGGGGATCACCGCAGTGCAGAGATCGCCCAAAAGGCAGAATGCTACCTTGACCCCTTAAAGCAGATCTCCATTCCCCCGCAGGCGGGCACCCTTCCCTCGGATCACCACTGCTTTCTCCCCTTTGAAACAAGCCTTCGCTTCCTTTGCCTGAAGCGTGCGGATGACGGTGAGGGCGTCATTGCAAGGTTTTACGGGAACGGTGGCACCGTGCAGTTTGATCCCTCCCTTAACGCCGAAGTGAATACGGTAGATGAAAGACCTGCCGAACAGGATCCAAAGGGTCCCTTTTTCACCTATCGTTTAGGGAAGGAGAAGATCCGCATCCGTGAACGGAAGGAGCGTCTTCCCACTTTTACAAGCACCGCACCTCTCCCCATCGGCTCGGTCTATACGGGGCTGATCACGGAGCCCTGCGCCGCCGCAGGGGAAAACAGAGGTCAGCTCTATCTCCTCTGGGGCGCAAGCAAAGAAGAGAGCTTCTCTCACTACAGGCTTTACCGAAGCGAAAAGGCGGGCTTTGAGCCCAAGGAGGATACCTTCCTTTGCACCGTCCCCCCCGAGGATTTCGTGGTGGGTCGATACGAGGATACGGGCCTGAAGGATCACACCCAATATTTTTACCGTGTCTGCGCCGTGAACCGTGACGGAGTCTGCGGGCCTGTGAGTAAAGAATTTTCCGCCTTCACAAGAGAATTGCACCAAGGCGAAGAATGAAAAACATACTATTTTTAAAGGAGAAAACAAATGAAAATCGTTTTGATCGGTGATTCCATCCGTGCTGGCTACGATAAGTACGTAAAAATGGCCCTGGAAGGGGTAGCAGAGGTATATTACTCCAAAAAGAACAACCGTTTTACCACCCAGATCTTAAGACACCTTTACGACTGGAAAATAGAGATGGGCTGCGGGGATGACGTGGATCTGGTCCACTGGAACGCAGGGCTTTGGGACGATATGATCCTGCCCGACGGAAAGAATCTGGTAAGCCTTGCTACCTATCGTGAAAACGTGGGGCGCATTTGCGATATGATCGAAATCCTCTTTCCCAAGGCAAAAATGATCTTTGCCACCTCCACCCCCTGCAACGAGGAATTTTTCAAGACCTATCACTACAAGCGCACCAACCGCGATACCGAGCTTTATAACGAAGCCGCAAGTGAGGTGGTGCTGGCAAGGGGCGGCACCGTTAACGATCTTTACGCCCTTTTGGAGCAGGATCATATGCGCTATCATTCCGACCAGACCCATTACTATACCAAGGAGGGCACCCGCGTCATTACGGATCAGGTTCTCCGCTGTCTGGAGGATGCCCTGCAGATCAAGGGAAAAGCCCTTGATTACGACGTGCTCTTTGCAGAAAAGGAGGACATCGTAGGCTTATGATGAAAACGGATCTGACGGGAAAGAAGGCCCTGATCACGGGCAGCTCTCAGGGCATCGGTCTTGCGGTAGCAAAGGCTCTGAACGAAGCTGGGGCTACGGTCTATATTCACGGCGCCCGTGAAGAAAAAGCAAAGAGAGCAGCGGCAAGCATCAAAGGCGCCCGCCTTGCAGTGGCGGATCTTGCCGGGGACGACTGTGCCCAAAGGCTCTATGAGCAAACGGGTGACGTAGACATTCTCATCCTCAACGCCTCCATACAGTGCCGCGCCCCTTGGGATCAGATCACCGAAGAGGATGCACAACGGCAGATCACCGTAGATTTTACGGCCTCCCTGAAACTGATCCAAGCCTACGCCCCCTATATGCTGAAGCAAAAATGGGGACGGATCATCACCGTGGGCAGCGTTCAGCAGAAAAAGCCCCATAAGGATATGCTGATCTACGCCGCTATGAAATCCGCCCAGGAGAATATGGCAAGAAACCTTGCCAAGCAGTTTGCTCCCTTCGGTGTTACCGTGAACAACGTGGCACCCGGAGTGATCCTGACTCCCCGAAACGACGAAGCCCTTTCCGATCCCGCCTACGCCGCCAAGGTAATGGAGGGGATTCCCACAGGCTTTGCGGGCGATGCCGCAGACTGCGCAGGGGCCTTTCTCCTCCTTTGCTCCGAGGCAGGGCGCTATATGACGGGTGAAGATCTTTATATTGACGGGGGTATGAAGCTTTGACCCCTCCCTTTGAGCTTTTCATTGCCTCCTGCAAAAAGGAGGGCGGCGTTTACCGCTATGGGATCGAAGAGGGAAAAATGCCGAAGCAGCTGGGCTTTACCCCTATGGATCGCCCTATGTATATGACCCTTTCGGAAAATCGTCTTTACGTTCTTCTGCGGGCTCCCTTTGAGGGCTCGGAGGAAAGCGGTCTTGCACTTTGTGATATCACCGCAGACGGTCAGCTTCTGCCCCCCGCCGCCATTCGCTCCACCAAGGGTCAGGTTGCCTGCCACCTGACGGTGAAAAACGAAACGGTCTGGGCAGTCAATTACACCTCGGGAAGCGTTATCAAAATACCCGGAAAAACCGTGACCCACCGTGGCAGAAGCGTAAACCAAGGGCGGCAGAGCGCCCCCCACCCCCATTTCGTCTCCTTCACACCCGATGGGGCGTACCTTGCCGTAACGGATCTGGGCACCGATGAGATCCTCCTTTACGATGCAGATCTGATCCTCCAAGGGAAGGTCTCCCTCCCCAAGGGCGCGGGTCCAAGGCACCTGGCCTTTCACGAAGACGGCAAGCACCTATTCTGCGCCAACGAGCTGACCTCCACCGTTTCCCTTTTGCAGTACGAAAAGGGAGCGCTCACCCTTTTATCTACGGTCTCCGCCCTCCCCCCCTCCTTTCACGGTGAAAGCACCGCCGCGGCCATCCGCTGCATGGGGGATCGGCTCTTCGTTTCCAACCGCGGGCACGATTCCGTTTCCCTTCTGCATTTTTCCAACGGAACGCTTTCGCTCCAAAAAAACCTTTCCACCTACGGCGCGAGCCCACGGGATTTTCTCATCTGTGGGGATCTTCTCATTGCAGCAAACGAAGCCTCCCACTCCGTCTCCCTGATCTCCCTTGAAACCCAAGAGCTCATAAGCACCGTCCCCGTTCCCTCTCCCCTTTGTCTTGTCATCCCATAAAAACTCTTCACTCTTCACTCTTCTCCCCCTATGCTACGCTTATTTTTGCGTGAGCGGTATCCGCTACGTGCACCTGAAAAGAGAATGACCAAGGAAATCAAAACGGGATTCTTTGGAGAGAAATCTCCAAAGAATCCCTTCTGTTTTTTATTTTTGGATCTGTACTTTTTTGCGTCCCGTTTTATTTTTGTTTTTCTTCGGCACAAGAGGAACAGAGGTATACCTCATCCTTCAAATGGAACAAATTCTTTTTCGTACCACAGCAAATACAGCTTTTCTCCGTTTTTCTTAAGATCATTTCTCCCGTATCTGCATTGATAGAAATATCAAGATGAGTACCCGCCTCCCAGTGCAACAGCAAACGAATCTTTTTGGGGATCCCGATCCGCCCCGCGGAATCAATTTTTGTTTTCATACCTGCCTCCGTCCACATTTTATGCAATTTTCGCATAATTGCAAATATGCAATTTTCGCATGAGTTAAGATGGTCTCGGTGATGAAATATGTATCAAAGAATCCGCGATCTGCGGGAAGATAAAGATCTTTCACAAACGCAGATGGCAAATTTGTTAAATCTTTCCCAATCCACCTATTCCCGATATGAAAACGGCGTGCTTGACGTTCCCAGTCAGGTGCTCATCGCCCTTGCAAAATTTCACGGGGTTTCCGTAGATTATCTTTTGGGATTAGAGTAAAAAGCACTCGTTTGGAAATTTCAAAGATACCGCAGAAGCCGCGGGCATTTCAATCGTTTTACAGGTTTTATTCTCTTTATTGTTTGATTGTTCATAAAAGTGTGATACAATAAAGCAGATCCTATCTTTTTAAGGAGGCTATGATGAAAGCGAAATTATTATCCTGGATCCTTTTGCTCTCCCTTCTTCTTGGCGGCTGTGCCGGGGAAAGCGTTCTCGGCCCCACCGAAACCAAAGAGGCTCCCGTGACGGTGCAAACGGTGGAAACGAAAACGGAAGAGGTCAAGACCCAGCCGGAGACCTTGCCGGCTACGGAAGAGGTGACCCCTACCGCTCTGCGCCTGAATGAAGAGGAAAAACTTGCCAGAAACGCAAAGCTTGCGGAAGTTTTGAAAGGAAAGAAAGTCTCCTTCATCGGTGACAGTATTTCCACCTTCGAGGGCTATTCCAACAACACCGCCTACAACGCCACCATCGGGGGCAACAAGGTTTATTACACGGGTGACAAAAGAGGCTTTACCGACGTAAATAAAACCTGGTGGATGCAGGTAGCCAACGCAACGGGCATGGAACTTCTGGTGAACAATTCCTGGTCCGGGGACCGTGTGACCAACCGTGGCGTTGCCCGTGCCAAAGAACTGCACAACAACCAAGGCGTAAAGCCCGACGTGATCGTGGTGTATCTTGGTATCAACGATTTTAGAAAGGGCATAACCCCCGAAGCGTTTAAAGCCGCCTACGATAAGATGATCGGCGGTATGAAGGAAGCCTACCCCGAAGCAGAGGTATACCTCTGCGATCTGGTTTATTCCAGCGGTATGAATAACCCCGGCTTTCGCCCCAAGGAAGTGGTAAAGACCAACGCGGTCATTGCCGAGATCGCCCAAAAGTATCAGGCAACCTTAGTAGATCTTTACAACGGCACGGGCATCACCTGGCGAAACCTTGCGGAGCATATGTGCGACGAAGTGCTCCACCCCAACTATAAGGGAATGGAAGTCATGGCCGAATGCATCCTCTCCGCCATGGCAGAAGATTACTTACAGTAACACCCACCAAGCAAAACAGCGGACGAAAATCGCCCGCTGTTTTTTTATCCCGGATAAAAAGGACTATGACGAAAACCGTCATAGTCCTTTTTGTATCGTTTTTATTTCTTCACGCGGTCAAAGACTCTGACGAAGTCTACGATGAAGGCGTCGTCTTCAAATTCGCCTTTGATGCGGAAGGGGGGCTCATCCACGATGATGTCCTTACCGCCCAGAAGCTTCCACTTGCCGTCTGCGTTGCCGTTGAGGCCGGAGCGGTAGCCCTGAACCTCCGTGGTCAGAAGAATGAACTGGGGCACGTGGGAAACGTGGTCGTTGAGACTCATCACTTCCTTGCCGTCGCAATAGAAGGTGTAGCCGTCCTCACGCCAGTCCATACCGAAATAGTGCCAGCCGCCCTCGGTCTCCTCCAGGTCGTACTTCACCTTGCCGCAGCGGTGGAACTGTTTGCCGTAGCCACCCAGCAGATTGGTGGTGTGGGCTCTGCCCACGTGGAAATATTCCATAATGTCATTTTCGATGCCGCACCATTCGGGCTCAAAACGGGCGCCGATGGAGGGAGACTGGGTCCAGAAAGCAGACCACATGGTCTCGGGGTCCCTCTGAAATTTGCAGCGGCACTCAAAGTAGCCGTAGCGGTGAGCGAATTTGGGAGGCTCCAGTTCACCCAAAGGCCAGATTCCATCCTGCCCCCAGGGGTTTTCTCTCTTTTCCAGCAAAAAGTCAAAGGAATTGGAGCCGGTCTGCAACTGGGGAGAAACGTATCTTCCGTCCACCTCGGTGCGATGCAGCTCCACACAGCCATCCTTTACCACGATGCCCTGATCGGTATAAGCCTCAAACTTCTTACCCCAGTAGTTCAGGCGAAAGCCCCATTTACTGCGGTCAAGCTCGGTGCCGTCAAATTCGTCTGCCCAGGCAAGAGTCCATTCACTGTCCTCAGGCAAAAAACTGGGTGCGTGATCTTTCACTTCAAACTTTTTCATAAAACTCCTCCGATTGACAATCTCTAAAATTCATTGTATTATATTTCTTACTCTATTCATATCAATATTTTACTTTATTTATTAGAAATCTTACTTTTTGGGGTATATTATGAAGCTACCGACCCTTGTAACTGCGGGCATCTACGATTCCCGCATCGCCGCAAAAAGCCTTGCGATCAGCCAAAACCGAAGGACCACCAAGTTTGAATTGGAGCTTCCCATAGAGGGGGGCGGCACCTCTTATATCGATTCCAACACCACGCCCATCCACCCCAATATGATCATTTCCGTAAAGCCCGGCCAGCTTCGGCACACGAAATTCCCCTTTAAATGCTACTACGTGCATATGACCCTGCCCGAGGGTCCCCTGCGTGACACCCTGCTTCAAACGGAAAATTACATTCCCACAGAGCGCCGCGAGACCTACGAGCGCCTCTTCGCTCGCCTGATCAAGCACGTCAGCTTTCCCTCTCCCACGGAAGAGATCCTGGTGCAGAGCCTGCTCCTTGAATTGATCTATACGGTCATCAAGGATTCCTCCGCCGGGTCCCTCGGCCGCACCGCCCGCCGTGATTCAGCCGCCGAAGAAGGCATCCGCTATATCCGTGAGCATCTCACGGAGGATCTCTCCCTTGAGACCGTGGCACGTGCGGTATCCTTAAGCCCCGTTTATTTTCACAACGTATTCAAGGCTGCCACGGGCAAGACCCTCCATAGCTATATCGAAGAACAGCGGATCAAAAAAGCCATTCATCTTTTGCAGACCACCGACGCCTCCCTGACGGGGATCGCCTACGAATGCGGCTTTTCCTCCCAAAGCTACTTCAGCTTCGTTTTCAAGCGAAGAATGGGGCAAACGCCCCGAAGCTACCTGCGGGAATCCTACGGAAAATACGAGCAGTAAAGTCACCCCTTACAAAATACGGCAGTTGAACGAATGCAGACTGCCTGCCGAAAAAAATCAACAAGGAGCTTAAAAATGTCAAGCAGCGTTTCATTTAATCCCCCGCCCGTGATCCGAGTGTTTCTCTCCTCAACCTTTGCGGATATGGATCAGGAAAGAAGCTATTTCAACGAAGTGATCGCTCCGAAAATAAGCAGGATCTGTTCTGACCGAGGCGTATCCTTTTTCAGCGTGGATCTCAGATGGGGCATAACGCGGGAAGAGCAGGTTGACGGAAAGGTATTGCCCATTTGCTTAAGCGAAATCGATAAATGCCGCCCGTACTTTATCGGCATCATCGGAAATCGCTACGGCAGTATTTTGGAGACCGTTCCGGAGCATATTTCCAGATCCATTCCTTGGCTTCGGGGAAAAGAGGGCAGCAGCATAACCGAGCTTGAAATGCTCTACGCCGTGCTTGACCACGGCAAGAATGCCCAAACCACCAACAGCGCCTTTTATTTTCGGTCGGATGCGTTATCAAAGGAGCTGTACGGAAGCTTACCGCCGGAGGATTCCGCAGGGGCGGCCCGATTAAACGAATTAAAGACCCGCATTGCGGAGGATGAAAGCGTTTCCTCTACCGATTACGACAGCATTGAAGCCTTCGGGGAGCTGGTAATGAGCGATCTCTTGCGTTGGCTCGATGCCAATTTCCCCAAAACCGAGGATACCACAGGGGTCAGACGAAAATGGTATAACAGCGAAATTTTAAGAAGCTATATTGAAAGTGAAGAAAAAACGAGCTTCCTTCATTCCTATCTGTCAGGAAGCAGAAAGCCGCTTTTGATCTACGGCGACGGTGCGCGGGGAAAAACCACACTTTTAACTGCCTGGCAGCCTCTGAACGGTCACAAGATCCTGATCAATTGCGGGGCAGACGATTCCTATTCCTATTGGCCGATCATCGCAAGGGAGATCGTCAATAGCCTGAACGAGCGCGACGGGACCGTAGGATCTCCGGATCAAGCCCGGGGCTCCTCGTCAACGTTTCAGCTGACGGATGCCGCGCAAAATGCAGACGGCTCCCCCAAAAAAGGGCTGAATTCCGACTTTTATTTCGTGACGGATTCCGAACGGGAACGCTTCCGAACTTCATTTGTAAAATGGATCAGGGGGCTGAAATTAAAAGAAGAGGTCACCGTTGTGATAGGCGACTTAAACCTCCTTGACGATGAAAAGAGCAAGCTCTTATCCTGGCTCCCAACCGCTCTGCCCGACAAACTCAGCATCATCTGTACCACAAACGATGATGAAATGGTCAAGACTGCAAGCCTTTTGGGCTGGAACGTGAAAGAAATGCCCCTGTTCGAAAAGGAAAAAGCAAAGCAGTTGATCCGCGAATATCTGCACGCTTACGGCAAAAATCTTTCAGCCGCTCAATTTGAAAAGCTGGTTTCCTCCGTGGTAACCGGATACCCCGGGCAATTGCGTTTTGCAGTTCTGTTTTTGATAAACTACGGAAGGTTTGATAATTTGGATCGTTTGATCGAAGTCATCGCCAAGGCTTGTGACGCAAACGATATTTATCAATACGTGTATGAATACCTGATAGAAGAATATTCTGCCGAAGAAAGACAAACCGTACGCACGGTTTTGGGCTTGGTGCGCGGCTGCAACCTTTCCTTATCCGAAAGAGAGTGCTTCCTCCTTTCTCAAAAAACAGCTCCCTGTACTACGATCCAGTGGTCACAGATGTGCCGCTTCTTTGAACAGTTTGATATGATCAAGGGTGACTACTGGAATATTCGCAATGAAGAATTAAAAAAATTCGTAGATCGTTTGCTCTCGGAGCAGGAGCGCCGAGAGGTCCATTCGCTGCTGGGAGACCATTTCCTTGAAAAGCTGAAGGCAGATAACAAAACGCTCTCCCTGCAAAGCGTGAGAGAGCATACCGCGTTGGCAAAAGAGTGTCTGTTCCATTATCAAAATGCAAATGATTGGAATAAGCTCCTTTGCACCTTGGAGGGCGACGGGGTGCTTGATTCCCTTTCCCGCTTGGATTGGTATTGCGTTCAGTCTGCGTGGGTAAAGCTCTTTTTGCATTCCGATCAGGATATATCCGAGTCCTTGCTTCGTTTGATCGAAAGCCGGTGGCAGGGCACGGAAGATGATAAGCGCCTTGCGCTGAAGCTGGGTGCGCTGCTGAAGGAGCTGGGCTTTCAAACCCGCTTGGATGAGCTTTATAGGATCGTAGGGGAGGATCAAAACCTCTCTTCGGATTCAGCCGAATATACCGCCCAAATGATCAGCGATGCATTCTTTCCCGTTTACAACAAGCTGTACGAAATGAAGGCCGCAAGAGATTTCAGAGGGCTGCATCGATATGTAACCGAGCAGCTGGTAGAGAAGGACCGCTTTAACGATGGGGATCTGTGTCAACTCCTGTTTTTCAAAGCGGATGCGGAAGAGCAATTGAATCTTGTTGACGAGGGCATCAAAACCACAAGCGATTATTATTTAACGGCAATCAAGGCAGGCTTTCCCAAGGAAATGCTCAGAGCGCTCAGCATGAGAGGCAACGTTTTATTCCGAAGAGGTCAGTATGAAGAAGCGATGCTGATCCACCAAAAGGTTGCCCGCATTTCATTGGCTGAAGGGAGTCTGCGGGAATATTTGGCCGCGCTGAATACTATGGGAATGTGTCATTACCGTATGGCTCGTTACGATGAATCCATCGCGATTTTTGACAAGCTCATCTCATACTGGAAAAAGCTTTCCGATCCGTATGAAATCGGTTTTGTTACAATGAACCGATGCAACGCCCTGTATCTCGGCGGCAACCGACAGGAGGCACTGACCGCCGCCGAAGCCTTTTACAGCCAAATCGCAGACGATCCTTCATTAAAAAGAGTGTGCACCTCCCTGCTTGGCAATATGGGGCATTATGCAAGCGAATTAAAGCTGTATGATAAAGCGGAGAGTTATTTATCAACTGCCGCCGCCCACGCAAAAGCCCTTGGGCTGGAATCCCCGCTGTTAAACGCCTACAGCGCATTGATCCGCCTCTATACGGCTTCGGAAAACTTTATCAAGATCATTGAATTGCGCAAAGAGCAAATGGAGCTTTTGTGGAGCAGGCGCGATTACGCTTCCGTAATGGATGCCTTGCAGAAAACGGTGGAATTTTTATTGCGACATAAATATATCTCTCAGGCAAAGGGGCTGGAGAATCATTGGAAGGAACGGTTTTCCGCAATTCCCGACGGGCTTAAATTTTTCGTTCAGCAAGTCGATGCGCATACCGTTGACCGCGTAAAGCTTGACAAAATAAAGGAAGATGCCGTCGTTGCCAAAAGCGAAGGGAATATTCTGCGGGAAGCGGAGCTGTATTTTGATCTGGCACAAATGCTTCAGTCATCAAACAAGGCGGCGTCCACGGAATATTTATTGGATGCGGCGTCGCTGTATCAAAAGGCAGGCAACGAAAAGCGGTATTTCGACTGCATAGAGCATTCCGTCATTTTGCAATTCGATCAAGGCACCGTGGCAGACGAAGTGCTTTGTGAAAAAATTCTCAAATACGCCGAAAACGAATCCATAAACGGAATCGTTGATCTTTGGAAACGGCTGGGAAAAGGGTGCGTTACGGCCGATCCCTCTCGCCCTTCAAGCCAGACCAAATTGCAAGATCTCTACCGGCTGATCCGCCGTTTGCTTACGCATCTTTCCCGATTTGAAAGCCTCGTGGTCAGCTGCCTCGGTGACGTTTCCCGTCAGATCGTTTGCGCCTGCACCGCTGAAGAATTGATCGAGATCGTAAACGAGGTGCCCGAAGCCCGCAAAGAAACGGTCGTTTACGATTTCTGCTCGGTCATGAAGGAGAATTTCGATCAGAATCACGCGGTCATTACGAGAGACTATCTTAGCCCGGAGTCAGTGGAAAAAATTGAATTCTACGAAAAATGCATCGCCTTTCTTGAGCATTTTGAGAATCTGAACGCGGCGCCCATAGCGGGGAATCTCGCCTTGGTTTTCCGCAGAAGAAAGGACAAAGAAAAGACCCTATATTATCATTCGATCTCCATCAAGGCTTATGAAAAGGCAGAAAAAAAGCGCGATCTTTTGATCGAAATGATGAATATGGCCACTGCATATCGCGAATTTGGTGATCTGGACCAAGCCATCGAACTTTTAAGAAAAGGTCTGCGGGAGGCTACCCTTTGTAAGGAAGAGGGCATGGCCGCTTCCATCGCGGGAAATTTAGCTTCTGTACTGATCAAAAGCGAAACGGATGCGGAGCAAAAGGAGATCCTTCGTTGCTTTGACGTGGAAGAAACGTATTTCAGATCCGTAGGCAATGAGCGGGACCTTGCCATTTCCTTGTTAAATCAGATCATATACCTTCACAATAAGGCGGATGGGGCCATCTGGAAGCCCAAGCTTTCCGAGCTTTCCGCCATTGTAAGAAGCAATAACTTCAAGGAATTTATGCCTACCTTGTCGAAGCTTGAATGGATCGCATCAAAGGACGGGCAAGCTTCGGAGGAGGAGGACGAAGCCGCGGTAAGAAAGAAAATGGAGCGTCTCTTATCCGCAGGCGACGCCTATTTCTTGCGTGACGTCAAAGCAGAAGGCGATTGTTATCGCGTCGTATTTTATCCCAAAGAGGAAGAACCGTCAGGAGCGGAGCAGGTGCATATAAAATACGATCGCGCCTCCCGCCTTCAAATTCAGGTTTATTGTGCATACGTCCCCACGGCCTACCAAAAGGAAAACGTTGAAAGCGTGCAGGAATACGTAGATTGGTGGAACAAGCAAAACAAGTATTCGATGCTTTTTAACGATTCCAAACGTATGCTTATGTGTGGCGTCGATCTGGTAGCACAAAGCTGGGAAGATATGACAGATCAATTCCATGCATTTTTAAAGCTTTGGGAAGTGGATAAGACCGGCACGCAAGCCCTCCTTTCAGGGCAGTCGGCGCTTTCCCTTTGTCAGGGCGCCAAATTAAAAGCCCTTCATCCCGACGAATAAGCCCCCCCTTCCCGCAAAAAACATCCTCGGAAAAATGCGTAATGTCGTTAGCGAAGTTTTTATTTTAGCATAGAATAACATATCGGGTGAGAACCAGCATCGCATTTGTATGTACAAATGCACTTGGGCAGTAGCCCAAACCCACTAACAACAGAGAAAGAGAAGACTCAAACGAGAGAGCTTTCTCTTTCTTTTTTCTGTAAAGTGATATTCCGACTTTGTCGGAGTGATATTAAAACCTACGGTTTTAGTGATCTTTTTATTCGCTACCAAAACTTGCGAAGCAAATAACACTCGGCATTAAGCCGAATACCACTGCGAAGCAATAGAACTCGCCGTAAGGCGAATAAAACTTTAGGGAAATGTTCTTAACGAACATTTTCCTAATTCCCGAGGATGTTTTTCTTCCGCCATCATCACCAAACGGTTATATAACCTTATATAACCGTTTCTCACAGCGCACATCATCGTTCCAAAAAAATTACAAAAAATATGCTATAATACTAAAAGATCACTTCCTACTGTGATCGCTTTCTTTTTCTCTTGGTCGCAAAACCGCATATCATCACCGCCTTTTTTCTATTATAGCAAAACAAACCCCGAAAGTAAATACCTCGGCGTATGCAAAGGCCTTACGTTTCTTTCTATTGACAATTTGTTGCGTACGTATTAAAATAGTAGATAGACTTTAATATTTTACGTTAGGAGGAGCAAAAATGGCACTTAGAAAGTTTTTGGCATTTGTTCTGGCAGTCATAATGGTTTTTTCAATGTTGCCTATGCAGCTGCTTGCCGCTGAGATAGATCAGGCAGCAGAGCATAGTAATGAGGAAGAAACCGCTCTGGTTATGAAATACGATGACCGTTTGGAGGTCAGCGAGCTGGGAATGACCGGAGCACCTACCATTAAAACCCGGTTGATCACCTCCAAAAAGGTCAGCTCCAACGCGGCGGACGATGACGTGGTCGTTTACGTCGACGGCAAGCTCATCGCGGTTGGCGTTGGTACGGCTCAGGTCACCTGGGGTACCGGAGACAATGCAGTTTCCTACGAAATTACGGTCGAACCTGCAACGATCTCTTTGCTTCTTGTTACCGGCCACAGCCAGGCGGCAGGTTCGAAGGGCAACGCCGAGGAGTCCGTCGTATGTGAGGACGGGCAGGTGTACAGCACCTACGAGGGCCCCAAGTACAACTTTATTCTGTGTGAAGGTGATCCTGATACCGAAACAGTGCAGGCGAAAGACGTAACCGGCTTGGGCATCGGCTACGGCTCTGCCACAAAGCCTCTCAGAATCGATGCACTGACGGAAGCCGGCAACGGCGTCCGCGCCCTGGACGGTGCCCTGGGATACCAGTATCATAAGCGCTCCGGGGAAAAGGTGTGGGTCCTGAATGCCGCAAAGGGAAGCACCTCTCTGCAGACCTGGCAAGAGGGCGGCTATAACTACCGCCACGCAGTTGAGCTGTGTAAGGCCGCCATGGAGATCCTCTACAACGAGTATCAGGCAGGTCACTACAACGTGAATCGCATGGGCGTTGTAAACTATACCACTGCAAACGGTGACCAGACCTGGCCCGAGAACGACTACGTGAAGGCGTTCAATTCCATGTGGAACGGCTTCCGCGAAGAGTTGGCTTTGTACGATTTTGACGGAGACAGCAAAAAAGATACGGTGGACTGCATTGGCTTGGTGCCAATTTGGGTGGTATCCTCCATGAATGATATGGGTAACCTGTTCCCCGAACCCCTGGCTTTCTATAACCATGGCGGCGAAACGTATACCGGTAAAGTCATTAACTACGCGATGTCCGCCTATGAGAATGAGGGCGTTATTATGGCGTCCACGGTTGGTCGTAATTGGACCACCGATGCGGACGTGAAGGCTTATTTTGAAGCAAATCCCATTGAGAACCTCTATGGCAAGCTGGAAAACGGAACCACGCACACCAATCCCACGATGGTGCAAGGTGAAATATTCGCGGACGGTACCCACTACACCCAGCTGGGCTACAACGTTCAGGGCATTGAGATCGCCAACAGTATGTATGATTACTGGACCGGCAACAACGCCCTGCAATCGGTAAGGCTCCTGCAGGAAGACGGCGTCAGCGAGGTTCCCGAATCCATTGAAGTTCCTCTGAACAAAAGCTACGTGATCGTTCCGGAAACCGTTCCTTCCACAGCAAAACTGACCTATGAGGTGACCGGTGACGCCGCCTATTATGAAAACGGTTTCGTTCGCGGCAAGCAAGAAGGCACCGGGGTTCTGACGGTTATGGATACGGAAGGCACCGTCCTGAAAACGGTGAATATTACCATCACAGAGCCGATCATAGAAGAATATGAATGGTATGTTTGGGACTTTGGTAACCAGAGTTTGACCAATACTGAGGGAACCACCACAGACAATACCTTATCCCTCCACGCAAGCGCAGTATCCGACATGGACCTTCAGGACTGTCTGAAAGATGGGGTTCTGGATTTAACCTCCGGTAATTCTACCTTACAGATGTCCAAAGCCATTACCCTTGATACCTCCAAAGCCTGGTCTGTTGAGCTGGTTGCAGCAGCAAAAAACTCCACTGAGTCCATCCGCACGTTCCTGGCAACCGGCGCCGCTATGTCGACAGCAAAATATATGTATATTAATAGCAGCGGCGATCTGATGCTCATCATCAAAGCAGCCTTTACCGCTGATGACGGCACTGCTGTGTCCAACAACTATACCTATTTTAAGGTGTCCGACGAGGATTTTGCAAAAAGTAAGTTAAATTCCGATTTTGACGTTACCCAAGAGCACAAATACGAGCTTCGTTGCTATAACGGTATCATCAGCTATTGGCTGGACGGGGAAAAGGTGGGTGACCTTGCCCTTTCCGAGCAAAGCAGTAGCCGCGGAACAAGCGACAAGCATTACACCTCAAAACAGCCTGATTATAACGGCAAAAACTTTAATTCCATGACCATGGAATATTGGGGCACGGGTTCAAACGCTACGCACTACAGCCAGGGGCTGTTGGCGAAGGTCAAGAAGCTGGCAGTTTATGCCGGTGCAGAAAAGCTGAACCTGAAGGTTGTTCTTTCTGCAGTACCGGCAATTGAGCCCATTGCCATCTGGCAAGGCGATGAGATCTGCCTGCCCGAACCTCAAGTGGGCGATTACTGCGCGAAGTTCCTCTATTGGTGTGATAACCCCGGCGGCACCGGTACCACCTACAAAGCCGGCGACGTTTATACCGTAAACTCCAACGATTCCGTTACGCTCTATGCAATTTGGGATAATGCATCCGGCACCGGCGGCAACCATGAATTCGAAAACGGCGTCTGCAAGGAGTGCGGCCAAGAGAAACAGGGCGCCTTTACCTGGACCTTTGAAGACGGAACCAGAACCTCCGCGGACAGCGGCGTTACTCTCACCCCCACAACGACAACTTACAACGGCAATGCTTTCACCAACGGTACTGCGGACGTATCCGATGGCGTTATGAATGCAAAGAGAGTTGCTCTGGAGCTTTCCAAGGCGATTTCCCTCAACGAAAGCAAGGGTTGGTACATCGAATACGCCATGGAAAGTAACGCCGGCGACATACATCAAACCTTGCTCTCTGTGACGAAGCGCTTTTTGGAGCCAAGCATTGTACTTCTGCCAACCGGCAATCTGGTGATCCTGCGCAAAACAAAAATTGACGGGAACGAGCAATATTGGCAATTCTCGGTTTCCGATGAAGATTTTGCTGCAAATATGCCTGCGGATTTCAAGCTGACGGATTACCATACTTACCGTCTGGAGTGCAATGACGGCGTCTACAGCTATTATCTTGACGGCAAAAAGATCGGTGATCTCAGCTGCACCCGTTTCGAGGATACGGTACACGAAGGTAACAAGCTGAATATTGCCGATATGACCGTTCAGTATATGGGCAACGGCAACAGCAATAGTAATCCTGTCTTATACGGTTTGAATGCAAAGATCGACAAGATCGTCATCAGCACCCTCCCCCACGAGCATATTTTGGTTGCAACCGACGCAAAGGATGTAACCTGCAAGGAAGACGGCAACATCGCATACTGGTCTTGTGAGGGATGTGGCAGATACTTCAGCGATTCCGATGCTGAAAACGTAATTGAGAAGGATTCCTGGGTCGTAAAATCCACAGGTCATTCCTTGGTTGCCGTTCCTGCAACCGATCCTACCTGTACGGCTACCGGCAATACCGCTTATTGGTCTTGTGCCGCCTGCAGCACCTATTATGCAGATGCGGACGGAAATAATGAGATTCAGAGAAACTCATGGGTCCTCCAGCCCACCGGCCACGGTGATGAAATTCCCGGCGAGGAGATCCTTGCAGCCTGTGGCAAGAAGGGACGCACCGGAGGCGTTTTCTGCTCTGTGTGCAATGCAGAGCTGGAACCCGCAACCGTGCTCCCCGCGCTGGAGCATCAGTTTGAAGACGGCGTCTGCCGCCATTGTGGTTCCGAGGAAGAGAATTTTACTGTCTGGACCTTCGACGATGGCACCACAACCTCCACCGATGGCACCATTACGCTGACACCCGTAACGACAAATTTCAGTGGTACCGCTTGCGACGGTGGTACTGCGGAAGTATCGGATGGCATTATGACGACAAATAAAGTTTGTCTGGAAATGTCCGCACCTCTTACGCTCAGCGAAAGCAATGATTGGCACATCGAATACTCCATGGAGCATATAGCCACCGGCAGCCCTCAAACCCTGCTCGCTGTGGCGAAGCGTTATTATAATCGCAGTATACTGCTTTTGCAAAACGGCAATGTAGCGATGATGTACAAGCCAAATCTTGACGGTACGGAGAAATATTGGATCTTTACGATATCCGATGAAGATTTTGCGGCAGCCCTTCCCAAAGGGTTCAACATCGCAGATTACCACACTTACCGCCTGGAATGCACCGGTGGCGTCTACAGCTACTGGCTTGACGGCAAAAAGATCGGTGATCTGAACTGCACCCGTTTGTTAACGGCGGTGAACGGTGACTATCACGAGTCCGAAGGCAACAAGATGGATTTTGCCAACATGAGCGTTCAGTATATGGGTAACGGCACCACTGCTGCACCCAGGACGTACGGTTTGAATGCAAAGGTTGACAAGATCGTGATCTGCACCAAGGCCCATCGCCACGCGGCAACGGAAACGGCCGCGAAGGATGCATCCTGCACCTCCGAGGGTAACACCGCGTACTGGACCTGTAATGAGTGCGGCAAATTCTTCAGTGATTCCGCTTGCACCCGCGAGATCGTGAAGGATTCTTGGGTTCTGAAGCCCCTTGACCATAGCTTTACCGGCGAATGGGTCATCACGAGTGAAACACATACCCGAAAGTGTGCACACTGTGACGCGGCAGACCCCAACGCCTCTGCCCACGTATATGACGACGATCGTGACACCGCTTGTAACGATTGCGGCGCAGAAAGAACGGTCGACGAAGCAGACTCCTTCATTGAGGAATTAAGCTTCGAGCTTAATTCCAGCATCAACGCCAATTTCTACGTAAATTTGGCAGCTGCTCACCAAGGTGCGAAAATGCGCTTTACGATGAACGGCCAGGTGACGGAGGTAGAGGGCGAGCTTTCTGACAGAAACGGTTTTTGGCTGTATTGTTTTGAAGGCCTTTCTCCTCAGTGCATGGGTGATACCATTTGTGCAGAACTGATTTTTGACGACGTGGTTTTAGATGAACTGAATGATTATTCCGTTCGTGCATACTGCGATATGCTCTTTGCATCTTCTGCGGAAGAGCTTGGTATTTCTCAGGAAAAATACGCCGCCGCTAAGACTATGGTAGCCGACCTTTTGGAATACGGCGCTATGTCCCAGCTTTACAGAAATTACAAAACCGATTCTTTGGTAAATGAAGGAATCACCGGTCAAAGTACCTTTGTTGAGCTGGAAGCCGATTTGTGGGATAAAAAGCTTGGCGCAACCACAAAAGCCGGAACAGAGCTGGTTGGAGCAAACGTTTGGTTTGCCAACGAGATTCAGCTTTACTTTAAATTCACGGCTCCCGACTGTACCGATTCTGATTTCTCTGTAAAGATTACCGATACTGTTACCGGCGTAACCCGTGAGTATACCCTTTCCGACTTTGAAGTGCTTTCGGCCGAAGATTCTCTCTACGGTATCTTGTCCGATCCCATTCCCGTAAGTCATTTCGGTCATCACTTTACTGTTACGCTCAATTCCATTACCGATGACGGCGGCAACAAAACCGAAACAGTGCTTCAACAAATGGATCAATACGGAGTCAATGCCTACATTTTCTCCAAACAGAATAACCACGATGCAAGCGATGAGCTCACTCCTATGGCAAAACTCGCCCGCGCTGCATTTTGCTACGGAAAGTCCGCTGCAACTTATGAACAAATGCTGTAAGAGGTGAAATTATGAATATCGAAAACAAAAATAAAAAAAGAGCCTCTTACGAGAGCCCTGCGATCCAAATGATTTCCTTTGAAACCGAAGATGTTATGACAATAAGCAATGGCGGTTTCGGTGGCTTTTGGGGAGAAGAAGATTCTTTCTCAAGCAACCAATCCAAAACCCTTGCAGGAGAGGATTCTTCCTCGATCAGAATCTTTGAATCATAGGAGTAATTTTAGGAAGCTCTCGTTTTCTCCCATGAAAACAACTTAATACACAAAGGAGCAGCAAATGCTGCTCCTTTTTGTACTACCCAAGTAACAGAAAAAGAAAAACCTTGAAAACGCAATGTTTTCAAGGTTTTTTCATGGCCTCCGGGGTGGAACCCCTACCACAACGACCTCCGGGATTATTTTTCCAAGGCAAAGCCTTGCAGAATACTTTTTCACTATTCACTATGACTTTTCACCTCCAAAAAAATTCCCTTGCAGAGATTAGTGAAGAGTGAAAAGTGAAGAGTGAAAAGTGAAGAGGTAAAAAAATATCCTCGGAATATTCCGAGGAATTTTTTGGTTGCGGGGGTGGAACCCCTACCACACGACCTCCGGGTTATTTTTCCAAGGCAAAGCCTTGGAAAACCACCTTGCGGTTACCCGAAAAAAGGCGGCGGGCACCTTTCGGTGCTGTTCCTTGCCTTTTTCGACCGCTGCGGAGCCGAAACACCGCCTTCATCCGCTCTGCGGCGGCGGTGCTTCTGCCCCAACGAGCCACGCTCGTCGGTCTCATAGCCAAAAATCGCAGGGTACAGATCACACCATAAGCAAAAAGAAAAGCCGCACCTTGTGCGACTTTTCTTTTTGGCAAGTTGCACCGAAAAAGATATCATACTCTTTGGGGTGAAAAAACTTGATAACCTATTATATCTTGTATAACTTAAAAAAGCAAGGTAAACCTTGCAAAACAACTTCTTCACTATTCACTATTACCTATTACCTCCAAATATCTTCTCGCACGGATTTAGTGAAAAGTGAAGAGTGAACAGTGAAAAAAGTAAAACCTTCCCGAACTTCGTCCGAGAAGGTTTTTGTGTTATCTTGAGAAAATAGATGCCGTGGTGAAAGCTTAACTCCAAAGATCGTTCTCTGAAAGCTCGGATATGTCGCCCTCAACGAATCCTGCGGAACGCAGATACCGCTCCACTTCAGCACGGGAATCTCCGTAATTGCTGTGTGAGTCCGAACCGTAAGTGATCGGAATATTCATTTCGAACAGTTCTCTTAAAAATTCTGCGTATTGATTTCGGAATTTTTCGCTTGTCTTTGGCGAAACGAAGAATTGTGAATTGCATTCAACGTATTTTTTGTTTTCCTTTAACGCTACCGCAAGATCATCATTCATGGAACGTGGAATAACAGAAAAATCTTCATACCAAATCCCCTTCCCGTGATACCACGGGTGTCCGAGAATCGTCACGCGATCGTCATTGGCAAGCCACAGTTGCTGTCTGTACCAATCCTTGATGCTAGCGTTCAAGTCGGGTTGCAGTGATTTTGCATACGGAACGTCCAATCGCCAATGTGCCGCTCCGATGGCGTAGCGAATTCCAAGGGCCATAAGTTGAGATTTGGTCATTCCCAGCTCAAGCTCATATGGGGTGCTTTGAAATGGCGGTATGTAGCCCTCTCTTTTTCCGCACGTTGCTATATAATCGAATTCGGGACGTTCAATCGGCGTAAGTTCAACTCCAAGCACTATATTGGAATATGTTTTTTGTGTGTTATGAACAGCATTTGCTGAGGCATAGATATCCCCTTTGAATTTTTCATCATTAAAATTTAAATGATCTGTGATGCCGATACGAGAAAGCCCTTGAGCTATAGCCGCTTCCGCTATATGCTCAAGCGAGTTAGACGCATCATACGAATACTCGCTATGTATGTGCCAATCCGAATTAATAATCATTGTTGCTTATCACCTTTCACTTTGCTATATCAATTATATCATAACACCTATTACTTTTCAATTTTATATAACAAAAAATGCTTTTTGCCAAGGCAAAAAGCTACATCAGACACCTTTTCACTATTCACTATTCACTATTACTTATTACCTCCAAAAATCTTCTCGGACGGATTTAGTGAAAAGTGAAGAGTGAAAAGTGAAGAGAGAAGAGGTAAAAAAATATCCTCGGAATACTCCGAGGAATTTTTTTGGTTGCGGGGGTGGGACTTGAACCACACGACCTCCGGGTTATGAGGGCGGCCTCCCGATATTTCCTTAAAAAAGCGTTCTAAACGTGCCTAATTTGCCCACTTCAGAGCCACTTTTTCACCCTTTTTTGCCACTTTTCCTCAGCCTACCCAATTTGCCCCTCTCACGTTGGGGTCAAAATGGGGTCAAAAAAGGTTGTAAGGTTGTATATAAGAATTTTGTATTTTCAGTCATTATTTTGGACTTTCATATTTTGATCAACCCTTACAAAAACAAACCTCTGGCTATTAGAAATAGTAATCATATATGTATTTTTGTCTTTTCCCAAAACAAACATTGCCGGTTGCACGCTATAATCATCTTCGACTTTTAATACTTTTCCGCCAATTAAAGGATTATAGATTGCTGACACTTCGCACACCTCTCACAACTGTTGTTTATACAAGAGTGCGCATAAATTGGTCTGATAAAGAACATCCATAATCAAACATTTCCGCACTAATGCTATTCCACTCTTCCATTATATAGCGTGGTATGTGTAATTTTATGTCTGTTTTTATCATCAAAACATCATCTTTTTGCTTTTTGGTTAATTGAACATAACTATCTTCAAAGTAAGCCTGTGTTGCCATCTCAAGTTGATGATCATTTATACCTTTTACGCAAAGTTCTTTTTCATCCTCTTGTTCTAAAAAAATACCACTCTTTTTGCACTCTTCTACAAAAGGCATATAAAGTGAACTCCATTCTGTGTTTGCAGAATTGATTTTTTTCTGTTTTATGCCTTTATAATCAACAAACTTCATAAATCCAACGTTTTCTTCGAACTTTCGCACACAATTATAGAATACTTCTTTTTCTGAACTTGTAGTGGAATAAAAGATCAAAGGAATAAGGTTTTCTTTTTCTCTAACCCCAAGAATATGCAAATCGATAACACAGTTATGTTCTTTTGCTCGGTCAATAGATCGTACAGCTGAATTGCAAGTGTTCCCTTGGCAAGAAGTTTCATAATCCTTATCACTGTCCACTATACACAAAGCAAATCTACTGCTGCTTTCAACAATTTGAACCGAAGCTGAAACGTTTCCACCATAGAAGGGATTATTTTCTAATGATATTACATAGTTTTTTCCAAAAGGTTTTAGAAAAGAAAAGATGAGATTGAATAAATCATAGTCAGTTTTATTCTCGGTGAGAAGCATTGACTGTCTTATCTTTTGGAGTTCTGAAATGGCTATATAATAAATATTATTTGTATTTGTTTCTTGAACACCATCGGGAACAACTATTATTTTTTTCTTTACGGCATCGTGACATTCATAAACACTAATATATTTGTTTAAAATCCATGTAATTAATACTTGGTTATCTTGATGAACAAAAGGCATCGAACGCAACTTTTCTAATAAATCTTGATTAGCATATACTATGTGGTATTGATCATACATGGATGTAAACAAAGCATTAATACTTCTCGCAATTCTATCGGTCGATTTAGTATTGGTATCGAATGCATCTATTAAATCATCTCTTAATTCAATCCACATACCACTCAATCCTCAACAGAAAAGAACCCTGTTGGCCATCCATCAATTAAGCCCTTTTCATTAAAGCTTCTGGACTTAACATTCGTAATTCCATCTTCTTTATCGAAGATTAACACATTAACCAATTCTTTTTGCAATCTGTTTTTGTATATTAAATATCCCAAGCGGTTAACCATGGTTTCGCTATGTGTTTCAAAAATGATTTTAATGTCTATGCCACTTTCTTTTGCTGTTGAAACTATACCGGCAAATGCATCAATTATTTTTGCTTGAAATGCTGGATGCAGATGTAGTTCGGGTTGCTCAATTATAAATATAAAAGAAGATCCGCGGTTATTTTGAATATTATTTTTAGTTAAAAGAAACAATTGCAAAATGACCGGAAGGATTTGTGAATAGCCATATCCAGTGTCTGCTAAATTGATTGATACACCATTACTTTTTGCCACCAAAGAAATATGACCGGAATCAGTTGAAACAGAAAATTCAATACCAAATTTCTCCTGTGTCCATTGTTCAAATTCAAAACGTTGCGTTGCATCCATATTATATAGAATCATTGGCAAGTTGCTGCCATCGGAATCCAGTTCCTTTGTACTAATCCCTTGAATTCTATAATATCTATTGGCATTCGCTCTAATAGGCTTTAGGTAATGCATGGAATTACCCTCTTCCTTCAGAGTGCCATTAATAAACCCAATTAGAGATGGTAGTAAAGCTAATACCATATTATTATTTATTGACAAAAAGCAAAGATCTTTGGTATCGCAGTTTTTAAAAAACTTTGCCACTGTTGGAAATTTCTGCGTTGAGATTAATTTTTCTCTCAAATTGCTTTTTGAGGTAAAACAGACTAATTGGTTGGCAAATGATTTTATGGTATCCTCTTTTGCTTTGGAGCTACAAATATTTCTAAATTGGGTGACAATATTATCAACACCTTCTTCAAATCTAGGAGCAAAAAACCAAAATGCTCTTTCTATGTTTTTTTGTGGTGCGATAACAGGAATAAGCTCCTTGCTATTTCTAAGCCAAATGTAGTCATTTGTTGAAAGTCTCATGTGCTGACCATTAATTACAATGCTCTCTATTTTTTGGTTTTCTTTTAAACTGACAATTACTTCTTGGTCATAATAATGGATTGAAAACTGTTTTATGTATTTTTCAGAAAGAACCATTTTTAAATGCACATCTACTTCTTGGCTTGAAGAAAAATAATTTGTTGATAAAAAAGTTTTTGTTGTTAATTCTATACAAGGATTTTCTTCGCTGTGAAAATAAGGTTTTATTGTAGAGTAATTTCCAAAATCCACATAATCTCCATACCATAGCAAAGATTCTGCAACATCTTTTTCAATGGTTTGTTTTAGCAAAGGAAGCGTTCTTATAAATGTGCTTTTTCCACAACTGTTCTTACCAATGGCCACTGTAATAGGCCTTAATTCAATGGTATCACTATCTTTGATGGAACGAATATTTTTTATTCTGATGCTGTTCATAATTAAAACTCCCTTTTAAGTTTTTACATTTTTATCATAGCACAACAATTAGCATTTTTCAACAAAGAATCATGCTAAAAATTGAACAAGTTCTTTTTTCCTAATGCAAAATAAGAGCCGACAACTTTTCAAACGTTGTCGACTCTTATTTTACTCTTCACTTATCTTAATCGTTTGTTTGACTTTTCCTTCGTATTGTCCCATGCAGTCAGTGATTTCTACGTCCACGTCGCTTGTATCTCTTAATTGATAAACCATAATTACCTTAATGGATGCGCCGGATTGAATGCTTGTTGTTCGATTTTCATCTGAAGTAACAAAGTCTAAGGCAATCCCGTTCTGGAAAACGTCAACATCCGCTACCCAGTCAAAGTTTGCCGTATCGTCAGATCTGTTTTCAAATAAGATTTGTAGTGCAATAACAGGAGTGTTGTACTCATCTACGTCAATCCCATAATCCACAATTTCTAAGTAAAAATCTCCAATGTTGCCTTTTCTGTTTTCATCGCGCTCGATCTTGTTCGCATCTTCCAAAGCTTGATTCACTTCATCAACGACGGAACAAGAAGACAAAAATAAGATTGCAAAAGCAAGAAATAAAACAAAGACTCTCTTCATTTTCTTTCACCTTGCACGGTTGATCTTTTCCATTTTTACGGCAGTTTCAATCGCTTTATAAAACTTTTTCCATTTCAGATCTTTGTCAAGCTGATAAAACTTATTCTCTTCACGGTCAAATACCCAAACAGGCTTACTGGCAAGCCAGACCAAGCCATGGGGTCTTGAACCTACGTGAAAATCATAGCGCTCATTTTGGGATTTCATTTCCTTATCGATCAAAAATCCGCCCTTCGCCGTTTTCAGTACCTTTTTCAGTCCGGCATCATCTGCCCCCTTGATAAATTCTTCCGTGACGATCTTTGCAATCTCCTCATAGGGAAGACGGATCGTTTCTTTCTTTGTCAAGCCGCCGATTGCCATATCACTGATTTTGTCAAAAAGTCCCATTTCTTATTTCTCCTTTTGTAATGTGTTTTTTATGAAATCTCGGATAGCACAAAAAATTATCCGAAATTTTTGGGATTATTGATTTATGCATAGAGGGATATTGTCTGCTTTATCCATAGAGGTCCCTCTCCGTCGTTTCCACTCTGTCAAATTTGAATCAAAATGACAGAGCGTTTTTGATCGCCACCACAAGATGCTCAATCACTAGGATTTGGATTCCGAATACGCCAGCCCCACCTAAGATTCCGGTAATCAGTCGGCGGATATTGGTTGACTCTTTGATCTTTTCAAATTGGATGAACCAATCCAAAAACATGATCATACAACAAAACAGACATTGCTTTATGTCAAAAGAGAACCAAAAATAGAGAGGTAAAGCGATGATATATCCGATCAAAACCCCGGTACACCTGGCACATACGGGAAATTGATACCCCTTATAAAAGAAACTACGATCGGCTCGCTGGTGGCAACCGGCTCTATGGCCCCAAATGACAAATCGGCAATAGAGTCTCCGCAATACATTATGTCGGCGGATTTTGTTCTTCGTATCTTCTGCAGGCATCGATCTTTTGTTTCAATTCATTCCAATAAGAAAAACTTTTCTCGGCAGCATCCATTTGGCTTTTCAAGATTTTTGCCTCCGGATCATTTTGCAAAAACTTCTCTTCCAACTCTAATTGGTATTTATCTTTTTTTAAAGAAAGAATTACCATTGTTATAAATAAGATAATACTTGCGATCCCGGTCACAATAGCCAAAGGCATAAATATAAACAACAGTACAATCGTGGCAATTGCCGGGATTAATATGATATTTGCAATTTTATCCGACACGTTATCAACGGTCAGTATCTTTTTCTTGCTCTGCTCATCACAGGATTCAATGTAAGTTTCACGAGCGATATCGTAGCATCTCTTTTTTTCTTCAAATATTCTTTTTTCTTGGCGATACCGTATGTCAATTTCATCTATACTGCCATATTGAGCGATGGCTTCAGATTCTAGCTTCTTATTTTCAAGATACTGCAGTCTTTCATTCTCTTTTTGAGTCTGAAGCTGGTTGTATGCATCCTGTGCTTTTTTTGCTTCTTTGGTATCAAATTTTTTACCGCAATCCTGACAGATCCAAAATTCATCGGTAGTTACCCCCGAGCCGCAAGAACCGCAAAGCAGACCCAAAGGGCCAAAAATCAAAAATCCGCAGCAAGAATCAAAAAACGAAAATCCACCACCTTTGGTATGCGTGCTATATTGGATCCGTTCTGATCCGCAATTCGGACACTTCATAAAAAATATCTCCTGTTTTTACATAAAAAAGTTCGAAACCCGGATCAAAGCATCTGCTTTTCCACCGGTTATTTCCGATAGCTCATCATAATTTGTAATCCCATAAATTACCATACAAATCACCAAGATCAGCAGAACCAGCCACAGAATCCATTTCTTCTTTCCCTTCACGTTCTTATCACCTCTTTTAAAATGTATTTTTAGATACATTTTTATATCTGTTAGATATAATACTATATTTTGCAGTTCCTGTCAAGAAAAAACTAATTTTGTTAAAATAATAACAAAGAATGAAAGAGGTGAAGCCGTGAAGCCGATCTATGAATCCAAATACCTGCAGTTGGGACTGAAAATAGCATATTATCGCAAACTGAAGGGCTTGACCCAAGAACAGCTCGCCGAAGCCATTGATCGCACTCCGGCATTCATCGGCCACGTGGAAGCACCCAACATCAGCAAAGCCATTTCCCTAGACACCCTTTTCGACATTGCTGCCGTGCTGGACGTTCCTCCTCACAAGTTTTTAATGTTTGAGGAAGAATAATAAAACACCGAAAACAAAAGCCCGAGGCGATTGCCTCGGGCTTTGTGTATTCTTATACGCCTATTCACTACATTATCGGAATAACATTAAATCTGTCAGAACACTTCTTTATATTTAGATGTTAAAGTTTTCAATTTCCAATTAACCAACGTATCCTCTCTCTTCTCTATGTAACGCTTCTAAGAATTCAAAATATAGGTTTTCTTTTTCTTCTTCAGTTAGCAATTCTTCAGCCCTCACTGAAGACCTCTCATTTTCAAGAGCTTTTTTCAATTTCGTTAATGCCCTATAAAGTTCAGAACGAGTTGCAAACTCAAACTTATTTCCTTCTGCTCTTTTTTCCTCGTAACTAAATTCCAAATCATAAAACTTTATATCTTTTCCTATCAATTCGCTAAAAAAACTATTATGGTTAGCATAATCAAAGGTATGTCCGTCAATATTAAGCCAACCATTTTTGGTTGCTTCGTACGACAACAACCAATGGGAAGTCCATAAGAGTTTGTTTGTATTCCCTCTTTCATCTGTATCTTCTCCCACTAAATAAGTTCGCAAAACGTTCAATTTTGATTTTATTTCTCTTACAGTCTCCTTTCCCCATTTATAGATAAGATCAAGGATAATTATTATTGCAAGTTCATTGGAAGAATTTAGTGTCTTAATTATATATTCCTTTGATAATGTAACGTTAAATACCTTTGCATACCAAATTGCCCATACTAATTCTTGTTCCCTGTTTAACAATATGGTTTCATCTATGATAGTATAAATGGCTTTTTTTAGTACAGTTTTTCCTATTTTATCTTTGTTCTGCCATAGCGTAGGCAATATGCGATCTGATAGAGAAGGAAAACGAACCCAAAGATTAATAAGTCTTGATTGCATAGCTGGCCACTCTTTTTGAGAATAACCGCACTGGGAAATAATCCTTAAGCCATATTTAATGATGGAAAGATCCTTATGTTTGTTATATTCCATAATTAATTTTGATAAAAATATTTCCGGCTGAAGATGGATATATTGTTTCACTTCCTCAATCCAAGGTTTTCCATACAAAAATGGACTTTCATTGATTTGGATTTTGTTTTCATTTAAGTTTAATTCGTATTGTGACAAACAAACTCTTATAAATGAAATAATTTCTTGAATTTGGGAAATATCATTAGGATAAATATAATAATCATCAACAAACCGGCAACAGTCAATATCTTTGAACTTTTTCCTAATTTGATGATCAACAGTACAAAGGATTATTTCGGAAATAATTCTTGAAACAGCGTTTCCTACTAAAATCCCGTTAGTTTGATCATAATTCATCGCTCTGATACTTTTATCTAATTTATTCCCCAGCAAAGAAGCGTTGCTTCTTTCCCTTTTTGCAGTTTCTTTTCCATGAATAGCCCACGGAATGCTATGAGTATAAATACTGTCAAAAAAAGTGCTAATGTCTAATCTTATTTCGTATCTTCTATTTTGATAGAGTTTTTCTATTTCGAATTTTGTATCAGCAATGTTTTTTGATCTTTTGGAATATGCTTGACTGTCTGTCGGATTCTGAGGAATCGGCGCAGTTAAAGAAAACAAACTTTTTCTAAAAACATTCAAAAGGTCTTCTTCATTTTGTACTATTATATCTACCGCTCTACAATAATGATACGGATTGGGGATTGAAAAGGTTCTCCTGGAGGATTCGGATTTATAACCACTATATTTCAAAGCAATTGAATATTTTTGTTCATTAGTGTTCGCGAGTCTTATAACTTCTTCAGCAAAATTTGCTAAGTCATCAGTGTTGAAGCATGGAGGAAGTTCTGTTGGAAAATACTCGTTTCTTAATAAGTTTTTAACCTTAAACATTCATATACCTCTTATTCCTCATTATTGATTAATTGGTTAAATATGTCGATATTTTGATTATATCTCAAATCTAAAAAAAACACAATTATAAACAAGCATAAAAAGGAGTTCAGTTCGTTGCAAACAGTATTTTTCTTTGAAGGTTGGATAAAATTATACAGTTAAACGTTTTCTTAGTGCTTTTTGAGCAAAAAAGACTTCGTTTTAAGACAAAGGCTTTTATGCTAAGTTTTAATTATTGGCACTACCTAACAAACACATTATTTTTGGCATCACTAAAAGCTTTTATTTTGCGTATAATATCATTGAGCAAAAAATTTTGCTCTAGGTATTGTATTTTGTTATGATCTATGGTATAATACCTACAGGAAAACGGGCTGGTCTTTATGACCCGGGTCCACCTACGGCGGGGATGTTCCCCGCCACTTTTTATATAACAGGATTGTAGAAAATGAAAGAATTAAGTATTTTTGTGGATGAATCGGGTGATTTTGGTCCGTTTCAAAGCCATTCGCCGTTTTATTTGTTCACTTTGGTTTTTCACGATCAAGATGCTTCAATTGCTACACAAATTGAACATTTGGAAAGGGAGCTATCTCATTTAAACGCTCCCGCAAATCATTGTTTTCACGCCGGTCCTATTATAAGACGGGAAGAAGATTATCAAAATTTATCCATTGCGGAAAGAAGACGGTACCTCAACAAAATTTTAACTTTTACAAAGCAAACCAACGTTTCTTATGTTACCTTTTCTGTAGAAAAACGAAATCTTTCTGAAAACCTGGGCTTAACCGTTGCATTATCAAAACAGCTTTCGCTTTTTATACGTGAAAACTATTCGTTCTTTTCCCCATATGACAGAATCGTTCTTTATTATGACAATGGCCAAGTTGAACTCGGAAAATTACTGGCTACAGTCTTTTCAGTACTGCTGCCGCAAACTGAGATGCGCAAGGTAATTCCGGCAAATTACCGATTGTTTCAATCAGCAGATTTAATTTGCACGTTGGAATTACTCTCATTAAAAGGAGATCATCATATTCTTTCAAAAACCGAAGAAGCTTTTTTCGGCTCTTTACGAGATATGAAGAAGAATTACTTAAAGCCGATGCAGAAAAAAAGATTTACAAAGAAGTGAAAGAGCAACCTCCGCCAAAGCCTTTTCCTTCAACCATATATTATTTCCATGAAAGCCCGAAGTGAAAGCTTCGGGCAAATTTTATTGATGGAGGAAAGAATGAAAGAAGAAAGAAAATGTGCCCGATGTGGGGCGGTGCATCCGGAAGCAGAGCTGATTTGGTTCGAGGATGAAAGGTATTGCCCCGACTGTATCCGAGAGATTTCTGTGGTATGTATTCACTGCGGAAAGCGGATCTGGCGGACAGACAATAGCGGAAGCGATCAGCTCCCTCTCTGCGAAGGCTGCTTCGAAAGTGGGTACGTGACCTGCATTTGTTGCGGCAACGTGGTGTGCCGGGAGGATGCGATGTATGACGGTGGCGAGCCTTACTGTCAGGTGTGTTACCGAAGAGAATTCGAAAGCCTGTGTATCCGCGATTACTACTACAAGCCGGAGCCGATCTTCTACGGGGAAGCCGATCGGTATTTCGGCGTGGAGCTGGAAGTAGATGAAGGGGGCGAATATGACGGCAGTGCCGCGGAGGTGATCCGTATTGCCAATCAGGAGGCAGAGCATATTTACTGCAAGCACGATGGATCCTTGGATGACGGCTTTGAGGTGGTGACCCATCCCATGACCTTGGATTACCATTCTTCCGGGATGCCGTGGGAAGAGGTACTGGAAAAGCTCCGCAAGATGGGCTACCTTTCCCATCAGGCAAACACTTGCGGGCTTCACGTCCACGTAAACCGAAGCTCCCTGGGGGACGATGTGGTGTGGCAGGAAGGCACCATCGCAAGGATCCTGTTCTTTGTGGAAAAGCACTGGGAGGAGCTATTAAAGTTTTCCCGACGAACACCTCGTCAGCTGGAGCGATGGGCGGCGCGCTACGGCTATCGGGAAAGTCCACAGGATATTTTGGATCACGCCAAGGGCGGCGGCAGAAACGGCCGATACTCTTGCGTGAATCTGGAAAACCGCAATACCGTCGAGTTTCGTATGTTTCGCGGTAGCTTAAAATGGAATACGGTCATTGCCACGTTGCAGATGGTAAACAGAATCTGCGACGTGGCTTTTTCTTTGTCCGACGAAGAGATCCGCTCCATGTCCTGGACCACCTTTGTATCGGGCTGTCGCGAACCGGAGCTGATCCGCTATCTGAAAGAAAGAAGAATTTACATCAATGAACCTGTTGAAACGGAGGAGGAACTGTAATGTGTTGTCTGTACGGCGTGATTGATTACAAAAGACATTTTACCCAAAAACAAAGGATCGGTGTTTTGACCATCCTTTCGCGTGCCTGCGAGGTGCGAGGTGACGATGCCACCGGCATCGCTTATAACCACGGAAACAAGCTGAGTATCTACAAGCGACCTGTGGCGGCTCACCGCATGCGCTTTGAGATTCCCAAAAGTGCAACCACGGTGATGGGTCATACCAGACTTACCACCCAAGGGGATGAAAAGTTCAACTATAACAACCATCCCTTCTACGGCAAAACCAGTCGAGAGGGATTTGCCTTGGCCCACAACGGTGTGCTGTATAACGATACCAACCTTCGAAAGTCCGAGCATTTGCCCCATACCCATATTGAAACCGACAGCTACGTTGCGGTGCAGCTGATCGAAAAGGAAAATGCTCTCGGTTTTGAAAGCCTGAAGGCTATGGCTGAAAAATTGATGGGGAGCTTCACCATGACCGTTTTGGATCAATGGAACAACCTTTATTTTATCAAGGGCGACAATCCAATGTGTATTTATCACTATCCAAAGCTTGGCTTCTATCTTTATGCCTCTACTGAGGAAATTTTGAAGGACGCCATTCAAAAAATGCAATACTGTTTTGGCGACCCGGAACAGGTGGTTCTGAGGGAAGGCGATCTATTAAAGATCGATGCCAAAGGAAACCGAAGCTATTCCCGATTTGAGCCTTCCTTCTTCGGTAGCTACTACAGTTATCGCCCCATTCGCTATCTTTCCTTAACGGGACCTGAAAAACGTCAGGAGTATCAGCAGGAATACATCGCGCATCTGAAGCGCCACGCCAATTTTTACGGCTTTACCGATGAAGACGTGGATACGCTTCTCGCCAACGGTTACACCACCGATGACATTGAAGATCTTCTTTATTGCGGTGTGATATGACCCATTGGGGTACACCCTAACGGGTCAGTGGAAAAATGTGTCATTAGAGTCCTTTTCCCTATTTTGGAATATGCCAAAAGGAATCGGGACCCTATTGAGAAAGGAGGAATATGAAGATCGGATATATCCGTATCAGCACCGTGGATCAGAATATAGCAAGGCAAGAGGTATTGATGCGGGAGCTGGGCGTAGAGCAGGTTTACGTGGATCGGATGAGTGGAAAGAACACCGATCGCCCGGAACTGAAACGGATGATGAATTACGTGCGGGACGGAGATGTGGTCATAGTAGAATCCATCAGCCGATTCGCTCGCAATACCAAAGACCTGTTGGAATTGGTTGAGGAGCTGACGGCAAAAAAGGTGGAATTCATTTCCAAGAAAGAAGCCATCGATACCACCACGCCCACCGGGAAATTTATGTTGACGGTATTCGGAGCCGTGGCGGAGCTGGAACGGGAATACATTCTCCAGCGCCAACGGGAAGGAATTGCCGTTGCAAAAGAAAAAGGGGTGTACAAAGGGCGCAAGCCCATTGATCACCCGAAACTAAAGCAAACGGTGAATTTGTGGCAAAAGGGCGAAATCACTGCCACAGAAGCCATGAAACGGCTTCATATGAAACCCAGTACGTTCTATCGAAAGGTAAAAAACTATGAAGGTATTACTGATTGAACCGATGAAGGAGCCGAAAGTAAAAGAGATCGACCCTTCTCTTGAAGCGATGCAAAAGGAAGTGGGCGGTTATATCCAGGCCTTGTTTCCCTTTGAAGAAGCGGTTGCCCTTGTTTGTAATGAAGAAGGCAAGCTTTTGGGATTGCCGCTGAACCGTGCTCTGCGGGATGAAAATGGTGAGGTCTATGATATAATCGCCGGAACCTTCTTTCTGTGTTCGGCACCACCCAACAAAGAAAGCTTTGAAGCTCTGTCGGAAGAGGCAATTACAAAACTCACCCAGCTCTTCCGATATCCGGAAATCTACATAAGGAGGTGATGGTATGCAGTGGGTCTTTTTGGGATTCTCCGTAACCCTGGGAATTCTATGTCTTGCCGAGATCGGCAGAACGGCAGGCTGCACCTTCTGAAAAGGAGGTGATCCTATGACGGCTTTGCTGGCGCTTCTTAGCGGCGCGGCGGCACAGTTTGCCGAAGGCGCCTTGATCGGCGCTACTGTTTATTTGGTAAGCCGCGGTATCAAACGACCGTAAAAGAAGCGAGAGAGGGGGAGAGGTTCCCCCTCTCGGTCTAATAAAGCTCAATGTTTTTTTGAATGAAATCTCGATACCGTCCGATCAACTCATAATCAACGTGCAATTTTTTGCCCGTTCGCAGAGAAACAGGATTTAGTGCAAAATGCACGTGAAGGTGACTCTGTTTGGTATGTACGTTAAAAAGCACTTGATATTCCTTAAAAAAGAAATCAATAAATTCTATAGCAAACGTGAAAGCATCCTCCGGCATCAAGGGATCTCCGGGATCAAAACTAATAATAAAGTGATAAGCCAAACGGCCGGAATCTTTATCAAAAAGCGTTTGAGCTTCCCGCATTTCTTCAAATGACGAAGTGGGAGTCAAATACTGCCCGCCAATCAAAGTTCCATCTGATTTTTCGTGAAGCGGATCAAGGATGTATTGACATAAATTCTGAAGGGACTCTTGTGTGTCCACGGGATTGGAAATTATCTCAAAAACCGCCATATTGCGTCACATTCCTCTTTAATTTTTTCTTCCTTGGTGCAGTTGCTCGCCAACTCCTTAATTTGGCAAAGAGACCAAAATATTCTTTGTTTTATTTCCTTGGTTAACCCTTCGGGCACCAAAGCGCACTGTGCAACATATCGACTTGTGGAAAGATACTTTTCATCCGCTTTTTCGAGAATTTTTCTATATTCTTCGCTTGATACGCGAAACGTGATTTTTTTACTTTTTTCCATTTTCTGTGCCTCCTTGTTTTAAAAAAATACTAATGCAACATAATAATAACCCCTCCGGGAGAGATTATTATAGGGTTCAATATGATAGTAAAAAACAACAAAAACAAAGCAACAACCAAAAAACATAAATATATCACAGAGAAAGAAAAAGGTAGCAAGGAAGCGTTTTTGTCCGACACTTCCTTTACAGCACTGTTAGTAATGTAAAAAAATACAAAGAAGATCAGGTACTAGTCCTGATCTTCTTTTCTTTTGATAACCCAAACGGTTTTGCGATCCTTGTACCACTGCTTTGAAACAATTCTATAGGGTTGATTTTGTTGATCGAAGAATTTATTTAATAAAGCTTTTCCGGGCAACAGTTCTTCTCCGCAGTTTTTTTTGGAAAGATGCCTCTTCCAAAAAGAACGCATTGATTGAGATAGCAATGGCTTTGGAAATAGGCGAATTACCTCGATCACCTTCCTGCAAAATTCATCCTGCTCATCCTTGTGCAAACGTTTTTTCTTTTGATACCTTTCAAGCAGATTTTGCAAAGCCAATTTGCTCTCCCCGTAGTTGACCCAGTTTTCAGGAGAGTATTCTTTTCCGATCCAGTATAATTGGTTTTTTACGTGGGAGGCAGGATCCCCTTTGGGATAAAGTGATTCATAGAGATTTGCCAGAGAGTAAAGACAATGAATAAGAAAATTTTCATTAATTTGACACTTTGAAAAAATACTGCCCATAGTGCTATCTTTATTATCTTTCAGCCTCAAGATGTCAAATGGCCTTATATTTAAGAGTTTCTGCTCAATGCGATTTCTCTGTTCGATATTTAAGTTATTCGTTTGCGCTAGATAAAATTCCATCATCAAAAAAAACAAGTTTTCATACTTTGCTCTTAGAGAATTAATCTTTTTTGCAGAAAAATTTCTAAGGTATAGATTAATTCTTGCATTGTGTGCGACACGAAGTCGGCCTATCATTTGGATGAATGCTGTTCGATCTGTTTGAGAAATTACTAAATTAAAATCTTTTTCTGCGTTCAGAGAAACGCCGTTGTCAAGAACACTAGTAGAAATCAATACTTTATCGGAAAAACTCTGAGTGGTCGCAATTTCTTCAAGCACTTTTTTTGCTTCGGGAAAACCAACATTCTTTCTCTTTGCCGAAACAAAAACAGAATCAACCCCTTGTTGCTTTAGAGCGACGTCTAATTCTTGCCCTTCCTTTTCTGAATCAACAAAAATCAACCATTTTCTTGTTGATTCTTTAATTATACCATTAAGCTCAACATATTGCTCAAAATAGCGAACGTTTATGTAGCCATAGTTTGGAGCATCTGTGTAAATATTATCACTATACTCAAAAAAAGTAGAGGAGCTTTTTTGGTTTTCAAGAACGCAATTCATCCATTCGATGGCAAAAGAAAGAGGATGATCTAGTTTTGACAAATTTATTCTCTTTTCCTTCTCTGTATAAAACTGCAGTAAGGGCAGCATGGTATCAGGAGCCACCTGTGACGGATATAGCCTTCGATCAAAGAAGGAGCGGCTCGGCAATCCCAGTATATGCTGGCTATCAGTGATTCTTTCGATCAGCTCAAGAGCCTGTGTTGATTTTGGTTTTTCCAACTCGTTCTTTTTATTCCTAATCAGTTGACGTTGTATTGAGGCTTTAATAAAAATTTTTTGCATCACTTCTTTTGAAAGACCCAAATACAAATAAAGGGGCTGCGGAGTTGAACTGATAAAAACCGAAATGGAGTCTTTTTGCCGAAAGTCAGAACGCTTCCAATACGATGTGTTTTTATTAAATGACGAATCGCTAACGAAGTAATGAGCTTCATCAAAAACATAATAAAGAATATCTTTTTTACAAACTCTAAAATCCGTATTGTACCCATAGCGCTGTTCCAAGAACTTTTGCTGCTTTGGCCTTCTGATTTCAGATTCGGGTTCCTTAAAAGCCGGGAAAACTTTTACACTTTCAGCATATTGGTACGTGCAAATCAAAAGGTTCCTTTTATATTTTCCTGGGAAAAAAATTTCATTTTCAATATGGTTTTTGATTTGTTTGCTTAAAGTTCTTCTGTTACAAAAATAGACTAAAAACTTATTCTTCTCGTATGCATTTTCTAAGAGTTTCGTCAAAACAAAACTGGTTTTTCTACTTCCTGTCGGAGTAGTAATGATTTGCACCGATCCCAATTTCCAATGAAGGTAATCATCGTTCACGATATTTTCAACATATTTCATTTTGCACCTTTTTCACCGTATTTTTTATTATTATTTAATATAAGGATACAAATTTTTTTAGTAGGTGTCAAGTGCAAATTTACAACAACGGAAACACTTCCGTAAAGCCGGGGAAAGGGCATCTCACGATTGCATATTATCTCTTTGAAGCCGTTCCCCTGGCTTTACGAAAGGAGTGAATATGATGGCGAACAAAAGAGCCAACAAAGAAGGAAACATCCGCCAGCGGGCGGACGGGCGATGGGAAGTCCGGATCACCATCGGAATCGATTATTCTACCGGAGAACCGAAACGCATTTCCCGCTATGCGGAAACAAAAGAAGAGGCCGTGCGGCTTTTGCACGAGCTGTCTTTCCTGCGGGATACGTATCCCAAAAAATTCAAAGCGGTAACTTTGGGAGAGTGGCTGGATATGTGCCTTGAGGTTTATATGAAGCATACCTTGAAGCAATCCACCTACCTAAGCTACGAAAGCTATATCCGCGTGCATTTCAAGCCGGTGTTGGGGAATCAGCTTTTGCGGGATATCACGCCTCGTTTGCTTCAGCAGTTTTATAACCACAAAGCAGAATCAGAGCACCTTTCTCCCAAGACCATCGTCAATCTCAACCTATTTTTACATAAGGCACTCAGCTTTGCGGTGAACGAAGGCTATCTGCAGACTAATCCTGCGGCAGCCATTAACCTTTCCCGAGGGAACAAGCCTCAGATCGAGATCCTCACCCGGGACGAACAACTTCTTTTAATGCGGGCAAGCTATGGCCACCGCTACGGTGTTTTTGTTCGATTGGTTCTGTTTACCGGGCTTCGACTCGGGGAGCTGTTGGGGCTACGATGGGAGGACTTGGATTTTGCCGCAGGGAATCTTCACGTGCGGCGAACCCTCTCACGGCTAAACAAAATGGAACGGCCTGCTTCGGGGAGAGGGAATACCACGGAGATCGTGGTGCAACTGCCTAAATCTCAGAATTCTATCCGCAGTGTGCCTCTGCTTCCCGGGGTCATTGCCGATCTGCAAGGGTGGGCAGAGGTTCAGCGCCAAGATCAGCTCACTGCCGGAAAGAGTTACGTTTCCAGCGGATATCTGGTGACCAATCCATCGGGCGGCTTTGTGGAGCCACGCACCTTCAAGAATTACTATAATCAAATATTAGAAATGGCAGGGTTGCGACATTTTACTTTCCACGCTTTGCGGCACACCTTTGCCTCCCGTGCCATGGAGCAAGGAATGGATGCAAAAACCCTCTCCATGATTCTGGGGCACTATTCTGTTTCGTTTACCCTGGATACTTATACCCACGTGCTGGACGAACATAAGCACCAAGGGATGGCTTTGATGGATGAGCTCTATGGTGGCGCAGACCCGGTCAAGGAAACACTCTATCCTGTGGTGGTGACGATGCAGACAGACGGCTTCTTGGAGTTTCGGATCCCGGGGATCCCGAAGGTGTCCTGTTGTCATTCGGACCTCCCATCCGGTCTGGAGCACATCCGCGAAAGCCTCTCCGAAGAAATGCTCCTCTCTCCGGTTCCCCTTACCCCGGCTTCCCCGCCAACCCTTTCCCAAAACCAAACCGTAGTTTATATCAAAGCATAAAGAAAGCAGCCTCGCGGCTGCTTTCTTTGTTTTTTTTCTATGCCACGCTTCCAACCCAGCCATAGCCTTGAACAGCCATATCGATGAAGTGATTAAGCAAAAGTTCTGTTTTAACAATAAACACTTCTTTGTCGTAGCTGTCGGGGAGGTCTGCATCAAGCGTTTCCATGATAGCGTTCTTTACTCTCGCCTTGGGTTGCTCGCCTCGATACCAATCCACGACGAAAAGGCTGCTTCTATTCTCGTTCAGTTTCTTGAACAGATTCTTAGCCGAAAGAATAACCTTTTGTTCCTCGGATTTGGTTAAGTTCTTGCCCTTTATAAGCAAATCAAAAATCTCAAGTTCTTCCTCGGAGAGACCCATTAAATTCGGTCTTTCCGATTCTTTTTTGAGGTCTTCGATCAGCTGCAGCAACTGCTCATAGTAGTCCTCGTTTTCAGAGCCACCGGCATTGTAGCGATCAACGATGTTCTTAAATCGAACGGAGAATTTGTCACGAGTACAGTTCTTGTCCATCATCTGCTTCAACGCTTCATCGATAAACGCCTTAAGGTCATCGATCTCTACCGCCTTATAGGGAGCAACTTTAATTTCACGTTTCAGCTGATCAACATCAATTTTGGACAAGTCGATAACCTTTGTTCCGTGAATAACGTAGCCATCATCGTTATCTTCGGCTTTCTGAGAAATGATACTATTATCCAGAACTTGCCCCATTCTAAGCCGTGCGCGTTTGATCTTCTCGTCATCAATTTGGTTGTAAAGCAAACCGTGCAGATAGGCGATGGGCCCAAACTTCTCATTATGCCAGCCAAGTTCAAATACTTCAGGCTTTGATGCATCATGAAGGTTCATCAAGGTGTTGGAAAGAACTTTGAATTTCTCCTTGTCGTCATCATTAGCCACGATGATGTTATATGCCTTGCGCAGTTCTTCCATCTTATCGAAGGTGTCATCACCTGCAATAATAGCATCCAAATCTACCGACAAGGTCTTCAGGAACAAGTCGGTTTCAGCAATCGTCTGATCGATCAATTCAAGCAATCTATCGATATCCTTTGCAGGGAATTCCTGCCCGTCATCTCCTGTTGCATACTGGCTGAGGGCCTTCTGCATATACTTAAACACGTTGACGTAGTCAACGATGATGCCGCAGGGCTTACCGGGATACACACGGTTGGCGCGGGCAATCGCCTGCATCAGGGTATGACCTTTCATAGGCTTGTCCAAATACAGGGTAGAAAGGTTCTTCACATCAAAGCCGGTCAGCCACATGGCGCATACAAAGACGAGCTTCAGCGGGTCGTCGGGGTCTTTATATCTATCCTCGATATCTCTGCCGTCTTTGATTTCGTTCATCTTGGCGCGATGTGCAGAAATACTAAGGCCCTGAGCAGTAAATTTGGTTTCTTCGTCAGCATCCTCGGAAATAATGACAGCCATTTCCACCGAATCCATAAAGTTGATAATACCGGTGATGCGATCGCGTTCTTCCTTTGTTTTAGCGGTGTTGCGTTCTGCCACCAAGGCCTTCTTTTCCTCTGCCCAATAGTGCTGAACTTTATCGTACATTTTGACAGCGGTAAACTTATCTACCGATACCACCATACCCTTGCCAAGGAAGCCTCTGCGGGGGAAATGGTGGGCGATATCACGGGCGATCTTGTCCAGACGATCCTCACGCTTGATAACTTCCAAGATTCGAGAGGAAGAGTTTTCAAGCAAGCGGGTTTCGGCTTCGTTCAGATTTTCGTCCTCAATAATATCAACCACGTCATCGTCGAGGAAATCGTTCTGTAGACCCACTTCCGGAACACGTCGAGAGTAGAACAACGGCACAGTAGAGCCATCCTCTACAGACTGTGCAAAGTTGTATTCCGATACATAGTCACCAAACCACTGATTTGTCAGGCGCTTTGAACCCAGCAAAGGAGTACCCGTAAACGCAATAAAGTTTGCATTAGGCAATGCCGTTCTCATGTTCTCAGCCAAATCCTTATACTGGGTACGGTGAGCCTCGTCCACCATTACGATAATATCGTCACGCTCGGTAAGGACAGGATATTTCTTGGTCTTATCGTAACGGAATTTATGTATCAGCGTAAAGACAAAGGATTTGTTCGTCTGCAAGAACTCACGCAACTGCGTGCCGTTTTTCGGTTGGCACTCTTCCTTGTTGCCGATGACCTCAGTACGCATAAAATTCTTGTAGATCTGATTGTCCAGATCCTCACGGTCGGTAATCACCAAAAAGGTAAAGTTGCCCTCTACCTTGCGGCGCACTTTCCTGGCAAACATAACCATGGAGTAGCTCTTGCCGGAGCCCTGGGTATGCCAAAAGACGCCCAACTTACCCTTGAGCTCCTTGCGATTCTTCACAGACTCCATCAGATTATTGACTCCCAGGAACTGGTGGTTCTTCGCAATGATCTTGATAGACTTGTTTTCAAACAAGATGAAGTTCTCAATATAGTCGATCAGGGTTTCCTTGTGCATGAGGCCGTCAACGAAATAGTCGGCAGAAACGCCACTTTCGCTGATTGCTTTGCGGTCGATTCTCTCGCCCTCTTTTTGTTTCAGCCACTCAAAGAAATAGTCGAAGGTGGCATTGAAGGCACCAAGACGGGTTTCAAAACCGTTGGAAAGCACACAAATCTGATTGAACGCAAAGAGGTTGGGAATGTCCTTGATGTAGCTTTTCAGATTCTTGCGGTAGGCTTCCTCCACCTTGACGATGCCGTTTTTGAGCTCGATGAACACAAGAGGCAAACCGTTTACAAAGACAATAATGTCCGGTCTGCGCCAGTTATAGCGCCCCTTGATCCACATTTGGGATACAGCAGTAAAGGTGTTGTTTTTGGGATTGTCAAAGTCGATCAGCTTTACGAAGGCAAAATCCTCTTTCCCGTTTTTGAGAACTGGGATCTTTATGTAGTTGCGGATCTTGCTGTAAAGCTCATAGTTTTTGGAAACAAGGTCGGAGTCGGAAAAATCGGCAGTCAAGTCTTTGATTACGGAAGTCAGTTTTTCGACAGGAATATCGGGGTTGATACGGCAGAGAGATTCCTCAAGAACGCGCGGCAAAATGCACTCTGTTTTCGCAGAGCGTCCCGTGCCGTCGTTTATATTCTCTTTTGATGATGTCGAAGGATCACAAGTGATGACGTCATAGCAAAACGGCTCGGCGGCTAACTTGTCGAGTAACGCTTTTTCTATGTCATCTTCGTATATAAATCTTGACATATCTTTCTCCTTAAAATCAATTTAGTGCTTGCTTTAATTGTTCGACTTTTTCTTTTCTCTCCAAGTTATCTAATTCAAGAAAGGCAAGCAAACACATCTGATATGTTTCATCGTACCATTTTTCAAGAGTTTCTTTATCCATATCAGCAACATATTTTCTGTATTCTTTTGAACCTTGTTCTGTGTTATTGTGTCGTATGTTTAGATTGTTGAGCAGAAAATACAAATGATCTTCCATCTTGGAATTGATTTGTTTTAGTATCTTTCTGTTTGCCTCCAGCTTGTCCGCCAAAACAATTAAAAGATTTCTTTTCTTATCAAGATTACCTCTCATAGAATTATGGTTGTATTCTATAACCCTGTAAGATAAGTTTCTATCTAATGTTTCTGCCACGGCAATTGCGGTTTGATCTTTGGGAACAAGTATAAACACACCATTTTCGGATGCTGAAAACATATATCCGATTAAATCAGCCACTCTGTTTAATTGGATCATAAAAGCATCTCTTGGCGTTTGAAAGCCATATCCCCAAGTGCTAAATGTTGTATAGATTACGAGATTATATGTATATTCGCAAAAATTCAAAAGATAGTTGAGATCAAAGCCTTCAGGTTCCTTTTCGAATTTTATTTCATAGTAATCATCGAAATCATCTAACGAAAGGCAAGTTCCTCGTATGGGCATATTCCAAAAGTTCGCAGCACAAGCATCACGTAGAACATTCTTTTCTTGATTTATTTCAGATTCATAAAACATCTCATACAAACGCTTATATTCTCGTTTATAATCGATTTTGGCATCTTTTAAAACTTGGGCAAGAGTTTTTCTTTCCAATTTTACACCTCCAATTTACCACTGATAAGGCGAGGCAAGAGTAAATCTCGTTGTTTTGATAGGTTTTGATTTCTTTTTCGCAAAAGCATTATTTGCTCAATAAGATTTGATGCTTGTTTGTTGAAGTCATCAACCATCTCTTTGTTATATATAATCTTTATTTTTTCAATGTCGAAAGGACTTATGTTGGGTTGTGCAGCGTTGCTACTGGCGATCATTAGTATTAGTTCTTGTATCCAGTTCTGCTGTAATGTGCAATACAGAAAAGAAACAGTAGAAACAGGGTTGTCACCAAGAAAGAATTTTCCAACACGCTGATTCACAACAAGTCTTTCGCTAGAAAAAGGAACAAGTGCCAACTTACCAATAGTCGCTCCCGTCATTGCAATCAGCAAATCACCTTCTGTAACAAAAAACTGTTTTGCTAACAAAGCGTGCGCTTCTGAAACTCTTGACAAATCGCTAAAATCAATCGTAGTATTTTGAATGTCTTTGATCTTTATTACGGGAACACCTTCGTCTGACCACCATTCGCTTTTGAAGGCATAACCTGATTTAATACGTGCGATATCGCCAATCTTTTTGATTTCCCACCCTGTGGGTAGACCATTTTCAAACTTTGCGGTTTCATAGCCGGGGAAACGGAAGCGGACAAACCACTCCTTGTATAGTTCTTGCGCTGCCTTTTCCAAAAGCACAATTCTGCGATTATTATTCTCAATCAAATCGTCATAGGTAGAAAGAATATCAGCAATCCGCTTTTGGGTTGGAAGATCGGGAACTAATATCTTTAAGTTCTTTATATTATCTCCATTAATCGCCGTAAAGGTTGTGCCATTTTCGGACAATTTTAACTTTGGCATATTGTAGCTCAACAAGAATCTTACAAACTCGTTGTTGCCATCTTTTGCATTTATTGCGCACAATCCTCGCCCAATGCACATCTCCAACGGAGCAATATTTATATCGCCAACAGGAGCTCTTACGCTCATCAAAATGCTGTTTTGAGGAGCCTTTTTTGTTATTTGAGTAGTGTAAGTATCGATTGTAGGATAGCGGTCTCCAAAAGTTCTGTTTCCCTGCATAAACGGAAAGCCTTTTCCATCACTATTGTAGAATTCTGATGCAGGCGATTGTCCCATAATAACGGTTGCAATTTCCGAAAATCTTGTTTCTTTCCATTCACCCATTATCCTGCCTCCTTTCCGTCAATGTGGGCAACAATATATGCAATGCACGCCTCAACAAAGTAATGTACAAACTGATCATATTGCATTGTCGTCTCGAAACTGTAAGTGCGCATCATTTTATCCTGATACTGATATTTATCAGGTTTGAGAATCTTTCGATCGGTTTCTAATGTTGCAAGCCAAGTAGAGTCATCTTGTGCAAAGAACTGCATTTCCCAATAATTGCCCTCATGAGCTACAATATCCCGCACAGCCTTAATTATCTCGAAGAAATCGTCAATGGTCAAATTATGACTTGCTTCGTATGTATGGCCCATATACACATCATCAAAGCCAGTTAGTGAAAAGTTATCAAGAATGTACGTCTTTCCTTCAGCACTCATATAACCTATGAATTTTTCATAGAAAGCCAGCTTGTCTTTTTTGTTATTCATCCCAGATAACGCACATAGCGCCTCTAAGCAAGTCTTGATAAAGAATATTCTTAGAGGGTCACGACTGGGGCGGATCTTGTCCATATCGTTTGCAATGGAAACAAGATGTTGAACCTGATTCATCATTTGCCGAGGGGTTTTATCGTTCTCGTCGTTTTTGAACACCTTCACAAAGAACGCAATCATATCCTCTTCTGATTCAAAGTTGCCCCTATAAAAATCAGCCATTTGTGAATAGTATTCTTTAACAAATCCAACCGATTCAAAAAGTTCTTCTGACGTCATTCAAATAAACCCTTCAAATTATCTGTAATCTTTGCCTCTAACCTGTGTGCTTCGTCGTTTAGTTTTGCAAGCTCAGTATTAAGCGAGAGCATTTCTGCTTTGAACTCCTCTGCAGTCATTCCGTCATCTTCGATAACAACGCCAACGTAGCGACCGGGATTGAGAGAGTAGTCCTGGTCTATGATTCCATCCTCGCCGTCCAGCTTGGCGGCCTTACACAGACCGACCACATCGCGGTAAACGCCATCCGGGAAACGTTCCAGCAGCCAGTCAATATTGGCTTGCCAATAACTCTTAGGCATAACATCCTTATCGTCGGATGTTTCGGGCGCATTGGCAAGTTTTGCCTTGTATTCAGCAACCAGTTCAGTGAAAGCGGCGGTATCACCTTCGTAAAGGCGGGTAATAATGGCAAGGTTTTTGATCTGCTCTTCGCTGAATTTTCTGTGGGCGCGGTCAACCTGGGTAAAGACATTGCGTGCATCTACAAAGAGGATCTCGTCTTTCTTATCGGTATTCTTCTTGGCATTATCAAAGAACCACAAAGTCGCAGGGAGTGTCACAGAAGAGAACATATTGGAAGGCAGGGTCACCATCTGCTTGATGATGCCTGCTTCGATCATCTTCTTGCGGATGTCATATTCGCTGTTACCCGCATCGGATGCGGAGTTCGCCATAACAAGACCGGCTCTGCCTTTTTCGTTCAGAGCAGTGGCAAAATAAGAGATCCAAAGATAGTTGGCGTTGGGTACGGTTTCTTTCTTGTCGGAATCCTTTTTCGCCGTCTTGGACTTGTTCTTGGGAATGCCGTATTCATTGAAACGAGGATCGTCTTTAACCTTGTCGTAAACAACCTCGTCCACGTTAAAAGGCGGGTTTGCCATGACGTAGTCAAATCTGCCAACTGCATTGTGAGGATCCGCATAGAAAGAGTTTGCCTCACGCACATCACCGCGCACATTGTTAAGCAGCAGGTTCATCTTTGCAAGCTTCACGGTGTCAGGTTCCTTTTCAACACCATAGCACATGAACTTCATCATATCTTCGGCAGTGGCATTGTGTCTGTGCATATAGCGGGCTGCCTGAACAAACATACCTCCGGAACCACAAGCCGGGTCAAGGAACAACTTGTTGCCGATCTCGGGCTTCAACACCTCGACCATATAGCGAACAACGGTTGCGGGGGTATAGAATGTTCCGCCGTCCTTACCTTCCTGCAAGGCAAAGTTGCCAAGGAAGTATTCGTAGATCTCGCCGAACAGGTCAATGCTGATATCTTCGGGAATATCCTTGAAAACGCGGATAATCTTAGAAAGCAGTTCCGGCTCTTCTTCGGGCACAAGCTGACCGTAAACCTCTTTGGGAAGAACACCGGCCATACTGGGGTTCTCCTTTTCGATTTCCTCCATTGCCTTCTTTATGAGGGTTGCTTTCTCCGCATCATCGGGTGCGTTATTGATAAAGTCAAAGTAGGCGCACTCCGGCAGATAGAAGCCGCACTTTTCAATGGAGACTTGCTTCATGGTCTTTTCGGCACGGGTGCCGATCTTGCGCTGATATTCCTCCGCAATCTCAGCCTTATGCTGCTTGAACAGAATATCGGCATAACGAAGGAAGATCAAGCCCAGAATGGGCTGACCGTATTTATTCGCGGCAAGGTGCGCACTCGCGCGAAGCATATCCGCAGAATGCCACAGATCATCTTTTAGTTTTTTGAGTTGTATGTCAGTCATATTTTCACCTCAATATGATATTTACACCTATACGAAATGTATTATATCACACGATTTTACAAAAATCTATATAAAGGGGTAAAATGTGACAAAGCAGAATGATGAGAGAGTTTTTTCCTCCAATTAAAGCGCTTTTTGTATTCCTTGCACAAAAATGGGAGGTGGTTTTTGACAGGCGGTGGGGGTCAAAATGGGGTCAAAAGTATGCCAATAGGGTCGGTTTTGTGAAGTTTGTGAAAAAAAGAAAGGGCTTTCCGCAGGTGCGAAAAGTCCTTCATTGATTTGATTCATTTTGGATGCTCCTTAAGTGGCATGGTGCCAGAGCTGGAGCGGGATTCGGGGAATTTTTAGAGCACGAAAAAAGACACCCGATTGGGGTGTCTTTTTTACGTGGTTGCGGGGGTGGGACTTGAACCACACGACCTCCGGGTTATTTTTCGGGACAAGTCCCGAAAACCGCCTTGCGGTTCCCGAAAAAGGACGGCGGGCACCTTTCGGTGCTGATCCTTGCCTTTTTCGACCGCTACGGAGCCCGCACCGTCCCTTCATCCCCTTCGGGGCGGGACGGCACGTGCCCCAACGAGCTCCGCTCGTCGGTCTCATAACCGAGAGCGTATGCACAAAATCCAACTCTCTACAGACAAAAAAATAGCAGCCGCTAAAGCGACTGCATTTTTTTGGTTGCGGGGGTGGGACTTGAACCACACGACCTCCGGGTTATGAGCCCGACGAGCTACCAACTGCTCTACCCCGCGATATAGGTGGTGCCGTTGACGGGAATCGAACCCGTACGGTATTGCTACCGAGGGATTTTAAGTCCCTTGCGTCTGCCAGTTCCGCCACAACGGCGTGGTTCCGTCTCCGACCAAATCATTATAGCAATTTTCAGGGGGAATGTCAACCCTTTCTTGAAAAAAAGTTGCAAGGGAGGATTTTCCACTTCAAATGCGGCGGTAATTTGGCAAAAAGCGTTGACCCTTTTTTCATTTTGTGTTAAAATCGAATCGGTATCTTGCGTAATATAGGATATGCAAGTTCATTACGATTGATTCATAGGAAAGGTAATTTTATGCTGGGTTATTACAATCCCTCCGTGATCCTCACTTATATGAGCCTGATCTCTGCAACTCTTGGTATGGGCTATCTGTTTTCCGGTGCGGAAAACGGGCTGTTTGCCTCCATCATCTGTATGATGGTTTCCGGCGTTTGCGATATGTTTGACGGTGCCGTTGCCAATCGGGTTGACAGATCGGAAGAAGAAAAAATGTTCGGCATTCAGATCGACGCCCTTTGTGACGTAGTCGCCTTTGGCGCTCTGCCCGCCCTGATGGCCATCAAGCTTGGGGGCGCAGGGGTGTTTTCCAAGGTGGCCGCAGGGCTGATCCTGCTTTCCTCGGTGATCCGCTTAGGCTTCTTCAACGTGCAGGAGACCATGCGCGACCGTGACGAAAAAAGAAAATATTACACGGGCGTACCCGTTACGCTCATTGCCATTCTCTTTCCCGCTCTGCTCCTTTTGGGGCGGCTGCTCCCCCTTGCCACCGGCACCTGGGCGGCAATCTGCCTTTGCGTTCTGGCGGTTCTGGAGGTGAGCCCCGTGAAGCTGAAGAAGCCCTACGGCAAGGCGAAGCTGGTGCTTCTGTTCAGCGGGATCGCCATTTTTGCTCTGCTCCTCATTTTCGGCAAGGGCATTGGTGCGTAAAAGATGGAGGCACAGCAGGAACGGGGATATTTTCCCCCGGTAGAAGGGAAGGGCCAGCGCCGCCTTTACCGCACCCGAAGCGGCAGGTTGCTTCTGAAAACCTTAGTGCGCCCCCGCATTTCGCGTTTTGCAGGGCGCGTTTTAGATTCCCGCGTAAGTCGCCGCTATATTCCCCGCTTCGCACGGAAGAATAACATTGATCTCTCGGAGGCGGAGGAACGGGAGTACCACTCCTTTAACGATTTTTTTACCCGCAACTTAAAAGAGGGAATGCGCCCCATTTCTATGGATCCCAAGAGCCTGATCAGCCCTTGCGATTCCCTCCTTTCCGTTTATCCCATTGAAGAGGGCGCCATCTTTTCCATTAAGGATTCCCGCTACACGGTGGATTCCCTTTTGCAGAACAACAAACTAAAGCAGAAGTATCAGGGCGGTGTTTGCGCCATTTTCCGCCTGACCGTTTCCGATTATCACCGCTATTGCTATTTTGACAACGGTACCAAGGAGGAAAACGTATTCATCCCCGGCTTTTTGCACACCGTTAACCCAATTTCTCTGGATCGTTACCCCATTTACAAGACCAACAGCCGTGAATACACCCTGCTGCACACGGAAAACTTCGGTGACGTAGTGCAGATGGAGGTGGGTGCCCTTTTGGTGGGGCGCATCGTCAATTATCACCAGAATCACCGCTTCACCCGTGGGGAGGAAAAGGGCCGCTTTGAATTCGGCGGATCTACCATCGTGCTTCTTTTTGAAAAGGGGAGCGTGAGATTTTCCGAAGAAATGTTCGAATATTCCCGCAAGGGCTGGGAAAAGAAGGTATTGATGGGTGAAAAGATCGGCGAGGCCATTTAATACCAACCAAAATTCCGCTTCGGCGGAATTTTTGTTTTTTGTATAGGATCAGACCTACGCTCTCGCCGCGGGCTTGCAGGGCTGCCGCCCTACGTCCCGCTTGGAACCTTTTTGAAAAAAGGTTCCAAACCTCCAAAAACTTTTGCACAAAGAATAAAACGCTTTCATCCATCATAGCCGTTGCCGTGGTGGATGAATTTCTTTTGTACTGCATTCGGTTCGCTAAGGCGGCCACAGTATTGGGTTATTCTAAAACCAATCAAACGATAAAAATGCTCCGT
>JAFWZW010000009.1 GCA_017517325.1 Clostridia bacterium | reverse complement strand
TTGACCGCAGACTTTTTCATACGCGATTTGATTCCTTTCGTAAAATAAAGCTCCCAAGAACCTAAGTTCTTGGGAGCTTTTTGGAGCGGGTAACGGGAATCGGACCCGCATTTTCAGCTTGGGAAGCTGACATTCTACCACTGAACTATACCCGCAAAAAACGAAAGAGCCAAACCCAGCCGGGTTTGGCTCTTGCTGGTCTGAGTGGCGGGATTTGAACCCACGGCCTCTACCACCCCAAGGTAGCGCGCTACCATCTGCGCTACACCCAGATAGCCTAAATATTATAGGATTTTAAGTTGCGTTTGTCAAGGGTTTTTTTGAATTTTTTCAAAGTTTTTCTTGCTTTTTTCCGAAGAACATCCGATCGGCTTGCCCGCCCTTGTTTTTTTGATGATTTTGTGGTATAATATATAGTGAAAGGGGGCTTGTTATGAGTATATACGTAACCAGCGATCTGCACGGTCTGCCTCTTGCAGACCTTCGGAAGCTTTTACAAAAGGCAGGTTTTTCCGATTCCGATTGGCTCTTTATTTTGGGCGACGTCATTGACCGTGAGGGAGATGGCGGTGTCGAGATATTAAAATGGCTTCTTTTTCAGCCTAACGTTCAGCTTCTTTTGGGCAACCACGAGGCAATGCTTTTGTCTTGTTCTTTCGTTTTTGATGAGGTAACGGAGAAAAGTGTCGACGCACTTTCTTCTGAAAATATGGAGCTTTTGAAAAACTATATGTCAAACGGGGGAGACGTTACCCTCGCTTCTCTCCACAAGCTCAACAAAGAAGATCGCGATACCCTCCTTGATATATTGGATTACCTGCGGGAAGCACCTCTTTACGATACCGTTACCGCAGGGGGCAGAGATTTCGTTCTGGTCCACGGCGGGCTTGAAAACTTCAGCCCTACCAAAAAGCTTTCCGATTATACTGCTGATGAACTGATCTGGTGTTGGCCCGAAATTACCGACGAATATTATGACGACGTCATCACCGTTTTCGGTCACACCCCCACCATGAGTTATCGAGAGGATGCCTCGGGCAAGATCCTTCGTACCCGTACCTGGATCGACGTGGACGTTGGCATCCCCTACGGCAATCCTCCCGCCCTCCTTCGCCTTGACGATCTTCAGGAGTTTTATCTTTGATACCGCCAAAACACAAAAAGAAATCCGCCAAACCGGCGGATTTCTTTTTTATATCCTTTTATGTATTATGCAGCGGGGGTTGCCAGCTTGTTCAGATCGCTCTGCATCATGCAGTAGTTTACGATACCGAGGCCAACCAGACCGAGGATCAGGTAAAGAATGGAGTTGTCGTTGTGAGGAATGCCCTTTTCTTTGCAACCGGCGGCAAACTTCTGCTCTGCCAGGAAGAAGCCCAAGAAGGGAAGGAAGAGGAAAAGAACGATTTCCAGAATTGCACTGTCTGCGGGATCCTTTACGGAAACGGATTCGCGTGCGAGGCAAATTGCCCAGTAAATGCCGTAGATACCACAAGTAACGATGGTCAAAATGATGGCGGTAACGATGTTGCGAGCTTTGATGTTCATAGCGAACCTCCCATTGTTTTTTTGCATTTTAACATATTGTTACGAAAAATGTCAATATGTGTAAATGAATTTCTGCTGAATTCTTGCGATTCTTTCAAATAAGCTTTATAATGTAAGGGAAAACAGGAGAAAGGAGGGGATGATCCTTTGGAAACGAAAAAAAGAGAACGTCATTTAGTTTTGCTTACCCTTGCCTTGGCATCGGGTTTCTTTATTTTTTATCTCTTGGCAACCCGTGGTCTCTCGCTTCCTTGTATCTTTTTCAGCCTCACGGGGCTGCAATGCCCCGGCTGCGGAAATACCCGTGCCGTTTTGGCACTCTTTCGCGGCGATCTTGCGGCAGCCTTCCGCTTTAACCCTATGTTTCTGCCCGAAGTTCTTTATCTTGGTTGGGTGTATGTTATCGCCGCCCTCTCTTACCGAAAAGGGAAGGGCTTTACGTACCGTTCACCAGCAAAATGGCTGGATTTTCTTCTTCTCATCGCCCTCATCCTTTGGTGGATCCTTCGTAATCTCTGATCCTTGCCATATAATTCATTGCACCCTCGAATGGTGCAACTGTTTTTTTTGAGCGTTTTTTATCGTGTTTTTCATAACGATTCTCCTTTTTTTTACAGGTTCTCCCGCAATGAAATACGAATTTTTTCGGCATAGCCTTCCAGCTCCGCTTTGTGATAAAGATTTGCAAACGTAGCAAGGTCTGTTTTGCCTTTTACAAAATCGCTTACCGCCGCAAGTGCCTTTTCTTTTCCTTTGAGTCCTTTCCGGCAATACTCCAATTCGAGGGGAAAAGTATATATTTCTTGTTCTTTCAGCCCCGTATTCGTCAAATGGTAGCCTGCGACGGTGTTCTCTTTGGCTTCTATAAAAACAAAAGGGGTTTTATTGTCGATGCCGCAAACAAGGTCACCTTTTTGAAAGGGGTGGGGAAAAATGGCTCTGAATCCGTTTTCAAAATGCAGAACGGTGTACGGTTCATAGTAAAAGTCCAAATTCTCTATGCTCATCGGTTCTCCGTTTTTTGTTAGCACAAGTAAGGTACTATCTTTGGTTTCGATATTTATTTTCTCTATTATAAATTCTTCGATTCCTTCGCAGATCTCTAAATGCCGAGGGATGCTCTTGATTTCTTTTTTCAATTCTCGATAGGTCAAATGTTCGCGGTGAAACGGCATTTTGATTCCGTCCATAAAGCCGGCGTATCGAAATTCATAAAGATATCCCTCTTCCTCCGATTCAAAGCTTTGAACCATTTTTTCCTCTGCCGAAATATGTTCTTTCAGCAAAGAATGCAAAGTGCTGAATGCCGGGGCGGCGGTGATCTCTTCGTCGGGCATCTTTTCCATTAAAAGGCGAAAGGCATCGTGCTTTTCGGCAAGATTGATGTGATTGCAGTTTTCAATCACCCTTGCCGCCTCAAGGGAAGTAAATTGAAAACCGATTTTTTCCAAATGCTCCGCCACGTCTTTCGAATTTAAATACTGATATACGTTCATTTTTTCCTCCTAAAAATATCCCATAGGCTTTGATATCAGAATACCAAAACCCATGGGATAAAAAGAGGACATAGCAAAGCGGAGTGAAAATTCACTCCGCTTTTACGTTAAAGAATTTCTCTTAATACATCTTTATAATTCTCTGCGTTGTAACCACCCCTTGCAGAAGGATGCCGCAAGCCGTAGGCCTCAAGGCGTTTTTTTAATATAACCGAGGTGTTTTTATGTTCAACGTCAGGAAGGTAAGTGCATTTTCCAATATAATCTCTTTTACCTCCAACGAAGATCTTACCGTCCTTCAGTTTGCCTCCGTCCTCCTCTTTTTTGTATTGAGGGTTAAGGCTCGGAAGATGATCCATCACCAAACGGCCGAAGCAGACGACGACGTCGATCTCATTCTCGTTGATGAATTGAAACAAAGCATCGTTCATTCTCCTGCGTTTTTCCGTTTCCTTAAGATAGCTTTTGGCTTTGCCGTCCTTGATTCCGCAAAGAACGTCAATATAATTTCCAAAATAGAAATATTTCCAAAACTCCTCTTTTTCATCCTTTGTTTCCATTGGAAAAGCAAATGATTGTCCAATTTTTTGAAAGAAGTGCAAGGATGCTTTCTTGTTATTTTCATCGACGATGTGTTCTGTGACAACAGCTTTTGTTTCGTAAGAAGCGGGTTTCAGCGCAATAGCATCTTTCGGATTATTGCTAACATGATGAGATTCACCTAAAATCAAGATTCGTTTTTTTTGTTTTTCTGCTTTTGCGCCTATAAAAACTCCGTGATGCATACAAAACTCCTTTTTACTCTATTCTAATTTTCATTCTACCTCACCCCTCATAATTCGTCAAGGCGGCGTTTAAGTCGGATTTGATTTGGTCCGCAAGGGATGCGGGGGAGAGCACTTTGACGTGCAGGGCGTATTGGAGCGCCCAGCGGCGTATGGCTTTTTCGTTGACCGTAACGTGGCAGGTGACCTCATCCTCCGTTTCTTCATCAAAGCGGATTCCCGTGCCAAACCAATCAAAAAGATCATTTAAGATATATTTTTTTGCACGGAAGGAAACGGGGACGCTGGGACCTGAGAACATATACACGTGCTCCGCCATCATTTTCGGCAGATCAAAGCCGTTTTCAAGGCCCTTCACTTCTTCCGCCTTGACACTTCTTTCCTCTAAAATCTCAATATCCGCAATGCGGTCCAAACGAAGATGAGATACACCCTCATATTTTCCGTAATGACAAATGAGGTAATACCGTCCGTTCGTTGCGGCAATCTGGAAGGGACTGACCACGTATTCTTTGGTTTTTCCGTCTTCCGTCTTGTTCTTGTGCTGCTTGCCGTCAAGCTCAAAATGGAGATAGTGGAACCGCACCTTTTTCCCCTTGGCAATGGCTTCGTCCAGAATATCAATGGTATAGAAAAGCTGCTTGTTTGTAGGTTTCGAATCCGAGAGGGTCTTAATGTATCTCACTCTCGACTTAAAATACTGATTGGAAAGTCCTTCTAATTTCTCTACCAATTCCTTGCACTGGCTATAAGGAATGTGCTTGGAAAAAAGGAGAGAATCGATGAGAAGGCGCAGCTCACTATCGGTAAAATCGCGCTCTAAGTAAAAATCGGAAAGAATATAGCTTTCCTCAAGTTCCCCCTCTTTGTTAGGGAACATACGAAGCGCTTCGCTGAAATTGATTTCATAGCCAATATCCATCAGATTCTGAATATTCCGCTTCACGCTCTTGCGATCTGCCATCATCCCATATTCCGTGCGGAGAATATCCACAATGTCCTTTTGGCTGAGCCTGTGCTCCTCGTCGGTGTATTTTTTCAAAATGTCCAAAATATTCAGAATCAAAAGCTTTTTTCCTGTGGTAGCGCTTGCCATAGCATTCACCTCGAATACATTCTATCATCTTTGTTTCTATGATAAAAGAGAAGATGGGAAAATTTTGTCCCATCTCCGAAAGGGAAGCCGGATATTTCCGTCCTCATCTGAAAATCCTCACAAATTTAGAAAAAAGTTAAAAGTGAAAAAGAAAAACTCCTTGAAACCTTAGAGATTTCAAGGAGTTTGGTGCGGATGACGAGACTTGAACTCACACAGTATTGCTACCACTAGAACCTGAATCTAGCGCGTCTGCCAATTCCGCCACATCCGCATAAATCTCCTCAAATTTTTACACGGCGAGGAGCACCGAGGTGGGGCACGTAGCCTGATCCACGTATGGTGAGCAGTCTGCTGACCACCCACTTGTATCAGTATAGCAAAGCCGAAGGAAAAAGTCAAGATGGTTTTGAGAAAAAGTCGAAGATTTTTACGTTTTTCTTTCCGGTAAGGCAGGGAAGTATTATTTTGTTTTCGTGAGCTGTTGACACGAAAAAGCTTTTTCGGTAAAATAAAACCGTTATATTAACATAGGAGAAAGCAATGCTTCTTTATTTCTTTTTTGCCTTTGCGGTGCTGGCAACCGCCGTTTTGGACGTAATATATATTTCTCTGCTCCCCTGGAGTCTTTTGATCCTTGTAGGGATCTGGGGAGGGCTTGTTTTGACAGCGATCCTGTTTCTGTTTTTCGTTAGTCTGTTTTGCTACGGTGATAAGCCCCTTGAAAAGGATAACATCTTTTGCCGCCGCCTTGCCTTTTATACGATGGATTGCATTTTGGTTCTGTTTCGCTTTCGCATTTCGGGGAAGGGGCTTGAAAAAATGCCAACGGAGCCTTGTGTCATCGTCTGTAACCATCTTTCCCGCTTTGACCCCATGGTCACCTTCCGCCTGATGAAGGGGCGTCGCCTTGCCTTCGTTTCAAAAATTGAGAATATGCGGATCCCCATTGTAGGCCCCATTATCCGTAAGATCGGCTTTATTCCGTTGGACCGAGATAACCCCTTACGTGCTATGCGCAGCATCCACACCGCCGCCCGCCTGGTCTCCGAGAAGGGCTTCACTATGGGCATCTATCCGGAAGGCACCCGCAGCCGCTCCGAGGATTTGCTGGAGTTTAAAACGGGAGCTTTCGTTCTGGCCAAAAAGGCAAATGCGCCCCTTGTGATCACGCGGATCACGGGCACCCGCTCTTACCGCGGGCGGTTTCCCTTCTACAGTACCCCCGTTACCTTTGAGGTATTGGAGGTGCTGAAGGTTGAAGCGCTTGCCGAGAAAAAGCCGGAAGAGTTGGCTGCGTATTGCCGCAGTCGTATCGCAAAGCCCTGAAACTACGCCCAAATGCTTTGGGGCTTTTTATGGTAACAATTGCTTTGGGTGCAAATCTTGACGAAACGTGGTATTTTGTGTTACTATATCTTTGTTCGAAACAAAAAACGAGGGAAGAAAGGATGGTGTTGATGAAATCGAAACGTAAGCGTATGGTCAAGCGCGCTCTTTCTTTCCTTTTGTGTGTTCTTTTGCTCTCATCCCTTTTGCCTCTGGCAGTACTTGCGGAAGGGGAAGCGCGTACCGGCAAGGTCAATGCCGATCAGGTCAACGTTCGAACAGCCCCCGGAACTTGGAATGGGATCGTTTGTCAGCTTTCCTTCGGTCACGCTCTCAACATTTTGGGAGAAGAACTCGATTCTGACGGAGATATGTGGTATCGGGTTTCTTTTGTGCAAGAAGGCACCGAAAAGACCGGCTATATCTATCATCCGTTCGTGACGTTGGATACCCCCGCTCCTACCCCTGAACCCGTAACCCGAAAGGGTATGGTCAACGGTACCGACGTTAACGTTCGTTCCGGCCCGGGTACAGGGAATCCCACCATCGGCATTCGGGTAAATATCGGTCAGGAGGTCACCATTCTCGGTGAAGCTCGTGACGGTAATAACGCTCTTTGGTATTCCGTTACCTTTGTGAAAGACGGTACCACCTATAACGGCTTTATCCACGGAGATTACGTTACCGTGATTCCGGACGTAGCGCCCCTTCCTCCCGAGGAGAATAAGAGCTTCGAGGAACAGCTTGCTGCCTTCCCTGAAAACTATAAGGCCGCGCTTATTGCCATTCACGAAGTGCACCCCTCCTGGAATTTTGAAGCATTTGATACGGGGCTTGATTGGGCCGCCGTTCAGGAACTGGAGAACCGCTCCGGCTGGAGCTATATCAACGATGGCATCCTTTCTCATTATTCCACTGCCTCTCATTCCTACGATTGGGGGACCGATACCTATTATGTCCGTGAGGGGAGCAACTGGTACCAGGCACACCCTGATATGGTTGCCTACTATATGGATCCCCGCAACTTCCTGAACGAAAACGATCTGTTCCAGTTTGAGCTTTTGGCGTTTTCGGCGGCCGTTCAGACGGAGGAGACCCTTGCCAATATGCTTCGAGGCACCTTTATGGAAGGGAAGACACTTTTGAATAATCAAGGGGCTGAGATCTCCTACGCACGCGCTTTTCTGGACGCTGCCAATGCCTTTAACGTCAGCGCCTTTCACCTGATCACCCGCTGTATTCAGGAGGTTGGCTGGGGCGGTACCGATTGCAGCCACGGCACGTATCCCGGACTTGAAGGGTATTACAATTTCTTCAATATCGGTGCCAACGGCGGTGCGTATGACGGTATGGTCTACGCTAAAAACAACGGTTGGGATTCTCCTTATAAGGCGATCCTGGCAGGCGGTGCCTTCATTGGAGGCGATTATATCGCAAGAGGGCAGAACACTCCCTATTTTCAAAAGTATAACGTAGTAAGTACCACCGGTGTTGCAAGTCACCAGTATATGACCAACGTTGCCGCCGCCCTGAGCGAGGGGAGGATCCAGCGAGGAAAATACGCTTCCTCCGGCTTTTTGGAAACGGCCCACGTGTTCCGCATCCCCGTGTATCTGAATATGTCCGATTCTCCCTGCGCTGCTCCCGCTCCTGCAGGAAGTCCCAATAATCTCCTTCGTACCTTGTCTATAGAGGGGTTTGAACTGAATCCCCTTTACGATTGGTCACAGACCTTGAACCAAGGGGTCAATACCTACACTGTTGAAACGGCTGAGATCCTGAGTCAGATCACGGTGCACGCCGAGCCCATTGGTGCCGGTGCTTCCGTTTCGGGAAGTGTCGGGGTCGTTCCTCTGACCGCCGGCGAGAATCGCCTGGTCATCACCTGCACCGCCGCTGACGGTACGCCCCGTGAGTACGTTCTGCGTGTGATCCAGCCTCAAAAGCACGTGTATGACAACGCCTGCGACGGCGAGTGCAACGTCTGCGGTGCCACCCGCACCCCTGCCGATCACGTGTATGAGAACGCCTGCGACGGCGAGTGCAACGTCTGCGGTGCCACCCGTACCCCCGCCGAACATATGTACGACAACGCCTGCGACGGCGAGTGCAACGTCTGCGGTGCCACCCGTACCCCCGCCGAACATATGTACGACAACGCCTGCGACGGTGAATGCAACGTCTGCGGTGCCACCCGCACCCCTGCCGATCACGTGTATGACAACGCCTGCGACGGTGAATGCAACGTCTGCGGTGCCACCCGCACCCCTGCCGATCACGTGTATGACAACGCCTGTGACGGTGAATGCAACGTCTGCGGTGCCACCCGCACCCCTGCCGATCACGTGTACGATAACGCATTCGACGTTGATTGCAATATCTGCGGCGCTACACGTTCCCCTTATGCCCCGGGTGATCTGGATGAAGTGAATGGCGTCAATTCCGATGATGCTATCTATCTGCTGTACAGCACCTTGCTGGGAGAAGGGCGCTACCCTTTAAATCAGGAGTGCGACTTTAATAAAGACGGCTTCGTCAATTCCGATGATGCCATTTATCTCCTCTATCATACCCTGTTAGGGCCTGAACGTTATCCTATATAAAAGCAAAAAAAGACAGGAAAACTTGATTTTCCTGTCTTTTTTACTTATTTCCAACTGACCGCGCCCGTAAGAAGAATGACCCGATCACGGGAAACGTTCAGCATTCCGCCGGAAATGGCACCGATTCGTTCCGAACCGTCTGCCAGCACGATCTTGCATTCGCATGGCTTAACGTAGGTAACGAACGGAATGTGCCCTGCCATCACGGCAAGCTCACCCTCCGTGCCTCTCACGCGGAGCATCGTGGATTCACCGCAGAAGAGATCCCCTTCAGGTGAAGATATTTTCAGCAGAAACGACTTCATTTTGTTTCCCGCTTTGCTTTCTCAACGGCTTCGTCAATGGTGCCAACGAATAAGAAGGCGGATTCGGGCAGATCGTCGTGTTTGCCTTCAATGATCTCCTTAAAGCCACGAATGGTCTCTGCAAGGGGAACGTAGGTGCCGGGGAAGCCTGTGAATTTTTCCGAAACCACGAAGGGCTGGGAAAGGAATCTTTGAATCTTTCTTGCCCGCTGAACCAAAAGCTTATCCTCGTCGGAAAGCTCGTCCATACCCATAATGGCAATAATATCCATCAGCTCTTGATATCTCTGAAGGATCCTTTGCACCTCGCGTGCTACTCCGTAATGCTCTTCACCCAGGATCTCGGGGGAGAGAATACGGCTGGTTGATTCCAAAGGATCCACAGCGGGGTAAATGCCTTGAGAGGCAATGCTTCTTGAAAGCACGGTGGTGGCATCCAAATGGGCAAAGGTAGTGGCAGGTGCAGGGTCCGTCAGGTCGTCTGCAGGGACGTATACCGCCTGAATGGAGGTGATGGAGCCCTTCTTGGTAGAGGTGATGCGCTCCTGCAGGTCACCCATTTCCGTAGCCAAAGTGGGCTGGTAGCCAACGGCGCTGGGCATTCTTCCCAGTAGAGCGGAAACCTCGCTTCCTGCCTGAGTAAAGCGGAAGATGTTATCGATGAACAAAAGCACGTCCTGCTTTTCTTCATCTCTGAAGTATTCTGCCATGGTAAGGCCCGAAAGGGCAACGCGCATTCTGGCTCCGGGGGGCTCGTTCATTTGCCCGTATACCAAAGCCGTGTTGGAAAGTACGCCCGATTCCTTCATTTCGTTGTAAAGGTCGTTACCCTCACGGGTGCGTTCTCCAACGCCGGTAAAAACGGAAAGGCCGCCGTGCTCCTTGGCAACGTTATTGATCAGCTCCATGATCAGAACGGTTTTTCCAACGCCGGCGCCTCCGAAGAGGCCGATCTTTCCGCCCTTTGCATAGGGGCAGATCAGGTCGATTACCTTGATTCCGGTTTCCAGCACTTCCGTAGAGGTGGAAAGCTCGCTGTAAGGGGGAGCGGCTCTGTGAATATCCCAACGCTCTGCCTGATCCTCAAAGGGCAGATTATCAACGGTGTCGCCCAGTACGTTGAAGATCCTTCCCAGGGTCGGTCTGCCCACGGGTACGCAAATGCTCTTTCCCGTATCGGTAACGGGCGTTCCCCGCTTAAGACCGTCGGTAGAGGACATTGCAATGGTGCGGACAACGTTATCGCCAATGTGCTGTGCTACCTCAACCGTCAGCGTTTTATCGCCGTTTGGCATGGTCAGCGCATTGTAAATGGAAGGCAAAAAGCCCTCTTCAAAGGTTACGTCCACTACAGGTCCCATAACCTGAGAAACGATCCCTTTTGCAGATGTTTCCATGTGTGTTCTCCTTTTCACGTGTTGCTTCCCGCAACGATTTCAGTAATTTCCTGAGTAATGGCACCCTGCCTTGCGCGGTTGTATTCAAGTCCCAACCGATCCAGCATTTCTTGTGCGTTCTTTCCTGCGTTATCCATAGCAACGCGTCTTGCCGCCACTTCCGAGGCAAAGCTTTCCTTCACGCAGGAAAGGATCATTCCGGCAATATAATCGGGAATGAGCGCATTTAAAACCGTGGTTTCATCCGGCTCGAAAACGATGCCCTCGCTCCTGGCTTCCACGTCTGAGGAAAGGGGCAAAAGCCACTTTACGTAAGCCTCCTGAGACATCAGAGAATGATACTTGGTGCACAAAACGCCAAGGCGGTCAAAGGCGTCCTCCGCAAAATCGCGGCAAAGGCTTTGCGCCAGCGCCATCGCATCGTGATAGGAATAATGCTCCGCTGAGATCGTGAAGGTATTGAAGCGCTCACAGGCACGTTTGCCGATGGGGATCACCTCTGCATCAGGGAAATCGGCCAAAAGGCGGAAAACGTTGGCGTTATATCCCCCTGCAAGTCCACGGTCACCGGCAATGACCACCAAGCGAATGCGGTTCCCCGATTTTCGGCTGACAAAAGGGGTCTTTTTGCATTCCTCGCAAGCGATGAGTCGGGATACCATTTCATCCAAGGACTCTGCATATTCCAGTCCCCGATTCATCGCTTCGGTGGCTTTTCGGATCTTGGAGGAGGCAACCAGCCCCATAGCTTTCGTTAAGTGAAGAGTGGAATCAACGCTTTTGATGCGGGTCCGCAGTTGTTTGATATCAGCGCCCATCGTTTACCTCTTCATTTCCTCAAGGGCTTTTTCCAGTTCCTTGATATCCTCTTCTTCCCAACTGCCGCCTTCAATGCGAAGGAGAAAATCACCGTATTTGTTTTCAAGCAATTCGTATAGTTTTCTTTCGTAGGCCTTCACTTCTTTTACGGGAACCTCGTTGAGGAAGCCTTTTGTTACCGCGTAAACGATGGCAACCTGACATCCAACGCGAACGGGGGCGTTTCTTCCTTGCTTTAGTACCTCTACGATTCTTTCGCCCAAATTCAGTCTTGCCTTGGTATCGGCATCCAGATCGCTTCCGAACTGGGCAAAGGCCTGCAGCTCACGGTATTGAGAATAGAGAAGCTTCAATTCGCCCGAGACCTTCTTCATCGCCTTCAGCTGTGCGGAGCCGCCTACGCGGCTTACGGAAATACCGGGGTTGATGGCGGGCATAACGCCGGAGTGGAAAAGCTCCGTTTCAAGAAAGATCTGCCCGTCTGTAATGGAGATAACGTTGGTGGGAATGTATGCGGAAACGTCGCCCGCCTGTGTCTCAATGAGGGGCAGGGCGGTAATGGAGCCTCCGCCGTATTCAGGTGCCACGCAAGCAGCACGCTCAAGAAGCCTTGAATGCAGATAAAATACGTCACCTGGATAGGCTTCGCGGCCCGGGGGTCTGCGGATCAAAAGAGAGAGGGCGCGGTAAGCCACGGCATGCTTGGAAAGATCGTCGTAAACGATGAGAACGTCCTTACCCTGCTCGCGGAAATACTCCGCCATGGCACAGCCGGAATAGGGGGCAACGTATTGAAGCGGTGCCGATTCCGAAGCCGAGGCGGAAACGATCACGGTGTACTCCATGGCACCGGCAGCGGTCAGCTGGTTGGCCAACTGAACCACCGAGCTGTTCTTTTGGCCGATGGCAACGTAAATGCAGATGACACCCGTGTTCTTTTGATTGATGATGGTATCAATGACAATTTCGGTTTTACCGGTCTGTCTGTCGCCGATGATCAATTCTCTCTGTCCCCGTCCAATGGGGATCATACTGTCGATGGCCTTGATTCCCGTTTGAAGGGGAACGGATACGCTTTTTCTTTCAATGATACCCGGTGCCTCCGATTCAATGGGGCGGGTTTCATCGGTAGCCACGGGGCCTTTTCCGTCAATGGGCTCGCCCAAAGCGTTAACGACTCGCCCCAGCATTCCTTCGCCTACGGGGACGGATAAAACCTTGCCCGTTCTTTTTACGAAGGAGCCCTCCTTGATGCTGTTGGTATTGGAAAGCAGTGCAACGGAAACGGTTTCGGATTCCAGATTCTGCGCCATTCCGAAGCTCCCGTCTTCAAATTCCAGAAGCTCACTTGCCATACATTCGCGCAGACCGTAAACCCGCGCAATGCCGTCACCCACCAGAATGACGGTGCCGGTTTCCTTCATTTCAATTTTCGATTGGTAATTCTTGATCTGTTCTTTGATCACGTTGCTGATCTCTTCGGGTCTTGTACTCATGTATTCATCACTTCCTTTATCTCTTGTAAGCGATGGCGCAAGCTGCCGTCGATCATTTTGCCATCTACCTCAACGATCAGACCTGCAAGAAGGGAGGGGTCGATAACGTATTCGGCGCGAACCGTTCCTTTCCCGCTCTCTTCCAGCTTTGCGGTCAGCTTTCTTTTCTCTTCATCCGTCAATTCCACCGCACTGGTAACCTTTACGTTCAAAATGCGTTTGGAAGCGGCCAAAAGGGCGGCGTATTGATCCATCGCATCCGTTAGGTAAGGCATTCTTCCTTTTTGGCAAATAAGCTTCAGGAAGGAAAGAACGCTTGCGGGAACGGCTTCGGAAAAGGCCGCCTCCAGCATTTGTAGACGCTCTTCAGGCGGGATCCACGGGGAAGATAAAAGATCTTTGTATTGAGGGTTTTTAAGAAAAGCACGTTTGACCGTTTCCAGTGCTTTTCCGTAGGAGTCTGTCCGGTTTTCTTCGCAGGCAAGGGCAAAAAGAGCCGTTCCGTATTCTTTCCCCGGCTCATTCATTTTCGTCACCTATCTTTTCAAGAAAAGAGTCGATCAGATTGCGGTGGTCATCCATATTGATCTCTCGATCCAGCATCTTTTCGGAAAGTGCGCCTGAAACCTCAACGATCTGTTTTTTGATCTCGTCGGTGGCTTTTTTGCGCTCCAGCTCTGCTTCCGCCTGTGCGGCGCGCACGATGCCGTCAGCCCGCTCGCGGGCTTCCAAGATCATCTGATCGCCGCGAAACTTTGCGTGGTCCGTGGCACTCTGCAGGATCGAGGCTGCCTCTTTTTCGGCACCGGAAAGCTTTTCCTCCCAAGCTGCACGGCTTTGCTCTGCTTCAGCTTCGGCGGTGTGGGCGGCGGTATATCTCTCGTCAATTTCCTTTTGCCGCTTTTCAAGGGTGTTTTTCACCGGCTTGAATAAGAATTTCTTTACGATCAAAAACAGCAAAACAAGGTTCAGGAGTGAAATCAATATCTGCCATAGATTGACAGAAATGATGTCAAGCGTTTGCATACTCTATCTCCTCAAATCAACCCAGAGCCTTTAAAAGAGCGTTGACGAACAGGTTGGGTGCAACGAAGATCAGAAGGATGGCGATAACCAAAGAGTAGATACCCGTGGTCTCGGAAATGGCGCAACCCATGATCATAGTGGAAGTCACAGCACCCTTGCTTTCGGGCTGACGGCCGATGGCTTCGCAAGCCTTGGAAACGGCGTTACCTTCACCGATACCGGGGCCCACGGCGCCGATGCCCATACAAATACCTGCGCCCAAAGCACAGCAGCCCAGCATAATACCAATTGCAAGTTCCATAATGAATACCTCCGAATTTTAATTGTTTTAAGCTTTTGCTTTTTTCATCTGCTTTTTTTGCATTCTTTTTTGATAAAGCTCTTCGGGGAATGCGCCCGAAACGTTTAACATGGTAAGCATTGCGAAGATGTATGCCTGCATACAACCGCTGAAAACGTCAAAGTAAGCCGAAAGCACGGCGGGAATACCGATCTGGAAGAGGGGGATCTCCCCTAAAAAGCCGGGGAGCCATCCTAAAAGCAGGGAAGAGAGCCCCTGCAACGCCGCCGCCACCAGCACTGCGATGACCGAGCCCGACAATACGTTACCGTAATGACGGAATGCCATGGAAACGGGCGTTGCGATCTCGCCTAAAACGTTTAGGGGAGCCATAATAAAGATAGGCTCCGTAAAGCCCTTCAGGTAGTTTCCGAAGCCACCCTTCAGCTTGTAGTAGGTAATAAGAATAAAGGTCAGAAGTGCCCAGCCGCCAACAACGTTGATGTCCGAGGTGGGCGGGTATAGGCCGAACAGGCTCAAAAGGCTTGAAAATGCGGAAAGTGCCAGGATCGATGCGATGAAGGGAGCGTAGCCCGAGAAAAAAGGACCCATAGAATCCTCTACCAGATGTCGGCAGGTCTCAACGATCCATTCCGCAATATGTTGCCGCTTGGTACAGCGTTTTACGTCAAGCCCGTGGGTGAGGTAAAGGCAAAGCCCCAAGATCGAAAGGATCACCAGCCAGGAGTTGATCTGAGCCGCCGTTATGGGAAGATCCTGAATGGGCATCGGAATCGTAAAATAGATCAAAGCACCCGTAATGGAGATCCCCTCCGTTTGCGGGGTAGTCAGCACCTTTAACACAATGGCGCCCAGGATCGGAAGGACCGTCAACAAAATCAGTAACACGTCTATTACAATGAAATACCGATTTTTTCGGTTCATTTTGTGATCACCTCCCAAAATACGATCGAGCGTATGGATTATTTTTTTTCTAAAAAAGGTCTGAACGCAATGGCCACCCGCGGAAAGAGAAGCGGGATCAGAACGGTCCACAGATTAAAAAAGGGGAGAGTGGCACCCAAAGCTACCACCGCCGCAAGGAACAAAAAACGGTAGGACTGGGAAAGCTTCATAGCTTTTTTTGCGTCCTCCGCATCTTTTTCCAACGCATTTGCAATGCCGATCCCCATCAACAAAAAATTCAGAATGGCGGCGCTGCCACTTAAAAGATTGCCTAAAAGCACGGTATGATCCCATTTTCCGATGATCAGAAAAACCGATTGCATCAGCGCACTCAGAATCAGTACCCAGATAGAAATATATTTGGTTTCCTTCAAAACTACGGGGTCAATCTTTTTCATTTTATCTCCAAAAAAGCAAAAAGGAACCTGCCTCCCTACAGTCAGCTGGTTCCTTAAGTACGAATTTCATTAATTGTAATTTTATCATTTTTTTGCCATAAGTCAATACTTTTTTCGTAAAACTACGGGAAAGATCCGAAAATTCCGTTATTTTTGTTCCGTTCTGCGTGGCTTTAACCTTTTAATTTTTCTTCTTTCAGAATGCGCAGAATCTCTCCTGCGTCTGCCAGGATCAGATCGGGCTTTTCGGGGGAGGCAGCGAGAATTTTTTCATCGGTCTCACCGCTCATTACAAGAACGCTGAGGATCCCTGCGTTCAGGCCGCTTTTGATATCCGTATAGATGCGGTCGCCTACCACGGCGGTACGGGCTTTGTCAAAGCCCATCTTTTCCATAGCAAGCTCCATCATCAGGGGAGAGGGCTTTCCGATGACGATCGGAGTCTTCCCGGTGGCGTTTTGGATCATGGTGCAAACGCTTCCGCAATCCGGCACACTGCCATATTCCGTGGGGCAGACCAGATCGGGATTGGTGGCAAGATAAGGAAGAGAGCGGGTGCAAAGCATACGGCTGATATCATCCAGCTTTTGAAAGGTCAATTCCATATCGAAGCCCATTACGATGCATTCCGTTTCCTCGGGCTTTTCCGTTACCGTAAAGCCACAGCCCCGAAGCTGTTCCTTTAAGGATTCGGTGCCGCAAACGTAAAGACGTTTTCCGGGGTGATGGACCGAAAGGTAATGCCCCATTGCCTGAGAGGAAGTGTAAAAATCCTCTTCGGTGGCTTCGATCCCCAGCTTCGCCAGCTTTTTTACGTAATCGGCAGGGCTTTTGGAGGAATTATTGGTGGTAAACAGATATTTTTTTCCGGCGGCAACGATCTCTTGCAGCAGCTCGCGGGTAAAGGGAAAAAGCTGATTTCCGATATACAGAGTACCGTCCATATCGAACAGAAAAAGATCAATATTCTTTAAACGATCCATGATAATCTCACTTTTAGTGTGCTGTTTCTTATTGCTCAACGGCAAACAAAACGTGCTCAAGCTTGCAGATGTCTTCAGGCAAAAGATGCTTTCTACGATCCAGCACCACCTCAAGCCCTAAGTATCCGGGCTGGGCGGACTTTGCGGCCAAAACGCGGAAGACCACGTCGTTTCCTGCAAGAGTTCGGATCTCATCCATAACGGCGTTGGTGCATTTCATATCGTCGATCTCAAGGTAGAGCACCTCGGTATTCTTTTTGCGCCGTTCAAATTTTACAAACAGGGTCAGGGTGATGAGAAACAGCGCCGTGGCAATGAGCGCGCCTGCGTAAAAGCCGAAGCCGATGGCGATTCCCAAGGTGGAGGTGGCCCAAACCCCCGCGGCGGTGGTCAGACCCATAATGACGTTGTCGTTTTTCAGAATGATCATACCGGCGCCCAAAAAACCTACGCCTGAAATAACCTGTGCGGAAAGGCGGAATACGTCACCCGTTCCGAAGGCGTCGTGTATGTAAATACCGGTCATAGCGGTCATCGCGGAGCCAAGGCAGACCAATACGTGTGTGCGCATGCCGGCGGCACGTCCGTGCTTTGCTCTTTCCACACCGATGACAAGACCTATGATCACAGCCACCGCACAGCGAAAAGCAATCACGATCAGATCCATAAAAAGTCCTCACTTTCGAGTTTGATTCTATCATCTTATGCTGAAAAGCAAAAAAGATGCAAGAGGAACCCTTGCATCTTTCTCTTTTGATAGCGCTATTTTAGTACAAACGACAAATTTTGTCAAGATTAATTTGTGAATTTCGTTCCAAATTCTCAATAATTCTCTGCGTGGATCTCGAAATAGCTTTGGGGATGAGCGCAGGTGGGGCAGATCTCGGGTGCTTTGGTACCCACGACGATGTGTCCGCAGTTGCGGCATTCCCATACCTTTACTTCGCTCTTTTCGAATACCTGCGCAGTCTCAACGTTTTTCAAAAGCGCGCGGTATCTCTCCTCGTGATGCTTTTCAACAGCGGCAACCAGGCGGAATTTTGCGGCAAGCTCGTGGAAGCCTTCCTGTTCGGCGGTCACGGCAAAGCCTTCGTACATATCGGTCCACTCGTAGTTTTCACCCTCGGCAGCAGCAAGAAGGTTCTCTGCGGTATCACCGATGCCCTGCAGCTCCTTGAACCACATTTTTGCGTGTTCTTTTTCGTTATCGGCGGTTTTCTGGAAAAGCGCGGCGATCTGTTCAAAGCCTTCTTTTTTTGCCTTGGAAGCAAAGTAAGTATACTTATTTCTCGCCATGCTTTCGCCTGCAAAAGCGGCTTCCAGATTCTTTTCGGTTTGGGTACCCGTGTACTTGGTAGTTTTCATAAGGCCTCCTGATATTTTTAATATGAGTTTAACTGATTGCAGTATAGCACACTTTTTTCTTTTTGAAAAGAGTTTTTTGAAAAAATGCAGCGGTCAGCTGCACTTTTCAAAGATCGTCCGCATCCTGCACGGGCTTATCCCACCAGTCCATAGGCAAGCCCGTGTACCAGCCTTCGGGATCGGTGCGGCTGGGCGGAAGGCGGATCATATCACTGGGGCCCGTTTCAGCTACGGGTCGCGGGCGCTTGTCTTTTGGATTGATCTTGATTTTTTTCATAGTCGGCTCCTTTTTCTTTTTCAATAGTTTGCACTCCCGTTGGTTTTTTATGCTTTTCCCATTGAAAAGTACGTATTTTTATGATAGAATAAAATGGAATATCAATGGGAGGTTTTTTATGGCTGAACAGTATTATATTACCTTAGGTGAGATCATTGATAAGTTCAACTTAAAGGAACTGGTTGCCACCCCTGAGGATCGCAAAAAAAAGATTTATCACAAAGAAGTAAACCGCCCGGGCTTGTTCCTGGCGGGATTTCACGAGTATTTCGATCCCGGCCGCATACAGATCCTGGGAAGAACGGAATATGAATTTCTTAGAGAGCTGACTGCGGAGAAGCGGGAACAGGCAATTTTATCCCTGATTGAAAAAAAGCCCGTGTGCGTCGTGCTCTGCCAAGGGCAGGAGCCGGTACCCTGCGCAGTGGAATTTGCTCAAAAATACGGCGTGCCTCTCCTTTCCACCGACCGTGATACCTCCTATTTTATGGCAGGGATCATCTCGGAGCTCAACGTTGCCTTGGCAGAGAGGATGACCCGCCACGGTGTATTGGTGGAGGTCTACGGAGAAGGTGTTCTGTTGCTTGGTGATTCGGGGGTCGGTAAAAGTGAAACCGCCATCGACCTTGTGAAGCGCGGCCACCGCCTGATCGCCGACGACGCCGTGGAGATCAAGCGGGTCTCGGACCGCACCCTCATCGGCTCCGCTCCTGAAATGATCCGCCATTACGTAGAGCTTCGCGGCATCGGCGTGGTAGATGTTTGCCGTCTGTTCGGTATGGGTGCCGTAAAGGATACGGAGAAGATCGAGCTGGTCATTAACCTTGAGCCCTGGGAGCAGGGAAAATCTTATGAAAGATTGGGTATGGATACGGAATATACTGAACTGATGGGAATCCGCATCCCCTCTGTTACCATTCCCGTGCGCCCCGGTAGAAACCTGGCGCTGATCATTGAGATCGCTACGATGAATATGCGGCAGAAGCTTATGGGCTTCAACACCGCCGAAGAACTAAATGAAAGACTGATGAAGCAGTTGGGAGGAGAATGAGAATGTATTATATCGGTATTGATCTGGGCGGTACCAACATCGCCTGCGGACTTGTGAACGTGGAAGGAAAGCTCTTGCTTAAAAAAAGCTGTAAGACCGGTGCCCAAAGAGGAGCGGGGGAAATTATGGCGGATATGGCGGCCTTGGTGGAGGAAGTGATCCTTCAGGGCGGTGTCAAAAAGAGCGAGGTTGCTTTTTGCGGCATTGCCTCCCCGGGGATCGCCAATGCGGAGACCGGGGTGATCGAGTATTCCTGCAATCTCCCTTCCTTTCTGAATTTCAATATTGTGGAGGATCTGAAAAAGCGAACCGGCATTCCCAAGATCGGCCTTGAGAATGATGCCAACTGCGCCGCCAAGGGCGAGGCAGAGGCGGGCGCCGCCAAGGGCTGTGCCACCTCCGTTTTCATCACGTTGGGGACGGGCGTAGGCGGCGGTGTGATCATCGACGGTAAGATCTTCCACGGCTTCAATTTCGCAGGTGCGGAATTGGGGCATTGTGTCATTGAGAAGGACGGTTACCCCTGCTCCTGCGGTAGACGCGGCTGCTGGGAGACCTATAGCTCCGCCACCGCCCTTTGCCGTATGACAAGAGAAGAAATGGAAAAGACCCCCGAAAGCCTGATGTGGGCGGAGTGCGGGGGAGAACTAAAGGAAGTCGACGGCAGGACTGCCTTCGATGCCTGGAGAAAAGGGGACGCCGCGGCTCAGCGCGTGCTGGATCGCTTCACCTCCTACCTCGGTTGCGGCATCACCAATATGGTCAATATCTTCCAGCCTGAGATCATTTCCGTGGGTGGCGGTATTTCAGCCGAAGGGGAAGCCCTTCTGGCTCCCGTCCGCGCCATTCTGGAAAAAGAGCAGTATTCCCGTATGTGTGAAAAGAAAACCGTTTTGAAAAAAGCGGAGCTGGGCAATGACGCGGGCATCATCGGTGCCGCTCTCCTTTGGCGATGAATACGTCTCTTCTTCATCGTCTGGAAGTGCTCCTTGCGGGGCTCTGCGAAAAAGGGATCATTTGCGAAACTGATTACGAGATCTCGCCCAACCACTCCCTTTCTACCCTTACAAGCTTCCGAACGGGTGGGCCTGCTCTCGTTTTGTTTCCCAAAAAAGAAGCCGTAGTGATCGCATTGCTCCCGCTGCTGGTGAAGGAGAATGTGCCCTTTTTCGTTTTAGGCAACGGCTCTAACGTCATTGCGGAGGATCACGGCTACGACGGAGTGATTCTCTCTCTTCTAAAAATGAAGGAGACGTGCATTTCCGGTACGGAGATTACCGCCTCTGCAGGAGCCTCCATTACGGGTCTTGCGGTGCTGGCGCAGAAGAATTCTCTTTCGGGAATGGAGTTTTTTTACGGCATTCCCGGCTCCGTTGGCGGTGCCGTCTTTATGAACGCAGGTGCCTACGGCGGCGAGTGTAAGGATATTTTAAAAAGCGTCACCTTTGTTACCCGCGAGGGAGAGGTGCAGACCTGTGGGGCAGATGCCCTTGAAATGGGCTACCGAACCAGTATTTTTGAAAAAAACGGTGCGGTGATCCTTTCCGCCACCTTTTCCCTGAAAAGCGGAGATCTGGATGATATTCGCGGCGTAATGGAAGACCTGATGGCAAGGCGTGTGGAAAAACAACCCCTTGAATACCCCAGTGCAGGCAGCACCTTTAAGCGTTATCCGGGCAGGTTTACGGCACAGCTGATCGACGAAGCGGGGCTGAAGGGCTTTTCCGTTGGAGGCGCGATGGTATCGAAAAAGCACGCGGGCTTCGTTATTAATTATCATCAGGCAACCAGCGCCGATATTCTGGAATTGATCGGGCGCATTCAAAGTAAGATCCTGGAGAAGGAAGGCATCACCCTCGAGTGTGAGGTTCGCCTGATCCGTTAGAAATCGGAGGAAGAATGGAAAGCTTTTCATCTTCTGTTAAATCCTATTTATGTGAAAAAAGTCTGGAGGAGCTGGGCATCGGGGAAAACAGCCGTGTCAAATGGAAGAGCTGTTGCTCCAAAGCCTTTCTCCGATCTGTCTTTCTTTCCCTTTGCCATCGTGAAGGGGATATGCAGGTGCTCTCGTCGGACCGCGAGGCTCTTCTTGAGATCGTGGCGTACCTTTTGATCCGCACCTACGACGTGGAAGCACGCCCCCTTCCCAGAGAACGGGGAAATTACAAAGGTGCGATCCTCTCCTTGCCTTTGGGTACCAAGGAGCGGATCCTCGCCGATCCGGAAGCCCTCCCTCTTGAAGGGTGCGAGCGTTGCCGCATCCTGTATATCCGCGGAGCCTTCCTTTCTCACGGCACCATCTTAAATCCCGAAAAAGGGTATCACGCCGCTATTCTTACTCCAAGCGAGGAGGAAGGGCGGGAGCTTTCCGAGGTTCTCAATTCCTTTGACGTATACCCGAAAATGAAATCCGATAAGAAGGGGTATCTTTTGTACTTGAAGGAAAGCAGTAAGATCGAAGATCTCCTTTCCGTTATGGGAGCGCAAAGGTTTGCCCTTGATCTGATGAATAGCCGCATCGATAAAAGCCTTCGGGGCAATATCAACCGCAGACAGAATTTTGACGGTGCCAATCTGGGTCGCACGGTAAACAGTGCCCAGAATACCATTGCCGCCATTCGCTATCTTGAGGAGGTGGGGGAATTGTCCCTTCTTCCCCAAGCTCTGCAAGCCGCGGCAAAATTGCGCCTTTCCCACCCTGAGGTGAGCCTTGGAGAGCTGGTGACTCATTCGGAGGAGGTCATTACCAAATCCGGGCTGAATCATCGCCTGAAAAAGCTTTGCCAGTTGGCTGAAAAACGAAAAAATGAAGAGGAATCATAATGAATCATAACGGTGATTTTTACGCTCTGCTGTTTCAAATGAAGAATATTACCCGCTGGGGTCTGATGTATAATACGAGAAGCGAGAATCTCAGCGAGCATTCTATGGAATGCGCCGTTCTCGCCCACGCTCTGGCCATTATCGGCAATCGTCATTTCGGCAAAAAGCTGGATCCCGATCGTCTCCTGTCTGCCGCCCTTTTTCACGATATGAATGAGGTGCTCACGGGTGATCTTCCCACCCCTGTTAAGTATTATAACGATGGAATCAAGGAATCCTATAAAGAGATCGAGCGCATCAGCCTGCAGAAAATGCTCTCCCTTCTGGATGAAGAGACCGCGGAAGTTTATGCCGGCCTTATGGAGCTTTCCCGGGAGGAGAAGCGCATTGTAAAAGGGGCTGATAAGCTCTGCGCTTATATCAAATGCCTTCAGGAGCTTGAGCGCGGAAACCGTGAGTTTTCCTCTGCTCTTGCGTACAACGAAAAAGGGCTTCACGCCCTTGATATGCCTGAGGTAGAGTATTTTTTGGAGCATTATATCGCTTCCTTTACCAAAAACATTGACGAGGTCAGCCTCTGAAAACAAAAAAAGATTTTGCGCCTTGGCGCAAAATCCTTTTTATCTATCTTGCTGTAAAGAAGAATACCGTGTCCCAGGCGGGGATATAAGGCCAATGGCGCAAATAGACCCGATATTCGGGTAAGATCTTTTTTACCTGCAGGGGCAGGGCAAACAGATCCTCCGTGCGGTGATAACAGCTGACAAGAAGGGTGGGTTTTTCTCTGCGGATCAATTCTGCCGCTCCCTCCAAGGCCTCCTTTTCCGCCCCTTCCACGTCGAATTTAATAAAATCGGCCCGTTGCACGTGCCGCGAAAGGCAGATTCCCTGAACGGTGTCCTTTCCTTCCGGTGCCACCGCAGCGCTTCTGCCGCTTTTTCCGTTGAAGGCGAGGGGGGTATCCTCGTTCCAGCAGGCGCCTTCCAAAACGGTAAAGCTTCGAAGATGCGCGCAGTTCTGCCTCAGCTTTAAAACGGTTTTCTTTCCCGGCTCCACTGCGGTGATACTGCCGTAATCGGGGTGAAGGGTGGCCCATTCCAAGGCAGTGTCTCCATCGTAAGCCCCCAGATCCACGTAATGATCCCCCGGTGAATAGGGAACCAGATTTAAAAGATCCTCCGTTTTATCCGTTTCGCATTCCACAAGCGGATGGATCCTGCCCGTGAGCTTGTATTCCAAAAGACAGCGGAAGGCGTGACGGGAGGCTTCGTCTGCCAGCATTTCCTCTACCTGTAAAAGCTCTTCTTTGTGTGCGGAATCATAATCCGCGTCAAAAAGACCGCCGCCGAAAAGGGGAACCTCCGGCGCGTAAAGCTCGGTTTCTTTTGCTATTTCAAGGATCCGCTTCATCATATCACGGCGAAAAACACCGAAGGCAAGAAGCACGATCATATCTCCGAAGGTCTCCTTCGCCTTGGCGTAGGAGGTAACGGGGAATCCGTGCACCACCTTGTTCCGCACGTATTCGTCACTTGCAAAGATCCCTTTTACGGGAATGCCCTTTTCACGGCAAACGGAAAGGATCTTGTCGCATCCGTCCCCCATGCCGTAAATGACGATATTCTTTTCAGTCTGTTTTAAATGATCCCAAAGACAAGTTTTGATTTCCATAACGATCTCCCTTTGAATATCCGCATTGTATCACGAATCTGAAAAAAAGTAAAGGAGGCACTATGAACGCGGTCGGCATCATTTGCGAATTTAATCCCTTTCACAAGGGGCACGCGTATCTTTTGGAACAGGTGCGCTCTGCTTTCCCCGAAAAGGCGATCCTCTGCCTGATGAGCGGCAATTTCGTTCAAAGGGGTAGTATTGCCATTCAGGAAAAATACAGCCGCGCCCGTGCCGCACTGGAGGGCGGTGCCGATCTGGTGCTGGAGCTTCCGTTTCCTTTTTCCTCCCTTTCAGCCGAAGCCTTTGCGGGTAGCTCCGTTTCCATTCTGTCCCGCCTTGGGGTATGCGATACCATAGCCTTCGGAAGCGAGGTGGATTCCGTGGAGGAACTCTCGCTCTGCGCAAGCCGCCTCTCCGATCCCTCCTTTTCAGCGGCAATGAAAGCTTATCAGGCTGAGCACAAAGGGGTAGGGTATCCGTCGGCACGTCAGTCTGTTTACGAAGAAAAATACGGCAAAGAGCCGATTTTATCCTCTGCCAATGCCTCCCTTGCAGTGGAGTATCTTTTGGCGATCCGCCGTGAAAATGCCCCCATCCGCCCCTATGCTATCTTGCGGAAAGGGGAGGGGATCCGCAGTGAAAGGACCGACGTTTCCTTTGCCTCCGCCACCGCTGTTCGCCGTATGATCCTGGAAGGCTCGGATCCCGCATACCTACTTCCCAAAGCTACCCTCGATGAAATGGCAAAAGACCGTGAGAGAGGATGCTTCCCCGTGGATATGGAAGCCCTTTCCCAAATTATTTTTTATCTTTTAAAGACCCGCTCTCCCAAGGAGCTATCGGAACTTTACGGCTTTTCCGCTCTTTGTCACCGTGCCAAGCGCTACGGGGGCGGCTGTGCTACCCTGGAGGAGCTGGTGCAAAAAATGAAAAATCCCAGCTTTACCGATTCCCGCATTCGTCGCGGTCTGACTGCCTTGCTGTGTGGCATTCCCCGCCACGCGGAAAAGGAGATCCCCGCCTTTACTCAGGTTTTGGGTGCCCGTGAAAAAGGCAGGGCGCTTTTAGGTGAAATACGGGAGAAGGGAAGTATCCCCGTTTTTACAAAGCCTGCCCACGCTCTGCGTGCCAAGGATCCGAAACTGGTTCGTCAGGCAAGCTTTTGCCATCTGGCAGATGAGATCTATTCCATGGCATTTCCCCTTCAGCAGGAGGAAGGGTATTTTCTCAGGCAGTCACCAACTATGATATAAACCATAAAAGAAACGAGGTATGAATATGAAACAGGGCATTACCAGAAGAGAACGTGAGGTTACCGATCCCGCCGCGATCCTGGGTATTTTAGACCGCGCCAAGATCGTACACGTGGGGATGGTGGATAACGGCGAGCCCTATATCGTTCCTATGAACTACGGCTATACTATGGAAAACGGCAAGCTGACCCTCTACCTCCATGGTGCAAAAGAAGGAAGAAAGCTGGATATTCTCCGTGTCAACCCCAAGGTTTTTGTGGAGATCGATACGGATCTGGTCCCCTTTGAAGGGAAGACCGCCTGCCATTACGGCATCGGCTATTCTTCTATTATGGGGCGCGGCATCGCAGAGCTTGTGGAGGATACAGAAGGAAAGAAAAAAGGCCTTTCCGTTTTGATGAAGACCCAGACGGGCAAGGATTTTGAGTTTGACGACAGAATGGTCTCCGTGGTAACGGTCATTAAGATCACCGTCAGTGACTACACCGCTAAGCACCGCCCCGTTCCCCAAAAAGGCTGAACGGAATTTCGAAAAATGCTATTTACTTTTGTCGAAAGATGAAGTATAATGTAAGAAATTGATTTTTTAAAGTTAAGGAGTTGTATTTAGATGAAACTTTCCCCCCTTCAGACTGTCAGATACCAGTATAACCCCAAGCTTCCCGGTATGCTCCGCAAGGGTATTTCCGAGATCTGTGTAAAGAACGGCGAAGCAACCGCAAGCGTTGCCGATCAGGAGAAGATTCAGGCGCTGTTCCCCAATACCTACGGCAAAAACGAGATCACCTTCCAGATCGGTAAGAATACTGCCGAAGTCAAGAAGCAGGTGGTGGGCGTGATCCTCTCCGGCGGTCAGGCTCCCGGCGGTCACAACGTGATCTGCGGCCTCTACGATGCACTGAAGGCCACCGATCCCCAGAACGTTCTCTACGGATTCAAGGGCGGCCCCAGCGGTCTTTTGGAAGACGATTACGTGATCTTTGACGACGAATACATCAACAAGTTCCGCAACACCGGTGGCTTCGATATCATCGGCTCGGGCAGAACGAAGCTGGAAACCGAAGAGCAGTTCGCCATCGTGGCTGACGTTTGCAAGAAGCACGGCATCAACGCCATCGTTATCATCGGCGGTGACGATTCCAATACCAACGCTGCCGTTTTGGCTGAATACTTTGCCGCAAATAACTCCGGCGTTCAGGTGATCGGTTGCCCCAAGACCATCGACGGTGACCTTAAGAATGAAGATATCGAGTGCTCCTTCGGCTTCGATACCGCCACCAAGACCTATTCCGAGATTATCGGTAACATCGGCCGTGATGCCAACTCTGCCAAGAAGTATTGGCATTTTGTAAAGGTAATGGGTCGTTCCGCTTCTCACGTTGCACTGGAATGCGCTCTGCAGACCCGCCCCAACGTTTGCCTCATCGGCGAAGAGGTTGCCGCCAAGAAGATGTCTCTGGCTCAGCTGGCAGATTACATTGCCGATTCCGTTGCCACCCGTGCCGCAAAGGGCTGGAACTTCGGCGTTGCCATCATTCCCGAGGGCATCGTAGAATTTGTTCCCGAGTTTTCCGTTCTCATTGCCGAGATCAACGAGCTTCTGGCAGGGGAAAAGACCGCAGAGTTTAATGCACTTCCCACCTGGAAGGATAAGTACGCCTTCATCGAAGCAGGCCTGACTCCCGAATCTATGGCAGTGTTTGCCATTCTTCCCGAATCCATCCAGCAGCAGCTCTTCCTTGAGCGTGACCCCCACGGTAACGTTCAGGTTTCCCTCATCGAATCCGAGAAGCTCTTCTCCGCGCTGGTAAAGGATAACCTTGCTGCCCGCAAGGCCGCAGGCACCTACAACGGCAAATTCTCCCCCCTCCATCACTTCCTGGGCTACGAAGGCCGCTGCGCATTCCCCTCCAATTTTGATGCTGACTACTGCTACTCTCTGGGCTACAACGCCTTTATGCTCATTCAGTACGGCTATACCGGCTACCTTTCCAAGGTCTCCAACCTCTCCAAGCCTGCGGAAGAGTGGGTTGCAGGCGGTATGCCCATTACCAAGATGATGAACATTGAAAGAAGAAACGGCAAGGATAAGCCCGTTATCCGTAAGGCTTTGGTAGAGCTTGATGGCAAGCCCTTCAAGTTCTTTGCCGCTCACCGCGATGAGTGGAAGGTTGAAACCTGCTACGTATATCCCGGTGCCATCCAGTACTTTGGCCCCAGCGAGGTTTGTGACACCACCACCGAGACCCTCGCTCTTGAGCAGGCAAAATAATCAGCCTGATAACCTGTAACACAAAGCCCTGAAACTGAAGGGATTCTTGGGAACAAAACGTCCGAAGGATCCCTTTTTTATCTTTTTGTATAGTGTCCTTTTTTCAATGGAATAATAATCCTATTAAAAATTTGGAGGGAAACGAATGGAATCTATTTGGGAAAAGGATGCACCGAAAACAGGCTTTCAAGCCTTGAACGGGAATAAAAAAACAGAGGTCTTGATCGTCGGCGGTGGTCTTGCAGGAGTTTTGTGTGCCTATAAACTAAAAAATGCAGGTGTTGATTGTATGTTGGTGGAAGCAGCAGAGATCGGTAACGGCATTACGAAGCATACAACGGCAAAGATCACCCTGCAGCACGGCGTCGTTTACGATCCGTTGATTTGCCGCTATGGTAAGAATATGGCGAAGCTCTATCTGGAAGCGCAGATCAAAGCAGGGGAGACGTACGGAGAGCTCTGCCGAACGATCCCCTGCCATTATGAAAAGCGTGATTCCTACGTGTATTCCCTCCAAAGCCGTAAAAAAATTGAAAGGGAGATCACCGCGCTCAATAGCTTGGGGGTAAACGCAGAGTATTCGGATGCCCCCGAGCTACCGTTTTCTGTGGCAGGAGCCGCGCTTGTGAAAGAACAGGCACAGTTTCACCCTTTGAAATTTCTGTATGCCATAGGGAATGGACTTCCCATTTACGAGCATACCAAAGTGCTTGAACTAATGCCCGGAAAGGTGCGTACGAATCGCGGCGTGATCCGCTATGAAAAATTGATTGTTGCCACCCATTTTCCTATACTCAATAAGCACGGATTCTATCCCCTGAAGCTTTACCAGCACCGTTCGTATGTCATTGCCCTGAAAGGTGCGCGGGAAGCGAAGGGAATGTACGTGGATGAATCCGATACAGGCCTTTCCTTTCGCTCCTTCGGCGATCTTCTGCTTTTGGGTGGCGGCGGTCACCGAACGGGAAAAAAAGGTGGATGTTGGCAAGAGCTTGAAGCCTTTGCTAAAAAGCATTACAAAAACGCCGTCATTGTGGGAAAGTGGGCAACGCAGGACTGTATGTCACTGGATGGTATTCCCTATATCGGGCAGTACGCTATATCCACACCCAACGTATTTGTGGCAACGGGCTTCAATAAATGGGGAATGACAAACGCAATGGTCTCTGCCGATCTTCTTTGCGATCTTGTCCAAGGCAGGTCAACCCCTTACGCTCCCGTCTTTGATCCGTCACGTACCGTCCTGCACCCACAGCTTGCCCTCAACGCCTTGGAATCTCTTGCAGGGCTTCTCACTCCCACCGTGCCCCGTTGCCCGCACCTGGGCTGCGCCCTCAAATATAACCCCACCGAGCATTCCTGGGATTGCCCTTGCCACGGCTCTCGCTTCAGCGAGCAGGGTCAATTGATCGACAACCCCGCCACCGCCGACAAACACAATATGCCCGCCACCTGATGAAACGATTCCCGGCGGCAAACGAAAGAAATTCAATATCTACGCTGAAACGAAAGAGCAGTGCCAAATAAAACTCGCCGAGATGATCGAGCGAGTCAAAGCAAATATCGTGGAAGAGAAATTAAAACAAAAAGAGGGGGTGCCAAATAAGGCACCTTCAAAAATTGATCCAATTTAGGAAAGATATTGAAGACTTTCAAAAGCGAAAGACAAGTGAGTGTTAGCGATGAAACCGTCAGCAGGAAGTTAGGTCTCTCAACCGTGTCGGCGACTCTTTTAAGAAGATCGTAGTAGTAAAAGACAATATTATTCCGTGGCACGATGACAACGGTATTCTCTATATCGGTATCGGGCAATTTCTTCTTGATGACAGCGCAATGGATATGTACGAAGATGTGTTAAAGCGTAAAATAAAAATTGGGTGGAGTTTAGGAATGATTTATTATGCCACAAAAGAAACGTTACAGCGCTATAAGCTGAAAACTCCGGAACAATTCGAATCCGAGTTGGCGCCGTTCGTTCGAGCAGTCGTAAATCGGGAACGCGGAAATCGATTGTTTGAATGGGGATGTAAGCTGTTTTACTTCGATCGAAGAAAGTGCTTGCAAATTATGCACTTTGAAACGAAACTGGTCATTTTTCTGGTGGATTTGAAAGTAAAGGATCTTGAATGTGTGGGGGATGCGGTTGCGCATTACCTGCTGGATCTGTATGCCGAGGATTCGGGTATGGAGCAAGCGCTAAAGAACTACTTTGCTGCCGCTCCTCTGGTGTGCTTTGATCGGATAACGGATAAAAGCATGATTGCCAGCTTGAATGGAGTACAATCGCGTTGGGCGTGGGACGGATACCGTTTTTATGACTATATTAAGGGCGGTATTTTACATACCAGAAAAATCAACCGAGAAGTCAATGAAATGCCTCAGACGAGAAAGATAAACGGCAAAGAGGAGTGGATAGTTCCTTATGAGCTGTTTGCGCAAACGATCAAGAAACACTTTGGCGAATGCAGTAAGACTTGATTCAACAAAGTGTTGAATGTTTTTTGTGGTTGTTCAAGTTGAGAAATGAAGTGGACTAACTGTGGTCAAGCAAAACACCCCGAATGCAGCTCTCGCCGCATCCGAGGTGTTTTTTGTCGTTCATATGGTAACTCTTGTTCCGCCTAAAGTCAAGGCCTTTCGCAAAACAAATTTTGTACCGCAGTAAACAAAGAAAAAGGATTGAGAAAAGATGCGAAAAATGATATAATAATCTCATCGATAAATAAGAAGTTAATGGAGATACATTATGGGAGATATTTTAATAAAAATACTTGTCTGTTTTCTC
>JAFWZW010000003.1 GCA_017517325.1 Clostridia bacterium | reverse complement strand
TACGGATCTCGGCTTTATGCATACGCTCTTTGCGTTAGAGGACATTTACGGCTTGAAGATTGACAAGCTCGATGACGAGGTTTGTATTCGCCTTGATAAAAACAGAGGAACATCTTACATTTCTTTGCTTGAGCGTTTTACTTCTTGGCAGAAAGAAGCAGAGAAGTACCGCAATGGTGAAATTAGCAAAGAGGAATATGATCGTTGGCGTTATACATATCCCGAAGTAGAGGCACAGCGCACAAGGGATGCTCTTGACGAACTTCGTAATTCTAAGAAACAAGAGGATGTCTTATGAGTAATCTAGAATATGATAATCTATATAAATTTCTCGTCTCTCTTGGAATCGTACTTATCGTACTACCAGTTGCCGTTCTCGTTTTTTTGTTCAATTCGGAATTGATACTGATAAGCCAAGTTGACTTCGATGCTCTTTCTGCTTTTTCGTTGCAAATGGTTCAGCAGCGTGAACAATTAGCTTCCTATTTTGTTGTCGTTTTTCCGTGGGTTGCCGCCGCTTTAATTCTCCTGGGAATTTTTCTGCTTATATTCGGTATATGTAAGTGGGTTGGCGTTCAAAAAAACCTTGATAAAAAGCTTGATGCCGAAACCACGCTGCAGTCACTTGCGGTTTTAGAAATGAACAACAAAGAAGTAACAGAGAAAATCGAAGCTGAGACAAAAGAGGATACTCCTACTGAATCTACCAATGTTGAAAATGCACCTGTGGATAGTCATTTAAGCCGAATGAAAAAATATATTGAAATTGAAGAAATGTGCTTCAATTACTTCACAAAGATGTATGGAAGACGATATAGTTTCAAGCGCAACATTGGAATTGGAAAGCATAAATACGATTTTATTGGTGTATCACAGCGAGACAATATTGATCTAATCGTTGAAATAAAGTATTGGAGTACCGCAGCAGGTATCGCAAGACGCCTATATGATTTCCTAGATAATTTTTACGACGCAGGTATCAACTACGAAACAATAGCTCATCGCAATTTTAGATGTATAGCTGTACTCGTCACTACCAAAGACCAATTACCTAGGTTAGAAGCAAATATTGAAACGTACCGCCAAGCTCATAGAGAAAATGCAAGCAAGATTGAAATAAAGTGCTTTGCAGAAGAAGCATTATAATAACAAAAAAGAGCTAACAGACTTTGTAACAAAAATCTGTTAGCTCTTTATTTATGGATAATCTGAAATTGTTGTCAAAACGTTGTCACGAGGCTTTTTCAAACCTCAAAAACCCAGTATTTATGCGGGCTTTCAGCGTTTTTGGTATTATTCCCATTCGATGGTGCCGGTGGGCTTGGGGGTGAGGTCGAGGAGAACGCGGTTGATACCTTCGACTTCGTTTGTAATGCGCTGGGTGATCTTGTGGAGCACGGCGTAGGGGATCTCTTCGATGGTGGCGGTCATGGCATCGGTGGTATTGACGGCGCGGATGATGGCGGGCCAGCCCTCGTAGCGCATTTCGTTGCGAACGCCAACGCTCTTCATATCGGGAATGGCAATGAAGTACTGCCAAACCTTTTCTGCAAGGCCGCAAATATCAAATTCTTCGCGGAGAATGGCGTCTGCTTCTCGAAGGGCAGCCAGTCTGTCACGGGTGATGGCACCCAGGCAACGCACGCCCAGACCGGGGCCGGGGAAGGGCTGACGGTAAACCATAGCGTGGGGAAGACCCAGCGCTTCGCCAACCACGCGTACTTCGTCCTTAAAGAGAAGCTTAACGGGCTCGACCAGCTCCATTTTCATATCTTCAGGCAGACCGCCTACGTTATGATGGGATTTTACGGGCTTACCGCTTTCTTTTGCCTTGATGCTTTCCAAAATATCGGGGTAAATGGTACCCTGAGCGAGAAATTCGATTCCTTCAAGCTTTGCTGCTTCCTCATCAAACACCTTGATAAATTCGCCGCCGATGATCTTGCGCTTCTTTTCGGGGTCTGCTTCGCCCTTGAGAAGATCCAGGAAACGGTCGGTGGCATCAACGTAAACCAGATTGGCATCCAATTCTTTGCCGAACACTTCGATTACCTGCTCGCTTTCGCCTTTGCGCATAAGGCCGTGGTTTACGTGAACACAAACCAGCTGTTTACCGATGGCTTTGATCAAAAGAGCGGCAACAACGGAAGAGTCAACACCGCCGGAAAGGGCAAGAAGAACTTTTTTGTCACCAACCTGCTGACGTACCAGCTTGACCTGCTCTTCAATGAAGGCATCGGCCAACTCTTTGGTGGTGATCCGTTTCATATCTTCGGGACGCATGTTCTGATTCATGGTATTCCTCCTGAGAATATTCGATAGGTTTTTGATACTGAACAGTATACTGCAAAATCTGTGATCTTTCAAGAGTTTTTTCGCATTTTTCCGCATTTTCTTGACAAAAGGGGTCATCGTTGTTTACCATAGAATAAGAGGTGATATAATGGAAATTCGGGAAATCGGCTTTGATGAACTGTCCGCGGCATCCCGCGTGCTTTGGAAAAGCTTTTACCACGCAGAAAAGAATACCTGTTCGATGGAAGGAATGGAGCGCTTCCGCGATCTGACGGAGCCGCCCTCCTTATTTATGAATTGCTTTGACGGCTCTATTTGTCTCTTCGGAGCTTATGAGGCTGAGCTGGTCGCCGTGGGGGCGCTTAAGGGAAAAGGGCATATTCTCCTTCTTTACGTGTTGCCCGAATACGCAGGAAAGGGAATCGGCTCCCGACTGCTTGCATATATTGAGGATAGAGTCAAAGCGGAACGCATTACTCTCAACGCTTCCGACGGAGCCGTTTCTTTTTATGAGAAAAGGGGATACGTTATCACCGCTCCCGGAAGGGTGGAGGAGGGGCTTTCCTATACGCCTATGGAGAAAGAAAAAGTTGATTTTTCGTCAAAAAACCCTTGACAATAACTGCTTTTTTGTGTATACTACCACTGTAGTTAGTGGGCGCTAACTGTTAGAGCAACGGAAAGGAGAACGTCTTGAAAACCCTGAAGGATTTGAAAGTGGGGAAGACCGCCAAGGTGGTAAAACTTCACGGTGAAGGCGCAGTAAAACGCCGTATTATGGACATGGGCATTACCCGTGGCGTGGAGGTTTACGTGCGTAAGGTTGCACCCTTGGGTGACCCTATTGAGATCTGTGTTCGCGGGTATGAATTGAGCCTGCGTAAGCACGATGCCCAAATGATCGAGATCGAATAAGAATATTTTTTTACCCTTGAGTTAGCCTTTGCTAATTCAAAACAGAAAGGATTAGACCTATGAGTATTCGCATTGCCCTTGCCGGAAACCCAAACTGCGGTAAAACAACGCTGTTTAACGCATTGACCGGATCCAACCAGTACGTGGGTAACTGGCCGGGTGTTACCGTGGAGAAGAAAAGCGGTAGCGTAAAAAAGCATAAAGACGTTGAGGTGGTAGACCTTCCCGGCATCTATTCCCTTTCTCCTTACACTATGGAAGAGGTGGTTGCCCGCAATTATTTGGTGGAGGAAAGACCTGAGGTGATCCTGAACATCGTTGACGGCACCAATCTGGAGCGCAACCTCTATCTTACTACCCAGCTGATGGAGCTGGGGATCCCCGTGGTCATTGCCATCAATATGATGGATATCGTCCGCAAATCCGGGGGAAAGATCGATATCGCTGCTCTTTCCAAGGCTCTTTCCTGTCCCATCTATGAGATCTCCGCCCTAAAGGGGGAGGGAATGGAAGAGGTAGCACAGGCGGCCATTCTTGCGGCAAGTGAAAAGAGAGCCTCCCATCTTCACATCTTTTCCGGTGAAGTGGAGCACGCCATTGCCCACATTGAGGAAGCCACCGTACATCATCTCCCGGAGGAAAGACAGCGCTGGTATGCCGTCAAGATCTTTGAGCGGGATGAAAAGGTCGTAAAGGATCTGAAGCTTGACCCCGCCGTTCTTGAACATATCGAAAAAGATATTTCTCACGTGGAAAAAGTAATGGATGACGATGCGGAAAGCATCATCGCCAACGACCGCTACGTGTTCATTACAAGTCTTACCGCCAAGGTGGCAAAAAAGCGGAACCCCAAGAAGCTTTCCGTTTCCGATCGGGTGGATCGCATCGTTACCAACCGTATCCTTGCACTGCCTATTTTTGCGGGCATTATGTTTTTGATGTATGCCATTGCCATGGGCTCGTTCCCCTTTTCTATCGGAACTATGGGTACCGAATGGGCAAACGACGTGCTTTTTGGTGAGTGGATCCCCGGCATCTTTGATTGGATCCTGACGAGCCTTGGTGTCAGCGGCTGGCTTTACGGCCTCGTGATGGACGGCATCGTTGCGGGCGTGGGTGCTGTTTTGGGTTTCGTACCCCAGATCCTGGTGCTCTCTCTGCTCCTTTCTCTTTTGGAGGATGTGGGTTATATGTCCCGCGTGGCCTTTATCATGGATCGCATCCTCCGTAAATTCGGTCTCTCCGGCAAATCCATTATTCCGATGCTGGTTGCCACCGGCTGCGGCGTTCCCGGCATTCTTGCCAGCCGTACCATTGAGCAGGAAACGGATCGAAAGATCACCGTTATGACCACGGGCTTTATTCCTTGCGGGGCGAAAATGCCTATCATCGGTCTCTTTGCAGGTGCTGTCTTCGGAAATTCTCCGTTGGTTGCCCTTTCCGCCTTCTTTATCGGCGTTCTGGCTGTGGTGATCTCAGGTGTGATCTTGAAGAAATTTAAAACCTTTTCGGGAAAGCCCGCCCCCTTCGTTATGGAGCTTCCCGCCTACCACCTTCCTTCCGCGCGCAACGTTACCCGCACCACTTTGGACCGCGGTTGGGATTTTGTAAAGCGTGCCACCACCATCGTTCTGTTAAGCTCCATCGTTCTCTGGTTCCTGAAGACCTACGGCTTTGTAAACGGCGGCTTCGGAGCCGTTGAAAACAGCAACGAGTCTCTCCTTGCTTACGTGGGCCGCTTCTTCTCCTGGATCTTCTATCCTTTGGGATGGGTAGGGGATATGGCATGGAAGGCCACCGTTGCCACCGCTACGGGTCTCATTGCAAAGGAAGAGGTGGTTATGACCTTCGGTACTCTTTACAATTTCGGCGGCGAGATCAGCGAAACCGGCAACGAGATCTGGGAAATGATCCGTGCGGATTTCGGCCCCGTTCGTGCCTACAGCTTTATGATCTTCAATCTCCTTTGTGCCCCCTGCTTTGCGGCCATCGGTGCCATTAAGCGTGAAATGGGAAATGCAAAGTGGACTTGGATCACCGTCGGCTATATGTGCGCCTTTGCTTATGCCATCTCCCTGATCGTCTACCAGCTGGTGGGCGTCGTTCTGGGAGAAACCCCCTTCAGCATCTTTACGGTGGCGGCAGTACTGGTTTTGGCGGCACTTTTCTATCTCGTGTTCCGCAAGGGCTACCGTGCGGAAAAATAATGTTTTGAAAAGGAGGCTCTGATGGGAGATCTGATCGTCATTTCCGTTATCGTTCTCGTGGTTTTATTGATCGTATTTTCAATGATCCGAAGCAAAAAGAAAGGAAAGAGCTGCTCCTGCGGCTGTGCCTCCTGCGAAAAACGCTTCCTTTGTCATCCCGAGTCCGATTCTGAAACGAAATAATCAAAAAAGTTGGCAGAATTTTCTGCCAACTTTTTTATATCAGTCGTTCATTGCACCAGGCACGGGGTGAGGTGCCGAAGTGCTTTTTAAAGGCCTTGGAAAAGTGATACAGATCGGAAAAACCTACGGAAAGGGCGGCAGTACTGGGGGACATTTTGTGCTTTACCATCAGCTCTGCCGCCTTTTCAAGACGAAACATGTGCAGGTATCTGCCGGGCGGCGTTCCCATTTTCTCCCTGAACAGGCCGCTGAAATAGCTTCTGTCCAGATTCAGCCGCCGTGCCAGCTCCTCTACGGAAAGATCGGTCATGTATTCCTCGCGGATACAGTGGAGCGCCTTTTCTACGTAGTCGTTTTCTGCTTTTCCCGTTTCAAGCAAGGCGGAATAAAGCTCCCAAAGCTTTGCGGATAAATAGGCACTTTTTCCATTTTCCAGAGAAAGGCACAGCTTCATTTCTTCAAAAATATGCCCGAGCCCCACGGCACGGATCACGGGCAGATCCAGGATCTGCACAAGGTCGCTTTCTGCGGTAAAGCCGATCCAAATATAGTGCCACGGATCCTCGTTGTCCGCTTCGTAGTAGGTCTCCAAATAAGGAGGGATCACAAAAATCTCACCTTTTTTCAAGGTGTAAATCTTGCCATCACGGTGAAATTTTCCCGTTCCCGCTACCACGTAATGAAAAAGCCAATAAGGGCGCACCGCAGGACCGTAGGAGTGGCGGGGCTCACAGTCTTCAAAGCCGAAGACCACAGGGTTCAGCCCAGGGTATTTCCGATTGATGATGATTTCATTCCGCCGCATAAAGCCACCTCCTAATATCTCACATTATAACAAGTTATCAACACAAAAATCAATCCCTCTTTTTAATTATGTTTGATAGAATGAAGAAAAGGGAGGTATCATAATGAAAATTACGTTTTTAGGTGCGGGAAGCACCGTTTTTGTACGCCGCATCATCGGTGACTGTATGCTCAGCGATTTTTTGAAGAATGCGGAATTTGCCTTGTATGATATTGATCACGCACGCCTGCAGGAGAGCGAAGTGATCCTCAACGCTATGAAGAGCGCTACGGGTAGCCGCGGCACCATTCGCCTGTACCACGGGGTGGAGCATCGCAAGGATGCCCTGCGCGGTGCTGATTTTGTGATCAACGCCGTACAGATCGGTGGCTTCGAGCCTTGCACCGTCATCGATTTTGAGATCCCCAAAAAGTACGGCCTGCGCCAAACCATTGCCGATACCTTAGGCATTGGCGGCATTATGCGTGCTCTGCGCACCATTCCGGTTTTAGAGGATTTTGCCGCAGATATGGAAGCGGTCTGTCCCAATGCCCTCCTTTTGAATTATACCAACCCTATGGCGATGATTTCGGGTTATCTTCAGCGCTATACTGCCGTAAATACTTTGGGACTTTGCCACAGCGTTCAGGTCTGCTCCAAGAAGCTTTTGATAAATCTTGGTCTTGAAGAATATCTTGAGGGGAGAACGGAGCTGATCGCGGGTATCAATCATATGGCCTGGCTTCTGGAGCTGCGCGACCGCGACGGGAACGATCTTTACCCCCTGATCCGCCGGAAGATCCCCGCTAAAATGGCGGATCCTGAATTTAAAGACAAGATCAGGCTGGATTATATTCTGAATTTCGGTTATTACTGTACCGAATCCAGCGAACACAACGCCGAGTACAACCCCTTCTACATCAAATCAAAATACCCTGAATTGATTCAGCGTTTTAATATTCCTTTGGATGAATACCCGCGCCGCTGTATCAATCAACGGGAAAAGTGGCAGAAAGAGTATAAGACCTTGCTTGAAACGGGCATCAAGGAGCACGAGCAGTCCAAGGAATATGCAAGAGGTATTATGGATGCGCTGGTCGGGGGTACCCCCTACCGGATCGGCGGCAACGTCTTGAATCGTGACCGCTTGATCACAAATCTTCCCGAGGATGCCTGCGTGGAGGTCCCCTGCGATATTGATACAAAAGGGGTGCACCCCCGTCACGTAGGCGCCCTTCCCACCGTCTGTGCGGCTATGAATATGACCAATATCAACGTTCAGCTTCTGACCATTGAAGCCGCCCGCACGAAAAAGAAGGATGCCATCTATCAGGCGGCAATGCTGGATCCCCATACGGCGGCTGAGTTGGATATTGATTCCATCAAGGCTATGGTGGATGAGCTTATTGAAGCCCACGGCTTTTATCTTCCCAAGTATCACTAAAAATAAAAAATGCAACGCTTCTGCGTTGCATCTTTTATTTCTGCGGTGGCAGTGACTGCCACCGCTATTTGTTTTGCTTAGTTTTCCTCTTTTCTGGTTTTGCCGTAAACGGAGGAAGCGATCACGCCGCTGCCGCTTACGAAGAGAAGGGTAAACCAAAGGATCAAGTTGGTTCTGTCACCGGTCTGAGGTCCGGGAGGAACGATCTCTTCCACGGTTACGGTGTTGGAAACCGAATTTGTGGTATAAGTGTTTTTTCCTTCCAGAACGGTTGCCTTGTTCAGAACTGCATCACCGTTTTTGCCGTCTACCTTTACCTTGAAGCTTACGGTCACTTCGGATCCGGGATCGACCTCAAGATTCCAGGTGATCACGCCTCCGGCATAACTACCGCCGTTGTCGGCAGAGCCGTCAACGTAATAGGTATAAGCGGGAACGGTATCTTCAATGGTAACGCTTGCCTTTTCAGAAGAGGTGTTCTTGTAGCTGATGGTGTATACCAGCACTTCACCCTTTTCAACGGCCTTGCCGTCAATGTTTACGGTGGGCTCACTTGCGAGGGCGACCTTCTTCTCGACGTTGTCCTTCACGGTGTAATTGGTAACCACGTCGGTGGTGTAATGGTTGACGCCGTCGAAAGCCGTTGCCTGATTCTGAATGGTTTCGGCTCCGATACCGCTGTTAACGGTAACCTTAAAGGTCACTACTACGGTGGACCAGGCGGGAACGTTGTTCATGGTCCAGGTGATGGCGCCGCCTGCGTAGACACCGCCGTTGTCGGCAGAGCCTTCCACGTAAGTGGTATTGGCGGGGATCACGTCGTTGATGGTCAGATCTGCCGCTTCTGTGGAAGCATTGGTAAAGCTGATGGTGTAAAGGAGCTCGTCACCTTCGTAAACCTTCTTACCGTCAATGCTGATTTCGGTATTGGCAGGGAAGAATACGTCTTTTTTCAGTTCCTCTTCAACGGTGTGGTTTACAACCTCGTTGGTGTGATAGGTGTTGATACCGTCGCGGATTACGGCGGTGTTGGCAACGACGGCCTCTTCTTCGTTTACCTTTACGTCAAAGGAAACGGTAACGCTTTCGTCCTTTGCCACGTTCAGGATCCAGTTGACGTGAGAGCCAACGTAGGTGCCACCGTGGGAGGCGGAGCCGTCAACGTAGGTGGTGTGGTTGGGAATGGTATCCATAATATCAGCCACAACCGTTTCGCCGGTGTAGTTGGTGTAGGTAATGTAGTAGGTGAGAATATCGCCGGCACTTACCTTTTTACCGTCGATCTGGGTGGTGGTGTTGCCGGCCAGAAATACCTCCTTCTCCGTGACTTCCTCGAAGGTTGCGTTCACAAAGGGAGTGCTGACGGAAACGTCGGCGGAGGCGGCGGTAACGGCGCCGCTGTTCATGTTGATTACAACTGCCATCAACTGGCCGTAACCCGAGTCGGTTACTTGCACGGAGAATCTGTGAGCGGTGCGGTCGTAAACAATATTTTCAACGGGATTGGAGCCGTCTTCCACTACCACGAAGTAATAGGTGCCTGCTTTATCAAGCTCTCTTGCGAAGGAGAAGACAGAGCCTGCGTTGAGAGCGGTAGCAAGGTGTACGGCAGAGGGTGAGGTGATATCAAAGGAAAGATCGGTCTGATAAAGCTTGAAGGTGAAGGCGCCGTCTGCCAAGGTGCCGCCGGCAAGCGTTTTACTTCCGTTAAAGCTTACCTTTGCGGACATTGCGGCGTAAGTGTTTTCAAACTTTACGTCAGCGGGATCAAGGCTTGCAGCAGCGCTCAAAACGCCGTTGGTATCGGTTACGGTCACCGTTACGCTTACGGGGCTGTTCACACCGTCGTAGCGGATGCCGGCAACACTACCGTGCACTTCCTTGATGGTGTAGGTGTAGGTGCCTGCTTCGGTATAGGTGATGGGGGCAAAGCGGAAGCTTCCGTCTGCTTTGTTGGAGGTGGTGCCCTTCAAGGTAGTGCCTTCGTACAGCTCGAAGGTGAATTCTCCGTTTTTGGGTGCACGGCCGTGAAGGATCTTCGTGCCGCCCAGCTCGTACTGAGTGGATACTGCCTTATAGCTGTTGCGGAAGGTGACCACGCCTGCAACCGCATCTTCAAAGTAGGAGTTTGCAATGAGTTTTCCTGTGGCAGTATCATTGACCACTTCCACTACCAGATCGTAGATGGTGGGATCGTAGCTCATACCGTTTAATACGTATTTACCGGTTTCTGCATTGTAAACAGCCCCGGTGGGGATGGCTTCCACTACGTCGTACTGGAACTTTCCGATGCCGGTGAAGATGAGAGCCTTGTCGAAATCCACGAAATGGACGTCGCCGTTTAAGTTGTTGGTACCCACAAGAATGGGAGTAGAACGGTCACCGTCGGCGTATACGTAGAAGGTGAACTGATCGGGCTTCAGGGTCATACCCGAAAGCTCTTTGATAACTTTGCCGTCAAGGTTGATGGAGGTATCCTCGGGATCGTAAACGTTCACGAAGGAAACGGAGCCTTTGGTGGCGTCTGAGGGGTCAACGCTTGCAGTCTCGTTTGCGTTCTGAGAGCCGTGTTTTTCTACCTTAAGCTCGGCGGTCAATTCGCCGCTGTTTTCAATTACCGTAACGGTAATGCGGTATTCTGCTGCCGAATAGGTCCAAGCGGCGGCACCGCGGTTTACTTCGGAAAGAACGAAATAATACGTGCCGGGCTTGGTGCAAACAGAGGTGAAGCGTGCGTTACCTGCAGCGTCGGAAAAGATGCTGGAGGAAGCGGCGTCGCTACCGGTCAGAGCGCTCCAAGCCGCATCGGTACGAACGGCTTTAAATTCAAAGCCTGCGGCAGAAACGGTGGTATCACCGGATCTGTTTTCTACGATCTTCTTCACGTCAAGGCTGACGGGTACGGTGTGATAGGTGTTTACGAAGGTCACCTCGTAAGATCCGTCGGTAATGGGGGCGCCGTCGCGATCGGTCACGGTTGCCACAAGCTGGCCGCCGTTGTCCGTTATGGTCACGTCAAAGGCGTAGAGGGTTCTGTCGTAGGTAACGTTGAGAACGTTGCCCTTTACTTCCAGTACCTGATAGGAGTATCTGCCGACCTCGGTAAAGCTGATGCCTGCCAGTACGTTATCGATGGTAAAGGTCTTGGTGCCTTTTTCGTTAGCAGCGTAAGAGGTCTCTGCGGTCTTGCCGCTTATATCTTCCCAAGCGGTTCCGTTCCACTTCTGAACCTTGTAGGTGAAGGTGCCGCCGCTGTGCGCGCCTTCGATACGGAAGTCTTTGGTGCCTGCGATATCCAGGTCAACCGAAACGGGGGAAGGGGTGTAGTGGTTCAATACTACTGCGGTTGCACTGCCGTTCTGCGGAATGATCAAAGCGTTGTCAGCATCGGCGTTTTCCCCTGAATGGTTGCGGGTGCGATAGGTGACGTTGAAGTGACTGCCGGGATCGGATTCCGTTACGGTTATGGGTGTGCCTGCAGGGATTTGGAGGATCTCAACGGTCTGTCTTGCTTTGATATCAAACGTAAGATTACCGGCGGAATCTACCGTTACGTTGTAGGGAGCGTTGTGAGCGCTGTCTTCAACGGTGAAGGTCTTTCCTGTGAGAGCGGCTCCAAGGTTTACGGTCAGAGAGAACGTGTTATCTAAAATGGCCGCAGGGATGTTGTGATCGCTTGTGATCTCTTTGGTGATAAAGAGATTACCGTATTGGTTGGGAGCGTTGGTAACGGTTGCAGTGGCAAATTGTGCCGCTCCGTTTAAGGCATCACTTGCAAGAGGAACGGTGACGGTATCGGTTTTGCTTGCAACAAAGTAATCGCCGTTTACCACTTCACCGATCTGACACTGGGTACCGCCGGGAATACCGCTGATATAAACGGTCTCGTCAGCTTTTACCTGAACTGTCAGAACGTTTCCGCTGTAGGTGCTTTGAACGGTATTGCCATGTGCATCTACTACCTTCGGGGTAGCCACGACACCGGAGGGTACGGTTACGGTCAATGCGTAGGTATCATTGGGGTTTCCGATGGCTTCCGTCACTCTCTTGGTCAGAGCGATGCCGGTATCGATCTTTACGGTCAATTTACCGTTGTTGCCAAGCCATACCACCACGTCGTTGCCGTTGTGCAGGGTGGCGGTGTCGTAGGTGTATTCGGGAGTGTAGCGCTCTGCCGCCGTTTCGGTGTTGTTGAGAGTTTTGGCTACAGTCATATTGTGAAGACGGCTGGTGCGGTGAGAGCCGATTCCCAGTACGGCGTAGATTTTAGCTTTGGGGTTAGCCTGAAGGTAAGCGGATACGGTGCTTGCAACCTGACTCTCTTCAAGAACGTTGCCGCCGTTAAGGTATGTGTTGGAATTTGCATCGAAGAACGCTACGGATTCCTTCAGGTATTTCCAATCGGTATATACCAGATAGGTAACCTCCTCAGCTGCGTTTTGAGCGTCGGTGGTGTCGGGGGTGGGGTGATAATAGGAAACATAGGTGTAGACCTTGGTGTTATCTGTTGCGGCCAGGTATTCTGCGTAAGACATCCAGGTCAGGCCATACTTGGATTCATCCCAAAGGATACCGTATTCGCTATTGGAGGGGAAGGTAACGGCACTGCCGTTGGTTTTATCGGTGATCTTGGTAAAAATGCCCTGATTTGTCTGATGATAATAGTATCTGTTTTCAAGGGAGGGCTTGAAGCCTACGTGAGCATCGCCCTTGGTTACGACGTTGGCATTGGCAGGGTTCATTACGCCAAAGCGGTTGCTGTAGAAGGAAACGGTGCCCTCGGCAGCGTTAACATGCCGGTAGTTTTGAATTTTGGAAACGTCGATTTGCCCGCTGGGAAGCAGAATATCGGAATCAACGCCAATTGTGTAATAGATGCGAAGGGGATCCTGCAGAAATTCATAAATGGTTGCAGTGGTCTTGTTGCCTACGGTTTCAGAAACGGCCTGCTCTAAAATAATGGGCAGGATCTCCTGATTGATCCGGATCTCCAGCTTCTGGGTCCCGTCGGCCTCTTCGGTTACGGAGATGAGAATATCGTCGCGGGTATTCCAAGCTTCGTTGGTAGTGGGGTTGGTGCCGGTAGCGGTATCAACGGTGTAGGTACCGTTAGCATTTTGGATTACGCCGTAAGAGGCGCCGAAGAGCGTAACGGATTGGATCTCTTTGATCTCCATGTACTGACCGATAAAGTCAACGTAGATCAAAGGGGTGTGAGCCACACCGGTTGCACCGTCTGTGATCGTGGTGGAGGAAATGGGGTTGAAAACACCGGAGGAAAGTTCTTCGTAGATCTGCTCGAAGGTGTCGGCAATATCAGCGTTGGAAACGTCGTAGTAGGTATCGGCGTAGTTGATATTGGCGGCAATTTTTGCGTCGGTGATGGCGCCGTTTTGGGTGGGATAATTGTGATCGAAGGTCCAACGGTTGTAGGTTACGGTTTCGCCGTTTGCCCATCTCTGGAAATATTCGTAAGCTCTCTTTACGTCGGAGTTTGCGTTTCTTGCGTTAAATCCGTTGGTGGGATCGGCAGGGTTCATCAGAAGTCTTGCCACAACGTTGTTTGTAATATCAACGCCAACGGAGTAAACGGTGGCATCCTTGCCGTAGTTTTCTTCAATTTTCGTTTTGTTGTAAGCGGCGTTGAGCAGCGTGCTTAGATAAAGGTTTCTGCCGCTGGCAGAGGTGCCGTCTTTATCACTGTGAGTGGAGAGCTCGTAGAATCCTTCGCTGTCGGCGCGGTTAGCCTGACCGTCGGTGAGAACGATGGCAACGGGAATGCGTCCTGATACGCCCGTGGCATTTGCAAGAATGTTAAAGCCTCTGTCGATACCTGACTGAAGGTTGGTGCCCATGGTGTAGCCGTCGTCTTTTCCCAGAACGTTGCGGTTATTGTCATAAGCCGTCACAACACCGGCATCGGAGGAGCCGTTATTATAATAATCGGTAACCACCAGCTCAATGCCGTTTGTATAAGCGGCAAGAGGAATAACGGTTTCGCTGTCATTATTGTAGGTTACGATGGCGATCCGAACGTTTTGCAGGGTGAGAAGATCGTCAAGCAAGCTGTTTGCAGCGGTAATGGTTCTCTCTAAGCGGGTAACGCCGTTGCGGTCCTCATCATCCATAGATGTGGAGGTATCCAGAACCAGAACCACGTCCATAGGACCGGTGGAGGTGGTGGATTCCTTGGTGGTCATAGTGGAGCCAAGGGCGGAGAAGATAACCTGAAAGTCCTCGTCATCCTCCAAATCTACCGAAAAATGTGAGCCGGAGGTGTTTTTGCTGTTGAGAATGGCAACGTCACCGTCTTTGTAAACGGATTTGTCTACCCATACTCTGCCGGCATAACGGTTTCCGTCCTGCGCCGTGCCAAGCATATTTTCCCAGCTATCCGCCGTGCCCGGGTCGGTAACGGCTCCTGCGATGGCGGCGCGAGAAAGGGAAGAGCTCCCTGCCAAAACAGAAAGAGGAAGGTAGCTTGCAAGTAAAGTCAAGCACAAAAAGAAGCTTATAATGCGTTTGGAAAGTTTCGTTTTTTTCATAGTTCGTTTCTCCGTGTCGTTTGTTTGTTTTGGGACTTTATTGATAGAAGGAAAGGCTTTAACCATCTTGGACTCCTTCCGTTTTCAGTTTGTTTTTAGGGCAAGTACAAAGCCCGATCAATTCCTCGTGAGCCTGGTAAAAAGAACATTCCTCGCAGGTGCTGTTTTCATCCTTCTTACCTTTATAGTGCTTGCAAGGGCTTTGAATTGCCGTGATGATCGGAATACCGTCATCGGTGTGCTGTGGGTTGCGGATAAAGTCGGGGTAGATCTCCATAGGCTCGGCATTTGGTACGTGCCGATCTCGTTCTTCATAGAAGCCATATCGGATCTCAAAGGTTTTTTCGCGGATCCGGATGACCTTGAACAGATCGCCTTCTTTTGGAACGGAGGACTTCTGACCCGCACCCTTGTCGGGTGATTTCAGAAACATCTGTGTTCTCCTTTCGGCTCAGTATAAAAAGAAAACCTGCCGTACTTCGTTTTACTGACGAAAGTATAGCAGGTATTTTTGATTTTGGGTATTACCTGAAAGATGAAAAAAAGTACAAATATTTTTGATTCTTTATAACTTTTCAGGGTGTTTTTTGAATCGCTGTTATAACTTTTTCCGAGGTCTTCGGATATGCGTTTTTTTAAAGAATTGCGGCAAAATCGTCCCGCTCCAAACCACTTTTTTGTTTGATGATGCGAATAGCTTGCTTGACACCGGAGAGGGACATGTTCATTCGGGAAGCGATTTCCGCATCGGAAAGCTTGAAAGCGGCAAGGCGTGCAACCTCTCGATTCTGCGCTGAAAGGTTTTCAATGATTTGCCGCCCTGTGATCTTGCTTCCTAATTTCGACCAGTTTTCAATATAATTTTTAAACAGCCTATTAACCTCGTTCCACGCTTCCGTATCTACTGCGCTCAGCCTTTGCTCCAAAAGGGGACCGATGGTGCGGCAATACTCCGCCAGGATTCCGAAAAATCCATCAGGAAGCGCCAGAGCTATGGCTTTGTCAATGTGGCGGATCGCCTGCTCTTTGTTTTTGGTAAAATGGTAAGCAACGGCGCAGGTCAGGCGCAAGTAGATCTCTGCGATCACTGTGTTATCGGCCATAGCCTGTGAGATCATAGGCTCGATGGTTCCGGGGAGGAGCGCCATTAAAGCAAGACCCGAGACACCTTCCATTTCAATGGTCTTTGAGGCGATCCCGTGTCCTGCGGCATAAATATATTTTGCGTAATACACCTTTGCAGCGGGGAGCGAATCCTTATGAAGTAGTTCAAAACAGCCGATCTTGAACCAATCGGGAAAGTCTTTAACGTCGTAAAGCATACTGTCAACGGCGCAGATACAAAGGGTAATGATCTCGCGGTCCTTATCACTTTCGGCGCGGGCCTCGGAAATGTGGATCTTGGCCTTCCTCCACATATTCAGATCCCCCCGCCAGATAGCGCATTGAGCAAGGAGCATACCGGCAGAAAGAATGGCGTAAAAACCTGAATGCTTTCCCAACAAATAGGTGGCACTGTCGTAAACCTGATCGATCTTGCCCCTTGAATATGCGATCTCAGCGGCAAAGAGCGTCTGCGCTTCGTGATTGTGAAACAGTGCTTCCGTGGCTTTTTCTGCACAGCCGGGGGTGTGGTAGAGGCTCGTCATATGCAGGAACGGTGTCTTTCTGGGCATAGGCATATCACGGCCTTGGTCTTTTCGGCTTTCTTTTGTTCTGCCATCTGCGGGCTTTTTTGTATCCTTTGGAATCATCCACGCCCGACCGAAACGGGTAGCACCTTTGATCTTTCCTTGGGAACAAAGGGTTTGCAGCCTGCGGGGGGAAATGCCCCAATCACGGGCAACTTCATCAATTTTACGATAATCCATAATTCGTTTTCTTTCTTTTTTAAAAAAAAGTATTATTCGTATATACGTATATTACATCGTTCGCAAATGCGATTATTATATTGTTCGCATAAACGACTTTTATATTGTTCGCCTATGCGTAGTTTGTATTTTAATTATAGACCCTGTATTGAAAAAAATCAAGAAGAAAAAACTTGATCGAATATTTTTTCACTTACTTTTTGTTTTCCGATCGCAGTGCGTATTGGGTGGGAGAAATGCCGAAGCGTTTTTGAAAGGCGTTCCGAAAATACTTTACGTCCGTAAAGCCGCAAAGCTCCGAGACCTGCTTTGGGGAATAATAACCGGAAAGAAGCAAACTGCAAGCATTGCGAAACCGAAGATCCAAAATGGTCTGCCAGGGGGATGAGCCGTAGGCGGCGCGATAAACTCTGCGAAAATAGCTTTCGCTGACGCCGCATCGTTCGGCCAGCACCGCGGCGGTCAGGTGGGGGTTCCGAAATTCACGCTGAAGTAGCTCGACTCCGGGGGCAATGGAGGCGGGAACGGATGGGTTCTGGTTTTCTTCCATTTTCTCAAGGGAAGCAAAGATGTGGTATAAAAGCCCCATACAAAGGTTGTGTGAGGCGGCGCCTTTTTCATTCCAGATCTTTAGGCTTTGCTCAAACAAAGGCTGAAGCTGGTTTGCATTGGGAATGATCTGTAGTTTCGGAAACCGTTTTCCTAACGGCTCTAAATGAAATACGATGAGTTTTTCTCCTCCCCTGGTCTTTCTGGAAAAAACGGAGCCTGCGGGGATATAGGAAATACTGCCGCTTTTTGCCTGTAGCTTTTTTTCGTTATAGATAAAGGTGCTGTTTCCTTCCAGTCGCAGTCCGATGGCTGTATAATCTCTTCCTGCTTCCGAAACCTCTCTTTCTTTTCGGTCTACGAAATAAATGCCCAGTATCTTGAAGGATCCTTCACGGTTGCGATAAAACATAGGCGCTCCTTTGTGGTGATGTTCCGTTTTTTTCCTAATCATTATAGCATATGAGTTCCGAAATTCAACCCTTTGATTTCGTTTTTTCTGTTTTTATTCTTTAAAAGAAGTGCTATACTCGAAAGGAAAGGAGCAGTAATATGTTGAATACGGATTTAGCAAAAGAGAAAAGGATCAAGCGCGCAAATACCGATTGGTGGATCCATTCCAAGGCCATCGTTGCCGATAACGGCCTGACCTATATCGGGTATTATACCGATACGGGAGAGATCCACGTTAAAGAGATGGACGCCAAGTGTAGCCGTACTCCCAGTCGTGATTTTCGCCTTTGCACTTTAAATTGCACCTATGCCGACGAGCACAACGCTCCCTCCGTTTGCGTATTGAAAAGCGGGCGGATCCTGGTGGCGTATACGGGGCATCAGGTAAAAGCGGTGAAGTATCGCTTTACTGAAAAGCCTTATGATATCTCCACTTTCGTAGCGGAGCGTGAGCTTCCCTATGACGGGACCGTCACCTACGTTCAGATCTATGAAAATACCGTCAAGAATCAGCTTTGGATGTTCTCCCGCGTGGATGGTTACAAATGGGTGTTCCGCTATTCTGAGGATGAGGGCGAAACCTGGAGCCCTGCAAGAACGTTTTTAAACTCTGATCCGGGCACTGCTTTTGACGGTTACCTGAAGGATCAGAATATTTATATCAAACCTCTTGGCGAAACCAGATCTCTTTTCTATTTTGATATCAGAAAACAGCATGTTCTGACGGAAAAGGGAAGTGACGAGCAGTTTCTGTTTGCCCTTTACGGCCATCCTTATAAATCTATGGATCACACCATTCGAAGCGGAATGTTTGATTCCGAAGGATATCTTTTGAAGAACGACGGCACCCGTCAAGGGCTGGATCTTTACGATGACTGTGGCGACGTACTGGATCTAAACGCTCTTGACGTGGTCTATGCCCCGCCGGAAGGGGGTACCTCGCGGCTTCTTGAGGTTTCGTCCACCCTTCCTTTGCGCATCGGCTTTGCAAGCTTTGAAATGGATGTGGTCAATTCCCCCGATCCTCAAAAGCCTACCTATTATTCCGCTACGTTTCGTGACGGTGCTTGGCAGATCTCAAAGCCAATTTGCAAGGCAGGGGAGTTTTTGGCAAAGGATATTTACGATGGTTCCCAAACTTATTTAGGCGGCATGGCGTATTATTACGGTGTAGGCGAAAGCGGCTTTGAGCCGGAATTTGTGAGCCGCACCTTTGTGGATACCAATCGAATCTTTATTGCACGTTTCGACGGGAAGGATCGCGTCCTTGAATCCTACGTGACCCATAATTTTGGGGAAGAATATGAGCTGGAGCAGGTGATCCGCCGCATCCCCGGGGATCGCGGTGTTAAGATCTGGCGTCCCACCGTTCCCATTCACGCACAGGATAATATGCCCGTTTATTGGCATGAAGGAACGTATACAGCCCACACCGGCGGTTGGCATTGTGATGTGGTGATGCTGGTTGAGTATGATGATTAAGGAGGAAAAAATATGAAACAGTTTTCTTTGGAAGGCAAGGTTGCGCTGGTTACGGGCGGTGCCCATTCCATCGGTCTTGCCATCGGAATTGGTCTCGGCAAAGCAGGTGCTGTCGTTTGCTTTAATACCTCGAAGGAAGAGCATATCGAAAGCGGCGTTGCCGCCTACCGCGAGGCGGGGGTTGAGGCCTACGGCTTCTGTGCCGACGTGACCGATGAAAAGGCCGTTAGCAAGATGGTTGCCGCTATTAAGGAAAAGGTAGGCAGCGTGGATATTCTGGTAAACAACGCAGGTATCATCAAGCGTGTTCCAATGTGCGATATGTCCGTGGAGGATTTTTCCAAGGTCATTGACGTGGATCTGATCGCCCCCTTTATTTGTAGTAAGGCCGTAATTCCGGATATGCTGGAAAAAGGCCACGGCAAGATCATCAATATCTGCTCAATGATGAGCGAATTGGGCAGAGAGACTGTTAGTGCTTACGCCGCCGCCAAGGGTGGTCTGAAGATGCTCACCCGTAATATCTGCTCTGAATTCGGCGGTGCCAACATTCAGTGCAACGGCATTGGCCCTGGTTATATCGCCACCAACCAAACGGCTCCTCTTCGTGAAAGACAGGCAGACGGAAGCCGCCATCCCTTCGACCAGTTTATTATTTCCAAAACGCCCGCGGGGCGCTGGGGCACTACCGATGACCTTGTGGGCCCTGCCGTATTCCTTGCTTCCGAGGCTTCGGATTTTGTGAACGGTCAGATCTTATACGTTGACGGCGGAATCCTTGCCTATATCGGCAAACAGCCGTAAAGGAGGAGCTATGAACGCAAAGGAATATCGCAATTTTTCTTGCCTCCATCACGATCAGGCGGAGATACAGGCCGCAGGGCCCGGTGTCGTCAGAAGGATCCTTTCTTACTCCGATGACGCTATGTGCGTCGAAAATGTGTTCGAAACCGGTGCAGTTGGCTCTCTTCACAGCCACCCCCATACTCAGATCACCTATATCGTATCAGGACGCTTTCAGTTTACCGTTGGGGATGAGACCTACGAGGTAAAAGCAGGGGATACTCTCCTGAAAAAAGACGGCGTTATTCACGGTTGTACCGCTCTGGAGGGCGGTGTTATGCTGGACTTTTTTACCCCCGCAAGGGAAGATTTTATTAAGTAAGGAGAAAGAATATGAAAATTGCATTGATCAATGAAAACAGTCAGGCGGCAAAGAATGCCCTGATTTTAGAGCAACTGAAAAATGTGGTTGAGCCAATGGGTCACACCGTGGATAACTACGGTATGTTTTCCGCCGATGACGAGCACCAGCTGACCTACGTTCAGATCGGTATTTTGGGTGCCATTCTTCTTAACAGCGGCGCCGCTGACTACGTTATTACCGGTTGCGGTACCGGTGAAGGTGCTATGCTTGCTATGAACAGCTTCCCCGGGGTGATCTGCGGCCACGTGGAGGATCCCGTTGACGCATATACCTTCGCTCACGTAAACGATGGTAACGCCGTAGCTCTTCCTTTTGCAAAGGGCTTTGGCTGGGGCGGTGAGCTGAACCTCACCTATATCTTCGAAAAGCTCTTCGGCTTCGGTCACGGTCAGGGTTATCCCAAGGAGCGCGTGGTGCCCGAACAGCGCAACAAGAAGATTCTGGATGCCGTTCGTGCCGAGACCCTGCGCCCCCTCACCGAGTGTTTGGATCGCATCGATCAGGAACTGCTTCGCGGTGCCGTGGCAAGCCCTGCTTTCCGCGAGTTGTTCTTTGCCAACTGCAAGGATGAGACCATTGCCGCTTATATACGAAAGCTTATTGCATAATTTTTCAAAGTTTTAAAAGGAGCTGCTTTATGTCCACGATCTTTCCGGCCTCCATTGCTTCCGCATATTTTAAAATGCTTTCTCCCGAACAAACGGTGGAGCGCTATCTGGAAGCAGGATTTACCCACGCGGAGCTTTGCCACGAGCACCTTTCGGATCTGATCTGCCGTGCCGATGAAACGGGCAAAACACCTTACGCCGTGGGCGTGGAATTGCGGAGTTTTATTGATGATAAAGGCTTTTTTATTCCTCAAGGGCATTTAAGCTTTCGTCCCGGTGCACAGGGCGGTATCTTGACGGAAGGCCTTTTGGATCGTATCAAAAGGGAGCTGGAGCTCTTCCACGGTCTTGGGGTCAAAAACGCCGTTTTGCACCTTTCTGCCTATTCGGAATTGAGCGATGAAGAGCGGCACCAAAAGGTTTTGCCCGTCCTTGCGGAGCTTTCCGATTTCGTGAAAGGAACGGATATTTGCCTTTGTATTGAAAATCTTTATAAAAATGCAGACGTTTTCACGGTAGAGCAGATCTTCAGGTATATGGATGAGGTCAGTGCCGACAATTTGGGGATCTGTCTGGATACGGGGCATTTGCACCTTGTAAACGCTTTAGGGCTGGCAAAGCAATCCCAAAGGGAATTTATCCTGAAAGCGGGAGATAAACTAAAAGCGCTTCATATTGACAACAACGACGGCGTTCGGGATCAGCATCTTCTGCCCTTTAACAACAATCACAGCATTCATTGGGATGAAGTGGTCCAAGCCTTGGTTGACGCCGGATACCGGGGGATCTTCAATTTGGAGATCGGTGGGGAGCACAGCTCCGTTACCTGTCCCTTCCGCGTCAGGCTTATGAAGCTTTCTTATATCCGCAATTTGATGGATTATATGCTCAGCGAAGAATTTCTCGCTTGGGAAGGAAACGAAAATAAATAAGCAAAAGAAAAAAACGCCGCAATTTGCGGCGTTTTTCGTTATCTCGGTTAGAATTACTCAGCCTTGCCTGCGCAACCCAGAACGTTGATCAACTTGTGACGAACGATCTCTTTAATGTTGGCTCTTGCGGGCTTCAGATATTCTCTGGGGTCGAACTTGCTGGGCTCATCGTTGAAGAACTTACGGATGGTACCGGTCATAGCAAGACGGAGGTCAGAGTCGATGTTGATCTTGCATACGGAGAGGCTTGCTGCCTTGCGGAGCTGCTCTTCGGGAACGCCGATAGCGTTGGGCATCTTACCGCCGTTCTCGTTCACCATCTTAACGTATTCCTGAGGAACGGAGGAAGAACCGTGCAGAACGATGGGGAAGCCGGGAAGTCTCTTGGTTACTTCTTCCAGCACGTCAAAGCGAAGTGCGGGGGGAACCAGAATGCCCTGCTCGTTTACGGTGCACTGCTCGGGGGTGAATTTGTATGCGCCGTGGGAAGTGCCGATGGCAATGGCAAGAGAGTCACAGCCGGTCTTGGAAACGAATTCCTCAACCTCTTCGGGACGGGTGTAGGAAGCGGCCTCAGCAGCAACGTTCACTTCATCCTCGATACCGGCAAGAGAGCCGAGCTCAGCTTCTACCACAACTCCGTGAGCGTGAGCGTATTCAACTACCTTCTTGGTAATTTCGATGTTTTCTTCGAAGGGCTTGGAGGAAGCATCGATCATAACGGAGGTGAAACCGCCGTCGATACAGGATTTACAGGTCTCAAAGCTATCACCGTGGTCAAGGTGCAGAGCGATCGGAATCTCGGGGCATTCCTGAACTGCAGCTTCAACCAGCTTAACAAGGTAAGTGTGGTTAGCATAAGCTCTTGCGCCCTTGGATACCTGAAGGATAACAGGGGATTTCTCTTCAGCGCAGGCTTCGGTGATACCCTGAACGATCTCCATGTTGTTTACGTTGAAAGCACCAACGGCATAGCCACCGTTATAGGCCTTTTCAAACATTTCTTTGGTTGTTACAAGTGCCATTTTTTGATCTCCTTTATTTGTTTTTTTTATTGTCGTTTTAACAATCAATCTATTGTATCACGCAGGAAAACACGTGTCAAGTAAGAAAATGGGATTTTATTTCTTTTCGGGAATAAATTGCTCGAAAATATAGCCGCTGAAATACTTTTTTCCCGCATTGAGATCTTCTTGAGAGGTAAAAGTCCAGCCAAGACGCTCCGCGCCCAGCCAGCAAGCAAAGCGACGCATAGGATTTTTGGCATCCGTATGACGGTAAGCAATAAAATCGGGGCGGGCAATGAAGTTGAATACCATATTGCCTGCCATTCTCTTCACCGGCCCCTTATCACGGAAGTCGGCACCCAAAAGCCCGCGGCAGACCTTTCGGTTGTGAAAACGGTACCAAAAAAGCACCTGTGGATAGAAGGATTGAATGAAGTATTTACCCTTGTAATCGGAGAGAATTTTATCGGCGGCGTTGCAAAGAGCTTTGCTGTTTTTCTTTGCTTTGTATTCAATGAGAAGAAATACGTTTCCGTTAACGGCCTTCAGCGTTTCTTCCAGGGTAGGGATCTTTTCCTTCGTGCCGAACAGACGGTAAGACTTCAATTCCTCCAGTGTCTTTTCCTCCACTCTACCCTTGACACCGCATCCACGCTCCAGCTTGTGGTCGTGGTAGACCACGACCTTTCCGTCCTTTGTCAGGTGAATATCGATTTCAATGGCATAGCCTCTTTCAATGGCTTTTTGAAAGGAGAGGAGGGAATTTTCGGGCACGCCAGCCTCTTTGTTGTGAAGGCCGCGGTGGGCAATGTAAGCCCCGTTCAGCAGATCCACGTCTTTATGCTTGCGATCCGAGGGGGAAATGATGAGAAGAAAGATCAGAGTAAGAGCCGTTATTGCCGCAATGACGATGAGAAGAATGGTCATTTTCGTTACCTCATTTGATTGTTTTTGAATCCCCGTGTTTAACGAAGGACATTGTGACGAAGGAAAGGAGAGAGAAGAGAACGGCGTAGGGGAAAAGAATGCGGTAACCGGCGGAAAGGTGATCAATGAGAAAGCCCGAAACCAAAGGGGTTGTGATCTGTGCTGCCATGGAGAAGGTGTAATAAAAGCCGGTGTATTTTCCAACGTCGCCACCCTTTGCCATCTCCACAACCATAGGAAAGGAGTTGACGTTGATGGCCGCCCAGCCCACGCCTACGATGCCGAAGAGCAGATAGATCAGCGGTGTGGCAGAGGTGAGAGTAATGGCAATGCCGTAGCAGGCAGTCATCAGAAGAATACCCAAAAGCACGGTCTTTTTTCTCCCCAGCTTGTCAGAAAGCCAGCCTAAGGGAACGAAGGCGGCTATAGCGGAAATGGTGGCGGTTAATAAATATCCGGAGCTAACGCCGAGATCCGCACCCAGTTCTTCCACACAGTAGCGGGAAAATGCTGTGGTAACGGCGTTATAGGCCATAAACCAGAGAAAAACGGAAAGAAGGATCAGAATGAGACTGCGAAAAACGGCGGGAGGGAGCTTTTCGCCTTTGCCTTGTTCTTCTTCAGGGGTATCGTCTACCGTGCCGGCAACGCTTTTGAGCAGCGCGTTTTCCTTGATAGAAAAGACCAGGATCAAAACGGAGAGCAGCATAAAGGATGCAATGATCAGAAAGACCGGCATAAAGGATTGACCTTCCGAATAGACCGATTCACCGCTTTCCGTCTTCTCGCTTTTCAGGAGGAACATCATTACAATGGTGGAGAAAATACCACCGATGTAACCCACCAGATTGATAATAGCGTTTCCTTTGGAACGAAGGGGCTTCGGGGTTACGTCCGGCATATAGGCAACCGCGGGTGTTCGGTAGGTGCTCATCACGAAAAGGAGCAGAAACAGAGTAACGAGAAAGCCGGTAAGATTTAAGTTTTCCGTGAAGATTCCAAGGAAAATCAGCAGGCAAGTGGAGAGAACGGTACCCACTAAAATGTAAGGAGTTCGCTTTCCCAAAGGCGTTTTGGTGCGGTCGGAAAGTGCGCCGAACAAGGGGAGCATAAATATGGCGAGAACGTTATCCACCGACATAATGGAGTTGGTCTGTAAGGTGGAGAATCCGAAATTGTTTTCAAGCAGATAAGGAATCACCTGATCGTACATCTGCCAAAAAGCGAGAATGGACATAAAGGCAAACCCGATGAGCGTGGTACGTTTAACGTTTAGTTTCATAAGACCTCCAAGTAACTGAATACCCTTCGATTTTATCACATTTTTTGCCAAAAAGCAAGAAAAATGAGTCGCCGTTCAACTTCGATTTAAATTTAAAGGTTAGAATTGACTTCACTGCCTTTTTGTGGTATAGTATTATGATAATATATATAAAAGGGCTTTTTTGCGCTTTTTCAGGGAAGGAGGGTGAGGATTTGGAGCAGAATATGATCATTCTGGGAATTGATCCCGGCATTGCCACCACGGGCTTCGGCGTTTGCCGAAAGGTGGGGGATCGCTTTGAATATATCAACTGCGGCGTCATTGAGACTGCCAAGGGTCAGCCTGTGGAACGGCGCATTCGCCATGTTCACGACAGCGTGGTAAAGCTGATCGAAACTTATAAGCCCCATGTCCTTGCCATTGAAGAGCTCTTTTTTTCCAACAACCAGAAGACCGTCATCAATGTAGCGCAGGCACGAGGATGCATTCTCCTCGCCGCCGAGGAACGGGGGATCCCCATTTTTGAGTATACCCCCCTTCAGGTAAAACAATCGGTGGTTGGCTTCGGCAGAGCGGAAAAGCGTCAGGTTATGGAAATGGTCCGAATCCTTTTTCATCTTCCGGGCGTTCCAAGGCCAGACGATGCGGCAGACGCCCTTGCCATTGCCCTGACCCATGGTTACCGTTCATCCAATAAGATCGCAAGAATGCAAACGCTGCAGGACTCCAAAAAAACAGGAGGAAAATAAATGTTTGATTATATTTCCGGCACCCTTCAGAGCCTTTCCCTTAACACCTGCGTGGTGGATACCGGTGGCATCGGCTGGAGCCTGAACGTTTCCGCCAAGACCGCAGGGCACCTTTCGGGTAAAAAGGATGTGCGTGTTTATACCCATTTGAGTATGGGCTCCGGGGATCGCCCCAATATGACCCTTTACGGCTTCTCCAGTCCCACGGAACGGGAAATGTTCCTCCATCTGCTTGACGTTTCCGGTATCGGCCCCAAGGTTGCCGTCAGCATCCTTTCGGCGCTGGAACCGGAGGAGCTGGCAATGTGCGTTCTGGCGGGTGATGCCAAAGCGCTCACGGCCGCTCAGGGCCTTGGGATGAAAGGCGCTCAGAAGATCATTCTGGAATTGAAGGATAAGATCGCAAAAACCACCGTTTCACCAATTCCTGCTTCCAATGCGGGTGCCGCCTCGGCCGCTCCCGCTTCCGACCTGAACGAAGCGGTGAACGCCCTGATCGTTTTGGGCTATCAGCCCCAGGTGGCCGCAAGCGCCGTGCGCGGCGTTGTGGGAGAAGCACGGGATCTGCAGGATCTGATCCGCCTTGCCTTAAAATCTATGGGAGATAAAAAATGACACAGGATTTTGAAACCGATTTTGAAAATCGCATCGTATCTGCCAGCTTTACCCCCGCCGATGCGGCAGAGGAGGTGGGGGAAGAGCTTTCCCTTCGCCCCCAAAGCCTTTCTGATTACGTTGGTCAGGAAAAGATCAAAGAAAACCTTCGTGTCTTCATTCAGGCTGCAAAGCTTCGGGGCGAAGCGCTGGATCATATTTTGCTCTACGGCCCTCCCGGTCTGGGTAAAACCACCCTTTCCCATATTATTGCCAACGAAATGGGAGTGGGTATTAAGATCACCTCGGGCCCTGCTATTGAAAAGCCCGGTGATCTGGCCGCCATTCTTTCCTCTCTTTCCGCGGGTGACGTTCTCTTTATCGATGAGATCCACCGTCTTTCCCGCGCCATTGAAGAGATTCTGTATCCCGCAATGGAGGATTTTGCTCTGGATATTATGATGGGGCAGGGACCTGCGGCGCGGAGTATTCGCATTCCCCTTGAGCGCTTTACGCTCATCGGCGCCACCACCCGTGCAGGCTCTCTTTCCGCACCTCTGCGCGACCGTTTCGGTATGCTGATGCGCTTGGAGCTTTACACCAATGAAGAATTGGCTTCCATCGTTTCCCGTTCTGCGGGCATTCTGGGAATCCCCATCGAGCCTACCGGTGCGCTGGAGATCGCAAGCCGAAGCCGCGGTACGCCCCGTATCGCCAACCGCCTACTGAAGCGCGTTCGTGATTTTGCTATGGTCAAGGGCGACGGTGTTGTAACGGATGCCATTGCCAAAATGGCGCTGGAACGGCTGGAGGTGGATCATCTGGGGCTGGATCAGGTGGACCGTAAGCTTCTCACCGCCATCATTCGTAACTTTTCAGGCGGCCCCGTGGGGCTGGAAACGCTTTCTGCCACCATCGGTGAAGAAGCGGTGACCATTGAAGACGTTTACGAGCCGTATCTTATGCAGATCGGCTTTTTGTCCCGTACCCCCCGAGGAAGATGTGTTACCCCTCACGCCTATCGCCACTTGGGCATCTCCGTACCCACGGAATCGGCGCAGTTGAGAATGGAAGGCTTTGAGGAGGATGGGAACTGATGTGGTATTTAGAGTCTCTTGACGATTACGAACTTTTGGATTGCTCTGACGGTCAGCGCCTTGAACGTTGGGGTGAGTATATCCTGATCCGCCCCGATCCTCAGGTGGTTTGGAAGGGGATCCGTCGTCACCCTGCTTGGAAAAAGGCAGATGCGGTCTATTCCCGCTCCCGCAGCGGCGGCGGTGCCTGGAATCAAAATCGCCTTCCCGAATCATGGAAGTGCCGTATCGCCGGTCTTGATTTCCACGTAAAGCCTATGGGCTTCAAGCACACGGGCGTATTCCCTGAGCAGGGCGTGAACTGGCATTGGATCCGCGGCCTTTGCGAAAAGCGCCGTGAGGAGGGCAGAGAAGTTAAGGTCCTGAATTTGTTTGCCTATACCGGCGGTGCCTCTCTTGCCGCAGCACGGGGCGGTGCTTCTGTCTGCCACGTGGATGCCGCCAAGAATATGGTGGCAATGGCAAAGGAAAATATGCAGCTTTCCGGCATGGGTGATGCACCCTGCCGCTATCTGGTGGACGACGCGCTGAAATTCGTTCAGCGTGAAGCGCGCCGCGGCAACCGTTACGACGGGATCGTAATGGATCCGCCCTCCTACGGAAGAGGGCCGAAAGGGGAAATGTGGCATCTGGAGGACAGTATTCACGATCTGATCCGCGAGACCGCCGCCATCCTCAGTGACGATCCTTTGTTTTTCCTTGTAAATTCTTATACCACCGGCCTTTCAGGAAGTGCCGTTTCGTATCTTGTGAACGAAGAGGTCTGCCGCCGGTTTGGGGGCAAAGTGACCTCCGACGAAGTGGGGCTTTTGGTGAAAAGCACCGGAAAATGCTTACCATGCGGGTTTGCGACCCGTTGGGAAAAGGAGTAAGATTTGAAATCGGATGTGATCCTTTCCTGCGAAAACGTTTCGTTTCAGTATGAAACGGATAAGGAGGAAATGAAAAAAGCGGTGAGGGAGGTTTCCCTTACCATTGAAAAAGGGAACTTCGTTGCCGTCTTAGGGCGCAACGGAAGCGGAAAAAGTACCTTGGCAAAGCTTCTCAACGGTATTTTGGTGCCTCAGTCGGGGCGAGTCACCGCCTTTGGAATGGATACCGCTGAGGAAGAAAATCTTCTTCCCATCAGAAGAAGAGCGGGAATGGTGTTTCAGAATCCCGATAACCAGCTGGTCTCCAATCTGGTGGAGGAGGACGTTGCCTTCGGCCCCGAAAATTTAGGGATCCCTTCAGACCGGATCCGCTCTTTGGTAGACGAGGCGCTGGAAACCGTGGGAATGAAGGAATTTGCCAAACATTCCCCCCACAAGCTTTCAGGTGGTCAAAAGCAAAGAATCGCCATTGCGGGCATTTTGGCAATGAAGCCGGAATGCATTCTCTTTGATGAATCCACCGCAATGCTGGATCCTCAGGGGCGCCGTGAGATTATGGAGACCATTCTGCGCTTGAACCGCGTAGAAAAAATGACAGTAGTTCTGATCACCCACCATATGGATGAAGCGGTGCAGGCGGATCGGGTGATCGTAATGGAAGAGGGAAGAGTGGTGCGTGACGGCACCCCGAAGGAGATCTTCTCTGACGTTCCATTCCTTCACGCAGCGGGGTTGGATGCGCCCCAAGTAACGGAGCTTGTCCACCTGCTTTCCGAGGATCCCGTTCTGGCAGAACGCTTCCGATTCCCCAAAGGAATTTTAGATGAAAAGGAAGCTGCAGACTTTATTTTTAGCTTATTTGGAAAAGAGTAGTATGGCAGAAATCAGATTAGAGCACGTTTCGTATCGCTATAGCCCCGATACCCCCTTTGAAAAGGTTGCCCTGCAGGATATAGATCTTTCCTTCACGCCGGGTAAAATTACGGGGGTCATCGGTCATACAGGCTCAGGCAAGAGCACTCTTGCCCAGCTTCTTAACGGCATTCTCCGCCCCACGGAGGGCAGAGTGCTTTTAGACGGGGAAGAGCTTTTTGTAAACGCCAAGTCCCGCCATGCAGCACGTTTTCGCGTTGGGCTTGTTTTCCAGTACCCCGAATACCAGTTGTTTGAAGAAACGGTCTTTCAGGATATTGCCTTCGGTCCCAAAAATAGGGGGAAGAGCAACGAAGAGATCCAACGTCTCGTGGAGGAGGCCGCCCATTTTACCGGTGTTGAGCCGGATCTGATGGATAAATCCCCCTTTGAGCTTTCAGGCGGTCAGAAACGCCGCGTTGCCATTGCAGGGGTCTTGGCAATGGATCCCGAGGTATTGGTGCTGGATGAGCCCGCCGCAGGGCTGGATCCCAGCGGCAGAGAAGAGATTTTGGGCAGACTTGTGACCTACCAGCGTGAGCGAGGAAAAACCGTTCTTCTTATCTCACACAGTATGGAAGACGTTGCCCGCTTTGCCGATGAGCTTCTGGTTTTGAAGGAAGGTACGGCTTTTCTTCACGACACGGTGGAAAAGGTGTTTTCCGATCCTGAAAAATTAACGGAAGCCCACCTTGCCTTGCCCCAGATCACAAGGCTTATTCTGGATCTGAAGGCGCGTGGCATTCCCGTTCCCGCTTCCGTTCATACCGTTTCCGATGCACTCTTTCTTTTGAAAAAACTGTTGAAGGAGGGCACTTGAAATGCTGAAAGATATTACCCTTGGTCAATATTTCCCGGGAAATAGCCTTCTGCATCGCCTGGATCCCCGTATGAAGATTCTGTTGATGCTGGCATTTGTGATCCTGGTGTTCTTCGCCGTAGATCTTCCGTCCTTCCTTTATCTTTCCGTTCTGGTGGTCGGTTTGACTTTTCTTTCCCATATTTCGCTGAAGGTGATCCTTCAGGGCCTGAAGCCCGTGGTGTTTATCTCGGTCTTTACCGCCGTGATCAATCTGTTCTGGACTACGGGAGAAGTACCGCTTTTTACCCTTGGTTTTATTTCCGTTTACCCCGAAGGGGTCTGGCGCGCCCTCTTTATGATCATCCGTATCCTTTCTCTGGTGATGGGAACCAGCATTCTTCTGACCTATACCACCAGCCCTATGGATCTGACCGATGCTCTGGAGAGTCTGCTTTCTCCCTTGAAAAAGCTTCGGGTGCCCGTTCACGAATTTGCTATGATGATGTCCTTAGCACTTCGATTCGTGCCTACGCTCATTGAAGAGACGGAGAAGATCATCAACGCTCAAAAAGCTCGCGGTGTGGATTTCGAAACAGGCAGTCTTCTTCGCCGTGCTAAGGCTCTGGTGCCCATTCTCATTCCCCTTTTCGTTTCCGCCTTCTCTCGAGCAACAGACCTTGCGGTGGCGATGGAGTGCCGCTGTTATACGGGCGGAGAGGGGAGAACGCGCCTAAAGGTTATGCGTCTTTCTCTGACTGACGTTGTCGCTACGTTACTTCTTCTTGCCCTCTTTTCCGGCATCGTGTTCTGTAGCTATTTGCCCTTTGATTTCGGTGGCAGATTATGACCCGTGTGATCCTGACCCTCTGCTATGACGGAACGGATTTTCACGGCTGGCAAATACAGTCCAATGCCGTTACCGTTCAAGGAGAACTAATGACTGCCCTGAAAAAGATATTCGGTTCACCCGTTCCCGTAGCGGGCTGCAGCCGTACCGATGCGGGGGTTCACGCCAAGACCTTCGTTTGTCACGCGGATATTCCGTCGCCCTTTCCTTTGGAGCGGCTCCCATTGGCCCTAAACGCTCTCTTGCCCGCCGGCATTGCGGTGCAAAGCGCCAAAGCGGCACCGGAAGGGTTTCACGCCCGTTTTTCCTGCAAAGGAAAAACCTATTGCTATCGGGTCTACAACGCACGTCTGCGTGATCCCTTTCAGGTGCACCGCGCCTATTTCTTTCCCCGCCCCCTTGATGCAGAGCGGATGCATCTTGCGGCTCAGGGGTATGTTGGAAAGCACGATTTTGCCGCCTTTGCGGCAACGGGCTCCGTTGTGGAGGATACGGTGCGTACTATTTACGGCTTTTCCGTTGAACGCAAGGGGGATCTGATCGAATTTAAGGTCACCGGCAACGGATTCCTTTATAATATGGTGAGAATTATGGTGGGCACCTTGATTTCCCGTGAGATGGGGAAGCTTACCCTTGAGATCCCCGAGATTCTGAAGCGGGGCGATCGCACGCTTGCGGGCATTACGGTGCCGCCTCAGGGGCTTTATCTGGAGCGCGTTTACTATACGGAGATTGATTAAAAGAAAATATTGCGATCAAAATAGAAAGGAGAGCGCATGAACCAAGCAGAAAAAATGGGGGATACCCGTTCTGAGATCAAGGTAAAAAAATTCAAGCGAATGAAACTTGTGGCCATTATTGTGCTCGTTGCCTTTTTATTGGGCGGTCTGATCCTTTTCAGAAACGATATTACCATCGAAAACCTCCGCTATTTGATCAAATATCTGGATTTTTCCTCATCCGGTACCTTTAACGAGGAAACGGTGATCCATTACAACGCCGATTCCGGCAACCGCTTCCACGTGTTCCGCGGCGACCTTGCACTGGTCAGCGAAAGCGGTGTCACTCTTTACGACCGCCGCGGCAGTGCCGTTATGACCGATTCTTACAGTATGACCAATCCCACCGCCGTCTGCGGTGACCGATATCTTGCCATTTACGATCTGGGCGGTTATCAGGTTCGCATTTATAATTCCTTCTCTTTGCTGTATGAAAATACCTTTGACTATGCGGTACAGGGCGTATCCATCAACGGTGACGGTGCCTTTTGCGTGGTCACCTCTGAAAAATCCTACCATTCCGCCGTCTTCGTTTACGATCGGGATTTTGAAGAGATCCACCGCTGGCTTTCTGCCGATAAGTTTGCGATAGACGCTTACCTTTCCGATCAAAACATTTTGAACGTTACCACCGTCAAAACCCAGAACGGCGAACTGCTTGGGGAGATGATCGGGTTGAAGCTTGGGGAAGAGATACCCCTTTATACCGTAAGCTTTGCGGATCAGATCCCGCTTGCCGTCCGATCTCATCGTGATTTTGCCGTTTTGGTTACCGATGAAACCATTACCTTTATGGATGATGGGGAAACGGTAGCAAGTGCATCCATTCCCGCTGGAAGTCTTGAGCAGATCTCTTTGGGAGAAGAACTCTTTTGTATCGTGCAGGACGAGCTCTCCATCGGTGTCAATTTCCGTCTGCGCGCATTTGACGAAAAAGGTCAGGAGCTTATCTCTGAAAAGCTTTCCTCTCAGATCCTCAAGGTAGAAACCTGGGAAGATACCGTTTACGTTTTGACTCACGCCAAGCTTTACGTGCTTCGTGCTGATGAAGAAATGAAATCCTATACGCTGGATGGGGAATATTCCGATTTCGGCGTGCTTTCGGAGGATACGGTGATCCTTTGCTCCGATACTACCGCCAAGATCCGCTTTTTAGATAAGAAAGGAGATTCGAAATGAATATTTTGATCGACCTTCTGCTTCTGGCTATTTTGATCCTATGCATCTGGATGGGAAAGAAGCGTGGCTTTATTAAAAGCTTTTTCGGCTTTTTCGGCAGTATTATTGCCTTTTTCCTCACCTCGTTGTTTGCAAAGCCCCTTGGCTCCTTTTTCAGCTCTGCGTTTTTCTATCCGTTTCTGCGTCAGCGCTTTTTGACTGTCTTGTCTCAAGAAATAGGGCAGAGCGCATCCGGCATTGATTTTTCCGCTTTGCCGGAAAGCTGTCAACAGCTTCTTGCGCGCTTTGGAACTGATGCTGAAGCCATTGCAGATCATGTGGCCACCGCTTCTCAGACCGTGGGGGATGCCGCTGCAGATACCGTTTCCGGCTTCGTGGCCTTGCCTTTGGCTGATGCCGCCTCCTACGCCTTGGCGTTTTTCCTTTTATTCGTGGTGTTTTCCGTTGCCGTTCGCATTGCGGTGCACCTTCTGGATCTGATTTCCAAACTTCCGATTCTTAATTTTTCAAACCGTTTTTTGGGTCTTTTGGCAGGTGCTCTGCAGGGCTTTTTTCTGGTGCTTGTATTGTCTGCAATTTTGGTTTCCGCCGCCCCCTGGATCGGTAGTAGCCCCAATCCTTTTTTGGCTTCGTTTGACCCTGAACAGACTTATCTTTTAAAATTTCTCTCAGGTTTTGATTTTTTTGGAATGTTCTCCATCACGAAAGGATAAGAAATGAAATCACTTGCGTTCAAAGCAAAGCAAATTCCCAATTACATATCTGCATTCCGCATTCTTCTGGTGCCCGTCTACGTTCTCTTCTTTTTCGGCGTGATCGATCGCGGCACCCAGGCGGAACAGCTTCGTGCTGCCGGCATCGTTTTCATTTTAGCCGGAATCAGCGATGCGGTGGACGGTTTTCTTGCTCGTCGGAATAACTGGATCACCAACGTAGGAAAACTCCTTGATCCTCTTGCCGACAAGCTTTTGGAGGTTGCGGTTACCATATGCCTTGCCGTTGCCTTCCGCGGCCCCTTCGTGATCTTAGCGGTGATCATTATCACAAAGGAGATCGTGATGATCGTCGGCGCCTATCTGATTATGTCAAAAAGCAACGTCTACGTTTCCGCCGTTTGGTGCGGAAAGCTTGCCACCATCGTATGGTACGTTCTGATCTGTGTAGTTCATTTTTTTCATACTGTGGCCGGCGGCGACCTCTTTTTGGCTAATCTTCTCTGCATCATTCTCATTCTCGTGATGCTCATGGCCTTCGTTATGTACGTGTTTAATTATGCATCTCAGATCGAATCCACCAAGGATGCGATCATTCAAAATAAAAAAGAACAAAAGAAACGTGAATCCGTTGAAGGAAAGTAAAGTATGAAACTATGTGCCCGTTGTAAGGTCCGCCCCGCCGTTATTTTCGTAAACAAGATCCAGGGTGAAAAGGTCACCTCTGAGGGGCTTTGTATTCGTTGTGCCAAGGAACTGAAAATTATGCCCTTGGCAGATCAGATGGAAAAAATGGGGATCCGTGAAGAGGATCTGGAGCTTTTTGAACAGCAAATGGAGCAAATGGTGGAGGCCTCTCAGGACGGGGATGCTTCCGCTATGGATCTTGGTGCTCTGTTCGGCGCCATTACGCCTCCCGTTCCCGTGAAAAACGATAACGAAAAGGAAGAATCCTCCGGCAACAACCGTGGAGAAAAAGGCGGAAAAAAAGCGCCTAAGCACTCTAAAATGCTGGAAGGATATTGCTTGGATCTGACTCGCAAGGCCGTCCGCGGGGAACTGGATCGGGTCATCGGCAGAGAAGCCGAGCTTGCCCGTGTGATCCAGATCCTCTGCCGCCGACAGAAGAATAACCCTTGCCTGATCGGTGAGCCCGGCGTGGGTAAAACCGCCATTGCAGAGCTTTTGGCCCAAGCCATTGCCGACAAAAAGGTCCCGGTGCGTCTGCAGGATAAAGAGGTCTTTCTTCTGGATCTTACGGCAATGGTTGCCGGAACCCATTTCCGCGGCCAATTTGAAAGCCGAGTGAAGAGCCTTGTGGAAGAGATCAAAAAGCAGGGGAACGTGATTCTGGTGATCGACGAGATCCATACCATCGTAGGGGCCGGGGATGCGGAAGGCGGTATGAGCTGTGCCAATATCTTAAAGCCCGCTCTCTCCCGCGGTGAAATTCAGATCATCGGCGCCACGACTCTTGCGGAATATCGCAAATATATTGAAAAGGATCAGGCCTTGGAACGCCGCTTCCAGCCCGTGATGGTGGAAGAGCCCAACGCCTCCAAAACCATTGAGATCTTGGAAGGCATAAAGAAGTATTACGAAGCCTTTCACGGCCTGAAGGTGCCTCAGGGCATCCTTCGCACCACCGTAAATCTTTCGGAGCGGTACATTACGGATCGCTTCCTGCCGGATAAAGCCATTGACATTCTGGACGAAGCCTGCGCAGGAAAGGCCATCGGAAGTGACGTGATCAATCGGATCGACGCCATTTCCAAAGAACTGGGAACCCTTCGCTCCGAGCGGGAAGAACTGGAATCCAAAAGCGATCCCGATGATTCCGTCTACGCCCGCATTGCAGAGATCAAGGTGTCGCAAATGCGCTTGGAGGATGAGTTTTCAAGACTCTCCCGTGAGCGTGACGGTATTGCTTTGACCATCGAGGATATTGCCCGCGTCATTGAATCCTGGACGGGGATTCCCGCCGCCAGCATTTCCGAAAATGAATTTGAAAAGATCGTAGGTCTGAAAGAGATCCTTTCCGATCATATCATCGGACAGGATGAAGCGGTGGATGCCGTCTGCCGTGCCATCAAGCGCCATCGTGCCGGTATCAGCGTAAAGGCAAAGCCTGCCAGCTTTATTTTTGCAGGACCCACGGGTGTGGGTAAAACGGAGCTGGTCAAGCAGCTTGCCTGTCAGCTCTTTGATACGCCCGATGCTCTCATTCGTCTTGATATGTCGGAATATATGGAAAAGCACGCAGTCTCCCGTATCATCGGTTCACCTCCCGGTTACGTGGGCTATGACGATGCTGGTCAGCTGACGGAGAAGATCCGCCGCAAGCCCTATTCCGTAGTACTGTTTGACGAGATCGAAAAGGCACATCCCGACGTACTCAACGTGCTCCTGCAGATCCTGGATGACGGCAAGGTCAGCGATGCCCACGGTAAAGAGATCAATTTTGAAAATACCGTTATCGTGATGACCACCAACGCCGGCAGTCAGGTGCGCTCCGGCATTTCAGGCTTTGGCCACAGTCTGGATGACGCCGAAGGCTCCCGCACCCTGAAGGGGCTGGAAGCGTTTTTACGCCCCGAATTTATTAACCGCGTGGATGAGATCATCACCTTCCGCAAGCTTTCCCGCGAGGATTTTGTGAAAATCGCTGCCTTGCGTATGCGTGAACTGAAGGATGCTATGGCAGAAAAAGGCCTTGCTCTTTCCTATGACGATGCCGTTGTGGCATATATTGCTGAGGAAAGCTACAGTGAAAAGTACGGTGCGAGAAATATGGCGCGATTCCTGCAGACCCGCGTTGAGGATCCCGTTGCCGATCATCTGGTGGCAGACCGTGAACGTTTGATCCGTGGCGTTCGTCTCTCGGTAAAGGATGGTAAAATTTGCATTACGACCGATAAAGAGGAAGTATGAATCTACTGGAAGTCAACTTAGAGAAGCTTCGCTCCATTTTGGGTACCGATCCCGAATTGGGTCTTACCTCGGAGCAGGTTTTGCAGAATCGCCGTGAATTTGGCGAAAATATTCTCTTTGAAAAGAAAAATACCGCTTCAGGCCTTCTGAAAAAGATCTTCGGCGATATTATGATGATCCTCTTTCTCGTGGTGGGCTTTCTTGACTACGTGGGAACGGGGAACGTAACGTCGCTGATTGCAATGATCGCAGTGTCACTGCTTTACGCTTCCATCGTGCTGGGCACCCATTTTTATTGCCGTTCCGTTCAGAAAAAAACGGAGCGTTATTCCCGAAGTAAATACCATGTGCGCCGTTCCGGCAGGATCCGCTCCGTGGCCAAAAGTGAATTGGTGCCGGGGGATATTCTTCTTTTGGAAAAAGGCGACGTGATGCCCTGCGACGGTATTATCTTAAAGCACAGTGCCTTAAAGATCCTGGAAGCCAGCGTGACCGGCAGGCGTGTTCCCGTTTTCAAACGAAGCCATGCCGAGGTAGAGGAAGAGGAAAGTGCCCTTCCGTACTTCGATTGTATCCTTTTTGCGGGTAGCGTGGTCCTTCACGGTAGTGCCAAGGTGTTCGTTTGCAATACAGGCAGAAACATATTTGATAATGAGAATTTTACCGTTTCCCGTCAGAACACCACCGTTCCTCAGATCTACCGCACCGCTACGGAGCTGAAAAAGCAGATCTCTATGATTTGGGTCGTCACCTGCTTTTTTCTCTTTGCCTTCGGGGTGTTTCGCGGTCAGGACGTATTTGATTCCTTCTACTACGCCTCTGCTGCGGTGATTGCCGCTTTCCCCGATTCCATTGAGCATCTGTGCGATCTTGCCATCGCTTTTATGACGGCAAAGCTCTTCGGAGAAGGCGTCATCCTGCGAAATCCCGGTGCCGTCGACCGTTTAAGTGACGTAAACTGCGTGTTCGTCAATTCCAGCGATTATCTCTTTTATTCAAGCCCCATTCCCAGCTCTTTCTATTTGGGGCAGAATTGCTTTGAGTTTAAAGAGGCGGGCGAAAAAGCCGCTCCGCTTCTTGAAAATCTGCTACTTGCACAAAGCGGCAAAGAATACTACACAGGCAAAAGGGAAGAGTGGCAGGCGGAAAAGGCCATAATGTCTGCCGCTGCAGGAATCGGGATCCAAAAAACAAGGCTTGAAAAAAAGCACCTGTTTATCAATCGCTATGATTTTGACCCAAAGCTGGGCTATTCCTGCGCTCTGACCCTTTGCGAAGGAAAGTATCGGCTGGTGATCCGAGGCAACCCCAATTCCGTTCTGGCAGCTTGTACGGAAATATGGAAGGACGGGCAAAGCCATGCGATGAATGAATCCGTCCGTGCCGCTTTGCGTGCAGATGCACGTCATCTTGCGGGGATCAGCGAGCGCATCGTCGCCGTCGCCACCCTTTCCGTATCCTCGCCTTCAACGGGAGATCAGAGAAGGCTCTGTAGGGGGATGACGTATCTGGGCGTTTTCGGGCTTTCCACCCCCATCAGCGCCGCCGCTGCCAATGCGGTAAATACCTGTCAGAAATCAGGCGTCATTACGTATCTGCTTACGGATGACTACCCCGAAACGGTTGCGGCCCTTTCCAAGAGCGTTTCCATCATCGGCGAGAACGATTATCAGTACGCTCTGTCTTACCAGACCTACGAGCGAATGGATCGAGGCGTATTCGTTGCCGATATTGAAAAATACAAGGCGTATTGCGGCTTCCCGGTTGAGGAGAAGCAAAGCATTGTAAAATACCATAAGGATAATGGGGATATCACTCTTTCCATGACCGACGGGCTTTATAACACCCTGCCTCAAATGGAATCGGATATTTCCGTGGTCAGCGCAGAGGAAAAGCTCAATGCAGTCCGCCTCAATGCGGATCTTTTGGTAAAAGAAAAGAAATACGAATTGATGCCCTTTTGTATCAATTGGGCACGCATTTTCTATCGCAACGTGGTCCATATTATGCAGTATGTGCTCCTTGTACAGGTAGCGCTTGGAATCAGTATTTTGATTTCTCTGACGGCTCACGGCACGGTCCCTTTTGAGCGTTTGCCAATGCTTCTTGCAGGGCTTGGAGCCATCATCCCCGCAGGGGCCAATATTTTTTACCGCTTGCCCGGGCCAAAGCTTGAGGATAACAAGGGCGTTCTGAAGGATGACCGCGTTGCCTCTCTGCAGGTCCTGATCATCATTCCTCTGATCATCGGTATCACCCAGGCCATTGCTACGATGCTTTCCTACCAGATCGCTCTGTATGCATCAGGCGGGGCGGATACGGCTCAAAGCGCCGCACTGATCACCTTCGTGATGGCTTCCTGGTTTTCCTCTCTGTCCGTAAAGTTTGACGGTCACCTGCTTCAGCGTCTTCGCCAGATCGGAAAAATCGGTGCTATCACCTTGGGGCTCTGCCTCTTCGTGCTTCTTCTGACTGTGGCAACGCCACTGAAGAGACTTTGGCAGACGGGTGCCGCAGGCTCCGGTATCAGCTTCTGGATCCTGTTCTTTGCCACCGTTTTAGCCGTGATCCCTCTTGTGATCTCGGAATGGATGAAGTTTTTGAAAAAAGATGATCCCGCCCAAGGGCGCGATTCATAAATCATTGCTATGAAAGGAGAAAAAAATATGACCTCTGTAACCAAAGAAAGCATCATCGGTGATATTCTGGATGCAGATCAGGGAACTGCACAGTTCTTTTTTGAGATCGGTATGCATTGCCTCGGTTGCCCCGCTTCCCGCGGAGAATCCATTGCCCAGGCTTGTGCCGTTCACGGAACTGATGCCGATGCCCTGGTGGAGAAGATCAATGCATATCTGGCAAGCAAATAATGCCGGAGGTGCAAGGTCCGCATCCCTTTCGGCAAGACTCTCCGCCATTGCGGAGAGCTTGCCACGGGGCGGTGTGGTGTGTGACGTTGGCTCAGACCACGGAGCGCTTCCGCTTTTCCTTTTGGAAAACGGGTGGTGCCGCCACGCCATCGTGACCGATTTGAATCCCGAGCCCCTTGCCCGTGCCAAAGCGGCTTTGACAAGTGCCGGCATCGCTCATAAGGCGCAGTTTTTTCTGACCGACGGTATTTTGGATGTGATCTCTCTTTCTCCCGATACCTTCGTGATTGCAGGAATGGGCGGCGAAACGATTGCCGGGATCCTTTCCCGGGCTTTGGATCGGATTCCTTTGAATACCGGCTTCGTTCTTCAGCCTATGAGCCGTGCGCATTTGCTTCGCAAATTCCTTTATGAGAACGGCTTTTCGGTAGAAGGGGAGCAAGCCATTGGGGAAAACGGCAAGGTCTTTCTCATCTTCCGTGCGCGATTTGACGGTGTCAGAAGAGAGCGGGATCCTGAATTTTATTTAGTGGGCGAATACCTTTCCCAAACGAAAGGGGAGGGGGCTTCGCTTTATTTTGAAAAACGCCTTGCCAAGGTGAGGTCGAAAATCGTCGGAAAAGAAAAAGCGGGTTTTGACGTATCCTTGGAAAAAAAGGAGGAGGCGTTATACCTTTCACAACTGGAGGCTATCAATGAGAATTCGTGATCTGGAAGCTTATTTTCAAACGATCTATCCCGTAGAACGCGCTTGTTCTTGGGATAACGACGGGCTTTTGGTCTGTCCCGACCGTGAGCAGGAGATCACACGCGTGCTCACCTGCCTTGACGTTACCTTTTCCGCCATTGAAAAAGCTATGGCTGAGGGGTGCCAATTGATCGTAAGCCATCACCCTTTGATCTTTTCGCCCGTTAAGGCTATTAACGAAGATACCCTTGTAGGGCAGAAGATCATCCTTTTAATGCAGGCGGGTATCTCTTTGATCAGTCTTCACACCCGTTTTGACGGAGCGGTAGACGGGTTGAACGACCGTTTGGGTGAGAAGATCGGCGTGGTTGCTCCGTACCGCCGCGAGCCTCTTTTAGAGAACGAGCCTTTCATCGGTGCCATTGGCTCGTTGTGCGAAAAAATAAGCCCCGAAGATCTGGCGGAGCGCGTCTCTTCTGCTTTGGGTGCGCCCGTTCGCCTATATTCCGCCGGGCTTGATATTGAGGAAGTTGGCTTTTGCTGCGGCTCCGGTAAAGACCTTGTATTGCCTTGCCTTGAAAAAGGTGCGGATGCCTTTGTGGGAGGGGATATCTCGTATCATATTGCCCAGGAAGCGGTAGAGCTGGGAATGACCGTTATCGATTGCGGCCACCACGCTTCCGAAAAAGATGCGGTCTATTGTTTTCGCGATGCCTTGTGTGCCCTGTCACCGGAGCTGACCGTGATTCCTTACGAAGAGGCTTTAGGTGGTGAAATTGTTGATTTTTCATAGGTTTTTTTGTTAAAATAGCACAAGTTGATTTTTGTTTTGTTGTGCAAATAAAAGAATTTTGGATTTATCAAAATTCGACTTGATTATTTTCTTGTTTGGTGTTATAATTTCCCGTAGTATATTGGTATATTTATGTGCCGTTTAGGAGGTTTTTCAATGAAAAAAATAGTTGCATTATTGCTTTTGGCAGCAATGTTGACCATGAGCTTGTGCTCCTGCACGGTGGATATGGAAGACATGGGATCCATCATTCCCATGGTGCTTGCCGATCCCCAGACCGATCTGGATCCCACCGAGATGATCTATGACAAGGATTTTGTCAAGGTTTCTTCTCTGCTTTATGAGGGGCTTACCCAGGTGAAGGACGGTAAGATCGAGCCTGCCATTGCAGAAGCTTGGGAAGAAAAATACAATGAGAGCCGCGACGAATACTTCCTCTACATTGATATTTTCTATTCCAGATGGAACGACGGCCGTACTCTTTCCGCCGACCACTTCGCCTATGCGTGGAAGCGTATCCTTTCTCCCGAAACGGATAGCCCCGCAGCCGCTCTTCTCTATGACATCAAGAACGCAAGAGAAGTTAAAGCAGGCAATATGACCATTGACGATCTGGGCGTAGCCGCTGTGGACAGTAATACCCTTGAGGTTCAGTTTGAAAAGCCCATTGACGTTGAACTGTTCCTGGAAGCTATCTCCAGTCCCGCACTGATCCCCTTGAGAGACGATGCCGTTCAAGGCAAGGAAGACGTTTGGTCCACCAACACCAACGATATTTCCACCAACGGTAAGTTCTCCATCAAATCTATGGATCCCGCAGGGGAGTACCGTCTTGACTTCTCCAAGTATTATCGCCTCGAAAAGGATCCCGAAGACGGCTACAACGTTTTCGTTAAGCCCTATCAGCTGGTAACCGATTTTGCAAAATATAAAACTTCCGAGGAAGCTGTTGCCGCGTTTGATAACGGTGAGATCTACTACGTAGGTACCTTTACCACCGAGACCTATGCCGCAAAGGAAAAGGAGATCAAATCTTCCGATACCCTTTCCTCCTACACCTACTTCTTCAATTGCGAGAATGACGTTCTTTCCGACGCCAAGGTCAGAAAGGCTCTCAGCTCCGCTTTGAACCGTGAAGAGATCGCCAAGATCATCGGTATGGGCTCCAAGGCAGCTGCAGGCTTCGTTTCCGACGTTGCCACCGGTGCTACCATGAAAGCAAGTTTCCGCAAGGAAGCAGGTGACCTTTATAAGACCGCAGGTGATGTGGAAGGAGCTAAGGCTCTTTTGAAAGAAGCAGGCGTTACCTCCGGAGATTTTGCCATCACCTACCGCGAAGATCGCGCTTATGAGCAGAAGGTCGCTGAATACGCAAAGGGCGTATGGGAGACCCTCGGCTTCAAGGTTGATCTTAAGGGTGTTTCCGGTGAGTCCTATGAGTCTGCCCTCTATGGCGGCAAGTTTGACGTGATCGCCCTTGACTATCAGGCTCTTTCTACCAATGCATATTCTGCATTGGCTCCCTTCGCTCCCTCCTACAGCGGAAGCGTTGTGGAAGTAACTGTCGATTCCGTTGGTACTGCAAAGCACGTTACCGGTTTTGAATCTGAAGCATATACCAACCTTCTTAACGAAGTTTTGGATCTCACTACCAGAAAAGATCGTGCAAAGAAACTGGTTGAGGTTGAGAAGCTTTTGGGTGATGAATGTCCCGCCGCAGCTCTCGTTTTCTATGCACACAACTATCTGGCTTCTTCCGAGCTGAAGGGCCTTGAAACCAGCCCCTACGGTCACACTATCTTTACCGAAGCAAAGCTTAAGGATTATGCAGAAAAGAACGCTGCATATCAGGCTGCTCAGGACGCTGAATAAGATATCGATCAAATCGGCAAACTTTGGAAACGAAGTTTGCCGATTTTTTGTCCTTAAATGCACTGATTTTTTGGGAATCGTCTTGATTTTTCGGATGAAAAATGGTATAATGACCCAAATAAAATACGGGAATTATGCCCATAGGCCAAAACCCGGGAAAAGGTGTTAAAATGAGATCGATTTTGAAGCGTACGTTTTCTATGTTTCTTTTGCTTTCCGTTCTGCTTTCCTTTGCTGCTTGCGGTTCAGAAGAAGCGCCCGTTACTACGTTTGAAAAAGTAACGGAAACTCTGGAAGAAACCGAGCCGACTCAATCCGTTACCACGGAAGAAGTGGTCACCACTCCCCCCGTGCCCACCTTGCCTGAAAATATGAATCCGCTTACCGGTCTGGAGTGCGATGCTTCTCTGGTCGGCAAGCGCCCTTTGGCGGTTATGCTTAACAATCTGAAGGTAGCACTGCCTCAATCCGGCCTTTCAAAATGTGATATTATCTACGAGGTCCTCGCCGAGGGCGGCATTATCCGTCTTGAAGGGATCCTTCTGGATTACGCCAATGCAGGAAACCTTGGCAGCATTCGATCTGCCCGCCCTTATTACGTGCAGATCGCCGCTTCCTATGACGCTCTTTACGCTCACTTCGGCGGTTCTCAGCCGATGGCGTACGATGCCATCCGCAGGCTTGGCGTGAATAATATGGACGGCATGGCTTACGACGGCGTGAAGCTCAACGGCCTTGATACCTTCTTCCGCAACCGCGACCGCTTGAACAGCGGCGTTCCCATGGAGCATACCGCCTTCGCTACCGGTGCAGGTCTTGCGGCTATCGTTGCCAACCGTGGCTACCGCACCGATCTGAATAACAAAGAATTTACCGCTTTCTCCTTCGATCCTGCTTTTGCAGGCATTCAGAACGGTACCCCCGCTACCTATGTCAAAATCCCGCACTCTGATTATTCCGTTTCCGAGTTTAACTACGACGCCGCTTCCGGCAAATATCTCCATTCTCAATATAGTGCTCCTCACGTTGACGGGGTAGACGGTGCACAGGTCGCCACCGAAAACGTTTGGATCCTCTTTGCAGCTGAACGTGTGGTTGACAGCTACGGAAGACTTGAGGTTACCTTAACGGGTGAAGGCTCCGGCTATTACCTCAACGGCGGCGTGGCTTGCCCCATTACCTGGAAGCGCGCAGGAGAAGGAGATATGTTCCGCTACTACGCTGCAGACGGCACCGAAATGAAGGTTGCCTGCGGTAGAAGTTATATTTCCATTGTTGATACCGATACCATTTCCCACGTAACCATTTCATAGGAGACATTATGAATCAGATCAAAGAAACCATTGCATCAACCGTTGCGGAGATTTTGGCAAACGACGCCCTTCCCGCAGAAACCCTTCGTGACTTTTTCGATACCCCGCCGGATCCGGCGATGGGGGATATTGCTCTGGCTTGCTTTAAGCTTTCAAAGCTTCTTCGCAAAAGTCCTATGGTGATCGCCTCCGATCTTTCTTCCGCTCTTGCCGCTAAACCCATTCCCGGTGTGGCCAAGGTTGAAAACGCAGGCGGCTACCTTAACTTCTTCCTTGCCGATTCCTATCGCGTTTCTCTTTTGGCAGAAATGCTTCGTCAGGGTGAAAATTACGGCAGCAATGAGATCGGCAAGGGAAAGACGATGGTCATCGACTATTCTTCCCCCAATATTGCCAAGCGCTTCCACATCGGCCATTTGGGCACCACCATCATAGGCAATTCCATCAAGCTTATACACCGCTTCTCAGGGTACGATACCGTGGGTATCAACTACTTGGGTGACTGGGGTACCCAGTACGGAAAACTGGTGGTTTCCTTCAAGAAGTGGGGGGATGAAGAGGTGATCCGCCGTGAGGGCATCGAGGAACTGAATCGCCTATACGTTCTGTTTGGCACTAAGGCTGAGGAAGATCCCCCCCTCAACGACGAAGCGCGTAAGGAATTTGCGCTTCTGGAAGCAGGGGATGAAGAGAATCTTCGCCTTTGGCGTCTCTTTAAGGAGATCAGCTTAAAGGAATATATGAAGACCTACGAGCTTTTGGGTGTTTCTTTTGACAGCTTCAACGGCGAAAGCTTTTACAGCGATAAAATGCCTGCCGTCGTGGAGGAATTGAAGGAAAAGAATCTGCTTAAAATTGACGATGGCGCAAGCCTTGTAGATCTGGAAGCGTACAATATGCCTCCTTGCCTGATCCTGAAGCGTGACGGCTCTTCTCTCTATCCCACCCGTGATATTGCAGCGGCCCTTTGGAGAAAGAAGGAGTATGCCTTTGATAAGTGTATTTACGTTACCAGCGCAGGCCAGAGCTTGCATTTCGCTCAGTGGTTCAAGGTCGTCGGTCTGATGGGCTACGATTGGGAGGATCAGTTGGTTCACGTGCCCTACGGTACCTTCAGTATTAACGGAGAAAAGATCGCTTCCCGTACCGGCAACGTCGTGCTTTTGGATGATCTCTTTCAGGAGGCCATTGAAAAAGCAGGCGCTATCATTGAAGAAAAGAATCCCGGCCTTGAAAATAAGGAAGAGATCGCCAAGGACGTTGGCGTTGGCGCCGTGATCTTTAACAGCCTTTCCGCCAACCGCATCAAGGACGTGAACTTCAACTGGTCGGAAGCCTTGAATTTTGACGGTAACACGGGCCCCTACGCTCAGTATACCTACGCTCGTGCTTGCAGCATTCTGAATAAGTCCGAGGCATTTACCTGCCCCGAAAGCGGTACCCTTTGTGACGAGGAAAAGGCGCTGATCACCACCCTTGCCTTATTCCCCGAACGAATCGTGCGCGCTTTGAATGAATACGAGCCTTCCATTATTACCCGCTTTGCTTTGGATCTGTGCCAAAGCTTCAACCGCTTCTATAACGCGTGTCCCATTCGCAGTGCAGAAAAAGAAGAAAAAGCCATTCGCCTTTCTCTTTGCCAGGCAGTTAAAAACGTCCTCGGTTGCGCCCTGCATCTCATTGGTTTGAGAACGCCTGAAAAAATTTAACAAAAAATCGGAGGATATTGAAATGTCTGGACATTCCAAGTGGAATAATATTAAACATAAGAAAGAGAAGACTGACGCTCAGCGCGCCAAGGTCTTCACCAAGATCGGCAAGGAGATCGCTATGGCCGTTAAGGCTGGCGGTGCCGACCCCAACTCCAATTCCAAGCTTCGCGATCTGATCTCCAAAGCCAAGAGCTTGAACGTTCCCAACGATAACATCGACCGCATTATTAAAAAGGCTGCTTCTTCCGATGCGGAAAATTACGAATCCATTTACTATGAAGGCTACGGCCCCAGCGGCATCGCCGTGATCGTGGAATGTGCCACTGATAACCGCAACCGTACCAGTGCCGATCTGCGCCACTATTTTGACAAGTTCGGCGGAAATTTGGGTACTACGGGCTGCGTGGCATACCTCTTCAGCGATAAGGGTGTGATCCTGGTCGAGGCTGAAGGTGTGGATGAGGATACCATTATGGAAGCCGCTCTGGAAGCAGGTGCTGAGGATATTGGCCTTGAGGAGGACGTATTTGAGGTGCTTACTGCCACTGCCGATCTTTATACCGTAAAGGAAGCTTTGGAGGGGGCAGGCTACAAGATCCTTTCTACCGAAGAAGCCAAGATCCCTTCGACTTACGTCAATCTTTCTGATGAAGAGGCAGTGATCAAGATGCAGAAGCTCATTGATGCCCTTGACGATAACGAAGACGTTCAGAACTACTGGCATAACTGGGAGAATGAATGAGAAAAGATAAGGAAAAACAAGGGGAATCTCATTTCGCCGAAGGAGCTCTTTCCATCCTTTCGGTGCTGAAGCACAAATCTCGCCCGGTCTATGAGATCCTTTTGCTTCCCAGAGCAAAGAAGGAGGAGAGGAATATTCTCCGTCTCCTTTCGCTTGCCAAAAAGAATAAGATACCCGTGCGCATGGAAACCGAAGCGTTTTTTGATTCCGTTACCACGGGTCACACCCACGGTGGCGTGATTGCCAGAGTGGGGGAGAGAGAAATGCTTTCTCCCGAAGAGGTTTTCGACCGTGGTAACGGTTTCGTCTTTCTCATTTGCGGGATCGAGGATCCTTTCAACTTCGGCTGTGCCGTTCGCTCCTTTTATGCGGCGGGTGCCGGTGGAATGATTCTGACTCCCCGCAACTGGCTGAGTGCCGCAGGCGTGACCCTTCGTTCCTCTGCAGGTACTACGGAGGCGATCCCTTGTGCCACCTATGAAGACGGTGCCGCTCTCTGTGCCCTTGCCAAGGAAAAAGGGTATCGTGTTGTCTGTGCCTCCGAAAAGGATTCCGTGGAGCTCTTCGAGGCCGACCTTGCCCGCCCGCTTTTTCTCATCGTAGGTGGTGAAAAACGCGGTATATCGCGAGAATTTTTGGATGCCGCCGATGAAAAGATCCGCATTCCTTACGGAAGAGTCTTTTCAGGCTCCCTTACCGCCTCAGCCGCTTCTGCTATCTGTGCCTTTGAGGTGCTCAGAAGAGAGAGAATGAAACGAGATTGAATATGGAACAGCTGATTAATCGCATTTTGGATATCCTTCTTACCCTGCCGGTGATCCTCATAGCCCTTTCCGTTCACGAAATGATGCACGGCTATGCCGCTTACCGCTTGGGTGACCCTACCGCCAAATATATGGGCAGGCTTTCTATGAACCCTTTGCGCCATATCGACCCCATCGGCTTTATTTCTCTTTTAGTTTTTCGTATCGGCTGGGCAAAACCGGTATCGGTGGATCCCCGCTATTTTAAGAAGCCCAAGCGGGATATGGCGTTAACGGCACTTGCAGGGCCTCTTTCCAATTTTGCTCTGGCCTTCTTGTCTTCGTTTCTTTACGTTTTTCTCTACGGCTTGGGTATCCGTCATCAGTTGTTTGGCGCAACGCCTACCCCTTATTACTTTTTGGTGACTATGGCAGGGTATATGGTCAGCATCAACTTAGGTCTTGGTGTTTTCAACCTGATCCCCGTGCCCCCTCTTGACGGCTCCAAGATCCTGTATGCGTTTCTTCCGTATCAGGTTCTTTATAAAATTGCCCCTTACGAACGCTATTTTCAGTTCGTTATGATTTTACTGCTTGCATTGGGGATCCTTTCTACCCCAATTCACGCAGTTGTTTCAGTAATTTACCGCGTGTTTATTACCATCGCACAAGGAGTCATCCTTTAATGGCAACGGAACAGTTAAATTTCAAGCTGGAGATTTACGATGGTCCCCTTGACCTTCTCCTGACCTTGATCACCAAACAAAAAATCAATATTTACGATATTCCCATTGCGGATATTCTGGAGCAGTATCTGGAGTATATGGAGCTTTGCCAGATCTACAATGCCGAGCTTTCCAGCGAATTTATCGTGATGGCCTGCGAGCTTTTGTATATTAAATCCAAAATGCTCCTTCCCAAGGAAGATGACGAGGAAGACCCCCGTGATGATCTGGTTCGTTCTCTCATTGAGTATTCAGAGGTGAAACGCGCCGCTACCTTTTTGGCGGAACGGGAAAAAGAGTATTATCATCGGTATCACCCCACCCCGGTTCCTCCCATTGTGAAGATCGAAGCAGTGACCACCGATCCTGCCCTGCTTTGGGAAGCCTTTTCGCAGATGCGAACTGCCCTTCGTGAGGAGCGGGAACGGAAAAAGAAGGAGGACGTGCAAAGTATCTTCTCCGCCAAGATCACCCCGGTGGAATCCAAGGTGGTGTTCGTTCTGCGCCGAATGGTAAAGGCGTTTCCACGTGGGAACAGCGTTTCCTTTGCTTCAATGCTTCGGGAACAAGGTGCCCGCAGTGACCGTGTTGCAACCTTCCTTGCTATTTTAGAGCTTGTTCAAAGCGGCAGAGTCCATTTTGAGCGCTGTGATGGGGATTATATTATCAGTTTGAATATGGAAAAGAAAGGAGCGAAGGCATGAAATACTCACTGAAATTTGTCAGTTACGAAAAAGGGTATCTTGTAAACGCTCTGGAGGCCGTTCTCTTTGCAGGGGGTGACCCCGTTACCGTTGAGAGATTGGCACAGATCTTTGACATTACGAAGCTTGAGGTGGGCGTGATCGTGGACGAATTGGAAGAAAGGCTTTCTCATAAGGATTCCTCCTTCCAGCTTTGCCGTGTTGGCGATGCCGTTCAGCTTTGCACCAAAAGGGAATATGCTGAGCCCGTTCAGAAGCTTCTTGAGATCAAGCGCACCGCGCCCATCTCAAAAGCCGCTCTGGAAGCCTTATCCATCGTGGCGTATAAACAACCCGTAACCAAAACCTACATTGAGCAGGTGCGCGGCGTGGATTGCTCCGGAATCATTGCCACCCTGATCCAGCGAGAGCTTATTGAAGAATGTGGCAGATTGGATGCACCCGGCAGACCCATTCTGTATCAAACCACTCCCAATTTTCTCCGTTGCTTTGGTCTTGAGAGTCTTGAAGATCTCCCCGGTGAGGTATCAGTCCAGCTGAAGATGGATTCCGTCTCCGAGGAAGAGGAAGATTCGTGATCGCTCTTTATGTTTTTTTGGCTCTTCTGGCTTTAATCCTCTTTTTGCTCTTTGTCAATATCCACGTGATTTTTACTTACGGCGAGAGCGCCAAGGTTACCGTGCGTGTTTTACTTTTTCGTTTTGACGGAATGAAGCTTTTTCGCCGTTTTACCCAAGAAAAGAAAACGAAAAAGTCTGCGGAAAGCGAGCCTGCGCAAGGAGGAACAAAACGCAAAAACCGTGCAGATCCTTTGGGCTTTGTCGAATTTCTTTTGCGCATCGGTCGGATCATCGGCCGCGCCCTGAAAGAGCATTTTTCCAAAATGAAGATCTACCTGAAGGAGCTTCACGTTTCCATCGGAACTGCCGATGCCGCAGAGACGGCTCTTCTTTACGGCGGTGCCATTCAGGCTGCAAACGGTCTTTGCGCTCTTCTTCAGCACTATTCCCATTTTCGTTGCGATAACCGTAATCTTGTGATCGCGCCTGATTTCGTTTCGGAAAAAAGCCGTTTTTCCATTCATTTGGATCTGACGGTAAAAGCGTTTCATCTGATCGGCGTACTTTTGCGTGCCTATTTAAGATTATTTGAAGGAAAGGATGTTCAATCATGAATGAGATCCCGTTGAAACAAGTGATCGATGCCTCATTGGAAAACATCAAAAAGGTGTTGGATGCGGATGCCGTGGTGGGTACCCCCATCTCTCTGCCTGACGGTGTTACCATTATTCCCATTTCCAAGGTGAGCTGTGGCTTTACCTCCGGCGGTGTGGATTTTGACAGCAAAGCCAATCCCCGCCGTGATATGCCTCATTTCGGCGGCGGCAATGCTGCTGGTATGTCCGTTACCCCTCTGACTTTTCTTGTGGTATCAGGCGGTGAAGTGAGGGTGATGAACGTGAACGGCACCAGCGTCTCCTCCGATAGTGCCATCGTCAATACCATTTCGGATCTGGTGGATAAATCCCCCGCCATTTTCGAAAAGGTCAAATCCTATTTTAAAAAAGATACGAAGAAAGCACAGCAGGAAGAAACGGTAGCACCCACAGAGTCTGCCGAAGCACCTGCCGAGCTTGAAGTGTCCGCAGAATAAAGGGTATGATTTCATTTTGTTTCTCATATACTCACAAAAAGAGGATAAGGGAGAAACAGAATGAAAAAAATATGGATCCGATTTCTTTGTTTCGCGCTGATTTTTGCGTGTCTTATTCCGTTGACGGTCTTTGCTTCCCCGGGGGAAACTGCCGTGGCGGTTTGGCGTGATATCTCAGCACAAAGCTATTTTTTAATGGATGCGGATACAGGTGCCGTTTTAGCCCAGTCTGCCGCCGATCGAGCCGTTCCTATGGCAAGCACAACCAAGATTATGACTTGCCTTGTGGCCTTGGAAAAGGGTGACCTCAATGCAAAGGTTGTCATCCCAAAGGAGGCCGTAGGGATCGAAGGCTCCTCCGTTTACCTTGTAGCAGGGGAGGAATTGACCCTGCTGGAGCTGATCTATGCTATGATGCTGGAGAGCGCCAACGATGCCGCCGTTGCCATTGCCCTTCACGTTTCGGGAAGCGTTCCCGCCTTTGCCGAAGCGATGAACCAAAAAGCGGCGGAGCTGGGAATGAACGGCTCCCATTTCGTAAACCCCAACGGTTTGCAGGAGGATGGACACCTCTCTACAGCAAGGGATCTATCTCTTTTGATGTGTAGTGCGATGAAGAATCCTCTGTTTGCGGAGATCTCGGGAACTCGGACCAAAACCATTTCAGCCCCCGAAGGCAAGACCCGTTACCTTTCTAACCACAATCGTCTGCTTCGTTCGTACGATGGCTGCGTGGCAGGGAAGACGGGCTTTACCAAAGCGGCGGGAAGATGCCTTGTAACCGCCGCGTGCCGTGACGGAAAGACCCTTGTGTGTACCACCTTGGGGGCCCCCGACGACTGGCGGGATCACGCAAGCCTCTTTGACTTCGGCTTTTCCCAATATCATTCGGAAACCCTCGTTGAAGAAGGTGGCTTAAAGCTTGAGATTCCCGTGGTAGGCGGAACGGCACCCGTTCTTTCGCTTATAAACGTTGGGAGCGCTTCGTGTATGATCCGTTCGGAAGAAACCGTTCGTTCTCGCGTGGAATTGCCTACCTTCGTCTACGCCCCCATAGCAAAGGATGACGTTTTGGGTGAGGTCGTCTATACCTTGGGAGAAAATGAGATAGCACGGATTCCTCTTTGTGCGGAGGTAAGCGTTGACCAAAGAGAGATCCCACCGGGTTTTTGGCAAAAAATATGGAAACGATTTTGTGATTGGTTAAAAAAATGGAAGAAGTAAGAATACAAAAATATCTGGCAGATTGCGGCGTTATGAGCCGCAGAAAGGCCGAAGAAGAAATTGCCGCAGGAAAGGTTATGATCAACGGAAGATGCGCCCTCATCGGTCAGAAGGTGCGCTCGGGGAAGGATTTCGTTACCTTCCAAGGAAAAACCGTCGTTCCCAGCGGCAAGAAAATTTATATTAAGCTCAATAAACCCCGTGGATACGTCTCTACGATGTCGGACGAAAAGGGAAGAAAGTGCGTTGCCGATCTGGTGAAGAACGTGCCCGAGCGCGTTTATCCCATAGGTCGTCTGGATCTGGATTCCGAGGGTCTGCTTTTGATGACCAACGACGGGGCCCTTGCCAATGCCCTGATGCATCCTAAAAGCGGGGTAGAGAAGGTGTACGTGGTAAAGGTTCGTACCGTTCCCAGCGAAGAGCAAATGAAAAAGCTTAACGGCCCAATGGAGTTGGATGGCTACACCATCCTTCCTTGCAGGGTAACCTGTCCCGAGCCTGCCATTCCCACAAAACTTCGCTTTATCTTGAAAGAAGGCAGAAACCGCCAGATACGCAAAATGTGTGAGCTGGTGGGCCTTGAGGTTACGAGACTGAAGCGTATTTCGGAAGGAAAGGTCCAGCTTGGCTCTTTGCGTTCCGGTACTTGGGAAGAATTAGAAGAAAAGGAGCTTCGCGCCCTGATGGCGCTGTGTGAATTATGATCCACCTGTCCCCCTTTGAATCCGAAACTGAGCATCTTGCCTATTGCACCGCCGCAGGTGTTTCCATGGAGAAAGGTGCCGTTGGCTTTAAGATCTTTTCGGATGATGATAAATTAGGTCTCTTTCAGATCAAATTCGTGGGAGAAGCCGCCTATATTCTCAATGCAGTAGCCATTGAAAATAAAATTTCTGTAAAAATGCTTGCAAACGTGTTCACAAGTGTGGTAGAATTTCTTCAGCGCGTACAGGTCGCATCGGTGATCTATCCCATTCTCTGTGAGGATGATGCCGTCATCGCGGAAGCGGTTGGCTTTGATAAGATCAGCGATACGCTCTTTGTTATGGAGTTCCCCGAGCCCGAGGGGACCGCGTGTGATCATGAGCATTGCAGTGGCGATTGTCACCATTGCCATAGCTGATATGGGGTCGTAATGGTTTCGACGGGGTTTCTGAAGCAGGAGTAGCGGGTAGAGTCGCAGACACTCTTCAAAACTGCAAATTAAAAATTAAACGCTAACAATAGAGTAGCTCTCGCTGCCTAATTAGGCGGCCATCCACCCGAGGAGCACCGCGGCCTCGGCTTGGGTGTCACATGAGCGGTGAACGTGTATCCGATAAAGCTTTGAGTCGGGTCATGCATTTATGAAGCTACCGGCTGCGTAGCCTGTCGGCGGACAGCGTAGCCCGGGAATTTTAAGCACCGACTGCACCCGGAGAAGTTCCTGTGAATCAAATTTCGGACAGGGGTTCGATTCCCCTCGACTCCACCAAACGTGTATTGGACGAACACTTACTTCTTTAGCGGCGGCTTCGCCGTGAAGGTTTCGCTCTGATACGAACAAAAACGCCATCTTAGATGAAAGTCTAAGGTGGCGTTTTTTGTTATGATTACTTGCTATTGAAAATTCACTCGGTAAAGGTAATTCTTCCTTGCGGCTCGGCGTATTCCTCGCCAATGGTGACGCCGAGGTGATCTACAATGTAGTTTTCAAGCAGTTCAATATCAAGCGTTCCCTCGGCATCAATGAGCTTTTTCCAGAGCTTATTATAATTTACGGTCATAACATACCTTCCATTTTTTCAATTTAACGGATATATTATAACATAAATCGAGAGGATTTGCAAGAACTATATTTCGTTTTAGAAACACAAAATTTCCGATTAGAAATCCATCGGTATAAAAGTGAACCGATAATACGGCAGATCAAAGCGGTTGGATGACAACCGCTTTGATCTGTTATTGTGTGATGGAAGAATTGTGATATAATGGGAAAAAACGGAGGTGTGAAATGAAACGAAAAAGGTGCAGCTGGTGCAATTTGAATAGTCCGTTATACGTGGAATATCACGATCGGGAATGGGGCGTTCCGAATTATGAGGAGCAATATTTATATGAAATGCTGATTCTGGAATCCTTCCAGGCGGGCTTATCCTGGGAATGTGTTTTGAAAAAAAGAGAGAACTTCCGAAAAGCCTACGACGGCTTTGATATTCATAAGGTCATAGAGTATGATTCCAAAAAAGTAAACGAGCTGATGAGCGATACGGGGATCATAAGAAATCGAAAAAAGATCTGCGCAAGCATAGAAAACAGCAAGATCTTTAATGAGATTTCAAAGGAATACGGCTCTTTTTACAACTACTTAAAAGTTTTTACCAAGGGCGAAAACCACTACGAGGTTGGTTTGACCACCAATTCGCTCTCGGATGCTATTTCGAAGGATTTAAAAAAAAGGGGAATGAGATACGTAGGCTCCGTGATCGTCTATTCCTATCTGCAAGCCATCGGTATTATCCTCTCTCACGAGCCTGACTGCTTTCTCCATCAGAAGGGAACGTGATATTTATTGCTTCTTTGATCTTTTTGAAACCGCAAATGATAAAACGGTTTTGATTTAAAGCTTTAAAATATAAAACAAAATTTAAAAAACCACTTTACAAAATAAAACGAAAGTGGTATACTTCCATTGCAAAAAATGCGTGGAGGAACATTATGGATTATCGTTTGGAGTCTGATTCGATCGGGGAAAAAAAGGTCCCCGTCAATGCTTATTACGGCGTGCAGTCTATGCGCGGTGCAGAGAATTTTTGCATAACGGGTCAAAGATTGCTTCCGGAATTTATTATTTCATTGGCTCAGGTAAAAAAGGCTTGCGCCATCACAAATTATGCCGTGGATGAAATGAGCCTTGAAAGGAAGGATGCTATTTGCAAAGCCTGCGATGAGATCATTGAGGGGAATTTGTGGGATCAGTTTATTTGCGATCCCGTGCAGGGAGGCGCAGGTACCACGGCCAATATGAATGCCAACGAAGTGATCGCTAACCGCGCCATAGAAATTTTAGGGGGGAGGAAAGGGGACTATACCATCGTTCACCCAAACGACCACGTGAATCGCTCTCAATCCACCAACGACGTAATCCCCACAGCTGCAAAGCTGACCACCGCAAAATTGTTGATCCGTGTTATAGCTCAGCTTCGTCGTCTGGAGGATGCGCTGGAAAAAAAGAAAAAGCAATTCCATTCCGTGATCAAAATGGGGCGCACCCAAATGCAGGATGCCGTTCCTATCCGTCTTGGCTCCGAATTTGGTGCCTATCGCCGCGCCGTTCTGCGGGATCTTGTTCGTCTGGAACGCGCCCTTGGGGAAATGTATTACGTGAATTTAGGCGGAACGGCAGTAGGTACAAGCCTCAACGCCAAGGATGAATACGTTGGAGCCTTGGCACCCACCTTGTCCGATATTACCGGCCTTCCCATTAAGAAGGCCGTGGATCTTATTGATGGCACCCAAAACCTCGATTCCTTTGCCTTTGTTTCCTCTGCCTTAAAGACTTGTGCGGTTTCCTGCTCCAAAATGGCAAACGACCTTCGCTTAATGTCCTCGGGTCCCCGTTGCGGCTTTCAGGAGATCAATCTTCCTCCTATGCAGAACGGATCCTCCATTATGCCCGGCAAGGTGAATCCCGTAATTCCCGAGGTAATGAGCCAAACGGCCTTTTTGGTAATGGGCAACGACACCTGCATTACCTTGGCGGCGGAAGCAGGGCAGCTTGAATTGAACTACGCCGAGCCCGTTTTGTATCATAAGCTGTTTGAATCCCTCCGTGCTATGGAAGGTGCTCTTGAAACCTTTGTGGATCGCTGCATTTTAGGTATCACGGCAAATGCAAGGAGATGTGAGGCGCTGGTGGAAAATTCCGTTGGAATCATCACTGCTATCTGCCCCAAGGTTGGCTATCAAAAGGCGGCAAAGGCTGCCAAAGAAGCCATCAAAACGGGGAAGAGCGTGCGCACCGTTCTCAGCGAAGCGGGTTTTTTGACCAAAGAAGAACTTCACGCTATGCTTGAGCCTGAAACAATGGTATAATTCTATAAAAAACTGACACCGAATTTTTCGGTGTCAGTTTTTGCTATGTTTCTATTACAACTCGTACGGATTGGATCCCATAATATTTAAAAGCTTTGGTTGCGGCATCGTCAAGGATCTCTCCGCAAACGGCAATGGGTACCGCAGGGGGGCAATTGACGCCTGCTTCGGCTAAGATCCTGCCCTTCGCAAGGGAGATGGGTACCGTTTCGCTTGGTGCCAGCATCGCTTCTCTGGGAGTGATGCTTTTCGTTCCCCGCGGAATTTGGGGTGGAAACCGAAGGATCGGCTCTTTTAAGGGAAGCCTTTCAAAAAAATTATGGAGCTGATTCAACACCCTTTCTCCTGCAATGGGGGAAAGCATCAAGACCGTGTAATCCGGGTCGGCAAATTCGCATTCCATACCGTGCTCTCTCAAAAGGGTAGCAAGCTCCTCTCCCGTGTATCCTGCCGCCTTGGGCATCAGGGTGATCTTTAGGGGCTCGTCACCTGTTAGGGGAAAGCCGAGCCGACGAATGCTTTTTTTCAGCCCCTCTGTTTTTTCAATAAAGGCGATCAGCTCCTTTTGAAAAACGTCGTTTAAATAAGGGTTACAGCGGTCAAGAGATTGAAGGATCAGATAAGAAGGACTGGTGGAGGAATACAAGCTTATGGCTTCCTCTGCCCAGAGCGCCAAATGCTTCGGTGCGTTTTTGCTTACGTGCAGATAGGCTCCTCCCGTAAGCACGGGCAGGGTTTTATGTGCGGAATCACAGCAGAGATCCGCTCCCAATGCGATTGGATGAATGGATTCCGGCAAAAACTGAAGGTAAGCGCCGTGAGCGTTATCCACCAAAAGCAAAACGCCGTGGGTTTTGCAAACACTTGCGATCCCCTCAATATCACAAACGTTTCCAAGGTAATCGGGGCTGGTCAGATAAAGAGCGGTGGGCATTGGCGAAGCACCTTCAAAAAATGCGGTCAGCTCCTTGGGATCGATCTTGCAGGAGAGAAGGGAAGAGCTACTTTCCGGATAAAGCCAAACGGGGGAAAGGTCAAGGAGCGCGCAGGAGGTAAGAAAAGCCTTGTGAGCGTTTCTGCCTGCAGCAATGACGGGCTTCTTTCCTACGAGAGCGGCATACTTTACCGCAAGGGTCAGCATCGCACGAATGGCAAGGGTAGAGCCTTCCGTGGAGTAAAGGGTCTTTTCGGTACCGAAAAGCGTTGTCGCATTTCGTTGACTTTCTGCTAAAATTCCACTTTCTCGGTAGAGCACGTCAGCGCCGGAGATCTCGGTAATATCTCTTTCCACTGGATCTGCTTTCCCAACGCCCTTGTGGCCGGGCATATGAAGGCGCGTGATATTCTGTTTTTGATAGTCCTCTACGAAATCACAGACGGGCGTTTTCATCATTCTTCCAAGGATTTGGAGGCTTCCAGCATAATGGCACATTCCATACGCTTGCGGAACAGCTTACAACCGTATTCGTAAATACCGGTAACGGAGCCGGTGGCGTGGTAAGCGTTGGCGGCGCAACCGCCGGAACAATAAAGCTTTGCCCAGCAGGTTTCGCATTCGGGGCGGGAATAAACGTTGCAGGCCATAAATTCATCCTGAATGGCGGTGTTCTTCACACCCTCCCAAATGTTGCCTAAAAGGAATTTTTCGTCGCCTACGAATTGGTGGCAGGGGTAAAGGTCACCCCATGGCGTTACCGCCATATATTCCGTTCCGGAGCCGCAGCCGGATACGCGTTTGTAAATGCAGGGGCCGCCCTTGAGATCGATCATATAGTGATAGAAGGTAAAGGGCTTTCCTTCCTTGCGCTTTTCGGCCATCAGCTCTGCCAGCTTTTCATATTGCTCCAAAACGATGGGCAGATCCTCTTTTGTCAGAGCGGAAGGGTCATCGGGGGCGCAGACCACCGGCTCCATACTCAGTTCCGTAAAGCCAAGGCGGAGCATTTCTTCAATATCCTTTACAAAATCAGGGTTGCGGTGGGTAAAGGTGCCGCGCATATAGTAGCCCTTGCCGCCGCGTGCCTCCACCAGCTTTTGAAACTTGGGAACGATCTTTTCCCAGCTTCCTTTACCCTGATAGTCTACGCGGAAATGATCGTGGATCTCTTTTCTGCCGTCAAGACTTAAAACCACGTTGCTCATTTCGCGGTTGGCAAAATCAATCACGTCATCGTCAATGAGAACGCCGTTGGTGGTCAAAGTAAAGCGGAAATGCTTGCCCGCTTCCTTTTCCCGCTCTCTGGCGTAGGAAACCAGCTCCTTGAGCATATCGAAATTCATCAGCGGCTCACCGCCGAAAAAGTCGACCTCAAGGTTTTTGCGGGTGCCGGAATTTTCAATGAGAAAATCCAAGGCCCGCTTGGCAACGTCAAGGCTCATAATGGCTCGCTCACCCTGATATTTCCCTTGACTTGCAAAGCAGTAGGCACAGTTCAAGTTGCAGGTATGGGCAACGTGAAGGCAAAGTGCCTTCACAACGCCGCTGGTCTTTTGCTTCAGCTCACCGGCAAGAGGCTTAAAGGGATCGGGGCTGAAGAGCTTACCCATCTCCTTCAACTCCAGAACCTGCTCGTAGCAATCCAAAAGCTCGTCACGGGTCACTTCGGGGTTGCCCTTATGCTTTTCAAAAAGAAGATCAATAAGGGCTTCCTTTTCTGTGTTTTCAAAGCCCTCGATGAGATCGTAGGCCACCTCGTCCACTACGTGAACGGAGCCGGAAAAGGTATCCAGCACGATGTTCAGCCCACCCAGTTTATAGCAATGTATCATAACGACTCCTTTTATATCGAAAAAAATGCCGCACAAGGCGGCATTTTTTTGTTTTGAAGCTTATTTGCTTTCTTTGTTTTCGCACTGCTGGTTTGCAATGCCGCAGCTGGTCTTGCAAGCGGACTGGCAAGAAGTCTGGCACTCACCGCAACCGCCTTTTTTAGCGCTTTCGCAAAGATTTTTGGTTTCCAAGGTCTGGATATGTTTCATAGTATGACTCCTTCGCAATTAGATTGAGTTTATTATAGCACGGCTTTTTTCATAAGTCAATGAAGGAAACGCATTTTTCTGCTTTTTCCTTGAAAAAAAGCCTTTCTTGAAATAAATCATCCCATATGCTACAATGAGAAAAAAGAAAACCGAGGGTAAAATGCGATATTCAAAGGTCGAAAAAGCCGTTTTTCTATCCCGCCCCAACCGTTTCGTGGCACAGGTAGAGCGTGACGGCAAAATAGAACCGGTTCACGTGAAGAATACGGGACGTTGCCGCGAGCTCCTCCTGCCGGGTGCTACCGTTTACCTTGCCAAGGGCGAGGGGGCAAAGCGCAAAACCGAATATGATCTTGTGGCAGTGGAGAAGAAAAGGGAAGTGGGCAGTCCTTTGCTCGTCAATATGGATTCCCAGGCTCCCAACGCTGTCGCAGAGGAATTTTTTAGATCGGGAAAATTCTTTTCTTCAAACGCTATCGTTCGCAGGGAAGTATTTTTCGGTACCTCCCGTTTTGATTTTTATGTGGAGGATGGCGACCGCCGCATCTTTTTGGAGGTGAAAGGCGTTACTCTGGAGGAAGCGGGGGAAGCCTCCTTTCCCGATGCGCCAACCCAAAGGGGAGTCCGTCATTTAGAGGAACTGATGCGGGCAAAGGAAGAGGGCTTTGAGGCCTACGTTCTCTTTGTGATCCAGATGAAGGAAATGCGCTCCTTTTCACCCAATGACAAAACCCACCCCGCTTTCGGCAAAGCCCTGCGCCATGCCTCTGAACAGGGTGTTACGGTCCTTGCCTACGACTGCATCGTAAAGCCCGATGAAATGACGCTGGATCACCCTGTCCCCGTGAAGTTTTAAAGGCGTGATTTTGATTTATCTATGAGATCAAGGATCTTGTCGGTGCAGAACATTTGTTTGGCATAGTATATTATAATATGATCGATATGATCGGGAAGAAAAATAAAGTAGTTTTTGAAAAGTTTCGAGATTTATTGCTTTTAACAAAAAAACAGTATAGTCGGTCTGACTATACTGTTTTTTTATCTCAATGGGGTTGCGTCGTTCTTTGCAAAGGATAACACGCTTTTTTCATATTTTTATGTTTTGCTTATAATTGAACTTTACCGATCAGCTTCTTTACCTTGCAGGGGCCTTCAGCGTGGCAGCCGGGAGCATGCGCATCCTGAGGGAAGAGAATACAGAAGGAGCCTGCAGTCAGACGAACGGGGGTATTATCAGCATCCAGCTTTGCCAGAAGGCAATCCTTTTCTGCGTTGTATTCCGTGGTGATCTGGGAAAGAGCATCGGTGTTCTTAACGTAGATGGTCTCCTCACCCTCGATCATGCACATTACGTCAGCGTATACTCTGTGTGCCTCAAAGGAAGCGCCCTCTGCTGCGTGAGTCTCGTAGTTGCCGGGGTTAATAAAGATCTTTTTACCATCCAGAAAGACCTTTTCCGAAGGGAAGTTTTCAGGAGTGGTCTCCATTGCTTTTTTCAAAATGGCATCGATACCCGGGTGGATACCAAGATAGAACTTTGCATTTTCAAGACGGTCAAGAATCATTTTGTTTATCTCCTTGTTTTTTTATTTACAATCAGACCAGATCAAAACTTCTTCTGTTCTGAATTTTGGAACGATAAAATTGCCCTGAGGATCCACGCTGTATTTCTGGCTTTCTTCGCGAGGAATAACGGTGCTTTGGATCGCCCCTTGGCCAAGTGCAATGGCGTAAACGGGAACGTATCCTTCAAGGCCTAAGACTTTTTTCATTTCATCCTGCCGCGGGATCTTCAGACAACAGGAAGAAAGACCTTCCTCCTCTGCAGCAAGCATAACGGTGGTTGCGGCTGCTCCTGCATCAAACTCAAAAAAGGAACTCTTTTCTTTTTCGCTCAAAAGCAAAATATAGGCGGTGGGGCGGCTCTTTTCTTCAATGGTGAAATCAGGTAAAAACATAGCCCAATTCAGATTTTCAAATACAACATCGCAGTTTTCTTTTTTGTTTACGATGGCAAAACGCACGGGCTGTGCATTGGCGGCAGAAGCATAAAGCCTGCCCAGAGAAACCAATTTTTCAAGTACCTCTTTGGCAACCGGGATGCTTTGAAACTTCCGAATGGAACGGCGTTTTAAAATGCTGTCACTTACGTTCATGTGTACCTCTTTCTTATTATGATTCCTACGGTGTTTTTTGTCAAGAAAAAACTGAAAACTCTTATATGATCAAGGGTGCTTTTCAATGAGAACGATCATGGGCGGGCAGGAGGTTCGGTTGATAAAATTCCCCAGGAAAACACTGTATGCCTTGGAATCAATCTCCTTCAAATGGTTGAGAACGGTGTCCCTCTCTTCCGTTCCGTTCTCCTTGCCGTAATAGAGACAAAGGGTCATAACGCCACCGGGCTTTAAAAGGCTTAGTCCTTTTTTTATGGCCGCAACGGAGGTTTCACCCTTGGAAAAGGCCTTGTGATCACCGCCGGGGAGCCAACCGAAATTGAACATAATACCGTCAATGCTTTCGGCATTGGCAAATTCATCCATCTTGCTGTGACAGCAAAGATGAACTTCGGCGTTTTTTGCGTCGTTTTCAGAAAGGAGCGCACGGGTGCTTTCCACCGCTTCCTCCTGTATGTCAAAGGCGATGACCCTTCCGTTTTCTCCCACCAGTCTGGATAAGAAAAGGGTATCTCGGCCTCTGCCTGCGGTACCGTCAATGCAAACCGAACCGGGCTTGATCCGTTCTGACATAAATTTGTGGGATAGCCCCAAAGCGTTAAAGGCGTAGTCCAATTTGTGCCCTCATTTCTTTTATTTTTACCATTATACCCAAATAGGATAAAAATTACAATATTAAATTCCGAGCTTTTTTCTTGACTGATTCCAAAGAAAATAGTATACTATGGGAGTTGACGATAAAGATAGGAGGTGTCTTCGTGGAAAAAGAGATCTATTTGGTGCTGACTCAAACCAGCTCCAATCTTTCCCGTGCCATTAAAGCGGTTACCGGGCAACAATTCAATCACATCTCCATCTCTCTTTCTTCTTCTCTTGATCCGATGTTTTCCTTTGGAAGAAGGCATCCCTATAACCCCTTCTGGGGGGGCTTTGTAAAGGAATATATCTGGAAAGGAACCTTTTACCGTTTTCCCAAAACCAAGTGTCAGGTATTAAAGCTTTCCGTTACAGACGAGCAGTATGAAAGGCTTGAAAACTTTCTGGAAGAAATGTATGCTAACAAGGATAATTACGGCTACAACTTCGTAGGTCTTTGCTTGGCGGCGTTCCAGCACAACAGAGCTTCGGATAATAAGTTTTATTGCTCCGAGTTCATCAAAGCGCTGTTTTTGGAATTTCAGATCGAAGGCGCCGAGTCCCTGCCCGATATTCCTCATCCCTGCGATTTTCTGAAGTTTCCCGGTGTGGAATCGGTGTACGTCGGCCGTCTGCAGGATTATCCCGCAGGGCAAAGAGTTGCAGCAAGTGTAAAATAAGATCCCAAGAACGTTCCGTCTTGGGATCTTTTCTTTCATCTCTCTGCCAATACTGATTTTACAAAAGGAATATCGTTGACCAAAAGCCCGTCAGGCTCCATCGCCGCAACCCTTAAAAGACCTGCACGGTCAGGGCGCCCTACGGGGTAATCGGTTCCGGGTCCGCCTGTCATGACCCAAAGCTCCGCTCCGCTTCTTTTCACCCGCTCTATGTTTTCAGGGATCATCCAGCGTTCCCATAAGCGGATAAAATCCACTCCGTTTTTCGCAAATTCATCAATGCTTTCAGGTTCGTGGATAAATCCAAGCACACGGGCTTGGGGGAAGCGTTTCTTGATCTGCAAAAGGCTACAAACCTGCGTCACACCGAAACACACGCGATCAAGATAGTGATACTCTTCTACCAGCTCCAAGGTCGCCTCTAACGTGGTTTGATCAAAATGCAGAAGGATCGGAGAAATGCCGCATTCAAAGAAATGCTCCAAGAGGTGTGATGGGCAAGCAATATCCACTCTGCGGCGCATTGCCAGAAATTCATTTGCCGTTACCTCACAGCATTTTCGGGGATCACCGAATTTTTTCATCAGGTCCGCATCGTGAAATACGGCAAGCTTTTTGTCGGAGGTAAACTGCAGATCCAGTTCGACCATCTCTGCTCCGCTTTTCAGAGCCTCTCTGGCAGAGAGAATAGAATTGGATGGGTAGATCGTGGGTCCGCAAGCGTGTGCGATCAATCGCATATACGTCACCTTCTTGTTTTTTGTTGAATTGAGTATATCATTTTTTAAAGTAAAAATCAATATAAAAAGCGGTTTTCGGTGAAAATCGTGCGCCCTTTCAACTTGACACAAAGGATTTATTTTGTTATGCTAATTTGTATGAACTTTCGAATTTGTCGTACAAAATACCGATTTCGGCATTTTGATTTAAGCATCAAGGCGAAGCCTTGTATATCATCAAAACGAGTTTTGCATATCATCAGTGGCTGAGCCGCTGTATTTCATCAAGCCGATAGAAGCATACCCACCTACGGTGCGATGATATACGCCGCATGAGTGCGGCAATGATATACACGCTAAAGCGTGATGGTATACTAAGCCTATCGGCTTGAAAAAAATCCTTGTTCATAAGAACAAGGATTTTTGGTGCGGGTGACAGGACGCGCCTTGCATTGCAATGCGCCGTACTTAAAAAGCCTGTCGGCTTTTCTGCGTACCCGCCGTCGATCAAATAGTCCCCCGGACTATTTGATGCTTTGCCGTCGGCCTCCTTGAGGTTCAAGTCCTACCGTCGTAATAAAAGAAAGAGCAGCACCTAAAGGCACTACTCTTTCTTTTGGTGCGGGTGACAGGACTTGAACCTGCACGCCGGTGACACCAGAACCTAAATCTGGCGCGTCTGCCAATTCCGCCACACCCGCATTGTATTTTATTTTATATGATTTTTCAAGTTTTGTCAAGGAGGATCCGATCCTATGCTTTACCGCATCAACGGGCTTCATCTTTTGCCCGGCGAGCCGCATTCGTTGCTACAGAAAAAGGCGGCTAAAGAACTGCGCGTGGCAGAGCGAGAGATTCGGAAATGGAAACTGTACCGTTCCTCGCTGGATGCCAGAAAGGGAAGGATCTCCTATACCTATACCGTAGACGTTACGTTAGACGAAAAGTGCCGTGCCAAGCCCTCTGTGAAGTGTACGAGGATCACCGATGAATATCACTATCGGATCCCAAAGCCGAATGCACCGAAAGAAGCACCGTTTGTGGTTGGCTTCGGTCCTGCCGGTATGTTTGCCGCCCTTGTCCTTGCACGTGCGGGCCTTTGCCCCGTTGTGATCGAGCGTGGCAAACCTGTGGAAGAACGTGCCCTTGACGTTGACACCTTCTTTTCAGAGGGAACGTTGGACCCTGAATCCAACGTGCAGTTTGGGGAAGGGGGCGCAGGTACCTTTTCCGATGGAAAGCTCAACACCCTTTTAAAGGATAAAAATTACCGTGGTCGTTTTGTTCTTGAGGAGCTGGTGAAAGCCGGTGCACCGGATCAGATCCTGCACCAAAACAAGCCCCACGTGGGTACGGATAAGCTTCGCATTGCCGTGCGAGGCATTCGGGAAGAGATTCTGCGCCTTGGGGGAAAGATATATTTTGAGAGCCGCTTTTTACGCCCCGTGATCAAGGAGGGGCGCGTGGTCGGTGCCGAGGTAGCGTTTCCTGCCGGAGCGGAAACAGTACCTTGCTCGGCGTTGTTTCTTGCCATTGGCCACAGCGCAAGAGATACCTTCATCAATTTGCGAAGTATGGCGATCCCTATGGAGAAAAAGATCTTCTCCGTTGGCGTTCGTATCGAGCATCTGCAGAAAAACATCAATTTTGCCCAATATGGTGCAGACTTTGAAAAGTGGTCTCTCCCTGCGGCCGATTATAAATTGGCAGTGCCCACCCAAAGCGGCAAAACCCTATATAGCTTCTGTATGTGTCCGGGCGGCTTTGTGGTGCCCGCCGCAAGCGAAGCGGGCGGTGTCGTGGTCAACGGTATGAGCAACTTCGATCGCGGGGGCTCGAATGCAAACAGTGCGTTGCTTCTCAACGTTCTGCCGGAGGAATTGCCCGAAGACCTTTTTGCAGGCTTTGCCTTTCAGCGTGACCTGGAGGAAAAGGCCTTTTGCGCAGGTGGTGAAAACTACGGGGCGCCGTATCAGCTTTTCGGCGATTTTCTGCGCGGTGAGAAGAGCCGTGGCTTCGGTAGCGTGACTCCCACTTATGCCCGCGGGGTAAACGGTGCCGATCTCAACGGGATCCTGCCCGAAGAATATTGTTTGTCCCTTGCGGAGGGGATCCGCAAAATGGGGCGGATCCTTACCGGCTTTGATGCGGAGGATGCCGTCTTAACGGGGGTGGAATCCCGCGCTACCTGTCCTGTGCGTATTTTGCGGGGTGAAAATTATCAAAGTGAAGTTGCCCGTCTTTTTCCCATTGGCGAGGGTGCGGGCTTTGCAGGCGGCATTATGTCATCCGCTATGGATGGTATGAAAGCTGCTGAAGCATTTATGAAAGAATTGGAGAAAACGGTATGAAGCTTGTTATCATTCGTCACGGTGATCCTGATTATAAAAACGATTCTCTTACCCCCAAGGGTGAGGTGGAAGCAGCGTTGATGGCCAAGTGGCTGAAAAATCAAAAGGTGGATGCAGTCTATTCTTCCCCCCTTGGAAGAGCGCAGAAGACCTGCCTTGCCGCACAAAAGGAAATGGGCTTTTCCTTTGAGACTCTGCCTTGGCTTTGTGAGTTCCCCGCCAAGATCTTCAGTCCCACCAAACACAAGCGCACCATTCCTTGGGATCTGATGCCTTCGTTCTTTGCCAAGCGCCCGCTCCTTTCCGATAATAACCGCTGGCTGGAGGATCCGCTCTTTTCCTATACCGATATGAAGGAGCAATATGAAACCGTCAAAAAGGGTCTGGAGGAGCTTTTGGCAAAGCACGGCTATGTGCGTGACGGCAAGATCTTTCGTCCCGTTCGTCGCAACCGTGATGTTGTGGTGCTTTTCTGCCACTTCGGTGTACTCAGCGTGATCCTTTCGGTTCTTACCGAATTTTCTCCCTACGTTTTCTGGCAGTATTTCTGCGCGCTTCCCACCTCGGTTACTACGCTGGCAACGGAAGAGAGGGAAGAGGGGATCTGCGTGTTCCGTTGTATCGGCTTTGGTGACGTTTCACACCTTGCCCTCGGAGGCGAGGAGCCTTCTTTTGCCGCCAGATTCCGTGAAACCGTTGACTCCGACGAACGGGCGATCGTGCCCGATGCGAAACCGTAATGGAAAATTTGCTCGTATCGCTGATCGTACCCGTCTATCGCAATCCTGCCTTGGTTGAAAAGGCGGTGCGCTCCGCCCTTTCCCAAACTTGGGGTCACTTGGAGATCCTTTTGATTGACGATGGCTCTCCCGATGGCTGCGGCACTGTTTGTGATGCTCTGGCGGCGGAGGACGTGCGCATTCGGGTGTTTCACACGGAAAACCGCGGTGTCTCTGCGGCGCGAAACCTTGGCCTTCGGAATGCAAGGGGTGAATATATCTCTTTTCTTGACGGTGACGACCTTTTAGAACCCAACCACGTGGAAGCCTTGGTGCGGCTGATGGAGAAGGGCGCAGACGTTGCCTCGGTCTCTATGCGTTTTTATATGAAAGACGGAAAGCCGAAACCCTTTTGTGACGATGAAACGGTTCATATTCTTACTCCCCGTGAAGCTATTTGTCTAATGCATCGGGAAGGGGATTTCAACGGGTATCTGATGAATAAGATGTTTCGCCGCAGCTTGCTTTGCGGCGCTAACTTTGACGAGACTGTTGCCATTCACGAGGATATGCTCTTTCTTTGGGGCGCGCTTCTGAATAGCCGCAAGGTCTTACTGCAGAAGGTGCACACCTATCGCTATCTTTTTAACGCTACCTCTGCAATGAATCGGAGCTATTCTCCGCGTTATGATACCGCCGTTGCCGCCGCAGAAAAAATGCTTGCCTTGATGGGGGAGCATTTTCCGAAGGAGCGTCCCTTGGCGGAAAAGACCCTTTTGTTTGCCGTTCTGTCCGTTGCAAACCGCCGCGCAGCTGCAGGGGTGTTGGACCGTGGGTCCTATCATGCGCTTAAGACCGCTTTGAAAACACACCATTCAAAGGCGGCGTACCGTCTCATCGAAGGTTTTGAAAATCGAATTTCCTATCATCTGTTGCGCCGAAGCCGCATCCTTTTTCTCTGTTGGAAAAAGCTTTTGCCGGTTTTGAGAAGAGTTCAGGGTTGAAAGTGGAAAAATCCTTTTATTTCTTGCATTTTCAGTATAAGCGTGTTATAATCTCCTTGCACTATACTCACTCAAGTGAGACAGTAGCAAGGAGGTTTTTTTATGTCACAAACAAATCAAACACAATTGAAGGCGAAGATCCAGAAGCTGTCTATTATGGCGATACTCACTGCGTTGGTCGCAGTGCTGTCCTATTTCGGCGGTTTCATCAAAATCGGTGCGTTGGCTTCCGTTTCGCTGACCTTGATCCCCGTTGTTTTTGGCTCCGCTCTGTACGGGCCTTTTGCAGGGGCTTGGCTGGGTGCGGTTTCAGGTGCCGTTTTCTTTACCACGGCAGATGCCGTTTTCTGGTTCTCTATGAGCCTTCCCGGAACGGTGATCACCGTTATGGTCAAGGGTATGATGGCAGGGTATCTGGCAGGTCTCGCTTACCGTCTGCTCCAAAAGGCAAATCGCTATCTTGCCGTTTTGGTCAGCGCCGTGGTTTGTCCCGTTGTCAATACCGGCATCTTTCTTTTGGGTTGTGTTCTCTTTTTCTCCGATTACGTAAAGACGTCGTCGGCCGATCAGGGAATGAGTATGCTCGGCTTTATGATCGTGTTTTTTGTAGGGCTTAATTTCGTTTTTGAGCTGCTTATCAATATCATTGTCAGCCCTGCTATTGCCAGAATCGTTGCGATCCTCAATAAAAACGGGCTGATCCGTAGCGAAAAAGAAGGCTTATGATTCTCGCCATTGACGCAGGCAATACCCATATTATTTTGGGTTGCCCGGAGCAGGACGGCTCTGTCAGCCACGTGGTGCGGATCGCTACCGACAGAAGCGAAACCGCCTTTGGCTTTGCCGCCCGCATCAAGCAGACCTTAGAGCTTGTAGGGGTAAACGTATCCCAGGTGGAAGGAACGATCCTCTCCTGCGTGGTACCGCCCGTAACACGGCCTTTGTGTGACGCTGTGCGGCTTCTCACGGGAAAAGAGCCTATGCTGGTTGGCGCAGGCATCCGAACGGGGCTTCATATTGCCATTGACGACCCCGGTACCGTGGCCTCCGATTTGGTGGCCGCCGCCGTTGCTGCTAAGGAGGAATACCCCCTTCCTTGTGTCATCGTGGATATGGGAACCGCAACCACCTTAACGGTCGTGGATGAAAAGGGGAGGTATATCGGCGGTGCGATCCTGCCGGGTGTCGGTATCGGCTTGAATGCCTTGGCAGATGAAACCTCGCTGTTGCCGAGGATTGAACTTGCTCCGCCCAAAAAAGCTATCTCCTCCTCTACGGTGGAGAGTATGCGCTCAGGCGCTCTTTTTGGTGCCGCAGGTGCCATCGACGGTATTTTGGAGCGCTTTGAGGAAGAGCTGGGCTGTAAGCCTGCATCAGTGGTTTGTACCGGTGGCTTAGGAAGCGTCGTTTGCCCCTGTTGCCGCCACAAGATCTTGTTGGATGAAACCCTGCTTCTCAAGGGGCTTGGGTATATTTACCGTAAAAATAAGAAATAATAGAAAAAAAGAAAAAAAGGAAGTGACCGATTTGCGTGATGTCTTTAACGGGGTTTACGCAAACCGAGTAGGATGAAGCAAAACCAGCAGTATTGTTGAGATAACAATATTGCTGGTTTTTGCATTTTAACATATGAGGAATAGATTCCATGTGCCAAACTCAGGCACATGGATTTTTATTTTTTGACTTTTTGCTGGATATATCGAAAAAGATGTGGTATTGTGTGTGCTTGCCAAAGGAGGCAAGTACAGTGAGTAGAAAAAAAATCAAAGAAATTGGAAAGCGAATACGGCGCATCCGAAAAGTCAACAAAATAACGCAAGAGCAGTTGGCAGAAATGATAGATGTTTCTGTTCCATATATCAGCAAGATTGAAAACAGAAAAACGACCGCAAGCGCCGATATAATAGTAAGGCTAACGCAGGCATTACATACTTCTGCGGATGCTATTCTGTGTTTGGAAAAAGAGGACGGCAAGACAGATTATGCTGATGTTTTTTCAAAACTGATAAAACAGTGTACTGCGGAAGAAGCAAATCAAATACTTGAAATAATAAGAATTATAATGAAAATCATAGAAAATAAATATGACTAAACTTAAAGCATCGGTCATGTGGATAGCTGATGCTTTATTGATTCTTACAGAAAGAATAAATAGAATTATAAAAAGGTAGGTGTAAATTAAAATGTAAATCTCAAAATGCTCTGAAAAATTGAATATGCCCAAACTCCGTTTTTGCATCAAGATTTAAGTTAATCGCTTTGACGCAAACTAATAGTAAAATATAGATAGGAAACGGAGGTTTTGGTATGAAAAAAAGAATTATTACCAAGCAAACAATAAAATCGTTCGAGAAATATTTGATTGAGAACGAAAAGGCATCGGCAACCATTGATAAATATATGCGAGACATTCGGTACTTTGCCGAGTACGCCGCCGAACACGCACTGGATAAAACATTAGTTCTGGACTATAAAGGAGTGTTAGAACAGAACTACGCTATTCGCAGTGCAAACTCAATGCTTGCAGCACTCAACGCTTTCCTTCGCTTTGCAGGATGGCATGATCTGTGCGTAAAACAATTCAAGGTGCAAAAGGAAGCCTATTGCTCCGAGGATAAGGAACTTAGCAAAGCAGAATACACGGCACTTGTACGAGCAGCGGAGCAAAAGAAAAACGAACGTCTATCCCTCGTTGTTCAAACGATTTGCGGGACAGGCATTCGTGTCAGTGAGCTGCAGAGTATTACGGTGGAGGCTGTCAGGCGAGGTGAGGCAGTTGTTTCCTGTAAGGGCAAGACAAGAAAAATATTTATTGTCAAGGCTTTGCAAAAGAAACTGCTTAGATATGCTGCAGAACAAAAAATATGCTCCGGAATAATTTTTGTGACCAAAAGCGGTAAACCGCTTGACCGCAGTAATATTTGGCGGCAGATGAAGGATCTGTGTGAAGAGGCAGGCGTATCACCGCAAAAGGTGTTTCCGCACAATCTCAGGCACCTTTTTGCAAGAACCTTTTACGGTATTGAAAAGGATATTGCAAAGCTGGCGGATATTCTCGGACACTCCAATATCAACACTACGCGCATTTATATCATTACTACCGGTGCAGAGCATCAGCGTCGTATGGAAAGTATGCGATTGATTATATAAAGAATAAAACCGCCACACAGAGCAGCGGTTGAATATCACATAATGGGTATTATGTTGTATAAAACAACAAAAAATCGGTTTTTGCACAAGCGAAAAGCTCTGCCACAACAAAATAAAGGCATAGCAAAGAAGACCTTTTGAAAAAAGTGAACAAAAGGTCTTCTTTGCCATGCCCAAAATCCGTCATTTTTATGTAAATCTCATTTTTTATCGAAAATCACTTGCTTTTTCTATCAAACTGTGCTATAATTCTTCGTACTAATAGAGTAACGAAGTATGCTTGTTCGGCTATTCGTACAACATAATACCCATTATGTTGCCAATCGCCGTTATTCAGCAGGCAGGGTTAAAACCCACGTATTGTTGTCGATCCTTATGTTTCCGTCCGTTTTATTTCTGTCTGTTACCCCAGTGCAAACGCTCGGCGTTTGCATATTTTTGCCGAAAGTTGTAGCAAACGTTTAGGGCAAGGAAGGAGAAAAATCAGAAATGAAACAGGATGATACCCGTCTAAGGCTCATTGATGGAACGATTCATGTTATTGCAAGAAACGGACTCGACAAAGCTACTACGAAATCCATAGGTATTGAAACTTCTACAAACGAGGCATATATCTATCGCTGTTTCAAGGACAAAGAGGATATGTTTGCCAAGACTTTTGAGAGCTTAGATGAAGAACTGGTAAACAAAGCGATGCAGCACGTATCTGTAATGTATATGCAGGAAATGAATTACGAAATGCGTTGCCGGGTGTTCTTTACTTCAGTATGGAAATTCATGCTTGGTAACAAGGATAAGTGTCTTACGTTTATTCGGTATTACTACTCTCCGTATTTTAAACAGTATTCAGCGGAAAGTCATAACCGTCGTTACAAGCCTCTTGTAGAGAAATTTAAGGATGCGTTCCGAGACGAAGCAAATGTGTGGATGCTCTTAAATTATATTCTCAACGTAATGCTTGATTTTGCTGTCAAAGTTTTTGACGGCGCAGTACCGAACAACGATGATACAGCGGAGCACGTATTTCGCCTGATCTACGGTTCGGTTAAACAGTATTTTAGAAAGAAGGAGTGTTAAGTGCAGTGAAAAAAGTATTTAACATAATCAAAACCACGATTGTCTGGTTAATTGTATTACTTGCAGTATCAATGATGATCTTTACGGTCATCTCGGTTACGACATTTAATAGAAACGACCGCGATTTGTTCGGGTTTAAGATGTACATAGTCAATTCGGATTCAATGGCAGCCACCGACTTTAATGCAGGCTCCTTGATCCTGGTAAAAGAGGTTGACCCCTCTACTCTGGGTGAGGGGGACATCATCACCTTTATGTCCCAGGATACCGACAGTTTTGGCGAAACCATTACCCATAAAATCCGGAAAGTGACAACCGATGCAGAGGGGAATCCGGGCTTTATCACCTACGGTACGACTACCGATACGGATGATGAAACCATCGTAACCTACCCTTACGTGCTCGGTCAGTATCAAAGCCACATTCCCGGTCTTGGTACGTTCTTTAACTTCTTAAAGACCACGCCCGGTTATTTCGTCTGTATCTTCACCCCCTTTATGCTGATCATCCTGTATGAAGGCTTGAAGTTCTTTAATCTGTTCCGCAGGTATAAGAAGGAGCAAATGGATGAAATGCAGGCTGAAAAGGATAAGATCGAGGCTGAGAAAGCAGAAAACGCCAAGATGCTTGAAGAATTGAGAGCACTCAAGGCTCAGTTGGAAGGTGGTCAGGCTCCTGCAACCGTTGCGGCTGCCGAAGAAACTGCAACCGATACTGCATCGGGAGCTGAAACAGAGTAAGAGCCCCTCGCCCCAAAGAAAAGAGTTGATGTCCCGATGTTGAATTTTTTATTAGGAGTTGTTGTCGGCGGTATAATCGGTTTTTTGATTTGCGCCATTCTCAGTATCAACAATTCCGAAAAAGACCGTAGTATACCCACCCTCGCCACCAAAGGAATAGGAGATAGCGATGCCCGAAAATAATCCCGATACCGAGCTATATTGGCTCATTGGCATTGTTGCCGCTATTATTCTGTTTGGATTGCTCGTTGGTTTGTGTGTTTTCATCAACGACTTTTCCTCGGAACTAAGATACTTGAATAACGAAATTGGGCGTACCACAGGTGCCGAGCGTAGGCACTGGATACGCCAAAAGCGGAGATTATGGCTGTCATTAATCCCGTTTGTGAAATACAGATAAGTCTTCGAACATTTTACCTCGCCGTCCCATCCCTCTCTGATGGGCGGCAATCAAAGGATACAAACACAGCGTTGTGTCTTTTGATTGCTGATAAGGCATGAGAAGGAGTTACATACATGACTACATTAAAGAGAATATGGAATATCGTATCCACGGCACTGGTAGTGCTGATCGTTTTGTGCGCCATCTTTCTGATGGGCTCACGCATTATGGGATATCAGTGCTATACCGTCATTTCAGGCAGTATGGAGCCGGAATACAGCGTGGGCGATTTGCTTTATGTTAAAAAGGTTGATGTGAATACTGTTCAAGTCGGAGACCCGATTACTTTCATCTTAAATGAAGATTTGGTCGTGGCTACCCACCGTGTTGTTGAAATTGATGCGGAAAATCAGCGTTTCTATACCAAAGGTGATGCTAATGAGATCGAAGACAGCGATCCGGTGCATTTCAATAATGTAATCGGTGTCCCTCAGTTTTCCATTCCGAAGCTCGGATACGTGTCTGACTTCGTGCAGAACCCTCCCGGTATGTATATCACCATCGGTGTAGGTATCATTTTGATCCTTGCCGTTTTCTTACCCGATATGATCGGTAAAAAGAAGAACGAGGATGAAGATAAAGAGGTTGCCGCTGTGCAAACTGAGATTGACGCCACTGCCGAGGAAAACGAACGGCTGAAGGCTGAAATTGAACGCCTCAAAGCAGAAACCGCTCATTACTCGACCGGCGAACTTGCTCAGCTCCGTGCCGGAAAGGAAAGCAAAAAGAGCGAATAACCTTTGGTTTCACATTCGCGCCTGTAAAGGAATTCCGACAGGCACGAGTTTGAAATATAAATCTTGAGGAAAGGAGGAAAATGAAGTGAAGAATACCAAAAAGAAAGTGTTCGTGGTAGCTTTGGCGATTTGCTTAGTAGCCATTATCTCTATGGGATCTCTTGCCTGGTTCACTGCCAGCGATTCTGTAGACAACACCTTTAAGATCGCGGATTCCAACGATAATGCAAACGATGTGTTCAGCATCGATCTGTATGAAAAGAAGGATACCGATGGTGACGGTGTTGGCGATACAAGAACTGATTACGGTATTGTTTATGGTGATAACAACGAAGTTGTTCCCGGTGCAGATCTCTGCAAGGAAGCATACGTTGAGAATACCGGTAAATACGATCAGTATGTTCGTATTAAGGTAACCCTTTCCGATGTGACCGAGTGGAAAACTGTTTTGGGTATCACCTCTCTGACCGAGTTTGTTGATCTTACCGCATTCTTTGATGTGGCAAATGATTTTGACACAACCTGGTACAGAAACGATGCTGAAACCGTTTACGATGCTACCGAAGATACACTTACTTATGTCTACTACTACAACGACGTTCTGGAAGCAGATGCAGCTGCCGTTTCCTTTATCAATGGCGTAAGCATTCCTGAGACTATGACTCGTGAAGACGTAGTAGCCATGGATGGCTCTTTCAAGCTCACCTTTGTTGCTGAGGCAATTCAGTCTACTGATATGCTGGATACCTATGGCACCGTTGAGTATCAGAACGCCATCGACTCTTTTGCTGCGGCGTAAGTCGTAGAAAATGCAAGAAGGTCTTGAATTGATTGGCTTTATAAGAGGCCGGATACCATAAAAGCCAATAACCCACAACTGCACTCGTTTGTCGGCGTTCGGGAATTGCAGTTTTACATGGCGCCGACAAATACAAAAAGGAGGTCATAAAAATGACTAAAACCAAAAGCACCAAGCGTGCCCTCCTTATGAGCGCTCTGTCACTCCTTATGTGTGTGTCTATGCTCATTGGTAGTACATTCGCTTGGTTCACTGATAGTGTTTCCAGCACTAACAACATTATCAAGTCCGGTAATCTTGATGTTGAGCTGGAATACTTGAATGGTGATAGCTGGGAAAAGGTAACCGCTACCACCAATGTCTTTGAAAAAGACACTCTTTGGGAGCCTGGTCATACTGAGGTTGTTTACTTAAAGGTTTCTAACCTCGGCACTCTCGCTCTCAAGTACAACTTGGGTATTAACATTGTTAACGAAATCGAATCCATCAGTGTTGAAGGAAATGAGCTTCGCCTTTCCGATTACATTGAGTTCGGTGCTATCGACAATGTTGAAACTCCTTATGCTGACCGTGCTGCTGCTCGCGCCGCTGTTACCGAGTCTAAGGCTCTGTCTACCGGTTACACCAAGGCTGGCAGCATCGAAGCAGGTGCCGATGCACAATATGTTGCATTGGTTGTTTATATGCCTGAAACTGTTGGTAATGAAGCTAACTACAAGACCGGTGAAGTTGCTCCCCAGATTGATCTCGGCATCAACCTGATGGCTACTCAGTACACCTCTGAAAGCGATAGCTTCGACAACCAGTACGATGCAAACGCCATGTTTGACGGCGTTCCTGCTGCTCGCACCACCGTTCTGTCTAAGATGCCCGTAGTTACTACTCTTAGCGGCAACACCGTGGCTCTTGACACCGGATATGTTTTCAACACCACCGAATCCTATGACGCTGCTCAGAAGAATGAACACCGCTACTGGCATGCTGACTTCGTTGCGACTATCGATAAGGATATAACCAGTGACGATGCAGGTCTTGCAGGTCAGTATGATTCATACTCTGCCGATTGGCTCGCTTTCGAGCTCAGCGAGTTTTTAGGCAATAACGTAGCTATCTCTGCCGGTTCTTCTATCCGTATGCTCGAAACTGCGGGCATTACTATGAACTATGAAGAACTCTGCGGCATTGTTAAAGAGTTCTCCTGCGGTGCATTTGCTGTAAATCAGGCAGCTATGGAAGGAGCTACTCTGACCGTTGAGCTTCGTCTGTATGAGACCGAAGGTGATCCTAATACCACCACTGGTCCTAAGAACGTCGAGACCGGCGAGTACATCACCATTGGTAAATATTCTTACACCTTTGGTGCTAAGAAGGTTGCTGATGTCACTACCTTGGCAAACGCTATTGCAAACGGCGGCGATGTAGTTTTGACTGATAATGTTGTTGTAAATTCCACCATTACCGTTCCTTCGGGCAAAACGGTTACGTTGGATCTGAACGGAAACGACATCAGCTATGCTGTGAGTAACAGCGGTGCCTCTGCAATCATCGACAACCGCGGTAATTTGGAGATTGTTGGTAAAGGTACCATCTCCTTTGTTGCTGAGAATCCCGATCTACAGGCAATCCCTTCTTACGCTACCAACACGATTACCAACGAGGCTACCTTAGTCATCGGCGAAGGTGTTGTCGTTACCAACGAGAGTGACGGCGGTGCGAGCTACGCTGTTGATAACAAGGGTGTGTTCACTCTGGACGGCGGTACTCTGATCGGTAAGCGTTGCGCTCTGCGTATCGCAAAGTACAATCAGGATAACGTTAAGTTCACTATGAACAGCGGTCTTGTAAAGGGTGCGACTCCAGCTTGGATTCAGTTGCCCGGTTCCAATGCATCCGTTGCTCCTACCATCGACGTAGTCATCAACGGCGGTACCTTTGAGACCACCAAGGCTACCTCTGCGGATAACAACGTTATGTATACCTATTCCTATGGCAACAGCCACGCCAACACCTCTATCACCATTAACGGCGGTGAGTTCCTTGGCGGTACTGTTTCCATCGGCAGCGGTTATAAGGACGATGCTCCCGTTTTGACGATCAACGGCGGTAAGTTTGAATACGACGTGCTTCAGTGGCTTGAAAACGACGCTTATCAAGTTCTTTACTCAGCAAATAAGTAAGTTTCACATAAAGTCCGTCCTAACTCCCTTCGGGGAGTTAGGCGGCAATCAAAGGACATAAGGGTGTTTCTTTTATGTCTTTTGATTGCTGAAATGACAATATTCAAAGGAGGATACAGGAAATGAAGAAGACAAAAACATCGCTTCTCCATAGCGGTCTTGCCTTGCTGTTGTGCATCTCTATGCTCATAGGTTCGACGTTCGCTTGGTTTAGCGACAGCATTTCCAGTGGCAAAAATATTATTACCGCAGGAAATCTGGATCTTGAAATGTATTGGACGGATGACCTCGACAGTGGCGAATGGCACAACGTTGAAGAAAACGGTCACAATACGATTTTTAACTATGATAATTGGGAGCCGGGTTATACCGATGTTAAGTACATAAAATTGGTTAACGCCGGCGACTTAGCACTTAATTATAAACTTGCTCTTACCCCACAAAACGGTGTAGGCAAGTTGGCAGAAGTAATCAACGTTTACTTTGCAGAGGGCGGCGTTGCAGTTGAACAGCGCTCTGATTTACAAAACCTGCAAGCAATCGGTCTCTTAAAAAGTGTTCTCAATGGCGGTTCTACTGCCGACGGTACACTTTTAGCAGCGGATCAGTACAACCCGTTGCATCCGTCGGGTGAGGTCATTATGACTCTCGCTATGAATATGCTTACAACTGCGGGTAATGAGTATCAAAATGAGGATGCAGGTACGTTCTCTATTACCGCCCTTGCTACTCAGGCTTCCTTTGAAAAGGATTCTTTCGGCAGTGATTATGATGCAAACGCTACCTTCCCGAACATCCTTACAAGCGGCTCTGCATCTGTTGATGTTACCCCTGCTGACGGCAAGGTGCCCGCAGGCGGTGTTACGCTAAGCGGCAGTAATATTTCCGCTTTTGTTCCTGAAGGAGTTACCTTGAACGATGGCGTAAATGAACTTACTCTTACAGTTACTCCTCTCAAAAATACTACAAGCGACATCTCAGTTGTTAATGACGAGATTTTGATTCCCGTAGACGTACACATCGAAGGTGTTGCGGAGGATAATACTATTCCGATCGTCATTGATCTTGGTGAGATCTTACCCAAGTATCTCAATATGGGTAACTACCGTCTTTTCCATGTGGAAGACGGTACCAATAATGAAATGATAATGGTTGCAGATAAGGCTGATCTTACTACTCACAACCAGTTTACCTATGATTCCAATACAGGTGCAGTCAGCGTTGCTATGGCATCTTTCTCGGAGGTTGCACTTTTAGCTGATATTAACAATCCTTGGCAGGGTGGCTACAACGCCGATTGGTACAACACTACGGATAAAACCTTTACTATCACCAATGCGGACGAACTATACGCTTTTGCAAAAATAGTAGGCGGTATGGCCGATGGTATTGCCAAAGACACCTTTAGCGGAAAAACTGTTAATTTAATTCAGAATATAAATCTCGGTGGCGGTAAAGCTTCGGTTGACGGTAAAACAAAGGTATTTTATCCTATCGGCTATTACAATACAGTCAACGGCGAGACTTCCGGCATTTATGACCGTGACGATGCTGTGGTTGAAGGCATGAAGGGTGTTAGCAGTAACGTCTCCTCTTTCTCAGGTACTTTTAACGGCAACGGCCACACCATTTCCAATTTCTATCAGAATACTTGGGAAATGTTTGGTGACTATAATGACGGTTACACAGGCACGCCTAACTACTACAAGGATGCAATGGGTCTGTTCGGATATGTAAATGGCGGAACCGTTGAAAACCTTACTGTTGACAGTTTTACATCTGACGGTGAATTTACGCCTACCGGTGTTATTGCTGCTTATGCAGCGGATGCTACCTTTAAGAATATTGCAATTACGCATTGTAACCCCCGTGTTTACAATACGGGCAACGGCGGTATCGTTGGTATCGGCGGTAATTCTGATGATACAAGTGCAAAGAAACTGACTTTCACTAATATTACTGTTGATAAAACTAACACCATCAGTGCCCTTTGGGGCTCTTGGGATGTTGCCTGTGGCGGCATTATGGGTATGTTCCGTGGATATAGTGAGGTAAACTTCACCAACTGCTATGTGGCTGCCCAAATTGACGTTTATAACGATGTATGCGGTAACTATCAGTATTATTGGTACCGTTATGCAGGTATGATGATCGGTTCGCTCCGTGCAAGAAACACCGTGAAAGACGGCTATACCGTTCCCGATTTAAGCGGTATTAAAGCAGACGGTTGCTCCATTAGTTTTGACGAATGGAACGATTATTACTATTGTGAATTGGTAGACAATTCAATTGCTTCATACACACACGACCATCAGTTTAGCCGTTTGGAAAAGGTTTACTCCGTAGATATGGTTAACATGACCTATCAATTATCTGCAGAGAGTGATCCAATCGCAATTCCTACTGAGGGGAAATATAACTTTGTTACCCTTAACGGCGGTTATGAAACGGAAAATGCAACCTGCTACCATTTTGTAAACGGCAAAGTTTGGAATCATGAGGACGCAGGATTTGAGGATTTTGACCTTGATGGAAACGGTCAGCTTGACGATTATAAAGAGGATAATAAACATATCTATCTGCCCTTTAATCAGGTATTCCAGGGCGACGGTTGGGGCGTGAAGCATATTGCCATTGCTGGTGAAGAAGGCTCTAATCTTAAAGAACAGGGATATGCAGATTTAGATATCCAAATTCTCGACCGTAATTACGAGACGAAGTTTAAGGTTTTGGATGAAATTTCAAATAAGAAGTTCTTGTTCCGTGTAGGTAACGGCAATGCTTTCCCTGTAGGCAAACTTTTTGCAGCCGTAGAAGGTGCGGATATTAACAAAACCGGTGTATTTGTTTCTGTCACCTCTATGGTGGACGGCGTTGAAATCATTGGCACTTTCGGGTTAAATGAAGACAATTGGGCCGAAAGTACATTAAAGATCACTGGCACCGGTCCCGCTAAGATTACCATTCAGGACTATTCTATGTGTACTCCTACCGAGCTCCTTGTCGAGGTTGTAGACGGAAACAATGTTACTGCGTATTCTGAACTGAAAAATGCCAACAGCGTTCTCTTGAATGATATTACCATGACTTCAAATGGCAAGTATTCTTTGTATGACAACAGAACGTTGTATGGTAATGGATTCACTTTCAATGTTGAAGCCGGTATGGACAGTGATACCGAGGGTGGATATGTTGGTGGCAACGGTACAGTCTGGGTTAGAAACTCAACTCTTGACAATGTAAAGATCATCGGAGAAGTTTACACTCAATACGGCGGTACTGCAAAGTCAGAATATAATTTCCCGACCGTACTGGTATTAGGTGATAGTGTTATTGCTAATTCCTATATTTCAAACGGTTGTGCGCCTGTTCGTGTGGGTAGTGGTTGTAACATTGAAATTATTAACTCTACTTTAGAAGGTGGTATCTTTGCTAACCTTGATATTCGCGGCGGTACTGTGAAGTTAAAAGACGTTACAACTATCAACCAATCCACAACAAACGGTCAATCCATTTCAAATGATAAAGGTGTTGTAGGCCTTGGTATTGTAGTATATACAGGCTCTACTGTTACGATTGATGCAGATGGTTTGACACAGTACAACTGTATTTCTAAAAATACAACTTTTAAAGCACAAGATGCCAACACATTAAAAACAGTAATTTTCGGTAATAACTATAAAAATTATCAATTCAGTTATGATAATGCAACTTGGGTCAATACCGGTATTGTCTCCATGGTTGCAGAAGTCAAAGGTGAGAATATTTCGGATATTGCGGGTTATGTTGGTCAGGACGCAAGCATTTCCAGTTATAACGGCTATGTATATGCACCTACAGGTTTGACTTCTGTCGCTTCACCTGCTACTGCTTATTCTTCTTCCGCACAGTATCAAATTGCACCGAAATGTATCTTTGATTACACAAGCAAAAACAATGTACCACAAGTAAGCGGATCAAATGATTACTGTTATTATGATGCATCAACGCAAAAATATCTGATTTCCTTTGACGATGGGGAGTCTTTTACATGGAATGCAGACATTCTGAGCATTACAAAGGGTAAAGCAACCATAGTTCCTTCAATTTCTGTTTCCGATGGAGCAACGGTAAATTCTGATAATACCATTACGTTTGATACAGCGGGTAATTACACTGTTACATATAAATATACAGATGGTGAAAACTACCGTTTGAACGTTAATGATAAGATTGAGAAATACAGCGTTGCCTATGAAAAAACAGTAAAAATTACCGTTTATGAAGTTCAGGATACTTCGGCAAAAACGGAGTTTGCATTTGGCAGTAACGGTTTTAGAACAGAAACTGCTAATAATCTCACTTATGTGATGCCTAATGTTAATGAGGTGGTAGCTCATCCAGAAACATCAACAGGTACTGGTATCGGTGTTACAAACATCGACGGTGTAGATATTTACTATCCCATTGTAAGTATGCACAAATCAGCAAGTGGAAATTGGTATAATCTCTTTTCTGTTTTTGAGGCAGTCACAATTACAGATTTGAATGGTAATGTCTATAATACAAGTTCTACTGAATTACCTGATGGGTTAGCAGTTCTTGGCGGTTTCATTTTGGATGAAAATGGATCCGTTACATCGACTGTGGCTGAAACGAATACTACTGCTATTTTTGATTACTCAACTGGTAAAGACGAGATATATGGTACATTCGATTCCTATGGCTTATGTTACTATCCGGATAGTAAGTTTAGTAGTTCCACAAACGATCGTGCTGAACAAACAATCGTTGCAAAGTATCGCTATACCGATAGCAACGGTACACCTTACTACTATTATGTAGGCTATTGGTGTGAGAAGCATACAAAACAAACCACTTGCGTCACTGGTGACACTCTTGTAACTCTTGCAGACGGAACTCAAAAGCGAGTAGATGCCTTGATCGGGACTGAACAGCTTTTGGTTTGGGATTTTTACAAAGGTGAATACGTATCTGCACCGGTAGGTGCTATAGTCAACCATGGGTATGGTGATGTTAGCAAGATAACTATGTATTTCTCAGATGGTACTATTATTAAAGTTCTTGGCGGTCATGGATTCTATGACGTATCAGAGAATAAGTTTGCTATCATTGACCAATTCAATGTGAAAGACTATGTTGGTCATGAGTTTATCAAGTGTGATGATGGATTAAATAATTCAAAAACTGTTTTGATTGATTATAAGATTGAAACCGTTTATGACGAAGTGTGGACACTCGTCAGCGCATACCATTTTGACTGTATTCTTGAAGGATTGTTGACATTATCTCCGACTGATTTCAAAGATAGTCCAGCTTATCTTATGCCATTTGAAATCGGCGAAGATATGAAGTATGATCCAGCAAAAATGAAAGCTGATATTGAGAAGTATGGTTTATATGAGTACGAAGACTTTGCAGACCATTGTACTTATGAACAGTTTATGGGCTTTGCATTTGCTAACTGGAAAGTAGCGGTTGGTAAGGGATATATCAATTTTGAGGATATTATCTATCTTATCGAAACCTACGTGAACTAATTCCCAATATGCTACCCAAGTCCTTCGGGACTTGGGCGGCAATCAAAGGGTATAAACCCCGTGTTTGTACCTTTTGATTGCTGAGAGGCAAAATCTTGCAAAAGGAGGACATTATGTTGGGCAAGATCAAAATGAAAATCGTTGTTGCCTCGCTTATGGCAGCACTCATAACCCTTATGAGCCAGGCAACCCTTGCTTATTACTCAACTGTCGGAAAAGCCACCAATGTCGTGACCTCCGGTAACATTCAGTTTATCATTCACGAAATGACCGATCAGGGCAAGGAGTTTCCCAAGGAAGGCGTGTATATCGTTCCAGGTAGTCGAGTGTCAAAACGGGTCAGCATTGAGAACGATTGCGAGCATCCCTTCTATCTACGTGTCAAAATGGTGTATGGCGTGGATGCACAGGAGCTTTCTGCTGAAGATTGCTTCAAACTTGAAATCGATGAAACCTATTGGGAACTTCACGATGGATGGTATTACTATAAGGGAATTGTAAATCCCGGTGAAACTACACCCAATGTTTTTAGTCACGTAGAAATTGTCGGTTCAAAGGTTGATAACAGTTATATTGGCAAAACCCTTACCTTGACGGTAAAGGCGCAAGCCGTACAAAGTGAAAACAACCCGATTACAGACGGTATCACTTACACCGCCTCCGGTTGGCCCGCAGAATAAGGAGGATGTGTAGATGAAGAAGATAATTACATTATTAACTGTCCTTGTTCTCGTCCTTTCCTCTGTTTTGCCCGTATATGCGGCAGACGGCAAGGTAACTTACAGCGGCAACGCAGGAAACTTTGTATTTGAGCCGGGTAGCGAACATTCGCTTACCGACCTGTTTCCGAATTTCAAGGGCATTATGCCCGGCGATACCTTAACACAAAAAATTACCGTTAAAAATGATGCGGACAATAAGGTTAAGGTCAAGATCTATATTCGCTCTCTCGGTGCTCACGAGGACTCTGTGGAGTTTCTTTCACAGCTCGGCTTGAAAGTATCCAAGAGCGAAGAAAACGAAATGGCATATATGTTTGATGCTGCAGCAAATGAAACGGCACAGCTCACCGATTGGGTATGCCTTGGTACGCTCTATTCGGGCGGTGAGGTGAATTTGGACGTAACGCTGAACGTACCTACCTCATTGGATAATGAGTTTCAAAACAAGATTGGCTACCTCGATTGGGAATTTATGATCGAAGAGTTCCCGATTGAAGAAGGCGATCCGAAACCGCCGCAGACCGGAGATAATTCCAATATGGGATTATGGTTTGCACTTATGATTAGCTCACTCGCAATGTTAATTGTTCTTTTAGTTTGGCGTAAAAAGGATAAGGAAGACGAAGAAAGCGCCGTTAAACGTTAATAACACAAGGAGGAATAAGGCGTGAAGCCCCAAGCAAAGAAAAGAATATACAAACAAATAGCCTTAGCCCTCAGCCTGTGTGCATTGCTCATTTGGGCAATTCTTGGCACAGGTGCATCGCTGGCATGGTTTACCGATACCTCTCCTGAAATCAATAATATTTTCCATTTTTCCGAGTTTGATTTGGTGGTATCCCACCGTCTTACCGATGGGAAATGGGAAGAGGTTGACGGGCAGACCAAGATATTTGACGAAGAGGCATTATACGAGCCCGGCTATGTTCAGGTCGTATATCTAAAAGTAGAAAACAAAGGTACGGTTCCTTTTGAGTTTTACACCTCAGTAAATGTAAATGGCTGCATCGTTGCAACCAACGTCTTCGGCCAAGAGTTTATGTTGCAGGATTACCTGAAATTTGGTGTTACAACCGCTGACAGCGAGGATGCAATGAAAAACAGCGTTCCCGACCGTGAAAAAGCAGTAGAGATCGCGGATATGCCTTTACATAACTATGACACCGAAACTGCGGTATTAAATCCCGGTGCAACGAAGTACATCGCACTGATCGTCCGTATGTCCGAAGAGGTTGGTAACGTTGCCAACTACCGTGGCGATACCATTCCGGAGGTCGATCTTGGCATTACCGTCAAGGCAGACCAAATAAAGAAAAACTAACTACCCAAAGCAAATTTTGAAAGGAGGATGATGGTGTGAGAAAACTTTATAACGAGTTTTTCTACATCCCCAAGCACGGAAAAGTGCGTGAAAAAGTAATGCTTACCCGTGTTGCCATGACCATTGTGGTTATGGTTATGTGTTTGGCAGCTATGAGCATTACCGCCTACGCCTATTTTTCTTACAATGTCACCTCCGGCTCCAACATTATAAAAGCGGCAAATTTTGATGCAAATGTTTCGATAACAATAAAGGATTCAAGTAATGATCCTGTTACTGTTACAAAAGACGGCAAAGTTCAAACCGCGAATTTGGATGCAGGAAAATATACAATAGAACTCACCAAAGGAAACAGCACCGCAGATACTGGATTTTGTGTTATCTCCATCGGTGACAAGACTTACTATACTGATCAGATCGGTGTAGATGTAAAGAAAGATTTAACCGATGCCACCGTGAAATTTGATCTGTGGTTATCGTCCCCTACGAAACTTGAAGTGCTTTCTCATTGGGGTACATCCGTGTATTACGGATATGGAGATGATGGTAGGACTGAAATCTTTATTGTTAGCGGAAATGTCTTGGATTTAACTACTCAAACAACGAGTGAGGATGGTGGTAAATCCGAAGACAATACGGATAAGTCAGAAGAAAATACCACTACTACTCCGTCCACCAACACTACCACAGGTACGGAATCTTCCTCTACACAAACACCGGAGAGTACAACAACTACTCCCTCAACCGAAACAAGTACACCTGTAGAAACCACACCTCCCGAAACAACAGGAACGAGTGAGCCTACAAGTACCACTGAACCTGCAACGCAAACAACAGAGCCGGCAAGCACAGAATCAAGCACAGAAACCCAGCCTACAACTGAAAATGCGGAGACAACAGGCGCACCCACCACCGAGGCGAATGAATAAATGAAGTTTAGAATATTTACCAAAATCTCCCAATTTTTCGGGGGGGGGGACACCCTATCAGCATTCTAAAAAGGAGGCTGACGGCGTGAAAGAAGCACTAAATACAGAAGAATTCGAGCGTTGTGTAATGTGCGGCCCATTGACTTGTGTTCCCATATCTATGCCGGTGGATTGGCGCGAAAATTATGAGATCGGTTGTGGTCAAATGTGCCGAGTGTGCAAAGAAGCAGCGTGAAGCAACGATAAGAGAAAATACTCTGACAACCGAACAAATTCTGCTTGCCGTAGAGCGAAGCAGAAAGGAAACTAATAAATAAACAATGCTAAATCCCATTTCATCATTAAATTGTTGAAGTGGGATTATTTTTTGCGATTTCGCTGGACTTTGAAACCGAGTAGTGATATGTTGTTGGTGTATCCTACTCGGTTTGATTTTACAGAGCCGCACTCGGCTCGGAAAGGATACGAAATATTATGTTAAAATCAACCGAGAGTACAAACAATTTAATAACTGCACTTTATTGCCGTCTTTCCGTAGAAGATAAATGGGAACCGCAACCACCTTAACGGTCGTGGATGAAAAGGGGAGGTATATCGGCGGTGCGATCCTGCCGGGTGTCGGTATCGGTTTGAATGCCTTGGTAGATGAAACCTCGCTGTTGCCGAGGATTGAACTTGCTCCGCCCAAAAAAGCTATCTCCTCCTCTACGGTGGAGAGTATGCGCTCAGGCGCTCTTTTTGGTGCCGCAGGTGCCATCGACGGTCTTTTGGAGCGCTTTGAGGAAGAGC
>JAFWZW010000002.1 GCA_017517325.1 Clostridia bacterium | reverse complement strand
GGCTCCCCAGTAAGGACTATGAATACGTCGTTGATTCTCAGAATTATACCGTAAACCTGAAGGGAAAATCTCTTCACGGCGGTCTCCCCTACGTAACCATCGGTACGGGTAACCTGTACCGTGTTGCAGAATATTACGATCCCGAAACCGGCATTCTGGATCTTTCCGAGCTTGGCAAAAACAAGCAGATCTTCGGTAACGCTTGCTCCGGTGCGGCTTCCATAGCTTGGTCCCGCTGTATTTCTTCCGCTCGCCTTGGATGGACCTTTGATATGACCCAAGGCAACGGCTTCGTCAACGTTGGTCCTTACAAATATACCAAGCACCTGAAGCGCTTTATCCGCCCCATCCGCGGTACTGATATTCAGCCTACCACCCGATACACTCCCAAAAACGTTTGCAAGGAAAACGGCGAGCAGGTGATGTTCGAATCCTATGCCCTAGTTAAGCCCGCGGACGGTCTGCTCTCCCCCGGTCACATTCGTATGGCTTCCTCGGTAGCAACCGTTTCCCGTCTGCCCGACGGCACCATTGACGGGGAAAGAAGCTTTCTTCTTTATTGCGACCAGGTCTGCTACGAATCTGCATTCCATCACGTTCGCTTTACCGACGAGGGTGATCTTTACCGCGTACACGGAGGCGTCGACGTAAAGATCAGCTTTGCCGAGCTCTTCCGCACCGGTTACATTCCCTTCACCTTCAAGGAATTTTTAGGCGAGGCTGTGGTACAGAAAGCCAAGATCAACGCCAACACCACCCAAACATCTCTTTCCGTTGAAGAACTGAAGCAGGTTGAGATCCGCTCCAACTATCTGATCTCCGATTTCTTTACCGAGGTTAAGGATCCTCTGGGCAAGGTGCTTTATTCCCACGTAGCAAGAAGAACCGTTACGGGCCCCGAAAAACTGGATCTCTATGAAATGCCCCTGGCACCTTACATTCCCCTGGATGAGCTGAAGCCCTTCGAAGCCAGCGGCGAAAACAGCTTTGAGATCAAGGCACAGCTAATGAACGGCGAGATCGTGCGCGCTTATGCAGGAAGACTGATGCCCGGCAAAATCGCAAGAAAGGTATACGACCGCTCTATGCCCGAAAAGCTGGCGGCGATCCCCCTTGCAAAGCCCGGAATGAAGCCCGAAGAATTGAGAAAGATTTGTCTTGATTATATGAAGCTTCAGCTCTCCTTCCAGTTTACCCCCAGCGAGGATTACGAGTACGTCGTTGACAGCCAGAAGCACGAATGCAAACTGGAACAGGGCGTTCTCTACGGCGGTCTTCCCTATATCACCGTTGGCTCCGGCAGCCTTTACCGCGCAATGGAATTTTACGATCCCGAAACCGGTGTTCTGGATATGACCGAATACAAGAAAATGCACAAGCGTTATTTCGGCAACGCTTGCTCCGGCGGTGCCTGCACCTCCTGGGCACGCTGCATCTCCTCTGCATATCTTACTTGGTGCGCGGGTATGTGTCAGTACAACGGATATCTGAACGTTGGCCCTTACAAGTACCCTAACGATTTCCCCCGCTTCACCAGAAAATCCGACAGACCCGATTTCTACACAACAAAGATGGTCTGTGCTGAAAACGGTGAGCAGGTGATGTTCGAATCCTACGCACTGATCCAGCCTGCAGACGGCCTGAATAACCAAGGCCACATTCGTCTTGCGGCATCCACGGCAACGGTAGTAAGAAACGAAGACGGCTCCATTGACGGAGAAAAAAGCTGGATGCTCTACTGTGACCAGGGCTGTTACACCACCGGCTACGGAAGAAAGCACGCACAGATGACCCCCGACGGCGACCACTATTTCGTACAGGGAGGCATTGACGTAAAGGTTACCTTTGCGGAGCTCTTCAAGGACGGCTACATCCCTGTGACCTTCAAGGAATTTTTGGGCGAATCGGAAGTACAACTGCCCGAGGTTTCAGCCAACATCAACCTGGAAGAGATCTCCGCCAAGCAGATTTGCGACGTGGTATTCACCACCAACTACCCCATTTCTGATGCATTCGTTACCGTTTGCGACAAGGACGGCAACGAGCTTTTCCGCAAAGTGCACAGAAGAATTACCTTCTCTACCTACCAGCTCCCCGTTAGCGATTTCCTCACCGCCGAAGAACTGGCTCCTTTCGAAGAAGCCGGAACCAACAAGATCCGCATTGAAACTCAGCTCTATTACGGCACCAAGGAATTGGCATACGACAGCATTCTTAAAAAATAAATTTAAGGAGAAAAACATGAAAAGAATACTCGCACTTATTTTATGCCTTGTAATGCTCTTTCCTTTCGTTTCCTGCGCCAAAGAAGAAACCCCCGCTACCATAGACGCAGTTCAGACAACGGATGAAAAGAAGGATAACGAAAAAGAAACGGAAGAAAAGAAAGAAACCGCTACAATTGAAGAAACAAAGACGGAAGAAAAAGAGCCCGTGGTTTATAACGCGGTAAACGATCCCCTCACTTGGGATGACATCAATGCAATCCCCATTGCCAACAACTCCATGTCCTCCGAGCAGCTTCGCCAAATCTGCGTTGACTTCTTTAACCTTTCCATGACCTTTACCTACGTTCCCAATCAGGACTATCACTACGTAGTGGAAAGCCAGAACTTCAAGAGAGTTCTGCCCGAGGGCGAACTCACCGGCGGTATTCCTTACATCACGATCGGTTACGGTAACCTTTACCGCTTGATGGACCACTACGATTCCAATACCGGCATTTTAGATATGACTCCCTTTTTGGCCAATCCGAAGCTTCTTGGAAACGCCTGCTCCGGCGGTGCTTCTTATGGTTGGGCAAGAGCTATCAACTCCGTTACCAAATTTCAATGGACCTGGGGTATGACCCACGCCAACGGCTTCTTGAAGGTTGGCCCTTACGAATACGACCTGACGCTTACCAGCATCGGAAAAGATCCCTCGGATTACGGCGCTCCCGAAATCTGTAAGAAAAACGGCAAACAGGTAATGTTTGAATCCTACGCCGCCGCTCACAAGGCAGACGGCACCGTAAATACCGGCCACGTAAGAATGATCACGGAAGAGCCCATCGTAGTAAGAAAAGAAGACGGTACCATTGACGGTGATAAGAGCTTTCTTGTATGCAGTGACCAGATCTGCTATAACACCGTACCCGAAAAGTATCAGCGCACCCAGGCAGACGGCACCAAATATCACATTGCCGGGGGCAACAACTGGAAATATTCCTTTAACGAACTCTATAACACCAACTACATTCCCTTTACCTTTGCAGAGTTTTTGGGAACCGATCCCGTGGAGGATGCCGAAGTTATCTTCACTCACAAGGGTGAGACCGTTACGCCCTTTGACGTAAACGGCGCAACCCTCACTGCAAACTACATCATAACCGATATTTACTTTAAGATTAAAGATGCAGAAGGTAATTACGTTCTCAATTACCGCAAGACCATTGAAAGCTTTATGAAATATTATTTCCAATTCTCCGGTAACATTCCCCTTGCAGCTCTTACCAAATACGCTGACGGAAACCACACCCTTGAGCTTTCCGTTCAGCTTGGTAACGGTACCAGACCCGTATTCTACACGGGAAAACTGATGCCCGTAAAATAAAAATCTGCAAAAAAGAGACTCTGTTTGACAGAGTCTCTTTTTCGTTATTGACTGTTTCTCTTATATTCGGAGGGCGTGCAACCGATGTGCTTTTTAAACAGCTTTACAAAGCTTGACATATTGGAAAAGCCCGATTGACGGGCAGCGGATTCCACTGTTTCACATTTTTTCAACAAAGAACAGCAATGAATCAACTTCAGGCACAAAAGGTATTCGTGGATGGGGGTATTATAATGCTTTTTGAAGATCCGGGAAATATGCTCCCTGCTATAGAAAAACACCTCGCAGAGCTGTTCCACCCGATGGATCTCAAGAAAATGCTCGTCCATATAATTCTTGATCTCTCTGACGGAACGGGGCTGTTCGGGCGTCGCGGGGGATGCTTCGGAACAACCGCTTTTGGATAAAGAGAGAAAGGCTCGGCAGATCTCAAGCTTTGCCTCACTGAAGGAATAGGGGGAGGCATTCTGTTGCAATAAAAGCTCTGCTTCCTTCATCCTGCGAAGCAGTTCCTCACCGCAGCCGGTGAAGACGGCGGAATCCTCTTTACCGCGGGTAATAAAATCCGTGATCAGGGGATCATCAACGATATCCGCGGGATTTTTAAAATACAGAACGTATCGGTCGTAAGGGAAACCTTCCCCAATCTTAAACATATGAGGGAAGCCGGGTCTCGTGAGAACGGCGTTTCCCCTTGCGATCATCGTTTCCCATCCATTGGCACAAAACTCCACCCCAAGCTCTGTTTTGGAAACAACAAGCTCGTAATAATCGTGGTAGTGGAGACGCTCAAAAAGATCGGGTCGGTCGGGCGAAGTGATTCTGTGAGAAAAGATGATTCTTTCACTCAAAAGATGATCAACCCAGCCCTTTTGGTTGTTTTGGTACGTACCGGATCGATCCGATTCAAAAAGCACGGTGTAATGACCGGAACGCACGTATTTTTCGATTCTGTCTTTCATTTTCAAACTATATCACAAAAGCATAAGAAATTATCACTTTTCGGCATTTCTTTGTTCATTTTTGAGTGGTACAATTATAAATAACAAAATGATTCTTGTCAAGAGTCAAAGAAAGGAAACCTTATGATCTGGGTAGAAGACGGAGCCTCCGAAGTACGATTTCAATGCAGCGAAACAAAACCCAATATTTTTCTTATTGGAGATTCAATTCGCAAGGGCTATTGCCAAACCACCAAAGATGACCTTGCAGACGTTGCCGAAACCTTTTTCTTTACTCAAAACTGCAGATGCACCCAATACGTAATCATCAATATGAAAAGATGGGCGGGCTTTTTTGACAAGCCCGAGCTGGTAAACGTAGTCCATTTTAACTGCGGACATTGGGACGCCGCCCATTGGAACGGGCACCCTTTCGCCTTGACCACACCCAATGAATACAGAAAGAATCTGCAGATCATCGTGGATCTGTTACATCTTTTCTTCCCCAACGCAAAGCTGGTTTTTGCCACGACCTCTCCTATGAATCCAAACGGCAGCCAAGGAAATAATCCCAGAACTACCGAAACCATAAAAGAATACAACGCCATTGCCAAAGAAGTGATGGAAGAAAACCAAGTTCCCGTTCACGATATCTGCGATTTTATGAAGGATTGGGACAGCGATCAGTATACAGATTCTTGCCACCTGACCCACGAAGCCTTTGCGGCATTGGGGCACAAGGTTGCCGATGAATTGAAGAACTATATTTAACCGAGGTTTAAAATGATCTATCAGAAAGAATTGGTCGTTGAAAACGCAGACGTAGTCGTGCTGGGCGGTGGACCTGCAGGTTTTTGCGCCGCCATCGCTTCCGCAAGACAAGGGGTTGACACGCTGCTTATTGAAAAAGGAAGCTTCTGTGGCGGTATGGCTACCGCAGGGCTTGTAGCCCCTTTTATGACCTGCTACGACAGCGGCGGAAATACCATGCTGATCCGCGGTCTGTTTGAAGAGATCGTGGAAAGACTCATCGCCGTGGGCGGTGCTCTTCACCCCTCGAAGATCGAAGCATCTTCAGCCTTTACCTCTTATATTACCGCAGGACATATCCACGTGACCCCCTTCAAAGCAGAAGCCATGAAGCTGATTGCAGACCGTATGCTGAAGGAAGCGGGCGTGCGTGTGCTTTACCACACCTCCTTCGTGGACGCAGAGGTAGAGAACGGAACGGTCAGCAAATTGGTGCTGGCAAAAAAAGAAGGGCTCTGTGCGATAAAGCCCAAGATCGTGATCGATTGCACCGGTGACGGAGACTGTGCCGTTGCCGCCGGTGTTCCCTACACCCTTGGAAATGGCAACGGAAGAATACAGCCCGCTACTATGTTCTTCAGGATCGGCGGAGTAGACAGCGCCAAGGTAGATGCGGATATCGAAGCCAACCGCGACAACTTTTACCGCAAGGACGGGGTCAATTACCGCTCTATGCACTGGTGGGTCTCCAAGGCAAAGGAGGCGGGCGATTGGTCCCTGAACCGTGTTTCCATTGGTCTGTTTCGCGGGGTTGACGAGGACGAATGGAGCATCAACACCTCCCGCATTATGGGCATTGACGGAAGTCTTTCCCAAAGCCTTACAGAAGGCGAGATGATCGGCCGCGAGCAGGTGGATGAGATCTTCGCCTTCTTAAAAAAATACGTGCCCGGCTGTAAAAACGCAAAGCTCCTTCAATCGGGCAGTACCCTAGGTATCCGTGAGACCCGCCATATTCACGGAATGAAGACCCTTGTGCTTGACGATCTGTTAAACTGCAACGTACCCGAGGATTCCGTCATGATCGCCGCCAATTCCGTTGACGTACACGGCAGATTCGGCCCTGCAAGCAATGAATACATCACCATCCCCGAAAACAAATATTACGGTATTCCCTACGGCTGCCTGGTTGCCAAGGGGCTTTCAAACCTTCTTATGGCAGGGCGCTGTATTTCCGCAGAAAGCGAAGCGGCAGGTGCCGTTCGGGTAATGCCCCCCTGTATGGCAATGGGGCAAGCCGCCGGTACCGCCGCCGCCTTGTGCTCCGAAAGCGAAACGGATACAAGAGAACTTGACGTGAAGATCCTGCGCGAAAAACTTCAGGAACAGGGAGTTTTGCTTTATGTATAAGCTGTTTATGGAATTTGAAAACCCCACCTTGGAATACGTGGGTGTAAGACGAAGCGTTCAGGGCTTTGCCATACACGAAGGCCTTGGCTTCGTTCTGTTTCACACCGGGATCTGCGGTGTATATGATCTGAACACGAAGGAAAAAAAGCCCATCTCCGTATTGAAGCTGGGGTCTTTCAACGACGGGGTACCCGATAAGCGCTACGCCAACCACGCAAACGATGCGGTATTCGGCCCAAAGCTTTCGGGAGATGAAATCCCTTTGATGTACATAACGGCCGGAAACAGCGGTGAATACGATGAAAACGGGTATATTTCATACTGTGCTGTAGAAAGGATCACAAAGGAAAACGGAGCCTACAAAGCCGAAACCATCCAGCGCATTTTCTACAAAAACGACGGCCTTGAGACTACCCCTTATCACGTGCCCGGCTGGGGCTGGCCCGCTTCCCTGGTGGACACGGACAATGGCTTCTATTATATGCTTGCCTCCAAGCACCGATCCAAACGAGAGTTTACAAAGCCCGATAACGTATACACCCTTACAAAATTCCGCCTTCCCGACCCTCTCGCGGGAGACGTTACCCTTTATCCAAAGGATATCTTTGATCAGTACGATCTCCCCTGCAACATTCTTCATACACAAGGCGGCACGGTGAAGGACGGACAAATCTGGTATATGTTCGGTGCGGGAAAAGAGATCCACCCCAACGGTATGAACGTGATCGATCTTGAAAAGCGCGAGTACGCCTTTTTCGAGGATCTTTCCGACTCACCCTTTGCCAACGAAGAGGTGGAGTGCTGCGCCTTTTTCGGAGAGCGCCTTTTGATCAACACCCAAAAAGAAAAGCTCTTTGAACGACTCTGATTTCAAAATATCGCAAAGTAAACAACAAACATAAAAGGAGAAAAAAAGAGAAAGTAATATATCAAACCGTCACCGACCCCGTTACCTGGGATGATAGAAGCATCGAAAGCTTTCAGGTATTTAAATTTGCATTTTCAGGGAAGATTCCCCTTCCGGCACTGACAAAATATGCAGACGGAAACCATACCCTTGAGCTTTCCGTTCAGCTTGGGAACGGTACCAGACCCGTATTCTATTCCGGAAAACTGATGCCGGTACAATAAAACGGAAAGAACTGATTAAAAAAGGAATCTTCGGATTCCTTTTTTATTAAAATGAATCAAAATGCTTAGCAAAGCAAGCACAAAATAGTGGATTTATTTTGTCCATTTATCGTTATTTTATCCATTCACATTCAGAGGTTATTGTGGCAGAATGAATTTTGTTGGAGGAGGTAAATCCTTCAAAAAGACGGTACGGTCTCTTACAACAAAAAAATAAGACAGTACCGAAAGAAAAGGAGATCGTTATGGCAAATTATCCCAAGGTAGAAAAGCCCTTTACCAAGGAAGCATTCAATGCAATGATGCCGAAAATCACACCCGACAGTACCCCCGCGGAGATGCGTAAAGCTTGTCTTAATTTTATGAGACTGCAGCTGACCTTCCCCTGGGTTCCCAGCGAAGACTATGAATATACCATCAAGAGCGCAAAGCGCCCCGTGAAGCTCTCCACCGATACCGTCTACGCCGGTCTTCCCTACGTAAATCTTGCCTCCGGAAGCCTTTATCGGGTAATGGAATTCTACGATGAAGAAACGGGCGTTTTCGATATTTCCCAGTTAAAATCCGACCCCAGACTCATCGGTAACGCCTGCACCGGCGCCGCCTGCATTGCCTGGGCAAGATGCGTATCCTCCGCCAAAATGACCTACACCTCCGGTATGACCCAGTTGATGGGTTACGTAAACGTAGGACCTTACACCTATATGAAGGAGCTCCCCCTCTTTATCAAGAGCGGGCTGACCCTTAAGGAAGACCCCAAGAGAGAAAAGGATTACACCGCGCACAACATCGGCCTTGAAAACGGCAGAGACGTGATGTATGAATCCTACGCCTGCCTGCAGCCTGCCGACGGCGTTCACAGCAGAGGCCACGTAAGAATGGTTTCCGACGTTCACGTTGTGCGTGATGAAAACGGCGAGATCAACGGTGAGGAAAGCTACATTCTTTATATGGATCAGGTTGCCACCCCCTATCAAACCGACGTTCAGGTAAACGAAGACGGCACCAAGAGCTATACCTATCACACCGACGTTCTTCAGGAAGACGGCACCCCCGTATACGTTCAGGGCGGCGTTGATATCAAGGTTGACTTCAAGACCCTCTTTGAAAAGCACTATATTCCCTTCACCTTCAAGGAATTCACCGGCGAAGCAAAGTATCAGAAGGCCATTATGAGAACCAACGACCTTCTTTACAAGACCTGCCGTGCCGAGGATCTGAAGAAGGTCGTTATGACCGCAAACTACCCCATTTCCGATGCCTTCATTACCGTAAAGGACGTAGACGGAAACATCATTTACAGCGACGTTTACCGCTACCCCACTCACCACAAGTACAAGGCGGTATTCAAGGAAATCCTGAAGATCGACGAGCTGAAGCAATTTGAAAACGGCTCCAACTATCTGGCAATTGAATTTCAGCTTTTCAACGGCACGCGCATCAAGACCTGGAAGGGCTTTACCGTGACCCTTTGCCCCGACAGCGTTGCCACCGAGCTTGAGCCCGAGGATCTGGATCTCCCCGCAAAGCTGAAGGCGATCCCCATTGCCAAGGAATCCATGACCCCCGACGAGCTGCGCAAGATCTGCGTTGACTTTATGCAGCTCCAGAATTCCTTCCCCTTCAAGCTGAAGGAGGACCTTAACTATTGGGTTGAAAGACAGAACTATAAGGTATACCTGAAAAAGGAACACGTCCACGCAGGTATCCCCTACGTGAACGTTGGCTCCGCCAGCCTTTACCGTTGGGTTGAGCATTTCGATCCCAAGACGGGCGAAGTGGATATGAGCAAATTCGGCCGCAACAAGAGAGTATTCGGTAACGCCTGCTCCGGCGGTGTCAGCACCTCCTGGGCAAGATGTATCACCTCTGCAAAGCTTGGCTGGACCCACCAATTCACCCAAGCAAACGGTGTTATTCCCGTAGGTCCTTACACGTATCCCAAGGATCTCGAAAGCTTCCACAATCCCCAGAAATACACCGCTCGCTCCGTATGCCTCGAAAACGGTGAGCAGGTTATGTATGAATCCTATGCGCTGGTAAAACCCGGCGACGGTCTGAACAACCCCGGGCACATTCGTATGTTTACCGGACTTTCCCACGTTGTAAGAAACGAAGACGGTACCATTGACGGAAAGAAGAGCTACGCCATCTGCTCCGAGCAGGGTATGGTTGCCACCGCTCCCAACCACGTAAGACGTCAGAAGAGCGGCAAATACTACTCTGCAGAAGGTACGGTCAATATCAAGTACACCTTCGAGGACCTTTACAACACCGGTTACCTCCCCTTCACCTTCAAGGAATTCACCGGTGAAGCAAAGGTTCAGAAGGCCGTTATCAAACATACTCCCAGAAGAACCGTCTTCAACGTGAATGAGCTGGAAGACGTGGTGCTCTCCTGTAACTACCCCATGTCTGACTTCTTCTACACCGTAACCGATCCTTACGGCAAAGTGGTACTGGACGGTGTATACCGCACCCCCGCCTTTGCTACCTATGATATTAAGCTTTCTACCGTTCTTCCATTGAAAGAAATGGCAAGACTTGAGTTCTTCGACGGTAACTACAAGGTAAACGTTGACGTCCAGCTTTACAACGGTGAGATTAAGAAGAATGCCTGGGCATTTGCCGGTACGCTTGTAAGCCCCAAGCATTCCTACGCTACCCGCGTTCCCGCAGGCAGAAACCTGAAGAAGGAGCTTGCCGCTATTCCCATTGCGAAACCCGGAATGAGAGACTTCCGCCTCCGTCAGATCTGTCTGGATTATATGAAGCTGCAGCTTTCCTTCCCTCACAAGCTTTCAAAGCAGGTGGATTACGTGGTAAGAAGCCAGCAGATGCCCCGTTCTCTGCGCGAGGGAATCGTACACGGCGGTCTGCCTTACGTAACCGTTGGCTCCGGTAACCTTTACCGTATGGCAGAAGCCTATAACGAAGAGACCGCAACGCTGGATGCTTCTATGGATTGTGTAAACAATGCACGTCTCTACGGTAACGCTTGCTCCGGCGGCGCCGGAACCTCCTGGTCCCGCGTGGTCAACTCCGCAAACTTTGCCTATACGCCCACGATGACATGGGCAAACGGCTTCCTTCCCGTAGGTCCTTACACCTATTCCGACAAGATCACCTCCTTCACCAAGAAAAAGAAGAATCCCGATCCTGAAAGTGACATTCGCCTGATTCTTGAAAGAAACGGCGAGCAGACTATGTTTGAATCCTATGCGGCAATGCTTCCCGCAGACGGTGTTACCTGCTGCGGCCACGTTCGTATGAACTCTGCATATCCCACTGTTGTGAGAAATGCTGACGGCACTATTGACGGTGAAAAGAGCTACACGCTTATGTGCGATCAGGTCTGCTACACCACCGCTCCCAACCACCTGCGCCTTACTCCTAACGGCGATCACTATATTGCACAGGGCGGCGTTGACGTAAAATACACTTTCAAGGAGCTGTTTGACACCAACTACGTACCCTACACCTTTGCTGAATTTATCGGCGAGAAGGAAGTGGACGTTGGATCCGTATCCTTGGGAACCGATAAGGCCCAACTGACTGCGGAAGAGCTGAAGGGGCTGACCCTGACCGCCAGCTTCCCCATTTCCGACGTGTTCGTGACCGTCACCTCCGCTACCGGAAAGGTGGTATTCTCCAAGATCCACAGAGCGATGGACTTCTTCATCAAATCTATGGAGCTTGCCAAGATCCTCCCCTGCGACGATATGGCAGCCTATATGGGTACGCTCAAGATCGAATGCCAGCTTTACAACGGTGACAAGCTGGTGGCCTTCGAAGGCGCTTTCAACGCTTAAAAGCACTAAAGTAAAAAGCAGAGCGAAACGCTCTGCTTTTTCTTTGGAGAAGAGGAATCATTTCGAAAATTTTTCGAAAAATATCCATTGCTTTTTTAAACCGAATGTGATAATTTAGATTCATAAAAATGAAAGGTAGGTTTCTTTTTTTGAAACGGTTTTCTTTAATTCTTTTATCTATATTATTGCTTTTTTCCACGGTTTCCTGCAGTGAAACGGCCGATAAAACCGTAACGCAGGAAGTTTTCTCCTCTACTTCCGAAACTGAAACCGGAATGCCGGATGACAAGTGGAAGCACACAGCCGAGCCCAACAATTACACGGTGGAGGATAAGAGCACCAAGCAGAAGCTTGCCGCCATTCCCATTGCAAACGCTTCTATGTCAGCAGATGAGCTTCGAAAGATCTGCGTTGACTTTTTGCACCTTTCTCTTGAATTTCCATGGATGCCCCAGCAGACCTTTACCCACGAGGACCTTAATATCACCCGTGAACCCGGCACCGTTTACGGCGGGATCCCCTATATCAGTACCGGCTCCGGCAATATTTACCGTGCTATGGAATACTATGACGAAGCCACCGGCACCATTGATATGTCTGCCTTTTTAAACGCAGGGCTGAGATTCGGCAACGCCTGCTCCGGCGGCGTTGGATGGGCATGGCAGAGGGTGATCAATTCTGCTGATCTTGCCTGGACATGGTCTCTCACTCACCACAACGGCTGTCTGCGGGTGGGGCCTTACACCTATCCCGATACCGTTGAAAATTTTCACGAGGTACGTTCTGAAAGCCCCAACAAATACACCGCTTCCGACGTTGTCGCCGCCAACGGTGAGCAGACCATGTTTGAATCCTACGCACTGGTAAAGCTTGCAGACGGTCTGGTTCATCCCGGCCATGTAAGAATGGTGACCGGCGAGCCCTCGGTTATGCGAAATGATGACGGCACCATTGACGGAGAGAAGAGCTTTCTTTTTTACTCCGATCAGGTAAAATACGTAAACGAGGTCAACCACGACCGCAAGCAAACAGACGGCACCCCCTACAAGGCTCAAGGCGGCGTGCGCGTTAAGATCTCCTTTAGTGAGTTATTTAAAACCAATTACATTCCCTTTACCTTCGGTGAGTTTTTGGGGACAGATCCCGTGGAAGCCTCCAACGCAACCCTCGGTATCGAAAGCCCCACCGTTACCATCGATCAGCTCACGGCAACCACGCTCACCTGCAATTACGCCATTTCCGACGTATTCCTGAAGGTTACGGCTCCCGACGGATCGGAAAAACTCAATTTTCCCAGAAGAATGACCAATTTTTTCACAAAGAGCGTGGATATGGAAAAGGAGGTTATGATCTCCGCTATTACAAATCAGCTCAAAGCGTTAGCGGGCAGCGGTGACCACACCGTAACGCTCCTTTGCCAAATCTCAACGGGAGAGATGGTTACGGCATACTCCGGAATTCTGACTGCATAATTTCAAGCTTTTATAAAATCGGGAAGGCAAAATCGCCTTCCTGATTTTTTGCGATGTAAAAAAGCACCGAAATCATACGATATTTTTGTAAAAAATATCTATTTTCAACATAAAAAAAATGTGATAGAATAAAGAGAGAGTTTGTGAGCTCGAAATACAAATAAGGAGAAAAAATATGAAAAAATATCTTGCCCTTCTTCTTTGTTTCGTAATGCTTCTTTCCATCGTAGCCTGCGGTAATACCGAGCCTCCCGCTACCACAACGGAAGTTGAAACAAAAGAAGAGACAAAAAAGACCGAGGAAAAGAAGGAAACAAAAGAGGAAAACAAGGAGCTTGTGATCGAGGATACCTCTATGATCGAAAAGCTCAAGGCACTTCCCATTGCCAACGAAAGTATGTCCGAGGATGAGCTTCGCAAGCTTTGCGTGGATTATATGCGCCTTGCCTGCTCCTTCTGCTATACCCCCAACGAGACCTACACCTACACCGTAGAAAGCCAAAAGGTAGAAGAGGTAGAGAAGAAAGGAACTCTTTACGCCGGCCTTCCCTACGTTACCGCAGGCTCCGGTAGCCTTTATCGCGTTGCCAATTACTACAACTCCGAAACCGGTGTTCTGACCATCACCCCCTTTGTGGGCAATGCAAGATGGTTCGGTAACGCTTGCTCCGGTGGTGTTTGCACGGCTTGGAGCCGTGTGGTCAATTCCGTAAAATTCGGTTATACCAAGGATATGACCCAGGGTAACGGCTACGTAAACGTTGGGCCTTACACGTACCCCAATGATTTCACTACCTTTGAAACAAACCACAGAGGCAACTATGATGCAAAAGCCGTTATCAAAGATAACAGTGAGCAGATCATGTACGAATCCTACGCCGCTACGAAGCCTGCAGACGGCATCGTAAATACCGGTCACGTTCGTATGGTTGTTGAAATGCCCAACGTTGTACGTAACGATGACGGCACCATTGACGGTCAGCGCAGTACCATTATCTACTGCGACCAGATCTGCTACAACACCTCTGAAAAATACAAACGCACGCAGTCCGACGGTACCGTCTATTTTACCCAAGGCGGTGTAGACGTTGAGGTTTCCTTTGCTGAATTGTACGAAGGAAGCTATCTCCCCTTCACCTTCAAGGAATTTCTCGGAACTGACCCCGTAGAAAAGGCCACCGTCACTGCAAGCGGCATCGAGGGAAAGACCGGTATCACCTACGACGAGCTTAAAAATTCCGTTATCACCTCTAACTACAACATTTCCGACGTTATCTTTACTATGAAGGATGAAAGCGGAAAGGTACTGATTCCCTCCCGTTATCTGAGAAGTCCTACCTTCTTCATCTACTCCGTCAATCTTGCAGAGAAGATCGACGACGCGTTCCCCAGCGGCCTGATCCACAACTTTGCAACGGACGGCGGCATTCTGGAGGTTTCCGTTCAGCTTTACAACGGTGAATTGATCAACGTTTACAACGGAAATATTTCTATAAACTAACTTATAAAAAACAATCAAAAAGAGAGATTGCTTCACACAAAGCATCTCTCTTTTTTTTCGTAAAACCATTTACAATTTGTTTCTAATACGATAAAATAATTAAAACAACTTCAAGGAGGTCATCTCTATGAAAAAAATCGCATTGATGCTCTTAGTCTTCGCTCTGGTTGCATCCTTGGTTTCCTGCGGAGGCGAAAGTCAGCTTCAGGAAGAGCCAAAGGAAACGAAAACAAAAGAAGTGATTACAACCGTTGAAAACACCCCTTCGGTTGAAACGGTGACAAAAGAAGAGGTTGACACTTACGATTACCCCACGGTTGCAGACCCGCTTACACCCGAAGCTTTAGCCGCACTCCCCATCGCCAACAGCTCTATGACCACTGACCAGCTCAGGCAGCTTTGTCTGGACTACTTTTACTTGCAGCTCACCTTTTCCTGGACTCCGGATTCCCGCTTCAGCTATACCATTGAAAGCTCGGGAAAGCCCGTAACGCTGGAAAAAGGCAGCGTTTTCGGCGGTATTCCTTACGTAACCGTAGGAACGGGTAACCTTTATCGGGTCTTGGAGGATTACGATACGCTCACCGGCGTTATGCCCGTTTCTCTTTACAAGGCCAACCCAAAGCTGTTCGGCAACCAATGCTCGGTAGGTGCTTTCTGGGGCTGGGGTCGCGTGATCAATTCCGCCAATTACACCTGGACCCAATCCATGGTGAAAAAGAACGGCTTTATCCCCGTCGGAACATACCAATACCGTGACGATCTGGACGATTACCTGAAAAGTTCTCCTGATCCTTTGACGACTATTGATATCTGCCAGCAAAACGGAAGAGACGTTATGTACGAATCCTACGCAAAAATGCTCCCTGCCGACGGATTGGTTTATTATTCCGGCACGGCAGGCCACGTGAGAATGTGTTCGGAAGCTCCCACGGTGGTGCGGGATGCAAACGGAGCCATTGATCCCAACCAAAGCTACTTGCGCTACCGTGACCAGGTCTCAAAATGGTCCACCGCTGAGCAATCTGACGGTTCTGAAATGAGCATTCAAGGCGGTGTTGACGTAAAGGTCAGCTTTCAGAAATTATTCTCAAGCAGTTACCTCCCCTTTACCTTTGGGGAACTGATCGGTACCGATCCCGTTGAGCCCTCCACAGCTACTTTGAGTATCAGCGGCGATACCGTTACGGTCAGTCAGCTGAAGGAAGCAGTCCTTACAACGAACTACGCCATTTCCGACGTATTCCTCACCGTTACGGATGAAAACGGCACCGAGGTTTACGAATACGTCAAGAGAAGCACTCGGGCTTCCGTCATGAGTGTAGAGCTCTCCGGCATGGTGTTTGAGAACTCACTTAAAAAATACTGCGACGGCAACCACAAGGTTTCGGTTTCCTGCCAGCTTTCCACAGGTGAGAAGCCAACCGTATTGACGACAACGCTAAAAAACTGAAGGTTTCGTGAAAAAAGTGAAAATACCCAAAATATCGCTTAATTTTTCTATCAAAATGTCAATTTTCAAAGCAATATAAATATGATAAAATTAGATAGATAAAGTGGATATTTCTTTCACTAAAAAAATCAAAGGAGATTATTATGAAAAGAGCAATTGCACTGTTTCTTTCCATTCTTATGATCTTTACTCTGGTAGCTTGCGGTAAGGACGAAGAGCCTGCTACCACCGTAGACCAGGTTGAAGAAACACAGAACAATGCTGAAACCAAGGAGAGCGAGAACACGTTCCCCACTCCCACTCCTCAGCTTCCCTTGGTAACGGTACAGCCCAAGCCCGAAGAAGAAACCCGTTATCAAGAGCCTGAAAAGAAGTGGAATTACACCAATCCTTCCTCTTACAAGCCCTCCACTCAGTATGATTACAACGGTTTTGATGATAGCGAGAATCTTGACTTTTCTCAGGTAAAGGTTCCTGCTGTTGTTACCCCTGCAAAGAAATACGGTTTTCTTGCGGCTGATATTTCCACCTATCCCCTTTCTTTGGCTCAGTCCAAGAAGCTGACTACAGCAGCCCTAAAAGCGATTCCCATTGCCAACGATGAAATGTCAAGCGATGAACTTCGCAAAATCGTTCTGGATTACTTTGAGCTCCAGTTGACCTTCACCTGGACTCCCAACGCTACCCTGAAAAATTACCCCACCTCAGCCGTTGGTGAAACCCACCAAGACTATATGAACAAAACCATTGAACAGGGTGAGCTTTACATCGGTGTTCCCTACCAGAGCACCGGTGCCGGCAACCTTTACCGCTGGTTGGAATATTACGATGAAGAAACCGGCATCTTCTATCTGACCGAAGCCATTGCTCAAAACGGCGGTTACTTATACGGCGATGCCAACACCCCCTCCGTGGAAGTTGGTGAAGAAGTTAAGCACCCCGGTCTGCGTGCATTCTTCAATCAGTGCTCCGTTGCTTCTTACTGGGGCTGGGGCCGCGTGATCAACTCTGCTTACTTCATCTGGACCGCAGATATGAACGTACGCAACGAGTTCATTCCCGTTGGCTTCTTTACATACCCCAATGCGTTGACCATCGACCGTTTCGGCGAAACCTCCGATTACAACCCCACTAAGTACGATACCAACCACGTAATCCGCGATTGGAACAAGACTCACGGTTCTGATGGAATTTACAAGTGCTACGCACAGGCTCAGCCCGCTGACTGCCTTGTAAGCAAGGGCCACGCTATGATGGTTAAATCCGTTAACGTTGTTAAAAAACCCAACGGCACCATTGATCCTAACGCAAGCACCATTACCGTTTTTGAGCAGATCGAGGGTTGGGGCGGCAGAGGTGTTATTGAAGGGGTCAATTACCACCTTCAAGGCGGCGTAAACCGCGTTTACACCTTCGCAAATCTTCAGTCTACCAACTATCTGCCCTTCACCTTTGCTGAATATCACAAGGAAGATGCTGATTTCTGGAACACCCTTGATTCCACCTACCACGCTGCATACGACGCAACCTACGGTGAAGCTGAAGTTACCGCTTATCTGAAAAACCTCAAGGATCTTGCACCGGTAGAAAAAATTTCCATCTCCGCTTCCAAGTGGAAGCCTGAAATGACCTGGAAGGAAGTTTCCGCTTCCATCGTTACGTCCAACTACCCCATCTCCGACATATTCCTCGTAGTTCAGGATCAGGTTGGAAACGAAGTTGCTTCCGGGGTTTACCGCTCCAGACAGGCAAATGTCTATAGCCTCGCTTTGTCCCGCAAGGAATTTGATTCCGCTCGCAACAAGTTTGCAAACGGTCTCTATACGGTTACCATTTCCGCTCAGGTATCCACCGGTGAGCTTGTAAACGTAGGCACCGCAACTCTCATTGGTTAATCCACATTCAAAAACCCTGCAGGTTTTAAAACCTGCAGGGTTTCTTTTTTGCATTTGATTATTTAATTTTTCTGCATTCCAAATAATAACGCTTGTCTCTGGCGTGGCCGATGGAAAAGCTCTTTTTAGGGAAAATTCCGGAGCTTTCAACCGTACAGAAAAGATCCTGCTTTTTCATTTTAGGAAGAAAGAGGGCAAAGCTGTTTTCCGTTTCGGCTAATTTTTCAAGGGCCTTATCATCGTGGATATAATCTACCACGCAGCCTTCGCTTTCCAATTCATCCAGCACCCTTTGCACCGAAGCAATGAGGGCGCCGAGGCTTTCATTTCGCACGCGAACTACCCCCTCCTTGCCCCCTGCCAGATACTTTAATTCTCTTCCGTTGGGGTCATAGGCTTTTTCCTGAAGAAGGGAGAGGACGTGATGGGGATCGCAACGGAATACGATGCGGTGAATAGGCTCAAAAACGATTCCTTCGTCATAGACGTTGCAAACCTCAACCAGAGCAAAGCGGGCAGGATGATTCTCTTGCTCTTCGGGAGTAAGATCTTTTTTAAGCTGACGCCATGTATCTTTTGCCGCGGCAAGAGAGTGGTTGCCGTCGCCGATCACAAATTGCACGTTACGCTCTGCCAGAGCATCGATCTCCTTTACCAGCTTTTGGGCTCTTGTTCCCTTAACGGCGTAACCCGCAATATGGCCGCCCTCCTCCATCAGATCAAAATCATAGATCTTTTCAAGGCTCTCCTTTTCTTCGGTGAGAGATTCCACGACTCTGCGCTTCTCATCGTCGATGAGAACCAGCACGTGAGGCATTTCCAATGCGGCTCCGCGGCGCACCTGAATACGAGGCGGCAAGCGATCGACCACCGTTTTTTCGCTGGCTCTTGCGGGAGTTTCGGTACCGGGGAGATAGTCGTAGGCCTCCAGATCGATCTTTCCTACGATGCCGCGACGAATCCCGCCGCCGGTGATCTCTCTTTCTACGTATACGAAGGCTTCGTCAATGGCAACAAGCACGTCTTCATTCAGATAGCGTGCCATAGTATCGTTACGGCTTTTGGAGGCCTCCTCCATAGAGATTCCTTCCAGATACGCTTCAGGCACGATCATATGGAGTGTAGAAGGATTCTTCCCTACTCGCTCGCCTACCCGATCCCAATAATCCTTTTCGGATGAAAACTGATCGCAGGCAATGACAGCCCATCGCTCAAAATCGCCGTTTGCCGGCAAAAGGATCTGAGCCGGCGTAAATGCATTTTTCATATTGATACCTCACTTATTTATGATATTTTGCACCGGCACCGATTCCCTCGGCGCGGTAGATTTGTTCTGCAAGCATGACCCGAAAAAGAGAGTGAGCAAAGGTCATGGGAGAAAAGGAAAGGCGCAGATCACACAGACTCTTGATACGGGGAGAAAGCCCCCAGGAGGAGCCAATAAGATACACGACGGTATTTTTTCCCGAGATCGCAACCTTTTGATAAAGCTGCGAGAGTGCTTCCGAAGAAAGGCTTTTACCTTCGATGCAAAGGGCGATCTTAAAGCTCTTTTGATACTTAGGTTGAGAAAGGATCTTCTCAAACTCTTCCGCCTCTTTTTCCAGAGTCAAGCGGATCTCATCGGCACTCAATTCCCTACCGGGTGTTTTGGCGGGCTTTAAGGCTACGCTTTGCATGGAGCCGTAACCGTTCATACGCTTTTGAAATTCATCAAAGGCTTCTCTGTAATAGCTTTCCTTGGTTTCGCCCATATGAATGATAACGTGATTCATAGTACCCTCGTCACCTCGTAGCGCGCCGCAACGTTCAAGGTAAAATCAACGTTTTCAGCGGCTCCCAGATCCGTCAGGGAACCTAAGGTCTCCCCCCTTGCAAGGGTGGGGGTGTTGTTTTCCTCGGATAAATGAAACAAAGTGAAATTTCTGCAGCCGTGCTTTAGCAGATCTACTGAAAAGGCGGCGGATTCTCCATTATTTAAATGCCCGTTTCCGGAAGCCACCCGTTCCTTGAGATATGGCGGATAGGGCCCGTTATAGAGCATTTCCAGATCGTGATTGGATTCTAAGATCACGCTTTGGCACCCGGTAAGAAAACGGCGCACGGTTTGGGAAACGTGCCCCAAGTCCGTAGCGATGCCAAGTTCCTGATCGCCCACGATAAAGCCTTGGCTATCCACACTGTCGTGAGGGGTCTTGAAAGGGGTGATCAAAAAGGAGCCAACAGCATACTCGTTGCCCGGCTCTACGGTACGGATCATTCTTGCCAGTGCCGCAGCCTCCACCGGAGATTTTGCAAGAAGGCTCAGGTACATTTCCTTTGCCACCTCCCTTTGACAATAAACGGGAATGGAAAGGTGCTTTGCCAGCGTTGGGAGAGCTTTGGTATGATCGGAATGCTCGTGGGTAATAAAGATGGCGTTGATCTCGGACAAAGAGGTTGAAAGGCTCTTCAAGGTTTCGTTGATATGGCGCATACTGCCGCCAACGTCAACCAAAATGCGTGTATTTTTTTGTTCCAGATAAATACAGTTGCCGGAAGAGCCTGAAAAAAGTGTATATGCGGTCATAGGGATCCTTTCAGAAAAAAATGGTAACGATCAGCCAATCAATAAAAAAGATCAGATAAAAGGGAATCACCAGAACAAGAAGAAGCTGTGAAAAAAGAACCCGCTTTTCTTCTGGAATCTTTAAAGGATTGGGCCTCGGAGGCAAGGGCGCATCTTCCTTTTTCGGTTCCTCTTCCGTTTTTACACGAAAGCGGCGGTATTTATCACGCCTTTTTACGGGGTGAAGGACTCCTTTATCCTTCAGGTATTTTTGATGCACCTTCTCTTCCCTGCGGCGATCTTCCTCCAAAATAGGGCGAATGCCACCGCCCACCAGAACGTAGAGAACCGACAGAAGAAAGCACAAAACTCCAAAGGAAAATACCGTCGGCATTGCAAGGGAGGTGTTCCCCAGCCCCCAATAGATCAGGGAGAGAACTGCCATCCAAAGCACCAGATATAAAAGGCGTTTTTTCTTGGTAAAACTCATCATTGCTCCTGAAAAATGCGGTACATCTCCTGCAGACCCGTATAGCGGCGGGAGATGCTGTTATTGGCGACCATTTTGGTAATAGAATCACCGCTCCCCACCAAAATCACCATTTTCTTGGCACGGGTTACGGCAGTATAGATCAGGTTGCGATTTGCAAGCATAGGGGGCGGATTGAAGACGGGAAAGATCACGATGGGGTATTCACTCCCCTGGCTTTTATGTACCGTTACGGCAAAAGCGTGCTCAATCTCAGAGAGTTCTTCAAAGGGATAGGTTACAAGCTTACCGTCAAAATCCACAGTCAGGCATTCACCCAAGGGATCGATCTCACAGATGGTGCCGATATCACCGTTGAACACACCCATACCGGTAACCTCTTCATCCTCCGCTGAGACCCACTGGGCATCGTAATTGTTGCGGATCTGCATTACCTTATCCTGCTCGCGGTAGATGATCTCACGAAACTGCTTTTCCCTCTTTTTCGGAGAAGGAGGATTCAACGCTTCCTGCAGAAGAAGATTGAGCCTTGCGGTACCCAGATCTCCTTTACGGGTACAACTGATCACCTGTAGACCGTCCAGCACCGAAGAGCCATAGCGGGCGGGCAGACGGTCACGGCAAAGGGAGATGACCGTTTGCAACGACTGGGAAAGGCTTGGGCGCTGCATAATGAAAAAATCACCCTCTTTCCCTGAAGGAATGGGATCTTCACCTCGATTGATGCGGTGTGCATTTTCAACGATGGCGCTTTCGCGGCTTTGGCGGAAGATCTCATTCAAGCGGCAAACGGGAAAAACACCGCTTTCGATGGTATCGTGGAGCACCTCCCCTGCGCCTACGCTGGGAAGCTGATCCGCATCTCCGATGAGAACGATACGGGTGCCCGGTCGAATTGCCTGCAAGAACGCTGAAAACAGCGTAATATCCACCATAGAAAGCTCGTCTACGATGACGGCGTCACAATCAAGGGGATTTTTTTCATTGCGACAGAATTTAACCTTTTCGTCGGGAGAATACTCCATCTCCAAAAGGCGGTGGAGCGTTTTAGCCGGAAAACCGGTGGATTGGCTCATTCGTTTAGAGGCTCTGCCCGTTGGAGCGGCAAGGCAGGTTTCCATACCAACCTGATCAAATATGCGCACGATGGCTTTGATAATGGTAGTTTTACCCGTACCGGGGCCGCCTGTGAGAATGGTGACCGGTTGATTGAGCGCACTGTGAATGGCTTTTTTCTGAGCGTTGGCATATTGAATGCCCTCTTGGGCTTCGATTTGCGCGATCAGTTCCTCTTCCCCTGCGATGGAGCCATAGAGATTCAACTTAGAAAGGGCAACCAGACGCGATGCCGCAAGGGATTCGGCACGGAACAGATCCGGCAGATACACCGCCGAATCGGGATTGGTGGTATTACAGATCAGATCAGCATTGGCGCAAAGATCCTCCAGCACACCGCCAACCGCCTCTTCATCCACGTCAAGAAGCTTTGCGGAAGCCTGGATCAGCTTCGCCTTGGGAAGATAGGTATGGCCGTTCCCGGCAGAATTGAAGCGGAGCACGTAATGAAGCCCCGCGCGGATCCGTTCGTATGAATCCTTCCCGAGGCCGAGGCTTGCAGCCATGGCATCCGCCCGTTCAAAGCCGATGCCGTAGATCTCATCGCAAAGAATATAGGGGTTGCGCTTGACCACATCAACGGCGGCATCCCCCCAACGCTTATAGATGCGAACGGAGGTGGTCATACCGAAATAACCGCTGAAAAACATCATAATATTGCGAACGCCGAACTGCTCCCGAAATGCCGCGGAGATCTCCCTTGCTTTTCTGGGAGAGATACCCTGAACGTCCGAAAGGAGATCGGGGTTGTGCTCCAGCACCTCAAAGGTGCTTTCCCCAAAGCGCTCTACAATGCGCCGGGCAAGCTTGGGACCGACCCCACGAATGGCACGGGAGGATAAATAACGGAGCATTGCGTTTTCATCCGCAGGCATACTTTTTTCAAAATAGGATACCTTAAACTGCTTTCCGTAAGTGGGGTGGTTTACCCATTGCCCCATTGCACGAATGGCATCTCCCACCATCAGGCTTGGAAGAGTGCCGACCAAAGTCACGGGCTCACGCTCCCATTCGATGGTACAAACGGTATAGCCCGTCTCATCACTTTGAAAGACCACGTCTTCCACTTCGCCTTCAACGGTGATCAGTTCTTCTTTTTCCGACACAAGAGCCCCTCCCTTCCCGCAAGAATGCAAAACCATAGGGCAAGCGCCGCTCCGAAAACGGGAAAGCAAACGTTGCCTACGGCAGTATAAAGCGTTTTATTTTCACAGAAGGATACGGAATCGGTCAAAACCCCTTTCTCAAGAGGTCCAAGCTGACTCTGCACCCTTCCCTTTTCATCAATGAAGGCTGACACGCCTGAATTGGCACAACGAACGGTGGATCTGCCGTTCTCCACACTGCGAAATACCGCGTGGGCAAGGTGCTGCCAAACGGCGGGAGAATCCTCATACCAGGAATCGTTGGTAACGATCACAAAAAGCTCTGCCCCATCCTTGGCACTTTGACGCACTACGCTTGGAAAAATAGAGTCAAAACAAATAACGGCACCAATCCTTCTGTCGGAATAATCCATCAGGGAAGTTGAGGTACCGGGGGCAAGATCATTTTTGAGCATATTGATCTGTCCCAAGGCGGGAACCAAGCGAGAAAGCCACTTGCGATAGGGCATTCTTTCACCGAAGGGCACCAGAATCTTCTTATGGTAAGGCTCGGATACGGCTTCGGGAGAAAGCAGAATGGCGCTGTTGGTGGTAATCCCCTGCTCCTTCCAGAAGCACCCCATCAGAATGGAAGAATCCACCTCCTCCGAAAGTTCCTGATAGAAGGACACCAAGGAGGGATCGGTGGCAAGATTGACGGGAACGGCGCTTTCAGGCCAGACCACAAGCTCCGTTTCATCGGGACATTCACGGGTCATGGAAACGTAGGTATCAAATGCGGTTTGGGCACCGTTCCACTTTTCTCCTGAAAGGATACACCCCTGAACGGAGGAGACGGTAACGGTCTCTCCCTTATTCGCACGAGCTAACGAAACGAAGCCAAAAGCCAGATTGGAAAGAAACAAAGCGACGGCAAAAGATGCGCAAAGAAGCCTTTTCTTTGCTTTATAAAAAAGCAAAAGGGCAAGGAGCACGTTGACGGAAAGGATCAAAAGATCCAGCCCCTCCATACCGAAAAGAGAAGCGCTCTGGATCAGAGCAGGGGCACGGTACTGCCCAAGGGAGACACGCACCCAAGGAAAAGCAAGCTGAGAAAGCTCCGTCATTCGCTGAGATGCGAGAATACCAAAGGCGCCGACACATAATAGAAACGGGCGGCTTTTTACAAAGCGGGCGAAAAAATGACACAGAACGGTGGGGATGGCATAGAGGGCACCGTGAACAAGGCTGATCCCACACCAGGCAAGAAGCACAACGCCCAAGGCGGCACTCTTTTCCATACCGGTAAATTCCAAGGGATAAAGCCACCAAAACCAAAAATAAATGAAAATATGATAAAAAAAGCCGAAAAAAACACCTCTGCCCAAGGCGGAACGAAACTTTCCCTCTCCCCCGGCGCTGCCCAAAACGAAAAAGAAAGGAACGAAAGAAAACCAGGAAAGGAAAAACAAGGAAGGAACGGTCATTGGCAGAGCAGATAAAAAAGCGGAAAAAAGGAGCAAAACGAAGCGGTTTTGAAGTGCGTGTAAAATCCTTTTCATTTTTAGACTCCTTTCCCAAATGAATGCATTATATTATATAACATTTCGGGTAGAATGTAAAGAAGTATTATTGACAAAACAAGAAAAGAAACTATAATAGATTAGGATAAAGAAAGTGAGGAATTACCATGAGCGAATGTACCCATAACTGCGAAACCTGCGGAGAAAACTGCAGCGAAAAAAAGCAAAGCCTCGTTGAAGCGCCAAACAAAAACAGCAACGTAAAAAAAGTAATCGGCGTTGTCAGCGGCAAGGGCGGCGTAGGCAAGAGCCTCGTTACTTCCCTGCTTGCATCCCGCACCGCACAAAGCGGAAAAAAGACTGCCATTCTTGACGCCGACCTGACCGGCCCCAGCATTCCCAAGGCCTTTGGGATCCGCGAAAGAGCCACGGCAGATGACGACGGACTTATCCCCGTCGTAAGCCGCAGCGGCATTAAAATTATGAGCGTAAACCTGCTTCTTGAAAACGAAACCGACCCCGTCGTATGGCGCGGCCCCGTGATCGCAGGTACTGTGAAGCAATTCTGGACGGACGTAAACTGGGGTGACGTTGATTATATGTACGTGGATATGCCTCCCGGAACGGGTGACGTTCCCCTGACGGTATTCCAGTCTCTCCCCATTGACGGAATCGTGATCGTAACCTCTCCTCAGGAGCTGGTCTCCATGATCGTGGAAAAGGCTGTAAAAATGGCACGGCTGATGAACGTTCCCATCCTTGGCCTTGTGGAAAATATGTCCTACTACGTTTGCCCCGATTGCGGCAAAGACCACGCGATCTTTGGAGAAAGCCACGTGGAAGAGCTGGCAAAAGAATTTGAGATCCCCGCTTTTGCAAAGCTTCCCATCGATCCCACCCTTGCAGGTCTTGTTGACAGAGGAATGGTAGAGGCTTACGACACCGAGCCCTTGGCAGAGCTACTTAGCTCTATCGAACAATAAATCCCTAAAAAAGATTCCTTTGGATGTACCCAAAGGAATCTTTTTTTACAACGGTATAAAGGAGCAAGTGGCAAGATCGGAAAATTCAGGTGAAGGATCTTTTTTCAAAGCGAGCAAAATGTCTTCATCACGAAACGGTATGCCCGTGAGTGCCGCCTCAAGGCGGTGGCAGAAATCGGGATCCATTGCATCGGAAAAGGCAGAAAGCTTTGCGATCTTTCCTTTTTCAAAGGAGAAGAGGAGCTGAACGCCACCCCAGGGAAAGCGCTTTTTCCATTGATAATCAAAACGGGGGGTCTCCCCCAAGCGCCAGGCTTCGGAGCGGTGGCGGGAATGATATTGGGCTACCTCTTCCGCCTCCGAGGCAGAAAAGGACCATTCACCGTAATAGCCATCGCGCTGTGCTAAGGCGCAAAGGATCGCTTTTTGCGCACCTTTCAGCGTCAATTCCGGCACGGCTTCCGTTAAATTACAAACGCGGCTGCGAACGGAAGAAATGCCTTTTGATTGGATCTTTTGTGGATCCACCGTCAGATACGCCCCGAGCTTTTCCAGATCGGAGGAGATCAAGAGAGTTCCGTGAAAGAGCATTTTTCCTTTGCGAAAGGCCGTGGCGTTACCCGAAAACTTTTTTCCTTGCCGGAGCATATCATTCCTGCCTGATCGATCACAGGAAATGCCAAGGGACTTCAGGGCCGTTTCGATCAATTGCAGACAGGCCTCCTTATCGCCGCGATCTTCACCGCAAATAAAGGAGAAGTTTAGATTTCCTCCATCGTGATAAACTGCTCCGCCGCCGCTGACTCGCCGCGCCAGACGGACACCGTCTTTTTCCATATTTGAAAGGTTACATTCCACCCAAGGATTTTGATTCTTTCCAATGATAACGGCGTTCTCGTTACAGTACAGATGAAGGATCATAGAATCCGCCTGTACGTGATCCAAAAACCACTCGTCTCTTGCCATATTCAAATAAGCGTCAACTTCTTCCGAAATGTATACAAAATTGCGATTCATACAAAATGCTCCTTTTCTCTGAAAGTATAACAAATCCAAATAAATTCCGCAAGTAGAAATTGACAGAGACCGTATTTTTTTCTATAATAGGATCAGAACGACTAAGGAGTATTTTATGGCTGAAAAAATCAAGACCGTCTACGTTTGCTCCGCCTGCGGTGCCGTTCAAACCAAGTGGTCGGGGCAATGCAAGGAATGCGGTGAATGGAACACCATGGAAGAGGACGTACAAAGAGTCAATACCGCCACCAAGAGCAGCGCGAAAGCCGCCTTTGCCCCCGCATCCGATTATACCGCAGCGGTAAAGCTTTGCGATATTCACGAAGAAAGCCTTTTCGGTGAACGCTATGAAACCGGCATCGGTGAGCTGGATCGCGCATTGGGCGGCGGCATCGTTCGCGGATCGGTAGCGCTGATCTCAGGCGAGCCCGGCATTGGAAAATCCACCCTGCTTTTACAGATCTGCAAAGAGATGAAAAAGCTGAAGGTGCTTTACGTTTCCGGCGAGGAATCGGAATTGCAAATCAAAATGCGTGCCAAGCGACTGGGCGCATTAACCGATAATATTTACCTGCAGTGCGAAACGGATATTGATGGGATTTTGACGGAAACGGAACGGATCGCTCCCGATATCCTGATCATTGATTCGGTACAGACCACACAGGATCCAACCGTATCCTCCACCCCCGGTTCCCCTGCTCAGGTCAAGGCCTGCTCGGCAAGGATCCTTGCCGCCACGAAGAAGAAGGGCTTTTCCACCATTCTCGTGGGGCACGTAAACAAAGACGGTGTCATTGCAGGTCCCAAGCTTCTTGAGCATATGGTTGACGTGGTCTTATATTTTGAGGGAGAGCGTACTCAAAGCTGCCGCATTCTCCGCGCCATCAAAAACCGTTACGGTTCAACCAACGAGATCGGTCTTTTTGAAATGACAGATCAAGGGCTTGACGAGGTGCCCGACCCCAGCAGAAGACTTCTTGAAGACAGTCCCAAAAACGTTTCAGGCTCTTGCCCCGTTTGTCTGATGGAGGGTACGCGCCCCATTATTACCGAGGTGCAGGCGCTTATCACCAAATCCCCTTTTCCCAACCCAAAGCGGCTTTCCAGCGGCATTGATTACAATCGGATGGCAATGCTCCTTGCGGTGTTGGAAAAGAGGCTTGGCCTTCGCTTTTTCGACCGAGACGTTTATATGAACGTCGTAGGCGGCTTAAGGCTGGATGAAACCGCCGCGGATCTTGGGATTTGCACGGCGGCGATCTCAAGCGCAATGGAGCTTCCACTCCCGGGAACGCTCATAGCCATTGGCGAGGTGGGCCTTTCGGGCGAGTGCCGCACCATCGGCGATTCCGATCTGAGAGTGGCAGAAGCCGCAAGGCTTGGCTTTGAAACCATACTCCTACCCCAAAAGCAGGTGGAACGCCTGAAAAAGAAGCCTGCAGGGGTGCGTTTGATCGGAATCAGAAGCGTATTTGATCTGGTGGGTGCATTGAAGGAGATCTGCCAAAAAACGGAGGCTTGATCTTTTTCTCTTCAATTTACAGGAAACACTCGTTCTTTTTATCGAAAAATGCACAATTTGTGAACAGATTTTTTATATTTTTTGTCGATTTTTTTCATTGAATTGCAAAAACACTTGTAAAGCGGTTTGTTTTGTGCTATCATTATTTTAGAGTATACCTTATTATTTACTGAAAAGTGAAAAGAGGATCTGTTATGAACAAAACACAGTTGATCGAAGCACTTGCCACCAAGAACAATATGAAAAAGAAGGATGCAGAAGCCGCGGTCAACTCCGTCTTTGCGGCTATGACCGAAGCTCTGGCAAAGGGCGAAAAGGTGCAGATCTCCGGCTTTGGCAGCTTTGAGACCAAGCAACGCGCCGCAAGGATTGGTCGTAACCCTCACACCCACGAAAAAATGGAGATCCCCGCTTTCAAGAGCCCAAGTTTCTCCCCCAGTAAGACCCTGAAAGCAGAGATCAATCAATAATTGTATCAAAGGATAAAGGGGCTGCCTCGGCAGTTCCCTTTTTTGCAAAAGCATTATGAGACTTGATAAATTTTTAAAAGTATCCCGCATTATCAAACGCCGCACCGTTGCCAACGACGCTTGCTCCGAAAGCCACGTTCTGGTAAACGGCAAGATCGTAAAGCCCGCTTATAATCTGAAGCTGGGTGATATCATTGAAGTTCAATTCGGTGAACGGGTTTTCCGTTGCCGCGTGAAGGATATGCCCGAGCACGTGGGTAAAAGCGAAGCCTCCGGGCTTTATGAAGTGCTGAGCGAGGAATAAATAGCGAATGCCGTTCATAAAATGCATTACCGAAACGAGGTGATTTTATGAACGAAAGCAAGCATTTTCTTTCTTTGACAGACCGCACAAGGCTGGATTTAGAGGGGGTGCGATCCGTCATCAGCTTTCGAGAGGAAGCGACGGAGTTAGAAACCGCCCTCGGTACCTTACAGATCACGGGCGAAGGGCTTCACATGGAAAAGCTGGATCTTGATGACGGAAAGGTGATCCTGACCGGCAGGATCGATAGTCTCTATTACCCCGGCGAGCCGGATGAAAACAGAAAAGGCATTTTTCGGAGGCTCTTTTCCTGATGGAAGGGCTGAACGCGCAAGATACTGCCCTCCTTCTTGATTCCATTCTTTTAGGGTTTTGCTTTGGGCTTTATTACGAGGTTTTTCGATTTATTCGCCTTGCCGTTCCCCACTGCAGATGGATCGTTTTCCTTGAGGATCTGTTTTTCTTTCTCCCTATTACGCTTATTTTCATTCTTTTTACCTTCGCCTTTTCCGACGGGACTCTTCGTTGGTTTTCGTTTTTTGGCGTTTGGGCAGGGTTCTTTCTTTACCTTGGTACCCTTGGCAAAATCCTTTTCTATTTTGCAGAGCGGATCCTTGCCCTGATCCGACGCTTTTTGCTCTTCCTTTATCGCATTACGCTAAAGCCCGTTTTCTTTGTTATAAAAAAAGTAACAATTACCCTCTTTACGAAGTATAAAAAACAAGTTATAATAAAAAAACAGAAGGCCTTACGCGCCAGACTGATCAAACAAAAAATTACCCTGATTCGCCAAGCAGAAAAGGGTTTTTGTTAAAACATTGGAGTAGACCATGCCTCAAAAGAAATTCGGTTTTTTGGGAAAACTCGTATTCCTCGTGGTTTTGTTTTTCCTTGCCATTACCATTGTCAATAAGAACATTGAGATCAACGATCTGAAAAAGAAAGAAGAAAAGCTGCGGGCTCAGCGCCAGTCCTATACCCTTCAGGTAGAACGCCTCAACTCCCAGTTGGAGGAAGAGGTAACGGAGGAGACCATCAAGCGCATTGCCAGAGAGAAGCTGAATCTGCGTGACCCCGGTGATCTGGTTTACGCCAACGACCTTCCCAACTGATTTTTAAAGCCAACTTTGGTTGGCTTTTTCTTTTTTTGCATTTGCTGAATATTTTATCTTTAAGCGTTCAAAATAGTAACACAATCAAAGAAGAACGAAAGGAAACGAATATGGCAAATCAACTGAAAAAGAAAAATTCTGCAAGCGGGGGCTTATACATAGCCCTGGCTATCTGCATTCTTTCCGTCATTTGCATCGGCGTTTACAGCGCCATCATCAACATTTTTGAAACGCCCGTCCTTGAAAGCCCCATCGCAGAGGGTGCGAAGAATCAAAAAGACGATTCAAAAGAGAAAAAGGACCCAAGCATCATCATTGAAACACCCAGAGCAACCGAGAAGCCCATTCCTCCCGTTTCGGAAATTCCCGAGACCACGGCGGGTACCGTGCCCAGCGAGCCTACGGAGCCTGAACACAACGTAAACGCACAGCCTGCGCCTCCCACTTTCACCATGCCCGTGGCAGGTGACGTTTCTGCCGCCTTTTCGGGTGACGTACTGGTTTATTCCGAAACGATGAACGACTACCGCGTTCACAACGGCGTTGACCTTGCCGCAACGGTGGGAACACCTGTAAAGGCCTTTACAGACGGGGTGGTCTGTGAAGTATACAGCGATCCGCTGATGGGTCATACCGTAGTTTTAGATCACGGCGATAACACAAAAAGCATTTATCAAAACCTTTCCACCCAGCTTCCCGACGGCATCGAAGTAGGCGTTTTGGTAGAGGAGGGGCAAGTGATCGGCGGTGTGGGCGAGACCGTTCTCATTGAATGTGCACAGGCACCTCACCTGCATTTTGCCGTGACCGTTGACGGAAAAAGCGTTGACCCCATGGAGTATTTCCGATAATTTTAAAAAAGAAGTGGCAATTGCCACTTCTTTTTTGACACGTTTATTCTCCTCCGGCATACAATACAATGAGTAAAAAAATCAAGGAGGCTTTTTATGCTCGATCCAACAAAAGGCTGCAGAGCCGAAAACGTTTCTGCCGCATCCGCAAGCGACGGTGCCTGCTGTATCGATACATATCGAATCTACGATTCCTGCCGCAATCAGGAATGCCTGGAAGATATGACGGTGCTGGTTACCGATGAAGGACAAAAAATACTTGACGTGGCTTCCGCCATTCGCGTTAAAAGCGTTAAAATTCTCTGGACACGCATTCACACGGAAGAGATGCCCTTTCACAAGGGGTATTTTCAGATCAACGCACGGTACTATTTCCACGTGATCCTGGATTGCTGTACCGGTATGGGAACAGGGCAAGACGTAGCCGGCCTTTGCGTTTATGATAAAAGCGTATTGCTTTACGGAGGTGAAGGAAGCGTTGCCATCTTCAAATCCGACGTAGAGAACGACACCTTCTGCCCCGTGACCTTATCCGCCATTCATCAGACCACCAATCACCCAAGAGCCGTGGTAGAGGTAGCGGAGCCCGTTGCACTTCGACTGAACGTTCTGTGTTATGAAAGAGACGGGAATTTCGGAGTAAAGCTTTGCGATGCTTCGCAGATCCCCGAAATGGTAGCCCAAAGCTTTTCAGGCTCATTTCGCGATCCTCTACCGGGCAACAAGGTTTGCTATCTTTCTCTGGGAATCTTTTCCCTGATCCGCATTGAGCGCCCTGCTCAGCTTGTGATTCCCGCTTGTGACAGTTGCATTCCTTCGGGCACGGGAGAATACGACCTGCCCCACGCAGATCCCTGCTCCCTCTTTCGCTCCATGGAGTTTCCCGTTGGCGAATTCTATCCCGAAATGCGCACCGCCGAACGATGCGGCGTTACCGTAGCAGAGGAATCCTGTCGCAGGGATCACTGTAAAAACGAATAAGCCGAACAAAAGGCAGACGCGATCTCATACGCGCCTGCCTTTTTCATTCAAAATCGAAAAAGAAATTGCAAAACACTTGACAAAGGCTCAAGGTTTCGTTATACTATCTTTAGAGTATTTTAGTATTTAAGGGGTAATCTTATGAAAAGAATTCTTCCCATTCTGCTTGTATTAATGGCACTGGTTACCGTTCTCGTTTCCTGCGGACCCGATGAAGTGCCCACCACCACTGCAGGTGATCCCGTAGCAGACGTCCCCGTTTCCTCTAACGTTCCCGTTCCTACCACTACGAAAAAGAAGCTCAATATGGGAATTGATAAAGCGGATGAGGGCTGGTCTTTCTGGGGCGATTTTTAATTCAAGCAAAAAGCCGACCGAATAAGAGCGTGCTTGGACAACAAGATATAATAACACCCATAGTTTAAAAACTGTGGGTGTTTTTTCATTATTATATTTGTTTGTTGTCTCATACCATACTATCATACAACCAACCGATCGATAACACTCTCTACCATAGGTTTACTTCTCCTCAATAAACCAACGGTAGGTATATTGAATGCAAAACAGCCGTTATACTGTATGTGAAAGGAGTTAGTCCATGAATCAAATAAAAATTGGAAGATTTATTGCTGAGTGTAGAAAAAAATCAGGCTTAACGCAAAGGCAGTTGGCGGAAAAACTGAATATTACCGATAAAGCGATATCCAAATGGGAACGCGGCATAGCGTTGCCCGATACCTCGATCATGCTTGAGCTCTGTGACATTCTTTTTATCAGTGTAAACGAATTATTAAGTGGGGAGAAAATCGATATGGAAAACAGCAAACAGAAAAACAAACAGCTTTTGCTTGATATGGCAAAAGAATTAGAGAGAAAAAACAAAACGATATGGTCTTCTATGTGGGCCATTATGATCGTAAGTATGACTGCCCTGATTGCAGGTATCTTTATCGCTGCATTCTTGATACCGGAAGGGGTTTGGCAGCTTGTGACCATTCTCGGTGTTTGCGTTATTTTTTTGATACCGTGCTTTTATGCGTTAAAGCTTGAAGTAAGTGTGGGTGCTTACAAGTGTAAAAATTGCGGTCACGAAATTGTGCCCACCTATTCGGAAGCACTGCGGGCTATGCACCGCGGAACGACCCGCCACTTAAAGTGTCCAAAATGCAACAAACGTACCTGGTGCAAAAAAGTGCTGAAGTGATATTTTTGAAGCATCGGACAGATGCACCGCAAGTTGAACAAACTGCGAGACTTCCTTATAAGAAGTCTCGCAGTTTATTTTTATAAGGTCACGTGGATTACGCGGGGGAGCTGATCTCCATCCATTTCGTTTTCCTCACGCAAAGCACAAGGTGATACGGCGTATTGCTTGCATACCGACCAAAGATCCTCGCCTTTTTCCGGATAATAAAAGAGAATACCGTGATCCTTTCTTTTTCTCTTTTCGCCACGGAGTATTTCACTGACTGCCTGGATCTGTCGGCGGCAAAGGAGCATCACCTGCCCGCAGATCTCAAAGCGCAATTCCAAATTTTCCCCTGCAGGATCAAGGTCGACACCCCGTGCGCCGCCACAGATCTCGATGCGGCAATCCCTCACGTTTTCGGGCAGGATCCCGATTTCCGAGGGAAGATGCACCTTGAAATCGTAGCCGGTTTCCAGATGAACCAGATCCCCTTCTTCCCGCACGCCCAAATAACGCACGAAAAGCTTCCCTTCTACCGCGATCTTACCTTCTTCCAGATAGCAATTTTTAAAATCCACGTGGCTTCTGATCCCCTCTGCCCGCAGGAGCTTTTCCTCCTTTTCAAGACTTGCGCGCAGGGGAACGGCAAAATCAGATGACAACACGATCTCCTCGGGGAAAACGGGCTTCACTTCCAACTCAAGATGGGTATCCGTTGAGAAGGCATCCTCCAGAACCTCCAGACTTTCACCTAAAAACAGACGCACCTCAGCCGTACAGCCGATCTCAAAATGAATGTTTTTATTTTCTCCGTTTTCATTGATATCAGCCGTAGCTTTCAAAAAATTGGGGGTCATAACCACTTGACAGATATGATCTACCAAGCAGGCTTCAAGCCCTAAATTCTTTTCAAATTCTATGGGTTGATAAAAGCTTACGAGGCTCTCGTCCTCACGGGTCACGTAGCTACAGGAGACGTCACAGCTGCCACCGAAGCGGATACCGCCGTTTTCCGTGACGATCTTTTTGGGAAACAGATCCACATCCATCTCACAGATCTCTCCAATGGGCATTGCGCTCTCCGGAAGGGCGATGGTTTCGGAGAAGGTCATTTCTTTTTGATAGATCGCTACCAGAGAAGAAACGTTGACTTCGCGCCTTTTGGTCTGAATATCTGCAGGAAGCCCCTTGGAATAATATGAAAACAAGTGATTACACTTGGCGTTTAAGAGTATCACCACGTCACAGCGGGCAGATACCTTCCGCGGTCCCAAAAGCTTAAAAGAAGGATTTTCCGTTTTCAGATCAACCACGGCAACCACCTCTTCCGGATCCACATTTTCACCTGCAGGGATCTTAAAGGTGTAAGAAAAATTTTCCTGCGTTAAATAAGAAGAAGGAACGCCCTTTTCCTTTTGACGGTCAGTAAGATACAAAATATGAAAGACCGCTACTCCTTCGATCTCACAGATCACGCTCTGCCCCTGGGTATAGACATTTTTACTGTTGACACGGGTTTTGGTATCCACGCGCAGAATGCGGTGCGCCGCTTCTTTATAATCGGGAAGAACCGTTTCTGCTTCCACGCGGCACCTTCCCTCTCCCGCATAAAATTCTCCTAAGTATCGCCGGTATTCCCGTTCCAATGCTTCTGCCACTTTTTTCTCCGTTCTCGGTGGCACTAAATTTTGCTGTACCGCCACCGTGGTATTGTATTGCAATACCAATTTATGCCGCAAAGCTTCAAAATATACAAATGCTTTGGATGAAATTAAATATAGTTTCTCGGCTTTTCCATATATACGCGAATCTTTTCCAATGCGGCCTTTTCGATTCTGGAAACGTATGAACGTGAAATTCCCATTTTCTTTGCGATCTCCCTCTGGGTAACGCCGCCTTTGCCGTTCAGACCATAGCGCTGGCAGATAATGCTTCTCTCCCGCTCGTCAAGAATCTCTGCCACGCCGCGAAGTGCAAGATCAACGCGATTTTTCAGGTGAAGCTGCTCCACAAGATCTTCATCGGTATGCATAACGTCAAGAATGGTCAAGGGGTTGCCGTCTTTATCCACCTCAATTGCCTCGTTGATGCTGGATTCCACAGAAAACTTCTTTTGAGATCGAAAATACATCAGTATTTCATTTTGAACACATTTGCCTGCATAGGTGGCAAAGCGCGTTCCTAATTTTGCGTCAAAGGAATCGATGGCCTTGATAAGCCCAATGGTGCCGATGGAGATCAAATCCTCCTGCTCTTCCTGATCCGTATCATATTTTTTGATAATGTGTGCAACCAAGCGCAGATTATGGCGGATCAGCTTATCGCGGGCTGATGCATCCCCTTTTTTTACTTTCTCAAAAAGTCGCGATTCCTCCTCTTTTACAAGGGGTGGGGGAAAATTATTTCCGCCCAAAACACGTAGATACAGAAATACAAAATGTGATAAGGTGATACCAAGAAATTCAAGAAACATAATTCCTCCCAAAAATTAAGGATGCTACAGTATATGTTTTTATCAAAAAATGATGATTTCAGAAAGGAAATATAAAGGAATTACCCCGCAAGACTTGATTTTATACGCCAAATTATGTAGAATAAGGACAATAATACAAAGGAATAAACGAATATGCTTTATTCAATCATCGATATTGGCTCTAACACAGTCAAACTGGCCGTACTGGATGGGGAGAAGATCTTTTCACCCGTTCCCGTGTTTTTCAAAGCAACTGCTATGGGTCTCAGATCCAAGGTGGAAAACGGAAGCTTAAAGGAAAGCGCCATTGAAGAGCTTTGTGCACTGATCGCAGAATACCTGAAGACAGCCCGAAGACTCACGGATACGACCCCCATTGCCTTTGCTACCGCATCCATCAGAGGGCTGGGTAATACTGAAGAAATTTTGAACCGTATTTGGCAAGAAACAGGGCTGACGGTAGAATTGATTTCAGGAGAAACGGAAGCTCTTTACTCCTTTTTGGGGGCAAGGGGGAGCCTTCCCGTCAAGGCAGGCATTTCGGTGGATTTAGGCGGTGGCTCCACAGAAATCGTTTCTTTCCGTAAGAATCAAGTGATCGATTCCGTTTCCCTTCCCTTCGGATGTCTGACCCTTTATATGAAGTTTTTTGACGGAGACCGCTTCGAATACGATGCTTGCTGCGCCTATATCCGGGAGCATCTGAAAAAAAGCGCACCGAAAATGCCCGGCAAAAGCATTCTGGTATCCGGCGGAAGCTCAAAAGCCATTTTAAAATATAAGAATATACTGGAAAACAAAAAGACCCATTCCATCGGTACCGCGCAATTCAGGCGGATCCTGCGGCATTATCGCTATGGGGATGAAAAAAGCAGAGCAAAGCTTGAGATCGTATTGAAGGATCGTTACCGCCTCGTCCCTGCGGCGCTGGCCGTATTCTCCCAGATCGCTTCCTTTTACGGGCGGGATCAGGTGCTGGTTTGCCGCCACGGTGTTCGTGAGGGTTGCCTTTACCACCATTTGCAAAAAAAATAACTTTTTTCAAAAAAACTATTGCAATTAAGTTTTTGCTGTGGTATAATTCCTTTGTTATGGTATGAATGTATTTGCTTTTAGCAACCCAAGCGGTCCTCTGCCGGCTTCAGCACGAACGCTTGCATTTATACTTAAATAAATTTTTTTATTTAAGGAGGGCCAGTCATGGATATGATTAAGGCTTTTACAAACGAGCAGTTGAAGAAAGAAGTTCCCCAGTTCAACGTTGGTGATACCGTTCGCGTTCACAACAAGATCGTAGAAGGCACCAGAGAAAGAATCCAGCTTTTCGAAGGCACTGTTATCGCTAAGAAAAACGGTGGTATTTCCGAAACCTTCACCGTAAGAAGAATCTCCTACGGCGTAGGTGTTGAAAAGACCTTCCCCCTGCACTCTCCCAGAGTTGAAAAGGTTGAGGTAGTTCGCACCGGTAAGGTTCGCAGAGCAAAACTGTACTATCTGCGTGACAGAGTCGGTAAGGCTGCTAAGGTTAAGGAACTGATCTAATCGGTACGGACCAGCAAAAGTCACTTTTGCCAGCCACATTCGATTGCAATTTAAGTTGCTGAGAGGGACTTTACAAGTCCCTCTCTCTTTTTTTGAAAGGATTTATCATGGATAATTTAGATCTCACCCCCGAAAACGAAACTGAAGAGAAAACCGCCTCCGCTCCTCGCCGCAGAGCGAAACGTGATTTTTCTTTTTCTTCTTTTCAGGAAGAAGCCGATACGATCACCTTTGAAGCGGTAGATGAAGAAGCAGAAGAGAAAAAAGAAGACCCCTCTTTTGAAGAAGAGACCGAATCCGAAGGTGCCGAAGAATCACTTGCTTCGGAAGAAACGGATGAAAACAAGGATAAAAAAGAAGAGGTTACCCTTGACGAACTTTATAACAAAGAGCCCCCGGCTGAAGAGCAGCCCGATGAGGAGCCCCTTTCCGGTGCGGGAAATCTTTTTGATTGGCTTAAGTCCTTTCTCCTGTCTCTGACGGCGGTTATCTTTATCTTCACTCTCATTTTCCGCGGCGTTACGGTAAGCGGTGATTCTATGCTCCCTACCTTGGAGGATCGGGAATATCTGATCATATCCGATCTTTTATATGAACCGAAAACCGGGGATATCGTTGTGGTGCAATCCCCTAATTACAAGGGAGGAACGGAGCCCCTGATCAAGCGCGTCATTGCCACAGGCGGCCAAACGCTGAAGATCAATTTTCAGACCTGGCAGGTTTGGGTTGACGGCGTGGAGCTTCAGGAGGATTACATCGCCTTTGAAGAGGGGCTGAATATGAACCCCGAAGATTTAAACGTAAACGAGAATAACGAAGCGGAGCTGGTAGTGGAAGAAAACTGCGTATTCGTTATGGGTGACCATCGAAACGACTCGCTGGACAGCCGCAGCGAAGCGGTTGGGCAAATCGACCAGCGTTATATTATGGGAAGAGTTATGCTTCGCGTCACTCCTTTTTCTAAATTCGGAAAGGTAAAATAAATGCCCGGTAGTATTATTCAGTGGTTCCCGGGTCATATGGCGGCAACCCGCCGTTTGATCCGAGAGAATCTCGGCAGCGTGGATATTGTTTTTGAGTTATTGGATGCAAGGATTCCCGAAAGCTCCCGCAACCCTGAGATCAAAAGCCTATTGGGAGATAAAAAAACGGTTATCATTTTAAACAAAGCCGATCTTGCAGATCCTGAAAAAACAAAGCTTTGGGAAACGCATTTCCGCCAAAACGAGAATACAGTTCCCGTTCCGGTTGATTGCAAAAGCGGAAAAGGTACCCGCGAAATTATGGATGCCGCCCGACACCTACTTCGTGAGAAGCTACAGAGAGAGCGTGAAAAAGGAATGAAAAAACCCATTCGGGCTATGGTGGTCGGTATTCCCAACGTGGGAAAATCCACCTTGATCAACCGCTTTGCAGGGGCAAAAAAAGCCCAAGCGGAAAACCGCCCGGGTGTCACCAAAACAAAGCAATGGGTAAAGGCATCGGCTGAGCTGGAGCTTTTGGATATGCCCGGTGTGCTTTGGCCAAAATTTGAAGACGTGGTTACCGGCGAAAATCTTGCTATGACCGGTGCCATCAAAGACGCGATCCTTCAAAGCGAAGAGATTGCCTGCCTTCTTTGCGCACGTTTGCAGGCGCTTTATCCCCTTTCCTTAAAGGAGCGGTATAAGCTTTCCGATGAGCAGCTTCAAGAGGAGCCGTACGAGCTCTTTCTTTCCATTGGCAGAAAGCGCGGATTTTTGCAAGGTGGCGGTGTAGTCAACGAAGAGCGCTGTTCTGCGGTGCTTCTGGATGAATTCAGAAGCGGAACGCTGGGGCGCATGACGCTGGAGGTACCGAAATAATGGATTTCACCTTCGAAAAAAGCCTGATCCCCCAAGGAATCTCGGTGGTTTGCGGCCTTGACGAAGCGGGGCGCGGTCCCTTGGCGGGACCCGTTTATGCAGGAGCGGTGATCCTGCCGGTGGGATATATTCCCGAAGGGCTCAACGATTCTAAAAAGCTTTCGGAAAAGAAGCGGGAGGCTCTGTTTCAGGAGATCACGGAAAACGCACTTTCCTGGGGATACGGAACTGCTACCCCTGAAGAGATCGATGAGATCAATATTTTAAACGCCAGTATGCTGGCAATGAGACGGGCCGTAGAAGCACTTCACATTAAGCCTGAATTTTTGCTTGTAGACGGAAACATTGCCCGCGGCTTTCAGCAGGAAGCGGTACCCGTGATAAAGGGAGACGCAAAAAGTCCCAGCATTGCTGCTGCCTCCATCATTGCAAAGGTGCTGCGTGATCGGGAATGCTTGGAAATGGACAAGACTTATCCGCAATACGGCTTTGCCAAGCACAAGGGATACCCCACAAAAGCACATTTTGAAGCAGTGGAAAAGCACGGTGCCAGCCCCATTCATCGAAAAAGCTTTTTGAAAAAAAGAGGGCTTGCGTGAATAACAAAGAATTTGGCGCTAAAGGTGAATATTTGGCGCGGCTATACCTTGAAAAAAAGGGTATGACCTTTATTCGTGCCAATTACGACACAAAATACGGTGAGATCGACCTGATCATGCAGGAGAACGACGAGCTTGTGTTCGTAGAGGTAAAGACCCGCACCTGGAAAAGCGCACGTGAATACGGCAGAGGGATTTTCCGCATTGACCGAAACAAACAGAGGCACATTCGAAAATGCGCCAAGGTCTTCATTTGGGAAGAACCGGATCTGACACATGGGCTGACACCCCGCTTTGATGCAGTGGAATTATATTTAGAGCGAAGTGAGACCGACGTGATCCACGTGATCCACACCCCCTGCTATTTTTACGGATAAAAAAAGAGTACCCTTTCAGGTACTCTCTTTCTCCCTTATCGGTTTCGGGGGCGAAAGGTGCCGCAGATGGTATCGATCCCTGCAGTTGCGTAGCTGGGGCCGACACTGATCTGACGCGCCGTGCAGTATGCGCTTTGATCGTTGTAAACACAGTTTTTCACATTACAACGAATGCCCTTGATGTGTTCCGGTACGGAAGAATCCAGCGTAATGCCTTCCATATTTTTGATTCCTTTCTCTTTTTCTTTTATTTTGTTTTATTTTTTTGATTTTATACGAAAGGGGTGAGGCTTTTGGCACTCTTTACCCTCGCCGATCTTCACCTCTCCCTCTCAGGTGAAAAGCCGATGGACGTGTTTGGTGGCAATTGGGCCGGTTTTGAAGCCCGGCTGCAGGAATACTGGAATTATATGGTACGCCCCGAGGATACTGTAGTCATACCCGGAGATATTTCCTGGGGAATGGATCTTGCGGATGCAAAGCCCGATCTTGCCTTCATCCACGCGCTACCCGGGGAAAAAATCCTGATGAAAGGAAACCACGACTACTGGTGGCCCTCCAAAGCAAAGCTTTCCGCCTTTTTGAAAGAAAACGGTTTTGATACCATTCGTTTTTTGCAAAACGATGCCATTCTCGCTCAAGGAAAAATTCTTTGCGGCTCCCGCGGATGGATGTGCGAGGATAAAATGACGGAACAGGACCAAAAGGTCTTACTGCGCGAGGCAATACGCTTTCGAATGTCGCTGGAGGCCGCAAAGGCCATACGGGAAAAAGAAGCAGAGCAAGGCAATACCCCCGAGATCATTTGCTTTTCCCACTACCCCATTATTACCGCCGCCCAACGAGAAAACCCCATTTTAGACGTTTTAAAAGAATACGGTGTTAAACAAGTCTATTACGGTCATCTTCACAATTGGGGCACGAAGCCCTTGTACGAGGAGTGCGATGGGATCCACTTTACCCTGATCAGCTCCGATTATCGGAACTTTACACCGGTACGCATTGATTAAAAGAAGTCTGAATTTTCAATTCAGGCTTCTTTTTTTGTTCTATTCTTCCCTGCCGATACATAAGGTTAAACAAATAAGCGAGGATGAAAATAATGGAAATGAAAAATCTATTAAAGCTATTTCCCCCTCGGATCCAAAAGGCGCTGGACGCTTTTCGTGACTGGGAAGGGATCAGCGAGATCAGACTTCGCCGATCCCTTCCTCTTTCTTTGACTCATTTCAGGGGGAATGTTCTTCTGGATGAAAACGGCCGCATTGCCACGGCAGAGCGTGCCCTACGAACGGAAGAGGGAGAGATCCGCGCTTTCATCGGTGCATTTTGCGGCGGAAGCGTTTACCGCTTTTTTGATACGATGAAGGAGGGCTTTCTTGTAAACGATGAAGGCTTTCGACTGGGAATTTGCCCTGCAAGAGGTAGCTTTCAAAACCTTTTACCTGAGTGCATTGAAGGGGTAAATTTAAGGATCCCGCGGGAGGTGAACGGGGCGGCAAGGCCCTTGATCTCTTTTTTTGAGACTAACATCCTTGATTCCACGCTGATTCTTTCTCCACCCGGGGCGGGAAAAACCACCTTACTGCGAGATCTTGCCTGCACCCTATCAAAAGGTTTTCGAGGGCGTGATCCTTTACGCGTAGCGGTAATTGATGAAAGAGGCGAGATCTTCCCTTCCGTTTTTCTTCACAAGGGCGGGTTATGCGACGTGATCCGCGGTTATAGCAAGGAAGAAGGAATCGATATTGCAACGAGGCTCTTTTCACCCCAGGCTATTTTATGCGATGAGATCGGTGGCGGCGACGAAGCAGAACGACTTCTTTCCATGGGTGGTGCCGGCTGTATGCTTTTTGCAACCGCACACGCCGCAAACCTTGAGGAAGCAAGGCGACGACCTGTATTAAAGAGGCTGATAGAAGCCCGTGTATTCCGTTATGCGGCGACCTTGGAGCGAATCCCCGGGGAGCGCTACAAAAGCCGTATCCGTATGGAAGTGATACCGTGAGAGTTACGGGGATCACGCTTCTTTCTCTCGTACCCATATTAATTGGCTTATACAGAAAAGAGAAGCTTTTGAGACAAGGAAGGCTACGCGCATCCTTACTGCACCTCCTTGAAACGGTTGCCTTTGAAATTGATGCCTTCACCCGCACACAAGATCAGATCTTTTTGCAATTTCGCGACCGTGAGCTGGAGAAAACGGGCTTTTTGCCCCAACTTCGACAAGAGATCGAAAAAGCTCCTTGCGGTGCCTTTCGACGCTCGCTGACCGTTTTGTTTCAAGAGAGCTTTCTCAGCGAACGGGAGCAAAACGAGCTTTTGGAATTTGGGGAATACTTTGGTCTGCAGTCAAAAGAGGCACAGCTTCGGGACTGCAAAAAGATCCTTTCTTTATTACACTCGGAGGAAGAACGGGTAGGGGCAAAAAGGAAGGCCGATGCTTCCATCGCTCAGACAACCGGGCTTTGTATTGGCGTAGGACTGTTTATCTTACTGATTTAAAGGAGAAGGCTATGGACGTAACGTTGCTACTGAAAATCGCAGGGGTGGGGATGCTTGCCAGCGTTCTGTGTCAGGTACTGAAAAGCAGCGGCAAGGACGAGCAAGCGGGCTACGTGACCTTAGGGGGGATCATCGTTGTGCTTCTGCTTCTCATCGGGGAGATCTCCGCCTTGATCAACACCGTTCGCCACAGCTTTGGGATCTGATGCTGAGGCTCTGTTTTTTCGCTCTGTTCGCCGTGATCCTATCGGCGATTCTTGCGCCTTTAAGCCCAAAGATCAAAACGCTTCTTACGGTTGCCACGGGCATTTTGATCCTGATCTTCTTCATGGAATCTGTCACTCCGATTCTGAAGACCTTTTCAACACTCACCGAACGTTCGGGTCTGACTCCCCTTTTCGAATTGGTTTGGAAGGGACTTGGTCTTTCTCTTTTGGTTTCCGTTTGCGCCGATCTTTGCCGTGATATGGGGGAAAACGGTATTGCAACGAAGCTGGAAATGGGTGGAAAGGGAGCGCTTCTCTGCCTCTCAATTCCCGTTTTAGAGGAGATCATGGTGCTTCTTGAGGAGATTGCACCGTGAAGCGCGCTCTTTCTTTTCTTGTTCTGATCCCACTTTGCTTGATTCTTCTTTCTCAGCAGGCTGCGGCGGCAACCGATGACGCTTTGCGGGAATTTTCAGGGACGGATTCCCTTTGGGAAGCAATTCAGGACCAAGAGGATCGAGAGGATATTAACCGTTTTTTAAAGGAGGAAAGCCCCTCCGGCTCACTTTCTCTCATTTGGGAGAAGCTCCTTTCTGCCCTTTCCTGCGGCTTACAGGACAGCATTGACCTTTTTTGCGGCACCTGTACCCTGCTGTTGGCTTCTGTTTTGTTTGAGCATATCAAAAAAAGCTTTGGAGGTGGAATGGAAAGCGCCTTTGATCTGCTCTTTCTTTTGGCAGCGGCTTATTTTTGTTACCGAAGCTTAGATCAGACCATATCCCTTTCTGCCACCGCCTTAAAAAGCACCAATGCTTTTATGCTTGCGTTTTTGCCCATTTCAGCGGTGCTTTTGACTATGATGGGGCAGATGCAGGGCGCCGCCGTACAAAACGCACATCTCACCTTCGTTATCACAGCCGTATCCACCTTTACCACCCACGCTCTTTTCCCTCTCGTGCGCTATCTTTTTTGCTTTTCATTTTTGGAAGGCATCGGAGAAGGGCGCCTTACGGGGATCATTGATTTCGTTCAAAAAACGGTCAAGCGACTTTGCGTTTTCTTTTTCACGGTGATCTCCACGCTTTTGGCATTGCGGGGAGCCTTGGCTTCTGCGGCGGATTCCCTCACTATGCGATCCGTTCGCTTTGCGGCAGGCAATTTTATCCCCGTAGTGGGAACTCTGGTGGGAGAGAATACCAAAACCCTCACGGCTTCCTTTCAGCTTGTAAAAACGGAATGCGGCGTTGTTGCCCTCGCGGTGCTTTTGACCATTCTGCTCCAGCCCGTTCTCACCTTGATCCTGCAAAAAACCTTTTTATCCTTTGCGGCGGGAGTGGGTGAAATTTTGGGGGAAGAGAGATGCCGACGATTCTTCAAGGCCTTTTCCCGCTTATACGATCTTATTTTGGCGCTGATGATCTCTCACGGGTGTTACCTGATCTTCACCATTACCCTATTCTTAAAAGCAAAAGGAAACCTTTAAAATGAAAAACTGGGCCTATACGTGGATCTTATGCTCCCTTTTGACAATGCTTGCAAGGATCCTTTTACCCCGGGGGGAGCGCTCACCCCTTTTCGGAACGGTAAAATTTCTCATCTCTCTTCTTTTGATTTTTACGGTAGCCTCTCCCGTTATAAGATTCGTTAAAGGGGAATGGAAGGATGCCCCCCTTCCTTTGGCAGAAGCGGCGAGCGAAAGAGCGGATATAGCACCGGAGGAGATCATACTGGAAAAAAGCTCACAGCGAATACTTAAGAGCGCTCGTGACGCATTCCCCGATGCAACCTTCACCCTTAAGATTTTGGCGGATGAAGCTTCGATCCCGACGGGAATACGAGTCTTATGTGAAAATGAAAAAACAGGCAAAGAAATTGCCCGCTTTTTGGAAATGAATTTTAAAATCCTCACCACTTACGAGGGAAAGGAGTCGGTATGACCGCAAAAAGAAAGCTTGAAGAAAAAAAGAAATGGATCATTGGAATTTGTTTGGTGCTGGGAATCATTTTTCTCATTCTTTCTGAATATCCTTTTGGTGACAAGACCAATTCTGCCAAAGAGACAGTCTTTGACGAGACTGCCTACACTGCAGATCTGGAAAACCGACTTTGCGGCATTTTGGAAAAAATGGAAGGGGTCAGCCAGGTCTCGGTCATGATCACGTTGGAGGGGGGGATCTCATATCAATACGCCAGCCAAACCGCCAAAAGCTTATCGGGGGAAAAAGAAAGCTGGGAAAGCTTTTTGACCATGCAGGAGGATTCCGCAGGTCAGACCCAGCCGATCCTCACCCAAACGCGGCTCCCCAAGGTAAAGGGCGCAAGCGTCGTTTGCAAAGGGGCAGAAAACGAAAATCTGCGGAGGCGGATCATTGGTCTGGTTGCCAGTACACTCGATCTGAATGAAAACCAAATTTACGTAACGGAGTAAGGAGCCTATTATGAAAAAACTGAAAAAAATCAAAATCTACGAGCCGGAAACGGAATTTTCATCATCTGAAACCGCATTGACAGAGATCTCTCAGGAAACGGAAGACGAGGGCGGATACTTTCCCGAATTCAGCAAATGGCTTGAAAAATGGAAAGAGAAGGTAAAGCCTTTCCCATGGAAGGGCATCAACGCCAAAAACGCCCTGATCGCCGGCTGTCTGGTACTGGTGGCCGTTGCGGGTTATCTGAACATTCGCTACGGTACCCCGGAGCCCCCCGCTGAAGAGCCTGCGGACGGACAGGTTGAGGATTCTCAGCCTGTTGAAAACTATTTTGCCACGGCAGTCATTGACAGAGAACGCGCCAGAGGCGAAGCCTTGGAGGTGCTGGTGAACATCACAGAGGATGAGACCGCAAGCGAAACCGCCAAAACCGAAGCCTTTACCCAAATGGAGCGCATTGCCAACGAAACCAGCTGGGAGATCGATATTGAAAACCTTGTAAAGGCAAAGGGCTTTGAAGAATGCGTTGCCATTATCAATGAGGATTGCGCCAACATCGTGGTGGGAGGCGAAGGTCTGACCCCCGGACAGATCGCACAGATCAAGGAGATCGTATACCTGGAATCCTCCATTGAGCCGAAGGACGTTAAGATCATCGAAAAGACCGCAAGCTGATAAAAAACGGATGAAGCCCGATTTGCAAATAAATGAAAAGTCCCCGACAGACTACCGGATCTGTCGGGGATTCTATCTGAATAGGCTTCTTCTCACATTAGATCTCACCGTTATAATACTTGGTGATCAATTCGGGAATATCCTTTGCAACCTCACGGATCTCAAAAAGCTCATGCTCCCAGATATAAATGGCAGTATCATCCGTCCTGCCGTTGGCAAGAACGCGATACCCGTAATAATCGCCGCAGCCATTAGATGCAAAATATACGAAACGATTGACTTTTTCCTGAAATTCATCGGGCTCAAGATAGTCTGCAAGAATCTCTCTGTTTCTCCTGACCTGATCCACCATTTCCTCTGCAGAAAGCAAAAACCAGTGGTCACCGTTGGTTTCCCTCAACAGATCCTTGAGCTCCTCAGGAAAAGCAAAGCCCACGTATTTTTCCGCTTTTTTTATTTCTTTTTCAGGGCAGGGCTTTTGGATCTTGGCCCAATTATGTCCTTGTATCAATTTTCCGATCAGTTCGATATACATAGTTTATCTTCTTTATCCGTAAAAGATCTGAGCGCCGAAAACCGTTGAACCGTCTGCCTTACGGCAGTGGCCGATTCCAACACGGGAAAAATTGGAGCTTAAAAGATTTTCACGGTGGTCACGGGAATTGTAGTAAGCATCGGTCACGAAGAAGGAATTGAAGTACCCTTGGGAAATGTTTTCCCCCGCGTATTGCCAAAGGATCCCTTTTTGACGGAGACGGTCACCGTAGGAGCCGTCGTGATCGAAGAAATCATTCTCCAGCATATAGGTGGAATACTCCACCGCTACCTGAGCTGCCTCTCCCGACCAGGTGAGTGGTGCCAAACCGTGGCGGGCGCGCAGAGCGTTTGTAAAATAGAAGCTTAAACGGTTTTGGGCATAAAAGTCAAAAAAGATCCGATCATCCTCAATATAATCATAGCGACACTCGGAATAGCGCATCCAAAGACCGTAGTAGGTGCCACCATCCATACCGTCACGAAAGCCGAAGATTCGGCAGGAGCCCGCATCCTGATAAAAGGCGTCGGAATTGGGATCATCCGCACCTGAAAAATTGGCAATGGTAATGGGCTCTTCGCGAAGACAAAGCCTTGCCTCGGGATCTATGGTAAACAAACCCCAGAGACCGTCACCGTCGGTTTGGATCACCGTAAAAGCGGAAAGATCAGAGGCGTAAACCAAGCTGACCATATCCCCCTCGTAAAGGGATTCGGTGGGAGCTCCCAGTTTTGCACGAATGGATTCGGCTTTTTCATCGAAATCAAGCTCCTTCCCCAAAACGTAAACGGGGCTTTTGATCTCATAATCACAACGGTCACAGCCGCGGGAGACGATATGATGCCCCAAGGGATCGGAAAGCTTTGAGCCACAGGTACTGCAAAAAGAGCCTTGCAGGCAGGTAGCGGAGATAACCGTATGAGAAAGGATCGGAAGGGCTTCCGTTCTCCCCTCTCCGCAATCACAGCGGAAAACGATCTCCCCGGGGGAAGAGCAAGTGGCAGAGATGCGGGAGCGCTCCTTCATATTATGTACGTGAGAGGTGGGAACCGGCACCGTTGTGGTGATCTCCGGAATGCTTGAAGAAGCAGGGATCTCCACCTCTGCAGTAGGTACCTCAAAGGTTGCGATGTCTTCTTTCTCAACCGTCAGCGTGGCCGTTGCGGGGAAGGTTTCAGTCATAGGCTCTCTTTCGCAAGCGGAGAAAAAAAGTAAAAGGAGAACGAGCAAAAAGAAAAGCCGTCGTTTCATTTTATCATCCTCCTTTTTTGAATAAAACTTTGAATTTAAAAAATTGTTACGTCAATTGCCTTGAAAAAGCGGCGATCTCTTCCCGATGGCGGGAAAGGGTGGCGGTGTTTCCGTGACCGGGGCAAAGCTTATAGTCCCCCTCAAGGGCGGAAAGGCGATTTAAGGAGCGTGAAAGAGCTTCCCGATCACCGCCCCAAAGGTCATAGCGCCCATAACCGTAAGCAAAGACCGTATCCCCGCAGAAAAGGGTGTTCCCTTCCGCAAAGCAGACGGAGCCGGGGGTATGTCCCGGGGTATGGAGCACCTTAAAATGCATAGTGCCCACTTGGATCTCGCTCCCCTCTTCCAAAAGTATATCCGCCTCACAGCGGGGATAGAGGGAGGCGTCACCACGGTAATAGAGAGTAGCGGAAGCAAAGCCCGGGTTTTGAAGCATCACCGCATCCTCTTTATGAATGCAGACCTTGGCGCCGCTTTTTTCTGCCAGATACCGCACCCCTTGGGCGTGATCAAAATGGCCGTGGGTCAAAAGGATGTGGCTGGGCTTCAGCCCTTTTTCGCAAAGCTTATTCCAGATCCCTTCTCCATCCATACCGGGATCAACGACCACGCAGGCTCCTGCATCGTCAAAGCAAAAATACGTATTGGTGCGAAGGGCACCCAAGCAAAAGGTCAGGGTCTTCATAGTACCTCACAATTAAAAGCTGATAATCTCGTTGAAGCAATCCATAGCGTAGCGATCACTCATACCCGCAAGATAGCAGATCACTGCTTTGGCGTAATCCTCCCTGCAGGTGATATCGAAAATAGCGGGATTTTGATGAATGGGATCACGAATGAGGGTCCAATAGCTACGGAGCCATTCGTAAAAGGAATCGGAAACCTTGGGGTAGATCTTGCGAAGCTCATCCAAACGATCCAGGGTATCCAGGCCGTCGTAGCAGCTGAAGAGCAGGTCGAAGAGCTCGCGGATGACGATCTCGAAAAAGCCCTCGGCACGGGCAACGCGGGGGGCGCGATAAATATAGCGATAATTGAACCCCCCCAAAAGGCGGATAAATTCGTTGGTGCGTTCGGAAAAACAAATGCCGTTTTCTTCATCGGAGGAAAGGCAAAGATCGTTGATCAGGTGATTGATGATAATGGTATTGTTGATCTTATCCCCTGCGTATTCACAGACCAGATCTGCGAGCTCTTCCATATTATCTCGGGTGAGGACACCAAGGGCAAGGGCGTCTTCAATGTCTCTGCCGATATAGGAAATGCGGTCTGCCATTTTCACGACGCACCCCTCGTACGTAAAAGCGTTGACCTCACCGGGCTTGGTAAGGCTTTCCAGATCCAGCGCATCCTTGCGGGGGAACAGATGATTTTCCGTAGCTTCACCGCAATGGCAGATGAGACCGTCACGAACGGCATAAGTAAGATTCAGGGTTTGACGCTGACGCTTATCATCCTCTAAAAGCTCGATATGATCCACGAAGTAAAGACTGTTTTTTTCGTGCCAGAAGGGCTGGTTTAAAACCCTGCCCGAAATATCGTTTAAGACCCGCTCCCCCTTATGACCGAAGGGAGAATGCCCCAGATCGTGACCGATGGCAATGGCGCGGACAAGCTCAGAATTGAGCCCCAGGGAATCTGCAATGGCCGTGGCAATAGATTCCACGTGCAGGACGTGCTCGATACGGGTGCAGATATGATCACTCTGGGGAGAGAAAAACACCTGGGTTTTATGCTTCAAGCGGCGAAAGCCGGTAGAATGAATGATGCGGGTATAGTCCCGAAGAAAGGGGCTTCGTGAGTCATTGGAACGGGCGTAAAGCTCGTTCTTACGTGCAACGGCTTCCTGCCAACGGGGATTTGCGGGGGTCATAGCAAGGTGCGAGAGCTTTTTCTCCATACATCTCCTCCAAGGTCAGAATTTCAAGCGATTCCGAAGTTTTAATATATACCAGATCAGAAACCGATCCAAAAGGGTATCGTACAAAACGAAGCAAAGATTTGCAAGAATAGCAGTGATTCCGTAAATGACGGGGGCATCAGTGGTGCCGGTCACAAAGGCGGAAAGGAAAAGCAAAAGCCCCATGGCCACGTTAAAGATGAGAAATTTTACCACCCGCGCCAAAACGGGCTTTAGCATATTGATCTTTTTTTGCATAATGGGATACCAGCCAAAGAAAACGAGAAAAAAGATGGCCGTGGTTTTCAGAGGCAGGATCAGGGCGAGAAGGCCCGAAACCAAATACACCGCGAAGGCGGCGGGATCTCCGTATTCAGAGGACAGGATCATTACCACAAGTCCTGCCATCACCGCAAGAGAAAAATCAAGACTTTCCACAAGGCTCCCGAGGGACATAATCACAACGCAAAGCGCCGCCATCAGGGAGCAGATACTGAGCATTTTCGTCTTTTTCATATTAACAGCAGCTGATCAGATCGCCGCCCATACACTCGCACAAACAATCAAGACAGATCAGGTTGGAGCATATATCGCAGGCATCCATTTTTCGATAGGTGCCGCCACCAAAGGAACCGTAATTCTGCTGTGCCCCCTGAAAACGGCGGTACATATTGGCGTATTCACCGTTGTTTGGCGCCATTTGGTGGGCGGTAGCAAAGAAGCCCGCGGCATCGTGATAGCTGCGGCGATACATGGCACAAAGGCCTTTCAGGTAATGCCACTCTGCATCACGGTTTTGTTCCCCGTCCAGAATCACCTCTGCTTCTCCAAGCCTTCCTGCGGCAATGAGCTGGCGAACTCTGGCGTTTTGGTACGCGGTTCCCTGCCCTGCCTGATTCTGCGCAGTGCTGCTGCCTTCGGCACGGCGGCGCAGGATCTCGTCGTAGGCTTCGTTGATCTCTTTCATTTTTTCTCCTGCAATGTCGGAGAACTCGGTGTTGGCATAATTATCAGGGTGATATTTTTTTGCAAGGGTACGATACGCTTTTTTAATTTCGTCTTCGCTTGCCTGGGGGGATACCCCCAATACACTATACGGGTCTCTCATTTTTATCTCCTCTTTCAGGGTTCAGAATGGGATGGGCGGTGGCGGGAAGCCCCCGACCGATTATGTTTTCGCAAATTGCCAGAAGGTTGGGCTCCCCCTCAACCAGATCCAAAATCTTTTTCATTTCGCCCAACATAAAGGAAAGCACCAGATCCATTTGACAAAGGGCTTTGTCCGACGGCAGCACACCGTTTTTCAAAACGGGGTTAAAGGCACCGCTTTTCAAATCCTTCTCACGGTCGTCAAGGGCATCAAGCGTATAAAGATAGCGGCCGAGAAGATCCCCCATACCCGAAAGAAGGCGCGCCTCCTTTCCGCTTGTTCCGAAGGAGAACAAAAGAGAAAGGCAACGGGCAAAGTTTTCGCAGAGGATGTCAAGCTCGGCGGAAGCCTTTTCAAGCTCACGGCCTTCTGCAAGAAGAGCCGCTACCTTTTCGGAAAGCCCCTTCATCTGCGACTCATTTTTCTCATAGCGACGAAGGGCACGAATGAGACGCGGAAGGGTAAGGCGGATCATGCACCTGCGGGAAAAGGAAACGTCAGAATCCAGCAGATCGTCACGCATTTTTTCAACGGTCAAAACAAGCGCGGCAAAGGCGGTATACGCCAAGGTGGGATTATGACAAAGCCTTTGCTTTCCTTTGCGAAAGGGGTGCAAAAAGCAGCGGTCACGCTCAAGAGAAAGGGGCTCGCCTGTGACCAGCATCCGAAACAGAGCCAGAAACACGAAATCGTAATTATGAAACGGGAGTAGGGCGTGCATACCCGTGACGCGAATGGAGTGGCAAAGGCCGCAATATACTGCGCGATAAAGCCTTTGATGTTTAACCAAAAGTTCCCCTTCGTCACACTTTACATAACCCAGCATCCTACTCCCCCTTGTCTATTTAAATATTATACACGAAACAATGACGGTTTTCCATAGTTTTTACGATTTTTCCTTGCAAATTACGGTATTTACCTATATAATAATGGTACATTGTTTTTGAGGAGGAGATTATGAAGTATCAAATCATTCGCGGTGATGCCGCAAGTCTGAATACAGCGGTGGAAGCCAAGATCTGCGACGTACCCTGGGGCTCCACTTACACCCCCGATTCCCGCTTCAAAGGGATCTTCATGGAGGGCAAGGGATTTCTTTTTCAGCTTTCCTGCTATGAATCCAACCCCCGCCGCGAGCATAAAAACCCCGGTGAAGAGGTTTGCGAGGACAGTTGCCTTGAGATCTTTCTGAACTTTGCTCCCGAAAAGAGCACCAGCTACATTAACTTTGAAATGAACGCAGGCGGTTGCTATCTGTTCGGAATCGGCCCTGACCGCTACGAGCGCGTCGATCTTGAAACGCCTGTTATGCCAGAGGTAAAGGCAGAGATCGGTGACGGTGTTTGGACCGTGACCCTCTTTATCCCGCTGGAGACCATCGAAAACATATACGGAAAGATCGATTTTGCTCCCGGTTACACCTTTAAGGGCAACGCATTCAAATGCGGCGATCTCACCGAATCCCCCCATTATCTCTCCTGGGCACCCCTGCAGAGAGACGCCATTGATTTTCACCGTTCCGATCGCTTCGGAACCTTTGAGATCCTTTGATGCGATCCCTCTTTTCCGGCCCCATCCGGAGGAGCTTTCGTGATATTCCCACACTGGAAACCCCCCGACTTGTTTTGAGAAAGATCCTCCCGCAAGATTTGGAGGATATGTACGACTATTCCAGAGATCCCGAAACCAGCAAATACCTTCTTTGGGAGCCTCACACCTCAAGAGAATATACACGGACACACATTCGCTACCTACAAAAAGAGTACCAAAGTGCTTCGTTTTTCGATTGGGCGCTGATCCACAAGGAAACGGGCAAAATGATCGGTACCTGCGGCTTTACGGAGATCTACGAGCGAAAAAGGTGTGCGGAGGTAGGCTACGTTCTCTCCCCTCGGTTTCACCGAATGGGCCTTGCGCCCGAAGCGTTGCAAAGAATTATGGACTATGGCTTCAAGGTATTGGGGCTTAAGAAGCTTTCCGGTCGATTTATGGAAGATAATCTTGCAAGCCGTAAGGTTTTGGAAAGACTTGGCTACCAAGAAGATACCGTGAAACGGGAGTATTTTTACAAACGTGGAAAAAAGCAGCAGATCCTTACCTATTCCATTACCGATAAAGAATACCAAAGTAATTTAAACCAAAGAAGAACTTTTTCTGAATAAAGGAGATTCACTATGGCAAACAGACCTGAAAATTTTACCATTGAAATGCTTAACACCGATATGCTCCCCGAGGATACCGACTTCGGCGAACAGGCAGAACTTCCGCTGACCCGGGCACGACTTGATGCCATTCCCATTGCAACACCCGACATGACCACGGATCAGCTTCGCAAGATCTGCGTAGACTACGTAAAGCTTTCCGTTTCCTTCCAGTGGTATACAGACCGCTACATTTCCTTTGCAAAGAAGCCCGAGCGCACCTTATATAAGGGCAAGCTTTACGGCGGTATTCCTTATGTCAACACCGCTTCCGGCAGCGTTTACAGAATTTTGGAATACTATGACGAAAAGACCGGCTTTCTCGATACGGAATTTTTTAGCCAGAATCCCCTTCTCTTCGGCACCGCCTGCTCCGGCACTGCCAGTTGCGGCTGGCACAGAGTAGTAAACTCTGCCGAGATCTCCTGGACCCACTCCATGAACGTAGCCCACGGCTTTATTCCCGTTGGTCCTTACAAATACGATCATTCTCTCCAGCAGATCTGGACAAAAAATGCCGAAGGCAAGCGCATTTATGCTTACAATACCAAAACCGTTTGCAAGGATAACGGCCATCAGGTGATGTTTGAATCCTACGCGCTGACCCTCCCTGCCGACTGCTATTCCAGCAACGGGCACGTGAGAATGTGTGCGGAAAATCCCGTTGTGGTACGAAATGAAGACGGTACCATTGACGGTGAAAAGAGCTACGTAGTGCTGGTTGAGCAGGGGCTCTTTACG
>JAFWZW010000008.1 GCA_017517325.1 Clostridia bacterium | reverse complement strand
TTATCGTTTGATTGGTTTTAGAATAACCCAATACTGTGGCCGCCTTAGCGAACCGAATGCAGTACAAAAGAAATTCATCCATCACGGCAAAAAACTGTAATGGATGAAAGCGTTTTATTCTTTTGTGCAAAAGTTTTTGGAAGTTTGAAACCTTTTTTCAAAAAGGTTTCAAGCAGGGTGTGGGGCGGCAGCCCTGCATCAAGGCACTTGGATCTCGGTGCCGCCTTTGGTGTAGCATTGGAAGATGCGGAAGGCTTCGTTATCCTCCACAAAATAGAGGGGCTGGGTGGAAAAGAAGCAGGCGGAAAGGGTCACACCGCCGCCGCGGGTCACGTGGAACCGGATGTGCTTGCCGAATTCGCTTCCGTTAAAGACGATCCCTTGGGAGTCCTCTAATACCACGTGGGAGAAGAACATCTGTCCGCCCGAGAAGACGAAGCCCGGCTTGGAATTGAGAATGCGCACGCCGATGCCCGTGTTGTGATCCATATGATTGAAGGTGCAGCCCACGCAGGAGCCGTGGGCGTTGTTTTTGCTCTTGTTCTCACGGTTATCAATGAGAAAGCCTTGACGGTTGGCGTCGAAGGCGCAGGCGGCGAAAACGTTGTTACCGCCGTTGTTGATACAGCCGTAAATATTCTGCGTGCAGACCATACCCGTAAACTTATTGTATTCGCTGAAGCGGGAAATGAAAATACCCGCGCCGCAAGCGTGAATGCGGCAATCGGAAGCGCAAAGGGAGCAGGGGGTGCTGTAGCCCGTATCCCGCAGATGGAGACCGCCGCCTGAAAAGCCGCGGATGCGAAGGCCGGAAACGATGCAGTCTTTCTTCTGAATGTGGCTGGTTTCAACGTTCGTGGCATCCCCCAAAAAGCCTACACCGTGACGTGCGCCCAGCTCCCAAGGCTCGGGAACGGGGGGCATAGAGCCATCCTCCAAAGGGGTGACCTCAGGCAGGGGCAGATCCTTTTCATCCCCCAAGACCGTCAGATCCCGCAGGGTGCAGTGGCTCTCAAGGAGAATGGCGTGACCCTCGGTGACGTGGGGAAGGAGAATGACGCGGGTACCCTCACCCATACCGAAGAGAGAGGTGCCGTGGGGCATGGTGACCCCTGAAACGAAGTAGTCGCCCACCCCAAGGGTGCAGGCACCCTTTTCCTTTAAAAGGGCTTCGATCTCCCCTGAACGGTCACGCTTGTCACCGCTGGGGGGGAGGAAATAAAGAGAAGATTGCATAATAAACTCCAATCCGTTATATTTTTTTGCAAAAGGGTCGGGAGAGGATCTCCCAAAGGCGCAGAAGATCCTTTTTGCGCAGGCGGCGGAAGCCAACGTCTACCAAAAAGAGGAGAATGGCCGTAAGACAAAGCCATACCAAGGGGTCTTCCACTAAATCAATGGGTGAGGTTTCCGCCTTGGCAAGCGCCTTGGGATCATCGGAGAGCATACCGCCCCCCGCCTCCGCCAGCTTTTCTAAAAAGGCAGAGCCGCCGGCATCGAAAACGTCGTACTCCTTGGAATAGGGAACGGCAAGCTGGGTATCCAGATAATCCACGATCTCCTTGCCTTGAGATTCAATGAGAAACACACGGTAAATACCGGGGGCGGAGGTGTCAAAGGAGGTGCGGTAAACACCCGGCTCCACCCGTTCCAGCACCTCGGTGTGCTCTTCCCCGTCACGGGTGAGATTTAAGGTAATGGAATGGCTCATTTCCTCCGTGTAGGTGGTAACCACCAATTCCGTTCGCTGACCGCCAACGGAAACGTCTGCAAAGAAGGAGGATTCGTGGTGAACGGGCGCTACGGTGGCGCTGACCATCTGCTTCACCAGCTGCTTGGCGGCAGGGTCGATCATCCAATGGAAGGACCAGTTGCGGTAAAGGTCGGTGGTAAAGCACCCAACGGTGCCCTCGCCCCAGGAGCGCAGAGCGTAGAGGGGGTCGCCCTCGTCCGTCTCCACGTAGACCGTGGCAACGTCCTTGGGGGAGGTGCCCAAAAAGCCGTGAATGACAGGGAAAACGGCACCCTCAAGCCCCTTGGTCACGGCGCCCTGACGGGTGACCACGGGGGTCACGTCACGCTCCACCAAATTGCTCACGCTCATCTGCTTGGTTTCGGAGAGCATAATGTTGGGGAGATTGGCGGCGTTGTCAACGTAGTAATAGCGGCCGCCGCCGATGCCGGAAAGGTGCTCTAAAATATCGGAATCGAAATCCAGACCGATGGAGGAAAGGGTAATACCGTCGGCGGCGATGTCACGGGCAACCTCGAAATACCCATCGTCCTTGGGCTGACCGTCGGAAAGGAAGATGATATGCTTGATATCCGCATCGCACTTTTCCAACTCCTGCTTGGCAAGGATCAGGGGCTCCTTGTAGGCGGTGCGCTGGTCGGTGGTCAGTTCAGAGATGAGGCGGGTCACTTCTGCCTTATTGCGGGCGTTTGCCTGCACCATAGGGGAGCGCACCGTAGCCTGACTGTGGAAGGAGATGAGACCGATCTGATCGTTATCGGTCATATATTCCACGCATTTGATGGCGCCCTGCTTTGCAATGGAGATGTAGTTGGTGTTGTTGCTCATACTGCGGGAGCAGTCCAAAACCAGCATCAGGGCAACGCTCTTGCCCTCGGTGCTCTTTTGATATTGGAAGGAGAGAGGGAGCATCTCCTCCAGCGCGGTGCCGCTCATATTGCCGTACATCATGGTGTTTTCACCGCCCGCAACCAGAAGAGAGCGGCCGAATACGCCCACGTAATCCTTCAAAAGCTTATCGAAGCGGTTGGGGAGGGTGCGCATATCCACACCCGAAAGAATGATCTGGTCGTAGTCGCAAAGCCCCGCAATGGTGGTGGGTGCGTAGCGGGTCTCAAGAAGGCTTACGTTAAAGTCGTTGCGGAGGAGGTCCTCCAAATGCACGCCGTTTTCCACCTTGTTCACCAAAATGAGCACGGAGGGCTTGCCGGTCACCGTCAGGGCAGCATAGCTCTGGTTGTTGTAGGCGACGGTATCCGCATCTGGCTTTAATAAAAGGCGATATTGAAAGGACCCCGCCTCTTCGGGCTTCAGGGCAAATTCAACGGTCTTACTGCCGGGTACCACGGTAACGTTTTGGGTGCGCAGGAGCACATCGTTTTCGTAAAGCTCCACCACGGCCTTTCCGCCGGTATTGCTCTGGAGCTGGGCGGTGAGGAGAACCTCATCCCCCACGTAAGCACCCTCAGGTGCGGAAAAGGCGCTGATCTGCATTTCGGCGGTGCCGGAGCCTGTGGAATCAAAATACACGCAGTCAAGGCGCAGGCCTTGGGTGGCAAGGTAACGGGCCAATTCCAAGGCGTTGCCGTCGGTCTCAATACCGTCGGAAAGGAGGATCACCTGCTTTGCCAGATCCCCCGGCATAACGGTATTGGCCAAATTCAGGGCACCTTCCATATCGGTTCCAAGGGGCTCTTCGATCTCCTTGAGGGCAAAGCTCCTTCTGCCCGCCTCAAGCTTTGCGGCATAGACCTGATCGTAGCCGAATACGATCACCCCCGCGGGGGTCTCACCGTCAAGGTGAGAGAGGATCTCGCGGCTGCGCCGATCCATTTCCTCCTGTACGGAAGCGGTGCTGTGGGAAAGATCAACCAAAAGCATCACCGATTTATCGGAGGCGGTGCGCACGATGGCAAGCCCCGATAAGATCAGAACCAAAAGGGTCACGGCAACGCTCCGCAGGATCACGGGCACCAGATGGCGGGTCATCACTCTGCGCTTTCTGGGCAGCAGGAGATAGGGAACGAGAACGATGGCAAGAGCGGGAATCAGAGCCAGCAGAAACCAAGGCTCCTGAAAGGTCAGACTAATGCTCTTCATAGTAATACCACCCCCATTCCGTGAGAATGAAAAGCAAAAGGAGAACGGCCGCCAGCCGCCACAGGCTTCTGGTTGCCTCGGGGTTATCCCCGGAAACGGCAAAGCCGCGATCCACCTCTAAAAGCTCGTCAATGGGCGCACAGCGCTCCTCTTCCCGAGAGACGTGGGCAAAGAAGTGGGTATATTCCCCGCCCGATTCCGTTTCCAGAACGGCGGCGTAAACGCCGATCTGATCCAGCTCAACGGGCACGCTGGTGCCGGTAGGGGGGAATTTCTGAATACTGCCGTCGGGCTTTTCCACGTAGAGGGACTTTGCGCCCACGGGCAGGGTCAGGCGCACGGTGGTGCCTGCGATCTGATCGGTACTGCCCAAAAGGGAGGGGACCGAATGGGTCACGATGTTTTGGATCAGCTTCAAAAAGCCCTGACGCAGGGGCAGGTTGGAATCGTGCAGGTCAAAGGAGACCACGGTGGTCACGATGCCGTAGGCGCCCTCCTTGGAGGCAAGGACACCGTCTGCACCGCAGTAAAGAAGGGTCTTCCACCCTGCCTTGCCCTGAAGGGGGGCAAAGTGGGTCACGGCGGTGTCATCGGGCAGGAAGCCTTGAAGAATGGGGTGCTCCCCATCGGTGGTGGCGGTGAGGGTACCCTCCTGACTGTAGCGCCCTGCGGCGGTGAGCCCATCGGGCATTTTTTCCACGCCGAATTGGAGAACGGAGCCGTCCTCGGGGTAAGCATCGGGGAAGATACCGTCGAAAATATAAAGGTCAAAGCCTGTAAGGCTCTCCTCGGAGCAGGCCTTGAACACGGTGGTCTCGCAGGTACCCAGCGCCTCCAGCGCGCTTTTCAGGTAAAGGGGCGCTTCGGAGTGAAGGGCCACTCGCCAAGTACGCTCACGGGTTTGGCAGAGCGCGTAGGAATTATCAAGGGCAAGGGCGTCGTCCAGCTCAAAATATACCTCTGCCGTTTCGTAGTGCCCCTGCTGGGGTGCGGAAAACTCCAGCGTTCCGGGGGTATCGGCTGCAAGCTCCAGACTTTTGGCGTCAAGGAGGGCGCCGTCTACCTTAATGCCGCAGGTAACGGTGGTGTCAAGACCGTAGCTTACGAGGGTGGCGGTGAAGGTCACGTCCTCACCGATCTTTTCAGCCTCCAGCCCCGTAACGGCCACGTTCCACTCACCGCGGTTCAGATTTTTCACCTGAATGCGGGAGGTATTGCTGTATTCCGTATCGGTATAGAGGATCACCTTGGAATTGGGGCTTCGGTCACAGATCATCTGGGCAAGATCCATAGCCTCCCAGGTGTTGGCGGTGCCGTTTTCGCACACGGCGCGGTTCAGGGCAAGGCGCACCTCGTTTGCGGATTTGCTTTGCTGCACCAGATAAGAGGGCTCGCGCCCTGCCGAGATCACGGTAACGGTGTGACCCGAAAGGGTCTCGCTTGCTAAATCGGAGATCATATCCTTTGCAAGCTCAAAGCGGGAAACGCCCTTTTCATCCACCGCTTGCATACTGGCGGAGGGATCCAAAATGGCAACGTAATCCACGGTTTCACCCTGAACCAATACGGGCTGTGAGGCCGCAAGGGCGCAGGATGCGATAAAGAGAAGCTGTAAAACGAAGAGAATGATCTTCTTTAATCGCTGAACGGGCAGGCGGGTCTTCTGAAAACGGCGGGAGAGCCGCCAGAGATAGGTACCCGAAACCACCTTTTCCTCGTAGCGGTTGCGAAGCATATAAATGAGGATCAGGGCGGGAATGCCAAGAAGCAGCCAAAGCCCTGCGGGATTTTCAAGTCTCATTGTACGAGGCCCACCTCCCATCCTTTTTCAAAGAGTACCCGCTCCATACTCTCGTCGGAGGAGAGGGAGAAGAAGGAGGCACCCCTTGCGGTGCAGAAGCTCTTCAATTCGTTTTGGTGCCACTCCAAGGCTGCGTGATAGGCCTTCAGGGTGGAACGGGTCATTTCCCATCTGCCGTTGCGGGGATCCTCGGGGTCAAGGGCCTCCGTATCGATGAGTTGAACCTTGCCGTTCATTTCAGGCTCGATCTCATCCCGGGAGAGCACCTGCACCAACAGAACGCGGCGACCCTTGGCGATCAGGGCGTCAACGGCCCGTTTCCAATCGTCGTCACTGAAAAAGTCGGAAAAAATGATGGAGAGCCCGTCACTGCCACCTGCATCACGGTGAGTGGCAATGGCTTCATCCATTTTCACTTCCCCGTCAAATTCCAGAGCGTTCAGGGCGGGAATGGCGGCGTAAAAGCCGTCACGGTTGGTGACGGTGGGGCAAAGGGCACGGCAGTTTTTTCCTTCCAGTGCGTAGAAGCTCACTCGATCCAGTGCTTTTACGGAAAGGTAGCCCAGCGCCGCCGCAAGCTGAAGCGCCGCCGCACTTTTCTCAGGCTCACCCCAGGCCATGGAGGCGGAAGCATCCAGATAAATGCGGTGGTGCAATTGGCGCTCGTCCACGAAGAGCTTTACGATGAGCTTTTCAAAGCGGGCGTACAGGTTCCAGTCAATGCGGCGCAGATCGTCACCGGGGGCGTATTCGCGGAAATCCGCAAATTCGGGGGAGGAGCCGTAGGCACGGCTCTTTCTGCTACCGCCGAAGCGCCCGTTCATAGCGCCGTCTATGTGCAATTCTCTTGCCTCCAGCATAGCCAAAAAGGAGGCGGAGATCACTTCTTTCATAGGGTATTCTCTTTTCTTCTTTATTTCTTAACCGAGGCGATGATCTCTCGAATGAGCATATCCGGGGTCTTCTTTTCGGTAATGGCGGCAAAGCCGGGCTTGATACGGTGACGGAGTACGGGGTAAGCCAGCGTATCGATATCCTCGTAGGAAACGTTGAATCTGCCTTCCATCAGAGCGCGCACCTTGGCGGCGGAGATGAGAGCCTGACCTGCGCGGGGGCTGGCACCCAAACGAATATACTTTTTGGTCACCTCGGGTGCACCCTCCAGATCCGGGTGGGTGGCGGTAACCAGACGCATAGCGTAGCGCAGGACCTCATCCAGAACCGGGATCTCCTTGGCGGTGGCGCGCATTGCTAAGATCTCTTCGCCCGTTACCACGCTTTCGGCACGCTCCTCCATGGTATCCTGGGTGAGGTTGACGATGTCCACCAGCTCGTCAAGAGAGGGGAAGCCCACCTCCAAAAGGAAGAGGAAGCGGTCAAGCTGTGCTTCGGGCAGGGGGTAGGTACCGTCCTGCTCGATGGGGTTCTGGGTTGCCAAAACGAAGAAGGGCTCCTCCAGCGCGTAGCTCTGACCTGCAACGGTGACGCGGTGCTCCTGCATTGCCTCCAGCAGAGCGGACTGGGTCTTGGGGGTGGCACGGTTGATCTCATCCGCCAAAACGATGCTGGCAAAAATGGGGCCGGGCTGGAATTTCAGCACGTTTTCCCCGTTTGCATTCTTTTCAATGACGTTGGTACCCGTTACGTCTGCGGGCATCAGGTCGGGGGTAAACTGAATACGGGAGAAGGGCAGGGAAAGGGCCTTGCCCATGGAACGGACAAGTCTGGTTTTACCTACGCCGGGTACGCCCTCAAGGAGCACGTTACCACCTGCGATCACGGCGATGAGGGTATCCTCCACCACTTCCTTCTGACCGATCATATCCTTGCCGATCTCTTCCAAAATGCGGCGGATCTTTTCTGCAAAAAACTGAATTTCCTTTTCTGTAACCATTTTTCAAATCTCCTTTTTATCCGTTGAGCTGGCTGAAATAGCGATCCAGCACGGCTCTCATTTCATCGGTAACCTCTCCGCGTTCCTGCGCGGCCAGATACTCTGCGTAGTAAAGGGCAAATACCTTTCCGTAAGGCACGGTGCCGGAATAGGGATCGTAGATCTCCTCCGTCATTTCAAAGGGGGTGCCGCTTCCGCCGGCGTTGGGGTCTTTGCTTTCCCCGTTGCCACCCTGAGTTGGCTTTTTCCCTTCTTCCTTGGCGGGCTTTTTCTCCTCGCCGGTTTCCTTGGGGGCTTCTCCCTCACCGGTCTGGGTCTCGGATTCCTCCTTACCACCCTCTGCCGTGGCGGTCTCCTCCTCTTCCTGTTTGCCCTTTTGGCCAAGGGCTTCCTTTTTGGCCTCGTCCATTTTCTTTTTCGTCTTTTTCTTTACCTCTTCGGTCTTCATTTGCTGGCGAAGGGCGACGATCATGGAAACGGTGGCCTTTTCCATATCCTCATTCAGCTTTTCTTCAAAGTCGGGATTATCGGGGTTATTTTCGTGAAGATCCAAGGCAAGGCCTGCAAGGGCGGTGCGCAGGGCGTCCTCCTCGGGGACCTCCACCTCACCCAAGGCAAGATCAATGGTGGTGGCCAGCTCCTCCAACAAGGAGGTGTTTTCCAAAACGGCTTCTTCCAGCTCCTCCATTGCACTGCGGACCTTTTCTTCATCCGCCTCTACGATGGCTTCACCCAAGGGCTTTGTTAATTCGTAATGCTGCAGAGCCTCACCGATGGGGTCCTTGGTCAGGGCTTCCTCCAGCTTCTTTTCGATCTTCTTTTTGGCTTCTTCGATTTTGGCCGCCTGCTCCAGCTGGCTTTCACTGCTCTTTAAGTCCTCTTCCAGCTGATCCAGGATCTCCTCCAGCTCTTCCAGAAGCTCTTCCCCCAGCTCTTCCTTTAAAAGCTCCTCCCGAAGCTCGGCCATCAGCTCCTCCAAAAAGGCGCGGTTCTCCTCCCCTAAATCGGGGCGGTAGGCAAACACGTCGTAGGGGACAAGGAGCATCACAAGGGCCAAGGCAAGGCACACGGCGCAGATCAGGGGTGCGCGCTTTGGCATTCTCAATTTCATTTCTCTTGCCTTCACGGAGAGAATGGCTTTCCCTGCATCCTGCCTTTGGAGCTCCGCCAACGGGGAGGGATCCTTTTCCAGGGCCAGCATCGTGCGCACGCGCTCCTGCAGGCCCATTTCATCCATTCGCCTTGCAATGCGCCCTTTGGTGGGGAAGAAAATGGCAAATATCAGAATGAATGCCAAGGCTCCCAGCCCCCCGCCGATGAGCCACGCAAGGGTAGCTTCCGTTCTGCGGACGAGGATGCGGTCGATCAGCGCCAACACAAAAACGCCGATGCCCCCTGCGGTGAGCCCCGCAAGGCTCCCCAAGAAGACGTTTTCAAGGAGCATTCGCCATCGAAACGCCCTGAATTTTTGTTTCATAGAATTTCGTTCCTTTCCGAAAAATCCGTTTTTCATAGACGGTCTGACCAAAAGCCGTACTGCTTTTTATAAAAATTTGTACAATTATACAATATTATATCACGTCGGACCCTGCCAAGGCAAGAAAAAAACCGCGTTTCTGCGCCTTTCCACCGCCTTGAGGAGCATTTTTTACAATTTGTTTTTATTTTCAAGGGACACTACCCGGGGGCCGCCCCGCACCCTGCTTGAAACCTTTTTGAAAAAAGGTTTCAAACTTCCAAAAACGTTCGTAATGGGGGAATAAAAAATCATCCATCACGGCAAAAAACTGTGATGGATGAATCTATTTTTATTTTTTTTGCATAAAGTTTTTGGGGTCAAGCCCTTTTTACAAAAAGGGCTTGCGGGTAGTAGGGCAGAGCCCTACAAAAAAGCGGTGAGAACTTTATACGTTAAAGCGGAAGAGGACTACGTCACCGTCCTGCATTACGTATTCCTTGCCTTCACTGCGCAGCAGTCCTTTTTCACGAACGGCGGCCATAGAGCCAAGGGAGATGAGATCCTCGTAGGAGACCACCTCGGCACGGATAAAGCCGCGTTCAAAATCCGAATGGATCTTGCCTGCCGCCTGCGGCGCAAGGGTGCCGCGGGTAATGGTCCAGGCGCGCACCTCGGGCTTACCTGCGGTAAGATAACTGATGAGACCCAACAGCTCGTAGCTGGCGGTAACCAGACGGTCAAGACCCGCGTGGGAGATGCCCAGATCCTCAAGGAAAAGCTCTCTATCCTCAGGGGGAAGCTCTGCCAGCTCTGCTTCGATTTTGGCGCAAATGGGAATAATACCGTTGCCGCTTTCCCGGGCATAGCGGCTGAGTGCGGCAAAATGGGGGTTGGCCTCTGCCAAGCCCTCGCCCAGCTTAATGTGCTCCTCGGAAACGTTGGCGGCAAAGATCTGAGATTTCATAGAGAGCAGGGGCATTTCAACAAGCAGCGCTTCCTCCGCTTCGGAAAACTCCAGCCCGCGGGGGCTTTTACCCTCCTCAAGCTTTGCCGTGATCTTTTCAATGAGATCGATCTCCACCTGAGCGGTCTTATCGCCCTTCAGGCGCTTTTTGGCACGGTCAAGGCGGCGCTCTAAGATCTCCATATCCGAAAGGATCAATTCCATATTGATAATATCCGCGTCACGAACAGGGTCAATGCCCTTATCCACGTGTACGATATCCGCATCCTCAAAGCAGCGAACCACGTGCACGATGGCATCCACCTCGCGAATGTGGGAAAGGAACTTGTTTCCAAGGCCCTCGCCCTGACTTGCGCCCTTCACCAGACCTGCAATGTCAACAAATTCAATGACAGCAGGGGTGATCTTTTCCGGATCGTACATTTCCGCCAGCTTTTGCAGGCGTGCATCCGGCACGGGCACCACGCCCACGTTGGGGTCAATGGTGCAGAAGGGGTAGTTGGCGGCTTGGGCGCCGCCGCCGGTCATTGCGTTGAACAGGGTGCTTTTGCCCACGTTGGGCAGACCCACGATACCAAGTTTCATAATTTTTATCTCCTGTCTGAAAATACGAGGGTATTTTACCACAAAATCCAAGTGAATGCAAGGGGGGCGGCTCTTCGGGTGATTGCAAAATTTTATTTTGTAGTGTAAAATGAAAAAAGAAGAATGAATTTGAGGTTCACGTGAGGATGGGGTGGTATCATTGTCTTGGATCCCGAGATCACGTGATGGAGAAAATAGGGGAAAGGAGGGCAAAAAATGAAGCTTCTCATTGCGGAGGATGAAGGGGCACTGCGCTATGCGCTGGAGGTGCTGTTTCAACGGAATAAATTTACGGTGGACGCTGTGGATAACGGGGAGGATGCTCTTTTGTATCTGCAGCTTGGTCGGTACGATGCCGCCGTATTGGACGTGATGATGCCCAAAATGGATGGGATCACGGTACTGCGCCGTCTCCGTGCCGAAGGAAACCGCACACCCGTTTTGCTTTTGACCGCAAAGGCAGAGATCGAGGATCGGGTGGAGGGGCTGGATGCAGGCGCCAACGATTATTTGCCCAAGCCCTTTGACGTGCGTGAGCTTCTTGCAAGGGTCAGGGTTTTGACCCGCAGCGAAGAGCAGCAGACTGTGCAGATCTCCCTTGGCAACACGGTGCTTGATACCAAACGCTTTCGGCTCCGTGGTCCCTTGGGGGAACGGGAGCTTGCCAACAAAGAATTTCAGACCCTTTTATTACTGCTTCGCGCCCCCGGCTCCCCCGTTTCGGTGGAGACCGTTTTGCGGCAGGTTTGGGAGGCGGATAGCCTTGGGCAGGAAAACGCCCTTTGGACGGTGGTCTACAACCTGAGAAAGAAGCTGGGTGAGATCGGCTCTGACGTTGTGATACAAAACAAACGGAATTTAGGGTACGTATTGGAGGTACGAGGGTGAAAGACACCTTGAAAAGAAAGCTGCGGCTCCGCTTCGTTTTGCTTTCCCTTTTGAGCCTTGCGCTGATCCAAGGGCTCATCGTGGGGGTGAGCCTTTACCGCAACGTGCGGGATCTGGAGGAAAAATCCGATATGCTCATTGCAAAGCTTCACCGTAGCCCCGCAGGGGGAAACCGCTATTTTTCCGTGAAGATCCCCGCAGGGAAGGATACCGTCTACCCCGATGCGGTGCAAAACGTCAGCATTTCCTCGGATCAGGCCGCATCCCTTGCAAGGCGCGCCCTTGAAAAAAAGGAGGAGCGTGGCTTTTTGGAGGGCTACCGCTACCGCATCTATCAAAATGAAAACGGCAGAAAGATCTATTTTCTTCTGCGGGAATCGGGCATTGAAATGTGTGTGATGGCGGCGAAGAATCTCGTGGGTGTCAGCCTTGTGAGCCTTGTGGCGGTGGGGCTGATTCTCATTCCCGTTTCTGCCTGGGCGGTAAAGCCAATCGTAGAAAACCACCAAAAGCAAAAGGAATTCATCACCGCCGCGGGGCACCAGCTGAAAACGCCTCTGACGGTGATCAGTACCCACGCCCAAATGCTGGAATCGGAGATCGGTGAAAATCCGTGGCTGGACCAGATCCGAAAGCAGACCGCAAGCCTTGCGAAAATGACGGGGGATCTTGTGACCCTCAGCAAGGCGGAGGAATACCGAAACCCGCTGGTGCGGGAGGACTTTGACCTTTCCCGCCTCTTTCTTGATACCCTTGCCCCCTTTGAAGCCGTAGCGGCACAAAGGGGCGTTGCGGTGGAAACGAATATCCCGTCGGCCCTCTCCTACGCAGGTGCCAAGGAAGAGGTGTGCCAGCTGATACGGGTGCTGATGGACAACGCCGTAAAATACTGCCCCGAAGACGGTGTGATAAGCGCATCTGTCACCCGCACCCCAAGGGGCGTGAAAATCGTGATCTCCAACCCCGCAAGCCTGCAGGAAGACCCCCGATCTCTTCTTCGGCGCTTTCAACGGGGGCAGAGCGCCGCGGGCCAAAGCGGCTTTGGTCTCGGCCTTGCCATTGGAGATGCCATTGCCCGCCGCCACGGCGGCCAGTTAAAATTGAAAACGGATCGGGAAGGCCTTTTCCTTGCGGAAGCGGTATTGAACTGATCCCAAAAGGAGAGAATATGAAAAAACTTTTATATAAAGGGCTTTGCCTTGTGCTTACACTGGCAATGCTCTTGCCCCTCTGCGCCTGCGGCACCTCTGATGAAGACGGCTGTGTGGACGGGCAGTGTGAGATTCCCACCTACGATGAAAGCGGCAAGCAGGTGTACGCTATGGTTTCCCCCGTGGGCTATCACAACGTGGAGATGCTTTCTCAGGCGCCCCGCCTTTCCACTTTGGATGGAAAGCGCATCGCTCTGGTGGGCGGCAGCTTTATGGCGGCCACCACTCACCCCGAACTGAAAAAATGCATTTTGGAGGCATATCCTACCGCCACGGTCTATACCCTGCAGGAGATCGGCTCGGGCGGCCCCTATTCGGTGTTTGGGCAGAGCGCCCAGACCAAAGCCTTTCAGGAAAAGCTGAAGGAAATGAATATTGACGCGGTGGTCTCCGGCAATTGCGGCTGCGGCCTCTGCACCACCAAGGAATCCGGCTCTGCCATTGCGGCGGAATACGTGGGGATCCCCACGGTGACCGTGGGCGCGCCCACCTTTATCGCTCAAATTCATTCCACCGGCGTCAACCGCGGAGTGCCCGTATTGCGAACGGCGGAATACCCCGGTGCCTTCGCCTCCCATTCCACCGCGGAGCTGAAGAAAAACACCCGTGAGACCGTTTTTCCGCAGGTGGTCAAGGGCTTGACGGAGGAGATCACCCAAGAGGAGATCGACCTTTACGCAAATGAGGGCAAGCGCCCTTACGACGAGATCGTTTATTACGGGAATTTTGACGAGATCCAGGAATACTGCCGTGTAAACGGCTGGACCGACGGCCTGCCTGTGGTTCCCCCCACCGATGAGGCGGTGCGGGAATACCTGAAATTTACCCCTTATAAAGGGGAAGAGGTGCTGGGCACCTTCGCCCTTGCTTATCGGGAATGTACCGTTTATACGGTGGCAGCTAACGCCGTGATGGCGGGGGTGCCGGCTGAATTTCTGCCCCTTTGTATTGCCTTCGTTCAGTCTATGGCAGATGGCGAATGGCGCCGACCCCTTGCCAGCACCCACGGCTGGTCCCCCTACGCCTGGCTCAACGGCCCCCTTGCCCGTCAGCTGGGGATCGATCACGGACAGGGTATGATCAGCGAAGAAAATAATAAAGCCTTGGGGCGTTTTTTGGATCTTGCAATGTTGAACGTGGGCGGTTATTATATAAAGGAGAACCGAATGGGTACCTTCGGCTACCTTTCCGCCTTTACCTTTTCCGAGGATGAGGAGGCCTGCCTGCGGGTGGGCTGGCAGCCGTACCACGTAACGAAGGGCTACGGCCTCAACGATAATACCATCACCGCCGCCTCCGCCCTGCAATGGGGCAACAACGTGACCCCCGCCACCGATGATCCCGAAAAAATTATGGAGCTGATGGCCTGGGATATTACGGAAAAACAGCAAAACGGCCTTGGAAACACCAACCCGCAGGTCTACCGCACCGTATTCATAACGGAATCCGTGGCAAGGGATCTGGCCGCAAAGTACAGCTCCAAGGATGCCCTGGAGGATGCCCTCATTGAAACGGCACGCAGACCCTTATTTATGCGTACCTTTGCCAATTACTGGGCCAATACCGGCTCTCAGCAGTACGGAAAATATACCTTTGATCAGTATTACAACAAGCTTTTGGCTGACCCTGACGAAAAGGCCGCTCTGACGGATACGCCTCCGTGGCTTGCGGGGATCACGGGGGATTCCAAACTGGAGACCATCGCTACCATGCTCAAGGGGCAGACCCCCCTTCTCATTACGGGGGATACGGATCGGAATAAGTTTCAGGTCATGCCCGGGGGCGGCTACGTGACCACCGAGATCCGCCTGCCCGAAAATTGGGACGAGCTGGTGGCGCCCTTGGGATACGAGCCCTTAAGCTCTTTTTATCTGGATGAAAGCCAGGTGGAAGCCGCGCCCTCTGCCCCCGCTACACCCTCTGCGCCCACTTCTTCTCCCGATGGGGGAATGGCGGTGCCTGCAGAGCTTGCCGACGGGGTTTACCGTATGGTGCCCTCGGAGAAGCAATTGACCGAAGCGGGGCGCATTCTTTGCAAGGATGACGGCATTTCCTTTTGGGCGACCGGTGCCGATGCCGCCGCTACCGTGGCGCGACCCCAAACTCCCTTCGGAAGGTTGGTTTCCGCTCTTGGCTTTAATTCCTCCTTTACGGTGCAGAACGGCGTTGTGACGGAGGTGACCCTGCGCCTTTCAACGGTGGAAAAAAAGCCCAAGGTTGACATTTCCGCTCTTACAGCCGATCTTCTGGGCGGAATCAAGCTTTCCTTTGCCATTACCGCCAAGCAAAGCAAGGAAGCGGGTGCGGTAACGCCCACGGGCACCTCTCTGACCCTTTCGGCCACCGTAACGGAGCTGGGGATCCATTTGGGTGGGCAGGCGCAGTTAAGCGCTGACAGCACACAAGGCTTTATTACCTTGGAGGGAAGCCGTCTGATCCTCTCTTCCTCTGCGGCGGTGGGCGCCACTGCCAAGATCGGCATTAAGCAAAGCGGCGGTACCAAGGCCTTGATCCTGACCAAAAAAACGGCGGAGACCGTAGAAATACAATATCGGGGGTAACCAATGAAAAAAAGTGTATTCGTATTCCTTTTAGCAGGTGTTCTTCTCCTTTGCGGCTGCAGCGGCTCGGAGACACCCGCACCCACGGGGGAGCCGCTCTTCGGCCCTTTTACCGCAATGGATCTTGCGGGGGAGAGCGCGGATGAAAGCATCTTTTCCCAAAAGAAGCTGACCATGGTGAATATCTGGGGCACCTTTTGCGGCCCTTGTATTCAGGAAATGCCCGATTTAGGGGAGCTGGCAGAAGAATATGGAGAGGATCTTCAGATCGTGGGTATCGTCATCGACGCCGCCGATCAGAACGGCAACCCTTTGAAGGATAAAAAGGAGGAGGCGGAGCGCATCGTTTCGGAGACGGGGGCGGATTATCGCCATTTGCTTCCCTCCCGCTCCCTGATCCTTTCGTATCTGGGCCGCGTGCAGGCGGTGCCGGAAACGGTGTTTTTAGATGAAAACGGGGTACAGATAGGGAGATCCTTTATGGGTGCACGGAGCAAGGCGGAGTGGAAGGCTGAGATCGAGGCCTTGCTGGAGCAGGTGAAATGAGAGGGAAGACGAAATACCTGACCCTTTTTGCCTTGGCGCTGGGGGTGCTCCTTATAATCGGGGGCATTTTCCTTGGGGATCCCGCGGCGGTTTGGGAAAAGGCTACGAAAATATGCTTGGAGTGTATGGGAATTGGCTGAAAAAAAGAAAAAGCCGAAGAAGCTTCGGCTCTTGATTCAAGGGGGCTTTGCGGCCCTTTCCAACGGATATTTGCTGGGCTTCGGTAAGGGAAAGATCTACACGGGGCCGCTGAAGGTGCTCTGCCACCCGGGGATGAATTGCTATTCCTGCCCCGGTGCTTTGGGGGCTTGCCCCATCGGTGCCCTTCAGGCCTTTGCCACCGGTCGGGAGTACCGCGTGGCTCTGTACGTATTTGGACTGCTCACGGTGCTGGGGACCCTTTTGGGGCGCTTGATCTGCGGCTTCTTCTGCCCCTTCGGGTGGATCCAGGATCTGCTTCATAAGATCCCCTTTCCCAAAAAGCTGCGCCGCCTTCCGGGGGAAAAAGCCCTTCGGCTTCTGCGCTACGGGATGCTGATATTCTTCGTTTTTCTCTTTCCCGCGCTCCTTCACGATGCCTTCGGCTTTGGTGACCCTTGGTTTTGCAAATACCTTTGCCCCGTAGGAACGTTGGAGGCGGGGATCCCCTTGGTGCTGGCAAACGGGCACTTTCAGGGGGCCATCGGCGGTCTCTTTTTCTGGAAGCTTGCCGTTCTTCTTGTGATCCTCTTTCTTTCCGTTTTGCTTTATCGACCCTTTTGCCGCTACCTTTGCCCTCTTGGGGCGTTGTACGGCTTTTTCAACCGCTTTGCCGTTTATCGTTTTTCTATTGATACCGCTTCTTGCCTGCAATGCGGAGCTTGTCAGCGGGCGTGCAAGCTGGATATTCCCGTTTGGCAGAAGCCCAACAGTGTGGACTGCATTCGCTGCGGGGAATGCCGCCACGCCTGCCCCGTGGGTGCCATTAAGACCACTCTGCGGAAAAAGTAGTGCGGGGCACGCTCGCCTTCGTCCTCGCCGGACGGGCTCAGACCCTTTTTGAAAAAAGGGTCTGAAACCCCAAAAACTTTGTAATGGGGAATTAAAATATATTCATCCATCATAGATTTGGGTTTTGCATAAAGAAAATGCTCTGTATCAAAAGTACAGAGCATTCTTTTTTGTATTTTCCCGGAGCGAAGTTTCTTTGCGGAAAGCGAGAAAATGACACGGGTGTCATTTTCGATGTCTTTTCGACCGCCGGAACCCGACTGTGCCGAGCCGAATGGCGATGGCAGAGTCACGGTTCCAAGGTGTCACCTTCTTTTTCAAAAGAAGGAACGCCCCGCGGCGAGCGGGCCCCCTAACTTACGCTTGCTTGCGGAAGGTGATGGAGCCGGTATCGGCATCCATCGCGTCGATAATGGCGAGGGATTCCACCCGATAGCCCATATTGCGGATGACGCGGCCGCCGATCTGGAAGCCCTTTTCAATGACGATGCCGCAGCCCTCCACCGTTGCCCCTGCGGATTCCACAATGGAGATCAGCCCCTGCATGGCACAGCCATTGGCCATAAAATCGTCGATAATGAGAACGTGCTCTCCGGCGTGGAGAAAGCTTTTGGAGACCACCACCTGATTTTTGTTCCGATGGGTGAAGGATTCCACTTCGGCAACGAAAACGTCACCGTCAATGTTAATGGACTTGGATTTTTTGGCAAAAACCAAGGGTACGCCCAATTCCTTTGCTACGAAAACGGCAATGCCGATGCCCGATGCCTCAATGGTCATTACCTTGGTAACGGGGGTGTCTTCAAAGCGGCGCTTAAATTCGCGGCCGATCTCTTCCATCAGGGCAATATCTACCTGATGATTTAAAAAGCTGTCCACCTTCAGAACGTTGCAGGATTTCACCACCCCGTCCTTCAGGATCCTCTCTTCCAAAAAGTTCATTTTTATCTCCCTTCTTGCTTTTCAATATCCCTTGCCACGTGAACGCCGCTGGCAGATGCGTGGGAAAGGGAATGGGTAATACCGCTTCCGTCACCGATAATATAAAGACCGGGGTAGCAGGTCTCAAGCTTTTCGTTCACCTGCACCTCCATATTGTAGAATTTCACCTCCACACCGTAAAGGAGGGTATCGTCGTTGGCGGTACCGGGAGCGACCTTGTCGAGGGCGTAGATCATTTCGATAATACCGTCCAAAATACGCTTGGGCAGAACCAAGCTCAGATCCCCGGGGGTTGCGTTGAGGGTGGGGGTAATAAAGGAATCCTGAATGCGGCCGGGGGTACTTCTTCTGCCTCGGATCAGATCCCCGAAGCGCTGTACGATCACGCCGCCGCCCAGCATATTGCTGAGCTTTGCGATGGATTCGCCGTAGCCGTTGGAATCCTTAAAGGGCTCGGAAAAGTGCTTTGCCACAAGGAGAGCGAAGTTGGTGTTCTCCGTTTGCTTGGCGGGATCCTCGTAGCTGTGGCCGTTGACCGTAATGATCCCGTTGGTATTTTCGTTGACCACGGCGCCCTTGGGATTCATACAGAAGGTGCGCACCATATCCCCGTATTTTTCCGTGCGGTAGACGATTTTACTTTCGTAAAGCTCGTCGGTCAGGTGAGCAAATACCTCGGCGGGCAGCTCCACCCGCACACCGATATCCACGCGGTTGGAACGGGTGGGAATATTTAAATCGCGGCAAACCTCTTCCATCCATTTACTGCCGCTTCGCCCAACGGAAACGATGCACTTTTCGCAGGAATATGTGCCCGTCTTGCACTTGACGGCGTAGCCCCCTGCCACAATCTTCACCGTTTCCACGGGGGTATCGAAGAAAAAGTCAACCTGATCCTTCAGCCGGGCGTACAGATTTTCCAACACCACGTAGTTGATATCCGTGCCTAAATGGCGCACGGAGGCATCCAAAAGGTGTAGATCGTTCTGAATACAAAGGGTCTTGAAGCGGGTGCCCGCGGTGGTATAGAGCTTGCATCCCTCACCGCCGAAGCGCATATTGATCTGGTCTACGTAGTGCATCAGTTCAAGGGCGGTTTTCTTGCCAACGTATTCGTAAAGGGTGCCGCCAAAATCGTTGGTAATATTGTATTTACCGTCGGAAAAAGCGCCCGCGCCTCCGAAGCCGCTCATAATGGAGCAGGACTTACAGCCGATGCAGGTTTTGATCTTGTCTCCGTCAATGGGGCAACGGCGATTTTCCAGTGTGTGGCCCGCTTCGAATACGGCCACCTTTAAACGAGGCTTTTGGCACATCAGCTCGTAGGCGGCGAAAATACCCCCGGGGCCGGCGCCGATGATAATAATATCGTAATTCATAAGGGTTTCCTTTCGGATTCGTTTTTTATGAAACCTTTTTGGAAAAAAGGCTCCCAACCTCCAAAAATTTTCGTAATGGTGTTTTATAGATTCATCGTGCAAAATATCGGGCGATGAATGAAGGTGTTTTGTTCCGCTACAAAGTTTCTTTGGTACTTTCTTTACAAAGATAGTACGGCTTGTGGCAATAGTAAACGGTGTGGATCCCCTCCCCGCGATGGTTGGGGAGAAGCTCCGTCAGGGTAAAGCCAAGGCGCTCCAGCACCTTCAGGTGCCCGAAGTTTTCGTGCCATGTGCGGGTGTAAATGGGGCGATCCGGGTAAGCTGCCAGCATTTCACGGTAAAAGGCGGTCATGAGCCCACGGCCTCGAAAATCAGGGTGTACCACGGAGGTGGAGGCGTAAAGATTCTTTGCTTGGGGAACGTGTGCCCCTCTGTGGTCGAGCTTAAAGGACATAAAGCCTGCCAGACGGTCACCTTCTAAGGCCAATACGAAGCATTGGGTCTTCATTTCGTTAAAGTAAAGATCAATGCCACCTCCCTCTGCGGCACCCAGCCCCTGCTGTGTGGTGGAGGAACGGGAGGAAAGGGGCGGGATAAATTCCTGATCCCCCAAGATCAAAAGATCCCGTAGCTGCAAAAGGAGGCTTTTATCCTCAAGCTTTGTAATGAGTTTTATTTCCATCAAGCCTTTTCCTCCGGGCGTTGTCTCTGCTTTTTTTCTGCCGTACCAGTATAACATAGTTTACCTTGCCGCGCAAGATGATTTTCTCTATTTACCTATATACATTATAAGCCTATATATAATATAAAAGGAAGAGTTTTTGCGAGCCCTGTGAAAATCCTGTGGATTGCTGTGGAAAACCCAAAATGCCTGTGGAAAAACTGTGGATAAAAAAACCGAAAAAGCCCTAAATTCAGGGATTTTGTGAACGGCTTGAAAACAAAGAAAAAATGTCGCTTTTTTTCAAAAAACCACTTGACAATTGAGGAAATGTTTAGTATACTGTAACTCCACCGCCGCCGAGGGGGTGGCCGAAGCAAGAAAGGGAGTCGAAAATTTTTTTGAGAAATTTCAAAAAAGTACTTGACAAACCAAAAAGCTTTGG
>JAFWZW010000007.1 GCA_017517325.1 Clostridia bacterium | reverse complement strand
TCTCATTATCGAAGTCCCCCCCATTACAAAAGAAAAGGAAGAAGCCTCTCTCCCCCATTCTCCCGAAGCGTCCTTGGTAGAAGAAATGCTGGCAGGCGCTCCCACCTTACGGGATGCAATTGATTCGCTTTTGCAAAAGGATACGCCCTTTAAGAAAAACGATCTGAAAGGCGCCGCCATTCGCTTAAAGAATCTCTTTGAAGCCTAAATTAAGCCCGACGGAACAACTTCCGTCGGGCTATTTTTATATAGAAAAACGGTCACACGAACTTGCGTGTGACCGTTTTTGAAAGCGTTGGTTTGGCTTATTCAGCCTTTGCTTCCTCAGCGGGAGCAGCCTCTTCAGCCTTTTCTTCTGCCTTGGGCTCTTCCTTCTTTGCGGGAGCCTTCTTTGCAGCGGCCTTCTTTGCGGGCTTCTTCTCTTCTTTCTTTTCTTCAGCTACCAGCTCGATGATTGCCATTTCAGCAGCGTCACCGCGACGGGGTCCCATAAGGATCACTCTGGTATAACCGCCGTTTCTTCCCTCAAAGGAAGGAGCGATTTCGTCGAAAAGCTTCTTAACAACGTCTTCTTTGGTAATGAAGGACAGAGCCTGTCTTCTGGAAGCCAGGGTATTCTTCTTTCCAAGGGTAATCATTTTTTCAGTAAGACTCTGAACTTCCTTTGCACGGGTAACGGTGGTTTCCAGTCTGCCTTTTTCGAGCAGGAAGGTTACCTGTCCACGGAGCATAGAAAGTCTGTGATCGGTCTTTCTGCCAAGTTTTCTTCCGGGCATTTCAGTTTTCCTCCTGATAGTATTGGAAGGGGATCATTCGTCGTCCTTCTTGAGCTCAAAGCCCAAGGACTGGAGTTTCTGAATGACTTCTTCCAGAGATTTCTTACCGAGGTTACGGACCTTAATCATGTCCTCCTCGCTGCGGTTGATCAAATCTTCAACGGTATTGATACCGGCGCGCTTCAAGCAGTTGAACGCACGAACAGACATATCCAGTTCTTCAATGGTCATTTCCAGAACTTTTTCCTTGACCACTTCTTCTCTATCCTTCATGATCTCGGTCTTCTTGGCCTCATCGGAAAGATCGATAAAGAGGTTCAAGTGCTCAACCATGATCTTAGCGGCAAGAGAGATGGATTCCTTGGCGGTAATGGTGCCGTCGGTCTCCACTTCCAGGGTCAGTTTGTCAAATTCCATACGATCGCCGACTCTTGCATTATCCACAACGAAGTTTACCTTCTTGGTGGGGGTAAAGATCGAATCGGTGAAAATAGTACCGATAGCGGGGGTTCCCTGAGCCTTGTTGCGCTCGGCATTGACGTAGCCTCTGCCGGTTTCAAAGGTCAGTTCCATGTAAAGCTTGGCGCCCTGAGCTACGGTGCAGATGTGCAGATCGGGATTGAGGATCTCAATATCAGAATCTGCCTTGATATCACCTGCGGTAACCTCACAGTCGCCTTGAACGTCGATCACGCAAACCTTCGGTTGATTGGTGAAAAGTTTTGCACGAATGCTCTTGATGTTCAGAATAATTTCGGGTACGTCTTCCTTTACGCCGTTGATGGTAGAGATCTCATGGAGTACTCCGTCGATCTTTACGCTGGTAACGGCAACACCGGGAAGAGAGCTGATGAGAATGCGGCGCAGGGCGTTACCAAGCGTAATGCCAAAGCCACGTTCCAGGGGTTCTACTTCAAATACACCGCGGGAACCATCTTCAGACTGTTCAACAGTCGCAATACCCGGTCTTTCGATTTCTATCATGAAATAACCTCCTTGTGATTTAGGGATTATTTGGAGTAAAGTTCGACAATGAGCTGCTCGTCAATTTCAAAGTCAATGTCCTCACGGGTAGGCATTGCAATGATCTTGCCCTTTCCATTCTCCTTATCAACTTCGATCCACTTCGGGATGATCTTGCCTTCGCTCTTTTCGATGATAGCTTTGATCTTGGGCTTATCCTTCTTGGAATCCTTGATCGCGATCTCATCGCCAGCCTTGAGCAGCATGGAAGGAATGTTGGCATTTTTGCCGTTTACGGTGAAGTGACCGTGACGAACCAGCTGACGAGCATCTCTGCGGCTTTCAGCAAGGCCCATTCTGTAAACGACGTTATCGAATCTCCGTTCGATCATGATAAGCAGGTTAACACCGGACATACCTTCCTGTGCGTCTGCCTTTTTGTAGTAATTTCTGAACTGGGTCTCCAGAATGCCGTAGTAACGACGGGTCTTCTGCTTCTCACGGAGCTGAAGGCCGTAGTCCTTCATCATTCTGGCGCGGGCAGCACCGTGCTGTCCGGGAACGGTGCCACGTCTGGTGATGGGGCACTTATCGGAGAAGCATCTGTCTCCCTTCAAAAACATCTTAACGCCTTCTCTGCGGCACTGTCTGCACGCAGGGCCAGTATATTTTGCCATTTTTTCTCTCTCCTTTCTGGATTATACGCGTCTTCTCTTAGGAGGACGGCAGCCGTTGTGGGGAATGGGAGTTACATCCTTAATGAGGGTGATCTCAAGACCTGCGGTCTGGAGAGCACGGATGGCGGATTCTCTTCCCTGTCCGGGGCCCTTAACGAAAACTTCAACAGTCTTCAGCCCCTGGTCAACAGCCAGCTTTGCAGCGGTCTCTGCAGCCATCTGTGCAGCGAAGGGGGTGCTCTTCTTGGAGCCCTTGAAGCCCAGCTCGCCGGCAGATGCCCAAGAGATGGCATTGCCATTCACATCGGTGAGAGTGATGATGGTGTTGTTGTAAGTAGAACGGATATGAGCAGCGCCTTTTTCGATATTCTTCTTCTCGCGGCGCTTCTTAGTAGTTCTTTTTGCTTTAGTAACTGCAGCCATTTTTTCCTCGACTCTCCTTTACTTCTTCTTATTAGCAATGGTCTTTGCGGGACCTTTTCTGGTTCTCGCATTGGTCTTGGTTCTCTGACCTCTGACGGGAAGACCCTTGCGGTGGCGGATTCCTCTGTAGCAACCGATATCCTTCATTCTCTTGATATCGTATGCAATGTTTCTGCGAAGATCGCCTTCAACGGTGTATTCATTTTCGAGGATCTCACGAAGCTTTGCGAGATCGTCATCAGTCAGATCCTTGACTCTGGTATCGGGGTTGATGCCGGTCTTTTCGAGGATCTTCTTGGAAGACGTCAGACCAATACCGAAAATGTAGGTAAGGCCGATCTCGACGCGCTTCTCTCTGGGAAGGTCTACACCTGCTAAACGTGCCATACTGTTTTTTCCTCCTCTTAATTAACCTTGCTTTTGTTTATGCTTGGGGTTTTCGCAGATCACCATAACTTTGCCTTTTCTTCTGATGATCTTGCACTTTTCGCATATTTTCTTTACGGAAGGCTTAACTTTCATTTGATTTCCTCCATATTGGTATAAAAATTACAGACGCCGGATGATTCTTCCGCGGGTGGGATCGTAAATGCTGACTTCCACCAGCACCTTATCCCCCGGGATGATTCTGATATAGTGTTGCTGCATCTTACCCGAAATGTAAGCCAGGATCACCATATCGTTGGGAAGCTTTACTTTGCTGGTTGCATTGGGCAGGGTCTCAATAACGGTACCCTGAAACTCCATCACATCGTCTTTTGCCAAAATAATCACTCCTTTGACCTTGGCATTTTACAGTTCGGTTAAAATTTTCGCTCCGTCACTTGTTACGGCAACGGTATTTTCATAATGTGCGGAAAGAGATCCGTCGAGGGTTACGACGGTCCATCCATCGGAAAGCTGCCTGACCTCTTTTTGACCGTAGTTGATCATTGGCTCAATGGCAATGGTCATACCTGCGTAAAGGCGTGGCCCCTTTCCTGCTACCCCGAAATTGGGAATATCCGGTGCTTCGTGGAGATTTTCACCGACGCCGTGGCCGATATATTCTCTGACAACGGAAAAGCCGGCGGCCTCCGCTGTCCTCTGAACAGCCGCAGATATATCGCCTACACGGTTACAAGGCTTAACCTCTGCAAGTCCAGCATAAAAACTTGCCTCGGTCACCTCAATGAGCCGCTTGGCTTCCAGTGAAATGGTTCCGCATGGGAAGGTTCGTGCACAGTCTCCGTGAAAGCCCTTATAAAAGGCGCCCACGTCGATGGAAACGATGTCCCCCTCTTCCAGCACCTGATGACCCGGGATTCCGTGGATCACCACATCATTGACGCTGATACAGGAACTTTTCGGAAATCCGGCATAGCCAAGGAACGACGGGGTTCCTTTGTGCTTTTCAATATACTGTCGGATCCGTTGATCGATCTCACCGATCTCCACCCCGGGTGCAATGAGACTCGCACCTTCATAAAGAGCTTCAACGGTGAGCTTGCAGCTATCCTGCATTGCTGCGAGTTGCAGGGAATTTTTCAGTTTGATCATGCCTTGAGACCCTCCAGGATCTCACTGGCGATCACCTCAACGTCGCGGGTACCGTCAACAGAGAGCATAATGTCAGCGTAGTGCGCTTCCAGAGGCTCGGTCTGGTCGTGGTAAACCTTAAGACGGTGAAGAACCGTTTCCGGTTTGTCGTCGTCCCGAATGGTGAGGGGGGCTTTGCAGTGATCGCAAATGCCTTCCACCTGGGGCTTGGAGTAGACGGTGTGGAACGTTGCGTGGCAGGTGGGGCAGAATCTTCTGCCACCCATGCGACGAACGATGACCTCATCTTCTACTACAATGTTAACGACACGGTCGATGTGAACGGCACGGTCAAGAAATTTTGCCTGCTCAATTGTTCTGGGGAAGCCATCCAAAATATAACCGTTTTCGCAGTCTGCATCTTTCAGACGGTCCTGAAGCAGTGCTACCACCAATTCATCGGGAACGAGCGCTCCCTTATCGGTGTAACTTTTCAGTTCAAGGCCCAAGGGCGAGCCGGTTTTGATGGCGGATCTTATAATGTCGCCGGTTGAAATAGCCGGGATACCCAGAGCGGCACTGATGCGCGCCGCCTGAGTTCCTTTCCCGGCACCGGGAGCTCCAAGTAATATCAATTTCATTGCTTTAATTATCCAAGAAACCCTTTGTAATGTCTCATCGTGATTTGGGATTCGAGATCACGAACCGTTTCCAGTACCACGCCGACAACGATCAGCATAGAGGTACCACCGAATGATACGCTGCCCAGGTTAACGCCGCCTGCAGAGATTGCAAAGGCGATGGCGTTTACTGCCATAGGAAGCACCGCAATGGCACCCAGGAAGAATGCACCGATCAAGGTGATCTTTTTCAGGGAAGCGGAGATGAAATCGCTGGTGGGCTTACCGGGACGAAGACCGGGAATGAAGCCACCGTTCTTCTTCAGGTTGTTAGCAACTTCAACGGGGTTGAAGGAGATTGCAAGCCAGAAGTAAGAAAATCCAATGATCAAAAGCAGTTCCACAATGATGTAGAATGCGTTGGTGGTGCTGAACAGGTTCATAAAGCCGTACCAGAAGGTACCCTCTTCCGGATCGGGGAAGAACATGCCGATGGTTGCAGGCAGCATCAGAATGCTGGAAGCAAAGATGATGGGCATAACGCCGGACATATTCAACTTGATGGGAAGATTGGTGCTCTGACCGCCGTACATTTTACGGCCAACCACGCGCTTTGCGTACTGCACGGGGATCTTTCTCTCGGATTCGGTCATAAAGATGACGAATGCAACGATGAGAATGGCGATCACAACGAACAGAGCGTAGATCAGAATGGTCTGGGTAACACTCTTGAAGGTTGCGTTGCCGCTTGCCAGATCCAGGGTGCTGACAAAACCGGTAGCCATCGTGGGAAGCGATGCAATGATGTTGGCAAAAAGGATCATAGAGATACCATTGCCAATACCGTTTTCATTGATCTTTTCAGCCAGCCACATAATAAGAGCTGCACCTGCACAGTGGCAGGAAATGATCACAATCGCAGTAAACCAACCGGGATCGATGATCGCTTTTGCAGCCTTCAGGGTTACGTAGTAACCGTAGGAGGTGATCAAAGCGATTCCCACGGTGGCATAGCGGGTGATCTGAGTAAGTTTCTTCTTGCCTTCTTCGCCTTCCTTGGAAAGTCTTTCCAAAGCGGGGATCGCAATGGTCAAAAGCTGGATGACGATGGAAGAAGTAATGTAGGGAGAGACCGAAAGTGCAAACAGAGTTGCTTGGGAAAACGCACTACCGGACAAAATGTTCAAATACTCGAGCATCGTGCCGGAACTTTGGGTGCTAAACCAAGTTTCGATAGCGGCCGGATCGATATAAGGAACCGGCAGAACGCAACCGATACGGTAAAGCGCGATGATCATAAAGGTAAAAAGAAGCTTTTTACGGAGATCGGGAAGTTTCCAAGCGTTAGCAAATGTTTTAAGCACTTCAGATCACCTCAACCGTCCCGCCGGCTGCTTCGATCTTTGCCTTTGCTGCCTCGGAGATCTTATTTGCTTTCACGGTGATCTTCTTAGTGAGATTGCCGTTTCCGAGAACCTTCAGGCCGTCCAGCGGCTTAGAAATAATGTTTGCTTCCACCAGAGCAACCAGATCTACAACTGCGCCGTTATCGAAATTCTGTTCCAAAGTAGCCAGATTTACGATGGCGTATTCAGTTGCAAAGCGATCGTTGTTGAAACCTCTCTTGGGAAGTCTTCTGTATTCAGGCATCTGGCCACCCTGGAAACCGATACGAACGCCGCCGCCGGAACGGGCCTGCTGACCCTTATGTCCGCGACCGCCAGTCTTACCGTTTCCGGAACCGGGGCCTCTGCCCTTGCGCCATGCCTTTTTGGTAGGCACGACGGGAGCCAATTCATGAAGCTTCATTGTCTTTCCTCCTGTTTTTCTTAGGCGTTCTCGACTTTGACCATATGCTTGATCACTTCGATTTTGCCCTTCACTGCTGCGTTGTCTTCCTGAACGGTAACGTCGCCGATCTTCTTGAGACCGAGAGAAGCAGCAGTCTTTTTCTGCTTTTCGAGTCTGCCGATCAGGCTTTTCTCGAGCGTAATTTTAAGAGCCATTGTTTCTCCTCCTCGTTAGTTCAGAATTTCTTCGGGAGTCTTGCCACGCATAGCGGCAACTTCCTGCGCGGAGCGCAGAGCACGAAGACCCTCAAAGGTTGCTTTGACAACGTTGCCGGGGTTGTTGGATCCCAGGCACTTTGCACGGATGTCAGAGATGCCTGCAAGCTGCAGAACGCTCTTTACCTTACCACCCGCGATGATACCGGTACCCTTGGGAGCAGGCTTAAGCAAAACGCGACCTGCGCCGAATTCGCCGACAATCTCGTGAGGAATCGTGGTTCCCTTCATGGAAACTTCGATCATATTTTTCTTTGCGTCTTCCACGCCCTTGCGAACTGCTTCGGGGCGTTCGGAAGCCTTTCCGAGGCCGTAGCCAACGTGACCCTGTCCGTCACCCACAACAACCAATGCGGAGAACTTACGAACACGACCGCCCTTTACGGTTTTGGAAACGCTTTTGGTGTATACTACGTCTTCTCTCAGATCGAGAGTAGCCGCATCAATTTTCTGTGCCATATCATTTCCCCCTTTAGAATTTTAAACCAGCTTCGCGGGCGCCTTCTGCAAGCTCCTGAACGCGTCCGTGGAAGATGTAACCGCCACGGTCGAACACCACTTCGGTGATGCCCTTGTCCAGAGCAGCCTTTGCAACTGCCTGACCCACAAGCTTTGCGGCCTCTTTGTTGCCGCCGTACTGATTGAATTCTTTATCAAGGGAGGAAGCGGAAGCAAGAGTCTTGCCGTTTTCGTCATCGATCACCTGAGCATAAATGTTCTTCAGAGATCTGAAAACACAAAGTCTCGGCTTCTGAGCGGTACCAAAGATCTTACCGCGCACTCTCTTATGTCTTCTAATACGCTTTTTATTCGTATCAATGCGAGAAACCATTTATTTCCACTCCTTTCCTTATTTGCCGGCCTTACCGGATTTACGGCGAATGCGTTCGCCAACATACTTGACGCCCTTGCCCAGGTAGGGTTCGGGAGGTCTCTTGCCGCGAACTTCGGCTGCGATCTGACCAACCTTCTGCTTGTCGATGCCGCACACGGTTACGTGGTTTGCATCGGGCACTTCAAAGGTAATGCCGTCGCCTTCAGTCATGATAACGTCGTGGGAATAACCCAGGTTCATGACGATCTTGTTACCCTGCTTTGCAACACGGTAACCGCCTTCGCTGATTTCCAGTTCCTTCTTGTAGCCGTTGGTAACACCTTCCACCATATTGGCAACAAGGGTACGAGTCAGGCCGTGAAGGCTCTTTGCGGTCTTTTCATCGTTGGGGCGCTTAACGATAACCTCGGCTGCACCAACTTCCACCTGCATCAGAGGGTGGATGTCTCTGGTAAGAGTGCCCTTAGGCCCCTGAACGGTAACGGTAGTGCCGTTAACGGTAACCTTAACACCGGCGGGAACTGCAATGGGCTTAAGTCCAATTCTTGACATATCTTTTCCCCTCCCTTACCAAATGAAAGCGAGCACTTCGCCGCCAACATTTGCTTTTCTTGCAGCGCGATCGGTCATGATGCCCTTGGAAGTGGAAACGATGGCAACACCGAGACCGTGCATAACCTGAGGGATCTCATCGCAGCTGGCGTAGATACGAAGACCGGGCTTGGATACTCTGCGGATCCCCTGAATGATTCTCTGCTTGTTGGGGCCGTACTTAAGAGTAACGCGGATGATACCCTGGTTGCCGTTGTCTACGACTTCAAAACCTTTGATGTAGCCTTCATCCAACAGGATCTGAGCAATGGCTCTCTTCATGTTGGAGTTGGGGATGTCAACGCTTTCGTGCTTTGCAGCATTTGCGTTTCTGATACGAGTGAGCATATCAGCAATAACGTCTGAAATTTGCATTTTAAAAAATTCCTCCAATTTGCATTTAGTTTGCAGGCACGCCTGCACTTGAATACATGATTTGTGCTGGTTTACCAGCTTGCCTTTCTGACACCGGGAATCTGACCCTTGTAAGCCAGCTCGCGGAAGCAGATACGGCAGATACCGAATTTACGAAGATAAGCATGGGGACGGCCGCAGATCTTGCATCTGGTGTATTCTCTGGTGGAATACTTCTGCTTCTTCTGCTGCTTGAGAATCATTGCCTTCTTTGCCATTTTGTTCTATCCTCCTTACCTTATCTTGCAAACGGTGCGCCCATGAGGGAGAGAAGCTTGCGAGCCTCTTCATCGGTCTGAGCGGTGGTTACGAATACGATATCCATACCGCGGATCTTATCGATCTTGTCATACTCGATTTCAGGGAAGATCAACTGTTCCTTGATACCAAGGGAGTAGTTTCCGCGTCCGTCGAATGCATCGGGGTTGATACCCTTGAAGTCACGAACTCTGGGAAGAGCCAGGTGGAAAAGACGATCGATGAATTCGTACATAATGTCACCTCTGAGGGTAACCTTTGCACCGATCTTCTGCCCCTGACGGATCTTAAAGTTTGCAACGGACTTCTTTGCGTAGGTGGGAACGGCTTTCTGACCGGTGATGGCGCTGAGATCATCGATAATGTTATCGATCACCTTAGCGTTCTCTTTGGCTTCGCCTGCACCAACGTTAACTACGATCTTATCGATCTTGGGGATCTGCATCACGCTCTTGTACTTGAACTCGGTCATAAGAGCGGGGGCAACTTCTTTGAGATAAAATTCTTTCATTTTAACCATTTTCGTGCGCCTCCCTCTTACAGTTCCTGACCGCATTTTGCACAAACGCGGATCTTCTTATCGTTTTCGATCTTGATTTTGGTTCTGACACCCTTCTCACACTTGGGGCAGTAGATGCTGACCTTGCAAGCATTGATGGGAGCCTCTGCCTTTACGATACCGCCGGTTTCGCCCTGTTTTCTGGGCTTCACGTGCTTGGACACCATATTGATGCCTTCCACAATAACCTTGCCTTCCTTGGGGCTAACTTCCAGGACCTTACCGGTCTTGGGGGTGCCGGGCTTGGTGAACTTGTTGGAATAGCTGCCGACATTCAAAACGACTGTATCGCCTTTTTTAATGTGAAGCTTGTTATTCATTTTCTTAGGCACGCTGCCTACAATCCGATCTCTGCGGATTGCTCAGCGCTTTGTCTCCTTCCGTTAAATACTATCGTGTGACAAGGATCAGAGTACTTCGGGAGCAAGGGAGAGGATCTTCAGATAATCTTTATCACGAAGCTCTCTTGCAACCGGTCCGAAAATACGGGTTCCCCTGGGGTTCTTGTCTTCTTTGATGATAACTGCTGCATTCTCGTCGAATCTTACGTAGGATCCGTCGGGTCTGCGGGTGGGATGTACGGTTCTTACGACAACGGCTTTAACCACGTCGCCCTTCTTAACCATACCGCCGGGAGCCGCTTTTTTCACTGCACAGACTACCACATCGCCGATGGCGGCATAGCGTCTGCCGGTGCCACCGAGTACACGGATGCACATCAGCTCTTTTGCGCCAGTGTTATCAGCGACTTTCATTAAGCTCTGCTGCTGAATCACTTTCAATTACCTCCAATCGGTTTATTTCGCCTTTTCGATGATTCTCACAAGGCGCCATCTCTTATTCTTGGAAAGGGGTCTGGTCTCCATGATCTCGACCTTATCGCCCACGCCGCACTCGTTCTTCTCATCGTGAGCCATGAACTTCACGGTCTTCTTGATGATCTTGGAGTAGAGGGGGTGCTTAACGTTGTCTTCGATTGCAACAACGATGGTCTTGTCGGTAGCATTGGAAACGACCTTTCCTACACGGGTTTTTCTAAGGTTTCTATCCATGTTCTTACTTCTCCTTATCCTTACTGTGCGGAGTCTTTGTCAGCCTGGATTTCCTTCTCGCGGATCACAGTCATCAGGCGGGCAATGGTCTTGCGAGCCTCTACGATCTTCTGAGGGTTATCAAGCTGGTTGATGGCGTGCTGGAAGCGGAGGTTGAAAAGCTCTTCTTTCTTCGCAACAAGCTCTGCATTCAACTCGTCAATGCTTTTTTCTCTGATTTCGTTAAGTTTCATCACAGTGTATCCTCCTTAACTTCCTTGGTTACGAATTTACACTTGATCGGAAGCTTATGAGAAGCAAGACGCATTGCTTCCTTGGCTACTTCTTCACTGATGCCGTCCATTTCGAACATCACTCTGCCGGGCTTCACGACTGCAACCCAGTACTCGGGAGAACCTTTACCGGAACCCATTCGGGTTTCAGCAGGCTTTTCGGTGATGGGCTTATCGGGGAAAATTTTGATCCATACCTGACCGCCACGCTTGATATAACGGGTCATGGCAATACGGGCAGCTTCGATCTGATTGCTGGTGATCCAAGCGGGCTCCAGCGCCATCAAACCATAGGTACCGTTGGTAACCTTGTTGCCACGATATGCCTTACCGGTCAATCTTCCACGGTGAACGCGGCGATATTTGACTCTCTTAGGCATTAACATTTCTGCGTCCTCCTTCTCTGGAAGAATTGTTGAAGCGGTTGCCGCCTCTGCGGTCGCCGGGCTTTCTGTCGCCACGGGGACGGCGATCGTTACGGAAATCGTTTCTTCTGGGGTTGGTGCGGTTTACGGTCTGAAGAACCTCGCCTCTGTAGATCCAGATCTTCACGCCTACCTTACCGTAGGTGGTGTTGGCTTCGGCAAAGCCGTAGTCAATGTCGGCGCGGATGGTCTGCAGCGGGATGGTGCCTTCATGGTAGTGCTCGGTACGGGCAATTTCTGCACCGCCGATACGGCCGGAACCACATACTTTGATACCGCGAGCGCCGAGACGCATGGTTCTGCCAATGGCAAGCTTTACGGCTCTGCGGAAGGAGATTCTTCTCTCCAACTGACCTGCAATGTTCTCAGCAACCAGCTGAGCGTTGAGGTCGGGAAGTTTTACTTCTGCTACGTTCACTGCAACGGACTTGCCGAGCATCTTTTCAAGCTCAACGCGGAGCTTTTCGATCTCTGCACCGCCGCGACCGATGATGATACCGGGCTTTGCGCAGTGAATGGTAACGCGAACCTTGGATACGGTTCTTTCGATTTCGATCTTGGGAACGCCTGCAGCCTGCAGTTTTTCCTTCAGATACTTTCTAAGTTTGTAGTCGGAAACAAGAGTGTCGCCGAAATCTTCATCCTTAGCAAACCATCTGGAGTCCCAATCTTTGATAACACCAACACGGAGACCGTGGGGATTCACTTTCTGTCCCATCTCTTAATTTCCTCCTTTCTCTTCCAGAGCTAACGTGATGTGAGAAGCTCTCTTCAGGATGCGGAATGCTCTGCCCTGTGCTCTGGGCTGTACTCTCTTCAGCGTGGTGCCGGGAGTTACGTAGCACTCAGCAACAAAGAGGTTCTCTTTGTCCATCTGGAAATTGTGTTCTGCATTTGCAATTGCTTCGTTCAAAATTTTGAGAATCGGCTCTGCGGCACTTTTGGTCGTGTTCTTCAGAATTCCCTTTGCCAGTTCAGCGTTTTTGCCTCTGATGAGATCCAGGACGATCTGAACTTTTCTCGGAGAAATCCGAACTTCGTTTCTGTGTGCCACGGCTCTTTTCTTTGCCGTTTCGTTCATTTGTCAGTTTCCTCCTTTAAGATTAGCTGTTAGCTACCTTAGAACCGGAATGGCCCTTGAAGGTACGGGTCAGAGCGAACTCGCCCAGCTTGTGACCGACCATGTCCTCGGTAACGTATACCGGAACATGCTTTCTGCCGTCGTAAACAGCAATGGTGTGACCGATAAATTCGGGGAAGATGGTAGAAGAACGGGACCAGGTCTTGATAACCTTCTTTTCGTTCTTGTTATTCATCTCAACGATTGCTGCGAAAAGTTTTTCTTGGACGAAAGGTCCTTTTTTAATGCTTCTGGACATAATTATTTCTCCTCTCTTCAGCGATCGTTACGGCGCTTAACGATAAACTTGTTGGTGCGCGCCTTCTTGTTTCTGGTCTTGTAACCCATGGTGGGTTTGCCCCAAGGAGTAACAGGAGTGGGACGACCGATGGGGGAACGACCTTCACCACCACCGTGGGGGTGATCGCAGGGGTTCATTACGGAACCGCGAACGGTAGGACGGATGCCCATGTGACGGGTCTTACCGGCTTTACCGATCTTTACGTTCTCGTGCTCGAGATTGCCAACCTGTCCGATGGTTGCGATGCAGTCCAAGCGAACCAGTCTTACTTCGGAAGAAGGAAGTCTGACCTGAGCCATACCGTTTTCCTTAGCCATCAGCTGAGCCATAGCACCTGCGCTTCTTACCATCTGTGCACCGCGGCCGGGGTAAAGCTCAATGTTGTGAATGAGCGTACCTACGGGGATGTTGGCGATGGGAAGTGCGTTGCCGGGCTTAATGTCGGAATCGGCGCCGGCGGTGATCACGTCACCAACCTTGAGATCAACGGGAGCCAGAATGTAGCTCTTCTTGCCATCCTCGTACTGGATCAGTGCGATGTTGGCGGTTCTGTTGGGATCGTACTCAAGAGCGATTACAGTTGCGGGATTCTCGTTATTTCTCTTAAAGTCGATGATTCTGTACTTTCTTCTGTTACCGCCGCCGTGATGACGAACGGTAATCTTACCGGTGTTGTTACGGCCGGCGTGCTTTTTCAGAGGTGCGAGCAGGCTCTTTTCGGGAGCCTTCTTGGTGAGCTCGGCAAAGCTCTGTACGCTCATATTTCTTCTGCCGGGCGTAGTCGGCTTATAGATCTTTACAGGCATTTACCGTACCTCCTTACATCATACCATCGAAGAACTCGATGGTTTTGGAGTTTTCCGTCAGGGTCACGATGGCCTTTTTCCATTCGCTGGTCTTGCCGAAGTGAACGCCCATTCTCTTGGACTTTGCCTTCATAGAAACGGTGTTGACGGATTTAACTTCTACCTTGAACAATTCTTCAACTGCGCGGGCGATCTCGATCTTGGTAGCGTCGCTTGCTACGCGGAAGGTGTATTTCTTCTGGGTAGCAGTAGCGGTCATGGAAGCCTCGGTGATCACCGGCTTGAGAATGATATCGTATGCTGTTTTCATGCCTTATATACCTCCTCCATTACTTCAACTGCCTGCTTGGAGATAACCATCTTTCTGTGGTTGAGGATCTGGTATACGTTGAGGTTGTTTGCCTGGCAGGTGGTAGCACCGGGGATGTTGGCAAAGCTCTTGATCAGAACCTTATCAACCTCGGGCAGTACGACCAGAGGCTTTCTTTCAGCATCCAGAGCACGAAGCATTTCCACCATGGGGCGGGTCTTGTACTCGGTAGCCTTCAGACCATCTACCACAACGATCTCGTTGTCAGCAAGTTTTGCGGAGAGAGCGCTCTTAAGAGCAATTCTCTTAACCTTCTTATTCACGCTAACGTGGAAGGTGCGGGGCTTGGGGCCCAGGGCGATACCGCCGTGAGTCCACTGAGGAGAACGGGTAGAACCCTGACGAGCTCTGCCGGTACCCTTCTGCTTCCAGGGCTTCTTACCGCCGCCGGAAACTTCGCTGCGGGTCTTGGTAGACTGAGTACCCTGTCTTTGATTGATCAGATATGCACGAACGACACTGTGTAAAACGCTCTTGTTCACTTCTGCGCCGAAGAGCTCCTCGGAAAGGGCGATTTCACCGGTAACCTGTCCTGCCATATCATAAACTTTTACGTTAGGCATCTTGATTTTCTCCCTTCTCTTGGATTAAGCTTTTACGCTGTCACGGATGAACACGATGCCGTTCTTTGCACCGGGGATGGCGCCGCGAACTGCGAGGATGTTCTTTTCCGCATCGATTTTAACTACTTTGAGGTTGAGGATGGTCACTTGCTCGTTACCGTACTGACCTGCCATCTTCTTGTTCTTGAAGATTCTGGCGGGGTCGATAACACCCATAGAACCGGACTGGCGGTGTACGGGGCCGGTACCGTGGGTCATGCGAAGACGATGGAGGTTCCATCTCTTGATGGCGCCGGTGTAACCGTGACCTTTGGTGATGCCGGTGACGTCAACGCTTTCGCCTTCTTCAAAGATGGAAGCGGTGATGGTATCACCAACGTTCATTTCTTCAGCGTTTTCCAGACGAAATTCCTTCAGGTACTTCTTGTAGATAACGCCGCTCTTCTTAAAGTGACCCTTAACGGGGTTGGTAAGCTTTCTTTCTGCGATGTCGGAAAAACCGAGCTGAAGTGCGCTATAGCCGTCCTTGTCCATGGTTTTCTTCTGAACTACTGCACAGGGACCTGCTTCGATCAGGGTTACGGGGATCACAGCGCCGTTTTCAGTAAAGATCTGGGTCATTCCGATTTTCTTACCGATAATTGCTTTCTTCATTTTTTCCTCCTAAAAACATGTTATTGGTTGGGATTTACCCAACATGACTCGTTTTCCGGTGGGCTGGCTTACTCAAATCTGTATTCCAGTTCCACGCCGGCGGGGAGCTCGATCGACATCAGTGCGTCAACGGTAGCCTTGGAAGGGTTGAGCACGTCGATGAGTCTCTTGTGGGTGCGAAGTTCGAACTGTTCGCGGGAATCCTTGTACTTGTGAACTGCACGCAAGATAGTCACGATCTCTTTTTCGGTGGGCAACGGAATGGGACCGGACACCTTAGAGCCCTGACGTTTTGCAGTCTCGACAATTTTTTCCGCACTCTGGTCGATGATGGTGTGATCATACGCCTTGAGTCTGATGCGAATCTTCTCGTTCTTTGCCATGGTTTTGCCTCCTATATATAATATTTACTCTTCCCGGTATGGGAAGGCATGTTTGCTTGACGGGAAGCACAAGCGGAATACGTGCCCGGGCGTTTCTTTTCACCCTCATTAAATGACTCCGCCTCAGGCGGGTACCTCAGGCGGAGAAAGCAGTTCACACTTGCTTTCGCCCGATTTTCGGACATGCTCCACGGAAAAACCTGCGCAAATACGCGCAGCAACCTCCCGCTTCTTAGCTCGCCAAGCAAAGTCGATTATACTTTATAATATAAAAACGTGCAATAGGTATTTCAAAAATTAAATAATTATTTACAATTTATGTAAAAAATTGAAACACTTTTCGGCGGCTTTTTGCATTCTTTTCCCCTTTTTGAGAAAAAATAAGGAAAAAGACACGGGGGGAGTTCGGTATGAAACGGTTATTATTCCTATATTTCGGTGCTTTTTTTATGGGAAGCGCCCTTTATCCCATCATAGAGATCCTATTTCGTGGGTATACTCACCCCTCTATGAGCCTTTTGGGTGGTCTTTGCTTGGCGGCGATCCTTTGGGTGGATGAATCCTTGGGGCGGCTTCGCCTCATCTGGAAGGCCGCGGTCTCTTCCGTGATCATTACCCAGCTGGAATTGATCTCCGGTCTTTTGGTCAATCACCTTTGGAAATGGCGCGTTTGGGATTATTCTCACCTTCCCGGCAACCTGGCGGGACAGATCTGCCCTCTCTTTACCTCCTTCTGGTTTCTCCTCTCCCTTTGCGCCCTGTACCTTTTCCGTTTTCTTCGCAAATATATCCCGCGCATCTACCATATATATAATAGAAAGAACACTGCCTAAAAGAAAAGACAAGGGATAATTCCCTTGTCTTTTCTTTACAAACCGGTCAGATGATATCCACCATAACCTTTTTGTTTTCTTTGGTTGCGCAAGCTTTCATAACGGAGCGGATCGCTTTTGCGATACGGCCCTGCTTGCCGATCACCTTACCCATATCCTCGGGCGCCACGCTAAGCTCCAGATGAAGTACGTTTCCATCCTGACGCTCAACTACAACAACCTCTTCGGGTTTGGATACCAGCGCCTTCGCGATATCAATGAGTATCTGTTTCATAATCTACTCCTTGATTATTCGATTACGCCGCTTTTCTTAAGAATGCTCTTTGCGGTCTCGGTGGGCTGTGCGCCGTTGGAGATCCACTTCTTAGCTGCTTCTACGTCAATGTTGATTGCAGGGGGATCCATAAGGGGATTGTAAGTACCGATTTCCTCGATGAATCTGCCATCACGGGGATAGCGGGAATCTGCAACAACTACGCGGTAGAAAGGAGCCTTCTTAGCACCCATTCTTCTGAGTCTGATCTTTACTGCCATTTCATTCACCTCCTTCAAATATTAAAATCCCTGAAACGGGAATTTCATTCTGCCAAACTTACCCTTTTTGCCGGTGAGCTGCTTCATCATTTTATTCATAGCCTCAAACTGACGGAGCAGGCGGTTGACCTCCTCCACCGTTTGACCGCAACCGGCGGCAATGCGTTTCTTTCGGGAAAAATTGATGATGTCCGGCTTCTGACGTTCCCGAGGCGTCATAGATTGGATGATAGCGCGGGTCCGATCCAGTTGCTTTTCATCGATCTTGGCATCCTGCAGGGCACCGGGCTTCATACCCGGGATCATACCCATCAGCTGATCCAAGGATCCCATCTTCTTCAGTTGCTCGAACTGCTCCATATAATCTTCTAAGGTAAAGGCATTGTGGCGGAGCTTCTGCTCCATTTCCCTCGCCTGCTTTTCATCAAAGGCTGCTTCAGCCTTATCAATAAGGGTGAGTACGTCGCCCATACCAATGATACGGCTTGCCATACGGTCGGGATAAAAGGGCTCGATCTGATCCAGTTTTTCACCCACACCGATAAACTTAATGGGCTTGCCCGTTACGAAGCGAACAGAAAGTGCGGCACCGCCGCGGGTATCGCCGTCAAGCTTTGTAAGAATAACACCAGTAATATCAAGAAGCTCGTTGAAGCTTTCCGCAACGTTCACAGCGTCCTGACCGGTCATCGAGTCAACCACCAAAAGGATCTCGGTAGGGCTCACCGTTTCCTTGATCCGGCGAAGCTCTTCCATCAATTCTTCGTCTACGTGGAGCCGACCGGCAGTATCCAGGATCACCAGATCGTAGGCGTTGTTTTCTGCGTGCTTCACACCCTCACGGGCGATCTTCACCGCATCCTTGCAATCTTCTATGGCAAATACGGGAACCTCTACCTGTTCACCCACTACCTTCAGTTGCGTAATGGCGGCGGGTCGGTAAATATCACAAGCCACCAGAAGGGGGCGCTTCCCCTGCTTTTTCATCATACGGGCAAGCTTTGCGCTGTGGGTGGTCTTACCGCTACCCTGCAGACCGCACATCATTACGATCGTCGGGGGCTTTGATGAAATGGCAAGTTTTTCGTTGGTCTCGCCCATAATGGCGATCAATTCCTCCCGCACGATCTTTACGATGTGCTGATGAGGAAGCAGGCTTTCCAGCACTTCCTGACCAACGGCGCGCTCGCTGACGCGATTGACAAATTCTTTAACGACCTTAAAGTTAACGTCTGCCTCAAGCAATGCAAGCTTGATCTGACGCATTCCTACTTTTACGTCAGCGGGAGTCAGCTTTCCCTTGTTTTTGAAGGACTGAAAGGCAGATGCCATTTTGTCCATTAGACTTTGGAACATTCTCCCACCTCCTTTACAGGACCTCGCGGATCCTTTGGATCAAAACCTCCAGCTCCTCCGGCTGTGCCTGTTCCAAGGCATCGCAAAGTGAGAGAAGCTGGTTGCGTTTCTGCATCAGACCGATCTTTTCCTCAAAGAAGGTTAGATCTCCTTTGGTACGGGAGATCAGATCCCGCACCGCCTGACGGCTGGTGCCGGTCTCCTCCGCAATTTCCGCAAGGGAGAGATCGGAAAGAAAATACCCCTCGAACACTTCTCTCTTTTTTTCGGAAAGAAGGGCGGAATAGAGGTCGTACAAAAGAGCAAGTGATAAATCTTTTTCAAACATCCCTGCTCCTCCGTTTCTTAAGTGTAAATATTTTTTCTTTACACCTGCATTATTATACCATCATTTTTTCGTTTGTCAAGTAAAAAATGAAAAAAGATTGTCCCATTAAAAATGCAGACGGAGCCAAAGGCTTCGTCTGCATTGAAATTTCTTATCGCTCTTCGCGGAAGTAAGGGAGACCAAGGCTTTCGGGTGCCTGATATTCCCTCTTCTTTCTCATACTGGTAATAATGAGAACGATGATGGTAACCACGTAAGGAAGCATTTTAAAAAGTTCCTGCGTTTCCGCTCCCAAGCCCTGTATGTAATTGTTGGCGTTACAAAGGGCACCGAAGAGGAAGGAGCCGAGAATGGCGATGGAGGGCTTCCACAAAGCGAAGATAACCAGCGCAATGGCCAGCCATCCGCGATCACCGAAAGCGTTGTTAGACCAAACGCCGCTGGCGTAAGCCATTACGTACTGAAGACCGCCCAGACCTGCAATGGCACTGCCGATGCAGGTTGCCACGTACTTATACTTGGAAACGCGAATACCTGCGGCATCGGCGGTGGCGGGATTCTCGCCTACGGCGCGAAGGTTTAGACCCACGCGGGTGCGGTTGAGAACGTAGGAAGCCACCAACGCAATGGCAATGGCAAGATAGGTAAGAAAGTCGTGGGAGAAGAGAAGCTCACCCACGGGGCCCAGCTTATCCGCAAAAGGAGCCTTAACGGAGAAGAAGGAGCTGGTCTTGGTCAGAGCAATGGAGGGAAGCTCACTCTTGGTGATGCTGATCAAAGAAGCACCAAGAAAGTTTCCAAGGCCGATACCAAGAGTGGTCAGTGCAAGGCCCGTTACGTTCTGATTGGCGTGGAGGGTAACGGTGAGAAAGCTGTAGATCAGCCCCATCAGCACCGCGCCCACAATGGAAGAAAGAAGGGGGATGAGAATCGCCAGAGCGGCGTTCATCTTTTCAATGTCGTTGCCGCAAGCGTTTTCATAAAGGAAGGAGCCAACCACGCCGCTGATGGCGCCCACGTACATAATACCGGGGATACCCAGGTTCAAGTGGCCCGATTTTTCGGTGATGATCTCACCTGTGGAGCCATAAAGGATCGGCACACCCAGAAGGATGGCACGGCAAAGAAACTGAACGATCATGCTTTTGCCTCCTTTTTCCGTTTGAATTTAATGGAATAACGAACGAAAAATTCGCAACCTACCAGCATCAGGATCACAAGTCCTACCATAATCTCCGAGAAGGAGGAATTGAGCAGAGCCGTATCCGCAACCTTGGCAACACCAATTCGCAGGAATACCACGATGGCAGTCATAATCGCCATAATGAAGGGGTTGAACTGACCCAGCCAGGAAATGAGAATAGCCGTAAAGCCTTGACCCCCTACGCTGTTCACGTTGATGCTATGGTCCTTACCCGCAACCAGAAGCATACCGGTCACACCGCAAAGAGCACCGGAGATCACCATAGTACGGATAATAACCTTTTTCACGTTGATGCCGATATAGCGAGCCGTGTTCTGGCTTTCGCCCACAACGCTGATCTCATACCCCTGCTTACTACTGCGCAGGTAGATATACATAATCAGGGTAATGGCGGCAACCACCACGATGTTAACGAAGTAATCGTTGTTGCCCACCTTGGGGAAGTTTCCGGCTTCAACGGGATTGATTACGTTGGATCCGCCGCCCTTGATATAAACGTAATAAGCGATGATCTGGGTAGCGATATAATTCATCATCAGGGTGAAAAGGGTTTCATTGGTTCCGAAGAGCGCCTTAAAAATGGCAGGGATCAGGCCCCAGATGGCGCCTGCCAAAATACTGGTAATGGCAATGACGCAGATGAGAACGGGGTAAGAAAGGCGGTCGCCCAATTCGATCATACACATAATGGAAGCAAGGCCCCCCATCAACGCCTGGCCTTCTGCACCGCAGTTCCAGAATTTCATCTTGAAAGCAGGAGTCAGAGCCAGCGCCAGAGAAAGGAGTATTGCAATTTCCTGCAAATACTTCCAAAGCATGGTGGTGCTGCCCTTCATCAGTCGGCCGAAAACGCCGCGGAACATAATATCAAAGGTCTTATCAAAACTTTTGCCCGTGATCATCATGGAAAAGAAGATGACCAGAAGAACGCCCAAAACGATAGTAAAGCCACGGATGAGCCAAACCTGCCACCAAGCAAGATCATCACGCTTGACCACGTGGAAAAGAGGCTCGTGCTTTTTCTTTGCTACAGCTTTATCCTTCATCACTTCTCTCCTTCCTCGCCCGTTTTGGTCATCAATAGACCGATTTCTTCTTTGGTGGTATTTCTTCCGTCAACCACACCGGTAATACGGCCGGAGCCGATGACCATAATGCGGTCGCAAAGCTCAATGAGTACGTCAAGGTCTTCGCCCACGAAGACCACGGCAACGCCTTTTTTCTTTTGCTCGTTGAGCAGATTGTAGATCAGATACGATGAGTTGATATCCAGGCCGCGAACGGGATAAGCGGCCATCAAAACCGTAGGAGAAGCGGAGATCTCACGCCCCACCAACACCTTCTGCACGTTACCGCCGGAAAGCCTTCTGACGGGAGTGGTGGCACCGGGAGTAACCACCTCCAGTGTCTCAATAATACTCTTTGCCAATTCCTTAGGGGCTTTTCTCTCTACGAAAACGCCTCTTCCCTTGCGGTAGCTGCGGAGCATCATATTATCCGTAATATCCATATTTCCAACCAGGCCCATACCCAAGCGGTCCTCGGGAACGAAGGAAAGACGAACACCCAGCTCACGGATCTGAAGGGGGGTCTTGCCACGAAGCTCCTCCACCGTTCCCGTTTTGGGGTTATGGTAGAAAATGGAGCCGTTCTGCAGCTGCTGAAGGCCGGCAATGGCTTCCAGAAGTTCTCTCTGACCGGAGCCGGCAATACCTGCGATACCCAGAATTTCTCCTGCGTTGGCGGTAAAGGAAACGTTGTCCAGTACCTTCACGCCGCTGCGGTCACAGCAATCAAGGGCTTCCACCACAAGGCGGGGCTCTACGTTCTGCGGCTCACTGCGATCGATATTCAGGGAGATCTTCTTTCCCACCATCATTTCGGTAAGTTCAGACTCGCTGGTTTCAGCGGTCTTTACCGTGCCCACGTATTCACCCTTGCGCAAAACGGAGACACGATCCGAAAGGGAAAGCACCTCGTGAAGCTTGTGGGTAATGATGACGATGCACTTACCGTCCTCACGCATACGGCGGAGGATGGCAAAGAGTTTTTCGATCTCCTGAGGTGTCAGAACAGCGGTGGGCTCATCCAGAATGAGGATATCGGCACCGCGATACAAAACCTTCACGATCTCAACGGTCTGCTTTTCGGAAACCGACATGGTATAGATCTTCTTTTCGGGATCAAGATCAAAGCCGTATTGCTCGCTGATGGCACGGATCTTTTCCGTAGAAGCCTTCAGATCGTACTTGCCTTCATCCAGACCCAAAATGATATTCTCAGCGGCGCTGAATGCTTCTACCAGTTTAAAGTGCTGATGGATCATACCGATCTTATAGGCAAAGGCGTCCTTGGGAGAAGTGATCACCGCCTCTTCCCCATCAATGCAGATCTGCCCTTCATCGGGAAAATAAATGCCGGAAATCATATTCATCAAGGTAGTTTTGCCGCTTCCGTTCTCTCCCAAAATGGAAAGGATCTCACCGCGGTACGCGGTCAGATTCACGTTTTTATTGGCAACCACCTTACCAAAGACCTTGGTAATATTTTTCAGTTCGATTGCACACTGCTTCAAGATCCAAGCCCTCCGTTTTCATTGATAATTCTCAAGAAATGGCTATCATCCCGGATAGCCATTTCTTCAAAATTAGTTTAAGGCGAGGGAGTTCCCTCGCCTTAAACCTTAGATTAAGATATTAGCCGTAATTCTCGTCCAGCAGGGTGATACCGTCGATTCTGTCGTCAAAGTAAGGAGCGGAGCGATGCTTGGATTCGTAGAACACGCCATCCTCGATTACTTCGGTATCCTTAGCAAAATCCTTGTCGGTGTCAACGTCAGCCTTGTAGCTTTCAACCTTCTTGCCGCCAACGGTGTAGTTTGCGGTGTCGAATACGTGGAGCGAGCCATCAAGAAGCTTAGCCTTAACCTCTTCCAGTTTAGCGGCGGTTCCTTCAGCAGGAGCCTTTGCACCGAGAGCAGTCAGAGCAACGGAGCCGGTCTCAATGGTACCGGTCCAGTCGGTAGCGATCTTCTCACCCTTCTCTACACATTCGATCATGTATTTGAAGTAAGGAGTCCAGTCAATTCTGGAGGAAATGATAAAGGTGTTGGGGCAAGCAGCCTCGGTAGAACCGTTGTAAGAAACGTTGGGAACACCTGCGGTTTCACAAGCGGTGGGAGCACCCATGGAGTCTGCGTGCTGGCTGATGAGAACACAACCGCCGCTGATGAGAGCCTGAGCAGCTTCCTTTTCCTTCTGCTCGTCATACCAGGAACCGGTGAACTTAACGTCCATGGTAACGGAGGGGCAAACAGACTTTGCGCCAAGGTAGAAGGAGGTGTAACCGGACATAACTTCTGCAAAGGTAAATGCACCAACGTAGCCCATCTTAGCCTTGTCAGCGGTGATGGTACCGTCAGCGATCATTTCGTTGAGCTTGAGACCTGCAGCAACACCTGCAAGGTAACGACCCTCGTAAATGGAAGCGAAGGCGTTGTGGAAATTTGCAATGTTTGCGGTGTGAGCCTGGGTACCGGTAGCGTGGCAGAACTCTACGTCGGGATACTCTTTGGCTGCATCAATCAGGAAGGATTCGTGACCGAAGCTATCGGCAAAGATGATGTCGCATCCGTCAACTTCGATGAGTTCAACTGCTGCGTCGTAGCAGTCCTTGGACTCGGGGATCTGGGTCTTCTGAGCATAATCTACGCCCATTTCTTCACAAGCCTTTTTAGCGGCATCCATGAAGTTCTTGTCGTAGGTAGACTGCTCGTCGTGGAGGAAGATGAAGCCAACCTTCAGTGTGCTTTCTTCGCCACCTTCGGCAGTTCCTGCTTCATCTGCGGTTCCGCAAGCTGCAAGGCCAAAGAGCATTACAACTGCGAGAAGTGCTGCAAGTAACTTTTTCATTTTCAATACTCCTCTTTTTTCTTTTTATTTTATGCAAACGCCCCCCTTGCAAGGTAGCGTTACATACAAAACAAAAGCGCTTTCATCGTCAAAATCGACGAAAAAACCGACCAAAGTTATCTTATCACAAACCATTTTGGTTGTCAACAAATTATCGACATTATTTCCCTATTTTTTACCGAAAAAAAGAAAGGTAAACGGCAGAATCGCAAAGCTTCTTGAAGCCTGCTTTTTCAAATCATATCCCAAGGATTGCGCTTTTTCAGGTATCGCCCTTCCCCGCTGAATTCCTCAAAAAAAGCACTGCGGTTTAAAAAGCGGTACCCTTCCAAAATAGGATCGCCGTTGCCCACGGGCGTTTTCCCACCCTGATGCAAGCAGGTCACGTCACGGGATACAGGGTAAAACAAAAGCAGCTTTTCATCTCCCTCCGGCACGGGGCAGGTCAGATCAATGGGGCGGCTCTGCTCGGAAACGCCCAGGTCAATGCTGTACATTCGCGAAACCACTCTTCCCCCGCGCACGCCACGCAGTCGGAATACTCTGCGGATCACCATTTCCGTGGGAGATTGGAACAGATGCTCACGGTGGCGGTGACGGGCGGAGATCTGGGTCACGTGATAATTCTTGCCCCGAGCGGTCATTACGAAATCATACCCCATTCCCTGACGGAACACACTGCGATGCCAAGGCCGCACCCAAGTAAGGGCATATCCTTTTTTTCGACAGAATTTTTCCAACCTCCGGGCAAAGAAAAAGCGCTTGATCATCACCACCAGCGCGGGAATGCCGGATGTAAAAAGCCAAAGAAGCCCCAATACCAAAAGGATCTCAGCTGCTGAAAACAACGCAATATCGACGGGCGAGCGCACGGCGCCACCTCCTTTTTATCTCATGGTCCCATCATAACAAGAAAGAGACGGTATGTCAACCGTCTCTTTCTTGAAGCACCAGATCTGAACGTTCGGCGATCTGAAACTGTGAAAAATACGTCTCCTCCATAGGGATCCACTCTTGGAAAAAGCGCTTATGCAGATGCGATGGCCGCTTCAGGATCCGCTCTCTTTGCAAGGCCGGGCTGACGGTACAAAATACCGTCAGGTCGTAAGGTTTCCCGAAAGCAGGGTGCTGGGAATAGCTCCCCTCAAGGATCACAAGACCCCTTGGAATAACGGCAATGGGGTAACCCAGCCTCCCTTCGCTGCAAAGATAGGGCTGGTAGGAAAAGTTTTTTTGCTCGGAAAGGGGCTTTAATACCTCTTCCGAAAAGCGCTCACGATCCAGATTTCCTCCCACCTCCGAAAGGCGCGCCTTAGTACGCTGATGGGGTCTGAGGAAAAAATCGTCCATATGGATCACCTGCCCGTCAAAGGCATCTGCAAGGAAGGCTGCAAGCGTGGTCTTGCCTGATGCGCAGGGGCCGTCGATGGCAAGAGTCACCAAGTCCTTTTCAGAAAGAAGAGATTCAATTCTCGCAAGCAAGACCTCCATCATTATTTATGGAGAAGCGGCGAGAGCCGTTTATACAAAAGTGCCGTTACGGCGCCGCAGAGAAGCCCTTTCAGTAAGTTGAAAGGCACCGTAGCAAAAAGCACCAGAGTTTTCAAATCCGAAATTGCGGGGATGGCTCCCTGTGCCATCTTCAAGACCGTATCCAGACCAAAAGCCTTGGCGTAAGCGGGGATCAAAACGAAATAATTGAGAAGGGCGGAAAGCACTACCAGAGAGCAAAGACCCACGAGCATTCCCAGATACGCACGCTTCAGAGTTTTCTTTTTTTGATAGATCAACGCCGCGGGAAACACGAAGGCAACGCCCATCAGAAAATTTGCAAATTCCCCAACGAAAGCAGTAATACTGCCGTTTACAGAAATGTTTATGATCTGCTTGATCACCTCTATGATCACAGCCGCCCAGGGCCCCATAGCAAAGCCACCCATCAGCACCACTGCATCCGAAAGATCGATCTCGTAAAAGGGCGGAAACAGCGGGATGGGAAAGGTAAGGAGATTCAGGGCACCTGCAAGGGATGCCAAAATGGCGATCTTCGCCATATTGCGAAGCATTTTTTGATTGTTCATACAACCTCCGAAAAAAAGAATGCGCCCCTGTGAAAACACAGGGGCGCAGTTAGGCACAACAATCGTTGCGTTGCGATCTTCTATCATCCGGACTTTACCGTCGGTGCAGGAATTACGCCTGCTCAGCTTTCGCTCGTGGACTATACCACCGGTGTGGAATTACACCAACCCCTGAAGATCTGTATTAAATTAGCCGATAATTTCGGTAACGACACCGGAACCAACGGTTCTGCCGCCTTCACGGATAGCGAAGCGGAGACCCTTTTCGATTGCGATGGGAGCGATCAGCTCAACGGTCATATCAACGTTGTCGCCGGGTGCGCACATCTCAACGTCAGCGGGAAGGTTGATAACACCGGTAACGTCGGTAGTTCTGAAGTAGAACTGAGGTCTGTAGTTGTTGAAGAAGGGAGTATGACGGCCACCTTCTTTTTCGGTGAGAACGTAAACCTGACCAACAAACTTGGTGTGAGGATTGATAGAGCCGGGTTTAGCAAGAACCTGACCTCTTTCGATTTCCTTCTTGTCAACACCGCGGAGCAGAACGCCTACGTTGTCGCCTGCTTCAGCATAGTCGAGGAGCTTGCGGAACATTTCGATACCGGTAACAACGCTCTTCTTGGTTTCCTTCAGACCGACGATTTCGATTTCGTCGCCCATCTTCAGCTGGCCTCTCTCAACACGGCCGGTAG
>JAFWZW010000006.1 GCA_017517325.1 Clostridia bacterium | reverse complement strand
CCAAAGCTTTTTGGTTTGTCAAGTACTTTTTTGAAATTTCTCAAAAAAATTTTCGACTCCCTTTCTTGCTTCGGCCACCCCCTCGGCGGCGGTGGAGTTACAGTATACTAAACATTTCCTCAATTGTCAAGTGGTTTTTTGTATTTTTTTGGGTTTTTGTTATTTTGACAACGAATGCCTAAAAAACAGCTTTTTCAACTGGTAATTTTTCACAAGATAGGGCTCTTTTTATCGTTAGTTACGTCCCCGCTTTCCTCCAACGGGATCCTCTCACCCAGGTAAGCAGGATCCGGGCGAAGGAAGCATTTGACCAGATCCTTTGCTCTCGCAACCGTTTCTCGGAAGGTATACCAAGGCTGTTTGGCATAGCCCGTGGCTTCGCTGGAAAGGATCGGCGCAGCAACGGCAGTACAATCGATCCCCATGCTTCTACCGATCATCAAGGCACGGTAAGCATGATACTGCTGCGTTACGATCACCAGCTGCTCGGCGCCGAAGATGGCACGGGCGCGATAAAGAGAATCGTAGGTGGAAAAGCCTGCGTGATCCATAAAGATACGGTCAGAGGGGATCCCCTTTCCTATCAGGTATTCCTTCATCACGTTGACTTCGTCATACTCCACCTTGCCGTGGTCACCACTGACGATGACAGCCTCTGCCGCTTTACTCTCCCAAAGAGATACCGCGGTCAAAAGACGATCCTCCAACATTGCGGAGGGTGTTCCGTCCGCCCGAACACCTGCGCCCAAAACCAAAATGGCATCGTTCCCCTCAGGAAGCTTCTTTTTATCTTCCAACTCATATAGCTCCCGCTCCCCAAACAGGATCGCATAAGCGTTTGCAACGCCGTAAAATGCAAGCGGGATCAGGATTATGATAACAAACAACCAGATCATCCTTTTCTTCTTCATTCCTTTATATTCTTTCTCCCTTGCGGGGTTTCATTCAATGATCTTACAAAGAAAATTTGAATTAACTATATACTTTCTCAAATATTATGATATAATATGAAAGAAAAGTCAAGAAGCAGAAAGGAGATTTAAGATGCGCGAATTGACAAACAAAACCTTTGACGCCACCATCCGCGAGACCGAAGGTCTTGTTCTGGTGGATTTCTGGGCAAGCTGGTGCGGCCCTTGCCGTATGATCGCCCCCGTTCTGGAAGAGTTGGATCAGGAGGTGGAAGGCTTTTCCGTCTGCAAGGTCAACGTTGACGAAAATCCCGAGCTGGCAGACCGTTTTCAGATCGAAGCCATCCCCACCCTGCTCTTTTTCAAAAACGGTGAGTTGGTTAAGAAAAAGATGGGGCTTTACCCCAAGGATGCGCTCCAGCTTATTATAAAGGAATTGCAATGAAGATCCGCTTGAACGAAAACGCAGAGCTGGTACGCTTGATCAAGGAAGGATTGAAGGAAAGCGGAGGCTATTGCCCTTGCCGCCGTAGCCGCACCGAAGAGAACAAATGTATTTGTCAGGAGTTCCGTCGGCAGATGGAGGATCCCGACTTTGAAGGCTATTGCCACTGCCAACTATACTATAAGGAAAAATAAGCAAAATGAAGGACCCGAAACGGGTCCTTCATTTTGCTTTCGCACAGTTATTTTACGCTCTCCACGCTTTTTCGGATATCCCAACCGTTTTGCTCCAAAAGCGCTTCCGCTTTTTTCTCGGAGCAATCCAGAATGGCAGCGGTAATGCGGATCACGCGACCGCGCAGCTTTTCATTGGAGGGCTTCAAGTTGATCATCAGGTTTTCATACACCTTGCCCGTTTTTGCCATAGCACAGGTGGTAAGCATATTCAAAACGAACTTTTGGCTGTTTCCTGCCTTCAGACGAGTAGAGCCCGTGAGTACCTCAGGCCCCGTATCACACACGATAGCGATATCCGCTTTTTGGGTAATGGCAGAATCGGCGTTGGAGGTGACCGCAACGGTAACGCACCCCAACTCCTTTGCCTTTTCCAATGCGCCTACTACGTAGCGGGCACCGCCTGCCGCGGAAATTCCTACCAGAACGTCACCTGCCATCAAACGTTTTTCCACGTCACGAACACCCGCTTCGTAGCTGTCTTCAGCATTTTCGCCTGCACTGACAAGCCGTTCGTACCCACCTGCGATGATGCCCTGCACCATTCGCGGATCCACACCGAAGGTAGGGGGGCATTCCGATGCATCCAAGACGCCAAGACGCCCGGAGGTTCCTGCGCCGATATAAACAAGCTTTCCGTCTTTTTCAAAGGCAGCGGCAACGGCGTCCACAGCCTGCGCGATCTGCGGCAGTGCACGATCCACCGCCAGAACGGAAACCATATTTTCTTCATTCATAACCCGAACCATTTCCATCGTTGACATTTGATCCAGATGGGTGGTGCGGGGATTTCTTTTTTCGGTATTAAGCATTACAGCCTCCTTGCAGCAACTCATCCAAAGCGTTCAGAAACAGATCTCTGTAAATATCGTATCCGTCTTGGGTAAAGTGGAGCTGATCCTCCTGCCAGATATCCTGACGGATGGCACTGTAATCACCGATCTTCTCGGGATCCGGATAAAATCCAGGAAAACGTGATTGATCCACGAGGGTGAGATCTTCTCTACTGTCACAATAATCAGAGATCAGGCGGTTGTAGCGCTTGGCAATGGTCTGCCACAGTTTATTGTTCACATACCTTTGGTGAGGCATCGCATCACAAATGAAAATGCGGATGCCGGGAAAATCTGCGGCGGCGCGGTGAACGAAAAGACTGTGGAGATATACGATTTCTTCCGGTGTGTAGCCCCAGCTTACATCATTAGGGAAGAAGCGCAGCACAATGGCGCGGGGTGCCCAGGGCTTTACCAAACGGTCGTAATAATAAAGTCCTTCTTCCATCGTGCTTCCCCCGAAGCCGTGGTTCACGGCGGCAGGGCTTCCGTCCTTCATACGGATATCCTCCTCAAGGGGGCGGTTTCCGTGGGCTGCTTTCCATCTGCCGAAGCCTGAAGAGCCGTAGAACAGGATCTTTCCCGTTTCAACGGGCTTCGCCTCGTATTTCAATACCGTTTTTTCATAACGGCGAAGGTCAGAATTTTTTTGACGAAACATAGCTTCTTTCTCCTTTTTTGCAAGTAATCGTTTCTATAGATTCCATAAACAGGTTTGCGTTGGGTTTACTGTTTATGCGACACATTGCAATGCATTGCAGACAGGCACCCCATACCGGCGGAAGCTTTGCCAATTCCACCGAAAGTTCTTTCTCGATTCCTTTGGAAACCAATTGATAAAACACCTTGTTCTTCTGAAAGATGCTTCCTGCAAGGATCACATTTTTCACCTTGGGGTGATGCTCCTTCGCCCGACGGATCAGGCGGATCATATGCTCCGCATTGCGATGCAGTATTTCGACTGCAACCGAATCGTTTTCCTCTGCCCCTTTAAACACCAGAGGCGCAAAGGATGCAATATAAGCGGGCTCTTGTTTGTAAAAATCCTGAATATAGGACCAAGCGGGACCACCCAACTTTTCCGTCACAAGCTGTGAAAGTCTTGAGGGCTTATCCAAGCCGTCCCCCACCCGCAAGGTATGGGAGATCGCCTCTCTGCCCATATCGTAGCCGCTTCCTCCGCATTCGAAGCGATAGCCCGTGCCGCCGAAACGGCAGAGCTCGCCCCTGTATTTGCTATAGACTACGTTGCCGGTTCCGCTGATGGCGGCGATGCAGGCATCGGGCGAAAGACTACAGGCAATGACGTTGGAAACGTCGGTGGTGCAACCAATCTTCTGATCGGGATAGACCTTGGAAAGAGCGTTTTGAATCACGTCGGCGTAATTGGCGGTAGCAAAACCGGAAGCCCCCACGAAGATCCCCAACGCATTCATATCCTGCGGACGGAGATAATCAATGCCGCGGCAAATGATCTCAATGGTTTTTTCCACACCGCACAAATTGGGATTGCACCCCTCCAGCACAATGGTATTCAGGCACCGCCCCGTTTCATCCATCAAAACAAATTCCGTTTTCGTGCCGCCACCGTCCACACCGATAAAACACCTTACATCCGAAGAGCGGTTATCCAAAAGCACGTCAAGAGAAACGGAAAGCAGCTTAGACAGGGCGCAAAGTTTTTCCATAGAAGGGAGCACTTCTCCCCGCTCCCACTTGGAAACGGATTGCGGCGTGACCCAGAGAGCCTGTGCAACGTCATTTTGCGTAAGGCCTTTGGCCTTACGATATTTTTTCAACAGACTTGCAAATTGATCGGGATCGAACAACCCAACACCCCCTCTTTGAAATCTATCCTTATTTTATCAAAAACGAAACCAAGAATCAATAGCGTTTTGCTATTATTTTATTTTTGAAAAATCAACTGTTAGTTTATATTTGGATAAAAAAAGAGATGCCGTAGGAGTCGTACTGTTAAGGACAGTACAACAAGTTACGAAAACACCCGTAGTTTTTTTAAACTGTGGGTGTTTTTTATATTCTCTTTATTTGTTGGTCAAGTTATGCTATAATACAACTGACCGATAAATAAGAATTTGGAGGAGCAGTTTTATGAATTTGGAAACAGATAGATTGATATTGCGTCGTTGGGCTGAAACAGATGCAGAAAGTTTATATGAATATGCAAAAGACCCTGCTGTTGGCCCGATTGCAGGCTGGCCGCCTCATAAAAGTACCACCGAAAGTTTGAATATTATCAGAAATGTGTTAAATGGCCCCCAGTGTTATGCTATATGTGAAAAGGTCAGCAATAAAGCAATTGGGTCTATTGAACTTAAATTGAATGGTCATACGGATATGACCGAGAAAGATGACGAGTGCGAGCTCGGGTATTGGTTAGGAAAGCCGTTTTGGGGTAGAGGATATATGCCCGAAGCAGCGCGGGAACTTTTGCGTCACGGTTTTGAAACCCTTGGAATGACCACCATTTGGTGTGGATACTATGATGGAAATAACAACTCAAAACGGGTACAGGAAAAGTTGGGTTTTGCTTATCATCATACTTGCGAGGAAGTTGAAGTTCCGTTGATGAATGAAATTAGAGTTGGTCATACTAACTTTTTGACAAAAGAGATGTGGAAGGCATTTATTTCAAGTGATAGATAAATTCCAATTTATTGAATAGATGATATTTGTTTAGAAAAGGGTTTTAGGTTCTCCTGAAAAGTGGAAAATGCGCCGTACATTTTCCCTGCTTGCTATGGTGTAAGACAAAATTAAGAGCTGTGTAGAAAATTTCTACACAGCTCTACTACTATCCTTTACAGTACGCCTCATAAGAGCATCTCTTTTTGAAAACTCAGCGGATCCCGTAATTTTCGATGACGTAATCCATATCCTTATCCCCTCTGCCGGAGAGGTTGATGAGGACAGATCCCTTATCCATGGTTTTAGCAAGCTTCATTCCGAAGGCAACGGCGTGAGAGCTTTCAATGGCGGGAATGATGCCTTCCAGACGGGCAAGCTTATAAAAAGCATCGATGGTTTCTTCATCGTCGATCACGTCGTATTTCACTCTGCCGATCTCCTGAAGGAAGGCGTGCTCGGGGCCGGAGGAGGGATAGTCCAAACCGCTGGCAACGGAATAAACGGGAGCGGGCTCGCCGTTTTCATCCTTCAGCATAATGCTGTTGAAGCCGTGCATAATGCCTTCGGTGCCGTATTTCAAGCTGGCGGCATGATCCCCAAGCTTGGGGCCTCTTCCCAAAGGCTCGATCCCATAGATATCAACGGAGTCGTTAAGGAAGCCTGCAAACAGACCTGCGGCATTGGAACCGCCGCCCACGCAAGCCACAATGGCATCGGGCAGATGACCCGTCATTTCCACAAACTGTTCTCTGGCTTCAATGCCTACCACGCTCTGAAAATCGCGAACCATCATCGGGAAAGGATGGGGACCTAAAACGGAGCCGATGCAATAAATACTATCCTGATATTCCCTGCTGTATGCATCGAAGGCGGCGTCAACTGCTTCCTTCAGCGTCTGCAGACCGTGGGTCACCTCCACCACGTTGGCGCCGAGAATTTTCATTCTGGCAACGTTGGGAGCCTGCTTCTTAATATCCACGGAGCCCATATAGATATCACACTCCAAGCCAAAGTAGGCCGCGGCAGTTGCAAGAGCAACGCCGTGCTGGCCTGCACCGGTTTCGGCAATGACCTTTTTCTTGCCCATATATTTAGCAAGAAGCGCTTCGCCCATACAATGGTTCAGTTTATGAGCGCCTGAATGATTCAGATCCTCGCGCTTGGCGTAAAGCTGGACCTTACCGCCCAAAAGATCGGAAAGACGTTCCAGATGGGTAACGGGGGTAGGTCTGCCCTGAAATTCTTTGCGGATGCGGCGAAGTTCGGCAATAAACTTTCTGGATTGACAGATGGAAAAATACGCCTCGGTGATCTCAGCCATGGCATTTTTCAGCTTATCGTCAATATAAACACCGCCGTATTTTCCGAAATAACCTTCCTTATCGGGATAATGGTTAAAGTAGGTTTCAAAATCCACACCATTTAAAATCATATTCTTTTCCTCCAAACGGTAAAATTAAAAATCAAAAGCCCCAAACGGAAACCCGTTTGGGGCGAATTATCATTCGCGGTACCACCCAAATTCGCCGCTGATGCGACGCACTCAAACGTACTGACATACGCGCCCGAGGTAACGGTCGGCACCGTCTCCCCTACTCTGCCGAAGCATTTGGGTTTGCCCTCGCAAGTCCATTCCTTCGCCCGTTCTCTGCTGCACTCACACCAACGGCAGCTCTCTGAAAGAGGGTGAGGGAGAAGTACTATTCTTGCTCTACGGTTTTTTGCATTATAACAAAGATATTTTTATTTGTCAAGAGCGTTCCCCAAAGGCAAGGGTACCTGCCTTTTGGAAGATGGAATCGGGATCGGCGGAAGGATTCTCCTTCAGCCAGAAAAGCATACTTTCTCCCAGCTCCTGACGGGAAAGCACCAGCATCACGGAATAAACGTCTTCTCGCGATAGTCCTTTTTCACAAAGAAGCCCCAAAAGCTCCTTTTGCCAGTTTGAAAACTCCATTACTTCACCCCGTAGACCGCAATGCCGATGACAGCGGCAATGGCGATGGAGAGAATGGGCGAAATGGTCTTCTTTTTCCAGAGCCGCCAGCCAAGCCTTGCCAGAAAGACCAGAGCGAATACCAGAACGGTTTTCCACGCAGGGATCAACTTTGCCGTAAAGCCATCGGTCAAAAGCGTGCCGATCTCAGGAATGAGACCCGAAAGAATAAAATAGATGCCGGTGGAAAGAATAATACCCACCACGCAAGGCTTAATGGTATCAAGAACGCAGCGAACGCTCTTTTTTTCCATAAATCCGGAGAGGAATTTTGCAATGCAAAGGATCACCACGAAAGAAGGGGTTGCCGCCCCCAAGGTGGCAAAGAAAGCACCGGGAATACCGCCGACCACCGTTCCAATATAGGTAGCGGTATTGATCATAATGGGGCCGGGGGTGGATTCCGCCACGCCCAGCATATAGGAGAAAAACTCCTGAGTGATGCCCCAGGATGCGTTTGCCGTTACGGCATCCTGAATCAGGGGAATGGCACCGTAGCCACCACCAAAGGTAAACAGACCGATCTTGACAAATTCCCAAAAAAGGTTCAGACAGGTCATCATTGGTCATCCCCTCCCTTCCGGATCACGCTGATTCCGTAGGCCACGAGACCGATAAAAGCGGAGATCAGGATCAGATAAATGGAAGAAAAGCTGAATACACCCAACTTCACCAAAAACATTACCAAAAGAGAAACGCCGAAAACGGTCAGGGAAAGGGCTTTCTTTTTCATTTTACTGAACATTTTCCAACCTGCACCGAATATCAGAAAGGCAACGGCTGCCTGAATGCCACCAAAGGCACTTTCCACCCACTTGATGGCCAAAAAATTTTCCAGAAACATGGCTATAATATAAATGATCACAAGAGAGGGCAAAATTACGCCCGCAGTGGCAATGGCAGACCCCGGTACACCGGCAGTCTTATAGCCCACGAAGGTAGCGGTATTGATAGCGAGGGGGCCGGGGCTGGATTCCGCCACCACGGTAATATCCATCATTTCATCGTGAGTGAGCCACTTTTTCTCGCTGACCACCTCGTTTTCGATAATTGAGATCATTGCATAACCACCACCGAAGGTGAAAGCGCCGATCTTTAAAAAACTCAAAAACAAAGGAAGATAGGGTTTATTTTGTTTGGTCATTATATTCCTCCTCAAGGTATTCCGCCAAAATGCGGCACGCGGTCTCCACGAAGCGGGCGCAGGGACGCGTGGCGTAGAACTCAGGAGTGCGGGGAGACGCTATGCCACCTACTTCTGCCTTTTTTGCAAGCAGGTCACGGCAAACGAGGCTTCCAAACTGTTGGCGGAAGCGCCTGCCCAGTTCCTGAACACGGGGATAAAGCAGATCCTTTTCGGGATGATCGGCAGAATCATAGCCGTAGAGATTCCCTATCACCAACATCATACCGCTGAAGGCACCGCAGACCTCGCGCATTCTGCCAAAGCCACCTCCGAAGGGAGAGGCGAGGCGCATGGCTTCTTTTTCATCCAGCCCCAAAACGGGGGCAAAGGCACCGTAAACCGCCTGCGCACAATTACAACCGCTCATAAACAGATCCACACCACGTTGGCAGAGGGCATTTTGATCCAACTTTTCCATTGAAAGCTCCGTTTCACGGAAAAAGTCCCCGGCAATCCGCCGGGGACCTTCGCCGTCTTTTTAGTTCAGGGGAATGTCTTTTTCACAAGCGGGGCAGGGGAAAGACTCTGCCTCAGGGGCTTCTTCAAAGCAGACCGTCTCACCGCAATGGGGGCAATCCACTTCGTAGCAATCCTCGTCCTCACACTCGTCGCAACAGCAACAACCGTCTTCCTCGTCGTCGAACTCACCAAAGAGCTCTTCCTCAACGTTGGTCAGGTCTTCATCCATTGCTTCCATGTATTCGTTGATATCGTCAATATCATCCTGGCACTCGGTAAGCTCCAGAGCAATATCTTCCAGAATATCAGCCATAAGCTTGATGAGTTTGGCTTCTTTGGTATCGGCCTGAAAGTCAAGACCTTCCATCATACCCTTGAGATAGGCTACCTTTTCGGATACAGTCATCTTTTTACTCCTTCAAGTTTAAAATCAAACTCTTTCCAGATAATCGCCGGTACGGGTATCGATCTTCAGAACGTCACCCTCGTTGATGAAGAGGGGAACCTTGATCTGTGCGCCGGTTTCCAGAGTTGCGGGCTTGGAAGCACCGGTAGCGGTATCACCCTTGAAGCCGGGATCGGTCTGGGTAACGGTAAGCTCCACGAACATGGGGGGCTCAACTGCGAAAGCGCTACCCTTATAGGAAAGGATCTTACAGATCATTTCTTCCTTCACAAACTTAAAGTTGTCACCAACCAGATCGTGGCCGATGAGAACCTCTTCCCAGGTCTCGGTATCCATGAAGTGGTACAGATCACCATCGTCATAGGAATACTGCATTTCTTTTCTTTCCACGAATGCAGGGGGGAATTTTTCAGTAGGGTTAAAGGTCTTTTCCACCACGGAGCCGGTGATTACGTTTCTCAGCTTGGTACGAACAAAAGCTGCGCCTTTACCGGGCTTAACGTGCTGAAATTCGATGATCTGCATAACGGCACCGTCCATTTCAAAGGTTACGCCGTTTCTGAAATCGCCTGCTGTAATTGCCATAATATCCTCCAAAAATCAAAAAAATATCAATTTACCCTTGTATTATACAACGGTTTTTGCCTTTTTGCAAGATGATTTTGCAAAAAATGCCATCATAATTCCAAAAGTTCCTTAGACGTAGCGTTGAGGCTCTCGCCGAAACCCTCTCGCACCACCACCAGATCTTCGATGCGAACGCCGAATTTGCCCGGCAGATAGATACCCGGTTCTATGGAAAGAACGGCTCCTGCAGGGGTCTTGCCCTCCGCACGGGTGGAAAAGCCGGGTGCTTCGTGGACCTGCATCCCGATTCCGTGGCCGGTGCTGTGACCGAAGTATTCACCAAAGCCCGCCTTTGCGATCAGATCCCTTGCGGCAGCGTCCACCTCTTTGCCCGTGACCCCTGCGGCAACCTTTGCCAGCGCCGCTTCGTGGGCTGCCAAAACTGTTTCGTAAACCAAGCGCATCTCATCGCTGGCCTTACCAACGCAAACGGTGCGGGTCATATCGGAGCAGTAGCCGTCGAGAAGACAGCCGAAATCCATGGTAACGAAGGTATTTTCTTCAATGGGGTTTTCCGTGGGAGAACCGTGTGGCAGTGAGGAGCGGGTGCCGGAAACGCAGATGGTGCCGAAGCTTGCACCCTCGGCGCCGTGGAGCTTCATATAATATTCCAGTTCAGCGGCAACAGCCTTTTCCGTTCTGCCCTTTTCCAAACGGGGAAGAATATAGAGGAAGGCTTCTTCCGCCAATTTCTGTGCGCGGGCGATATAGCCGATCTCCTCTTCCGTTTTTACGGTTCGCATTTCCTCCACACGGGTACCCATGGGCTGAAAAGTCAGGGCGGGATACGTTTTCTCAAGGCTTTGAAGGCGTGCCACCGTAAGGCTCTGATCTTCAAAGAGCACGGTTTTCACTTCTTCCTCTTCCCCCAAGCGGGTCAGATCCTGCCGGAAGCCGGAGGGAAGGATCTCAATCCCCGGAGCAAGAAGCCCTTCTTTTTCCTTGAGGCAAGCCATTTCATAATAGCGGGAATCCAGATAAAGCCGTGCGCGATCACGCGTTACCAGAAGGATTCCGTCGGAGGAGCGAAAGCGGGAAAGATAGCGCCGGTTGATGGGAGAAAAGAACAAGGCGCACTCCCCTTTTGAAAGCCCTGCCTGAATCGTTTGAAGCGGTGTCATTTTTTCTCTTCCTTTCTTTTCCTGCGGTAGTAGATACGAATGAAGGGCTTTTCCAAAAAGCGTTTGAATCGAAAAAACAGATTCTCCTTCTTTTTGATGGGAAGCACCGTCACGGCGCGGGCACCGTGGAGCCTTGCCGCCAACACGTCGGTCAAAAGTTGATCCCCCACCAAAAGCAGTTGTTTTGAAGAAACGGAAAAACGGGCGAACACCGGCTTCAACGCTCGTTTCAACGGCTTATGGGAATCCGCCACGGCAAAATAGCCCAGCTCTGCATTAAACAGTTCCACTCGTTCCGGGGAATTGTTGGAGACCAACGCCACCGAGAAGCCCTCTCCCGAAAGGTGAGAAAGCAGCTCCTTTACCTTTTGGGTAGGCTTGGGGGTTTCGTAGGAAACCAGCGTATTATCGATATCAAAAACCACAACGCGCACCCCCTCTTCCCAAAAACGGGAAAAGGGAACGTCGTACACTTCCTTGCAAATCAGATCGGGAATCAAAAGATTGACTGGGTTTGCCATAGGCTTCTCCTTGTCTGTGTTTTCATCAGTATAACACAAACAGATGAAAGAGAAAAGGCTTTTTTCAAATTTAGCAGGTCTTTGCCAGGATCTCCTTTTTCAGACGGGCAATGATTTTTTTCTCCAGGCGCGAAATGTAGGACTGAGAGATCCCCAATTTCTCCGCCACTTCCTTCTGGGTCAGCTCCCGCTCCCCCATAAGCCCGAAACGCAGGGAGATGATCCGACGGTCACGTGGAGAAAGCTTTTCCACCGCTTCCATCACAGTCTTCCGATCCTCCTCCCGCTCCAGTTCTCGGTGTATCTCCTCCCCGTCACTCCCCAAAATATCCCCGAGGAGCAGCTCGTTCCCATCCCAATCTACGTTCAGGGGCTCGTCAATGGAGATCTCCTGTCTGCCGCGGCCGGCCTTTCTCAGAAACATCAGGATCTCGTTTTCAATGCATTTTGAAGCATAGGTGGCAAGCTTGATGTTTTTATCAGAGCGAAAACTGGTGACCCCTTTGATCAGACCGATGGTACCGATAGAGATCAGGTCCTCCATACCAACGCCGCAACTTTCAAACTTTTTGGCAAGATATACCACAAGGCGCAGATTGTGCTCCACCAGAAGATTGCGGCAAAGAAGGGTATCTTCCCCCCGCTCCATTTTTTCAATGCAGATCCGTTCCTCTTCTGCACCCAAGGGAGGCGGTAGTTCCTCCGAGCCGTTAACGTAATAGACCTCGTAGAAGAGCTCGCGGCTTTTTCGCTCTTCAAGCCAAGCCTTGATCCGATGATACCACCTTTTCAAAAAGCCTTCTTTTTTCTTTGTCTTAAAACTCTTTTTTTTCATCTCATTCTCCCGTTTTTTTCATAAGATGGATAAGGGAATCAGGCAAGGACAGCCGGCAAAACCGCCGCCGGAAAAATCCAGCGCCACTAAAATGCTCTCAGCCTTTTTTCGTTTTTCTCTCCCCGGACAGTGAAGGTGCACCGCTTCCGGGAGAAACGCAAAGAGCAGCCCCCGACCAGAGGCAGTTTGCACGGGGATCGGCACGATCCCCTCTCCTTCTCCCAAGCGAAATCGAAGCATTTCCTCGCGGCTAAAAAGAGAGCCTGCGTACTCCGCCTTTAAAATGATCACAGGTGCGCCGCTCTCAGGATCCCTTAAAAAGGAGCCGCTATCTACAAGCCCGTAGAGCTGTTCCTCTCTTTCTCCCTTTCGAATGGAAAGGGGCACCACTCTGCTTTCCATTTTCCGCTTTAAGCTCTTCCCCCAAAGAACGAAGGCCCCGAAGGCAAAAAACAGAGCTGACAGAAAGATCCCCAAGGTTATCCCTTGACGCGTGCTTGCTGCGTAATACGAGAGGAACTCCATCGTACCTCCCAAAAACAGTGCGGAAAGAAAAGCAAAAAGGGAAACGAATACAAAACGACGAAAAGAACGTTTGCCAAAGGCAATGAGGATCATCGGAAAAAACAGAAGCAGGCCAAAAAGAAGGGTCAAAAGGCGCCCCGGGGACCAGATCAGGATCAAAGCAGAAAAAATAGCACCGAAGGCGCTGGCTGACAGAAGTCGAAGCCACCCTGTTTTTTCGGAAACGATCTGCCCCGCAAGCATCAGGGAAACCAGATCCAGAACAAAATTCCAAGCAAAATAAACATCCAGATAAACGATTTCTTTCATGGCATCCTCCGACTTTTATTATAGAGCCCGCGGCTTCGATTATTTTGTCAAACTCGGGCGAGACCTGCCTTTTTTTCATAACATTTTTCAAATAGCTTTATTCGTAATCAATATTTCAAAAAGAGCCGAATCCTCTTGATTTTTTCCTTTTAAATCCCTATAATATTTGAATATAAAATACGAAAACACAAACGAATTTACTCGGAAAGGAAACTACCATGAGCAAAAAGATCACCATCATCGGAAGCGGAAACGTAGGCGCAACCGTAGCTTACACCTTGACCCAGGCAAGCCTGGCTTCCGAGATCGTACTCATTGATATCAACCGTGCAAAGGCAGAAGGCGAAGCAATGGATATTATCCACGGCGCTCCCTTCTCCACACCTCTCAACATCTATGCCGGCGATTATTCCGACGCTTCCGGCTCTGATATGGTCATTGTCACCAGCGGTATCGGCAGAAAGCCCGGTCAGAGCCGTCTGGAGCTTGCCAGCATCAACACCGAGCTCATTAGCGATATCGCACCGAAGATCGCCTCTTACTGCCCCAACGCCGTTTACGTCATCGTCAGCAACCCCGTTGATATTTTGACCTACGCCTTTATCAAATGCTCGGGGCTTCCCTCTTCCCAAATCATCGGAAGCGGTACGATGCTGGATACCTCCCGTTTGCGTGCGCTGGTTTCTCAAAGGCTGAACGTTTCCGCCAAAAACATTCACGCCTACGTATTCGGCGAGCACGGTGATTCCTCCGTTTTCCCCTGGAGCGTTACCAGCATCATCGGTATGAATTTCCGTCAGTACTGCCGCTCCATCAAGCACTACACCGATGAGCAGACCGACGTATTCCTGAGAGGGGTGGAAAAGGACGTGCGTGATGCAGGTGGCGAGATCATCAAAAGAAAGGGCGCAACCTTCTACGCCGTTTCCACCTGTGTTTCCACCATTGCAAAGTCCGTCTTTTCTTCCAACAATTCGGTGCTCACCGTTTCCACTTTGGCACACAGCCGCTACGGCATCAAGGAAGACGTTTGCCTTTCTCTTCCCTGCGTTCTGGGTCCCAAGGGAATCGTCAACGAAGTGGATCCCCCCCTTCTGCCCGAGGAAATGAAGGAACTGCAAAACAGCGCCAAAGTGCTCCGACACACGCTGGACGGCTGCGGCCTGTAATTCCATCACCAAAAAAGGATGCACAACAAATTTGTTGTGCATCCTTTTTTCTTTGAATTTTTTCTCTGTTTTTTTCAAAGGAATGTTGAAAAGGGGAAAAAAATATATTATAATGGTATATCATATTCTAATAGTGGGTAGGAATGGAACCATGGGAAAACAAGGCTTTGACAATGACCTCTACTTAAAATTGCAATCGGAGCGGATCAAGGAACGGATCGGCAAATTCGGCGGCAAGCTTTATCTTGAATTCGGCGGTAAGCTTTTTGACGATTTTCACGCCGCCAGAGTGCTTCCCGGCTTTCAGCCGGACAGTAAGATCCGTATGCTGATGCAGTTGAAAGATGAAGCTGAGATCGTTTTGGTGGTCAACGCCTACGACATTGAAAAAAACAAAGTGCGCGGCGACCTCGGCATCACCTACGAGCAGGATACCCTGCGCCTCATCGACGCCTTCCGCGGATGCGGCCTTTTGGTGGGAAGCGTGGTGCTCACCCGCTTTGCAGGGCAGGATTCCGCCATCCGTTTCCAGCAGAAGCTGGAGACCCTTGGGATCCGCGTATTCCGCCACTATTCCATTGAAGGCTACCCGGAGGACATTCAGAAGGTCATCAGCGAATCAGGCTATGGCAAAAACGAATACATTGAAACGGAGCGAAGCCTGGTGGTGGTGACAGCCCCCGGCCCCGGCAGCGGAAAAATGGCCGTTTGTCTTTCCCAGCTTTATCACGAAAGCCAGCGAAGCGCGAAAGCGGGCTACGCAAAATTCGAGACCTTCCCCATTTGGAATCTCCCTTTGAATCACCCGGTCAACTTAGCTTACGAGGCCGCTACGGCGGATCTGAACGATGTCAATATGATCGACCCCTTCCATCTGGAAGCATACGGTACCACCAGCGTCAACTACAACCGTGACGTGGAGATCTTCCCCGTAGTCAGAGCTATGTTTCAACGGATCTACGGCTCCTGCCCCTATCAATCCCCCACAGATATGGGTGTCAATATGGTGGGAAGCTGCATCACCGACGACGATGCCTGCCGCAAGGCCTCCTGCAACGAGATCCTGCGCCGCTATTTTACCGCGCTGTGTGACAAGCGTAAAGGCTTGCCGGTAGACGGTGCCATCTCCAAACTGAAGCTTTTGATGACCAAAGCCCAAATCGCCCCCGAAGACAGAGCCTTTGCCCAGGCGGCAAGAGATAAAAAGGAAGAAACGGGCGAGCCCGCCGCTTCCCTGGAGCTGCCTGACGGAAGAGTGGTGGTGGGTAAAACCTCCAAGCTGATGGGTGCCTCATCCGCCCTGCTTCTCAATTCCCTGAAGGCGCTGGCGGGAATCGACAAAGAAGTAGACCTGATCTCACGCGAGGTCATCGAGCCCGTACAGGAGCTGAAGATCCGCTATCTTGGAAACCACAACCCCAGATTACACACCAACGAGGTGCTCATTGCCCTCTCCATTGCGGCGGCACACGATACCAACGCCAAAAACGCCTTTGATCAGCTTCCCCTTTTGAAAGGGTGCGAGGTCCACTCCACCGTGATCCTGACAGAAGCAGATGCAGGTACCTTCAGAAAGCTGGGAATGAACCTCACCTGCGATCCCCAATATCAAACGAAAAAACTATTTCACAACTAAAGAAAGAAGGCTATATTTATGAAAATTCTGGTAACCGGCGGTATAGGCTTTATCGGCTCTCACACCGTTGTTGAACTGATCGAAAACGGTCACGACGTTGTGATCGTGGATAACCTTAGCAATTCCTCCGTCAAGGTGTTGGATGATATTCAGAAGATCGCAAAAAGAAGACCCGTTTTCTACGAAGCGGATATTCGCGACAAAGCTGCTATGGAGCGTGTTTTTACCGAAAACAAGATCGATGCCGTCATCCATTTTGCCGGGCTGAAGGCAGTGGGTGAATCGATCCAGATCCCTATGGAATATTACCACAATAACATCACCGGCACTCTGGTTCTTTGTGACGTGATGCGTACCCACGGATGTAAGACCATCGTCTTTTCCTCTTCCGCCACTGTGTACGGCATGAACAACGTTTCGCCCTTCAAGGAAGATATGCCCACCTCCTGCACCAACCCCTACGGTTGGACGAAGCTGATGCTGGAGCAGATCCTGACCGATATTGCCCATTCCGATCCGGAATGGAGCGTGGTGCTTCTGCGCTATTTCAACCCCATCGGCGCTCACCCCTCGGGCATCATCGGTGAAAACCCCAGCGGGATCCCCAACAACCTCTTCCCTTATCTTGCGCGGGTGGCCGCAGGGATCCTTCCTTGTCTTTCCATCTACGGCAACGATTACGATACCCCTGACGGTACGGGTGTGAGAGATTATATTCACGTGGTTGACTTGGCTCAAGGTCACCTGAAGGCCCTGAATTACGCAACAGAGCACAAGGGCGCCGAAGCCATTAACTTAGGCACCAGCCGCGGTACCAGCGTGCTGGAGCTGGTAAAAGCCTTTGAAAAGGCAAACGGTGTGAAGGTCAAATACAAGATCGTTGAGCGCAGACCCGGTGATATTGCCACCTGCTACGCAGACACCGCAAAAGCCACCGAGCTTTTGGGTTGGAGCGCAAAATACGGCATCGAAGATATGTGCCGCCACGGTTGGAACTATATGAACAAAAAATGAGAATGGAAAAATGAGATCAAGGAGAAACAAACGAAGAAGAAAGAACACAGCCATTACCGTTGTTACCATTCTGGTACTGGCTTCCGTTTTGGGTGCAGTGTTGTATCTGTTCCAAACCCCCGTTGTGACCATTTCGCCCAAACTGCGCTACGCCATCGGTGAAACGGTTTCCCTTTTTGATCTGGTAACGGAGGTAAAATACGGAACGCTGAAAAATGAGAACGCCGTATTTGAATCTCAAAAAGCGGGCACACAGCAGGTAACGGTACAGATCGAAAACCGTTTGGGGCAGATCCGTGAGGAAACCTTCGTTCTGGAATTTTACGATGACGTTCCCCCTACCATCGAAGCCCCCGAAGGGCTGACCGTTATGAAGGGAGATAAGCCCGATCTCCTTCAGGGTGTCACGGCACAGGACGACAATGGCGCCTCTTGCGCCGTTTCCCTTTCCGGTGATTACGACACGAGCGTTCCCGGCTCCTACCCTCTTACCTTTTCCGCTTCCGACAGCTCCGGAAACGTTGCCACACGCACCTTCACCCTCACCGTTTTGGCACTTCCCTTTGACGATAACGGTAAGCTGGTGGAGGGAACCTATACCACCAGAAAAGGCTTTTCTCTGGAGGTAAAGGGCGGGATCGCTTACGTTGACGGGCATCTTATTGCGAATAAATCCTACCCGCTCCCCAAGACTCACACCTCGAATTGGATGAGCCCCGAGACCTCCAAGGCTTATCAGAAGATGGCAAGTGCGGCCGCCGCGGCGGGACATAACCTAAACGTAAAAAGCGCCTACCGCTCCTGGTACGATCAGGATTGGATCTTCCGCGACTATTGCAGAAGAGACGGTGTGGAAAACGCAGAAACCTATTCCGCTCGCCCCGGTCACAGCGAGCACCAAACCGGCCTTGCGATGGACTTGGTAGCCTCCGGCACCCAGGAATCCAAGCAGCCCCGTCAAGCCGCGGCCCTCGCCTGGCTCAACGAGAACGCTTACAAGTACGGTTTCATTCTCCGTTATCCTGAAAATAAAACCAACGAGACCGGATACATTTTCGAATCCTGGCACTATCGCTACGTTGGTGAAGAGCTGGCATCGATCCTCTATAACAACGGTGATTGGATCACTATGGAGGATTACTTCGGAATCGACAGCGTCTACAGAGGATACTGATAAAAAATCGCGACACGAAATCGTGTCGCGATTTTCTTTTTTATCTGCGGAGAACGGAGGCGATCACCTCACCGATGATCGCTGCCATTCGGTGCTGCCCCAGATCATTGGGGTGGGTACCGTCAACCGTACCGTCAAAGCGGTCATCCATAGAAAGGAAGGAGGTACCGTCTACAAACCAAACGTTCTGATCCCCTTCACTGACGGCGCGAAGGTAGGTCTCCATTACTACGCGGCGGCGTCCCTGTACGGCTTTTCCCAAAGGGCGGCAGGCCGGGCGAGTCACCAGGATGATGGGGGTCTCGGGGTTCTGATCCCGATAGGTGCGGTACACGTTGTAGTGGGTCGCCGCCAATTCCTCCGGATCCTTGGAGTTATGGTCGTAATCCAAAATAAAGGCACTGCTCTTTTGGGTTGCAAGGTATTCTGCCATACGGGGTTCTCCCTTGCAGGAGCCTGCAAAGCCCAAATTTCTGAAGTCCATTCTCAATTCTCTTGCAATTCTGGCGGGATAGCCGAGGCCCGGTCGGGCTACGCTGGCACCCTGGGTAATGGAGGAGCCGTAAAACAGAAGGGGCAGGCGGTCACCGTAGCCCGGCGCTTCCTCCAACGCGGCGTCCTTCAAAAGGCCGATCTTCAGATCTTTTACGTCATTATACAAAGGAAAATAAATGGTGACGGTACGCATCTTCCTCTGAGAAAAGCTGATCTGCGCCCGATACCCTTTTTCGCAGTCAAGAGGGGGAAGAAAATCATTGTAATATACGTCCTTCCCGTCCTCTTCAACGTAAAGATCAAAGCCTACGCTGCAAAGGAGACTCATACAAGCACGGGGCTCTAAAAGGTCGTAGGAAACGTCGATCACCACACGGTCGGAATCGGTGCGAAAGCGCACGCGCCCACCGGCGGTATGGCTATGAAGGGAATATACCTTCCAGCTTACCTCGTTGGCTACCCGCCAGGGCATACGGCGAAAGGCTTCTCCCTCACCGCAAGGCTCAAGGCCGTAAAGGCGAAAGGGGGCTTTTCTGGGATCGTGAAAGGTGATATCTTCAACTTCAATATTGCGATCGGTAGACATACCTCTGTAATTCAAAGAACGTTTCTGCGGGATCTGTTCCATTTTTATACTTCTCCTTATTTTCCAAGTTCCAACGTTTTTTCAAACGCGGCGATCACCGCATCCGTTGCGGCACCACGGAAGCCCATTTCCTCCAACGTTCTTACACCTTGAATGGTAGTACCGCCGGGGCTGCAGACTGCATCCTTCAATTCGCCGGGGTGCTTGCCCGTTTGCAAAACCATCTCAGCGGCACCGGCGGCAGTAGCGGAGGCAAAGCGAAGTGCCACGTCACGGGGAAGCCCGCAGGCAACACCGCCATCGGCGAGCGCCTCTAAAAAGAGATAGACGAAAGCAGGTCCGCAGCCGTGAAGGGCGCTGGCGGCATCGATCTTGCTCTCATCCAGCTTTTCCACAAGGCCCGCAAATGCAAGGGAACGGCAAAAAGTCTGTTCCTTTTCGGCAGAAACGTTCAGGGTATCATACACGATCACACCCTTCCCTACGGAAACCGGAGTGTTGGGCATAATGCGGATCAGAGATGCTTTGCACCCCAACTCACGGGAGACCTTCTCCAAGGAAATGCCCGCCGCCATAGAAACCAGCGTCAGCACATCGCCTCTCCGGGAAACGACGGGTGCAATTTCCTTCAAAAGATCAGGAAGCACCTGGGGCTTCACGCCTAAAAAGACCATATCGCATTCTTTACAAAGGGTCAGGTTATCTGCCACCGTTGCGCCGAGAGAATCTGCCAATGCGGTAGCTTTTTTTACGTCAAAATCTGCAAGGAGCAGGGTGGGCTTTTCTTCGCTTTTTGCCACGGCAGCAGCAAGAGCGCCGCCCATATTTCCAGTTCCGATAAAACCGATCTTCATATTTTTTCTCCTTATCTGACTGTTCCATTTCCGAAAATTACGTATTTATAGCTACAGAGCTCTTCAAGCCCCATCGGCCCTCTGGCGTGAAGTTTTTGGGTGGAAATACCCATTTCACAGCCAAGACCAAACTCACCGCCGTCTGTAAAACGGGTGGAGGCGTTCACGTAGACGGCAGCACTGTCTACTCCTTGGGTAAACTTCTGTGCCGCATCGGTATCCTCCGTAACGATGGCTTCGCTGTGGCCGGTAGAATGAGCCTTGATGTGATCCATCGCTTCTTCCACGTTTTTGACCACGCGGATCGCCAAAACGTAATCTAAAAATTCCGTATCAAAATCCGCCTCTCCTGCAGGCTTGCCTTCAATGATCCGTGCCGCACGGGGGCAAAGGCGCAGTTCCACGGGATTCTCTTTTCTTTCCTTCACAAGCCTTTGGAAAACCAAGGGTAAAAAGGCTTCGGCAACGCCTTCTGCCACCAGCATCACCTCTGCCGCATTGCAAACGGAGGGGCGGCTGCACTTTGCGTTTTCAATAATAGCAAGTGCCTTTTCAAGATCTGCCTTTTCATCCACGTAAACGTGGCAGATACCCGTTCCCGTATGAATACAGGGCACGGTGGCGTTTTCCACGCAGGCACGGATCAGACCCGCACCGCCTCTGGGAATGAGCATATCCAGATACCCTTGAGCACGCATCATTTCCATTGCGCTTTGGCGAGTGGTATCCTCCACCAGAGAAATGGCGTTGGCGGGCAGGGAAAGCTTTTCAAGCCCCTTTTGCATACTATCAACAATGGCACGGGAAGAACGGTACGCCTCCTTGCCGCCGCGAAGCACGCAGGCGTTTCCGCTTTTAATGGCAAGGCTGGCGGCATCTGCCGTCACGTTGGGGCGGGATTCGTAAATGATCCCCACCACCCCCAAGGGGCAGGAGATCTTTCGGATCTCAAGTCCGTTTTCCCGATGAATGCGGGAAAGCTCTCTCCCTGCAGGATCGGGAAGTGAGATCAGGGTGCGGATCCCTGCTGCCATTGACGCAATGCGCTCACTTGTAAGGCGAAGGCGATCCAGCATTACCTCGGATACGGAGCACTTGGCGGCTTCCAGATCCTTTTCATTTTCCCCAAGGATCACGGACTCGTTTTCCAAAAGTGCGTCTGCCATAGCGGCAAGGGCAAGGTTTTTTGTTTCGCCCGAAAGGCGATTGATGATCTGCGAGGCCTCCTTGGCTTCTCTTAAAATCTGAGCAGTCTCTTTCATTGTTTGCCTCCTGCCAAAAAACGGGTGCCAACCGATTCTCCTTCTAAAATACCGTAGAGAACGTGAGGGTCACTTCCGTTGGCGATGATCATATCACAGCCCGCTTCCGTTGCGGTGCGAGCTGCTTGAAGCTTGGTTGCCATTCCGCCCGTACCGAGACCGGAGCCTGCTTCACCCCCAAGAGCCATGATCTCATCCGACAGTGCGGGAACCACGGGGATCAGCTTTGCATCCGCGGCGTTGCGGGGGTCTTTGTCGTAAAGGCCGTCAATATCCGACAAGAGCACCAAAAGCTCGGCCTTTGCGGAAACGGCCACGATGGCGGCAAGAGAATCGTTATCACCGATGACGATCTCCTCCGTTGCAACGGTATCGTTTTCATTAATAATGGGAAGAACTCCAAGCTCCAAAAGGCGGGAAAGGGTATTGCAGAAGTGGCTGTGGCTCTCTTCATTGCGCACGTCGTAGCCCGTCAGAAGGATCTGTGCCACCGTATGGTTGTATTCGGAAAACAATTTATCATAGGTGTACATCAGTTCACATTGACCCACTGCGGCCGCGGCCTGCTTGGTGGGAATATCCTGCGGGCGGCTTTTCAGGTTCAGCTTTCCAACGCCCATTCCAATGGCACCGCTGGAAACCAAGATCACTTCGTGCCCAAAATTCTTTAGGTCGCTGAGCACCTTGCACAGTTCCTCCACACGGCGAATGTTCAGCCTGCCGGTGGCGTGTGCCAAGGTGGAAGTACCCACTTTGATTACAATTCTCATACCGGATCCTTTCTAATTCTGCTTCTGGACAAATTTGTATTCATCATAATAACGGTAGTAAGGGCAAGAGGAATAGTGACCGGAGGCAAGGCGTTCCAATTCATCCTCGTCCAGATCCATAGTGCAGACCTCTTCCTGCCATTCTTCATCGTAATCGAAGAACATACAGGTCTCGCAGTTTGCCTGATTGGATTTTCCGTTCATTTCATTCCCTCCTCTCTTTCCTTTCATTATAACGCTTTTGAGCATTCAAAACAAGGGCTTTTTAAAAAAAAGCCCCTTCTCCCCCGTTCTGCCAAAGAATCAGGATCCGGAGGGCGTTATTTTGCGCTTTTTCATTTTTTTGCATTTTGCCGTCTCTCCGCTTTCTCACCAAAACCGTACGGGCACATATCCTATGAATGAGCCTGCCAAAAAGGCAGGTATCAAAGAAAGGGGTAACACGATGAACTGCGCTTGTGGTATTTTCAGTAAAGACGTTTTGCTTTGGGTCATTCTGATCGCCGTTGTCATTCTGCTCTTCTGCTTCAGCTAAAGCGAGACACAAAAAAAGCGTGCCGATACGGCACGCTTTTTTGTTGTTTTCAGGAAATGGTCAACTTGACAGTGTAACTGCCCACGGGGTAATACTTGCCCTCGCTGGCAGAGGTCTGTACGATCTGCACCGGTACCTCCACCTCACCGGGGGTAGTGATCTCGGAAAGGTCGATATTCAGATAAAAATCGTTCACGTCTGCATCGTAAATGGTCTCAAAGCTTCCGCGGATCCTGAAATTCAGGGTTGTCGCCTGGAAGGCGTAGGTCAATTCTGCAGACGGAGCCGTAACCGCCACGTGGTTGGAATTCAGATTCATTCTCAGGTTTCTTGCGCCGTTATCGTTAAGGGTCAGGTTAACCCCCACGTCACCGATGGTCTCGCCAAGCGCGATTCCGGTGGGAAGCACCAGCTGGGAAGGCGCAAGGGTCGCAGTATAACGGTTGGAATCCAGCGTGGTTTCATCAATGATTACCGCCGGCACGCTCTCCACCGCATCCACAAGGGCAGGCTCACCCTTTATAATTACCGTTTCCGGTGTAACGGAAGTGCGCATATCCTCAGCCTTCCACCAGCCGTGCAGGCTTTGCACCGTCAAAGGAACCGCTTTGGTTTTATACACGGTAAAGGCAACCTTCAGATTCTTTTCGGGCAGAAGGATGTGGCGGGATTCCACCACGGCTCCGTTTTCGTCGTACAAAGCATATTCCATATTCCGCTCGAAGCTGGAATTGACCTCACCCAATTCACCCGTAACGATCTTCGCCTGACGCACCGTTTTCAAAACGGATTCAGGCCCCTTAAGGCTGATCTCCTTTACGGCGGGAGCCGCTTCGATGCCAATGCTCTCCGGCGCGGTATAGGAACCTAATTCCACCGCCACGGGGACGGAGACCGAAACGGTCTGATCCACGAAATACGTGGCCTTTTTCGGGAAGCATTCAAAGAGCTCTGCCCCTTCGGGAAGCATTACGCTGATATCACTTTCGTAATGACCCGGTTGCAGAACGGAGCTGAGATCCAGATAGGCAACCAGATCGCTGGTCTTGATCTTGTTCAGGTCGCTACGCTTGCCGATCAGGGTAATATCCACGGTATTCTCTGCCCCTTCTATAACGGAAAGAGTCGTGGAGAGGGATTGCATTTCCACCGAAACGGAGGTAAAGGTCTTTTTATAATCGGGGGTTTCCGCATCTTGCACGTAAAACCAAAGAACCAAAGCCACCAAAACGGAAAAGAGAATGGCAAAGAGCGATGGCTTCGCCTTTTTCTCGAGATTCTTATCCGAAGATATCGAAGCTGTCTTTTCTTTCTTTTTCATCTGATCCACCCTTCTTCTCCCCCTTTCGCTTGATGATGCTCTTTTTCTTTTCGCGATGGATTCCAAATTCATTGATCAATCTGTGCCGCAGTGCGCGAGGTGCTACGTTCTGGTCGATCTCACCGTTTTTGCAAACGGAAATGCCACCCGTCTCCTCGGAAACGATGATAACGAAAGCATCGCTGATCTCCGATACTCCAAGACCTGCGCGGTGGCGGGTACCCAGCTCATTGGGCAGATTGGGGTTACCCGTCAAAGGAAGGAAGCACCCGCAAGAATGGATCCTGCCCTCTCTGACTACCATAGCACCGTCGTGAAGGGGGGCTTTGTTGTAAAAGATATTTTCGATCAAAAGGCGGTTCACGGCGGCATCCACCTCAACGCCGGTACGGATTTCATCCCCCAAGCGGGTGGTGCGCTCCAGTACGATCAGGGCACCTGTACGGTTTTTGGAAAGATCCTCTGCGGCACCGCAGATCTCCTCGATCATTTTTTCTTCCTGCTTTTCCTGTGCCTCGGTAATGTTTTTAAGGTTTCGGAAATTGCCGCCCATCTTTTCCAGCGCACTTCTCAATTCCGGCTGGAAAATTACGATCAAGGCAATAAGGCCTACGTCAAAGACCGTTTCCAGAAGGAAGTTCAGAGCGTTGAGCCCCATCACGTCGCTGAGGAGCATCACCAAAAGGATGGCAACGAGACCCAGCGCCAGCTTTCCTGCACGGCGCTGGCGCACGAAAATAAACACATAATATACAAGGAAGGAAACAATCAGGATATCCAAAACGTCCCACACGCCGATGGAACGGATCTGGTTCCAGATGAAGTAGAAAAAATCAATCAAAGACTGCCACAAATTTGCCATTTGATATCTCCTTGCTATTGAAATCAGGCGTTATACAAAAGATCAATGCTGGAATCAATAAACTCCTGCAACTCCTCCTGCGTAAAGCCTCGCTGGGAAATGACGGCGATCATATACACCTGTCTCGCCAGTTTCTTTGCCTTTTCCGCGGATTTTTCATCGGCAGAAAGAGCGGCGATTCTGGCGATCAGAGGACAATTCATATTGAGGGTAAGGGTCACCTCATCCTCGGGAACGTTGATACCGGGCAGAGTCTTGCCGTACTGCTTCAAGATTTCCCCAAGTCTTCTCTTTTCCTCTGCCAAGGTAAGAAGGGCGGGCGTTTTAGTGGATTTCATCACTTCCTGTACCAGAGTGACGCTTTCCGGGATCACCTGACGGAACACGTTTGAAAGTGCCTCGTTTTCCTCCGCCTGCTCCTCCGCCTTCAGGACCTTATCCAATTCGGAATCGATGCGAACAAAATGCACTGCGTGATCCTGCATTTCCATAAAGGAAAGGAAGCGGGAATCGATGATGCCATCCATCACCGCCACACAGATCCCCTCCTCACGGAAGAGGTTGATATAGCCCACCTGTTGAAGGGTATCATTGGTATAATAGACGGTGTTCTCCTCCCCCTTACCTGCGTTTCTCTCTAAATATTCAGGAGCGGTGAGGTATTCGTTTTCCGTGGTCTTATAAAGCAAAATGGGCTTGACGCGATCCAAAAACTTGGGATCACGGGTACAACCGTATTCCACGAAGGGCTTGATATCATCCCAAAAGCCCTCAAGGCTCTTGCGGTCGTTGTTGAACAGAGCGTTCAGCTTATCGCAAAGCTTTTTGGTGATGTGATTGGAAATTTTGGTAACATAGCCGCTGTTCTGCAAATAACTGCGGGATACGTTCAGAGGAAGCTCGGGGCAATCCAAAACGCCGCGGAGCAGCATCATATATTCCGGGATCACTTCCTTGATGTTATCAGCCACGAACACCTGATTGTAATAAAGCTTTACCTGCCCCTCAAGGCTGGCGTACTCATCCTGAAGCTTGGGGAAATACAGGATCCCTTTGAAGTTTAAGGGAAACTCTGCATTGATATGAACGTAAAAGAGAGGATCCCTCTCATCGTGAAAGACTTTTTTATAAAACGCCTTGTATTCCTCATCCGTGCATTCGGAAGGGCTCTTGAGCCAAAGGGGCTCGGGATCGTTTACGGGCTCATCCCCGCCGTTCTCCCCTACGGCAGAAAGGTAAATGGGCACCGGCATAAAGGCACAGTAAGTTTCCAGGATCTCACGGATGCGGGAAATCTCTAAATAATCCTTTTCTTCCTCGGTCACGTGGAGAACGATCTCCGTGCCGCGGGTGGTGCGGTTTCCCGCTTTCATTTCATATTCGCCGCCGTCACTGCAGCTCCAACTGGCGCTCTCGGCATCAGGCTGGAAGGAAAGGGTATGGATCTCAACACGATCCGCCACCATAAAGGCAGAATAGAAGCCCAGACCAAAGTGGCCGATGATTCCGCTTTTGCCCGCGTCCTCCCCTTCGTACTTTTCAATAAATTCCAAAGCGCCGGAAAGTGCGATTTGGTTGATATAGCGATCGATCTCATCAGAGGTCATACCGATTCCATTATCCACGATACGGATCTCCTTCATTTCCCGATCCACACGAACGTCGATGCGCCAATCCGCTTCCGCTTCCGCTTTTCCAAGTGAAACCAACCGTTTCATTTTGGTAATGGCATCACACCCGTTGGAAACCAGCTCACGCAGAAAAATATCTTTATCAGAATACAACCAGCGCTTGATTACGGGGAAAATATGCTCCGTATCAACGCTGATACCGCCGGTCTTTTTGTTTTCAATACTCATAGTTCTCTCCTCCATTTACTCCGTTATCTCGATTTCCTTCACCATGGTCACCAGCATCACGAAGGATGCGGTAGGCGTTTCTACGGAAAGAGTGCCTCCGGGCTTTACGGAAGCACCCTGCACCTCGTATCCGGTTTCCGTTTTTACCGCAGTGGTTTGGATCTTACAAGTGAGAGTCAAAACCTCCATGGTGTCGGAAGGGTCTGACACACTTTCATACAAATTCTTATTTTCCATAACGGAAAGCACAGTACCCAAGGAAGCACCGGTATCCGCAAGGGTCACCTCTTCCCCCGCAAGGGGACGGTTGCGCGAGGCTTCCGTTACGTTTTCAACCAAAAACGTAACCTCCACAGCTACGCCGTCAGACTGCCCCAAAAAGGTACGAAGCTGATCCTGAAAAACGGTGGACAGAATACAAGCTGCCACCAGGGTTAAAATCACCACGTCCAAAACGGAAAAACCGATCTTTCTTTTGCGGATCATAAAGCCTCACTCCTTTCCGATTCCGTTACGTTTAATATTTCCGCCTCTGCAAGGGCGGTGGCGGTCTCCACCGCAAAGCTTTCTCCCACCGCGGGAGGATCGCCCCGCAGAGTGAAGGTCAGATACGCTTCCGATCTGGCGCCCGGAAACAGCACCTCTGCCGAAAGGATCTCACCGATCTGATTCCCTGCACCGTCGTACAACGCCTCCCCCTCCCGAGGAAGAGTATCAATCAGCGCCTCTCTGTAAAAGGCTTTTGCTTCTACGCAATACTCCTTCGCAGGCGCAGCGGCGGTATCTTCCGTAAAAAGATAGATCCCAAAGCTGATGATGCAGCCCGCAAGAAGAATAAAAAACACGTCAAGATAAGAGAAGGTGAGAGACTGCTTTTCTTTACCGTTTCGTTTCGTCACGATCCACCTCCCGCCTAATAGGGCAACCGCACCTCTTCCCTGCGGGCGGCACGTTTCGCCGCAGCAGGAAGAGCAAGAAGCACGGTAAAAAGAGCAAAGCTGTTGTGCCCCGCAGGCAGGTGCTGAACGGAGCAAATGAAAAACGTGATCACGGAGCAAAGCACCCCCAGCACCAGGGGATGGATCTCACCTTTGGTGGTTCGGGTACAGAAGCAGACCGTTTCATAAATAAATACACCCAAAAGGGCAAAGAAGAGGATCAACCAAATGCCGCCTTCCTCGCGGAAAAATTGCAAAAGGCTTTGTACGTCGCCGCCGCTGTGAACACCGGATCGTTTCACACCGAAAAGACCTAAGATCCAGGCCGAGATCTTCACGGGCAATAACCGGAGGGCTGTAATGGAAGCAAGCCCCGTCATACAAAGCAGAAGAAGCCCTGCCCGATAGGCAAAAAGGATCCAAATGACGATCCCCAATACGGCTGCCAACCAAATCGCGCTGTTTTCCACGAAGAACAAAGCCGCGCCCTGAACCAGAAGCCCGAGAAAATGCCAGCCCTTTCCCTTTTCCGCCGCCCGCATTTCACCCAGAATCAGAGAAATCGTCATAGCAAAGAGAATGCCGACGGGCGCATCGGGCTTCACGAAGAAAAACGCCTTCAGCCCTTGAAACTGCAGAAAAACCGAGGGGAACAAAAGCTCGATGCCGCAGCGCATTACCAAAAACAAGGCCAAAATACGGACAGTGGCGGTAACGGCGGCAAGCAAACTCTTCAGCCCCGAAAGGGTACGAATCAGGTCCGATACCAAAAGGAGAAGAAAGAACAGGGAAAAAAAGCCGGGCACCATCTCTTCGCTACGCAAAGACAAAAAGGGCAGGAAAAAGAGCAGTGCAACCGGATCCATAAGAGAAAAAACGAGACTGCGCTTTCCAACGGCGCACTTAAACAGGAAGGCCATCAGAGTAAGAACGATCAGCACCCAAAGAGCCCGCTGAGACAAAAATGTAGCCCCCATAGCACAACCGATGACACCTGCTTCCGGGAAATAAAAGATCAGAAGCACAAGGGCCAGTATCAGCAAAAAACACATGATTCTGATGGGGGAGACAAAAAGTGAAAGACCGCCCATCAGCACGCCGATCACCAGCATTCCCCCGTGAAAATCCCGACTTTTGCCGTCGGCGATCTGCCATTCGTGAATGCCGAACAAGGGGCGAAGGATCCTTCGGAACAGAAAACTGCGTCGAAGCACGTCGGAAACGTCACCTCTGGCGAAAGCGCATATCAGGGTCAAAAACAGTTGCGCAACGCCGAAAAGAAGATTGGCCTCCCGAGGCTCGTATCCGGGAAGAAAGGAGGCGGCAAAATAGGATACCAGTTGAAGAAAGCCACAGCTGAAAAAGAATATGCCAAAGGAGCGAACGCGCAGGGTAAACAAGCTGTGAAGAAAACGGCGAAGCAACGTCAGAATAGCGCTTTGCTCCGCTCCCTTTGCAAGGGCGCTCTTAACTTTCTTTTTATAGGGAAGCAAAAGGTTGTTCAGCCGCCCGCCCTCCCGCTCCGAAGCAGGCTCAGAGGTAGAAAAAGAGGATTCGGGGGCAAAACGGATAAGTCCACCCAGCTCGTAAAGCCAGGCGGCAAGAGAAAAACCGTTCTTTTTCCAAGCCATGCCCATTTCCTCCTTTTCGTTTTTTATTGATCCTTCAGCAGATCAGGGCGTTTTTCTTCCGTTATTTTCAGCGCCATTTCGCGCCGCCATTTTTCAATGTTTTCGTGGTGACCGCTGATGAGAACGTCGGGCACCTTTTCCCCGCGAAATTCATAGGGGCGGGTGTATTGAGGATATTCCAAGAGTCGTTCGGTATGGCTTTCTTTTTCGTAGCATTCCGGATCCGCCAAAACTCCGTCCACAAGTCTACCAACGGTATCCACCAGCACCGCCGCCGGGAGTTCTCCTCCCGTCAGCACGTAATCACCAACGGAGATCTCTTCATCTACAATGGCATCAATGGCTCGCTGATCCACGCCTTCGTAGTGTCCGCAAAGGATCACAATATGATCCAGCTTCGCCATTTCCCGTGCTTTGGCTTGGGTCAGAACCGTTCCTTTTGGGGACATATATACGGTATAGGGCTTTTTTTCCGCGCCCTCGGTAATGGCGTCGTAGCAATCACAGATCACATCAGGCTTCATCAGCATTCCTTTTCCGCCGCCGTAGGGGGTATCATCCACACGGTGAAATTTATCCTTGGAGTAATCCCGAATGTTGTGGGTCACAACCTCCAAGATCCCTGCCTTCTGCGCCCTGCCGATGATGCTTTCGGCGCAAATACCGCTGACAAGCTGGGGAAACAGAGTCATAATATCAAAACGAAGAAGGGCCATCAGTCAAAGATTCCTTTCGGTGCGTGAACGAAGACTCCAAGTTCTGCATCCATCTTAACGATAAACTCCTTCACAGCGGGAAAATACACTTCCCTGCCATCGGGCAGGAGGACCAAAAACAATTCACTCGCACCGCGGCTGGTCACTTCACGAATGACGCCGTAGGTCTCACCGGTCTCCTCTTCCACCAAGGGAAGACCCAAAAGATCGGCAAAATAGACCTTATCTCCCTTGGGGTCCGCTTCCTCTCTGGAGACGAACAAAGTTTTCCCTTTTAAAAGCCCTGCCTTTTCCACGGTATCTACCCCTTCGAAGAGGACTAAAAACACATCGCCCTGCCGACGGGCAGACAACACCTTCAGCGGATTTTCCGCCGTTTTATTCAAATATAGATGAGATATACCGGAAAGGGGTTTTTCCCCGTCAAGCCAGCACTCAAATTTTACTTCCCCGCGCAGGGCGTGGGTATTGCGAACTCTGCCTGCTTCCAAAAAATTCTGCTTCAATGTTCTCAGTCGCCGAAGCGCCTTTCGTTGTTTTCTTTCATTTATTATTTTATTATAACACAAAAGCCGCTTGGTAACAATAGTTTTTTGGCATTTTTTTGTAAGGCACCCGTTTTTTCATAAAGAAAAAAAGAAAT
>JAFWZW010000005.1 GCA_017517325.1 Clostridia bacterium | reverse complement strand
GAATTTCTTTTGTACTGCATTCGGTTCGCTAAGGCGGCCACAGTATTGGGTTATTCTAAAACCAATCAAACGATAAAAATGCTCCGTACTTTTGGTACAGAGCATTTTCTTTATGCAAACCTCAAAGCTATGATGGATGAATATATTCTTTATGATTTCAGTGCAAAGTTTTCTTCGGTTCCTTCTTTTTCAAAAGAAGGAACGCCTGCCCGGCAAGGGCGTAGGGCGGCAGCCCTGCGTGGGTGTTTTAAAAGCAGCAGCCTGCTTGGGTGTAGCCTTGAGAGAGCAGGGAAGAAAGGGAAGCGGAGGTCTCTTTTCGGTTTTTGTCCGACATTTTACCTGCATTGTCGCAGGTGGGCTTGTGGATCTTTTTGGAGGAGGTATTCAGTATAAAGCGCACCTCCCCTTGGGAGGGAGTCTCCTCTGAAAGCTGAGCGGTGCCGTCGAAGTAATCGATTTCCACCCCGGGCTGGGAGTTGTAGCAGTAAACGCAGAAGGAGATGCCTTCGCCTCCGTCCTCCACGCTTAAGGCCTCCATCACCACACCCCGGGCAACTTTCTCTGTACTGCGAAAAACGGGGGTGACCCGATACATCACGTGGTTTCCCGTTTCCTTCAGGTAGTCTGCCACCATATTTTCAAAGGGGAGCATTCCCTCCACGTTGAGGAAGCGGGTGCCTGTGATCAGGTTTTTCTCGTTGGCGTTTTCCCCCGTCAGCTGAAAGCCGATGAGATGACAGCGGTTATAGAGGTATTTTCCGTCCACAACGTCAAATTTGACGGTCTGCCAGCCGCTGGGCTTCACCTGACCGATACTGCCCCGCTCTTCGGTGGGCATCAGCTCCGTTCCGATGCAGGCTACGGTCACCCCGCACCGACCCATAAGATCAAGCTCCGAATAGGTCTCAAAGGCCTCGGTCGTGATCTCCTCCTTTGTGAAAAAGGGAACGTTGCCGTTCAGCTCTACGAAGGCTTCCCCTGAAAACTCGGGCATGGAAGTAAGATCCACCGTTTCCGGTATGGGCGAGGGGATCACCTCGGGTGCGGGCAAGCCGCAGGCGGAAAGAACGAGGGTCAGGGCAAGGGTCAGAGCCAGAAGGATGCGCTTCATAGGAGCACCTCGTAGATCTCTTCCGTGATCCTTTCGTGGGAAGTACCTGCAAAATCTTCTTTCTCTAAAAGCTTTAAGCGCCATAAGGCAGGGTCGAAAAAGCGGGTGCCGGGGTAGCGGCGGTTCCAGCGATACAGAATGATCCTTGATACGCCCTCTTGGGGAAGGGTACCGTCCTCAACGAAGTAAAAATCGCCCTTTCGTGCCTCCGTTTCCGGCCGATCGCAGGGGATCACCCGGGCTTCATCGGGGAAAAGGGCGCGGCTGTAAGGGGTCACAAGCAGGCGTGCACCGCCGATTTTTCCGCAGAGCCTTTGGATCAAGGCACCGTCACGGCTTTGGCGCTTACCGCCGAATAGCATACCGTTTTTCTCATCAAGGCAGAGGATCAGGGTCATTTCATGGCTCCTTTTTCGTTTCTTACTTCAGTATAACAGATCGGGGCCGCCTTGACAAGAAAAAAGGGGCATTGTATAATGAAAAAAACGATTCTGGAGGGCTATATGAAACTGGAAAAAATATGGGCGGAGCTGGATGCCCAAGGGCTGAAGAATGCCCCTGACGGAGAGGACTGCCGCAACCTTCTGCCCAATCGAAAGGAAGTAGTGGATCTCATTAAGGATCTGCAATCCCTTCTGTTTCCCGGTTATTTCAAGAGCCGCTCTGTCACCCAGGAGGGGCTGCAGGGGCTTTCCCTTTTGCGCAAGGTGGAAAATGAACTCAAGACCTTGGTGGAAAAGGTTGCCCGCCACCGCAGCGAGACCCCCGATGCCGCCGCCGTTACCGAGGCCTTTTTGGCGGGGCTTCCTCATATCAAGGGTCTGCTTTTAAAGGATATCGAGGCACTTTATCAGGGTGACCCCGCCGCCAAGAGCAGGGAAGAGGTGCTCCTTTGCTACCCTGGCTTCTACGCTATTTCCATCTATCGGCTGGCACACGAGCTTTACACCTTGAAAATTCCCCTTTTGCCCCGTATTATGACGGAATACGCCCACGAAAAGACCGGTGTCGATATCCACGCGGGCGCTACCATCGGCGAATATTTCTTTATTGACCACGGTACGGGTATCGTTGTGGGCGAGACCTGCGTGATTGGGGATCACGTGAAGCTCTATCAGGGTGTGACCTTGGGTGCCAAGAGCTTCGAGCTGGATGAAAAGGGCAACCCCATTAAGGATCTGAAGCGTCACCCCAATATCGGAAATCACGTGATCATCTACGCCAACGCTACCATTTTGGGTGGCAATACCACCGTGGGTGACGGATGCGTCATCGGTGCTTCCGTTTGGCTGACCCGCTCTGTGGAAGCAGGCAAGACCCTTTACTACACCCCGCCCCAGAATTAACGTCAAGCCTCCAAAAATTTTTGCACAAAGAATAAAACGCTTTCATCCATCATAGCCGTTGCCGTGGTGGATGAATTTCTTTTGTACTGCATTCGGTTCGCTAAGGCGGCCACAGTATTGGGTTATTCTAAAACCAATCAAACGATAAAAATGCTCCGT